>NZ_SZQJ01000006.1 GCF_013369335.1 Vibrio sp. JPW-9-11-11
AGAAACAACATCGTTGTTTTCTGCAGGGCTATCGCCAAGCGGTAAGGCAGCGGCTTTTGATGCCGCCATTCCCTGGTTCGAATCCAGGTAGCCCTGCCATTCTTTTGAATGGTTGACCATAAGTCGGTCAGGCATACAACGTTAAGTGAGTTATACCAATTGCTCTCTTAACCATAAATTAAGTTGCGGAAGTGGCGGAATTGGTAGACGCACCAGATTTAGGTTCTGGCGCCGCAAGGTGTGAGAGTTCAAGTCTCTCCTTCCGCACCATTATTATCAAACCCAGCCTTGCGCTGGGTTTTGTTTTTTCTGCTAGCACGTTTGCGTGTTATCTCTTTGTTCCCTTACAGTAAGTAATAAAAAAATCCAGCAGTAGCTGGATTTTTGCTTTAAGTCATGACTTTATAGTGTGCTAAAAATTAACTTTTTAGCCTAAAAGCCCCAACGCTGAGTTGGGCGCTTGCTTTGCTTGCGCAAGTACAGAACTCGATGCTTGAGTCAGGATCTGAGACTTAGTCAATGCTGTTGTTTCTTTGGCAAAGTCAGTGTCTTTGATTCGGCTCTTCGACGCATTGACGTTTTCGTTGATGTTATCTAAGTTGTTGATTGCGTGGTTGAAGCGGTTTTGGAAAGCACCAAGCTCAGCTCGGTGGCTATCAACAAACTTCAGCGCGGCATCCACAATCGCCACCGACTCTTGCGCACCACCCACTGAAGTCACATCAATGGTGTCGACAGTGACCGCTTTCGCTTCACCAATGCTCAGTTCGCCCGCCAGGCTACCACCGAAGGTCGCTACGCCATCAACGTTATTGTTATCGGTGAACAGTTGTAACTGGCCATCTTCGTCAACCGACGCTTTAACAAGGTCAGTTTGACCATTGATGTAGGTTGCCAGCTCTTCGATATCGTCGCCAACTTTGGCGTTGATGGTAACATTTTGCTCTTGACCAAACTTATCGGTCAGCGCAATAGTTAAGTCATTGGCACCCTCTTGCACCGCCCAGTCTTTGCCTTGACCATTGGCCGCAACATAGCTGTTACCGCCCATCATGGTGTTATCACTGCGCATATTGTTCATCGTGAGCATCACTGCTTCACCATTGTCTGCACCGATCTGGAACGACTTAGTGGCAAACGTACCGTTAAGCAATTTATTACCACCAAACGAGGTGGTTTCTGCGATACGGTTGAGTTCATCATTCAAAGCGGTGATCTCTTCTTGGATCGCCACGCGCTCTGATTTCGAATTTGAGCCGTTCGCAGATTGTAGTGATAGATCTCGCATACGTTGCAAGATATTGGTGGTTTCATTCATGGCACCTTCTGCGGTTTGTGCCATAGAAATCCCATCATTCGCGTTACGTACCGCAACATCTAGACCGCGACTTTGGACATTCAAACGATTTGATATTTGTAGACCTGCAGCATCGTCTTTCGCGCTGTTGATCTTAAAACCGGAAGATAGTCTTTCCATCGACGCTTGTTGAGCGGATGACGCACTATTTAAATAGCGCTGGGCTGTCATTGCTGCAACGTTTGTATTTACATTAACCGCCATAGTGGTTTCTCCTATTGATTTCCGTAGACCGGAGTTCAGGTTTCCGACGTCTCGGTAAACCAGTAGTTCTCTCAAAGTAACCTTATTAACGACTAAAAATTGATTAACTTTAGAGCTATTTGGTGTTTAAAGGAGAAAATTAGCTGGGATTAAATGCAACTTGATGAATCAAGCAAATATGAAACAACTTGCTAAAGTTTTGACGTATACCGCCGATAGCAAACGCTTGCGTTGAAGAAGAGAATAGCCCAGAACGCGCTATTTTTTTTACGTGGGCAAAAGAAAAGCCCCTTTTCCTTTGAGAGAACCGGGGCTATTTTGGTAGCCAAACCAATTGGAGATCGAGAGAAATGATCTTGGCTTGGCCGCCTGCTACATAAGTGACTCCAGCAATGGAGCAGGTGAGAGAGAGAACTCCATAACCTTATCACCTATGTTTGCCGTCACACCTCCACTAACCCTACGTCTAGGTTAACGCTAGTGAAGACGTTGACCACTACTGCAATAGTGACATTGCAGAGTTTGGCAACTGTTTTGCTTGAGCAAGTATTGATGTACCCGCTTGTTGCAGAATTTGTGCTTTCGTCATCGCGGTGGTCTCTTTCGCGAAGTCTGTATCACGGATTCGACTGTTCGATGCTTCTACGTTTTCTTGGATATTAGCCAAGTTGTTGATGCTGTGGCTGAGACGGTTTTGTTTCGCACCTAGATCCGCTCGTTGAGAATCAACGTATTGCAGTGCCGCATCCACGATACCTACCGCGTTTTGCGCGCCGCCCACAGAGCGAACATCAATGTTTTGTACTGTCGTTTTCACCCCAGCACCGCCTTCCAACCCAAGTTCACTCGCCAACCCACCAGAGATATTGAGGTTACCTTCTAAGTTTGGCTCTGCGGCAAAGATTTGCAGCCTACCATCTTGGTCTACCGACGCTTTGAGCTTGTCAGTCTGACCGTTAATGTAAGTAGCCACCTCTTCGATATCGTCCCCTTCTTTGGCGATGATATCTAACGTGATCGCCTCACCCTCTTTAGTGGTGAACTCGAACTTAAGATCTTTCGCAGTGGCAGGTACGCCCCAGTCTTTATCTTTCGCCTTTTCAGGGTCAGAAATAAAACTTTGGCCGCCCATGCGTGGCTCATCCGCGCGAACACTGGTCAAACCCATGATGATCGCTTCACCCGAACTAGCACCAATCTGGAATGATGCTTCACCAAACGAGCCGTTGAGTAGCTTACGGCCACCAAACGAAGTTGTTTCGGCGATACGGTTCAGCTCGTCTTGCAGAGCCGATACTTCCTCGTGCAGCGCTTGGCGCTCTGAAGCCGAGTTGGTACCGTTTGCCGATTGCAACGACAAGTCACGGATACGTTGTAGAATCGAGGTCGATTCGTTCATCGCACCTTCCGCGGTCTGAGCGATCGAAATGCCGTCATTGGCGTTTCGCATCGCGACATCCAGGCCACGAGATTGCGCTGTTAAGCGGTTAGAAATCTGTAGACCCGCAGCGTCATCTTTGGCGCTATTGATCTTTTGACCTGAAGACAAACGTTCCATTGAGGTATTAAGATCACCGGTCGCTTTGTTCAGGTAACGTTGAGCGGTCATCGCTGACACGTTCGTGTTTACATTAATGGTCATAGTTTGCTCTCCTATTGAGTCCGCAAGTGCTTGCGAAGCGGCCAGCTATGTCTCATTTGGAAGCACTGACCGTGAATGCCTTGCTAAGCAGGCTCGTGACCTACTTAAAACCTATTTGTTCAACTCTGCACTAAACAATTCAAGTTGTGTGCCAATTTTAAGAAACCTGATTGGGATTTTTAAAAGTCCCAATATATTAGTCACTTAAATAACTTGTTCAGGCCTTATTCGGATCGAATATTTTCTATTCAAATCCAGCGGCAACCTGATTGCCGCTAATTTGCCACTCGTTTGCCACCCGTGGCATTACATCTTTCTCGCACATAAGGCATCAGCACTTAAGGCATTGAGCTTAGATGTAATTAAATAAAGTCAGGTCTTTGGTTTTACCAAACGCTTGCTGTGACGCCTGCAGCGCACGCGAGTTTTCATTAAACTCAATAATCGCTTCGGCATAATCCAAATCTTCAAAATTGCTCTTAGACTTAGCTAAGGTCATTTTAAAGTCGTCATGTTGTTCTTCTTGAATATCAAGAGTGTTCAGACGCGCACCCACATCGGTACGTGCTTTGTTTAAATGAATAAATGCAGCATGAAACTCTTGGGTTATCTGATGTAACTGTGCGGTGTTAGACGCATCCGATACCGACCCCTCAGATAACTTCATCGCTTCTTTGAACGTTTCAAAAATACTGTAACTGCGGCGAGGCTCTAGGGTAATTTCATCTCCACGAGTGATTTGCCCTTTGACCTGAATGGTCACATCTTCATATTTGATCCCTTTTGATGGATCAAATGTATCGGCCTGAACCACAGAGCCATCACGCTCCAGCTGATAACCATATTTGCCTTCTGGCATATCGACGAAAGTCACCTTGTAGGTAGAGTTATCGTCTGGATTCAAATTAATCGCTCGCTCTAGCAATAACTCAGAAGCTTCTTGCAAGTTGTACTGGGGAGAGAAGTCACCAAACGGGTTATCGATTTCCATAAACAGCTTGCTGCCGGGATCGTTAATAGGCATTTCAAGGCTGTTCGAGATTTTCATCTTACGTTGGTAATCATCCCCAGCGTATACCACCTCGCCGTTTCCATCTCGAAAGAAAGGTTGGTTCTTCGGTTTGGTACCGGCAAAGATATAGTTGCCGGACTCATCTTGTACATTAACCAAGTTGAGAAAGTTGGCGGCAAGCTCTTGGATTTCACGGCGCTTCGCTAAGCGGTCTTCTGGTGATAACGCACCGTTGATCATTTCCATCACAGTTCGTTTTGCTTCATCAGTAAACTGCTCGGCGTTCGAAATAATGACTTCGTGATGCTCTAAGCGGTTGCGGGTTAGAACAATCGCATCTGTGTATTGGCGCAGTTGCTCTTTCTGCTGACCAATATTTTGGATGTAGTGGGTCGCAAGTGGGTCATCACTGGCCTTCATCAGTTTCTTGCCCGATGCTAACTGCGCTTGGTTATGATGCACTTTCGCTTCTTGACGACGAAGGTCATTTTGTACTGACTGATAGTTATGGAAGCTGGAAATACGGTTCATCATTTACGCCTCCTATCTCAATGCCAAAATCGTATTGAAGGTGTCATTCGCGGCCTGCATAATCCGCGACGAGGCCATATAGGCTTGTTGAAACTTCATCATATTGGCCGCTTCTTCATCGAGGTTAACCCCCGCAATTGAAGCGACGCGCTCTTGCGCAGCCTCTTTCTCTAACCGAGAAACATCGGTCAAGCGCGATGCCGTCGACATTTGCAGGCCCACATCGGTATTGAGATTGTGATAAATATCTAAAATGGTCGATTCACCATCGTTGAGTTTTTTATCGGTCTGAATGTTTTGCATCTTTCTTAAGTTACCGTTGTCCCCTTCTGATGGGACAAGGTTTGCCGTGAACTTATCATTCGGCAACGCGCCTTCTGTCAGCTCAAAACTGGTCCCTTGCACGGTAACCGCGCCTGAGGGTGGGTACGCTTGAGGTTGAAGTAGAATATTGCCTTTGGTATCGGTGACGGCAAATTGAGTCCCATCGGGAGAAATCACCACCTCAAACTCGCGTAAGTCGCCCGCTTGCTCAATGCGGAACTTGGCTGTGCCCTGAGCGAACGTCGTCGATGCTTCATAACTTTGCGCGGCAATATCGCTTGGATCATTGGTCTCAAGCTTCATCTGCGCAGCGCCACTACGTGTTGGTCGCAGAAGCACACGTTCACCCGCTTGCAAATCTTGGCGAATTTCAATCCGTAAACCATCGAGAGTAATCGCATCATCCACGACTGGCACAGCAAACTGCTCACCGGAGGGGCGGGTAATGTAATAGTCGCCATCGGTGTACTGCAACGAGTACTCGCCACCGACCAAGTCAGCCGTATTTTCGATATAGACCGCCACCTCGGCATTAGAGTTAGCGGGGATAACCGCACGTGATTTCGCGACAATCTCAGAGTTAACATCGGTAAATATTAGCCCACCAATGTTGCCACGCAGGTCTAAACCTTGCGACTGTAACTTATTGACTTCATAAGAGAATGAGGTAGCTAGCTTACCGAGCTCATCCATTAATTGCGGAATTTTTTCGTCACGCATTGAAAGCATGGCACCAATCTTACCGTCTATGTCTTTGGTCGTAATCGCTTTAATGCCCTTACCTTCAACCATAGCTAAGCGACGTTGATGAACATCAGGGTAGCCATCAATCATTTTCAGTTCACTGGCTTCGGTCCCTGACACGAGTGTATGGCCATTGCCGATATGAATATTAAAGCCTTCCGCATTTTTACGGGGTGTGACCGTGACCTTAGTGTATTCAGACAGCTCCGCCACCAGCTTTTCGTGCGTGTCCATCAAGTCGTTGTGCGGGCCAGGAGTGCGCATCATCAAACGATGCAAATCTCGAATCTCAAGGGCGAGCTGGTTCACACGCTCAATGCCGAGATCAAGCTTCTTATTAGTGACGTCGGACTGACGGCGGATAGTCTCGTGGAAATCGTTGAGATTTTGAGTAATCAGGTCGGCTTTCTCTAACACCACTTTACGGGCACCGACGTCATTGGGGCTGTCAGCGAGTGACTTTACGCTATCGAACCATTCATTGAGGTTCTCTGGAATTTTTTTCGAAGCGACCGATGAGAGCATGCTAGATAACATCTCTAGATTCTCTTCGTTGTCGACTTTGTTGGCATAGTTGGTGGTAGAAACATTCAGCTCATTAACGGCAAACTGATCCCAAGAGCGGCGAACTTTTTCCACATGGACACCCATACCGTAGGTTTCCCCACCGTATTGGCGCGGCATATTTGTGCCTTGTATCACCGACTGGCGGCTATAACCCTCTGTATTCACATTAGAGATGTTATGACCTGTGGTGTTCAGTTGTCTCTGAGCCGTCAGTACGCTTTGCGCACCAAGATTCAGAAGATCAGACGCCATATTGCCCCCAAAAGAAACCTTTAAAAATCAGTAAAAACTGAGTGTCTGAGTAGGTAAAAGCAATATATATGCCAAATAGAGAAAGCAGAGATAAGAGATAGTTAAAAACAATACGCTGCAGAGGACAACGTCCATGCCCAACGAAAAACTCACCCGAAGGTGAGTCTTTTACATCTGGTCGATGCGCTGTTTCACGCGCAGCACCTTATCCGCGTAAGTAGGGTCGGTGGCGTAACCCGCCTGATGAATGCCACGAATAAACGCTTCATCATTACCACCATGACGCAGTGCCGTCGTGTAGCGAGGGTTTTGATTGAGGAAACGAACGTAATCGTTAAAGCTCTCTTCGTAGTTAGAGTAAGAACGGAACGCCGCCTGCTCTTTCACCGGCACACCTTGATGGTACTCTAACGTTTGCGTGGCAACTTTGTCACCACTCCAACTTCTGTCTGCTTTGATATTAAAAAGGTTATTGCTGCTGGTGCGGGCGTTATTGACTACCTTTTGCCCCCATCCCGTTTCTAACGCTGCTTGAGCAAGTAACAACGATGAATCGACACCTAATGCGCGCGCCGCTTTCTCAGCGTAGGGTTTCATTGACGCGACAAAAGACTCTGGCGAGTCAAAACGAGAACTCTGTACTGGCTCCGATGGTTCAACAGTCGTGGCCTGCGCGCGTTCGTTACGCACCGCATCGACCTTATCCATTAAGGCTTCAAAATCGGTGCTGCGATTGTTGGCGCTTTGGTTTTCAATGTTACCCGATGAAAGCTGAGCAACAATCATATCTGCCAACCCTAAAGATCCTGAAGAGCTCAGCTCAGATGACATCTGTTCATCCATCATTTGGCGGTAAAACTGTTGGTTTTGGCTGTCCATCAGGCCCGACTCAAACGTTGAGTTTGCGTCACGCATGGATTTAAACAACATTGAGGTAAAGATGGCTTCAAACTGTTTTGCCGCCGCTGTCAACGCAGCTTTCTCACTGCCCTCTTCACCATTTACCGCTTGTTGACGTAACTTATCTAAGCTCGAAATGTCGTGAATAAAACCAATATCATTGCCGTTGTTTATCATCTTTACATTCCTTAGATAACGATCAACTGTCCTTCGATCGCACCCGCTTGTTTCAGCGCTTGTAAGATCGCCATTAAGTCGGAAGGGGCCGCGCCCACTTCGTTAACCGCTCGTACAAGATCATCAAGAGTCAAACCAGGCTCAAACTTAAACATTTTGCCTTGCTCTTCCGTTACCTCGATATCGGTATCGGGCACGACGACCGTTTCCCCCCCACCGAACGCATTAGGCTGGCTGACGTTAAGGTTCTCTTTAATCGCCACTGTCATACCGCCGTGCGTGACCGCTGCAGGTTTCAATCTTACATGTTTACCGACAACTATGGTGCCAGTGCGTGAGTTAACGATGATTTTTGCCGCGCCATCCGCGGGGTTAAACTCTAGGTTTTCAATTGCAGATAAAAAAGCTACTCGTTGCGTGACATCTCGCGGCGCACGAACTTTGACTGACGTCGCGTCAATCGCCGATGCCATTTGCGGGCCAAGGAAATTATTCACCGCGTCCGCCATACGCTGAGCCGTGGTAAAGTCTGATTCGAGTAAATTGAACGTAATGTAGTCACCGCGACCAAAGGGGGATGGTATTTCACGTTCAACAATCGCACCGTTCGAGATCATCCCCGCCGTTGGATTGTTACCCACGATTTTAGAACCATCGGCACCAGTGGCACTAAAGCCACTCACCACTAGGTTGCCTTGAGCCACGGCATAGATTTGCCCATCAAGACCTTTCAACATGGTTTGCATCAGCGTACCGCCACGCAGACTTTTTGCCGCGCCAACGGAAGACACGGTGACGTCTATGGTTTGACCTTGCTTAGAGAAAGCGGGTAGCTCTGCGGTGACCAATACTGCGGCGACGTTTTTTGTTTTCGGCTTGGTGCCTGGTGGCAATTGAATGCCGAACTTTTGCAACATGGCATTAAAGCTTTGATCGGTAAACGGTGTGCTCTCGCCGGTACCTGGCAACCCAGTCACTAAGCCGTAACCGACCAATTGGTTACTACGTACGCCTGCGACTTGCGCGACATCTTTGATCCGCGCGGCATGCACGCTTGTCGCGATTAACAACCAGCTTGTAATTAGGATCACACACTTTTTCATAATCTTACCTATTCTCTTACCTTAGCCACCGAGCTCGCGCCAAAAAAGCGGCATCAGATGGAATTAGAGAGAGACATTAAAGAATCGTGCCAAGAAGCCAGGTTCTTGCATATCTTGCTGCGTACCCGTCCCAGAGTACTGAATTCTCGCATTTGAAATACGGGTTGAAGCAATCGTATTTTCATAGTCGATGTCATCAGGGCGAATGGTACCGCTGAGACGAATATATTCGTCACCCGTATTGAGCGTTAGCCATTTTTCACCACGTATGACCAAGTTGCCGTTAGCCAACACTTCGATGACTTCTACCGTAATCGAACCTGAAATGCTATTACTCTGATTCGCCGCTGCGCTGCCACTGAAGTTGTTATCGTTGCTCAAATTGTACGAGAAGTTGTAATCGCCGATGTTTAACTGCTGCCCGCCCACTTCAAGCGGGTCCATCGATGCATCGTTATTTTTTGATAAGTCGGCATCCGAGCTTTTAGCCGCCTTGGTTTGCTCGTCTAATGTGACTGTGATGATGTCGCCAATTCCGCGAGGTTTGTAGTCATCGTACAGGCTGGTGGTGCTAGCCGTATTGAACAGTGACCCGGTTTCTGCCGCGTAGTGCTCTGGCTGATGTTTAGGGTGAATTGGTGCCCAAGCAGGATCACCGGCAACCGGATCAGTCCTGCCGCGGAGCGTATCGATCATACCGGAACTTTCCTGCTCAGATTTATCCCCTTCGACCGCATCGACATTGGTCGTGCCTTGAACGACATCGGGAGTCTCTACAGGTGGTTCTAACATGGTACAGCCAGACATGACGACCATTATCAATAGCGCGAGTAATCGATTCATTCTCTTATCCCCGTAGAAGCTTAAAGTTGCTGATTGACAAAACTCATCATTTTGTCGACCGCCGAGATCACTTTCGAGTTCATCTCGTACACACGTTGCGCTTCGATCATATTGACCAGTTCTTCAGTAACGTTCACGTTCGATGTTTCAAGCATCGACTGTCTTACTTCGCCGAAACCATCAAAACCCGGTACTCCTTCTTGTGGATCGCCACTAGCGCCCGTCGGCAAGTAGAGGTTTTGCCCTACTGGCTCAAGCCCACCCGGGTTGATGAAGTCGACCGTCGCGATCTGACCCACTACTTGGTTATCCTGTTGGCCTCGTACCCGCACTGAAACTTCACCATCAGTGCCGACCGTGATACTGATGGCATCTTCTGGAATCGCGATTTCAGGCTCGAGTGAATACCCCGCACCAGAAGTCACAATCACCCCTTCATCATTAACGGTAAACTGACCGTTGCGTGTATAGCCAATGTTGCCGTCAGGCATCAAAATCTGGAAAAAGCCATCGCCTTCGATCATCATATCGAGGCTGTTATTGGTGGTTTGAGTATTACCTTGGGTGTGAACTTTCTGCGTCGCCACCACTTTAGAACCCGCCCCAAGCATAAGGCCACTGGGTAACTCAGTATTTTGCGATGACTGACCACCAGGTTGGTTAATATTCTGATAAAACAAATCTTCAAACACCGCGCGGCTTTTCTTAAAACCAACGGTGGAGGCGTTCGCTAGGTTGTTTGAAATGGTTGAAATATTGGTTTGTTGGGCATCTAAGCCCGTTTTACTTACCCACAATGCCGGATGCATAACCTTCTCCTAAATTCTATTAGCTCATACGAAGCAGAGAGTCAGACGCTTTGTCCATGTCTTCTGCAGTGCTCATCATTTTTACTTGCATCTCAAATTGGCGTTGCAAGTCAATCAAGTTAGTCATTTCGCCAATCGCATTGACGTTACTTCCCTCAATTGCGCCTGTGAGCAGTTTGACACCGGCATCCGCTTCGTATGCCGCATTAGGATCTTTTGCACGGAACAAGCCGTTAATATCTTTGAATAGTGATTGATTATTGGTACGCGTAAGCTTAATTCGGTCAACAACCTCAATGGCATCCGCTGGTGCTCCCTGAGGAACCACAGAAATAGTGCCGTCGTTACCAATTTCGACTTTGCTGATGGGGATCGGCAAGGTGATCGGAGCGCCGGTTTCACCTAGTACAAGGTTGCCATTGCCGTTGGTTAACAATCCGTTGGCATCAATGTTGAGGTTACCGTTACGTGTCAGGCCTTCTTTGCCTGTCTTATCCATCACCGCTATCCAGCCATCTCCTTGAATGGTGACATCAAGGTCTCGGCCTGTGGTGATCACACTGCCTTGCTGGAAATTATGTCCCGGGCGCTCTGTCATACTGAATACTCGGCTTGGTAAGCCATCACCATACGCTTGCATTGAGCGAGCTTGCGCTAAATCAGCACGGAATCCCGTAGTGCTGACGTTGGCTAGGTTGTTCGCTCTGAGCTGCAATGCCTGCATGTTTTGCTTGGCGCCGCTCATAGCGAGAAACAGTGCACGATCCATAATTTGCTCCAAAAATCACAATTCACAGTGATATAAGCAATTGGTGTGCCATTATTAAAAGTAACTGTTTTTCAATGAGTTGGTGAAAGTACGGCAAAAAAGAGGGGAAAAGATAGATAAGAGCATTTGCCACAGGGGCAAAGGAGTAAGCAGATGTTTGCCACCCACTTACCCCCGTTATCGCTATCGTTAATGGATTAACGAATCTGCAAGATGTTCTGCTGAGTTTGATTGTGAACTTCAAGAGAACGAGAGTTCGCTTGGAAGTTGCGTTGTGCTGAAATCAAATCGACCAGCTCTTGCGTCATATCGATGTTAGATTGTTCAAGGACACCACTGTTAATGGTACCAAATGAACCTTTGTTCGACTCACCCCAGACTTTCGCGCCCGACATCTGAGTTGCATCCCACTGAGTACCACCTTTCTTGTCTAGACCTTGCTCATTGGCAACACGTACCAAAGCAACACGGCCGAGAGTGTTCGCTTCACCGTTTGAGTAGGTTCCAAGAACGCTGCCGTTTTCATCGATATCAACTTTGGTCAAGAAGCCAGTCGTTGCCCCGTCTTCATCAAACTTAGTCAACTCGAATGGTGCGGCAAACTGAGTGGCACTATCAAGCCCGAACGACAGAGTTTGATTGACGTCTGCACCGTTGAGGTCGACTGGGTTTGCTCCCGCACCTAATGGTTCAGATACAATGTTTTGTCCATTGTTCAAGCTTGCCAGTGTGCCGTCGTTGTTAAAACGCATAGTATGACCGATGTGCCCGGTAGGGCTCGTGGCATCACCACCCACAATATTGATTGGTTTCTCACCCGCACTGTCGGTGACAGTGTAGTAAGTTTGCCACGTATTAGGCTGATTTTGATCTTTGAGGTAGTAAGTCGTCAGCTTGTACGACTGCCCCATAGAGTCATAAATCGTTGATGACGTAGAACGGTTATAGGTTTCTGGATCGGTATAATCAAACAGCGCCGGATCTTTGAGGTCGCCATTTGCAGGTAGGTTAACACCCACATCAATATTCGACGTTTGTTTTGGTTTACCGAACTCTTTTGGAATGTTGATAGGCGACGGCTCATAGGAGAGCACATCACCGGTGTCCGGGTTAACTTGGTAGCCAAGTAAAAACTCATCATTGGCCGTTACCATGTAGTTATCTTTATTGAGGTGGAATGCCCCATTTCGAGTTAACTCATTGGAGGTCGGTGTGAGTCTGTCTTTAGCGACAGCAAAGAACCCTGTGCCGGACACTCGCAAGTCCATCGGGTTATTCGTATAAATACTTGAACCTTCATGGAACTGCTGAGCAACCTGCGCTGCTTGAACACCTTGCCCAGGCGTCGTTTTCGCATGAGTAAAGAGTGAATTTGAGTAAACATCGCCAAACTCTGCACGTGACTCTTTAAAGCCGAACGTGTTCGCGTTCGCAATGTTGTTACTGGTGGTATTCAGATCTAACTGAGCTGCGGATAAACCGCTTAGTGCAACATATGACATTCCAAAATCTCCTATCTAGCTAGCATATCTACTTGAGAGTTACGCTTTGCCAACTTCTAGTACTTCAGCAAGTCGAACTGGCGACTCAAAGCCAGCCAGATTGAGTAGTACGTTACCATCACCTTTACCTAACAGGACGCTATTGACGTTTGCATAGGTCGAAACCTCAAACTCTTTCGCGGCCCCATCTAACAAACCCGAGGCTTTCACCTTGTATTTGCCAGCCGGCAATGGATTACCGTTCTGATCTTTGCCGTCCCACTCAACGCGACTGTCACCCGGAGGTTTAGCGCCGACATCGAAGGTACGAACTAGCTGCCCCATTTGGTCTTCGACTCTTACCATCAAGTTATCAACCGATTGTGGAAGCTTGACCATGGCAGCCATACTGCCGTCATCTTGTTTAACGCCAGCCGCACCTGGAACCAGCACATCACGTCCTACCAAGGAAGACGCTTGCAAAGCCTGGTTTGAGGTCATTGAGGCATTGAGCGTTTCGAACTGATTGTTCATTTTGCCAATACCATCAACGGTCGCGAAAGACGCCATTTGCGCAATCATCTGGTCATTACTGACCGGCTTAAACGGGTCTTGCTGAGCAAGCTGCTTAGTGAGCAAAGATAAGAAGTCTTCTTGTTTAAGATCTTGCTTACCTGTGGTCTCATTCGGCTTATTCTTCTCTTGAAGTTGTTTAAGCTGGTCAATATAGGACAAGCCGCTTTGACCAACATTGTTAATGTCTCCGGCCATACTCTATCTCCTATTGACCCATCTGCAGCGTACGCAGCAGCATTTGTTTACTAGCATCTGCAACTTGAACGTTCGTCTGGTACGAGCGTGAGGCAGATATCATGTTGGCCATTTCTTCCATCACATTAACGTTCGGTTTATAGATATAACCTTCGTCATTCGCGAGTGGGTGATCAGGGTTGTACTCCGCGCTGAGCGGTTTGTCGCTTTCAATAATGCCCATCACTTTCACCGGCACCGTATGGTCGCGGCCATACTTTGCCTTACTTAACTCAGCACCGAATACCGCATGGCGCGCTTTATAGGTGTCTTTAGCGGAGCTAGAAACACTGTCTGCGTTGGCCAAGTTACTCGAGGTCGTATTTAGACGAACAGATTCAGCGCTCATGGCAGAACCAGTGACATTGAAAACGTTAAATAAGCTCATCTAGTTACTCCCTTTTATAGCTTTCGTTAAGTTCTTGAATTTACTTCCTAAGAAGTCAAGTGATGCTTGGTGTCGGATTTGGTTTTGCATAAACAAATTACGCTCCAAGTCCACATCCACCGTATTGCCATCACCTGTGTCAGGCTGTGTCGGAAGACGATACATAACTTCACCTGTCACGCGGGTAGAGGCAGGAATATGCCGACTATCAGTACGGCTAAGCCCAATGCTTGCCTCTGATGTTGCCGCTTGTAATGCCTTTTGAAAGTCCATCCCTTTAGACTTGTAACCAGGCGTGTTCGCTTGAGCAATGTTGGTGGAAATCACCTCAGCATTGCGCTCACGTACGCCCACCGTGTATTGGTGGATACCTAATGCGTTGTCAAAAGAAATAGCCATGTTGACCTCTACTCAAAGAACTGACCGTTACTGTAAAAGTAAAAGCAATTTGCGTACCAACTATAAAAATATCCATCAATTTGCTTTCGTGATTGGTAGAGCAATAACTAAGCCAACTTTACTGACTTGTGTTACTCACAAATAGAGTTTGGAATGACTCATCGAAGAGTATAGAAGTAAAGCAAAGAGGGATACAAAAACGCCCAGCAGGTCTGCTGGGCGCGAAAGAAAATGATAGTTAAGGGGAAGCTATTTGAGTTTGTAGATAATACCTGGGTTGCAGCGAACCATTTCAAACCTATCCGTCAATCCGGTCAAGGATTCAGACGCCCCTAACAGTAAATACCCACCAGGGTTTAGGCTGTTGGCCATCTGATTAAGCACCTGAGATTTCATGTCAGGAGAAAAGTAAATCAATACATTTCGACAGAAGATAATGTCAAACTTACCCAACAACGCATAGCTGTCCATCAGGTTCTGCGGACGAAAATTCACCAAGCGTTTAACATTGTCTTTCACTTTCATTCGACCATCGCCCGCATCTTCAAAAAAGTTGCGTCGGCGCTCTGGAGATAAACCACGTCCTAAAGCAAGGTTGTCGTAAACCCCCGCGCGACACATATCCAGCATACTTGCAGAAATATCAGTGGCGGTAATCGACACACTCGGCAACATGCCTGGTTTACGTTGCTGAGTTTCTAAAATGGTCATGGCCATTGAGTACGGCTCCTGACCAGAAGAACTTGCCGCAGACCAAATTTTGATCGGGCGTTTGCTTGCCGCCACTTCCGGCAACAACTTATTGGCTAAAACTTCAAACGGATAAGTATCACGAAACCAGAGGGTTTCATTCGTGGTCATGGCATCTACTGCGGCAACACGCAACTCGCGGTTACGCCCTGTCACAACATCTCTGAGCAAATCTGACAATGAGGCCAGCTTGAACTTAGTGACCAGTGGACTCAAACGACTTCTCACTAAGTATTGCTTACTGTCACCAAGTACGATACCACACTGTGACTCCAAAAAGCGGCTGAAATCACGATACTCTTGATCGCTTATAGTTATCGCTGTCATTAACGTCTCTTTTATTTTGTAAGTGCAGCTTTTACCGCATTACCAAGCTCATCTGGATTAAATTTGGCGATGAATGAGTTCGCGCCAACTCGCTCCACCATCGCTTGGTTAAACACACCACTGAGTGATGAGTGAAGAATAACATAAAGATCTTTCAGATCTGGATTACGTCTGATCTCTGCTGTTAATGTATAGCCGTCCATTTCCGGCATTTCAATATCTGATATCACAAGTGAAATTTGCTCGTAGATACTGCCCTCTGCCGCCATTTCAGTCAGTTTTTCGTATGCTTTCTTGCCGTCGATAACTGACACGCACTCAAAACCAAGCGAGGTTATCGCTCGTTCGACCTGCTTACGAGCAACAGTCGAGTCATCCGCAATCAGTATACGACGAACAATCTCTTTTTCTGTTTCGGCTTGAGCAATTTCTTCACCGATCGATGCATCCATCGTTTCATCAATTGGTGCGATTTCTGCAAGGATCTTCTCGACATCGAGGATTTCGACCAATTCGTTGTCGATATTGGTTACCGCGGTAAGGTAATTCGATTTACCCGCCCCTTCCGGCGGTGGCAAAATCGCTTCCCAGTGCATATTAATGATACGCTCTACCGAGGTCACTAAGAAAGCTTGAATTGTACGGTTAAATTCGGCAATCACTACAAACGCTTTGTCGACATCTGTGGTTGGTCTACCACCGACGGCCAAACTTAAATCAATCACGGAAACGGTATGGCCGCGAATGTGGGCAACCCCTTTAACCAAAGGGTGTAAATTTGGCATTAAAGTGAGCTTGGGGCACTGAAGAACCTCTTTTACTTTGAATACGTTAATACCGTAACGTTGGCGCCCCATCAGGCGAAACGTTAGGAGTTCTAATCGGTTTTGACCGACGAGTTGTGTACGCTGATTCACTGAATCAAGAATACCCGTCATAAGCTCATCTCCATCTCAAACTTCATGCAAAAAAATGGTAGTCTACTCTACGTGATGAAAACAGATGAGAAACAGAATGAAATATCCTAAATCACCCTTCTGCTCGTTTTCCATAACTAATTGTAGAGCTTTCTATAAAAAGTTTTATAAGTCTATCGGCTTTTTCTTGTTTTTCTTTAGTTTTTCAGCGACATCTGCAACACAAAGCCAGATTGAAGCTATTCAACTCGCTGCAGAGGAGTACATAGTCTCGACAGTTGAATGGCCTTCAGGCGGTACACTTGAAGCCTCAGCTGCCAATATCGATACTCGGATTTTTGCCTCTGATTGTCCGACTGGGCTCAACGCGTCCTCTTCTTCTGTTAATCCTAGTGCAAGTAATATTACTGTGCTCGTAGAATGTCCAGACGACAATTGGCGTATTTATGTGCCCGTGCGTTTGACTCGAACCGGCCCGCAAGTGGTTTTAACCACAGCGCTATCACGCGGACAACTTATCTCGCCACAAGACGTTACTATTAGTATGGTAGACCTGCAACGCTTTAGGCGGCAAGGCTTTTCCTCAATTGACGCCGTTGTCGGCGCAAAAACCAAGAAAAACCTCCGCGAAGGAGAAATCATTGAACAACGCGATATCTGTGTGGTATGTCGCAATGAAACCGTCACCATTAAAGCAACAAACTTAGGGATGACCATCACCACAAAAGGGGTGGCACTGACAGATGGTTCACACGGTGAACAGATAAGAGTGAAAAATAGTAAATCCAACCGTATAATTGAAGGACGCGTGACTGGAATTTCTGAAGTAACCGTGGTGTTTTAGCTGAATGAAAAAAAAGCTAAAGTTTGCGCTGCGATTGTCGATATTGACAGTACAAGTATCTATCTAAAAAAAGGCTCAAATATGGCAGGTATCGATAACATACGCTCGGGACAACCGCTCTCGACTTCAACGCGAAGTTCCGTGCGTAATGAAAGCAGTCCAACAAGTGGTTCTGACTCAGCAAAAAAATCCAGCGTCGCTCAAGATGCGGTTTCACTTAGCTCACAGGGTAAAGCGATGGGCGAGATGCATACTCAAATGGCTGCCCAGCCAAGCTTTGACCAAGCGAAGGTGGCCGCAATTAAAGAAGCGATTGCCAATGGATCTTACACCGTAAATCCAGAAAAACTTGCAGATAACATGATGAAGTTCGAAAAAGAACTTGGCGGACTGTAAACGGCGAGTAATTAGATTATGGCGGCACTATTAGGTTTAATCGAGTTTCAGCACAAAAACGCTCAGGAGCTAAGTCAGGTCCTTGAGCAAGAAAAGCATGCGATAGCAAACCGAGCGTCTAAAGAAATCGAGCAGTGTGCCAAACAAAAAATCACTTTGATTGAACAATTGCAGACAACGGACGAACGTATTCGTCGTCACCCTGACGTCGAGAACTTGAATTCCGATCCAGAGTTGAGCCCTCTGGTCGATGAAATTCGTGATTTGGTCAGCGAATGTCAGCAGAAAAACGATATCAATGGCGAAGCCCTACAACGTGCGCAACTCAGTTTCAATAAACTCAACAATCTGATGCAGCAATCTCAGGGTAAACTCGGCATGACATACACCGCCGAAGGTCAAACTAAAAATGTGACGACCTTGGGCACCAATATCAAAGCCTAATCAATAGCAAGTAACACAAAAAGCGGCAATCCAAGATTGCCGCTTTTTGTTTGTAGTCGGAGGAGAGTCATTCGATCAGAATAGTGTTTGTTGCCTTTTCTCGGGTACCTGTTGAACTTCACCGTAGTCACGTAGCTTGTTCATTTTCTCAATATCGAGGCGCAGCTCAGTCACATAACTGTCACCCACTTTATAACTGCGTACCACTTCGGCACCACGAATCACACCGTCCACCGCTCCCGAAGTTAGCTCAGTACCTAGTCGCTGATCTTTAAGGTCTGCTCGGCCACTGACACGCATGCCATAAACCTGCTCGGCCAATTCTCGGTACGCATCGATTTTAGAAGCACGCATCGCACGCACTTGCTTCTCTTCCTCGTTCCGGCCTAGCTGCTCACTGATGCTGGCGTAACCGACTGCAGTGAGAAAATCGTCAGGACGCATATTATTAAGCGGTTGACACCCAACCATAACCAACGCGAACGCGAGGAGTAATAGCTTTTTCATGTGATCTCCCTATGGACGCAAAATAACAGTATATGGTTGAGTAATGGTCGGATCTGAACGAATCAACACACCATCTTGAGTACGAATGCTGTTCAAAGTATCGAGATCTCGACCGATACGATCAGCAGGTAAAAAGCCTTGTGCTGTCGCAACAACAACGCGCGATTGCATCCCCACCACTCTAGCGTTCACTAGCACCCCACCTTCTTGGCGAAGCATTGTTCCCGTCAGAACGTACTGGATATCTTGCTCTTGAGCGAGATCTTTCCAATCTCGGCTAAAAGCAAAGTCACCTTGATGCGTTACTTGAATGGATCCGGTCGTTTTGAAGTCGACCACTTTAAAGCCGCGTCTTTGGAACTGATGGATAAAACCTTCAGACACTGAGTTCCCTAACCAGTTTGTCGCGTCCATATTCTGCAAATCAACAAAAGAGGTGACCGCAATCGGGGTGCGTGCAGACACACTGGTGTTCGAAACCATTAAGTCTTCTGTCATGCTTTCGACAAAAAAGTCAAGAGTATGACGCGGACTTTCCATCAACAAAAACTGCGAACCCGGGTAAGGTTCTTTACCATTATAAATGGGAGCATAGGCACAGGCAGTGAGAAACACCACGGGCACTAGCGATAGCCATCTTTTCATTCTCTAATCTCCGATACATTAGGGCTTAGAATGTCGAATCTTTTCGCTCTCTTCTAAAAGTGGAACATTCTTTGCTTTTCATCCTGTGCGATCATTTTGAAAAGCAACGCCCAAATCCGCTAAAAAATATTAAGCAAAAAATGAACCAACTTGGTAAATAAACATGAAAAAATCTCTGCTTATCTTGCTCTCTACGCTCTCCATTAGTTTGTGGAGTCATGCTGTGTCTGCGGGTTGGTATGAAGTGACAGGTTCAGCGACCGTTGTCTCCTCTGAAGAGGTAGCACGTATTCATGCTCTGGAAGATGCGTTGTATAAAGCCGTTAGCTTTTCAGGCGCCGACATCGGCAGTATTGCGAATCTACGCCCACTACTGGAGAGTAGCCGCACCGAATACCAATTTACCAACAGCGAAATTCGTTACATTCTCGTAGAAGAGCAGATGGTGCGCCGTGGGACCATGTTTGTAAGGGCGCGAATCGATATCTACCCATCGGCAACGGGTTGCCACGTCAGTCAGTATAAAAAGACATTTTTGGTCGGCAATGTCGATATTGCCTCACCACAACAAGCGGTAATGGGCCAAGTTTATGACCTCGGAGATGACTTTGCCAAAGTGATCAACCGACAGCTGGATCAGGAGTCAAGCAACTTTATCTCTGTTGGCACCACAGACTTTGAGATCAATAAACGCTTTCCAGAACGACTGAAGATGATTGCCGAAGACACTGGCGCTCAATACATAATAGGCGGCGTCATTACTGATTTAACCGCCACGATTGAAAGTAAACTGTTAGGCGACGACGTTATTAACCGCCAGTTCGCACTAGAAATGACTGTCTATGACGGCAAAACCGGCAACGAAGTCTACAATCGCAATTATCGCGAAGTGGCGCGCTGGCCCTTTGCTAAAACCAGCCAGGTAGATACGCGCAGTGCACGCTTCTGGGCGTCGACTTACGGCGATATGATGCTACGAGTAAGCCGCAATATCATGCTCGATCTCGAGTCAGAGATTTCATGTAAAATCACGCTACCCGAAGTGGTCGCCAAGTGGGGCAATACCATTACCATGGATCTTGGGCGTATCCATGGCGTTCAAGAAGGTGACAAATTGCATCTATGGCATACGGGATCGTTCATCGATCAACGAGGCTTACCACGCAACAAAGTAAGCGAAACCGATATTACGCTGACCGTATCTCGAGTGTATGAAAATGAAGCAGAGCTGACTGTCGACCAAGCCGAGCTTGCAGGCAGCATCCAGATTGGCGACGTGATGCACAAACAGTTGTAAATAGACATTTAGGTACTTAACTTTTTATTAAGAATCAGTATCATAAAAGAATGCTCCCGTGGCACAGCTGGATAGCGCGGCCCCCTCCTAAGGGGCAGGTCACAGGTTCGAATCCTGTCGGGAGCGCCACATATTAGAGCCACGACTGTTCATCAGTTGTGGCTCTTTGTTTTCAGATGTCTTCACGATTTGGCAAGTTTCATCTAGAATATCTATTAACAAAGTTATCGATAGCCAGGCTATGAAGAAGAGTAATCTAGAAACTAACACGGGCCACCGCTTTATTTCAAAAGCTAAGACAGCGTTCAAAATCCATATTCATACGCCTGACGACAAGGTGTTGCACCGCTCCGTCGGTTACATCCGCATCGGTGAAAAAAAAGGCCTGAAAAAGGCCATTAAGCTTAGAAACGAGTTGGGCAGCGAAATGTGGGGCAAGTTCTGGCGTAAGCTACTAAAAGACCCTTATTTAATGACCCGCCTTCCACATTCTCTTGAGCCTAAGATCATTTTTAAACCCAGACCAACCAAAGAGAATCCAGACGCGAAGGACGAATGCTACATTGCCGCATGGCGCAACTATGATGCCAATGGCAAGCTTATCTATCGCAGTGTCGTCTGCTCGATTAAAAAACATGGTCGGCTCGCCGCTTACACCAAAACGAAAAAAGCGCTCTTAGAAGCGAACAAAGACAACTTAGAAATCCTTGAGTTTATGGGGCGTTTAAACAGTATCGACCTTAAATAGTCAAACAGACAGAAAAAAGCCTTGGTCGCCGACCAAGGCTTTTGATTATCGAGGGCCAGAGGAGCGACTACTCTTGGTATTCGAACTCAGGCACGAAAATTTCTACGCGACGATTCTTCGCTCGCCCTTGAGGGGTATCGTTGGTTGCAATTGGATTGTTTTCTCCTTGCCCCGATGCGTTGATACGTTCAGGTTCAATCCCTTGCTCAATCAAAGCTGTCGCGATCGATTGAGCTCGCTTTTCAGACAGTGTTTGGTTGTATGCAGCCGAGCCAGACGAATCGGTGTAACCAGTCACAACAACGGTCGATTGAGGAAACCGCTTCATAAAGCTCACAAGCTCATCAAGCACCGGCTGGCTTTCTGGTTTGAGCGTTGCACTATCGAGGGCAAAAGCGCCTGAGTCGATAACCTGAGCTTGGAAGGTTTTAACCACCGGAGCGGCCTCCATCTCAGGTGTCGCCTCAACGACTTCCTCAACCACCTTTTCTTCCATAACCATAGGTTCAGCAGATGATGGTTGGCTAGCGCCAAATTTATACACCAACCCTAGTGTTGCGCTATTCGCTTTTGCTGTGACCCAAGGATTACTGACATCAGTGAGGCGTTGGTACTCAATCCGTACGGTGACATTTTTGTGAGAGTCAAGTTCAAAACCAACCGCGCCAAGAAACGAATTATCATAGTGATTGCCATAGTCTACGCGCGCCCCACCGAGCTTACCATATAAAGACCAATCTTCATTTAACGCTAAGTTGACCTTAGGCGCCAACGTGTACGCATGAACTTTCTCATCGCTAAACTCTGCTGCGCTGAACTCACCCAAATAGTCGTATCCGGCTTCGATGGATAGAAAGTCTAACCATTCGTACCCAGCAAATACCCCAGCCGTCATAGATTCATCATCACAAATGGCCGTCGCTGATGTACAGGCATCATCTAACCAAGACTTACCGGCTTTGGCACCAAGATAAAGCTCCGCATTGGTTGCGGTTGATGCCATCATCAATGCACTCGATACCACCACTGCTAACTTTTTCATACTCTTCCTACCTTGTTTATTCTTTTATCAAATTGAGTGACCCACCATTACCAAGAGACAATAAACGATAGCCACACTCTCTAGCGTGCCACTTAAGCATATACAAAAACAATAATAGTGCGGCACAGTTAACAAAACTTTGACTAGCCAACCTCAAAAATAGCGCGGCCATTTGGTTAGCCTGGCCAAACATCAAAACTAAGGCACAAAAAAACCGCAGCGTGTAAGCTGCGGTTGTTCTTTGTGCCGAGGTTAGGCGTTGGCTTCGCGCTCTGCGATAAAGGCCAGTGCCATCTTGATGCGAGCGATACAACGCTCTTTGCCAATCAGCTCCATAACCGCGTCTACGGAAGGCGACTGACCGCCACCCGTAACTGCAACGCGAAGCGGCATGCCGATTTTGCCCATACCAATCTCAAGCTCTTCACACACAGCGGCAATAACACCTTGTTTGATGTTTACGGTTGTCCACTCTGCTAAAGATTCAACTTTCGCTAGAGCAAGCTCTAAAGGCTCTTTAGCCACGCCGCGTAAATGCTTCTTAGCAGCACCGGCTTCAAACTCAGCAAAGTCTTCGTAGAAGTAGCGAATTTGCTCTGCCAACTCGACGAGCGTGTTGCAACGCTCACCAACTAGCTTGATCACTTCAGTGATTGCCGGGCCGTTTGCTACGTTTAGTTTTTGGTTATCTAGGTGCCATTGTAAATGCTCGGCCACGTACTCAGGTGCAGACGTCTTGATGTAGTGGTTGTTCAACCACAGTAGCTTCTCTGTGTTAAATGCCGACGCAGATTTAGAGATCGCGTTAAGCGTAAATAGGTCAATCATCTCTTCACGAGAGAAGATTTCTTGATCGCCATGAGACCAACCTAGACGGACTAAATAGTTATTCAGTGCGTTGGGTAGGTAACCTTCATCGCGGTATTGCATCACTGAAACCGCGCCATGACGCTTAGACAACTTCGCACCATCATCCCCCAAGATCATTGCACAGTGAGCAAATGTTGGCACTGGCGCACCGAGTGCTTCATAGATGTTGATTTGACGCGGCGTGTTGTTGATGTGGTCTTCACCGCGAACAACATGCGTGATGCCCATATCCCAGTCATCGACAACGACGACAAAGTTATAAGTAGGTGCGCCGTCAGTACGACGGATGATTAAGTCATCCAACTGGCTGTTTGCGATTTCGATACGGCCACGAATTTGGTCATCAAATACTACGCTGCCTTCTTTTGGGTTACGGAAACGAACCACATACGCATCGCCCTCTTTTGCCGCTGCATTGGCCGCAACGATTTTAGGATGGTTCGCATCGTAACGTGGCATTTCTTTCGCCGCCTCTTGCTCTGCACGAATTTCTTCAAGCAGCTCCTTAGATGCGTAACACTTGTAGGCTTTGTCTTCAGCAAGCAATTTGTCGATCATTTCATTGTATCGGTCAAAACGCTTCGATTGAAAATATGGACCCTCATCCCACTCAAGCCCCATCCATTGCATGCCTTCTAGGATCGCATCAACCGCTTCCTGAGAGTTACGCTCTAGGTCGGTATCTTCGATACGTAGAACGAATTCACCGCCTTGAGCTTTAGCGTATAGCCATGAGTAAAGTGCAGTACGCGCACCACCAACGTGAAGGTAGCCTGTTGGGCTAGGAGCAAAACGAGTTTTAACCGTCATGTATAAATACCTTGATTGTCTAAATGACCGCACGCCCTAACTCTACGAGGGCAGTGCCAAAATTGCGCGTTATTTTAGCACCGATATGCAAATCTACAATCAATCGTTAATATGTTTTACCGCCCAAGAGATAAACGCCTGGCGTTGCTCTGGCGTCATCGACAAAAAATCGGCCTCAATTTGCTTCAATACTGGCAGATCCCCCGTTGACTCTCGTGGAGGTGACTCTGGTACCGTGCTGCGGCTGTGAATCGTATTTGAGGCTAAATCTTGTGGTATCGCAGCCACACCCCCCGTCCGATTATACTCGGCTAACATCGCATCATAATCGTTAATCAAAGCGAAAGATTGGTTGGCAATTTGGTCCATCACGATGCGGACTGGCTCACCATTGCGGGTGACTTTCACCGTCGGATTCTTTTCAAACTTATCCACCCCACGCTGGTCACGAATCGCGAAAGGCGTGGTAAATAGCAGCGTCTCATTGTTTGCTTCAAAGCGAACGACCATAGGGTGGGAATGAAATTTTCTCTTCCCCCCATTGCCATCCACCATGGCAGTCACACGTAACAAAAGCTGCTGTTGACCATTAGCCATGCTCAGGTCACCTTTCGCTGTCTTAGGCACTGGGTTGAGCGGCTGATTGACTGCGAGAATTTCTACTCGACTATCGGTTTGAATGATCACTTGAGCACACGTCATGCCGCTCATGACCAACAAAGCCACGGTTAGAATAAGTTGTTTCATTCCCTTTTCCTCACACTTTCAAACGGAAAAGGCGGACACTGTGTCCGCCTTTTTATTTTTCAATGATTAGAATGTCCACTCGGTACCGATACGAACCATCAGGTCGTTGTCGAACGAAGCATCATCTTGTTGAGTCAAACGAACAAAGGTGTAAACAGAGTTAAAGGAGTAACCCAGTTCGCCACTGATAGACGTGGAGTCCATGTCTTTGTTGTCTAAGCCATCTTGCTTACCCGTTTGGTCTGCATAACCCACTCGAATATTCGCATTGCCAAAGAAGTAGTTAGCTTGAACAGAATATGCGTCGATTTCACGTTTGGTATAGCTATAGTCACCACCGCCATTGGTTGAATCGTAAGATCCTGTTTTGTATGCGCCTAGAATATTAAAGTTATCCATTGGGCGAAGTTCGAAGCCGACAAAATAGGAGTCAGTGTCACCAATCGATGCCGTTTTACCTGGGTCCCAAGTTGGGACGTCTGGCGTTGCGTTGTTAGTATCCCAATGACCTTCCTCTCCCCCTTCAAAGGTGGTACCTTTCGCCGTCTCAAATGCCGCATGCAACGTCAGCATGTCAACAGGAGTCAGTGTGATCGAGCCGCCAAAGAAGTTGGAGTCTTCGTGATTTTCACTGCCGTTGCCCCCCGCTAGGCTGAACTTAACCTTATCTGCGAACATTGGTGAATCGTAGCGAGCCATTTGGCTCTTACGGTCAAAGTGGTAACGCTCGCCGCTGCGCCATGCACGGTCAAATGTGCGGCCTAAGTTTGATGCAGAGTATGGCCAGTCTACGAGTTCATAAAGAGGTGTTAGCATGCGACCAAAACGCACCTGTCCCCAATCGTCGCCACGCAAGCCAACGAAAGTATCACGGTTACCTAAGTCTGCACCGTAGTCTAATACCCAGCCAGACTCTACTTGAGCAAACGCCGTAACATTGTCCGTCATCGCCTTAGCAGCACGAAAGCCAATACGTGTTTCGTTTTCAAGCGACCAACCGTCGTCTGGACCGGTCGCATTAGACGCTCCGTAATCGACAGCAGAGATAGATACCACGCCGTATACTTCGACATTCGCATCATTTGGATCGCCAATCATGTATGCATGCGCAGTACCAGCGGCCAAGGTAGTGGCCGCGATTGCCGCGCCAAGCAGCGTCTTTTTAAAGTGAGACATAAGAATTAACCCCTATCATTTTATGAATTTTCTTTGTCCCTCTCACAGTTCTAACTCGCCGTTTCGAGGGACGTTATTTATGGACAGGTGCATGGTGACAAACTATTTTTCGCCGACAAACTGGGCCAAAGAAAAACCTGAACTCGCTCAAATCAGAAAGTTCAAAAAATAGATAAATCAAATAAAAACAATCATTTAAACAAAAACATCAAGCAACAAAAACGTCAATTTCATGGAATATTTATCGTCTAAGTACGACTTCCCTTGCTACGTGTGAGCCAACACAAAGCCATTTTTTAATGATTTACGGAACTTTAGAAAACGGAATAAAAAAGTTTGAAATGTCTCGCAAGATCAAAGTGATACCTAGGACTAACCAAAAGAGTTTTAACGTTTTGTTTTTCTCACTTGACCTTACCCTTGCGGCAAGGTTTAGGCTTAACGACAGTAGCAATGCGAGGTGTCGATTATGACAAGGTTTGAAATCCCCCTATCTGGCTTAAACTGCATGGGGTGCGCGCGCAAAGTTGAACAGGCGTTGAACGCAGATCATCAAGTCACAATACTTGAGCTGTCTTCCACAATGATCGCTTTAGAAAGTGACAGTCCGTTGCATGCCATTACCCATACCATTGAATCACTCGGTTATCAGGCAGGGCATCGCTATCACTTTCATTTATCTGGGCTTAACTGTGGTAAATGTGTTGCCAAGCTCAACCAAGCGCTGGAGCAAGATAAGCACACCATTCACTTTGAAGCTTCTAAAACTGATTTGGATATCGACACCCTTCACTCAGCCGAAGAGATTCAACGTCTAATTAGTGACTTGGGCTATCAAGCCAACGACCACTCGCCCGCAGGTGCCATTGAAGAGTTAGCAGTCGATAGCCAGCCCGAGCGAGCAAGCTCTGTGACATCAGAGAAATCCCTATCCACACTGCACCTATTGATCTCTGGAATGACGTGTGCGAGCTGTGTCTCTTCGGTTGAAAAGGCCTTAGCGTCTGTGAACGGCGTCGAGCGAGTTCAAGTCAATCTCGCCGAACAAAGTGCAGTCGTTTTCAGCTCCCTCCAGCCTAATTCAATCGTCGAGCAAGTAACCCAGGCAAGCGTAGAGGCGGGTTATCACGCCAGAGTAGTAGACGATCCTGCGACTCAGCAGCAGCAACAACTCGAACAGCAGCACGCCATTCAACGCCATCATAAAAACAGCGCAATTTTCGGCATGCTCATTGGGGGGCCACTCATGCTATGGGGCGTACTTGGTGGCAATATGATGATTCGCAACAACCAAGATCAGTTAGCGTGGGGAGCAGTTGGCGCGCTGTGCCTGTGGTTACTGGCTACGGCTGGACGTTCATTTTTTACCAATGCATGGCAAGCGCTCACCCACAAGCGTGCCACTATGGATAGCTTAGTCGCATTAGGCACCGGGTCAGCGTGGCTATTCTCTATCCTAGTAGTGACCTTTCCTCAATGGTTTCCTGCGGCTTCACGCCATGTCTACTTTGAAGCCAGTGCGATGATCATTGGTTTGATCTCACTCGGACACTACATCGAAGCCAAAGCCAAGGCCAAGACGACCCGCTCGCTGCAAGCACTGATCAACCTTCAACCACAAACCGCGACTCAAGTCACCGACAATGGGGACAGTGAAATTGCGATTGACGCTATCACGGTCGGTATGACTTTACGTGTCAGGCCAGGTGAAAAGGTCCCCGTTGATGGAGAAGTCATCTCGGGTGACTCTTATCTCGATGAATCGATGCTCACCGGAGAACCACTGCCCGTCGCTAAATCATCAGGCGACCCTATATCAGCGGGCACCATAAACCAAGACGGTTCCTTACTGTTTAAAGCCACTGGCGTTGGAAGTGATACCATGTTATCACGCATCATCACTATGGTACGTGAAGCGCAAAGTAGTAAACCTGCGATCGCAAAGTTGGCCGACCAAATCTCTTCAGTTTTTGTGCCAGTGGTGGTGGCCATCGCGTTACTTTCCGCAGCGATCTGGTTTGCCGTCGGTCCCGAGCCAAAGGCAAGCTATATGTTAGTCGTTGCCACTACCGTTCTGATTATTGCTTGCCCTTGTGCGCTTGGCTTGGCAACCCCTTTATCCGTTACAGTTGGTGTCGGTAAAGCCGCTGAAATGGGAATACTGATTAAAGATGCCGATGTACTACAATCCGCCAGTAAGATAGACACTGTGGTGTTTGATAAAACAGGCACCTTGACTCAGGGCAGACCTGCGGTCGAAGACCTGTATGCCACCGATAAAGATAGTGAGCGTTTACTCTCGATGGCGGCTTCAATTGAGCAGCACTCCGAGCACCCGCTGGCCAAAGCCATCGTGGCCAAGGCAACAGAGCAACAGTTGAGTCTCTACCCAGTGAGTCATTTCGACAATCGTCGCGGACAAGGGGTGCTGGGCCAAATTGATGGTCAGCAAGTCGCTATTGTCTCACTTAACTATGCTCAGCAACACGCTTGGGATTTGTCGAGTGTAGAGCAAGTGATTGAGCGCTATTTAAGCTGCGCATGGACACCTGTCGTAGTGAGTATTGATGCGAAGGTGTCTGGGGTCATCGCGATCGCCGACCCAGTAAAGACCGATGCCAAACTCGCCATTGAACGTTTAAAAGCCAACAACATCACCCCCATCATGCTGACTGGTGACAACCAAACTGTTGCCCAAGCGATTGCCACACTGCTGGGCATTGAACAAGTGATTTCACAAGTCTTGCCGGATGAGAAAGCAGGCCACATAGAGCAGTTACAACTACAAGGGCGCCGTGTTGCGATGATTGGTGACGGCGTCAATGATGCCCCTGCCCTTGCGCTCGCCGATATTGGTATTGCCATGGGGAGCGGCAGTGATGTAGCGATAGAAAGCGCTCAAATGACACTGCTTAACTCTTCTCCTTTCGCCGTCGTCAACGCGATTGAGCTTTCTAAAGCAACAGTACGTAATATGAAGCAAAATCTATTTGGTGCTTTCGTCTATAACTCTTTGGGCATCCCCATTGCTGCTGGCGTACTCTACCCTGCCTTCGGATTTCTGCTCAGTCCGGTTATTGCCGGTGCAGCAATGGCACTCTCTTCCATCACTGTGGTGAGCAACGCCAACCGCTTACGACTTTTTAAAACATCTTAGAGGTGACTATGAACAAAAAAACCTTAGTTCTGACCTTACTGGCCACTGTTTCCGGTTCAGCACTGGCCACTGACGTACTTAACCATAAATCACCTTACTGTGGTTGCTGTACCGAGTGGACCAAACACATGCAAGAGGCGGGGTTTACCGTTGAAGAAAAACTGCATGAAAATATGAACCCAATTAAACAAACACTAGGCATTACGCCAGAGCTTGCCTCTTGCCATACTGCAGAGATCAACGGCTACGTTTTCGAAGGTCATATCCCGGCAGAAGACATCAAAGCTTTCCTTGAAAACCCACCGCGCAATGCCAAAGGTCTAGCGGTTCCAGGTATGCCTATGGGCTCGCCAGGGATGGAATATGGTGATAAACAAGACGAGTACTCGGTCTATGCCTTTAATGAACAAGGACAAGTATTTGAGTATCGCCACTATCAAGGCCACCAATAACCCATTCTGTTGACCTTATTCGAATAGCGCTTTCATTTTCAGCATTGCTGGTGAAAGCGCTTTTTATTATTTAATAATCAAACATATAGATCTAAATGTAGATCAAGTTTAACTCCGTGTAGTTTTGTTTTTAGCATTCTTACCTGTCCTCAGATAACTTTCTCTTCCGCTGAACAACGCCCTGCTCTGTGGTGGTGTTCAAGATTGGCTGCATCGACACATAACCTGAGATGCACAGTTAAACACTTATATCGGATACATTTGAGAACTATTATGCGTAAACATCTACTTATTGCTGCGACAGCTGCTGTTGTCTCTTTACCAACTTTTGCCAACTCCCCTTACGTAGCGGTAGAGTTAGCTGGTGGTAGATACAATACTTCGGTTGCCGATCCTGCCGCTAAAGAGATCACTGATAATCTAGATAACGCTGGAGCACTGGCAATTAAAGCGGGTTCTTACTTGAACGAGAATGTCCGCGTCTATGGTTATTTACAATACAACGGTAAGAACGAACTGACTTATCTAGACCTGTTTGACGGCGACCGAACTAAGTTCCAGTTAGAGGGCTATCAGTTTGGTGCTGGTAGCGACTATGTTTATCACCTGAATAATAACTTCTACCTACTAGCAGGTGGCTCTGTTGGTTTTTACCAAAGCGAGTTAGAGACAAGTGTGACAATCCCGGGCTTTGGTACGGACACCACAGCCAGCAAAAACTCAGGCCTGACCTATGGTCTTAACGCAGGTATGGGATATATGTTCACCGATCATTTTGGTTTGGAAGCGGGCTACCGTTTCAACTACTACTCTGGCAACGAGCATAAAGTTGGCGACGAACCACTAGCTAAATTCAATTCGTCAAACCAAGGCTACATTAACGCCACTTACAAGTTCTAACCTGATTCAACTCGGTGTCATTGCCCTAACGCACCGAGCGTCTCAAAAATGAGACGCGTTTACTTCGGCGCCAAGCACTCTATAACTAACAATGAACTTTTTGTAGAATGCACGGCGTCTTTTTGCTCTCTAAGTAACTTCTATGAACTTACTCGCTCAGGCCAAACAAAGTGGTCAGCATATTGCTATTGCCCACTTAATCTATGATCCCAAAGATAAAACTCTGACCAATGACGGTCAGCAAATTGCACTAGAGCCACGTAACGTCGCCTTAATGGAAGTACTACTATCAAATGTTGGCGAACCTACGTCTATTGAACAGTTCATTGAACAAGTCTGGGACAGTCAGTACATCTCTAAAAATGTGGTCACTAACCGTATTAGCTTACTACGCAACCTACTGCGCGAAAATGTTCCTGATATAGACTCGACTAAGTTGATCGTGACTTACCCGAAAAGGGGCTACTATATTGCTAGCAATTATGTTCAATTAGTTGAACAAACAAGCAACGTTTCCCATTCAGATAATCGACTCAAGAGAGACAAGCCTCGCCATAGTAACAAACCGTCTAAGCGATTTTTATCCATCTCTGCGCTGGTTCTAGCGAGCTTGTTCACATTGGTGAGCGTGGTAAATACCTTCTTTGATGTAAAGGTCGAATCAAAGGGACAAGCTTTATACGTACCTCAGGTGCGTCTGTTACTTGATCAGATTTCTTCATCTCAGCCGTCAACACAGCAAGATGCGCTTAGACTCAAAGTTCTGTTACTCCACGCCTACAGCCACTCACCCTATATCCATCTGGCAAACATGCGTTCACCAAGCTACTACCTAATGAGCCTCAGCGAGCACCGTCACTTTCCGGGGGCAGATGCACTTAGCGACTCTGATTATCAGCTTACCTTTAACCTGATAAAAGATAATCATGACGTTGATAAACTTGAAGTTATCCTAAAACATTCTGCTTCAGCCCGGGTGGCATGGCGTAACCGATATACCTTGGACCATAATCAACTTATCAAGACTATCAACAGACTCAATTCCGACTTAACAGAGTACTTCAAACTGCCCACACCGATTGTATCGATAAAGCAGCAGCTACAAACCCACTTAAGTCAGCTATCTGAGACGGATTTTGATCAATTAGTAAACCAGGATATGAGTGGTGCAGAGATCAGCTTTTATACCAGAGAGCTACTTTTCACTACTCAGTCCGCAGAAGTACTGAATCGATGGATCAATAAAGTGAAACAAACTACGTCGACGCCTTCTCCCGAGCTTCACATGCTGCTGGCACTCCTCACGTATCGCGCTGGTGACATCGAGAAAAGTCTGCAGATGTTACAAAGAGAGTATGTGGCTGAGATACCGAGTAATGCGCTGATATTGATGCTTCAGGCGAACATTAGCCGTAAAAAACGCAATATGGAGCAGTATTTAAGCTATTATCTTAAGGCCACAGCGGCATTAACCATTACTTTACCTGCCCAGCAAGTACTCAACCACTACACCAGCCAAAACAAACAATCGGCCTGTTTAGACTTATGGAAAGATGTCCTGTCAAATATTGAGTATATCCATACACCTAATAGCATCCTTTGGCAGGGCGTTGAGCGTTTTTGCGCTCCGATAAACAAAACATGAGTAAGCCCAGCATCTGCTGGGCTTAGTATTATTAGAACTATAAGTAGCTTTGACTAGAAGCCGTAAGAAGCACCGAATACAAAGGCAGTGTTCTCTTTCTTATCAGAGCCATCAGCGTTCTTCGCACCGTGGCCTTGGCTACGTAGCTCGAAATAAGGCTGTACGCCTTCACGTGTCCATGTTGCACGGAACTCGTGGTCCATTGTGTTTTCAGACTCGTCGCTACGAACGTAAACGTTGTTGTAGCCCAGCACAAGTGGCATGTCCGCTACTGTGTAACCAATGCGGTTATCAAAACGAACTTGGTCATTACTCCCTTCCTTCATATCGTGATAACGAGTACGGTTACTGATTGCAAGGCCGTTATCAAAGTTATAGCCAATTTTAACCAGTGGACGGTATTGCACCGTTTCACCGTCATTAAGCAGGTGGTGGTAACCCGCCGCTACCCACAGATTGTCATTGATTGAGTAGCTTTGCTCAATACCTAGCGTTACGTACGGAGTGGCTTTAGAAGTTGCATCTTCATAGCTACCTAGAGAAATACCGTCAAACTCGGTTAGAAGTGTCGTGCCCGTTTCGAACGTATGACCCGCTTCAAGCGTAGAAGTCACATCTGGGTTCTTGTTTTCACTGTGAAACTGAACGTTACCAGTAACGTAAGAAGAGCCTGCGAAAGCAGTTGAAGCGAAAGCAAGAGAAAGTGCGCTTAGAGTAAATAGTTTTTTCATTGTAATCTGCCTTAAATATAAGAGTGAGCCGCGGTTCTTGTTCGGTGTTTCTTCACCGCCGACCGCAAAGAAGGTCTGCCTTCCTGGCTTGGTAGACATCATGTCGGATTTAATTTGCGATAAAAAATAACACCAAAATTTATGCGACGCAGTTCAAACTAAAAAATCAAAAAGATATTTAACCCTTTAAAACCATTAACTTGTAATAAACAAAAACTCAATAACAAAACAAAACAAGTCCTCGATCACATTGCATAGCTGGCTGTTGCCCATTCGCCATACCTAGATCACTATGATTTTAGCTTTTTGTTATTTTTTGACATGGATAACCCAATCACGATCACTAAATTGTCCACCAGGGGAAGAGACGTTTGTCAGGTATAGACGGTTTCCACCGCTTGCTTGACCTGGCCAAATACAAAAAAGGCTGCCAATGGCAGCCTTTAGTGAACTCTATAGCATCGCTTAACGTTGAGTGGTTAGTTGAGCCATCAGTTCAATATGTAAATCGTCGTCATTAAGACAAGGAATATAGGTGAATGTCTCACCACCATGCTCGGTAAAAATCTCACAACACTGATCAGAGAGCTCTTCCAGTGTTTCAAGACAGTCAACAGAGAAAGCGGGGGCGAGAATATCAAGCTTCTTGATGCCTTTAGCCGGCAGTTTTTCCAAAGTTTTGTCTGTGTAGGGCTGGAGCCACTCTTCACGACCAAAACGTGATTGATAGGTCATACCGATCTGCTCCGGCGTTAAATCCAGCTCCAGAGCCAGTAACGCGGTCGTTCGCTCACAGTGTTGAGGGTAAATATCCCCATTGTCAGCATAACGTTTAGGGATCCCGTGATATGAGCAGAGAAGATAATCACCTTTACCGTGCTCTTGCCATGAGCGTCTGACGCTCTCTGCTAGCGCCTTAATGTAAAGAGGATGCTCATGATAATCACGAATAAACTGATAGTTCGGTACAATTGGCATCTTCTTGAACGCTTTCGTCAAACCATCAGAAACCGCCGCCGTCGTGGTTCCTGAGTATTGCGGATATAGAGGCAGAACAATAATATCTTCTACACCTTGTGCCACCAGCGCTTCAAGCCCCGTTTGTAAACTTGGATTGCCGTAAGTCATACCCAACTCAACTGGCATATCGATGAGAGCTTGTAACTTCTCAGCCTGCCTTTTTGAATAGACCATTAGCGGCGAGCCTTGCTCCATCCATACGGACTGATACAGCTTGGCCACCTTAGGCGCACGGATCGGCAAGATCACACCATGAAGAATGGGGCACCAAAGCCAACGTGTCATATCCACTACGCGGTGATCGTGAAGAAATTGACTCAAAAATCGTTTGACCGCAGGGGCTGTGGCTGCATCCGGTGTCCCTAAATTGACCAACAACACACCTTGTTTTTTATTATTTTGCATAGCTTCCTATCGACACTGAAATGGGTGATTACGTTACGAACATTCAAAATGATCAACACGTTGCAATAAAAAAGCGACCTTAATAAGGTCGCTTTCACTATAACAAATTTTCAAATTTCGCGATAAGCGAATTATGCTAGCGCTTTCTCGATATCTGCACTAACTTCAGCCACTTGCTTAGTACCATCAAACTTAAGGTACTTAGTGTTGCCGGCTTCAGCTTCTGCTCCGTAGTATGCAATTAGTGGTGCTGTTTGGTCATGGTATACACCCAGACGAGCACGTACAGTCTCTTCTTTATCGTCATCACGAACCACTAGATCTTCGCCAGTTACGTCGTCTTTACCTTCCACTTTTGGTGGGTTGTACACAACGTGGTAGGTACGACCTGAAGCAAGGTGAGCACGACGGCCAGCCATGCGCTCAACGATAACGTCGTCCGCAACATCAAACTCGATAACATAATCAACATCGACACCCATCTCTTTTAGGCCATCTGCCTGAGGGATAGTACGAGGGAAGCCATCAAGTAGGAAACCTTTTTCGCAGTCATCTTGAGCAATACGCTCTTTGATTAGACCAAGGATGATTTCATCAGAAACTAGCTGACCAGCATCGATCACAGCTTTTGCTTGTTTGCCAAGCTCTGTACCTGCCTTGATAGCAGCACGTAGCATGTCACCAGTAGAGATCTGTGGGATACCGTACTTCTCCATGATGAATTGAGCCTGTGTGCCTTTACCTGCACCTGGAGCACCTAGAAGAATGATGCGCATGTTGAATCCTCTTAAGATAATGATGTTTTATACCGAAGCTCACTATGGTCTCACTCAGAGCTTGACGCGATAAACACGCACGGTAAGTTTCGGTATAACTGTTTATGGTTAGCAATAAAAGAGGCGTGCACATTACACGCCTACTCATTGGGTTTCAAGGTTGCATTCTACCATACAATTGATTCGGCGAGAGCGAATTACGACTAAAGAATGCCTAACGACTCATTATTCGCTGCAACATCTCGACATTTCATTGATGATAAATGCAAATAAACCAAAAAGCCCGCAAGATGCGAGCTTTTTGGTTCTTTTTGATTATTAGCCCTTAGTCAAAAGCGTGTTGATCGCGCCAAGGAACTGAGAAGGATCTTCCATTGAGCCTCGTTCTGCCAACATCGCTTGACCAAGCAAAACTTCGACCCAGCGACCAAACGCTTCTTCGTCGGCTTCATCAGCCATGCGTTTAACCAGCTGATGCTCTGGGTTGATTTCAAATATGTACTTCACTTCCGGAGCAGCTTGACCCGCGGCCTCCAAAAGCTTAGCCATCTGAGTGCCCATTTCAAAATCATCGGTGACCACGACCGCTGGGGTTGTTGCCAACTTAAAGGTGGTGCGAACATCCTTCACTCGATCACCTAAGTACTCTTTGGTGCGCTCAACAACCGACTTGAACTCTTCCTCTGTCTCTTTACGTTTCTCTTTCTCTTGTTCGTCTTCAAACTTGCTGAGATCCAAACCCGCCTTAGTGATCGACTGGAAATGCTTACCATCAAACTCGGTTAAGTAGTTCATCAACCACTCATCGATGCGATCGTACATCAAGATAACTTCAATGCCTTTCGCTTTAAACTGCTCAAGGTGTGGGCTGTTCTTCGCCGCCGCGTAGCTATCTGCCGTCAAGTAGTAGATCTTATCTTGACCTTCTTTCATTCGTTCAACGTACGACGCAAGGCTGACAGTTTGTTCGGCAGAATCTACCTCTGTAGAAGCAAAACGCAGTAGACCAGCAACTTTCTCTTTGTTGCTCATATCTTCCGCAGGCCCTTCCTTTAGAACTAGGCCGAACTCTTTCCAGAATGATTGATACTTTTCTTCATCGTTTTTCGCCATGCGCTCAAGCATAGTCAAGACACGCTTAGTACAAGCATTACGTAGTGACTGAGTCACTTTGTTGTCTTGCAGAATTTCGCGCGAGACGTTCAATGGCAAGTCGTTTGAATCTATTAGGCCGCGAACAAAGCGCAGGTAGGACGGCATAAACTGCTCGGCGTCATCCATAATAAATACACGTTGGACGTAGAGTTTCAGGCCTGACTTATGATCGCGGTTCATCATATCCCATGGCGCTTTTGATGGGATGTAGAGCAAACTGGTGTAGTCGTTCTTACCTTCTACACGGTTATGGCTCCAAACCAGTGGATCGGCAAAGTCATGCGATACATGTTTGTAGAACTCTTGGTACTCTTCTTCTGAGATGTCAGCTTTGTTGCGGGTCCACAACGCTTGCGCTTTGTTGATCTGCTCCCACTTTTTCTCACCCGTTTCTTTGCCTTCTTCATCGCGTTCCGCGGTTTGGATAGACACTGGAATACCGATGTGATCCGAGTATTTGCTGATCACCTCACGCAGACGCCACTCATTGAGGAACTCTTTACCTTCTTCACGCATGTGCAAGATAATATCGGTACCACGAGACTCTTTGTTGATGGTCTCGATCGTGTACTCCCCCTCACCCGCAGAGTGCCACTGTACCGCTTGGTCTGCCGTTAGGCCTGCAGCTCGGGTACGCACTGTCACTGCATCCGCTACGATGAATGCGGAATAGAATCCGACACCAAATTGGCCGATAAGTTGTGAATCTTTTGATTGATCTTCAGACAGTTTTGAGAAGAATTCCGCTGTACCTGACTTAGCGATAGTCCCCAGATGCTCAATCACATCATCACGGCTCATACCAATGCCATTGTCAGAAATGGTCAGTGTGTTGGCTTCTTCGTCAAAAGCGAGTTTCACTCCTAGATCTGCATCACCTTGGTACAAATCAGGATTTGAGAGCGCTTGAAAGCGCAGTTTGTCAGAAGCGTCAGACGCATTAGAAATCAGCTCGCGCAAGAAGATCTCTTTATTCGAATAAAGAGAATGAATCATCAAATGAAGTAGTTGTTTTACTTCTGATTGAAAGCCACGAGTTTCTTTATTTTGTGTAACTGTTTCGCTCATGATAACTCCATAAGTTCTATACTTATCAAGCCAATAAATTCATACTGTGAATACGCAATTGGCTATAATCTGCCACTTAACATGAGGGTGCCAAATGTAAATTCAAGGTCAACAATCATAAAAACAGTGTTTTTTTGTTTTTATTTTGTCTATCCTGACACCCCCAAAAATCAAAAAATATAAACTCGTGTATAAATCAAGACGCTAGTGACGCTTTCGACTAGCTTGATCCCCTAAAACTTTTAACCAAATGGCCACAGATCGATGAGTAACATAGGTACTAAGTTTAACCTTGCGAACAAATTTACCTTTGATCCCAATACGAACTCTCTCACGGACAGAGAGAGCGATAACGAGCTTATCCGTCTAGGAAGTAACGAAAGCCGCATTCTGCTGTTATTGTGTGAGAAACCGAGTGAAATCGTTTCACGCAATGATCTTCATGACTTTGTCTGGCGTCGCCAAGGCTTTGAGGTCGATGACTCGAGCTTGACGCAAGCGATTTCAACTTTAAGAAAGTTGCTGAATGACTCAACCAAATCGCCCATGTATGTCAAAACCGTACCTAAACGCGGCTATCAACTGATTTGTAGTGTCGAGCGTGTTACCCCTCTGATGAGCGGTGACAGCGAGCAACAAAATAATGAGGAAGACGAGGCATTCACACCTGAGCCTGTCGTCCAAGAGCCCATGGTTATTGAGCCAGCAACGGTTCAGGTCGAGCCGATATCGGTCTCTACCGCTCAGGTCGCCAAGCCTTCGTCTCCTTGGGTCACCAAGCTGCTGCTATTAGCGGCTATACTGCTGCCTATCTGTGTGATTTTGTTGAGTAACCCTGCTGAATCTGAGTTCCGTCAATTAGGAGTGTACGATCAAGTTCCGGTTAAGACTCCGCTCAATCATCCCGATCTGAGCACTTGGTATGCATCTATCGAACAGTGTGTCAAAAGTTATAACCAAACCCATCGTGATGACATGGCACCGATTGAGGTGATCGCAACCGGTGGTCAAAATAACCAACTCGTTCTTAACTACATTCACTCCCTGACCAACTCAGGTGAGAATATCACGTTGCGCATCGTGACCGATCAGCAAGATCTCAGCAAAGTGTGTAACTAGGAAAAAACCATGAACCAGAAATTCGCAATTGTCTTACTGATTGCCTCCACCTTGTTCAGTGGCTGGCTTTATTGGGGCAGTGATTTAAAAATTGAACAGACACTGACATCGAAAGAGTGGCAGTCCAAAATGGTGACAGTCATCGCGGAGCCGCTACAAGACCAAACTCAAGAAGCCGTGGGTCCGCTGCGCCGCGTTGATGTCATGTCGAATGTAAAGTATCTCCCTAACAAAACTTACATTCGCGTTTCCAACGTGCGTTTGTATCCAGATACGGGTAGTACTGAAAGTGTGATTAATATTTCGGAAACTGGTGAGTGGGATATCAGTGACAATTATCTGTTGGTTTCACCAACCGAGTTCAAGGATGTCTCCACGCCACAGAGCAAGGACTTCACCCCTAGTCAGCTCAATTTAATCACCCAAGTTTTTAAAATGGATGCACAGCAGAGCCGTCGTATCGACATAGTGAATGAGAAAACCTTACTCCTGACTAGCTTAAGTCATGGCTCTACGGTACTGTTTAGTAACTGATTTCACTTTAAGGGGCATGATGCCCCTTTTTTTTATTACTCATGGACTGGATAGACTCTTTAGGCCTGTTACTCGGCTCTCTTATTGCGAACACCTTGGCCTCTCTCTCTGGCGGAGGCGCTGGGCTACTTCAATTCCCATTACTGATCTTTTTTGGCCTGCCTTTTTCTATCGCACTGGCAACTCACAAGATTGCCAGTGTCGCGCTCGGCCTTGGGGCTGTCTATACCCATATCAAACAGCGAAGCTTCACCTTTAAAGTCGCTCTATACCTAGTTGTAACGGGAAGTGTTGGCGTAATTATCGGCGCCAACGTGGTGCTCTTGATCCCAGCTCATGTCGGTGAAAAAATGCTTGGCGCCATGATACTTGCACTCGGCGTCTACTCGCACTTCAAAAGACAACTGGGACAGAACGAGATACCACAAAACAGAGACAGTAAAGGATGGTTGCTCGGTGGCATCATTATCGCCCTGATAGGAGTGATTAACGGCTCATTGACTGCGGGTTCAGGGTTGCTGGTGACCTTATTTCTGGTGCGATGGTTTGGCTACAGTTATAAGCAAGCCGTCGCTCTAACTATGCTGTGCGTGGGTCTATTTTGGAATGGGCTCGGCGGTATTGCCATTGTACAAGCCGGTGCCACCGTTTATTGGCCTTGGTTGCCGCTGTTATTACTCGGTTCTTTTGCTGGCGGAGGAATCGGTGCCTACCTCTCTACACGCTACAGCAATCGAGTCATTAAAATCTGCTTTGAAATCCTGACGTTTGCTGTCGGTCTAAAATTGCTCATCTAAAGGTTAACTATGAACAAAGCCAAAATCGATATTTATTACTGCCGTCAATGTAATTGGATGCTGAGATCTACGTGGTTGTGTCAAGAACTGCTGCACACCTTTAGTGAAGAAATAGAGGCGGTAACGCTTCACCCTGATACTGGTGGGCGATTTGAAATCTGGTGCAATGACAAACAGATTTGGGAACGCAAACAAGATGGAGGCTTCCCTGAAGCCAAAGTATTAAAACAACGCGTGAGAGATCTGATTGACCCAGAGCGTGATCTAGGCCACTCAGACAGTAAATAACCTCAAGCTAAGGTAACACCTAAGTTTGAGGTTAAAGTTCCGTGATTGCCACAGTGTCACCATCAAAGGTTTTGACTTGCAAACTTCCTCGCTCGAGCACCCCATAACTGGCGGCATAACCATCGCGTGGGAACGTCACCGAACCGGGATTAAAAATGATTTGCTCGCCCTGCCACTCGGCAACAGGAATATGACTGTGGCCATGGGCAAGCACATCACCTGAACGAAGAGGTGGGCGTTGATTGCTGTTATAGAGATGGCCATGGGTAAGAAAAAGACGCCGACCTCCGTCAAGAAGTACCCAAGCATAATCCATCATCATAGGAAACGTGAGAAGCATTTGGTCAACTTCGCTATCGCAGTTACCTCGCACGGCGATAATTTGCTTGGCATACTGGTTTAATCGCTCACTCACTGCGGGCGGATTGTACCCTTGAGGGACCGGATTCCGCGGCCCATGATTAAGAATATCGCCAAGCAAAATCAAATGCTCAGCACCTGATTGTTCGTAGTGGCTCAGCATGGTCTCGGTGGCTGGCAAACTGCCATGTAGATCGGAGGCAAAAAACAATTTCACGACATCATCTCCTGATAAAGAGTGGGAGATTTTATCAAAGTTCGCAGATTATTCATCTCGAATCATACCGTTGATCACGATATTGTTATAGCTCACCATACCCACGATTTTGCCATTATCGATCACTGGAGCACGACTGATACCAAATCGCTCAAATAGACGTGCACAATACTTCACGTTCATGTCGGGCGACACCGACAGCGCGGGCTTGGTCATGATCTCATAAATATTGGTTCGCTCCGGAGAGCGGTTTTTTGCCAGCACTTTTTTGGCGATGTCATTCATTAACACCAAGCCATACTCATCATCACTGTTACGTTTATTAACCACCAAAGCTTTGACTTCGTGGCTTTTGGCCAATTGGATGCCTTCTTTTACTGTCGTCAAACCATCAATCACGACGTAATTACTGGTCATTACATCGCGCACGCGCACCTTAATGTGTTCACTCATAACTCATCCTCTACCACTTTGGTTAGCTTCTCGACTTGATGCGCAACCCCCACTGCGTCTTCAATATCGATTTGAATGGCAATGCCTTGGCCTGACTCCTGATCAAACTCACCGACATCGTTAATGGTTTCTAAAATATGTCTTGATAGATGCTCTTCTACGACAAACAACAGGACATCCTTTTGCACATCTAATGTCAGTCCAAAAAAAGTACGTTTTTGGTTCAGACCTTCACCTCGAGCATTGTTGATCACTGTAGCTCCAGTTGCTCCCGCTTTTCGAGCGGCGTCTAAAACCACATCCGTTTTACTATCTTCGACAAAAGCCAGTAGTAATTTAAAGCGCATTTTCTTCATCCTCCCGCTCAGCCTCTTTATTGAGCCACTGAGTTATTTGTGCGTAACCCATCACCGATATCATCGGAAACAGACTCGCAAATGCGATTAGGCCAAAGCCATCTATCATAGGGTTTCTACCTGGCACCGTAGACGCCAAACCTAACCCTAAAGCCGCCACCAGTGGCACCGTTACCGTGGACGTGGTCACTCCGCCAGAGTCATAGGCCAGCGGTATAATCAGTTTAGGCGCGTAGAAGGTTTGAACCACCACAATGATGTAACCAACTATGATGTAATAGTGAATGGGATCACCAACCACGATTCGATAGCTGCCCAAAGAGATACCTATCGCCACCCCAAGGGCAACCGCAATCCGCAAACCATTGACACTGATACTCCCCCCTGACACTTGATTCGCCTTAATCGCGACAGCGATGAGCGAAGGCTCTGCAATTGTCGTGCTAAAACCAATAAAGAACGCAAACAAATATACCCAGTAATAATCGAGCCAGGTAAATGCACCACTAAGGGATAAACGAAACTGAGTAATAAAATCAGGCGCGGTGAGCTGAGCGGCCATGGTTTCGCCCAAGGGAAATAGCGCCAACTCTAAGCCGATGAGAAAAAGTGATAGTCCAAGAATCACGTAGAAAAAGCCCAGCACAACTTTTGGCAAGTTGGTGACAGGACGGCGAAGTACCGCAAATTGGAAACCGAAAATGATCGTCGCGATCGGTAACACATCACTAATGGTTGCGATAAAGGTATCAACAAAATGGGACCAATCGATCATGCCACCACCATGCCGTAGACCATCACAAACATCATGGGCAACAGAGAAGCAAACGCAATTAGGCCAAAGCCGTCAATCATAGGGTTACGTCCTTTAATCGCCGACGCTAACCCAACGCCCAACGCCGTAACCAAAGGCACGGTAATGGTTGACGTGGTAACGCCTCCAGAGTCGTAAGCGACGCCAATAATGCTTTGTGGTGCAAACATCGTTAGCACTACAACACCCACATACCCCCCAATAATCATATATTGAATCGGCCAGCCTTTAAGTATTCGCAACACCCCAAGTAAAATCGCAATCCCCACCGATAAGGCCACCGTATACCTTAAGCCTTTGGCGTAGGCCTCCATCGCTTGTGGCTGATTCACAATCATTCCCCCTTCAGCGGCCACCTCAGCCGCTTCATTGGCGACGGCCGTTAATGCAGGCTCAGCAATAGTGGTGCCAAATCCCAAACAAAACGCAAAAACCAACAGCCAAAACACACTACCCTTGCGAGCGAAGGCTTGTGCCATGCTCTCGCCAATTGGAAACAGCCCCATTTCTAAGCCGAAGATGAAGAACGTTAAACCAAATACGACTAAGACGAGACCTAATAGAATCGAAACAAGATTGGGCAGTGGCTCTTGCAACACCACCAGTTGAAAAAAACCGATCACAACAATAATTGGGGTCAGATCCCTCAAGCTTCCTAACAGCGCTCTCATTAACGCAATAGCTGCTCCCACTCTGCCCCCTTGTGTTGCACACAGTTAACGCCTTACTAGAGCATGACAAACAAAATGGTTCTCTGATGTGATTTCAGCGGCGTCGCCACGGATAAAAGTAACAAAATGTTATTTTTGTGATATTGCCACACGTGATCACTTTTGACGCTAAGTCGCTATAATTAGTAACAATAGTTGACTATGGTTAGTCAGGTGATTACCACATCTAAAAGAGATAAGGATGGAAAATGAAAGTACTGCTGACCGGAGGTTCGGGATTCATCGGGCGCGAGTTGCTCAAGCACTTAACGACTCATGATATTGTGCTATTAACCCGCCACCCTGAAGCCGCAAAGCAGGCGTTAAACCATACCGATATGGGCAATGTCACCTACATCACGGACCTCGACTCTTTTCATCATCTCAATGATTTTGATGCGGTTATTAATTTAGCTGGTGAACCCATCGCAGAGAAACGTTGGACCAACAGACAAAAGAAGGTCATTTGCAACAGCCGTTGGCACCTTACCGAAAAACTGGTCGAACTCATTCATGCCAGTACCAACCCTCCGAACGTGTTTATCAGTGGCTCTGCAGTGGGCTATTACGGCGACCAACAGCATCACCCTTTTGATGAGACGCTCAATGTGACAGACCATGGTTTTCCTCACCATGTTTGCGCCACTTGGGAGCAAATCGCTAACCGGGCACGTTCTGAAATGACGCGCGTCTGCTTACTTCGAACTGGCGTCGTTCTCGGCACCGAAGGGGGAGCGTTAGCAAAAATGTTACCGCCATATCGATTAGGGTTAGGCGGCCCTTTGGGAAGCGGTCGTCAGTACATGCCATGGATTCATCTGCTCGATATGGTTAGAGCTATCGTTTACTTACTCGAAACTCCACATGCACACGGCGAATTTAACCTCTGTGCGCCTCATCCAGTGACCAACAAAGAGTTTAGTCAAAACCTGGCTAAAGCCCTTAAACGCCCACATATATTCCGTACTCCAAAATGGGTGATGAAACTAATGATGGGAGAAAGCTCGGTACTTCTATTCGATAGCATCAGAGCAAAACCCAAAAAACTGACCGAACTCGGTTTTCACTTTAGTTACTCACGCATCGAACCCGCTTTAAAAAATTTACTTCAGCATCGCGAGTAAGGCGAAATACGCAGTATTAGGAACCACAATGAACCAAACAATTTTAATGACAGGCTGCTCGACTGGCATAGGGTACACCTGCGCACATGCCTTGCAAAAAAGGGGCTATCAAGTGATCGCTTCCTGTCGAAAGCAGCAAGATGTCGACAGACTTCGTGCTGAAGGACTCGTTGCACTTCAACTCGATCTCAGCGACCCTGAGAGTATTAACCAAGCAGTAGAGGAAACACTGAGACTGACTAACGGTCGACTCGACGCGCTATTCAATAATGGCGCTTATGGTCAACCTGGCGCACTAGAAGATCTGCCAACCCAAGCCTTGCGCGAACAATTTGAAAGCAACTTTTTTGGTTGGCATCAACTCACCCAGCAGTTATTACCCATAATGCGCCAGCAAGGTCATGGCCGCATAATTCAAAATAGTTCGGTACTTGGATTTGCGGCAATGAAATATCGTGGCGCATACAACGCTTCAAAGTTTGCCCTAGAGGGCTGGAGCGACACACTGCGCCTCGAATTAATCGGCAGTGGCATTCACATATCACTGCTAGAGCCCGGCCCCATCGAAACCCGTTTTAGAGCGAACGCACTCAACGCTTTTAAAAAATGGATCACCATTGAAGGAAGCGTTCATCACAACCAATACCGGCAACAAATGGCAAGGCTTGAAAGCGATGCATCGAGCAAAGCATTTGTCTTGCCGGCAGAGTCGTGTATCGCGCCACTGGTACATGCGCTAGAGTCACCCAACCCCAAAGCTCGCTATCGAATCACAACTCCAACCAAAGTGTTCGCGGTGTTAAAACGCATACTGCCGACTCGTTTACTCGATCGTATTTTGAGCCAAGCTGCATAAATAATGTAACAGTGTAATTTTTCCGTAACAATAATGCGCTAACTTCATCATTAGGGGTAACCCCTAATACTAATTTCAAGCGCTACATTCGGAATAATTATATGACCCTAAACCAGTTAAACTGGCTGAGTGTGGGTGTTGCGCTAACCTTGTTTATCGTTTTATAAACACCTTCGCTTTGCAACAAAAAAACGCCCTCATTGTTTTTACACAATGAGGGCGTTTTCATTTGAATGCCGTGACTTGAATTTCGCCGCTCTCGCCCATACGTCTTACACAAAGACAATCAAACAAGGACAGGCTAGATGCAATCGCCACACATTGTTGAGCTTAATGAACAGAACTTCCGTCAAGTCCTCGAAGGCTCGATGCAAACCCCGGTACTTATTCACTTTTGGGCCCCTATGAGTGAAGAGAGTGCTCAAGTCATTCCTGAGCTACAAATGCTCGCTCAGCAGTACAATGGTGCGTTTACTCTCGCATTACTGAACTGTGAGCAAGAGCAAGTGATAGCTAGCCAGTTCGGCGTACAAGCATTGCCGACCATCGCCTTGTTTGTTAACGGCCAACCCGTTGACGGTTTGGGCGGCCCGCAGCCCATTAGCGCGGTACAAGAAATGCTCAACAAACACCTTCCTAGTCAAGAAGAGTTGCAAGTCAAACAAGCCCTTGAGCTTGTACAAGCAGGCCAACACAACCAAGCTTTAGCGATACTCCAAGGTCTACCAGCAGATTGGCAACAAAAAGGTGAGGTCAAGCTCGCACTTATCGATTGCTATCTCGAGATCCAAGACTTCGCCCAGGCAAAAGCCCTGTTGGAGCACATTCCTTTAGAATATCAAGACAATTACTATAAAGGCTTGGTCGCTAAGCTAGAGCTGCATGAGCAAGCAGCGGATAGCCCTGAAATACAATCATTAGAGCAAGCGCTAGAGCGAGCGCCTTCCGATTTCAAAGTCGTCAACGAGCTAGCACTCAGCTACCACAATGTTCGCCGCGATGAAGAAGCACTCGAACTATTATGGCGTGTTCTACGCAAGGATCTCAACGCACTCGATGGCGACATGAAGAAGTCCTTTATGGATATTCTCGCCGCACTGGGGCAAGGAAACTCGATTGCAGCTAAATACCGCCGTCAGCTATATTCCGTCCTATACTAATCTCTCAACCACACTCACTCAGAGCCGGCCATTGCCGGCTTTATTTCTATCCGAAACAGAGTCAAAGTCTCATTTCTGCCATTGTTTCGCTGGTTTAATTAAGCAACAATCGAGCAACCATTATTATAAGGAACCTTCAGATGGCTATTGATTCTTTAGTTACTATTGGCATTTTTATATTTGCCATTATTGCAATGATCGTTGCTGCAGTAAAAACCGTCCCTCAGGGCAACAACTGGACCGTTGAACGCTTTGGACGCTACACGCACACACTCAAACCTGGCTTAAATATCATCATTCCCTTTATCGACAGAATTGGTCACAAAATCAATATGATGGAGCGCGTGTTAGATATCCCTGCGCAAGAAGTCATTTCAAAAGACAACGCCAATGTCACGATAGACGCTGTCTGTTTTGTTCAAGTGATTGATGCAGCGCAAGCGGCATATGAGGTCAGTAATCTCGAACATGCGATTCGAAATCTGACTCTGACAAACATTCGTACCGTGCTTGGGTCAATGGAGCTCGACGAGATGCTCAGCCAAAGAGATATGATCAACACTAAACTGCTGTCCATTGTTGACGAAGCCACCAACCCTTGGGGCGTAAAAGTGACACGGATTGAGATCAAAGACGTTCAACCTCCCGCGGATCTGACCGCTGCAATGAATGCACAAATGAAGGCGGAACGAAATAAACGAGCAGAAGTTCTCGAAGCCGAAGGGGTACGTCAAGCTGAAATATTACGTGCTGAAGGCCAAAAACAAGCTGAAATTCTTAAAGCTGAAGGTGACAAACAAGCCGCTATACTTCAAGCAGAAGCTCGTGAACGCGCGGCTGAAGCGGAAGCCCGTGCCACGACTATGGTATCTGAAGCAATAGCCAAGGGTGATATGCAAGCTGTGAACTACTTTATCGCACAAGGATACACAGATGCCTTGAAATCAATAGGCCAAGCCGAAAACGGTAAGATCGTGATGCTGCCACTGGAAGCATCGGGGCTGATGGGCTCAGTTGCCGGTATTGCTGAAATGTTTCAACACTCGAAACAGAACAAATAGAGGCAGATATGATTGAGTTGTTACAGAGTGTCAACTATTGGCATTGGTTAGCATTGGGGTTACTCCTCCTCGCAGGGGAGCTACTAGGTACTGCGGGCTATCTGCTTTGGCTGGGTTTGTCCGCTATGTTGATTGGGATCCTAATGACGCTAATCCCCATCAGTTGGCAACTTCAGTGGGTAGCGTTCGGCGTGTTCTCACTCACCACCACTTGGTTGTGGTGGCGCAGACAATACCAATCCGATACAGAATCAGATGCCCATCGACAACTCAATCAGAAAAGCAAACAGTTGATCGGGCAGCAGTTCATACTAGATGAAGACTTCCCCGCAGGAAAAGGGCGAGTTAAGGTAGGTGATACCACGTGGACCGCGCGGTCTGATCGTGGCATTGAGGCAGGCACTCTGATCGAAATCATCGAAGTTAACGGCATAGTGTTAACTATTAAGGCGGCGAGTTGACATACTAAATTGTTGCGACTTAGAACAATGAAATTAAGTTATTTCAGTCGTTAATACATATTCATTCGAGAATAAAAGTACGCACTTTGAAATGTGATTAATATCAAGAAAGGAGCTGTTCCCCTTTCTTGATATACGTTTCAGCTCTACTTACTAATCAACTCGATCGTGATTGCTTTCCTTTCTGCCTCACTGGCTTGATTAAACCAATAAGCAAACATTTTCTGAGCTTGCTCCGTGGTCTTAAACTCAAGGTCAGTCGCACGTCTATTTTTCACAGCCCAATTGACAACTGCTTCTTGTTGTTGAAAATCCATCTGTTCATACCAATAAAGTGCCATTTCTTGAGGTTTTGATTTTGTCACCAAACTTGGTTTAGTTGCAGGCTCTTGAGAAACTGCTATCAATGCGGTAGGCGCAGTGGTCAAATTTCGATTACCACTGCTGGTAATCGCTTCGATATACCCAGCCGGGATCATGAAAGTAAAAATGGCATTTTTTGCGCCGACCAGGTCAAATTCAAGATCTTTAACATCCGAGTGTTTAAATAGAGCGTCATCAACGGGAAACTGTATGTATTGTCGTGAAACACAAATATCACCGCAGGTTTCTGCAGGCGCAGCATAGGGTGAGATAGGGGCCGTGGTATTATCTTCAAATACAACGGTATCGAACTGTTCGTAATTCTTAAAGTACTGAAGCTCTAAGGTAACAAATGAATCAGGGACAGGACTGGCGTCAAGTGGAGCAACATAGTTGAACTCGAGTGAAGATTGAACAAGTTGTCCTCCCTTAATATTCACTACTTTTGGAGTAAGCGTTTTTCCAACAACCAATTGGTAGTTTTGCTTGCTCTCTACGCGGTTAACAGAGTCAGAAAAGTTGCTGTCCTCGTCCAATGCAGAGCACCCGATAAGTGAAACCGGAAGCGCCATTAATATTATTTTTTTCATATAAACCACCTTGGTATTCAGACCATCACACTTTTATAAGTCACTCTACATTAAAGAAAAATCTATTAAAACAATTAAAACGCCGGCCATATAGACCGGCGTAACAACTATGGTTTAACTAAACGAATCTTAGAAACCGTATTCTAGACCTACACGTACGAATGGTGTTGAGTCACCGTCGTCTTTAGTGTAAGTACCTGCACGGAAGTATGGTACAAAACCATTCTTCACGTACATGATCTGTCCAGAAACCACGTAATCGCTTGTATCAGCTTTCTTAGAGCCATCAACTTCCATATCACCATTAGCAGCATAGCCTACCTTGAAGCCCCATGGACCATTCCAGTATTGACCGATTAAAGAGACAGAACTTTGCTCAGATTTTGCACCACCTTTTAAGTCACTTTCACCCGCTTTGTATGCCGCAGCTAAACCAAAACCACCTGGTAACGATGCTTCAAAACCAATCAAGTAACCTAATGTGTCAACCATCTCTGCCGCAGCTGCGTTAGTAGACTTGTAGCTAGCACCTTCAGCTATATCCACTTTATTTACATCTTTACAGCCATCAGCATCAGAACAGATTTCCCATGCTGCATCGACTGCCTCTTTCTTCTGACGGTTTTGCTCAGTTTCGACTGCCGCGTGGAAAGTGAACATATCACCCGCTTTCAGAGACGCTTTGGCGCCATAGAAAAAGTTATTGTCAACACCTGTGTCGCCCACACCTGTAGAAAGGCTATAGTTAAAGTTACCAAGCTGAGCAGAATCGTAACGTAATTGGTTACCATGACGGTCACGATGGTAAGCAACATCCGCCGCCCATGCAGAATCCCAAACACGACCTAAACCAGGGTTCGAGTATGGCCAATCGACCAATTCGTACATAGGCGTTAGCATACGACCTGCGCGAAGTGTACCCCAGTCGCCACGTAAGCCTAAGAAAGTGTCACGGTTACCTAATGTCGCGCCAGTGCCGTCAGTACCAACCCAACCAGACTCGATTTGCATAAAGATGTTTACGTCGTCTGAAAAATCTTTGCCTGCACGGAAGCCAATACGCGACTCATTTTCCCAGTGGTAGCCCTTTTTATCTTTCTCAGTGTAAGCACTGATCGCCGCAACACCGTACGCCTCTACATTGAAATCAGAGATAATACCGACTTGAGATGACTCTGTATTTGCTAAAGCACCTGTTGAAGCCAAGGCCACTGCAGCGCCTAAAAGAGTGCGTTTAAACATTTTGTCCATGGAAAACTCCTAAAAATGGATATAGCTATTTTTGTTTTTTCTCGCCTTAAGTTGGCCGCCGAAGGGAGAAAATATTTCCTATATGAGAAATCGCCAATTAATCGTTAACTGTTGATTTCCTATTTCCTGCATACACACTGTGTATCCACGTCTTCAAGACTAACTTCGCATCAAAAAACATCAATTAGAACTTAATTTCCGAGTAAAAAAATATGAGCCGCCACAAATTTTTATCAAGTTAGTGATCAAGATCTTATTTAGCAAAGGAACTTACAAAGACAAGATAATTAACATTAAAAAACAACAGGTTACTAAAAACAAAAAGAACAATTAATTGAAGTGTGTCGCATTGCTTACAACGATATCCTAACGCTGAAGAGATAGGAGATCGTTATCACGGAAATAAATAAACGACATTTCGAAGAGATGAGACAAGATTATTTGACAGAAAAAATAAAACCTCAAAATAGACATTTTGAGGTTTTATTGGAGGCGTCTATTAAGAAGGCTACGTTTAGGATTGAGTCAATGCGATGATATCGGCTTCTGTTTTGATCTCGATACCCAACTCTTGCGCTTTGGCGAGTTTAGACCCAGCATTATCGCCAGCAAATAGTAGATCTGTTTTCTTCGACACACTACCGGTTACTTTCGCTCCCAAAAGCTCTAAAGTCGCTTTTGCCTCTGAGCGAGTCAATTGCGATAGTGAACCTGTAAGCACGACTGTTTTACCTGCAAGTGGCTGCGGAGCGCTCTCATCGAGCTGTTCAATTTCAGGCCAATGTATCCCTTGCTCCAGCAAATCATCGATCACCGACTTATTTTTATCCTCTGCAAAAAAAGCAGTCACATGACTGGCGACAATCGCGCCGATATCCTGAACTTCTATCAGCTGTTCGTGAGTCGCCGCCATCACCGCCTCTAGGGTTTGGAAGTGTTGCGCCAAATTGGCAGCAGTCGCCTCCCCAACTTCACGAATTCCCAATGAATAGAGAAATCTTGCCAAGGTTGTTTGCTTAGATTGGTTTAGAGCATCGACTACATTTTGCGCCGATTTAGGTCCCATTCGGTCAAGAACGGTCAAGACGCCAGCTTTAAGTTTGAACAAATCTGCTGGTGTCTCAACCATTTCACGGTCAACAAGCTGCTCAATCACTTTGTCGCCCAAGCCATCTACGTCTAGCGCTTTGCGCGACACAAAATGTTTTAACGCTTGCTTGCGCTGAGCCTGACACACTAAACCTCCAGTACAACGCGCAACAGCTTCGCCCTCTACACGCTCCACATCCGACTGACACACTGGGCAATGCATAGGGAAGGCAATCTCACGAGCACTCTCTGGTCGGCGTTCTTTTACCACAGAGACGACCTGAGGTATCACATCACCAGCTCGGCGAATCACCACACAATCGCCAATCATCACGCCCAGTCGTTCAATCTCATCGGCGTTATGCAACGTCGCATTACTCACGGTCACTCCACCGACGAAAACAGGCTCAAGTTTTGCCACAGGGGTTATGGCTCCAGTGCGCCCCACTTGGAACTCCACATCATTCAGCAAAGTCATTTCTTCTTGGGCGGGGAACTTATAAGCAATGGCCCAACGAGGTGCGCGGGCGACAAAGCCCAGCTGCTCTTGTTGCTCGATGGCATCCACTTTGATAACCACACCGTCGATTTCATACGCCAACTGATCACGCCTAGAAAGGATATCCTTGTAGTAGGCTTTCACTTGCTGCATACCTTCCACCAACTTAGTTTCCGGACACATAGGCAGCCCCCAACTTTTTAGCTGTAGGAAGCGTTCATAATGGCTCTTTGAAAGCGTTGCACCTTCGACTACTCCAACGCTGTATGCGTAAAAACTCAGTGGTCGAGTGGCCGTAATACGCGAGTCGAGCTGACGCAAACTCCCTGCAGCAGCATTGCGTGGGTTAACAAAAACTTTATCCCCTTTTTTGAGTGCATTTTGATTCAGCTGCTCGAATCCCGCTTTCGGCATGAATACCTCACCACGCACTTCCAAGCGGTTTGGCCAACCATTGCCATAAAGCTTGAGTGGGATAGACTTAATAGTGCGCACATTTTCAGTGATATTTTCCCCGGTCGCCCCGTCGCCACGAGTCGCTGCTTGGACAAGCACACCATCTTGGTACAGAAGACTAACCGCCAAACCATCTAGCTTGGGCTCACAACAGAAATGATTCACTTGTTGACCAACCAAACGGTCGCACATGCGTTTATAAAAACTGTCAACCTCACTGTCATCAAACGCATTATCAAGCGACAGCATAGGAATTTGATGCTGGACCGATTCAAAGCCACTTAAAGGCGCACCGCCAACTCGTTGACTCGGCGAATCAGGCGTGATCAAGTCAGGATACTGTGATTCAAGCTCGATCAGCTCGCGCATTAAACGATCGTATTCTGCATCGGGGATTTCTGGGCTATCTTCGACATAGTACTTCACACCGTGATGATGAAGTGTCTCTCTTAACTGATTTAGTTGTTGTTGAATATCTTGCGACATAGGGAACTCTGTTACTGACTAGACGAAAGCTACGCTTAGGTTGTCTCTTTCAAATTTGGCAAGTATGGCGACCGTTCGAGTTGGGCGCAATACGGATGCCAATAAAAAAGGCCCCGCTAGGAGCCTTTGAGATTGATAAAAACTAGGCTTGCTGCGCTATTTTAAACTGCTTAACCTGCTCTTTATAAGCATCAATTCGATTCGGTGTGATAAGGTTGCGTGCATCATCAAGGACATTAGCACCTAAATCATCGGCTATCTGCTGAGCCGTTTTCAACATCAGCTTAAAGTTGTGTTCGGGATCACCAAAACACGGCATCGTCATAAAGAACGAGATGCCTTTCGTAGTGAACTCGGCAGGATCGTCGTGCTTAAGCGTTCCAGGATTCATCATGTTAGCCACACTAAACAACACTTTGCCCGTACCTGAAAGATCGGCATGACGATGGAAGATATCCATCTCGCCATAAATCAATCCATTTTGCTGCATACTTTCGAACAGCTTAGTACCGACAAAAGGCTCATTCCCAGAGCAGTGTACATTAATGACGATCACTTCTAGTGGGCTTTCTTCTGACTCAGGCTGTGGTTGAGCGTGTGCTACCGCGGGTTCTGGATCCGCAACATCAGTAGGCTCATCAATCACTTGTGGTTCCACATCGACATCGTTAAAAGAACGAGAAGAGAGTGACGGGACTTCCACTTCATCCTCATCCACTACCGATGGCTCGGGTTCTGCCGTCGATGGGTAGCTGTCGATCAGAGGATCAGCGACAATCTCATCAGGAGCGACAAAACCTGGCTCTTTACGCTCTTTCTTAATGATTTCAAAATCATCCTCTGGCTTAAATCCCCTCTCTGGTGTGACATCCGCCTCTTCAGCGTCAGTATCGAGCTTACCAATGGGTTTGTTGCCAAACTTTGCTTTGCCTTCTTTTTTACTCGTCCATAAACCGTGGAACAGCAAAGCGGCAATCGCTATCGCTCCAACTATTATGAGTACAAATCGCAGTTCCTGCATTTTTCGCTCTCATTGTGTTCGTTACAGCACGCTTGTTAGCAGGCCGCAAAAATACGTTTAAACCTTAACTGTCAGTTACTCTACCAAAACTCTCCCCTGTTTTAGAACAACTTAATGTGAGAAGTTCCCCCAATGTTGTGATTTTGAACACGCTTTTTTCTTGTTAAGATACAAAGCGTTCGTTTTTACAGCAATTGGCTTAATATGAAGACACAAATACAACAACGTTCCGGGTTTGGTTATTTCTTCCACGGTATCGAACTAGCGCTAACACCAGGAATACGCCGCTTCGTCATTTTCCCGCTTCTCGCAAACGTCCTGTTAGTAGGCGGGGCTTTGTTCTACCTCTTTTCGAATCTAGATAACTGGATCACGCATTTAATGAACCAGTTACCCAGCTTCCTCTCTTGGTTGAGTTATTTGCTTTGGCCTTTACTCGTTTTAACCATTCTTGCCACTTTTTCGTACTTTTTTAGTACTTTGGCGAATTTCATTGCCGCGCCTTTTAACGGCTTACTGGCCGAAAAAGTGGAAGCTCATCTTACAGGACAAAAGGTTAACGATGATGGCCCGCTTGCGATCCTAAAAGACACGCCACGGATTTTGGCGCGCGAATGGCGTAAACTCATCTATGTCTTGCCCAAGACCATTGGCTTGTTTTTACTATTACTTATCCCGGCAGTTGGTCAAACGGTCGGGCCTTTCCTATGGTTCATTTTTACTGCTTGGATTCTCGCCATTCAATACTGTGACTATCCATTTGATAATCACAAGGTGTCATTCAACGACATGCGTAACAATTTGAAACAAAAACAATCTAAGGCATATAGCTTTGGCGCTCTAGTGTCTATTTTCACCACGATCCCTATTGTTAACTTGATTGTGATGCCTGTCGCTGTGTGTGGGGCAGCATCGATGTGGGTGTCGGAGTTCAAGAAATAACGCAGAGAAAGGGGCAAGGGTTGGCGTTACGCGTCAACCCATCTTGAACAAATGCTGATAACGGAGATAAGAATAGACCTACTCCCCGAAAGCAGCAGTGCGCTCTTTCCCCTCCCCATTTCATATCATATAACTATTTAATCCTTTTCTCGTATTTGAAGCTGGCCTAATCTTCTACTCAACCACTATTTCTAACTCCGTTGTGTAAGCAAACTTTGAGCAGACACAAGTGAAACGAAGATGAAGGATCACACCATGAGCAAAATTTACGAAGACAACTCCCAAACGATTGGTAATACCCCGCTAGTACGTCTTAATAAAGTCAGCAAGGGTAAAGTGCTGGCCAAAGTTGAAGCACGCAACCCAAGCTTCAGTGTTAAATGTCGTATCGGTGCCAATATGATTTGGGAAGCTGAAAAAGCAGGTACGCTAAAACCTGGTGTTGAACTTGTTGAGCCAACAAGTGGTAATACTGGTGTGGCACTTGCCTTTGTGGCTGCAGCTCGTGGTTACAAACTGACACTGACAATGCCAGAATCAATGAGCCTTGAGCGTCGCAAGCTGCTAAAAGCCCTTGGTGCTAACCTTGAGCTGACCGAAGCGGCAAAAGGTATGAAAGGCGCAATTGCTAAAGCAGAAGAAATTGTCGCAAGCAATCCTGACAAGTACCTACTTCTTCAACAGTTCAACAACCCAGCGAACCCGCAGATCCACGAAAAAACGACGGGCCCTGAAATCTGGGAAGCTACCGATGGTGAAGTGGATGTGTTCGTTGCCGGTGTGGGCACCGGTGGTACTATCACAGGGACAAGCCGTTACTTTAAGGGTGAAAAAGGCAAGAATGTGGTGTCTGTAGCCGTTGAACCTGCAGAATCACCAGTGATTGCTCAAGCGCTCGCGGGCGACGAAATTCAACCTGCACCACACAAAATTCAAGGTATTGGTGCTGGTTTTATCCCTGGCAACCTCGATTTAGAGCTTATCGACCGTGTAGAGCCAGTCACTTCAGAAGAAGCGATTGCTATGGCTCGTCGCCTAATGGAAGAGGAAGGTATTCTCGCAGGCATTTCATCCGGTGCCGCTGTCGTTGCAGCCAATCGTATTGCAGAACTCCCTGAATTTGCTGGGAAAACTATCGTAACTGTTCTACCGAGTTCAGGCGAGCGTTACCTAAGCACAGCTCTTTTTGCTGGTATCTTTACCGAGAAAGAGAACCAACAGTAAACTGTGTCAAATCAATTTTTCGTCTAAAAAAGCCCCGTTCAGGGGCTTTTTTGTTGATCCCTGCCCCACCTTTGGTAATATCGGGATTGTTTTATTTCTAGCTGTAAAATAAAAGCAGATAAGAATTACTATCATTGGCGACAGTTAGCACAGACTGACACCGCGAATGAGAATTTTACAACCAGTTTCAGTTCTGACACGTAATACGCGTTGCGCGACTAGCAGAAACGTTTTTTTATGGTTAAGCTAAAACTGGTTAAGAAACTATCAAAATATAAATCAATTGGGGTATATAACATGTACGAGAAGCAAGTAGAAATCACTGCAGAAAACGGTCTTCACACTCGTCCAGCTGCACAGTTCGTAAAAGAAGCGAAAGCATTCGATGCGGATATCACTGTGACTTCTAACGGCAAAAGCGCTAGCGCTAAGAGCCTTTTCAAGCTACAAACTCTTGGCCTAGTTAAAGGTACAGTAGTTTCTATCTCAGCTGAGGGCCCACAAGCTCAACAAGCTGTTGACCACCTAGTTGCTCTAATGGACCAACTACACTAATCCGGTCTCCTGTTTATCAAAGCCATTTTGCCCAGCAAAATGGCTTTGTTGGAAATAGGCCAAAATATAAGCTACAACTATTCGTTAGCGCACTCATTATTCTCCCGTTTTAAAGTTGACCAATTTAAGGTAAGGCTATGATTTCAGGCATCCTAGCATCTCCTGGTATTGCTATCGGTAAAGCACTACTACTTCAAGAAGATGAAATTGTCCTAAACACCCACACCATTTCTGATGATCAAGTTGAAGCAGAAGTTCAACGCTTCTTCGACGCACGCAACAAATCTGCGGCGCAACTTGAAACCATCAAGCAAAAAGCACTTGAAACCTTCGGTGAAGAAAAAGAAGCGATCTTTGAAGGTCATATCATGCTTCTTGAAGACGAAGAGCTAGAGGAAGAAATCCTAGCACTGATCAAAAACGACAAGCTGCACGCAGATAACGCTATTTACACTGTTATCGAAGAGCAAGCATCGGCTCTAGAGTCTCTCGACGACGAATACTTAAAAGAACGTGCAACGGATATCCGCGATATCGGTTCTCGCTTTGTTAAAAACGCACTCGGTATCAACATCGTTTCTTTAAGCGATATCGATGAAGAAGTTATCCTAGTGGCTTACGACCTAACGCCATCTGAAACTGCACAGATCAACCTAGACTACGTTCTTGGTTTTGCTTGTGATATCGGCGGCCGTACTTCTCATACTTCTATCATGGCTCGTTCACTTGAACTTCCAGCTATCGTGGGTACTAACGACATCACCAAACAAGTTAAGAATGGCGACATGCTGATTCTTGATGCGATGAACAACAAAATCGTTATTAACCCATCTGAAGCTGAGCTAGAACAAGCGAAAGCAGTAAAAGCCGCATTCCTTGCTGAAAAAGAAGAACTTGCGAAACTAAAAGATCTACACGCAGAAACCACTGACGGTCACCGCGTAGAAGTATGCGGTAACATAGGTACAGTAAAAGACTGTGACGGCATCATCCGTAACGGCGGTGAAGGCGTTGGTCTGTACCGTACTGAGTTCCTGTTTATGGACCGTGACGCTCTGCCTACTGAAGAAGAACAGTACCAAGCGTACAAAGAAGTTGCAGAAGCAATGAACGGTGAGTCGGTAATCATCCGTACTATGGACATCGGTGGCGATAAAGATCTGCCTTACATGGATCTTCCTCAAGAGATGAACCCATTCCTAGGCTGGCGTGCAGTACGTATCAGCTTAGACCGTCGTGAAATCCTTCGTGACCAGCTACGCGGCATCCTGCGTGCATCTGCACACGGTAAGCTTCGCATCATGTTCCCAATGATTATCTCTGTTGAAGAGATCCGTGAGCTGAAGAAAGCAATCGAAGAGTACAAAGCTGAGCTTCGCGCGGAAGGTCTAGCATTCGACGAAAACATCGAAATCGGTGTAATGGTTGAGACACCAGCAGCGGCTGCGATCGCGCACCACCTGGCGAAAGAAGTAGCTTTCTTCTCTATTGGTACTAACGACCTGACTCAGTACACACTCGCAGTAGACCGTGGTAACGAGATGATCTCTCACCTATACAACCCACTCTCTCCAGCAGTGCTTACAGTAATCAAGCAGGTTATCGATGCGTCTCACGCTGAAGGTAAATGGACCGGTATGTGTGGCGAGCTAGCGGGCGACGAACGTGCAACGCTACTTCTACTGGGTATGGGCCTAGATGAGTTCTCAATGAGCGGCATCTCTATCCCTAAAGTGAAGAAAGTGATCCGCAATTCGAACTTCGCTGAAGTGAAAGCGATGGCTGAAGAAGCACTTTCTCTTCCAACGGCGGCGGAAATCGAAGCGGTTGTAGAAAAATTCATCGCTGAGAAAACTCAATAATCGACGAATTCCAATGAGATAGACGGTAAAAAAAGTCGTCTATCTCGTAAGATTGGTATACTATAATTCGACAGAATTAAATAAAAACGTTAGGAGCATGACACAATGGGTCTGTTTGACAAACTTAAGAAGCTAGTATCTGACGACAGCGCTGACGCGGGTGCAATCGAAATCATCGCACCTCTATCTGGTGAAATCGTAAACATTGAAGATGTGCCAGATGTTGTTTTCGCTGAGAAAATCGTTGGTGATGGTATTGCTATCAAACCTGCTGGTAACAAAATGGTAGCTCCTGTAAACGGTACTATCGGTAAGATCTTCGAAACGAACCACGCGTTCTCAATCGAATCTGACGACGGTGTTGAGCTCTTCGTTCACTTCGGTATCGATACTGTTGAACTAAAAGGCGAAGGCTTCACGCGCATCGCTGAAGAAGGTCAAACAGTTAAAGCTGGCGACACTATCATCGAATTCGATCTCGCTCTTCTAGAAGAGAAAGCGAAATCGACTCTTACTCCAGTTGTCATCTCTAACATGGACGAAATCAAAGAGCTAAACAAGCTTTCTGGTTCTGTCACAGTTGGTGAAACTCCAGTACTACGTGTGACTAAGTAAAGCTACTTAGCTCAATTGAAAAACGCAGCCATTGGCTGCGTTTTTTGTTTTATAGCCCTAGCGCGTATTTAAGTACTTGGGTCTTCAGTGGGCTATGTTCCGCGAGTTTGAGCGCCGCATTGCGCGCTAACTTGAGCGGTGCGATATCATTGCTAAAACCTTTGTAGAATAGATCCATTCCCGTTTGCATCAGTAAATTGTCCGGACGTCTTCGTCTTTCATAGCTCACGAGCGCTTTTTCGTCGATTTCACCTTCTTTTTCACATACATGCAGCAAGGCTTCAACGTCTTTGAAACCGAGGTTAACCCCCTGACCTGCGAGAGGATTTATAGTATGTGCGGCATCACCAACTAACACGCAGTTGCGACGCCAATAGCGCTGCGCGTGGCGGCGCGTTAGCGGAAACGAGCCATGTTGCAACACTTTAATATCTCCTAACTCATCAGGAAACGCCGCTACAATTTCTTGCCGCAATTGCTCTGGAGACATTGTAGAAAGCTGACGAATACGTGCCGGCGCGTCGTACCAAACGAGCGAACCTTGTCCCTGAGACGGTCCATCTGCTTGCAATGAACTGAGCGGCAGAAATGAACGCGGACCGGATGGAGTAAATTGCTGCCATGTAATATCTTGCTGGGAATACTCGGTTTCGACGTTGATCAGCATGCAGTGCTGACGGTAATCCCAAGCGGTCACGCCAATCCCTGCCAACTGGCGCACTTTGGAATTGGCACCATCCGCTCCCACCACTAACTTTGCGGTCAATGATTTACCAGAGGTCAGTTTAACGCAGTTGACCTCGCCAAACTCAATGGTTTCGAGTCGTTCTGGGCAGCAAAGTGTAATATTGTCAAAAGATTGCAGATGTTGCCACAGCCCGAGTTGAATCAATCGATTTTCGACAATAAAACCGAGCTGTTCCATATTCAGGGTATCGGAATGGAAACGTGTACGACACTCTGGGTGCTCCCAAGTTTCCAAACGGCGATATGGGCAGACACGCATGTCAGAGATCGCTTGCCATGCACCAAGAGAGTGCAATATCGCCACCGAGTGCTGCGAGATAGCCGACACTCGAACATCGAGCGGCTGATCCGCGTCAAAAGGCGCTGGCGCTGACCCTTCCACTACAAAGACACGTCGCCCCTGCTGTGCAAACCCTATTGCGGTTGCTGCCCCAACCATTCCACCGCCAATGATGGCAACATCAAAATCGCTCATAATCCGTACTTCATCACATTGATTCTCTAGCTGTTTTTTATTGTACGTTTTCATTACGAAAATGTAACCAAAAACCTCAAGCTAACTATGGTCAAACCCTTATACCATAACGCTTGCAATTGATTGCTTCCCGGTACTAGTCAGTCGGTTTTTAAAGCAGTACAATACGCGGCTCGCCAAGATGCGAGATATCAAACGCCATCAAAAACATAATCCAAGATGGTCAATTGTCACACTGGGCAATTTGCTCCCTTAATTTAAACTAACGATCGAGCGAAACAATGAGTAAGAAACTGCTAATTAAAACCTGGGGCTGCCAGATGAACGAATACGATTCATCCAAAATGGCGGATCTACTAAACGCGGCTAACGGCTACGAGCTAACCGAAGAGCCAGAAGAGGCAGATGTACTACTTCTCAATACCTGTTCTATCCGAGAAAAAGCGCAAGAAAAGGTGTTCCACCAGCTTGGTCGTTGGAAAACGCTTAAAGATAAAAAAGAGGGTGTGGTGATTGGTGTCGGTGGCTGTGTTGCCACCCAAGAAGGTGACCACATTCGTGAACGCGCGCCATTTGTTGACGTTATTTTTGGCCCACAAACTCTGCACCGACTACCAGAGATGATCAAACAGTCTCAGTCTGACGAAGCGCCGGTCATGGACATCTCGTTCCCAGAGATCGAAAAGTTTGACCGTCTGCCAGAACCACGCGCAGAAGGCGCTACTGCGTTTGTCTCGATTATGGAAGGCTGTTCAAAATACTGCACTTACTGCGTTGTACCATATACTCGCGGTGAAGAAGTGAGCCGTCCAATGGATGACGTACTGTTTGAGATTGCTCAACTCGCAGAGCAAGGCGTACGTGAAGTGAACCTACTCGGTCAAAACGTCAACGCATACCGTGGTCCTACCCACGACGGTGAGATCTGTACTTTCGCTGAGCTGCTGCGTTTGGTGGCATCGATTGATGGTATTGATCGTATTCGCTTTACCACCAGCCACCCACTTGAGTTCACGGACGATATCATTGCTGTTTACGAAGACACACCAGAACTGGTGAGCTTCCTGCACCTACCCGTGCAAAGCGGCAGTGACCGTATCCTCACCATGATGAAACGTCCACACACAGCAATCGAGTACAAGTCGATTATTCGTAAGCTGCGTAAAGCGCGCCCAGACATTCAGATAAGCTCTGACTTCATTGTTGGTTTCCCTGGAGAAACGGACAAAGACTTCCAAGACACGATGAAGCTGATTAAAGATGTCGATTTCGATATGAGCTTTAGCTTTATCTTCTCTCCACGCCCAGGGACGCCTGCAGCGGATTACCCATGTGATGTATCTGAGCAAGAAAAGAAAGAACGCCTATACGAACTGCAACAAACGGTAAACGCACAGGCAATGCGATACTCTCGCCTCATGTTAGGCACGGAGCAGCGCGTTCTGGTAGAAGGTCCATCGAAGAAGAATCTAATGGAACTTCGTGCACGTACAGAGAACAACCGCGTGGTGAACTTCGAAGGCAGCGCCGATCTGATTGGTCAGTTCGTTGATGTGAAAATCACCGACGTATTTGCCAACTCATTACGTGGGGAGCTGGTTCGCACAGAGAAAGACATGGATCTGCGCAGCATCATTTCACCGACACAAATGATGGCTAAAACCAAACGAGAAGATGAGCTAGGTGTAGCGACTTTTACACCTTAAGCTTGAAAATCGCTGTATAAGTTACCATCTTAGAGATAGGTAACGATCGCCATTAGAAGCCCGGTCTCAATCGGGCTTCTTGCCAATGGCATATTTTGAGAGGCAACTTTGAGCAATAAAATTGTAACGCTAGAGATCAATCTAGAACCTTCTGATAACCGCCGCTTAGCCAGCCTGTGCGGTCCTTTCGATGACAATATCAAACATTTAGAACGCCGCTTAGGCGTTGAAATCAGCTACCGCGGTAACTTTTTCACTATTGTCGGTAAGCCACATACCAGTGCGGCCGCGCTAGAAATTATCAAAACGCTGTACGTTAATACCACCCCTGTCCGTGGCAATATCCCCGATATTGAGCCCGATGAAATTCACTTAGCGATTAAAGAAACCGGCGTACTAGAGCAAGACCTTGAGTCGAGCATTGAGCACGGTAAAGAAGTGTTTATCAAGACCAAGAAAGGCGTGATTAAGCCTCGCACACCAAACCAAGGTCACTACCTGATGAACATGGTGACGCACGATATCAGCTTTGGTATTGGTCCTGCTGGTACGGGTAAAACCTATCTCGCGGTTGCGGCAGCCGTTGACGCTTTAGAACGACAAGAAATCCGCCGTATATTGTTGACTCGTCCTGCGGTAGAAGCGGGTGAAAAACTCGGCTTCTTGCCTGGTGACTTAAGTCAAAAGGTAGACCCATACTTACGCCCGCTCTACGACGCCCTATTTGAGATGCTAGGTTTTGAAAAAGTCGAAAAACTGATTGAGCGTAATGTTATTGAAGTCGCACCACTGGCCTACATGCGTGGTCGTACTCTGAATGATGCGTTTATTATTTTGGACGAGAGCCAAAACACCACGGTGGAGCAAATGAAAATGTTCTTAACCCGCATTGGCTTCAACTCTCGCGCCGTCATCACTGGCGACATTACCCAAATCGATTTACCACGCGGCGCTAAATCTGGTTTACGCCATGCGATTGAGGTCTTGAGTGAAGTGGACGATATTAGCTTCAACTTCTTCCAATCTGACGACGTAGTACGTCACCCCGTGGTTGCACGTATCGTTAACGCTTACGAAAAGTGGGAAGCACAAGACCAAAAAGAACGTAAAGAGTTCGAAAAAAAACGTCGTGAAGAGCGCGAGGCTAAGTTGCTTGAAACAGCCAAGGCAGAGCTTTCGAAACAAGTTCAAACCGAAACCAGTGAAGGCAAATAATGACAATCGAACTCGACCTTCAACTTGCTGTCGAAGATAAAGACGGCTTACCAAAACAAGCGGATATCCTTCACTGGCTGAGCACAACGATCAGCCAATTTCAACCACAGGCCGAAGTGACGGTGCGTATTGTTGATGAAGCAGAGAGCCAGCAACTCAATGGCGATTATCGTGGAAAAGACAAACCGACTAACGTGCTTTCTTTTCCGTTTGAGTCGCCGCCAGGTGTCGAACTAGACCTACTGGGCGATCTCATTATTTGTCGCCAAGTGGTTGAACGCGAAGCAGATGAACAAAACAAGCCGCTAATGGCGCACTGGGCCCATATGGTTGTACATGGTAGCCTGCATCTGCTAGGTTATGATCATATCGAAGATGACGAAGCCGAAGAGATGGAGTCACTCGAAACAGAAATCATGCAAAGTATGGGATTTAAAGACCCCTACATTGCTGAGAAACAGTAGCTCCGCGACATCATCAGTGAAAAGATCTTTAATCCACTGTACGCATTTAATTCCGTTGCTACGACGTGTGCTATCACACTTCTGATAGCGTTACTAGTTTGAGAAACAATGAACGAAGACAATTCGCCCTCTTCTCTAGAAGGTAAGAAAGAAAAATCTGAAGGTCCGAGTAGAAAGTCCTTCTTCGGACGCCTAGGTCAATTATTCCAGGGGGATCCTAAAGATCGCCAAGAGCTCGTTGAGGTATTTCGCGACTCAGAGGAAAACGACCTGATCGACCATGACACTCGCGATATGCTCGAAGGTGTTATGGAGATCTCCGAAATGCGAGTGCGCGACATCATGTTGCCACGTTCGCAGATGGTTACCGTCGATCGCAGCGACGATTTAGACAACTTGATCAACCTCATCACGGATGCTCAACACTCGCGCTATCCAGTGATCAGTGAAGACAAAGACCATGTGGAAGGCATTCTGCTTGCGAAGGACTTACTCAAATACTTAGGCTCAGACAGTGAACCTTTCGATATTGAGCAGGTCATACGTCCTGCTGTGGTGGTTCCAGAAAGTAAGCGCGTCGATCGCCTACTCAAAGAGTTCCGGCAAGAGCGCTACCATATGGCTATTGTGGTCGACGAGTTTGGTGGCGTTTCAGGCCTGGTCACCATTGAAGATATTCTCGAAGAGATTGTCGGAGAAATCGAAGACGAGTTCGATGACGAGGAAGAGTTGGATATTCGTCAGTTAAGCAAGCACACTTTTGCGGTGAAAGCGCTCACGACTATCGAAGAGTTTAATGATACTTTTGGCACCTCGTTCAGTGATGAAGAAGTAGATACCGTCGGTGGCATGGTGATGACCGCTTTCGGCCACTTACCTTCTCGAGGCGAAGTCGTCGGCATTGATGGCTATAACTTCAAAGTCACCGCTGCTGATAATCGACGCGTGGTTCAACTTCAAGTCACGATACCAGACGAGGAGTCGGTGTTAGATACCACCGACGAGTAACGCTCATCTCCTTTCGGAGCATTAAGAAAAGTTCGATGATAAGTACACTGTTTCATCGCCTAAAACGGCCGCTCGCGGCCGTTTTTGTTGGCGCTTCCACTACCTTAGCTTTTGCGCCTTTCTCTGTATGGCCTCTCGCTGTTCTTTCCCCGCTATTATTACTGCTGCTCATTCACAGGCAAACGCCTAAACAAGCGCTCGCTGTTGGTTATGCTTGGGGGCTTGGGCAGTTTGCGACTGGCATCAGTTGGGTACATGTCAGCATTGATAATTTTGGCGGAATGCCAAAAATTGCGAGTTTACTCCTGATGGCGCTGCTCGTCGGCTACTTGGCCCTGTATAGCGCCTTTTATTGCTGGAGTCTCAACCGTTTTTTTCCTGTTTCCAACCGTACCCGTTGGCTGCTCGCCGCGCCAGCTCTGTGGCTTATCTTCGATTGGCTACGAGGTTGGGTAATGACGGGCTTCCCTTGGCTGTGGCTTGGCTACAGCCAAATCGATAGCCCTCTCGGTCGCTTCGCGCCTATCGGTGGCGTTGAACTGGTGACCTTATTAGTACTCATGAGTGCCGCGGCTCTCGGCTATGGGCTATTGCATAAACGCTGGTCGACACTGATAATCCCAGCGGTCATTATCGCCACTGGCTTTGGCTTAACGACCGCCCAATGGGTAGTGCCTGATACCGGCCAAGTCACGAAAATTGCATTAATTCAAGGCAATATTCCACAAGCTATAAAATGGAAGCCAAGCCAGCGCTGGCCAACCATCATGAAATACACCGACCTAACTCGAGAGAACTGGGATGCCGATATCATTATCTGGCCAGAAGCCGCGATTCCAGCTTTTGAATTTGAGATCTCTTCATACCTTCATAATCTCGACTCTGCCGCAGCGATGAATCACAGTGCGGTGATTACCGGGATCGTAAACCAAAGTGAAGATAAGAAGTTCTACAACAGTATTTTGACCTTAGGCAGTAAAGCTCAGCCCGGTTATCGTTACGATATGGAAGAACGTTACCACAAACACCATCTGCTGCCATTTGGTGAGTTTGTGCCATTTGAAAGCATTTTGCGTCCACTGGCTCCCTTGTTTAATCTGCCTATGTCCTCATTCAGTCGTGGCGAATTTGTCCAACCCAATATTGAGGCGAACGGTAAGCATATGGCTCCCGCGCTTTGTTATGAGATTATCTTCAACGAGCAAGTGAGACAAAACATTGACGATGACACAGACTTTATTCTGACCCTGTCGAACGATGCTTGGTTTGGCCGCTCAATTGGCCCACTACAGCATATGGAGATTGCACGGATGCGCGCACTTGAGTTTGGTAAGCCCGTCATTCGCTCGACCAACAACGGCGTGACGGCGATTACCGACCATCTAGGTAATATCATCGCTCAGGTGCCCCAGTTTGAAACCCATGTGTTGCGCGCGGAAGTAACGTCGACCCAAGGACACACGCCCTATTACACGTGGGGCAGTTGGCCACTGTATGTTTGGGTGCTCCTAAGTTTACTGATCGGATGGCGGTTTAGACGTTAATCGATAAAAGGTGACCGATAGCGGGTCACCTTTTAAATGACAAGTTAAGGTTTTAATGGCTGGCGACTAAAGCCTTTGCAGCCACATTTGATACAAGGGATAATGACCGTCGGATGGTTGTATTGGGTCTTGTGCCCACAGTCGTCGCAAACCAAAGTACCTAATCCAATCACCTCTCCGGCTTGATAGAGGCCTTGGTGTTCAAGGTCTTGAAATAACTCCACCCATTCCACTTTTGTTCTATCGGTGATTTCTAATAGTCCTTGCCAAATAGAGTCGGCAATCATCAGATAAAATGGACCTTTCTTTGAATCTTCATAGCTATCAGCAAACTCTTTCAAGTCTGACTTGACGTAGGCAGAGACCAAAGCCAACTCATCCTTGGTTAAGTCGTTAGCCGCTTTTGCCACTTGGCCTGACTTGTCGAGTACATGATTGACCTCATCAGGACTGTGCTTCAAGGTTTCAACCACATCCTCAAGCATCTCTTCATACCCTGCTTTTCTTTTCGGCATAGACAACCTCCACTCTTCCATCGCGCTGACCTAAACCAATTTGCCTCGCTGGTTGAAAACAACCTTTGGGAAAGGGACGAGACTTAGGATTGGCTATTGTTGTGTACCTTTCCTTTAGGTATTCTATGACGATCTATTAATGTCTGTTCTAACCGAACTCACAAATTCCAAGATAACCGGATATCATCGATGCAAGAACAATATAACCCGCAAGATATTGAACAGAAAGTTCAACAGCACTGGGATAACAACAAGACCTTTGTTGTAAGTGAAGACCCAAACAAAGAAAAATTCTACTGTCTCTCTATGTTCCCATACCCAAGTGGCCGACTGCACATGGGTCACGTGCGTAACTACACTATCGGTGATGTGGTATCTCGTTTCCAACGTCTGCAAGGCAAAAACGTCATGCAGCCAATCGGTTGGGACGCGTTCGGTCTTCCTGCCGAAAACGCTGCGGTAAAAAATAAGACCGCGCCAGCACCTTGGACTTACGAAAACATCGAATACATGAAAAACCAGCTTAAGTTACTTGGCTTTGGTTACGACTGGAATCGTGAGTTCGCAACCTGTACACCAGAATATTACCGTTGGGAACAAGAGTTCTTCACTAAACTTTATGAAAAAGGCCTAGTGTACAAGAAGACCTCTTCTGTTAACTGGTGTCCAAACGACCAAACTGTTCTAGCAAACGAGCAGGTTGAAGATGGCTGCTGTTGGCGTTGCGATACTCCAGTAGAGCAAAAAGAGATCCCACAATGGTTCATCAAGATCACTGAATACGCTCAAGAGCTTCTAGATGATCTAGACAACCTTGACGGTTGGCCTGAGATGGTTAAAACCATGCAGCGCAACTGGATTGGTCGCTCTGAAGGCGTAGAACTCAAGTTTGAAGTGAAAGGCCAAGCAGACCTTGAGGTTTACACCACGCGTCCTGATACGCTAATGGGTGTCACTTACGTAGGTATCGCGGCAGGTCACCCTCTGGCGACAATCGCAGCTGAGAACAACCCAGAACTTGCTGAATTCATCGAAGAGTGTAAGAACAACAAGGTTGCAGAAGCTGAACTTGCGACAATGGAGAAGAAAGGTATGGCAACTGGCCTTACTGCTATTCACCCATTGAACGGTCGTGAAGTGCCAGTTTACGTGGCTAACTTCGTACTGATGGACTACGGCACAGGCGCGGTAATGGCCGTACCTGCACACGACCAACGTGACTTCGAGTTCGCGACTAAGTACGGTCTAGACATCGTGCCAGTCATCAAGCCAGTTGACGGCAGTGAGCTAGACGTTTCTGAAGCGGCGTACACAGAAAAAGGTGTACTGTTCGATTCAGGTGAATTTGATGGTCTTGAGTTCCAAGCGGCATTCGACGCAATCGCAGCGAAACTAGAAGCACAAGGCAAAGGCACTAAGACAGTTAATTTCCGTCTACGTGACTGGGGTGTATCTCGTCAGCGTTACTGGGGCGCTCCAATCCCAATGGTAACCACTGAAGACGGTGAAGTTCACCCAGTACCAGCTGACCAACTACCAGTAATCCTTCCAGAAGACGTAGTCATGGACGGCGTAACGAGCCCAATCAAGGCCGACAAAGAGTGGGCTAAGACTACGTTCAATGGTGAACCTGCTCTACGTGAGACTGATACGTTCGATACCTTCATGGAATCTTCTTGGTACTACGCGCGTTACTGCAGCCCACAAGCAGACGACATTCTCGACCCAGAAAAAGCCAACTACTGGCTACCAGTAGATCAGTACATCGGTGGTATCGAGCACGCTTGTATGCACCTACTGTACTCTCGTTTCTTCCACAAACTGCTACGTGACGCAGGTTACGTAACGTCTGACGAGCCGTTCAAGCAGCTACTATGTCAAGGCATGGTACTGGCGGATGCGTTCTACTTCGAGAACGAGAAAGGCGGTAAAGAGTGGGTTGCACCAACAGACGTTGCTGTTGAGCGTGACGGTAAAGGCCGCATCACGTCTGCGAAAGACACTGAAGGCCGCGATGTTACCCACTCAGGCATGATCAAGATGTCTAAGTCGAAGAACAACGGTATCGACCCGCAAGAGATGGTCGACAAGTATGGCGCAGACACAGTACGTCTGTTTATGATGTTTGCCTCTCCTGCAGACATGACACTTGAGTGGCAAGAATCTGGCGTAGAAGGGGCGAACCGCTTCCTAAAACGTGTTTGGAAACTGGTTAACGAGCACGCCTCAAAAGGCGAAGCGGTTGCAGTCGATACTGCGGCACTGTCTAGCGACCAGAAAGCACTACGTCGTGACGTTCACAAGACCATCGCGAAAGTGACCGATGATGTTGCTCGTCGCCAGACGTTCAACACCGCTATCGCTGCGATCATGGAGCTGATGAACAAGCTAGCGAAAGCACCTCAAGAGTCTGAACAAGATCGCGCGATTCTAGATGAAGCGTTAAAAGCCGTTGTCGTGATGCTTTACCCAATCACTCCGCATATCTCTTACGAAATGTGGGCAGGCCTAGGTCAATCTGATATCGACAACGCAGCATGGCCAACTCACGATGAAAAAGCGCTCGTTGAAGACGAGAAGCTGATCATCGTTCAAGTCAACGGTAAGCTACGTGCGAAACTAACGGTACCTGCTGATATCTCTAAAGAAGAGATCGAGAAGCTAGGTCTAAACGATGAGAACGTTACTAAGTTCACAGAAGACAAAACGGTACGCAAAGTTATCTACGTACCAGGAAAACTTCTCAACATCGTTGCGAACTAACCGTCAGTCGCTGACTCTAAAGCAGGGCGACCGCCCTGCTTTACTTACCTTAGCGCTTTAACTCAGCCACTCGGTTTTGAGCTAGAGTCTTAAGATAAGTATTCCAATAATCATCGAGAGCCACCAGACTATGTTTCCTCTACGAGTACGATCACTATTTAATTACCCTTCATTGAAAATGACGGCCGTTATTCTCAGCGCTTCTTTGTTATCCGCTTGTGGATTTCACCTTCGCGGTGACTACTCTATTCCAGATGAGCTTGAAACCATGTCGCTTACCAGTTACGACCAATACAGTAGCTTTACTCGAATGATGAAAGGTCAACTGCGTATGAGTGAAATTGAAGTAGTGTCCCCAGCAGCCGACGTACCTAATCTGCACCTTATAAGTGAAGGCGTTGGCGAACGGACACTCTCTCTGTACCAAAACACCCGTGCAGCGGAGAAAGAGCTGACTTTCCGTACCTCTTACCGCGTAACCCTACCTGAGCTAGGTTCAAAGACATTTTCAACTAGCGTTACTCGTAGTTACTTAGATAACCCATTAACTGCCCTAGCAAAATCGGTTGAACGTGACATGATTGAAGACGAGATGCGCAAGTTGGCCGCCTCTCAAATCATTCGTCAGATGGCGCGCCTAAAAGCAGATATCGAGGCCAATGAGCGCCTCGAACAAGAACAGCAAGAGCAACAAGTTCAGCTCGGTGCCGACGAAGAGCAGTACCGCATTAAAACGCTTTTCTCAGACGACGCGCCAAGCACTACACCAACAACAACTGAACAATAACCACAATGCGCATCTTCGCGGACCGATTAGCGGAGCATTTGGTCAAGCAGCTCCATCCGATTTATCTCATTTTTGGCAATGAGCCTTTATTGCTGCAAGAGTCCCGAGAGGCCATTCAGCGAACGGCTCTAGCCAATGGTTTTGCAGAGCGTCATCGCTTTGCCGTAGATAATAGCCTTGACTGGACCCGGGTGTATGACTGCTGCCAAGCCATGAGCTTATTCTCGACCAAGCAAGTCATTGAACTTGAGTTACCTGAAAGCGGCGTTAACGCCGCGATTGCCAAAGAGTTACTGGCCGTTGCCGATCTGATTCACTCTGATGTGTTACTGGTCGTGATCGGCAGTAAACTCACCAAAGCGCAAGAGAATGCGAAATGGTTTAAAAGATTGAGTCAAAGCGGATGCTGGGTTAATTGCCTCACTCCAGATCTCCAACGCCTGCCCCAATTTGTGCAACAGCGTTGTCACAAGTTGGGATTAAAGCCAGATCCCGAAGCGCTACAAATGCTCGCTCAATGGCACGAAGGCAATCTATTTGCCTTGACACAAAGCCTTGAGAAACTCGCGCTTCTCTATGCTGACGGACAGCTGAACTTAGTGCGACTAGAGCATGCGTTAAGCCGTCACAATCACTTTACCGCCTTCCATTGGGTAGACGCTCTATTGGCGGGCAAAGCCAAACGAGCACAACGGATCTTACGTCAGCTTGAAGCTGAAGGTGTCGAAGCGGTCATTCTTATTCGAACACTGCAAAAAGAGCTCACGCAGCTGTTGAGCATGTCCTCGCTGCTCCATAGTCAAACCATAGGTCAAGTATTTGAGCAATATCGAGTTTGGCAATCTAAACGACCGCTCTACTCCGCGGCATTGCAAAGGCTCAATTCAAACCATTTAACTCAACAACTGCAGTTATTGGCTCAAGCAGAAATCACCGTTAAAACCCAATATGAGCTCTCGTGTTGGCCACTATTGCATCAGCTAAGCTGCCAAATCTGTATGCCACAAGTGCGGATATAAAAAGCGTGTTATACTTCGCCGCCGCCGAATAAGGCGCCAAGTCAAATAGATAATCAATGAGGACAACACCTTGCAACTTACACAGTTAAACGACTTTTTAATCGACAAAATTGACGATATGAAAGCGCAAGACATTAAAACGATTGATGTTCAAGGTAAATCAAGCATTACCGACTTTATGATTGTTTGTACCGGCACCTCTAAGCGCCATGTGTCATCTATTGCTGAGCATGTTGCAAAAGAGTCTAAGCTTGCTGGCCTCGATCCGCTAGGTATCGATGGAGAGGAACAAGGAGAATGGGTCGTACTCGATATGGGCTCAACGATTGTGCATGTGATGCAAGAAGAGCAGCGTGAGCTCTACCAACTCGAAAAACTCTGGGGTTAAGCGATGAAGCTCCAACTTATCGCCGTCGGCAGTAAAATGCCCAAATGGGTCGAAGAAGGCTTTCAGGAGTATCGCCGCCGATTTCCGCACGACATGCCACTTGAGCTTGTGGAAATCACCGCCGGAAAACGCGGAAAAAATGCCGATATTGCAAGGATTTTGCAAAAAGAAGGCGAAGCCATGTTGGCGGCCGTGCCAAAAGGCAACCGAATTGTTACTCTCGATATTCCCGGCAAAAAGTGGGACACGCCACAACTCGCCGAGCAGCTTGAAAACTGGAAACTCGACGGACGTGATGTGTCGATCTTAATTGGCGGCCCCGAAGGTTTGGCACCAGCGTGTAAAGCAGCAGCAGATCAAAGTTGGTCTCTCTCGGCTTTAACACTTCCTCACCCATTGGTGCGAATTGTTATGGCTGAAAGTTTGTATCGCGCGTGGAGCATCACGGCGAACCACCCTTATCATCGAGAATAATCACAGATGTTACGCAAGCGTACCCAAATTAGGGATTACCATGAAGAAGCGCGGCTATTTAAAAACCGCGCGATCGTAGCTTTCATTGGTATTGTCGCCATGATGGGCGTGCTGGTGACTAACCTCTACAACATCCAGATCAATCAATACCAAGATTATAAAACCCGTTCTAACGATAACCGTATCAAAGTGGTGCCTATCGCGCCCAACCGCGGTCTAATCTACGATCGAAACGGTAAACTACTTGCCGAAAACCGTCCGGTATTTAGCCTGGAGATCATTCCAGAAAAAGTCAAAAATATGGACGACACTATACGTCGTCTGCAGCAAATCCTGACCATTACTCCCGAGCAGGTAGAACGCTTTCATAAAGAGCGCAAGCATACTCGTCGCTTTAAGTCGGTTCCCATCTTGACTCAATTAACCGAACAGCAAGCAGCGAAGTTTTCGGTTCAACAACACAATTTCCCAGGCGTTACCATAAACGCCGCGCTTAAGCGACATTACCCGTATGGTGAGGTACTCACCCATGTGATCGGCTATGTGTCTCGGATTAACGACCGCGATATGCAACGCTTAGTCCGCGAAGATAAAGACGCCAACTACCAAGCCACCCGCGACATTGGTAAACTCGGTATTGAGCGCTATTACGAGGATCTCTTACACGGGACAGCAGGCTATCAAGAGGTCGAAGTTAACAGTCGTGGCCGCGTGATTCGCACATTAAAGTATATTCCTCCAGTTCCCGGCAGAGACATCGTCCTCAACCTCGACATCGATTTGCAGCTTTATATCCACGACATATTGGCCGACCGCCGTGGCAGCGCTATCGTGCTCGATCCTAAAGACAATGGCGTGCTGGCGATGGTTTCAAGTCCAAGTTACGACCCCAACGCTTTCGTTCATGGGATCTCAGGTAACGCCTATCGTGCTTTACTCAATGACAAAGATCGCCCTTTGGTTAACCGAGCAACCCTTGGGATCTACCCGCCCGCTTCAACCATTAAACCCTTTATGGCCGTCGCCGCGCTGCAAGAGGGAGTGATCACTCCTTACACGACGAGAAATGACCCAGGGTACTGGCGAATTCCAAACTCTAAAACACGCCCTTTCCGCGATTGGCTGCGTTGGGGACATGGCAAGGTCGATGTCGTGAAATCTATCGAAGAGTCCGTGGACACCTTCTATTATCAAATCGCATACGATATGGGTATTGACCGCATATCACGCTGGATGATGATGTTTGGCTTTGGTGACTATACCGGTATCGATATCCACGAAGAGAGTAAAGCCAATATGCCAACGCGCGATTGGAAAATGGCTCGCCACCGAACGCCTTGGTACCAAGGTGATACCATTCCTGTCGGAATCGGCCAAGGCTACTGGACCGCCACACCGATGCAAATAGCCAAAGCCACTTCAGTATTAGTTAACCGCGGAAAGCGCGTGGCTCCACATCTTCTCAGAGCAACCATAGTCAATGGTGAAAAGTTTGATAAACACCAATTGTCAACGCTGGAGTCTTACACTTACCCTCCGATTGAAGGGGTAAAAGAGAAGTTTTGGGACTTATCTATTGAAGGCATGCGCTTAGCCAATCACGGTAAAAAAGGCACAGCTCGACGTTCGTTCTATAAAACGCCTTACATGAGTGGCGGAAAATCAGGCACTGCACAAGTGTTTGGTTTAGGTGAAGACGAAGAGTATAACGCCGATGAGATTGCCGAGCATCTACGCGATCACGCCTTATTTACAGGATTTGCCCCACTGGAAAACCCAGAGCTGATTGTCACCATAGTGCTGGAAAACGCAGGGGGGGGCTCTTCGCAAGGTGGCCCAGTGGTGAGACAAATTTTCGACCACGTTTTGGTTGAACGAAAAGAGGCTGAGTAATCATGGATTTAAATCCTGCTACGGGTCAAAACCGCGCCATGTTTGAGCGCTTTCATATCGATTTACCCATGTTGTTGGGCATCCTAGTTTTAATGGGCTTTGGCCTTGTGGTGATGTACAGCGCCAGCGGACAAAACTTAGCTATGATGGACCGCCAAGCCATGCGCATGGCGCTCTCTTTGGGTGTCATGTTGCTACTGGCACAAATTCCTCCCCGTACCTACGAGGCGCTGGCGCCATTGATGTTCGTTGGCGGCGTCATTCTCCTGCTTGGAGTGCTGTTTTTTGGTGAAGCTTCAAAAGGCGCGCAGCGCTGGTTAAACCTTGGTTTTGTCCGCTTCCAACCTTCGGAACTGCTTAAACTCGCGGTGCCTTTAATGGTGGCTCGCTATATTGGTAAGCGGCCTTTGCCACCGACGTTACAAACTCTCGTAATGTCGTTGGTTATGGTGTTTGTACCGACCGTCTTGATCGCTAAGCAGCCCGATCTAGGCACATCAATATTAATCGCCGCTTCCGGCGTGTTCGTTATTTTCCTGGCCGGGATCAGTTGGCGAATCATCTTTGCCGCCGTGTGTGGCGTTGGCGCATTTCTCCCCATATTGTGGTTCTTCCTCATGCGCGAATATCAAAAAGTTCGAGTCAGGACCCTGTTTAATCCCGAGTCCGACCCACTTGGCGCCGGTTATCATATTATTCAAAGTAAGATAGCGATCGGCTCTGGGGGGATCTCTGGTAAAGGTTGGCTACAAGGCACTCAATCTCAACTCGAGTTTCTACCAGAGCGCCATACTGACTTTATCTTTGCCGTGATCGCCGAAGAATGGGGCTTAATCGGGATCCTTATTTTGCTCAGTTTGTATTTATTTATCATCGGCCGAGGCTTAGTCTTGGCGAGCAAAGCGCAAACCGCCTTTGGCCGCATGATGGCGGGCAGTATTGTGCTGAGTTTCTTCGTCTATGTCTTCGTTAATATCGGCATGGTAAGTGGCATCTTACCCGTGGTCGGTGTCCCACTTCCTCTTATCAGTTATGGCGGAACTTCAATGGTGACTTTGATGGCGGGTTTTGGCATCTTAATGTCCATTCATACTCACAGAAAAGCGTTCTCAAAGGCAATCTAAATGACCAATCATTACCTTATTGTTGCGGCCATCGCCTTATCGGCAATACTCGCAGGGTGCTCTTCTTCGGGGCGTTATAGTATTGATGATGATATCGCTCCCGATACCCCTATCAGTGTTGATCATATCGAAGATGCCACGCCTCAATATGAGTCTTACAGCCGAGGCGGGAATAGCGATTACACGCTACGAGGTCAGCGTTATACCATCATTAAGCAGCCTAAAGGCTTTAAGCAACAAGGTATCGCCTCATGGTACGGTAAAAAATTTCACGGCCACCTCACCTCGAACGGTGAAATCTACGACATGTACTCCATGTCAGCGGCGCACAAAGAGCTACCAATTCCAAGCTACGTAAAAGTCACCAACCAAGACAACGGTAAAACCGCGATAGTGAGAGTCAACGACCGCGGGCCGTTCCACCCTGGGAGAATCATTGACCTAAGCTACGCAGCCGCACTGAAACTCGATGTGTTGAAAACCGGCACCGCCAATGTAGAAATTGAAGTCATCAGCGTCGATAGACCAAGTGGCACTCGGCCAAATAAAGCGTACAGTCAGTACATTGTCCAAGTCGCTTCATCACAACATCAAGATCGCGTTGAAACTTTAGCGCAAGACCTAAGTCAAACTCTCTCGATAAAGAGTTATGTCAGTTCCTCTGACACCATACATCGCGTATTACTAGGCCCTTTTGACGACTATATGTCGACCCAAAAGGCCCTTGAACAAGTTAAAGCGCTGGGATACGACAGCGCTTTTATTAAGTCTCGTTAGTCCTCAATCCAGTGTTTCCCGTTGGGCGGCACTGATTTGAGTGATTGATTCTGTTAAGATATGGACAGTTAAAGATAAACCTGTAGTCACTATGAAAAAAACAACGCTCATTAAAACAGCATTTGCGTCTTCAATTGCACTTTCTGCAACTTTCGCATCTTCTGCAATCGCATCACCAATCGTCGTTCCTGATGCTCCTCAAATCGCAGCGAAAGGCTATGTGTTGATGGATTACCATTCAGGCAAAGTTCTCGCAGAAAAAGAGATGAACACTAAGCTTTCTCCAGCAAGCTTAACCAAAATGATGACCAGCTACGTGATTGGTCAGGAGCTAGAGCGCGGCAACATCTCACTTCAAGACGATGTAACCATCAGCAAAAATGCTTGGGCCAAAAACTTCCCAGACTCTTCAAAGATGTTTATCGAAGTCGGCACGACGGTAAAAGTCGAAGATCTTAACCGCGGCATCATCGTCCAGTCAGGTAACGATGCCTGTGTGGCGATGGCTGAGCACATCGCAGGCTCTGAAGATGCCTTCGTCGATTTAATGAACGCTTGGGCTGACACTATCGGCATGAAGAATACCCACTTCGCCAATGTTCATGGGCTGGATAACCCGAACCTCTACTCTACACCTTACGATATGGCACTACTTGGTAGCGCGCTGATCCGCGATGTACCTGACGAGTATCGTATTTACTCAGAGAAAAAATATACTTACAACGGTATTACTCAATACAACCGCAATGGCCTGCTCTGGGATAAGAGCATGAATGTGGATGGCATTAAAACTGGACACACCAGCAACGCAGGCTACAGCTTAGTGAGCTCAGCCACTGAAGGTAAAATGCGCCTTGTCGCGGTTGTGATGGGTACACGAGATGCCAATGCGCGTAAATCAGAGAGCAAAAAGCTTTTGAGCTACGGCTTCCGCTTCTTTGAAACAGTGGCACCACACAAAGCGGGGGAAACCTTCGTTGAAGAGAAAATTTGGATGGGCAACAAGGACACCGTTGCGCTGGGTCTTGATCAAGACACTTACGTGACGCTACCTCGCGGCCAAGCAAAAAGCTTAAAAGCCAGCTTCATCCTTGAAAAACAGCTCGAAGCCCCAATCATGAAAGGTGACGTAGTCGGTAAGCTATACTACCAATTAGAAGGCGACGACATCGCTGAGTACCCACTGCTTGCATTGGAAGATGTCGAACAAGGTAGCCTATTCAGCCGTCTATGGGATTACATCGTGATGCTGTTTAAGAGCTTCTTGTAATTCATACATTTAGTATGAAAAGAGCCGCCTAGCGCGGCTCTTTTCATTTTTAACACCAGCGCGCTGGCTTGAGTTCGACCTCATTTGCCAGTACTATTCCGCGCTATCAAGACCATTTTTCCAACTTGGAGTTTCAACATGCTGAACATTAACTCAGATGCAAAACTGAAAGACCTGCTAGAGTTCCCTTGTTCTTTTACCTATAAGGTAATGGGCTACGCTAAGCCAGAGCTACCAGAGAGGGTTTTAGAAGTGATCCAACGCCATGCTCCAGGTGACTACAGCCCAACGGTTAAACCCAGCGCGAAAGGCAACTATCACTCTGTCTCTATCAATATCACCGCGACATCGATAGAGCAGGTCGAAACCCTGTATAAAGAACTGGGTGAAATCGACATAGTGCGCATGGTTCTCTAATTTTATTTGATGTTATCAACTTTTTTTGAAAGCAGCGTTAGCTGCTTTCTTTATATATATCAAATGGATAAGTAAACCTCTCATTCACCAAGGTCAAAAATCTGTGGCTAAGATGTAGTTCATTGACCCGAAGCAGTTTATAATCTTTTCACTTTATTAATCGATGATGGAATAAGGCAATGCATAACCAGCTTGTAGTAAAACATCTGGGAAGACAGGATTACGAGCCAATTTGGCAAGCGATGCATGACTTCACCGATAACCGAACGGAAGAGACTGCGGATGAAGTGTGGCTGGTAGAGCACAATCCAGTCTTTACTCAAGGTCAGGCAGGTAAAGCGGAACATTTGCTCAACACCGGTGATATTCCCGTCGTACAAAGTGATCGCGGTGGTCAGGTTACCTATCACGGTCCAGGGCAATTGGTTGCCTATTTCCTCATCAACCTGCGCCGTAAAAAGCTTGGCGTGCGAGATCTCGTTACCCACATCGAGAATCTCGTAATCAGCACGCTGAAAGCATACAATATCGAGTCAGCGGCACGACCGGATGCTCCGGGTGTGTATGTCGATGGCAAAAAAATCTGTTCTTTAGGGCTTAGAATCCGTAAAGGGTGTTCATTTCATGGCTTAGCGCTGAATGTGAACATGGACCTTTCGCCTTTCCAGCGCATTAACCCGTGTGGTTATGCCGGGATGGAAATGGTTCAAGTCAGCCAATTAGGTGGGCCTAATGAGGTTATCCAGGTTGAACACAAACTAGTCGAAGAGCTAGTCAAACTACTGGGTTATGAGCAGGTAGAATTCATCTCTACCAGCAACCACTCGGCCACCAGCAACGAGAAGTAAGAGAAGCATGAGTAAACCAATCCAAATGGAAAAAGGCGTTAAGTATCGCGACGCTGATAAGATGGCACTGATTCCGGTTAAGAATATGCCAGCCGAACAGAAAGAAGTTCTTCGCAAGCCTGAGTGGATGAAGATCAAGCTGCCGGCAGACAGCCAGCGTATTCAAGATATTAAATCAGCGATGCGTAAGAACAACCTGCACTCAGTCTGTGAAGAAGCCTCTTGTCCTAACCTTGCCGAGTGTTTTAACCACGGTACGGCGACCTTCATGATTCTCGGGGCGATTTGTACTCGTCGCTGCCCATTCTGTGATGTGGCCCACGGTCGCCCACTCGCTCCTGAAGCAGAAGAACCCAAGAAGCTCGCTAAAACCATTCAAGATATGAAGCTCAAATACGTGGTTATCACCTCGGTAGACCGCGATGATCTGCGTGACGGTGGCGCACAGCATTTTGCCGACTGTAACCGCGAAATCCGGGCACTGAATCCAAACATCAAGATAGAGACTTTAGTCCCCGACTTCCGTGGCCGTATGGATGTCGCTCTCGATCTCATGAAAGACAACCCGCCAGATGTGTTCAACCACAACTTAGAGACCGCGCCGCGTTTATATCGTAAGGCCCGCCCTGGCGCGAACTACAAATGGTCACTGCAATTACTACAGAAGTTCAAACAACAACATCCTGATATTCCGACTAAATCAGGCTTAATGATGGGCTTGGGCGAAACGAAAGAAGAGATCATCGAAGTACTCAAAGATCTGCGCGCTCACGGTGTGACCATGTTAACGCTTGGCCAATATCTGGCACCAAGTCGCCACCACCTACCAGTCGAGCGCTACGTGCCGCCATCAGAGTTTGACGAACTCAAAGAGATCGCTCTTGATTTAGGCTTTACCCATGCAGCCTGTGGCCCATTTGTCCGCTCATCGTACCATGCCGATCTGCAAGCTCAAGGTATTGAAGTCGGCTAGCCTGACATTCTAGAGTGATGACTAAGCCAGCGCAAAACGCTGGCTTTTTTGTTGTTGAATGAGATGCCACACTTATATAGTCTTAGCGTTAGCGAAAACGACTAGAATTGAATTAATTAAACAGATAATCCAGGATCTATTATGAAAACATTTGGACTGATGGCATTGACAGCGTTAGTGGCAGTGACTACAGGTTGTGCGAGTAACACCGAGCAAGATAACTTCCGCGAAGCCTCATTTGAACTGTGTAATACAGAGGTCGATATTTATTCAGTCAGTGACGATGGTCGCGTGCGTATCGTCTGTTCCGATGGCTCTAAGTTCGCATTAACCAGTGAAGAGACCTTGACCACTATGCGCGACATCAATATCGATTACTGTGACGGTGAAGGGTTAGGTAAATTTAACGAAAGCAGCAAATACTACTCGTTTAAATGTAAATCGGGCACCTTGCTCAGCCTACCTAAATAGAAAAAATTTCGGTGAAAAAAGGTTGATGTGAACACATCAACCTTTTTTATTTCTCCCTTGCTCTCGTTCTTTGATATCCACTCAGACGCCCTATTTCCTGCGGATACAAAAAAGCCCCATCACAAGATGAGGCTTCAAATCGTTTCAAAGTAGATGTGTGAAGTTCAAGGAGAATACACGGAGTTTGCGCTAGCAAATCAGTATATTCGACGCAGAAGTTCGCTCACTCTACCAAGTAAAATTAAGCGTAAACGGGTAGACGCTTACAGATTTCTAATACTTTCTGTTTTGTCGCTTCGATAACGTCCTCATTGCCGATGTTATCTAGTACGTCACACATCCAGTTCGCGAGCTCTTTCGCATCTTGCTCAGTGAAACCTCGGCGAGTAATTGCAGGCGTACCAACACGAATACCAGACGTCACAAACGGGCTACGAGGGTCGTTTGGCACTGAGTTTTTGTTAACAGTAATATTGGCCGCACCAAGTGCTGCATCTGCATCTTTACCTGTGATGTCTTTATCGATCAAATCCACCAAGAACAGGTGGTTTTCGGTGCCGTTAGAGACGATCTTGTAACCGCGCTCTTGGAACTGTGCCACCATCGCTTTAGCATTTTTCACCACGCGCGCTTGGTACGCTTTGAATTCTGGCTCCATTGCCTCTTTAAACGCGACCGCTTTACCCGCGATAACGTGCATTAGCGGGCCACCTTGTCCACCAGGGAAGACAGCTGAGTTGAGCTTCTTGTACATCTCTTCGCCAGCGTTAGACAAGATTAGACCACCACGTGGACCAGCCAGAGTTTTGTGTGTTGTGGTTGTTACAACGTGTGCATGAGGCACTGGCGTTGGGTATTCACCCGCCGCAATTAGGCCAGCTACGTGCGCCATATCAACAAATAGGTAAGCGTCGACTTTATCTGCAATTTCACGCATACGCTTCCAATCAACAATTTGTGAGTAAGCAGAAAAACCACCGATGATCATCTTTGGTTTGTGCTCAAGGGCAAGCTGCTCCATCTCGTCGTAATTAATCTGACCCGCTTCGTCAATGCCGTAAGGGATAACGTTGTAGTGCTTACCAGAGAAGTTTACCGGAGAACCGTGAGTCAAGTGACCACCGTGCGCTAGGCTCATTCCTAGAACTGTATCGCCTGGGTTCAGCAGCGCCATGTAAACGGCACTGTTCGCTTGAGAACCAGAGTGAGGTTGAACGTTCGCGTACTCACAACCAAACAGCTGACACGCACGATCAATGGCGAGAGCTTCCGCTTTATCTACATACTCACAACCGCCATAGTAACGCTTGCCTGGATAACCTTCCGCATACTTATTGGTTAGCTGAGAGCCTTGCGCTTCCATTACACGTGGGCTGGTGTAGTTCTCAGAAGCGATAAGTTCAATGTGTTCTTCCTGGCGAAGAGTCTCTTCTTGGATTGCTGCGAACAATTCCGCATCGTAATCGGCGATGTTCATATCACGCTTTAGCATCTGTATCTCCTGACTCAGATTAAAACTTAAAGTGGTAAAAACTGATTTTGACCCTAATAATCCACGCATTTACACCTGCGCAAACGTTTGCATCGAGCTAATGACGCGCATTCTACAGAATTTGATCTGCGTCATAAAGAGAAAAATACACTTTTTCTCATGCAGTTTTTTCATGGTGTTTTACAAAGAATGTCATGTTGAACATTTTTCTCAACTCAAGCTGAGCAAAGTGTCAATTCTCTCCTTTACACTCCGTAAAACGATAATTACATAGGTTTACCTTAATTTTCACCCTCAAGCTACCGAAATCCACATTTTTTAAATAGTATGCACGCCATTAATTGCTAGTTAAGTTTAAAATTGATGGAAAAACACTCACGAAAAGAAGATTGGATCGCAATATTGACGGGCACTTTCCTTGTTGCTCAAGGGTTCTTCTTTCTTCAATCGGCTTCGTTACTAACAGGCGGTACGGCAGGTTTGGCGCTGCTAGTGAGCCAAATGAGCTCGTTGTCATTGGGTACGCTTTACTTTATTGCCAATAGCCCATTTTATCTTCTGGCTTGGCGACGCTTCGGCTCACGCTTTGCGGTTAATAGTGCAATTTCCGGGGCACTCGTGTCTGTTTTTACTGATCACCTTTACCTTGTGATCAGCCTAGATAGCATCAACCCCTTATATTGCGCAGTGGCAGGCGGTTTGTTGATGGGATTAGGCATGCTTATTCTGTTTCGCCATCGTTCAAGTCTTGGTGGTTTTAATGTGTTGTGCTTGTTTATTCAGGATAAGTTTGGCATTTCCGTCGGTAAGTCCCAACTGGCGATCGATATTGGCATTCTCGTCACCTCGCTATTTTTCGTTCCGACACAAACCATACTGCTCTCTATTGTCGGCGCGGTTGCATTGAACTTGGTATTAGCAATGAACCATAAGCCCACTCGCTACTCAGTCAATTACAGTTAGAACGACAGACAATAAAAAAGAGTAGACGTTTAACGCCTACCCTTTTTTAGGTATTCAAACTCAATTCAGTTCGCCATGAGAGCTGCGCGCTTTAACATCATGGCTTAACTCTCTATCCAGCTCTGCTGCGACATGGCCCGGCGATTGAGTGTGACCGGATATCAAACGATACATCGCCGGAATTACGAACAGCGTCACCAAGGTCGCGAATCCCATACCGAAGAAGATCACCGTCCCCACCGACACGCGGCTTTCATACCCAGCTCCCGTTGATAAAATCAAGGGGATGGCTCCTGCTAGAGTCGTAAATGCGGTCATCATGATCGGTCTTAAGCGACGCGCCGATGCATCAATAATCGCCTTCTCAAATTCGATCCCTCGGTCACGCAACTGGTTGGCAAACTCGACAATCAAAATGCCGTTTTTGGTGACCATACCAATCAGCATGATCATACCGATTTGACTATAGATATTGAGCCCTTGCTGCATCACAAACAAACCGAGAAAGCCACCAAATACGCCCATTGGCACGGTAAACATCACCACCAGTGGGTTAATAAAGCTTTCAAATTGGGCCGCGAGCACTAGGTATGCCACTAATAGTGCCAGTGCAAACACCACCAACACGCTTGATTGGTTCTCTTTGTAATCTTTTGATTCACCAGAGTAGCTAACGGAAATGTCACCAGGGAGAAGCTCAATCGCTTGCTGATCCAAATAATCGAGCGCATCGCCTAGCGTATAACCATCGGATAAGTTCGCGGTAATCGTGACCGACTTTTGCTTGTTATAGTGAGACAAACGAATCGAAGAGGCGACCTCTTCTATCTTAGTCACCGCATCGAGCGTCACCAGCTCTCCCGACGCCGTTCTCATATAAATTTGGCTTAAGTCCGATGCATTGTTAAAGCTGTTTTCATCGCCGCGCAAGTAGACATCGTACTCCTCGCCTCGCTCCACGTAAGTGGTTTCACTTTTCCCACCGAGCATGATTTCTAACGTATCAGAGATGTCTTTGACGCTGATGCCAAGCTCTGCAGCGCGCTGCTTGTCAATCGTGACCACCAGCTCTGGTGTTTTCTCTGAGTAGTTGATGTCTGCCCCTTCCATATATGGCGAGTCTTCGGCCAACTGCTCGAGTTTTTCTGCCCATGATTTGAGCTCTGTGTAATCGGAGCCACCAAGCACAAACTGAACCGGCTCACTAGAGCCACCTCTAAAGCCAGGCATAAACGGGAAGATGCGCACGTCTGCGATACCCGACAACGCTTTTCTGACCTGACCCAAGGCTTGTTGAGCAGTGACATCTCGATCATTCCAGTCTTCCAAAATCATAATCACAAAACCCGTTTGGTCTCCGGCATTACCACCAAACGCTGGCGATTGAATACTGAAAGATTTCAAGAAGCCTTGTCCGAGCAAGGGCAGTAAACGTTGCTCAATGACATCCATGTTGGCCGCCATACGGTTGTAACTGGTCGCATCCGCGCCGCGAGCAAAAGCAAAGATGACGCCTCGGTCTTCAGACGGTGTCAATTGCGACGGCACTTGCTGCATCAACCCCCAACTTCCGCCGACACAAGCTAAGATGATCACCGGCGCAAGCCACTTTCCGCGCAACGCGAGGGTCAGCGCTCGACGATAGCCAGATTCCAAACGACCAAACAAACGATCAATAAACCGATTGAAACGGCTCGGCTTCACGTTCGCTTTGAGTAATTTACTGCCCAATACTGGGGTTAAGGTCAGTGCGATAAGTGACGAAAAAATTACCGCCATGGCGAGCAACACCGAAAACTCAGTGAATAGCAAACCGACCATGCCATCCATAAACGAAATAGGCAAAAACACCATCACCAATACGAGCGTGGTTGCCACAACGGCAAACCCGACTTCGCGTGCGCCTTTGTAGGCTGCGAGCAGCGGTTTTTCGCCACGTTCGATATGGTGAAAAATATTCTCGACCACCACAATCGCATCATCTACGACTAATCCGATCGATAGAATAAGCGCCATCAAGGTGATCAAGTTGATCGAGAAACCAAAGTAGTAGGCAGCAATAAACGAAGAGATGAGTGACACGGGCACCGTGACCGCAGGTATCAAAGTCGCTCTGGCTTGACCAATAAAGATATACAGTACCAGTATCACCAGCCCCCCAGTGATAAACAACGTGTTATACACTTCAGAGATCGAGCGGTCGATAAACACTGTGGAATCGTAATCGATGGCTAAGCGAGTGCCCTCTGGCAAAAACTGTTGAATGTCGTCGACCTGTTTATGCACAAGCTCAGCAACCTCTAGGGGGTTAGCATCCGACTGAGGCACAATCCCCATACTGACGTTCACTACCCCATCACTTTTGAAGGTCGAGTTTTCGTTTTCTGCTCCGATGAAGACATCAGCGACATCGCGTAGATAGATCGGTGAGTTATCACTACCGCGCTTGACGACCAGATACTCAAAATCTTCAGCTTGGTTATAGCTGCGGGCGGTGCGTACCGACATAACGATTTGGTCGTTGCGCACCTCACCACCCGGACTTTCAATGTTCTCATTACGCAGTGCGGTAGTGATGTCTGTCGTTGTGACACCACGGCCAGCCATTTGGTCAGGCTTAAGCTTCACATACATCACCTTATACAAACCACCAGAGACATCGACCGAACTGACGCCCGAAATCAAACTAAAGCGGTCGATCAACACCCTTTCAACATAGTCGGTTAACTGAGTGCGGTCCATCTCAGAAGAGCTTAAATTGATATAAAGAGACGCTTGCCCAGAACCGTTATTCTTAAACACCACCGGGTCATCGGCTTCGTCAGGCAATGCTCGCTGAGCCCGTGCAACCGCATCACGCACGTCGCTGACCCCGGTATTGAGGTCATAACCGAGCTCAAAGGTAATGGTAATTCGCGACATGCTATTACGCGTGGTTGATTCTATTTCGTCAATACCGCTGATCCCTGAGAGCTGGTCTTCGAGTACCGAGGTAATCTGACTCTCAATAATGGTCGCAGAGGCACCTTCGTAGCGCGTGCTGATGGAAACCACCGGGTTTTCAATATCAGGCATTTCACGTACCGCCAGCTTGCTAAACGAGACGATACCAAATACGCACAGCAGTAAGCTCAACACTACAGCTGCGACAGGGCGTTTTACCGAAATATCAGACAACAGCATTAGTTGCCCCCTTGCGTCGGCTCAGAGTTAGTTGATGGTGCCAACTCAGTCACTGCCACGCCATCACGCATATTGACAATACCTTGTACAACAATCTTATCGCCAATGGTGACGCCTTCTTCGATCACAACCTGATTCTCAACACGCGCCCCTAATTTGACTTCAGTGCGCGTTGCCTTGTTGTCGTCGCCAACCACATAGACATAGCGCTTAGTACCTGAATACTCGAGGGCTTGGACGGGGATAATTGGCGCTTCCATTGGTGGAAAGTCCATATCCGCAGACACCAACATACCTGGCTTGAGTGCTAAATCGGGGTTGGCAAAGTGAATACGCACTCGCAGGTTTAATGTCTGTTGATTGATGCGCGAGTCGATCGCGACCAGCTCACCCGTAAACACTTTACCTGGCCAAGCGGCCGTGGTGGCCGTAACCTTCATGCCTTTTTGCAGTTGCGCCAAATAACGTTCAGGAACTTGTAAATCAAGCTGCATCACCGACAGATTGTCTAATGACAACAGCTCACTTCCTGATGTCACCAACTTACCTCGGCTAAAATCAATAAAGCCTACCGTCCCGGCAAAGGGTGCGCGGATATGTAAGTCATTGAGATTCGCGTTGGCAGCATCGAGTCGAGCTTGGGCAATGTCGACAGCCGCTTTTTGCGCATTGATCGCCGTTTGAGTAATCGCATTGCTTTTCACTAAGCGTTCGTACTCCTGCAGCACCCTTTGTTGATCTTTTAAATAGGCTTTCGCTTCAGCCAGCGCAGCCGAAGCTTTGTCATCATCCAACTTGACCAAAAGCTGGTCTTTACGCACAGGTTGATTGGCTTTGACCGCTATGACATCGATTTTGCCTGTCACCTCAGACGAAATCATTACCGCTTGCTCCGCATCCAGCTTACCGACCAATACCAAAGATTGTGACACTTGGTGGGTCTGTACCTGCTCGGTCACCACCGTCACCGCAGACGCTCCCGGTCGGTTAGCATACGAGTTCGGCGCCGCCACTAGCATAGAGACCGAGAGAAGGCTCAGAATAATCTTACTTTTCATATTTTTTGGATTCTGCATTAATAAACTCTATGTATTGTAGCCAGTTATACGCTTTAAAAACGTCAAGGAATGTAAAGAGTGAGAAATAATATGTAAGCAAAACCGTTGATTGTTTGGCCTTTTAGGTTAATTTCCAACGACCTTGCCCAAAAAGGCACCATTCAGCGCAAAATTATACGAAAAACTCTTTACAGCTTTTCCGAGTTTGCTATGATGCGCTCCGCACTTGAGCAATGCGTTGGGAAAACATTGTGTCAAGCTTATTCTGATTAAGAATAAGAAAACACCCTGGAGGGGTTCCCGAGTGGCCAAAGGGATCAGACTGTAAATCTGCTGGCACTGCCTTCGATGGTTCGAATCCGTCCCCCTCCACCATAT
>NZ_SZQJ01000007.1 GCF_013369335.1 Vibrio sp. JPW-9-11-11
TTCTTGTGATTATCCTAGGGATAAATTGTGAGAAACGCTTGAACAATGTGTTGGGAAAACATTGCCAAGGATAAAACACCCTGGAGGGGTTCCCGAGTGGCCAAAGGGATCAGACTGTAAATCTGCTGGCACTGCCTTCGATGGTTCGAATCCGTCCCCCTCCACCATATAAGAAAACCAGCTCATCGAGCTGGTTTTTTTGTATCTATCATCTGGTGTTCTCTTTTCTTGCAACGCATAAAAAAAGCCCCGACTAGCGGGGCGTACGTTAACTAACACTTTAAGGGGGGTTAGTTTTCTAAGAACAAGATACGAGTCTCGTACGGTCTTAAAACCTGATGCTCACTGACAGTCTCTGGCAAGAACGAATAGTTACCCAAGACATAGCGAGCTTTGCTAACCTCAAACTCACTTGGCAGCACACATTCGGTTTCTTCGCCATAATAGTTGTTCAAACAGATCAGCGTTTGCGCTGGTGATCGACGTTGATAACCAAACACAGCCTTGTGTTCAGGATAGAGATCAAGGTAATCGCCCGTTGTAATCACTTCGATTTTTTTACGCAGTTCAATCAGCTGCTGATAAAAATAGAACACGGAATTGGGGTCTTGCTCTGCTTGCAAAGCATTGAGTTCGCGGTAGTTGGCCGCCACTTCAAGCCATGGCTGGCCCATAGAAAAACCGGCATTTTCACTATCATTCCACTGCATCGGCGTACGTGAGTTGTCGCGGGATTTTTGGGCCAAAATCGCCAACATCGTCTCCTGCTCGACACCTTGTTGATTGACCATAATGTCGTACATATTGGTACTTTCAACATCGCGATACTGCTCAATTGACGTGTAACCTGGGTTAGTCATGCCAATTTCTTCGCCTTGATAAATGTAAGGAGTGCCTTGCATCATATGTATCGAGGCTGCCAACATCTTGGCCGATTCAACTCGGTACTGCGTGTCATTACCCAAGCGACTGACCACACGCGGTTGATCGTGATTACACCAAAATAGCGCTCCCCAACCTTTGCCGTTAAGGCCGGTTTGCCAGTGATTGAAAATTTGTTTAAGTTGCAAAAAGTCAAACGGCGCTTTGGTCCACTTCTCGCCATTTGGATAGTCAGCTTTTAAGTGATGGAAGTTAAACACCATCGATAACTCTTTGCCATCCAGTGATGAGTATTGCTGACAATGCTCTAAAGTTGTGGACGACATTTCCCCCACAGTCACACTGCCATATTTTTGAAACACGGCTTGGCTGATCTCCTGCAAGTACTCATGGACACGCGGACCATCGGTATAGAAGCAGCGACCATCGCCTAATTCATCATTGGGAAAATCTTGCTGTTTCGAGATAAGGTTAATCACATCTAAGCGAAAACCATCCACGCCCTTTTCCGCCCAATAGCTGATCACTTCTTTCACTTCAGCGCGTACATTGGGGTTTTCCCAATTGAGATCGGCCTGCTGCTTGGCATACAAGTGCAAGAAGTATTGCCCTGTTGATTGGTCAAGCTCCCAAGCACTACCACCGAATTTAGACTGCCAATTGTTAGGCACATCCCCTTCAACAGGATCACGCCAGATATAGTAATCGCGGTAGGGACTATTTTTGTCGCCCAACGCCGACTGGAACCAATGGTGCTCAGTCGAGGTATGATTCACCACAATGTCCATGATGATCCGCAGACCACGCTGATGCGCCTCGGCAAGCAGTTGGTCAAAATCGGCCATGGTGCCAAAATCTGGATTGATCGCGTAGTAATCGGAGATATCGTAACCATTGTCTACCATAGGTGATTGATAAACTGGCGTTAACCAGATGGCATCGACCCCCAAACGTTTCAAGTAATCCAGTTTAGAAATGATCCCCTGAATATCGCCCGTTCCTTTACTGCCGCTGTCACAAAAACTCTTAGGATAGATTTGATAAATCGAGGCGGTTTTCCACCAATTAGGATCCTGAGTGCTAACTGTCATGACTGAACTCACTTACCGAAAAATGACTGAAGAAAAGGAGCGGCAATCGCCGCTCCAAAAGAGTGCTAGTTATGGTTAAGCGCTAACGGGCTCTAACTCACCTTTCATCTGAGCGCGCTTGTAGAAGAACAAAGTTAGCGCGGCAGGAACGGCAATCGCCACCAGCATTGCAATGGCATAAATGCCCCAGAATTGTGGCTGGATAGAGAGAATACCCGGCAGACCACCCACACCAATACCATTGGCCATCACACCTGCACTACCACAAATCGCTGCGGCAATAGCACTACCTATCATGGCGCTGAGCATCGGAAACTTGTATTTAAGGTTAATACCGTACATCGCGGGCTCTGTGACACCTAGGTAAGCAGAGATCGCCGCTGGCACAGAGATATCACGCTCACCGTGCTTTTTGCTAATAATGATGATGCCGACAACGGCGGATGCTTGAGCAATATTGGATAGAGCAATCAATGGCCAGATTGGCGTGCCACCTAGATCTTGCATCAACTGCAGATCTACCGCGTTGGTCGTGTGATGAATGCCCGTGATCACCAGTGGTGCGTAGAGGAAACCAAAAATCATCGAACCGATAACGGCAAAGTCACCCGTCATCGCCGCTTTAGCGGCAAACGCCACGCCATCACCCAAGACACGACCGAATGGACCGATAATAGAGTGCGCGAGAACAACAGACACAATGATGGAGACAAAAGGCACCACCACTAAGTAAAGATACGACGGTACGATACGCTTCAGATTGGTTTCAATAAACGCGAGTGCCATACCTGCTAGCATCGCCGGGATCACTTGAGCTTGATAGCCGACCTTTTCAATCACAAACAGACCGAAATCCCACACTTCAGGCGCTTGTTTACCGATCAAATATGCGTTCATCAACTGTGGTGACACCAACGTGACCCCTAGAGTAATACCGAGAATCGGCGTACCACCGAGTTTTTTCACCGTTGACCAACAGACGCCGACAGGTAGGAAGAAGAAGATCGCCTCACCAATCAACCATAAGAAGCTGTGCACGGTTGCCCAAAACTGACTGATTTCAGTCAGTGATTGGCCATCAAACATCTTGATATCGCCAATCACATTGCGGAAACCTAAAATAAGACCACCAGTAATGATGGCAGGAAGCAGTGGGACAAAAATTTCAGCAAGATGGGAAATACCACGCTCAAGCAAGTTCATGTTTTGACGCGCGGCTAGCTTGGCTTCGTCTTTGGATGCCTCGCTCTTACCTGCCAATTCAATCAATACCTTATAGACCTCATCGACTTCAGTGCCAATGACCACCTGAAATTGACCCGCATTGGTAAAACAGCCTTTCACCATTGCCAGTGCTTCGAGCGCTTTCTCGTCCGCTTTATCCGTCTCATTTAACACAAAGCGTAACCGTGTTAGGCAGTGACTCACGCTGGCGATATTGTCACGCCCACCGACTAACTCAATCAGACGCTCCACTTGTTGTTTCGCAATCTTACTCATATCCACGTCCACCCTAATTGGATTCTCATTCTTGTTCAGTTCACACTGACAGGTTTGTTTTTATTTATGGGAACATTCCCATTTGTGGTTATTATATTGTCAGATCTATCCAGAGATAAAAATGGGAACAGTCCCATTAATTGAATAAGATCACAGTATAATTTTAAAACAGTTTGAAAATAATGACTTAAATTGAGATGGGGGCTTGAGTGAGATGAACCTTATCTATTTCGCCATTTATCTGAGATATCAAAAGCTTGGCTGCTTTTTCTCCGGCTAAAGCGTAGCCAGGATCAATACTAAAGACCTTGGGGAAAAGAAATGACAACAGCTCATTTCCCCCAACTCCCGTAACAACAACATCTTCACGATTGAGCTCTTGCAACCGCTTAATGACGCCCAGCGCTAGCGTATCACTGGCGCAAGCAATCGCTTCTGTCTGTTCGGTCAATACGTCGTCCACTAGCAAATAGGCGCTTTCATGGGTCAGTTGCCCAGTGCGATAGTTGGCCGCGATGCCTTTCTCTCGGCACCAGTTCAAATAAGCGTCTAGACGTACCTGTCCGGTCGTTTTATCACAAGGGTCCACGCCAATAAATGCGATTTGGGCAAGCTGCTTTTGCTCTAGGTATTGCAACGCTTTAACGATAACTTGGGTATTGTCGTAGTTGATCGACGAGACCTGCTCTGTATCCATCGCAATCACGACACTGTGGTTATTCCAACTAGCGAGCTTAGAGAGGTCAAAGTCACTAAAACCAAACACGATGACGCCATCAACGTTGCGTTTTTTGAGCACATCCAAGTGTTCGTTAGTCTTATCGCGGTCAAACTGACTTTCCATGATCACGACATCATAGCCAGCCGCATATAACGTCGAGAGCATACTGCCGACGGCTTTGTTTTCCGATGGAGAGTCAAGACGTGAGATAATGACCCCAACCACTTTTTGACTGCCGCCCCGCATCGATTGAGCAGATTTAGACGGCACATAACCCGACTCTTGGATCACCTGCTCAACTTTCGCACGCGTTTCGGGCTTCACCTTAGGGTCGTTAGTTAAGACGCGAGAGACCGTCGACTTACCGACACCGGACAAACGGGCAATATCAAGAATGGTTAGTTTCTTACTCATAGCTCACTGATTTTATTATAAATAGCGACAAAATATGGTGTCGTTTTTATCCATAGTAAAGTAATTACTGCGTAAGGCAATTTTTGTATGTCATCCGCCCAACCTCGAGACGTGCTTGCTGTCCTTTGGTATAAAGGGTAATGGGGTTAGGCGTTTCCGTCGTTTTATCATCGAGAATGTATTTACTCCCAGAACCAGAACGAACTTGCATCAGACGGTAATCCCCTTGCTCAGTTCGCAATAGCGCCGCGGGTGTATTGGGCATGAAAGCAACTTGAAAAGTTTGTTGAGATTCGCACTGATAGAGCAGAAAATCACCTTGAAATACCTTTTCTCTCACCACGCTATCATCGGCGCAGCCGAGCAACATTCCGGTTAAGGTTAATGCCTTTATCAAACGTACCATCTTCACCTCCAGACAAAACAAAAGCCGCATCGCGGCTTTTTCGTCAACTATTTCGCTAGAAAAGCAGGCACCTCTTTAATGCTATCTAGCACCACAGTAGCCAACGCCTGACCTTTCTCAGTCACTGGCTTGCCGGTACGGACCAATATTTTGCTCCCTACCCCTGCCGCCTCGGCAGCCATTAGGTCTTCGGCTTTATCGCCCACCATGACCGAGTTCGCCATATCAATGTTCAAAAAGTCACGCGCTGAGATAAACATTCCTGGCTTGGGTTTGCGGCAGTCGCAATCTTGTTTGTACTTGCCCACGCCATGCTCTGGGTGATGAGGACAGTAATAAATCCCATCGAACTCGACACCATTATCGACAAAGTTCCAATCCATCCATTGCGTGAGTGACAAAAAACGATCTTCACTGAACTTACCTCGGGCGATGCCGGATTGGTTGGTCACAAGAACAAGTTGATAACCCATTTGTTTCAACTGTTTAGCGGCTTCAAATACCCCATCGATAAACTCAAAGTCATGCTCATCATGGACGTAACCGTGGTCGACATTAATCACGCCGTCACGGTCTAAAAAGACTGCGGGTTTGGCCAAAATATGTATCTCATTTCACTAGCTTTAATAGTCAGATTATACCTTAGTCACTTCAAGATGCCATCTTGATAGCATCACGCTAATGGGTATATGTCATTCATGACTAACTCATTCCTATTCGTTTTAGGGCAAAAATACGTTTAGACGTCTAGACGTAAAAATATCTATTGACACTAAAAGGACAAACCCATAGCATCCTCTACTAAATGAGATGTAGCTCAACATAATCATCTGCTGCTCATCCAAACTGATAACGGGTTTCTCAATGATTGAAATTAATCAAGTAAATAAGGTTTTCTCTCAAGGCAATAAGGAAATACATGCCTTGAAAGCGATCAACCTGACCATTCCTCAGGGAACCATTTTTGGTGTTATTGGCTCATCAGGAGCAGGGAAAAGTACTCTAATTCGCTGTGTAAACATGCTCGAAGCACCAACCAGTGGCTCAATTGTGGTCGACGGTGTCGATCTGACTCAACTAAGCAAATCACAGTTGAGTGAAGCGCGCCGAAACATTGGCATGATCTTTCAACACTTCAACCTGCTCTCGTCACGCACTGTATTCGGCAACGTCGCACTGCCACTTGAACTGGCGGGTAAAGACCAAGCGCATATCACGGCCAAAGTGACAGAACTACTTAAGCTAGTTGGCCTGGCTGACAAACATGAAAGCTACCCCGCCAACCTAAGTGGCGGCCAAAAGCAACGCGTTGCGATTGCTCGGGCACTGGCATCCGATCCGAAAGTGCTGTTGTGTGATGAAGCAACCAGCGCATTAGACCCAGCGACCACGCAATCCATTTTAGAACTGTTGAAAGAGATCAACCGCAAGCTCAATATCACTATGTTATTAATTACTCACGAGATGGACGTAGTGAAAAGCATTTGTCATCAAGTCGCGATCATTGGGGATGGCGAACTGGTTGAAAAAGGCACAGTGGGTGAGATATTTGCCCACCCGAAAACGGATTTAGCTCATGAGTTTATTCGCTCAACCTTAGATCTATCGATTCCCGAAGATTATCAAGCGCGTTTGCAAACGACCCGCGTAGAGGGCAGCTACCCATTAGTTCGGCTTGAGTTCACAGGCGCAACGGTTGATGCACCACTTATGACTCAAATCGCACGTAAATATAACATTGACGTGTCCATTTTGAGTTCAGATCTCGACTACGCTGGCGGTGTCAAATTCGGCATGATGGTCGCTGAGCTATTTGGTAACGAACAAGATGACAACGCAGCCATTGAGTTCCTGCGTGACCACAACGTAAAAGTAGAGGTACTGGGTTATGTCCTTTAATGAAATTTCACAGTGGTTAAGCCTTAACAGCAAATTGCTGATTGGTGCAACGTGGGAAACGCTGTACATGGTCGCGGTCGCGGGGATCGTTGGTTTCGCAGTCGGTATCCCGCTTGGGGTTATTCTACACACCAGTAAGAAAGGCGGTTTACTAGAAAACACCCGTTTAAACAGTGTGCTGGGGGCCATTGTTAATATTGGCCGTTCAGTGCCGTTTCTGGTGTTAATGGTGGCCATCATCCCAGTGACCAAGCTATTAGTGGGCACCTTTATCGGTACCACAGCAGCAATTGTGCCATTGACGATTGGCGCGATCCCGTTTGTCGCTCGATTGATTGAAGGAGCTTTGCTCGAAGTCCCGACGGGCTTGGTAGAAGCCGCTCAATCCATGGGGGCGACGCCGATGCAAATCATCGCCAAAGTGCTACTGCCAGAAGCGATGCCAACCATCGTCAATTCCGTCACCATTACCCTAGTGACTTTAGTCAGCTATTCAGCGATGGCAGGCACTGTCGGAGGTGGCGGCTTAGGTGATGTCGCGATTCGTTATGGCTTCCACCGCTACGACGTCGTCATCATGGCAGTCACGGTCGTAATGCTGATTGTGCTAGTGCAAATCATTCAATCAATCGGGGATGCGATCGTTCGTCGTGTCGACCATAGATAAACAACAATTTATATTAAATTCACAGATTTATTCATAAGGAGATAGTGATGAAATTCAGTCTTAAAGGTCTTGTTGCGATCGCAGCCGCTGCATCTGCATTAGTACTGTCAGGTTGTGGTGACCAAGCCGCAGATACCAGCAAAATCAAAGTAGGCGTTATGGCTGGCGCTGAAGCGCAAGTTGCAGAAGTTGCAGCAAAAGTTGCAAAAGAAACCTACGGTCTAGAAGTTGAGCTAGTGACATTCACTGATTATGTTACGCCAAACGCAGCGCTTGACGATGGTTCTATCGACATTAACGCGTTCCAACACAAACCATACTTGGACCAACAAATCGCTGACCGCGGTTACAAACTGACGATTGCTGGCAATACCTTTGTGTACCCTATCGCAGGTTACTCTAAGCAAGTTAAATCTGTCGATGAAATCCAAGACGGAGCACGCATTGCAGTACCTAACGACCCAACTAACCTAGGTCGCTCTCTACTACTACTTGAGCAACAAGGCTTACTAAAGCTACGTGAAAATGTTGGCCTACTCGCGACGGTACGCGATATTGTCGAGAACCCTAAAAACATCACCATCGTTGAACTTGACGCAGCTCAGCTACCACGTTCGCTGGACGATGTCGCGCTTTCTGTTATCAACACGACTTACGCGAGCTCAATCAACCTAACTCCGCAGAAAGACGGCGTGTTTGTTGAAGATAAAGAGTCTCCATACGTCAACCTCATCGTGGCTCGAGAAGACAATGTTCAAGCTGAAAACGTGCAAAACTTTGTCAAGGCTTACCAAACTGAAGACGTTTACAGTGCTGCTTCTGATATTTTCCAAGGCGGCGTAGTAAAAGGCTGGTAATTGGCGTTTCATTGACTAACGCGATGCAAAAGGCTGACACAGCGTGTCAGCCTTTTTTGTTATAGTCGATTTTTTTCTTGGCGTAACTGTGCAAAATACTCATCGATTAACGCCTCATATCGACCGTCTCGCTTCATCTGCGCCAACACCGTATCAAAACGTGCTCGCAGCGTTTGGTGCCCACGTCGTTTGGAAAAAGCGATATAACTCGGTGTTGCCTCCAGCGCAGGAGAGAGGATCGTTAGCGCTTGCTCTAGATTCTCGGTCACTAGAATACTGCGCGCACCAAAATGGTTGTTTACCCACACATCCGCCCGTCCCGCCCTCACCAAATGAGCACACTCATCAGCGCCATCACGTTGAAATACTTCACGAAATCGATGTTCGACAAGCAATTGGTCAAACTGCTCACCATAGCTCACGCGGTTCACGACACACAGCGCCAACGAAGAAAGGTCTTGTGTAAAAAAGTTTTGGCTAGACAAAGAAGAAGACGATCGAACCACTAAACTGATGTTTTGCGTGAACAACACCTGGTGACTGAAATCGGCAAAGCGTTCTCGAGTCGGGTTTTTGAACGCGGTGAAAATCGCATCCGCCCGACCATACTCTATTAAGTTTAACGCTCTCGCCCAGGGCAGAACTTCAATAGTGATAGATTGGTTAAGTTCAGCAAACACGGTTTCCACCAGTTTAACCGCCACCCCAGACACCTCTCCCTGACGCGTCTCAATGTATGGAGGATAGTCAAGCGTCACGAGCTGGAGAGAGGTCTGGGCGAGTGAAGCTGGCCCCGCTAAACAGAGTGATAGGCATAGCAGTAACGCTCGCGTCATCTGTGCTCCCTGCCGAATGTTCCGCCACGCCAGCTTGTTGCCACCCAATTGCTTACCCTCACACCAGCATACTCATTTAATTAAAGTCGACCACTAACGCTTGTCAAACTCCCCCCCCGCTTCTAAGAGGCACAAAAAAGCCGGAGTGGTTGCTCCGGCTTGAATCATAATGAAGTCACACCTTATGGCGTGTAATAGGTTGCAGCGCCCGGTCCTACTGGTAGTCCAAACACGAAGACCCAGAGATAGAACAGCAAACTCCAACCGACAATAAAGCAGATAGAGTAAGGGAGCATGGTTGCGATCAGCGTGCCGATACCGAGATTCTTCATGTAACGTGTCGCTACCGCTAGGATAAGACCGAAGTAGCTCATCATAGGGGTAATGATGTTGGTGGTTGAGTCACCGATACGGTAGGCCGCCTGAATCGTTTCCGGAGCGTAGCCAACCAGCATAAGCATTGGAACAAAGATAGGCGCAGTAACCGCCCACTGTGCAGATGCAGAACCAATCATAAGGTTGATGAAACCACACATTAGGATAAAGGCGAAGAACAGCATTGGACCAGTTAGACCAATTTCTTGTAGGAAGCTCGCACCCGCGACGGCAAATACTTGACCAAAGTTAGTCCACTTAAAGAAAGCAACAAACTGAGCGGCAAAGAACACCAATACGATGTACATGCCCATCGAGGACATTGACTTAGCCATCGCATCAATCACGTCGCGATCTGTCTTCATTGTGCCAACCACCTTGCCGTAGACAAAGCCTGGAATCGCAAAGAAAACAAAAATAAACGCAACGATACTCTTCAAAAACGGCGAACCTGCAACCGTACCTGCATCCGAGCGTAGAATGCCGTCGGCTGGAACAATCGTCCACGCCAGTAGCGCCGACACCAACAGTACCGCAAGGCCTGCAAGCTTAAGGCCTTTTTTCTCAATGGCGGCGAGTTTACCCATCTTATCTTGCGATAGATCTTCTGATGCGTCTTCGTCGTTGTATTGGCCTAATTTTGGCTCAACGATTTTCTCGGTTACGAAAGCACCTGTAATCGCAATGAAGAAGGTCGATACAAACATGAAGTACCAGTTAACTTCAGGGCCAACGGTATAAGTTGGATCGATCATCTGTGCTGCCGTCTCGGTAATGCCCGACAGCAACGGGTCAACCGTACCAATCAATAGGTTGGCAGAGTAACCACCAGACACACCAGCAAACGCTGCAGCCAAACCTGCCAGTGGGTGACGACCCAGCGAGTGAAATAGCATGGCAGCCAATGGAATCAATACCACGTAACCCAGCTCTGACGCCGTGTTGGATATGATGCCAGCAAACACAACCGTCACCGTCACCATACGCTTAGATGCGCCCATTACCATGCCGCGCATGGCCGCAGACAGTAAGCCTGAGTATTCGGCAATCGCCACACCTAGCATGGCCACTAAAACGGTACCTAACGGTGCAAAGCCAACAAAGTTTTTAACAAGATTGGTGACAATTAGCTCTAAACCGTCTGCGTTGAGTAAGCTGACAACGTGAATCATGCCGTCTGCTGCACGGCCTTTGGCTCCTTCAGGGCGAGGATCCATTACCGATACTTCGAAATAGCCCGCAATGCCTGACAAGACTAAGATGGCAAGACAGAAGATGGCAAATAGAGTGATTGGGTGGGGTAACAGGTTCCCCAAATATTCAACTGAATCTAAGAAACGCGTAAATAATGGTTTCTTAGGGTTATTACGTTTAATCGAAGCAGATGAACTCATCTGTTCCCTCCTTGTAGTTATTCCTGGGCAAATGTGACAAAAATGTTCCAAATGCCGGCGAGAGATTACTCGACAAAACACTCAATTAGAAATGCAAAATGTTACCAAATGTGTAATAGATCATATTTTTTAACGCTATTTGCACAATTATTTAGCAAATAACACTACCAGAAAATCATTAAGTAGAATTATCGTTCGTATAAAACCATTCATACTGTTTACCTCTTGTTCGATAACTCATTGATTAATTGAACTACGATTAAATCGCTCAAACGAAAAGACGCTCAAAAAGAGAGTGAGCGCCGATGATAAAGACGTGAGGTCAATTAGATCAGATCGCTGGTAACGGTAACAACCTACTTACATGAGTTGTGGGTTATTTCTGTACCGCTTTAAACCTTGGGTTGGTTTTACAAATTACATATAGACGGCCTTTTCTTTTGACGATTTGACAATCGGGGTGACGGCTTTTCGCACTTTTGAGCGACTTTACAACTTTCATTTATTGTTCTCCCTGTGCGAAATGGCCGAACCGACGCTTAAAGTTAGCAACACGCCCTTCTTTATGTATTACGCGCTGTTTTCCGGTATAGAAAGGGTGTGACAGAGACGAAACCTCGATCGTAAAGTAGGGATAGGTTTTGCCATCCTGCCACTCTATTGTGCGCTCGGTTTGCAATGTCGAACCAATCAAAAAGTACTCATCAACACTGGTGTCATGAAAAACGACCGTCCGGTACTGTGGATGGATATTGGGTTGCATAGTGACTCCATTTAAATTGTTATGTTATAACATAATAAATGATAATCAATCTCATAAAGTTTTACTATCTTTTTTATGATACTTTTATGCCATCCAGCATTTGAGAGCCATCCTATGTATTCCGTAGAGCCGATCGGTTTTATTGAAAGCCCATATAAAGAGAAATTTGCTGTCCCTAGGCAGCCAAAATTAGTTCCCACCGCAACGGCAAGAGTACGACTCGTGGGACACGCTAACAGCCCTGAGTCCATTCGAGGGATCGAACAATTTAGCCATATTTGGCTACTGTTTATGTTTGACCAAAACTTAGCGGCAGGTTGGAAACCCACCGTGCGACCTCCTCGACTGGGAGGCAATGAGCGCGTCGGCGTCTTTGCCTCACGCTCAACGTTTCGCCCCAATGGCATCGGTATGTCTGCAGTTAAACTGACTGCGACGAGTCAACAAGGCGACCAAATATACCTAGACTTAGGCAATGTCGATTTGGTTGATGGCACCCCAATTATCGATATCAAGCCTTATATTCCATACAGTGACAGCATCAGCGATGCCTGCGGTGGCTATGCTGAGCACGAGCCAGAGACACTGCCAGTGAGCTTCTCCACTCAAGCGCTCGACGTACTCAGCGCCCGACCTCAGCGAGAAATAGAAACTCAAGTCATTGAGCAAGTGTTAGCGCAAGATCCTCGACCTGCCTACAAAAAATCCAAACCCGATAACAAAGAATACGCGGTGAACTTGTTCGATTTGAATGTGAAATTTACCGTTAGCAGTAACTTAGTGACGGTTACTGCGATTGAACGCTTTTGACAAAGCCAAATGGCTGATATTATAAGCGGCTTAACTTTATTCCCTTAACGTCTAAGGGATGTCTGTCAAACATTGAAAACGGATACCATAGAATGCGTACCAGTAACTATCTTCTTTCTACTCTGAAGGAGACTCCAAACGACGCAGAAGTAGTGAGCCACCAGCTCATGCTACGTGCAGGTATGATCCGTAAGCTGGCTTCAGGTCTTTATACCTGGCTACCTACCGGTCTGCGTGTGTTGCGTAAAGTCGAAAACATCGTTCGTCAAGAAATCGATAATGCCGGTGCAGTCGAAACCTTGATGCCCGTTGTTCAGCCGTTTGAACTATGGGAAGAGACAGGTCGCAGCGAGAAGATGGGTCCTGAGCTACTTCGCTTTACTGACCGCCACGTGCGTCCGTTTGTACTTAGCCCTACAGCGGAAGAAGTGATCACTAGCTTGGTACGTAACGAGGTAAGCTCATACAAGCAACTACCGCTCAACCTGTACCAAATCCAAACTAAATTCCGTGATGAACGTCGCCCACGTTTCGGCGTTATGCGTTCACGTGAGTTTTCGATGATGGACGCTTACAGCTTCGATATCGACAAAGAAGGGTTGCAAAAGTCTTACGATGCCATGCACGACGCTTACTGCAGGGCCTTTGACCGTATGGGCTTAGATTACCGCCCTGTGCTTGCAGATAGCGGTGCTATCGGTGGCAGCGGCTCACAAGAGTTCCACGTTCTAGCCGAAAGCGGTGAAGACCTGATCGCCTTCTCGACTGAATCAGACTACGCGGCCAACATCGAAAAAGCAGAAGCCCTAGCCCCTGCTGATGCCGCGCCAGCACCGACTCAAACCATGACTTTGGTTGATACGCCAAACGCGAAAACTATCGCCGAGCTGGTTGAACAGTTTGAGTTGCCAATCGAGAAGACGGTTAAGACTCTATTCGTTAAAGCATCTGATGATGTTGAAGCAGAGATCATCGCGCTTATCATCCGTGGCGATCACGAGTTGAACGAAGTCAAGGCAGAGAATCTTCCTCAAGTAGCGGCTCCTCTAGAAATGGCCTCTGAAGAAGAAATCCGCGCGCTTATTGGCGCAGGCCCAGGCTCACTAGGCCCGGTAGGTCTAAAACTGCCGTTCATCGTTGATCGCTCTGTCGCGGTAATGAGTGACTTTGGTGCGGGCGCCAATATCGATGATAAGCACTACTTCGGTATTAACTGGGGCCGCGACGTCGAGCTGGGTCAAGTTGAAGATCTACGTAACGTCGTAGAAGGCGATCCTAGCCCATGCGGCCAAGGCACTATCCAGCTAAAGCGCGGGATTGAAGTCGGTCATATCTTCCAGTTAGGTAACACCTACTCGGCTGCGATGAACTGTGGTGTACTCGGCCCTGACGGTAAAAACGCCATTCTCGAAATGGGCTGTTACGGAATTGGTATTACTCGCGTGGTGGCGGCGGCAATTGAGCAAAACCACGACAAGTACGGCATCATCTGGCCAGATGCATTGGCGCCGTTCCAAGTAGCGATCGTGCCAATGAACATGCACAAATCAGAAGAAGTGCAGCAAGCGGCTGAAAAGCTTTACGCTGAATTGAGCGCGATGGGCATTGATGTTCTGTTCGATGACCGCAAAGAGCGCCCTGGTGTTATGTTCTCTGATATGGAACTGATCGGTGTACCACACACGATTATCATCGGTGACCGCAGTATGAAAGAAGGCAACTTCGAGTACAAAAACCGCCGTACCGGTGAGAAAACTGCCGTTGCAATGGCAGACATCGTGGAGCACGTCAAAGCGCAACTCGCTTAAGCTAACGCTCAAAATGATAAAAGGCCGATGGAAAACATCGGCCTTTTTTATTGCAACAGAGCAGCAGGCGTTAATTGAACTATTCCAACGGCTCCGTCGGCGCTTGGCTGGCAACCTTCTTCGGAGCAAATGGCACATCCGTTAACTCGTCGGCGTTGCCATCAACAATCTCGCCAAAATGCAAAATGCCGAATTCACCCGGTTTCATACGATGCCACTGCTCATTGTCGGTAAGCGGTTGAGTGGCGATCACTGAGACAATATCATTCGGCGTGGTCTCTTCTTGAAAGTTAATTTCCACATCTTCATCAATCAGCGAAGCCTTGCCAAAAGGAGCTCGACGCGTGATCCAATATAAGTGGTTGGTGCAAAATGTCATCACATACTCACCGTCAGAGAGAAGCATATTGAACACCCCTTTCTGCTTCAAGATGTCACAACACTGAGCCACAAAACGAAACACGCCAATCATATCTTGTGGCGGCTCTGGGTAACGATCTTCCATCTGCTTTAGCAACCAACAGAACGCCAGTTCGCTGTCGGTTTGGCCAACAGGCCGATGCCGCCCGGTATTGAGGTCTTGATAATCACTCAACTGGCCATTGTGAGCAAACGTCCAATAGCGACCCCATAACTCACGTGTAAAGGGGTGCGTGTTTTCTAGATTCACTCCACCACGGTTAGCTTGGCGAATATGGCTGACCACTGCGCAACTTTTGATCGGGTAGTTTTGAACTAATTCGGCAATTTTTGAACGACAGCTTGGATTTGGGTCTTTAAAGTTACGAAATCCTTTACCTTCATAGAAAGTGATCCCCCAGCCATCGCGGTGCGGGCCAGTTTTCCCCCCGCGCTGCATCAGTCCGGTGAAACTAAAACAGATATCAGTGGGTACATTGGCGCTCATTCCGAGCAATTCACACATGGTTTACGGTTCTCCTTAGCAAACCTGAGTATCGGCACCGCTGCCGACACTCCTTCAAATGAGCGAGTCGTTACGCTTCCATCTCTTTTTCGATCAACTGAATCACGATATGGATGATCTTGATGTGGATCTCTTGGATACGGTCGGCATAGCCAAAGTGAGGAACACGAATTTCGATATCGGCGAGGCCAGCCATTTTGCCTCCATCTTTACCGGTCAGCGCGATGGTTTTCATCCCTTTCGCTTGCGCTGCCTCGATGGCTTTTAAAATGTTGCCTGAATTGCCAGACGTCGACAAACCAAACAGCACATCGCCTTTTGAACCCACAGCTTCAACGTAGCGAGAAAAAACAAACTCATAACCAAAGTCGTTACTGACACATGAAAGATGGCTTGGATCTGAGATAGCAATACCAGGTAGGCCAGGGCGATTTTCACGGTAACGCCCAGTCAATTCCTCGGCAAAATGCATCGCATCACAATGGGAACCGCCATTGCCACACGAGAGTACTTTCCCGCCCTGTTTAAAGGAATCAGCAATCATTTTTGCGGCGGCTTCAATCTGAGCGATATTGTGCTCATCACTCAAAAACTTATTGAGTACGTCGGCCGCTTCCGTCAATTCACTTTTAATTAAATCCTGGTACATAGGCTTGTCTCTAATCGTTGTAATAGGGTGGTGCTATCCATACAGAAAGCGTTATTTACAGAGTTTACCCAAACATTCGGTACTGTCGATAGCCTGTTGAGAACAAATACGCTTTTGTCACCTCTCTTCGCTCATAAATCGGGCACCACTTGGCATTTTTGGACTCATCACTCTATCTAGATCACTTTTTGAACAATTGACCATTTTACATTTCATTAATACTTTGATTACACTTAACTGGTTAGACCTCTTACTAGATATCGACGTATAACAAACCAATAATCGTCGTAAAAGGAAAACAACTATGGACATCTTGCTCTCTATACTCGGCTTTACCGTCGTCGTCGCTGCCTGTTTGTATCACCGCAGCTCACTTTTCATTTCAATCGCCGCACTCACGGCCACTATGGTACTACTGTCTATCTTTGGTAGCGCTGGCTCTGTCAGTTGGTTGCTATTTGTCGCAGCGACAGCAGTACTTACCGTCCCTTCTTTACGCCAGTCATTGATCAGCAAAAAAGCACTGGCGCTATTTAAGAAAGTGCTCCCGGCCATGTCACAAACGGAAAAAGAAGCGTTGGATGCGGGTACCGTGTGGTGGGAAGCGGAACTGTTTAAAGGGAAGCCCGACTGGAACAAACTGCACCAAATTAAAGATCCGCAATTGAGCGCCGAGGAACAAGCCTTTCTTGACGGACCAGTCAACGAAGTGTGTGCGATGGTTAACGACTACCAAGTCACCCACGAATTAGCAGACTTACCCCCACACGTTTGGCAGTACCTAAAAGACAATAAATTCTTCGCCATGATCATCAAGAAGAAGTATGGCGGCTTAGAGTTTTCGGCTTACGCCCAGTCTTTAGTATTGCAAAAACTGACCGGTGTCTCTGGCGTACTGTCATCGACGGTGGGCGTACCAAACTCACTCGGCCCAGGTGAATTGTTGCAGCATTACGGCACCAGCGAACAAAAAGACTACTACCTACCTCGCCTTGCTGAAGGTAAAGAGATTCCATGTTTTGCTCTGACTAGCCCTGAAGCCGGATCAGATGCTGGCTCAATCCCTGATTTTGGCGTGGTTTGTAAAGGCGAATGGCAAGGGAAAGAAGTCCTCGGCATGCGCCTGACTTGGAACAAGCGCTACATTACCCTTGCTCCTGTAGCCACCGTACTCGGCCTGGCGTTTAAATTGCGTGACCCTGAGGGACTACTGGGTGATACACCCGATCTTGGCATTACTTGTGCGTTGATCCCAACCGACCTAGAAGGCGTCGAGATTGGTAATCGCCACTTCCCTCTCAACGTCCCGTTCCAAAATGGTCCAACACGTGCCAACGACCTATTTGTGCCGCTGGATTTCATTATCGGTGGTCCGAAAATGGCAGGCCAAGGCTGGCGTATGTTGGTTGAGTGTCTATCAGTGGGCCGTGGTATTACCCTGCCTTCAAACTCGACTGGTGGCATCAAAACCGCGGCGTTGGCAACCGGTGCCTATGCACGTATCCGTCGTCAGTTCAAGCAGCCTATCGGCCACATGGAAGGGGTTGAAGAACCATTGGCACGCTTGGGCGGTAACGCCTACGTGATGGATGCAGCCAGTGCCCTTACCGTTGCCGGTATCGATTTAGGCGAAAAGCCATCGGTGATCTCTGCTATCGTTAAGTACCACTGTACTCACCGCGGCCAACAAAGCATCATCGACGCGATGGATATTGTGGGCGGCAAAGGTATCTGTATGGGTCCATCTAACTTCTTGGCGCGTGGCTATCAGGGGGCACCCATTGCCGTTACCGTAGAGGGGGCTAACATTCTGACGCGTTCAATGATTATCTTTGGGCAAGGCGCGATTCGTTGCCATCCTTATGTACTCGAAGAGATGAATGCCGCGTATTCTGACAGTGCCGACGCGCTAGATAAGTTTGACGCAGCGCTCGCTGGCCACGTCAGCTTTACGCTAAGTAACCTAGTACGCAGCTTCTGGCTCGGTCTAACGGATGGTCGTTTATCTAGCGCACCAACTAGCGATACGACCAAGCGCTACTACCAACAACTTAATCGCTACAGTGCCAATATCGCCTTCTTGTCCGACATTTCCATGGCCGTGCTTGGTGGCTCATTGAAACGTAAAGAGCGTTTGTCGGCGCGCTTAGGGGATATTTTGAGCCAGCTTTACTTGAGTTCGGCCACCTTAAAACGCTTCGAGAGCGAGGGACGCCAACAAGCTGACTTAGCGCTGGTTCATTGGGGACTGCAAGACAGCTTAAAGCAAACTGAACTGGCCATTGATGAGTTTCTAGCCAACTTCCCGAACAAGTGGTTGGCAAAAGCCCTGCGCGTGATGATCTTACCGTTTGGCCGTGTGCGTAAAGCGCCAAACGACAAACTGGACAGTCAAGTTGCACAAATTTTGCAAACACCAAGCGAAACGCGTTCTCGCATCGGTCGCAATCAATACTTAACCGCCAGTGAGTTCAACCCTGCGGGTAAAATTGAGCACGCATTAGGGGTTATCCTCTCTGCCGAGCCCCTATTCGATAAAGTATGCAAAGAAACCGGGCAACGCCGTCCATTCCTGCGCTTAGACGACGTCGCAGAGCTAGGTTTGGAAAAAGGCATTTTGGATAAAGAGCAAGCTGAACTGCTCAAACAAGCAGAGCAACAACGCTTATACGTGATTAATGTTGATGACTTTAGCCCAGAGGAACTGGCCGCAAAGCCGCTACCCGCGCCCTCTCCTAAGATGGAAGAAGTCGCTTAACCTGTACAACAACAATGAAAAAGGGCTGCCGATTGGCAGCCCTTTTATTTTTATCCGTTAACAGACTACTGAGCTATCTCGCGCCACTTCGGATGCTTGATGGATGCAGTGCTTTGACCACTCGGTTTGTACACTCACGCGTCGCGATAACTGCAAATAAGTCCGCGACTTATTTCTTTGGCATCTCTAACTGCATTTCTGGAATCGCTTGTTTGCTTGCTTTGAGCTTGCTGCGCACAAACCAGACGACTAAACCAAGCAACAAGGCAATAATGTTACCGACTGCGATAATAATAATGGTACGTGTGCGTTTCTCCTCGCGCATCTTGATCCGTTGCATCTCTTCCATCATTTTTTGCTGCTTGAGGCGCTCTTCTTCTTGGAGACGGCGAGTTTCTGCAATGTCGACTTCTTTAACCACGCTGTAAGTATGCTCAGTAAGCGGAAAAGTCAGTGGTCGCTCGGACCCCATCTCGGTAGCAAATACCCTTCCAGTCCAAGAGTAGAGACCGATATCTTCACTGTAAGGAATTTCGAGCTCGAGCTTGTTACTCTCTTCGGCGGCTGAGCCTTGTACTGTAACCACTTCATCATCAGGGCTAATATGTTCCACATGCCCAGCAATAGAGCCAGGTTTAATCATGCCTTGCTCGCCAGAAAAAACCAGTTTGTTACTCAAGCCTTCTTCACGAGACTGAATAAACGTCGACTGAATCGGCGACGGGTAGACCAACACTTCTTGCTCTTGGGCTCGCAGGAACACCCCATTACCTGAAGTAATCCGCACTCGGTACTTACCCGGCTCACTAGAGATGGGTAATCCAACGGTAAAAATACCATCACCGGCGACTTCGTCTAGCGCTTGACCATCATCGGCAAATTCCCCAATCACTTCAGGAATCGGTCGAGCCTCTTTGACTAAGGTGTCTTCATTCTCAATAAACTTGGTAAAGGTGACTTTCAGTTTCACTCTATCGAGAAAGTCTCTCAGCACTAGTGGCTCACCGTCAGAGGTCAAACGAGCATTAAACTTGAGGGATTCACCTTGGTACAGACGGTTAGGTAAGATATCGGTGGATAGTTCCAGATGTGAAATCAGTTTGATCTTGTTCTTTGGCGTTACCTTGCCAATTGCCTGCCAAGGTCCTGGCATCGGATTATCAATGGAAATAATGTCCATTGACGACTCTTGATACCAACGAACATTGTCTGGGCTGCGCCACGCGTAGTACTTTTTGCCATCGGGGCGCACCAATACCACCGGCTGCGAACTCTTCGCGCGGTAAATCACAAAGGTGATCTGTTTAATCGAAGGGTCAACACGAAAACGGTTGTCGAGTAAAGACATGGAGGAACCATCTGCGCTGAAAGCAAGCGCACTCCACAACAGGGCTATCACTGCAATCCAGTTCCTCAACATCCTTTCTCCTACTGACGCCAGAGACAGCTTCCGCTTTTCTCGACGATATCTAATCTATTTTGGTGGGCTTCTAATTCATCGGCAGATGCGTGCAAAACCTTTAGGGCTTTCCGTCCACTCGCCACTCGTTTTATCTCTTCGCCACCTCCGTCGTTGGCACTCCCAGCGTTAAATTGCAATGAGGTTTGCCCGCCCGTCATCAACAAATAGACGTCAGCGAGGATCTCCGCATCGAGCAATGCCCCGTGCAACGTTCGATGAGAGTTATCGATCCCATAGCGGTCACACAGTATATCGAGGTTGTTGCGCTTGCCTGGGAAGATCTTCTTCGCCATGGCCAGGGTATCGGTCACTTTGCAGTAATCGACGGTTTTACCAATGCTGGCATCGAGCTTAGCAAATTCGTGATCCATAAAGCCGACGTCGAAGGGCGCATTATGCGCGACGAGCTCAGCCCCTTTAATGAACTCAATAAACTCACTGTGAACATCGCGATAGTCTGGCTTATCGACCAAGAACTCATCGGTAATACCATGGACTTCAACCGCATCAGGTTGAATCTCACGATCCGGTTTGATGTAGACGTGAAAATGTCGCCCAGTGAGTTTACGGTTGATAATTTCAACCGCACCGATTTCTATGATGCGATGGCCTTGGTAATGAGGGCCACCTTCTCGGTTCATACCTGTGGTTTCAGTATCGAGAACCACGATGCGATGCTGGTTTGAATTGTTGCTAGTATTCATAACAAAAACTGTGTCAGACTATGCCAATAATGTGCTTAACCCAATAGTATCAAATCATGACGAAACAGGTGGAAATTTTCACTGATGGTTCTTGTTTGGGCAATCCAGGCCCTGGTGGCTACGGCATTGTCCTACGCTATAAGCAGACCGAAAAGACCTTAGCCAAAGGTTATACCCTCACCACCAATAACCGCATGGAAATGCTGGCAACTATTGTTGCCCTGCAAACCCTTAAAGAGCCGTGTAACGTCATTCTTACGACCGACAGTCAATACGTTCGCCAAGGCATCACGCAATGGATCCACAACTGGAAAAAGCGTGGTTGGAAAACGGCCGATAAAAAACCGGTCAAAAATGCCGATTTGTGGCAAGCGCTTGATGCCGAATCTCAGCGCCACCAAATCGACTGGCGCTGGGTAAAAGGCCATGCTGGTCACCGTGAGAACGAGATGTGTGACGAGCTAGCGCGCGCCGCCGCAGAAAACCCAACCGAAGAAGATAGCGGCTATATCGCGGCCAATTAACCCCTTCGATGTTGACGATTAGACACCTTGTAATTGACGCCCAGTGGCGTCAATTTTCGTTTTAGTTTCCAGTGTGGCTTTAGTGGCTTCAATGGATAGGTTCGTTTACGCGCGACGATAAAATACAAACTGCCCATCGGCGCCGCCCAGTCTCCCAAGCTGTTCTCTAGCCATGTCCACATCGTGCGATAGCGCTGCATCGGAAACAAGGCATAGCGGTCACACTCAATCACCTGATAGTTTAATAGTCCTAACCAGTCCTTGACTCGATTCGGGGTAAACATTCGCCCACTCCAGGGCAAGTTGTTTTTTCGCCACGGCATCAAACTCGCCAAACCGGTAAAACTGAGCGGGTTAAACCCTGTAATGATCAAATAGCCATCATCAATCATTACTCGGTCGACTTCACGCAATAAACGATGTGGGTCGCTACAGTAGTCAAGTTGGTGCGCAATCAATACGGTGTCAAAGCTTTTTTCAATAAAAGGGAGCTCATAACTGTCGGCAATCACGTTATGCAGCGGGTTATGGATATCGAGATGAACTTGATGTTGAATGTTGCAGTTGAAGCTGGTTAACTCACAACTGAGGCCACCCAATTTAAGTAGATGGTAACCAAACAGCTTAGGGCACCACTCGTCGATACGCGTTTGGATAGATTCACTCACCCATTGGCCATTCTTTAGCTGAGACCACGAATGAGGCTTTTCAAACTTCTTCTTGCTACGCGCTGGCTTCATAGTTAACCTGCTTCACTCTGTTAACGGGAGAAACAACCATGTTGAATATCAAAAGCATACCCGCATTTAACGACAATTACATCTGGCTAATTGAAAATAGCGATCAGCGCTGTGCGGTCGTTGACCCCGGTGATGCTGCGCCCGTACTGGCTTACCTAGAACAGCATCAGCTCAGCTTGGAAGCAATCTTAATAACCCATCATCACAACGACCATATTGGCGGCGTCGCTGAGCTGGTACGTCAGTTTCCTGATATCAGTGTTGTTGGCCCTGCCAATGAGCCTATTCCGACCTTGACCCATGCGGTTGAACCCGGGGAGCAAATCGAGCTATTCGATGAGATCTTTTTTGTCCTTGGCCTAGAAGGCCACACTGCGGGGCATATTGGTTATGTGGGTGACGGGAAACTATTTTGTGGTGATGTGCTTTTCTCTGCTGGGTGCGGTCGAGTATTTGAAGGGACCATGGAGCAAATGTACACCTCACTCGCTAAACTGGCCGCCCTACCTCAAGAGACTCAAGTGTTTTGTGCCCATGAGTACACGGCAAGCAATGTCGCGTTTGCACTAGCCGTGGAGCCCGACAATGATCAGTTGCATAAATATCGTGACGAGGTCAATCGCCTACGAGCACAAAATCAACCAACGCTGCCCACCACCATTGGCCGTGAAAAATGGATTAACCCTTTTCTCCGAACCGATCAGCCCAGCGTGATGCGTTCGGTTTCAAATCGGACCTCACAAACCGACCCACTCGCCATTTTTACTGCATTACGTGAGTGGAAGAACGAATTTTAACGATTTGCTGCTTGTCACCTCGTTATTGTGACAAGTATTATCACCAGCCAAAAAGAAAAAGGGCTGTGAAATGCGAGTACAACACAGCTGGGTATTAGCGCTTCTGTTAGCAGGTTGTCAGCTTACCCAGCCGACTGACACTGGAGAGGCCGTCACTCCAGAAACCAATCAACCAACCTCAATACATCCAACCGAGCCTCAAACTCAGGTGGTCAAGCCTGCGGCTAAGCCGCTCCCTAAGGTGACGCCTCAAACTCAGCAAGATGTATGGCAAAGAATTGCAATGCAATTGGCGTTGCCGATCCCAGAGCACAAAAGCGTCGATTACTACCGAACTTGGTATTTAAAACACCCCAATCATTTAAAAACCGTATCAAAACGCGCAGAACCGTTTCTTTTTCTGATCACAGAAAAAATTGAACAACGAGGTCTGCCACTCGAGTTGGCCCTACTGCCTGTTGTAGAGAGCTCTTTCGATGCGTTTGCCTATTCACACGGTAGTGCAGCCGGTTTGTGGCAGTTTGTGCCCGGCACCGGCGAGATGTACGGTTTAAAGCAAAATTTCTGGTACGACGGTCGACGCGATGTTGCAGCAGCAACCGACGCCGCGCTGGATTACCTGACCTATCTCAACAAACGTTTTGATGGTAACTGGAACCACGCGATTGCGGCTTACAATAGCGGCGGCGGGCGTGTCTCGCGTGCCATCCGCAAAAACACTAACCTTGGCAAGCCAACCGACTTCTTCTCACTGGATTTGCCAAGAGAGACCAGTGGGTATGTGCCAAAACTCTTAGCACTCGCTGATATCGTTGCGAATCAAGAGCACTATGGTATCGAGATCCCGGCGATTGCTAACCGTCAAGTTATCCAACTGGTTGACCCCAAAGAACAACTTGATCTCGCGATTGCGGCCAACTATGCCGGCATTTCAGTCAAACAACTGCAAAGCTTGAATCCAGCTTACAATCAATGGGCAACGGCACCCGATGGGCCGCACCAATTGTTGTTACCGGTTGAAAGTGTTGCGAAGTTTACCCAAACCGCTGAGGCCAACCGTGGTAAAGGCATGAAAGTGGTGCGCTATAAAGTCAAATCAGGAGATACGCTGAGCGTGCTGGCAAGCAAGTACAACACCACCAGCAAAGTGATCCGTCGTGCCAACAACCTCAGCAACAATACCATTCGAGTTGGCCAACACTTGATGATTCCAACCTCCACCAAAGATGACCAAGCGTACGCACTGAGCGCCACGAACCGTCTGGCTAAGACTCAAGCGACCGCTCGTGGTAAGTACAAACTAACTCACACCGTTGCCTCTGGAGAGAGTTTGTGGTCCATCGCACGCGCCAATAAAGTTTCTCACCAATCGCTCGCCAAATGGAATGGAATGGGCCCAAAAGACACCTTACGAGTGGGGCAGAAACTGGTGATTTGGAAGAACAGTTCCGATGGCGCCATTATTCGCACCGTGTTCTACAACGTACGCAGCGGTGACACCATTAGCGGTATCGCCAGTAAATTTAAAGTTAAATCTAATGACATAGTGAAGTGGAATGACCTCAGCAAGCAGAAATATCTCAAGCCAGGTCAAAAATTAAAGCTGTATGTCGATGTCACTAAGGTAAGTGTATGACCCCTTCCAGTAATCCCCTCGTTATGCTCGTCGATATTTTTCGCTCGCCGAGCGCTTGTTTCTTAGCCCTTTATCAACGTGGGGCTTGGGGTTGGCAGCCCTACATCTTTTTAATTTTGTCACCCTTTTTGTTCTGGGGAGCCTACTTTGACATGGTCAATTTTGACTGGCTCAAACAAACGCTCGAAGCCCAGTTGGCGGTCACCAACCCTGCACAACTAGAATTGCTCGATGCCAATACTCTTATGGCAAGTGAGATCATTAGTGACATTGCTGGTCGCACCTTGACGATTCTGATGCTGGCATTTTGGTTCAACCTAGCCACTAAACCAAGTCAACATCAGCACGGCTTCTGGAAGTGGTTTGCCGCTAGTGCGGTGATTACGTTTCCCGCCATTGTTGGCGATCTTGCCAGTTATGTCAGTGTGCTACTCAAGCACGGTCAAGTGTTGGTTTACGCAGCGGATCTCAACAGCCTCAATGGGCTACTTAAATTGCCACTAACTAACCCTTGGTCTCAGTTTGCGAGCTCATTTCCACTATTGCTGCCTTGGTACATTGTATTGGGCTACGCGGCAGTCGGCACTTGGACCGAATTTGAACGCGGTCAGGCGCTGGCGATTTCCGCGCTGCCTTGGGGGGCTTACTACCTGATTTGGGCGCTATATATCGTTATTGCCTAACGATACGGAAAGAGGCCAATAAAGGATTGTGATCAGAGGCGTCGGAGTTCGGCGCCTCTGCTGTATCTAGCGTTAAGCCGCGATAAAACATATGGTCGAGAGCCAACCCTGTCATAAACTGCGTACGATTATCGGGCTGATAGCGCACCTCAACTAATGCAAGATGCTCAAACGTCTGCTTCATTACCGCCAAACGCTCGTTGCTCCAACTATTAAAATCCCCTGCCACAATCATCGGCCCTTGGTGCCGTTCGAGATCGTTCGCCAACACACTCAACTGACGACGGTACTCTTTAATACCATAGGTAAAGTTAACCGCATGAATATTGACCACGGCCAACTGCTGGCCATCAGAAAGTGGATACACAGCGTATAACGCCGACTTAGGTAATCGCAACCACGGCTCAAGCTCGGTATAAGCACACGCTTTGCTCGGAGTATCGTAAGAGAGGTTAAGTACACCTGCCGAGGTTTGGAACGCTTTAAACGCATCAACTTGGCTACCAAACCACTGATGGTGAGCAATCCAGTCAATCAACTCCGGTGTCAGGCTGGCTTCTTGCAGCAACACCAACTGTGTATTTTGTGTCAGTGTCTCTAAACTCGATTTCCAACTTGGCTTATTCTGCTTGTAGATGTTCCAAACCAGTACATTTAACCGCCCTTGATCATCGAGCACTTTAGCGCTGCTATTTTCATAGCACTGCAGCGACATGTTAATGCCTTGCTCGGAAATGGAAGTAATTCGTGACTGCTCTGGGAGGGTGAACACCACTTGATAACCTATCACCACAGTGAGCGATAAAAATGCAGCCATGACAATCAGTCGAATGGTTTTCATACGCGGATAAAAGTAAAAAAAGAGCCACGAGGCTCTTTTTATCATGCTTGAATTAAATGGCGTCTTCGTCTTCTTCGCCAGTACGGATACGAACAATACGTTCAACTTCAGTGATAAAGATCTTTCCGTCACCGATTTTACCCGTTTGCGCGGTTTCGATAATAGTATCTACACATTGATCCGCTACGTCGTCGGTGACCACAATTTCTAACTTCACTTTTGGTAAAAAGTCGACCATGTATTCCGCACCACGATACAGCTCTGTGTGGCCTTTTTGGCGCCCGAATCCTTTGACTTCAGAAACTGTCATACCAGTGATCCCCACCTCCGCCAAGGCTTCGCGCACATCGTCTAACTTGAACGGTTTAATAATGGCTTCGATCTTTTTCATGTTCTTCCCTTAAACTGTGGTTATTGTTGCTATTATCCCATGATCACCCTGCAATAAAAAGCCCGAGCATCGCGGCTCGGGCTTAATTCGAATCAGAGTATTATTTCAAACTGGCGTAGTAAGCCGCCAGATTAGCAATGTCAGCATCACTGAGCATGGCCGCTTGAGCTTGCATTACAGCCGCCAGTCCACCATTACGCTGTTTCGCTTTGTAAGCATTAAGCGAGGAGATGATGTACTGCTCGTTCTGGCCTTTAAGGTGTGGGTAACCCGGGATCACAGCCATACCATCAGCGCCATGACAAGCGGCACAAACTGCGGCTTTGGCTTTCCCCGCTTCAATATCACCCGCAGCGAAAGCTTGACCACTAATTAAACCGAAACCGATGACCATTCCAATAGCGATTTTCTTCATTGCTCTTCCTTATAATTCCATGATAGTTGTACGTTTTTATCTCTATAGTTTTACACAATCAATTGCAGCTTGTCCCAGACAAGTTCACAATCTTGACCTGTAAAATGACGATCAATAAACAAATCGCCAACAGCAACGACCTGATCACCACACAGGATTATAGGTGTTCTACGTCTTAACCAACTGGGAACACCATACTCTTGGAATAATTTTTTCAGTTTGCGGCTATGACCTCGCTCAGCCGGGTGGGCCGATAAACCTTGAGGCTCGAAAACCACTCTCAACTCTGCTTGTGTAAGCGCCGCAAGCGACAATTTGCCGCTTTGAGTCGAGTGAAGGTGAATCACTCCTAGATCATCGGGAAGCTGCAATGGATGGTCCACCATCAAGCTTTGGCACCACCCTTCTAAAGATTGCCATCGACGCACAAGGTGTAAACGCCCCTGAAAGCGACGAACCTGAGCGCATTCCAGTTGTAACTGCGGATTCGCATCCGCCTGAGCGAGGGCCACTTGCAGCCAAACCAGCTTTAGCTGCTCACGAGTAGGCATGCGTACCCCATTGCGTTCAAACCACATTCTAAGTAGTCTCGTTCGCACCTTGTCGCTGACGTTAGTGAGCGCTTCGATACTTAGACTGAGGTCAGTATGCAGCGCTTGCTTAAAAGGTTCAGTCAGCAACTCATCCAGTAACGCTTCTTGCTCATAACACAGCTGGGCGGTTCTCAGGGATGCTTGCTGGATATGCGGCCAGCGTTTAGTAAGTTGAGGAACAATATGATGGCGTAGAAAGTTACGCTCAAAGCGCGGGTCTTGATTGCTCTCGTCCTCATTCCACTCAAGTTGTCTCTGTCGAGCGTATTGCTCTATATCTGCTCGTGTCGCCGACAATAGCGGACGGATCAAACGCCCAGCTGAAAAATCCATCACTTCTGCCATTGCTGCCAACCCTTTCGGGCCACTACCGCGCTTTAACGCCAATAACAAGGTCTCGAGTTGATCGTCTGCATGGTGGCCAGTTAATAACAGATCATGCGGCCGAATATGCTGAGTCAGTGCTGCGTAGCGCACTTGCCGCGCGCTCTCTTCTAGGCTTTGTCCATGAACGTCAACTATCACTCGCTCGACCACCAAAGGAACGCCCAGAGAGCGACACCACGCCTCACACCGCTGCGCCCATTGATCGGCGTTCAAACTTAGCCCATGGTGAACATGTACCGCCAGGCAATCGGCGGAACGACTTCGAGCATAATTGACCATTAATTCCAGCAGAACTCGCGAGTCCATCCCACCACTAAGACCTAAAACAAGTCGTCCGTCGGCAGCAAGATGCTGATCGATAACAGCGTTAAATGTGGCTTGTAACTTCATTATGCTCTTTCATCTATGGGAATATCGTTAGTGTATCACCGGCAACAAAAAAGGCTGAACTAAGTTCAGCCTTTACAAATTATCGCTTGCTTATCAGCAGTACCCGTAACTCATCAGACGCTGATAACGGCGCTCAAGTAGGGTGTCATTGTCAAAGGCTTCTAGCTCTTCAAGCTGACGAACTAAGGTCGCTTTCATGTTTTCCGCCATTTGACGATGGTCACGATGCGCTCCGCCTAAGGGCTCTTCAATGATTTCATCAATCAATTCAAGCTCTTTCAAGCGCGGCGCAATCAAGCCCATGGCTTCAGCTGCTTGTGGCGCTTTGTCTGAATCACGCCACAAGATAGACGCACATCCCTCAGGAGAGATCACCGAGTACGTCGAATACTGCAACATATTAACGTAATCACCAACACCGATTGCCAGTGCACCGCCCGAGCCACCTTCACCGACCACGTTACAGATGACCGGAACGCTCAGGCCTGCCATCACTTTTAAGTTGGTTGCAATCGCTTCTGACTGACCGCGTTCTTCTGCTCCCACACCTGGGTAGGCGCCGGCCGTATCAATAAAGGTAATGATTGGCATATTGAAGCGCTCAGCCATTTGCATAAGACGCAGGGCTTTGCGGTAACCTTCTGGCTTTGGCATACCAAAGTTACGTTTCACTTTCTCTTTGGTTTCACGACCTTTCTGGTGACCGATCACCATCACTGGGCGACCATTTAAGCGCGCCATACCACCCACGATAGCTTTGTCATCGGCATAATGACGATCACCTGCCAGCTCATCAAACTCAGTGAAAACATGTTCAATGTAATCTAACGTATAAGGACGTAATGGATGACGAGCAAGTTGGGCCGTTTCCCAAGCACCAAGATCGCTGAAGGTCTTTTTCTTTAGCTCGAGACTTTTCTTCTCTAACTGTTCGATCTCTTTTTCAAGGTCGACACCAGAATCACCGCCATGACGAGAGACATCACGTAGTGCTTCAATTTTTGCTTCTAGCTCTGCGATGGGTTTTTCAAATTCTAAAAAATTCAGGCTCATCTATAGATCCTTTATTATTTGGCAGCGAACCACCAAACTTAGTTAAATTCGAGTTCTACTTGGCCTTTCCCAAGTAGTTGTTTTAAATCATCTAATAAAGCGTCACTTGGCGTCACGCGCCATTCTGTACCTAACGTTAAACGTGCTCGAGCATCTGAGCGTTGGTAGTATACATGGACAGGGACGCTCCCCGCCCGATGAGGCTCTAGGATTTGACTAAAGCGCTCAAAAAATCGGTCATTAATTTGCGATTGTTCAATAGAGACGGATAAGCCACGTGCATATTTCTCACGCGCACTGCCAAGATCCATAACCTCGCGCGCCGACATTTTAAGACCACCATTGAAATCATCAAAGCTGACCTGTCCAGAAACCACCAAAATTCTGTCTTTTTCTAACAATTCAGCGTATCTATCCAGCGCATCAGAGAATAGCATCACCTCCATACGACCACTACGGTCATCTAAAGTCATGATCCCAATCCGAGTACCACGTTTGGTGGTCATCACGCGAGCTGCGATCACAAGCCCTGCAATCGTGACACTTTGATCGCGGCGAGTGGGCGTGGCGTCTTTTAGTCGACAACTGGTGTACTTGGTGAGTTCCTTTAAATAGGCATTAATGGGATGGCCCGTTAAATAAAGGCCAAGTGTGTCACGTTCTCCCTCAAGCCACACTTTCTCGGGCCACGGTTCAACTTTAGTGTACTTATGCTCTACTTCTTCTGGTGCCTCGGTTAACACACCAAACAAATCGGTTTGGCCAAAGGCTTCCGCTTGATGGTGTTGACTGGCCGCTTTGACTGCGTCGTTTAGCGAGGCCATCATCGCCGCTCGGTGAGGGCCTAATCGGTCTAGTGCTCCAGCAAGAATGAGCTTCTCGATAACTCGCTTATTGACCTTTTTCAAATCTAGTCGAGCGCAGAAATCGAACAAATCCTTAAAATGGCCATCTTTATTACGCGCTTCCAGTATCGCTTCTATCGGCCCTTCACCAACGCCTTTGATCGCGCCAATGCCGTAAACAATGGCGCCGTCATCATTAACGTTAAACCGATATAGACCCGCATTAATATCTGGCGGTAGCACTTTGAGCTTCATGCGCAAACACTCGTCGACCAAGCCAACGACCTTTTCGGTGTTGTCCATGTCAGCGGTCATAACCGCGGCCATAAACTCGGCCGGATAGTGCGTTTTTAACCACAAGGTCTGGTAGGAAACCAATGCATAGGCGGCGGAGTGCGACTTGTTAAAACCATAGCCAGCGAACTTCTCCACTAAGTCGAAGATCTTCATCGCTAGCTCGCCATCAACCCCATTTTTTTCTGCACCATCTTTAAAGATCGCGCGCTGTTTCGCCATTTCTTCGGGTTTTTTCTTACCCATAGCACGGCGCAGCATATCCGCACCACCTAACGTATAACCCGCCAAGATCTGGGCAATCTGCATCACCTGCTCTTGGTATAAGATGATACCGTAGGTGGGCTCGAGCGTCTCTTTCAGCGATTCGTGCTGCCAGGTTTCGTCCGGGTAAGAGATCGCTTCTCGGCCGTGCTTACGGTCGATAAAGTTATCCACCATGCCCGATTGCAGCGGCCCAGGGCGGAATAGGGCCACCAATGCGATGATGTCTTCAAAACAGTCTGGTTGTAGACGCTTGATCAGCTCTTTCATACCGCGCGATTCAAGCTGGAATACCGCGGTCGTCTCTGAGTTCTGGAGCAGATTAAATGACGCACTGTCTTCAAGCGGGATCGCTTCGATAGCGACGGGCGGCTTGCCCTCTTTTTCCAAGCGCGGATTGATCAGCCCCAAAGCCCAGTCGATAATAGTCAGCGTTCGCAGTCCTAAGAAGTCGAACTTAACCAACCCGGCGGTTTCAACATCGTTCTTATCAAACTGCGTGACCGGAAAGTGCCCTTCCGCGTCAGCATAGATCGGTGCAAAATCGGTAATGGTTGTAGGCGAGATCACCACCCCACCCGCGTGCTTACCGGCATTACGAGTACACCCTTCAAGGATGCGACACATGTCGATAAGCTCTTTTATATCTTCGTCGTTTTCGTACAGCTCCACCAGCGCGGGTTCGGCTTTAAACGCCTTTTCCAACGTCATCCCAGGATCGGGGGGAACGAGTTTAGAGATTCGGTCAACAAAACCGAAGCCATGTCCGAGCACCCGGCCTACATCACGAATCACCGCTTTGGCCGCCATGGTACCAAAGGTGATGATCTGCGATACCGCATCACGGCCATACATTTCAGCCACGTGATCGATCACCTGATCACGCTTGTCCATGCAGAAATCGACATCGAAATCGGGCATCGAAACACGTTCAGGGTTTAAGAAGCGTTCGAACAGCAGATCGTATTCAAGCGGATCGAGGTCGGTGATTTTCAGTGCGTACGCCACCAAGGAGCCAGCGCCCGAACCACGGCCTGGACCTACCGGAATCGCGTTATCTTTTGACCACTGGATAAACTCCATTACGATCAAGAAGTAACCAGGAAAACCCATGTTATTGATCACTTCTAGCTCGACCTCAAGTCGCTCATCGTACTCTGGTCGGCGCTCTGCGCGCACCTTAGGGTCAGGGAAAAGAAACTCCAATCGCTCTTCTAGTCCTTCCTTGGACTTCATGACCAAATACTCGGTCTCTTCCATCCCTTCAGTGGGGAAAGCCGGGAGGAAGTATTCGCCTAAGCGTACCGTCACATTACAACGCTTAGCGATTTCAACACTGTTTTGCAGCGCTTCAGGAATGTCGGCAAACAGCTCGCACATTTCTTCTTCCGAGCGCAGGTATTGTTGAGGGCTGTACAGCTTAGGGCGGCGAGGGTCTTCGAGTGTATAGCCATCATGAATAGCTACTCGGATTTCGTGGGCGTCAAACAGCGATTCTTCCAAGATCACCACCTCGTTGGTGGCAACGACAGGTAAATCCACTTGTTCTGCCAGCTCCAACGCAAAATGGAGGTAAGTCTCCTCGTCAGCGCGACCAGTACGGGTAAGCTCGAGATAAAAACGATCTGCGAAGTGAGTACGATAGAACTCGACACACTCATCAACAATCTTCTGATTGCCTTTGAGCAGTGCACGACCAATCTCGCCGCTCTTACCACCGGACAGAATGATCATCCCCTCAGACAGCTCGACTAGCCACTCTTTATCAATCACAGGTTGATGTTGAATATGGCCCCGTAGGTAGGCTTTCGAAATCAGTAAAGTTAGGTTTTTATAACCGACGTTATCAGCAGCGAGCACCGTCAATTTGGTTAATTCATCACCAAACTCTGAGGATTGCATCACAAAGTCAGCACCGATGATCGGCTTAACGCCGCAGCTATGCGCGGTGCCATAAAACTTCACTAGGCCACACAGGTTGGTAAAATCGGTCAGTGCGACGGCAGGCATGCCCAGCTCAGCCACTTTCTTAACCAAAGGCGGCACTTTGGACAGGCCGTCAATCATGGAAAAGTCACTATGAACTCGAAGGTGGATAAACTTAGGATCTGACATGAATGGTTCCGCAAATAGTGCTTAATCGGAAAGAGAATTGAAGTATTTTACGTGATATAGCTATGGAGATATACCCTAATTACAAGGCATCACCTCCAAGCCATTTATTCTAAACCCAGTGCGCGCTTTACAGGTTTGAAACTCTTGCGGTGCTCCGCAATCACACCGTGTTGTTCAATCGCGGCAAAATGAGCTTTGGTCGGATAGCCTTTATGCTGAGCGAAACCAAATTCAGGATGTAGCTTGTCGAGCGCTTCCATCTCTTGATCGCGCACGACCTTGGCGATGATGGAGGCAGCACTAATTTCGGCAACACGCAGGTCGCCTTTGACGACCGCTTGGGTATCCATTGGTAACTCGGGGCAACGATTACCATCAATCAAAGCCAGAGCGGGCTGAATCGCTAACCCTGCGATGGCCCTTTGCATCGCGACCATGGTGGCTTGCAAAATATTAAGCTCATCGATCTCTTCTGGTGTACAACGGCCAACCGACCATGCTAACGCCTTTTGTTTGATCTCAGGCAGCAGCGCAAGGCGTTTTTTTTCTGACAGTTTTTTGGAGTCGTTTAATCCTTCAATAGGATTCTTAGGGTCGAGAATAACGGCCGCCGTCACCACATCCCCAACCAGTGGGCCACGCCCAACCTCATCAACCCCGGCGATTAACTGATAACCAAAGGGGTATTCAAAAGGCGGTAGTTCTTTTATCTGTTTAGTCATTATCTTTTATGCTCGGCCAATCAATTTTAGCACCGCTTGCGCGGCTTGGTTATCGGCATCTTTACGAATCCATTGATGCATTTCTGTGAATTTCTCAATCATCTCGTCTGCCCCATTTTCAATCAGGTGGCTGACTTCGTTGGCAAGGTTATCCGCGGTGCACTCTTCCAAAAGGTACTCCTTGACTAACTCTTGATCCGCTAAAATGTTAGGCAATGATACATATTGGGTTTTCACTAAGCGGCGCGCGATAAACGCGGTAATAGCGTTAACACGATAACCGACCACCATAGGACGCTTAAGCAGCATACATTCAAGTGCCACAGTTCCCGAGGCTAACATCACGGTATCCGCCGCAGTAATCACGTTTTTAGCGGTGTCGTTAACCAGCTTAAAGTCGAGTTCTGGTGCAAGATTTTGCCAAGCTTGTTCGAACTGCTCACGACGCTTTTCGTTGACCAGAGCAACCACAAAGCCTAAATCAGGATACTGCTTGTGTATCAATTGACACGCTTTGATAAAAGGTTCTGCCAGCATCTTGAGCTCACTTCCACGACTGCCGGGCAGCACGGCCAACCACTGCTTATCTTGGTCTAACCCTAATAACTCACGGGCGGGCGCTTTTTCTGACACCATAGGAATCGCATCTGCGAGTGTATGGCCGATAAACTCACAAGGCACATTAAATTTGTCATAAAATGCTTTTTCAAACGGCAAGAATGCCAGAACCAGATTGGTTGCCGCTTCAATCTTGTGAATCCGTTTTTGACGCCAAGCCCATACCGATGGACTAACATAATGAACCGTTTTTATGCCAGCTTGCTTTAAATCGAGCTCTAAACGCAGATTAAAATCTGGCGCGTCAATGCCGACAAACACATCCGGTGGATTGTCGGTGAAATACCGCACCAACTCTGCTTTCACTTTTAGCAGACGCGGTAGCCGGCCAAGCACTTCCACCAGCCCCATCACCGCGAGCTCTTCCATGTCAAACAGAGACTCACACCCAAGCGCTTGCATTTTAGGCCCGCCAATGCCGATAAACTCAGCGTCCGGGTGCTGAGCTTTGACCGCTCGGATAAAACCTTCACCGAGCGTATCGCCTGATAGCTCGCCAGCGACAATTCCAATTGTTAGCGGTTTAGTCATTGTCCAATTACCTATTAATGGATTGCTATAAAACGCAAAAAAGACCGCAGCCAAATGACCGCGATCTTTTACAACTCACACCAATTTTGGGTTAGCGAATAACGCCACGCTCAGACGTTTCCACAAACTCAACAAAGTGTTTGATCGATGGCCAATCTTTCGCCATCTCTTCCAATACGACTTTCGCTTCAGCCTGAGTTTTACCCGCACGGTAAAACTCTTTATAGGCATTGCGTAGCGCGCGTAGCTCGGCTTTTTCGAAGCCATTACGCTGCAAACCAACGAGATTCAAACCAAATGGTGTCGCGTGGTTACCTTGAGCAAGAACGTAAGGGGGGACGTCTTTTACGACCGCAGAACAGCCACCGATGTAGCTGTATGCGCCCACTTTACAAAATGGGTGAATGGCAGAAAGCGCCATCACACCAGCGTAATCTTCAACGGTCACATGGCCGCCAAGAATAGCGTTGTTACCCACGTGGGTATGGTTACCGACGATCACATCATGTGCAATATGGGCGTTAACACACAATAGGTTGTCATTGCCTATCACAGTGGTCGCTTTATCTTGGGTGGTACCACGGTGGATCTGTACCGCTTCGCGAATCACGTTACGGTCACCAATCACCACAGTCGTTGGCTCACCGCCATACTTCTTATCTTGGTTCTCTTCACCAATGACTGCATGCGGGAAAATACGGTTTTCTTTACCAATGGTGGTGTGACCTTTGATAACAACGTGAGACATGACTTCTGTGCCTTCACCAATCTCAATCGTACCTGAGATATAAGTGAAAGGACCAACCGTCACATTCGCAGCTATGCGAACGTCCCCTTCAATAACGGCTGAAGGATGAATTTTAGCTGTTTCATGAATCATATTAAAACTCTCGACGAGCACACTTAAGCTCGGCTGAACAGACGACTTCACCGTCTACTTTTGCTGTACCTTTAAATGCAGCAATGCCACGGCGTTCTTTAATAAATTCGACTTCAATCACTAGCTGATCACCTGGAACAACTGGCTTGCGGAATTTTGCACCATCGACACTGGCGAAATAGTAAAGTTCGTTCTCTGATGGAGCACCAAACGATTTGAACGCAAGCAGACCTGTCGCTTGAGCCATAGCTTCAAGGATCAAGACGCCAGGGAAAACAGGAAGTTGAGGGAAATGACCGGTGAACTGAGGTTCATTCACTGAAACGTTTTTAATCGCTGTTAGGTATTTTTCTTCTTGAAAATCGATGACGCGATCAATCAGCAGAAACGGGTAGCGATGAGGCAATAGTTCCTGAATTTCAGTGATGTTCATCGTTTTATTTTCAGTAGTCAAAGTCATATTCCTATGTTGAATGCAATTATGTATCTGACAGGCATTATAGATGAAAAAGACCCGCGATACGCGAGCCTTTCGGTTTGATTAGAAGGCGTCAAGCGTCTGATGAACTTTCAAGCTGTTTTTCAACTGCTTTCAAGCGCTTATTCATCTCATCAATTCGATGCACGCGAGTCGCCGTCTTACGCCACTCTTTATTAGGCTGAAGAGGAATACCAGAAGAGTAGATCCCCTTTTCTTCAATACCACGCATGACCATCCCCATACCAGTAATCGTCACGCCATCAGCGATCTCGATATGACCGTTAATCACGGTGCCACCGCCGACAATGCAATATTTGCCTATAGTAGTACTGCCGGCGACAATCGTACCACCCGCCATGGCCGTACCATATCCGATGTGTACGTTGTGGGCGATTTGCAACTGGTTGTCGAGGATCACGTTATCTTCGATGACTGTGTCATCAAGCGCACCGCGGTCGATGGTGGTACACGCACCGATTTCAACTCGATTGCCAATCCGAACAGAACCGAGTTGAGGGATCTTAACCCACTCTCCTTTCTGGTTAGCATAACCAAAGCCATCGGAACCAATCACGGTATTGGCCTGAACCAAGCAATCCGAGCCTAACTGCACATCGTGATAAATACTGACGTTCGCCCACAGTTTGGTATTGGCTCCCACTTTGGCATTTTTACCGACAAAACAGCCGGCGCCAATCACCACATTATCACCCAGTTCCACGCCTGACTCGATCACTGCGTTGGCACCAACCGAGACATTGTTTCCGAGTTTCGCATCTTGAGCAATCACTGCTGACGACGCAATCTCAGTGGCAGGAGCTGGGGTAGTATCTAATGCTTGAGCAACTTTGGCAAAGGCGACATATGGGTCGTCAACCACAAGAACATTGCCAGAAGCATGCTCACGTTGCGCCTCTTTTACCATCACAACTGTCGCCTGGCAGTCAGCTAAGTGCTTCGCATACTTAGGATTCGACAGAAAAGTCACATGACCTTGCTGCGCTTTATCCATAGGTGCAACCATGGTGACAGTTGCGCTGTCATCACCATAGAGCGTCCCCCCGGTAATCGTCGCCAATTCGGCTAAAGAAAGAGTAACCATAGTCTTATTATTTTAGTTGCTTAATAACTTTTTCAGAGATGTTGAGTTCAGGTTTGCCGTACTGCATGGTTTGAATATCAACGATGATGTCGTAGCCTTCTTTTTCAGCCACTGTTTTAATCGCCTCTTGAATCACTTTGAACAGCTTTTGCTTCTCTTGCGCTTCGCGGCGCGCAGAAGATTTTTCAAACGCTTGTGCTTTGATCTTGTATTTGCTGTCTAGTTGACCGATCTCGATACGTAGCTTTTCAACTTCATCTTGGCCAAGCAGCTCACCATCACGCTCAAGTTTCTCGATCTTCGTTTTTGCTTCTGCTTGAATCGCTTTAAGCTCATCCGCTTTATCTTTGAACTCTTCTTGCATTTGCTGCAGAACCACTTCGCGTTGAGGAAGCGCTTGGAACACTTGTGCGGTATTTACATAGCCTATTTTTTGCGCCGCTTCAGCCGCGTTTGCAAAAAGAGAAGATGTCATCACTAGAAGGCCTAGACCAGCCGCTTTAATTGTTTTATTCACAGTTATTTCCTCTATTTAAAAGGTTCTTCCGATGGTGAATGTGAAGAACTCTTCATCATCACCTTCGTAAATTTCAATCGGTTTCGCTACTGAGAAGACAAGTGGACCCATTGGGGACATCCACTGCAGTGCGGCACCGTATGATGCACGATAGTTCATTGGGTCTGAATAGTCGTAATAATACGGGTCGCTTTCATACCTAGAGTCGAACACAAATTCGGTATCCCACACACTCGCAGCATCGACAAAAAGACTGGTTCGAATCTGGCTTCTCACCTCATCGGAGGCAAACGGCGTTGGAACGATCAGCTCTAAACTCGCCAAAGCCACCGCATTGCCCCCTACCGAATCATCGGTAGCAGAGACACAGCTTGCGCTATTACAAGTATCTGGGTTACCACTGGTGGTATACACCGCTTTCGGGCCAGCACTGTTTGAACCAAAACCACGCAGCGATGTAAAGCCGCCCGCGTAGTAGTTTTCGTAAAATGGGAACAAGTTATCGTTGTCATCCGTTTTACCATAACCGTTACCGTAACCGAGACGACCACGCATCAGCAAGGTAAACTCATGTTTTTTGGTTAGAGGGACATACTGTCTTACGTCGTATTGTACCTTGAAGTACTGTGCATCCGAACTTGGCACCGTCGCTTTGGCAAACGCGCGTTGGTAGTTACCCGCCGTCGGGAAATAGCCTCGGTTAAGGTTATTTCGCGTCCAAGCAATGTTGACATCAAAGTCATTGGTTAAGATGTCGCCATCAGCTTGACCAATACTCTCAGCAAAACGCTGAGCTTGATCATAGGTGGGGACATTGCCGATCTTGTTGTGGGTATAACCCAAACCAAACTCAAAACGGTTCAACTCATCATATGGGAAACCCCAAGTTAAACTCGCTCCGTAGCTTTCATTGGTATAGTCAACAATGCCCGCTTCAGAAGCTTCAAACTCGTTGTAGAAGATTTTCCCGCCCATGCTGACACCGTCTAGGTTCCAGTATGGGTCGCGGTAATCCAAGCTAATGTTCTTTTGGTAGTCATTCATCATCGCACTGACACCAACGCGATTACCACTACCGACAAAGTTATCTTGCTGTAAACCGACCTGGAAACTCACGCCTGATTCGGTACCATACCCCACACCAAAGTTGATGCTACCCGAGTTCGCCTCTTTAACGTTGTACACTAAGTCGACTTGATCATCACTGCCTGGCACGCGAACGGTTTGTACATCGACACTCTCGAAGAAACCGAGACGGTTAAGACGGTCTTTACCCGTATCAATCGATTTGGAGTTCAGCCAGCTGCCTTCCATTTGACGCATTTCTCGGCGTAACACTTCATCTTTAGTCGCGTTATTGCCGACAAAGCGGATATCGCGAACATAAATACGGTTGCCCGCTTCAATATTAACCACCAAGGAGACCGACTGATTTTCATCATCAAACTCAGGAATGGTACGAACTTGAGGATAAGCGTATCCCGCCTCACCGAGCAAACGCTTTATACGCTCTTCTAAGCTAGTTACCGCCGAGCCATTATAGGTTTCACCCATCTCAAATGGGATGATCAAGCGAAACTCTTGCTCTTTCCCCAGCAGCTCTCCGCGAAACTTCACCTCTTTGACCGTGTAAGGTAAACCTTCGTCTATGCCTAGCGTAATGTATACGCCTTTCTTATCAGGAGAAATCGCCACTTGAGTTGAATCGATGCGGAACTTGAGGTAGCCGCGATCAAGGTAGTAAGACTTAAGCGCTTCAATGTCCCCGGCTAATACCTGCTTCTGATATTTATCATCAGAAAGGAAATTCCACCACGCGACATCCACATTGAGATTAAACCGACTCAAAAGCTCTTCATCGGTATATTGTTCATTACCAATAAAGTTAATTTGCTTAATTTTGGCTGATACGCCTTCAGTGAAAACAAACTTCAGATCACTACGATTTCGAGGTAAAGGGGTCACCACCGCTTTCACTGTGGCATTGTACTTACCCACACTGTAATAAAAATCTTCCAGTCCTTTTTCTATCGTCGACAGCGTTGTTCGGTCTAACGCATCGCCAACTCGAATCCCTGACGCATCAAGGTTTTGTTGCAGTTGTTCTTCTTTTATCGCCTTATTGCCTGAGAAAGAGATACTGGCAATCGTCGGGCGCTCTTTGACTTGTACCATGAGTACACCGTCGTCGCGCAATACTTTAATGTCTTCGAAGTTACCTGTGTCGTAAAGCGCACGAATAATCTCGGCCACATCCTGGCCGTCGACAGTATCACCAATACGAACTGGCATTTTCAGCAAAGCTGCACCTAGCGCAACACGCTGTAGACCTTCTACTTGAATATCTTGAACTACGAAGTTCTCGGCACCGTTTGCACTGACACTGGTCGCCAACAAAGATGCAAACAGAATATTTTTCATCGCCATATGTGTTTTAGTTATTCCTTACTTCAACCTATGCCCTGTTACAAGCGAGCAAAGTCATTGAAAATTGCCACAATCATTAATGAGAAGATAATTGCTCCGCCCAAACGGTAGCCCACTTCCTGAAACTTCTCTGGTACAGGACGCTTGATGACAGCCTCAATGGCAAAAAACAAGAGATGCCCACCGTCTAACATAGGTAAAGGTACTAGGTTGATAATTCCTAAGTTAACGCTGATCAGAGCGAGAAAACCTAAGAAGTACACCAAGCCATAATCGGCCGTTGTTCCCGCTCCCTTTGCGATGGATATCGGCCCACTGAGGTTATTCAACCCCACATCGCCAACAATCAGTTTTCTCAACATACTGATGGTGAGATTAATCACCTGACCCGTTTTTTCAAACGCTTTACCGACAGATTCAATTACACCATATTGCAAATCGAAGCGATAATTTTCTGGCCATTCTGCGACTTCAGGAGCGATTCCCGCAAAACCGATCACACGATCTTGCGACAGCGTTCGGCTGTCGGGTATCAAAGTCAAAGGCACCTTAATACCCGCTCGTTCTACGGTCAGCTCAACGGCACGATTGGGGCTTTGCTGAATCTTGTCGACCACCTGCTGCCAATTAGTTATTTCGACACCATCAATGTCGAGCAATAAGTCGCCTACCTCAAGCCCAGCCTTATCACCAGCACCATCTTGCGAGACACTGGTGATACGCGCAATGACCTCTGGCGTATAAGGCATGAATCCGAGCGCCGACATAGCAGACTCTTTTTCGGGGTCAAAGTTCCAATTAGTTAGATCCAGTTGTTTGGTTTCTTCAACATCAATTTCATCGGCAGGCGCGACAGTTAGAGTGAGCTGACGGTCTCCGATATGAGAAATCAGCCCCATATTTACTGACTCCCAATCCGCAGTTTTGACGCCAGAGACCGCTTTAAGTTCCATACCGGACTCCAGTCCCGCCTCAGCAGCGATCGAATAGGGAGCCACTTGTCCAACAACTGGCTTGACCGCAGGGACGCCGATAAGAAAGACCAGCCAATAGGCAAAGATAGCGAATAAGAAGTTAAAGATGGGGCCGGCTGCAACAATCGCCGTACGCTTCCATAGTGGTTTGGTATCGAACGCGAACTGACGGTCATGGACAGGGACTTCGTCTACCCGAGAGTCGAGCATTTTGACATAGCCACCCAATGGGATAATCGACAAACTGTATTCCGTGCCATCTTTGGCGACTCGCTTCCAGATCGACTTACCAAAGCCGATGGAAAATCTCTCGACCTTAACACCGCAACGACGTGCAACCCAAAAGTGACCAAACTCATGCACAGCAACCAATATGCCCAACGCAACGATGAATGAGACAAAGTTCCAAATAATACCGCTCATAACTGACGCTCACTTACTATGTCGACCGCGAAATCTCTCGCCATTCTATCCAGCTCGAGTATGCTTTCCAAGTCGTGACAAGAAGACGGATTGAAACTACCACAAAGCTTTTCTGTGACTCGTTGATTCACCAGTGCGATATCGGTAAAGCGCAACCTGCGATTCAAAAACGCCTCCACGGCTATTTCATTCGCCGCATTGAGCGCTGTCGTCGCATTCTGTCCCTCGTAACACGCATCAATGGCGAGCTTTAGACACGGATAACGTTGGTAATCGGGCTGCAAGAAACTTAGGTCACCCACTTGGGTAAAATCTAATGGTGCAACGCCAGCAGAGACACGTTCAGGATAAGAGAGCGTGAGCGCTATCGGCGTCGCCATATCGGGCTCTCCCATTTGGGCAAGCACAGAGCCATCTTTGTACTGAACCATAGAATGGATTACCGACTGCGGATGAATCAGTACTTTCAGCTGTTCGCGAGTGGTGTTAAACAGCCACTTCGCTTCAATGTACTCCAACCCTTTGTTCATCATAGTGGCTGAATCGACAGAGATTTTCGGCCCCATTGACCAGTTGGGATGCGCGATAGCTTGTTCTGGCGTGACACTACTGAGAGTGTCAATATCGCTGTAACGGAAAGGACCACCAGAACCGGTAAGAAGCAGGTTCGAGATACCGTGGCTTGCCAGATCACAGCGACCTAGATTGGTCTGAACTTGATTCGGTAAACATTGGAAAATGGCGTTATGCTCGCTATCTACCGGCAGTAATTCTGCACCATACTGCGCCACTGCATCGATAAACAATTGCCCAGACATGACTAACGCTTCTTTATTGGCCAGAAGTACTCGCTTACCCGCTTTGACCGCGGCCATCGTCGGCAGTAGACCCGCTGCGCCAACAATCGCCGCCATCACAGTATCGACTTCGTCCATCGAGGCAACGTCACACATCGCATCGACGCCACACAGCACCTGAGTAGAGATGTTGAGCTCTGCGAGCTGAAGCCGAAGTTGCTTTGCGGCACCATCATCAGCCATAACCGCATACTTGGGCTGCCATTGATGACACAAGTCGCGCATTTTCGCCACGTTTCGCCCGGCGGCCAACGCAACCACTGAAAACATCTCAGGATTTTGTTCGAGTACCTTGAAGGTGCTTGCTCCAATCGAGCCCGTTGCACCTAATATCGTTAACTTACGCATAGCGAGAAACCAAAGTATGGTAAGGGCAAGCCGAAGCTCGCCTTAAAATATGAAGTATAAAAAGGCAAAAACAGGAAAAGCGGCTGTTAGGCTATCAATGCGGTCTAACACGCCACCATGACCAGGAATGATATTACTGCTGTCTTTAATGCCTGCAACACGTTTAAACATGCTCTCCACTAAGTCACCCAGCACGGAGATAACCACGGTTGCGAGAGTAATGACAATCATTGCCCAGAGGCTAGTGAACTGGATGTCAAACCATTGTGCGGTGGCCCATCCGATAATAAGCGCTGTGATCATCCCGCCAACCAAACCTTCAATGGTTTTGTTTGGACTGACAGAAGGTGCCATTTTACGCTTGCCCAAGCTTTTACCTGCAAAGTACGCACCGCTGTCGGCCGCCCATACAATCAGGCACACATACAGCACCAACCTTGCTCCGTGATACGCATCACCATCAATCCCCTCAGCCCTTAACATAATAACGCTCCAGAAAAATGGCAGCAGAGTGAGAATACCAAAGCCATAACGAAGCCAATTAGACGGTTGCCAAAGCGATGATGATTTAGGGTAAGTGATCGCCAACCCACTAGCAACTAACCACCAGAGGCAGCCGATGGCTAAAATAACAAAGTGTGCATTTTGAACTTGGTTCAAACTGAAAGCATCAAAAGGGACCAACCAAAGACTTGCCGCACTGATGGTTAAAGTAGGAATGAGCGCAGTAATACGTGAAGAGGCGCTAACAAATTGAGTCCATTCCCAGAACCCAATGACAGTGACTGCTGCAACAGCCAGAACAAACAACGGAAGCGATAGCTTGAAGATACCTACTATCACTAAAGGGGCGAGGATAAGCGCGGTTATAATTCGTTGTTTCAAACTTTAGATCCTTTATTCGCTTTCCATCAATGCCTTGATTTGTTCACCGGTGCAACCAAAACGTCGCTCTCGATTAACAAACCAAGTCACTGCTTCGATTAAGCTGTTTTCATCGAACTCAGGCCAATAGATCGGCGTAAAATACATTTCGGCGTAGGCCATTTGCCACAGCATAAAGTTGCTGATGCGACATTCGCCACTGGTTCGAATCATTAAATCAACGTCAGGTAAGTCTGCCATTGTTAGGTGCTGAGTGATGAGCTCTTCATCGATCTCATCAGGTTGCAGTTCACCCGCGGCGACTTTAACTGAAATCGCTTTTGTCGCCTGCATGATATCCCATTTTCCCCCATAGTTAGCGGCGATGTTGATCACCATACCACTATTGGCGGCGGTTAACGCTTCCGCTTGAGCTATCTTATGTTGTAAACGGTCATTGAATCGAGAGGTGTCACCGATGACCCTCAAGCGCAAATTGTTCTTATGCAGTTTTTTGACTTCGGTCGATAGCACTGAAATAAACAGCTCCATCAACACCCCAACTTCCTCTTCTGGTCGGCGCCAGTTTTCGCTACTAAACGCAAACAGAGTGATGGCCTTAACACCCAGTTTGGCAGACGTCGAGATCGCTTTGCGCACCGCGGCGACACCGTTTTTATGGCCAAAAACACGAGGTTTTCCTTGGGCTTTGGCCCAGCGGCCGTTGCCATCCATAATGATTGCAATATGTTGTGGGAGTAGTTCGGGGGAGAGTTGTGAATTTTGCATAAGACGTTGATTGATAATCAGCAGGGGACAGAGAGTAGCATAAAAAAGCGCTGTACTGCGAGCACAGCGCTTTTAAAGCGATACGTTTATGGATAAATCAGACTTCCATCAACTCTTTTTCTTTCGCTGCCAATGCTTCGTCAACTTTCTTAACGGCTGCATCCGTTAGCTTTTGGATTTCATCTTGCGCTTTACGATCTTCGTCTTCAGAAATTTCTTTATCTTTCAATAGCGCTTTTAACTCTCCGTTCGCGTCACGACGGATGTTACGGATTGCCACACGACCACCTTCAGCTTCACCACGAACGATTTTAACTAGGTCTTTACGACGCTCTTCTGTCAGTGGTGGAAGTGGAACGCGAATGATGGTACCCGCAGACATTGGGTTTAGACCTAGGTCAGACATCATGATCGCTTTTTCAACTTTTTGCGTTAGCTCTTTGTCGAAAACAGTGATTGCTAGAGTACGAGCGTCTTCTGCTACCACGTTGGCAACTTGGTTTAGAGGCGTTGGTGCACCGTAGTACTCAACATTGATACCAGAAAGTAGGCTTGGGTGCGCACGACCAGTACGTACTTTAGACAGGTTGTTTTTTAGCGCTTCAACGCTTTTGTCCATGCGCTCTTGAGCGTCTTTTTTGATTTCGTTAATCACAATATCACCTTAATGTGTAAATCTTTCTTGAAGAAAGCCTAACCTGGAGTCTTCAAAAGGCAATACCGCAGCACAAATCAACTATGCTGCGGCGATTGGAATTACTCTGCGTCGCTGATTAGCGTGCCTTCTGCTTCACCCATGACCACGCGACGAAGTGCGCCTGGTTTATTCATATTGAATACACGGATTGGCATTTTGTGGTCACGAGCCAGGGTAAATGCTGCCAAATCCATCACTTTGAGCTCTTTTTCAAGAACCGCGTTGAATGATAGCTTATCATACAGTTCTGCGTCTGGGTTTGCTACAGGGTCTGCGCTAAATACGCCATCTACTTTGGTCGCTTTTAGAACCACATCCGCTTCGATTTCAATACCGCGTAGACACGCAGCAGAATCGGTAGTAAAGAATGGGTTACCTGTGCCTGCAGAGAAAATAACCACTCGGCCTTGGCGAAGTTCGCGGATAGCGTCTGCCCAGTTGTAATCGTCACACACACCTTTTAGCGGAATGGCAGACATTACGCGCGCATTCACGTAAGCACGGTGCAGAGCATCACGCATAGCCAAGCCATTCATTACTGTTGCCAGCATACCCATGTGGTCGCCCACTACGCGGTTCATACCCGCTTCAGCAAGACCTGCGCCACGAAACAAGTTACCACCACCGATAACCACACCCACTTGTACGCCGAGTTCAACTAACTCTTTTACTTCTTGCGCCATACGATCAAGAATTGCTGGATCGATGCCAAAACCTTCTTCGCCTTGAAGAGCTTCACCACTCAGTTTTAACAGAATACGTTGATACGCTGGTTTAGGGTTCGTAGTCATGGAGTTTACCTTCCAAAAGAGAGTTGTTGATTAACAGTCATGGATAAAGACTTAATAGTCTGCATTCATCACAGCTAAACGATTACACGTTAGTCGTAAAAAGACCGCAGCCTTGGCTACGGTCTAAATAGTATGCGAGTCTCTAAGGATTAACCTTTTTGAGCTGCTGCAACTTCTTCAGCGAAGCTCATTTCTTCAGCTTTCTCGATACCTTCACCTACTTCTAGGCGAACGAAAGTAGCAACTGAAGCGCCTTTTTCTTTCAGCATTTCGCCTACAGATTTCTTAGGCTCCATGATGAACGCTTGACCAGTTAGAGAGATTTCGCCCGTGAATTTCTTCATACGGCCAACAACCATCTTCTCTGCGATCTCAGCAGGCTTACCTTCGTTCATAGCGATTTCAACTTGAACTTCTTTTTCTTTAGCAACTACGTCAGCTGGTACGTCTTCTGGGTTAACGTACTCTGGCTTAGAAGCAGCAACGTGCATTGCAACGTGCTTAAGCGTTTCAGCGTCGCCTTCACCAGCAACCACTACACCAATTTTCTCACCGTGACGGTAAGAAGCTAGTGCAACACCTTCAACGTATTGTACGCGACGGATGTTGATGTTTTCGCCGATTTTAGCCACTAGAGCAACGCGAGTTTCTTCGAATTTAGCTTGTAGTTCTTCAACAGACGCTTTAGACGCTAGAGCATCAGCAGCGACTTCTTCAGCAAATGCTGTGAAGTTACCATCTTTAGCAACGAAGTCAGTTTGGCAGTTAACTTCAAGAAGAACAGCCACGCCGTTTTCTTCTTTGATGATGATTGCGCCTTCAGCCGCTACGTTACCTGCTTTTTTAGCAGCTTTTGCAGCACCTGATTTACGCATGTTTTCGATTGCTAGTTCGATGTCAGCGTTTGCTTCAACAAGCGCTTTCTTACATTCCATCATGCCTGCGCCAGTACGTTCGCGCAGTTCTTTAACTAGAGCAGCAGTAACAGCCATTCTCTATTCCTCAGTTGATTCTGGATTTGGTAAAAAACAGGGGCCTACATTTTCGGCCCCTATTGCTAACTATAACTCAGTTTATGTGACAGCTTGTGGCACAACTAACTAAGTGTGACTTGGAGCCGCTATTATTCAGCTTCTACGAAACCGTCTTTTTCAGCAACTGCCGCTACGTCTTTGTTACGACCTTCAGTAACTGCAGTACCTGCAGCATTTAGGTACAGTTGAACAGCGCGGATAGCGTCGTCGTTACCTGGGATGATGTAGTCTACGCCGTCTGGGTTAGAGTTAGTATCTACCACAGCGTATACTGGAATACCTAGGTTGTTAGCTTCTTTAATCGCAATGTGTTCGTGATCAGCGTCGATTACGAATAGAGCGTCTGGTAGGCCGCCCATATCTTTGATACCACCAAGAGATTTCTCTAGCTTCTCCATTTCACGAGTACGCATTAGAGCTTCTTTCTTAGTTAGCTTGTCAAAAGTACCGTCTTGAGCTTGAGCTTCAAGATCTTTTAGACGCTTGATTGACTGACGAACAGTTTTGTAGTTTGTAAGCATACCGCCTAACCAGCGGTTGTTTACGTAGTACTGGTTGCTTGCGATAGCAGCTTCTTTAACAGCTTCAGATGCAGCGCGCTTAGTACCTACGAATAGAACTTTACCTTTTTTCTCGCCAACTTTTGCTAGCTCAGCTAGTGCTTCGTTGAACATTGGTACAGTTTTTTCTAGGTTGATGATGTGAACGCGGTTACGAGCACCAAAGATGAATGGCTTCATTTTTGGGTTCCAGTAACGAGTTTGGTGACCGAAGTGAACACCAGCTTTCAGCATATCGCGCATTGATACAGTTGCCATTTTAAAATCCTCTATGGGGTTAGGCCTCCACATTCCCCATAACTCCGACTAGGCTTCTGCCCAGCACCCCGGAATATGTGTCGGAATGTGTGTGATTTAAAGATAAAAGTTAGTTGGACGTAGCCAGCTTCGCCAGGTAAATAACATTTAACCAGAGAGAACAGACCACATTTCCGGCGCGCTTTATATCATATTTAGACCTAGTATGGCTAGTAAAAAAACCATCCGCAGGTGGTTTTACTCTTAATTTGAATCCGCATGTATAACCCTACGCAGATGAAGAATAATTCTCATTATGCGTTGTTCCTGTTAGAATGCGCCCAATCGTGCCCAAGGGCACAACAGAGTTAAGTAGAGAAAGCCGATGTCAATCAAGATTAAAACTGCTGAAGAAATCGAACGTATGCGACTAGCGGGGGCGCTCGCCGCTGAAATCCTAGAAATGATCGAACCTCATATCAAAGAGGGCGTGACAACCGATGAGCTCAACCAAATTTGTCACGATTATGGGATTGAAAAAGGCGCTTACTCAGCGCCGCTCGATTACCATGGTTTTCCTAAATCAATCTGTACGTCGATCAACCATATTGTTTGTCACGGCATCCCTGCCTCACAAGATGAAGTGGGCAGCAATGGTCAAGTGAAGCCAGCCGTTTTAAAAAACGGCGACATCATCAATGTCGACATTACCGTGATCATTCCAAACCAAGCTGGGGCAGATCTTAACGTTCGCCCAGAAGGCTACCACGGTGATACCTCGAAAATGTTCTTGGTCGGTGATGTTTCTCCGGCGGACAAACGTTTGTGTATGGTGACTCAAGAAGCGCTATACGTCGGTATGCGCCAAGTGAAACCTGGTGCAACCGTTGGCGATATTGGTACCGCGATCGAGAAATACATCAAAACCAATAATAAGAACAACCCACGTAATAAGTTCTCGATAGTAAAAGACTTCTGTGGTCACGGCATTGGTAACGAGTTCCACGAAGAGCCGCAAATCGTCCATTACAAAAACAATGATCGCCGTGTTCTTAAAGAAGGGATGTGTTTTACCATCGAGCCGATGATTAACGAAGGTAAGTTTGGCGTAACTGTCGATGCTGAAGACGACTGGACGGTCTACACCGGCGATGGTAAAAAATCGGCCCAGTATGAACACACGGTACTGGTCACGAAAACAGGCTGTGAAGTGTTAACCCTTCGTAGTGATGACACCATCCCGCGTCATATGAATAACGCCTAATTGACTCCCCCTATCCTCGCTTCGGCGGGGATATTTTTTATCTCCGCGCCACACGAGCGATGGTCTAAACAACGCTAAACCTGTTTAACGGTTTAGCTTGGCTAAGCTCTTTGATAGATTAGTCGCTATTAGGACTATTTTGCATGGATTCGCTGTATGCCCTTTCAATCACCTTTAACCTTTTCTGAACAACAGATCGACATCAACGAGCTTAAGAATCAGCTCGAGGCTTTCGCCGACTATCAAAAGCAAGAGTTTCTCTCTCACCACCCCGTCACCGATCTCGTACTCGGGCGAGCGGAGTATATTGACCTATTGCTCAATCGTTTGTGGCAACACTTTGGCTTTTCTCAACAGCCCAATATCAGCTTAGTCGCCGTCGGTGGCTATGGTCGTGGCGAGCTACACCCCCTTTCTGATATCGATATTTTGGTGGTTTCACGAAAATCACTGCCCGACGCTTTGGCGAGCAAAGTGAGTGAGTTTATTACCTTATTATGGGACTTGCGATTAGAAGTGGGCCACGCGGTACGCAGCGTTGAGGAGTGCGCTGCTATAGGTAAAGATGACCTGACAGTTGCAACGAACCTGCAAGAGGCCCGTTTACTGTGTGGTTGTGAAGAGACCTTCCACCAGCTCAAGGTCGTGATTCATTCTGAGTCATTCTGGCCAAGCGAAGTCTTTTACAAAGCCAAAGTCCAAGAGCAGCGTAGTCGACATGCTCGTTATCACGATACCACCTATAACCTTGAGCCAGACATTAAATCGACCCCTGGCGGGCTGCGCGACATCCACACGTTAAGCTGGGTCGCGCGTCGTCATTTCGGCGCAACCTCGCTACTTGAGATGAGCCATTACGGCTTTCTAACCGACGCTGAGTACCGCGAACTGGTTGAGTGTCAAGATTTCCTTTGGCGGGTGCGCTTTGCACTGCATATCGAACTCAAGCGCTACGACAACCGCCTGACGTTTGCTCATCAAGCTCAAGTGGCAGAAAGCCTAGGGTATAGCGGTGAAGGTAACCGTGGCGTTGAAATGATGATGAAGGAGTTTTACCGCACTCTACGCCGAGTGGCCGAGTTGAATAAGATGCTGCTCAAGCTTTTCGACCAAGCGATTTTGGATAACGGTGTTGAAGCAGAGCCAGAAATTTTGAGCGCCGATTTCTTGCGACGGGGCCACTTAATTGAGGCACGCAAGCCTGCGCTGTTTCAAGCCCGCCCGGAGACCATTCTCGATATGTTCCTGCATATCGCCAACGACTCAAGTATCGAAGGGGTCGCGCCACCCACCATGCGCCAGTTGCGCACCGCAAGGCGCAGGCTCAATAAGTTTCTACACACGATTCCAGCTGCGCGTGAAAAATTCCTCGACCTTTGCCGCCACCCGAACGCCCTGCATAAAGCGTTTGGGTTAATGCACAAACTCGGCGTATTAGCGGCCTACCTCCCGCAATGGAGTCAAATCGTCGGTCAGATGCAATTTGACCTCTTTCATGTCTATACGGTAGACGAACATAGCGTACGCCTACTCAAACACATAAATACGTTTAGTTACGCGAAAAACCACGAAAAGCACCCAATTTGTTGTGAAATTTACCCTCGACTACAAAAAAAAGAGCTCCTGATCATTGCCGCTATTTTCCACGACATTGGGAAAGGGCGCGGCGGCGACCACTCGGTCATCGGCGAAGCTGAAGCGTATGAATTTTGTATCGAGCACGGGCTATCCAAGCCGGAAGCGAAGTTGGTCTCTTGGTTAGTACGCCATCATCTTTTAATGTCAGTCACCGCACAAAGACGAGATATTTATGATCCCGAAGTGATCACTGAGTTCGCCAAGCAAGTTCGCGATGAAGAGTATTTGGAATATTTAGTGTGTCTGACAGTGGCCGATATTTGCGCGACTAACCCTGAACTGTGGAACAGTTGGAAACGTACCCTACTCGCCGAACTGTTTTATTCTACCCAGCGCGCGCTACGTCGTGGGCTAGAAAACCCTGTCGATGTCCGGGACCGTATTCGCCACAATCAACATTTGGCCTCAGCCCAACTGCGTAAAGAGGGTTTTAACGCCCGTGAAATTGAAGTGTTGTGGCAACGCTTTAAAGCCGATTATTTCTTGCGCCACACACATAAGCAGATCGCTTGGCATTGTAGTCACTTATTGCGCCATCAAGATCACTCACAGCCTTTGGTCTTAATTTCAAAAAAAGCCACTCGAGGCGGCACTGAAGTGTTTGTTTACAGCAAGGACCAGCACGCCCTGTTTGCGACCGTCGTGGCAGAATTAGACCGACGCAACCTCAACGTTCACGATGCTCAAGTCATGACCAGTAAAGACGGTTATGTGTTAGATACCTTTATGGTGCTCGATCAAAATGGTGAAGTAATTGACGAAAGCCGACACAAAGCGGTCATTAAACATCTTGTGCATGTGCTAGAAGATGGCAGACCTACCAAGATAAAAACTCGTCGTATCCCACGTAACTTACAACACTTTAAAGTTAAGACTCAGGTCGATTTTCTCCCGACCAAGAGTAAAAAACGCACCTTAGTGGAGTTTGTCGCGCTCGATACGCCCGGGTTGTTGGCAACCGTCGGCGCCACATTCGCAGATTTAAGCCTCCATCTCCACGCAGCCAAAATCACCACCATTGGTGAACGCGCGGAAGACTTGTTCATTATCACCAGCCAGCACGGGGGCAAACTCAGTGATGAGGAACAGGTAGAACTGCGAGATAAGATCATAAAAAACGTTGCAGAACTAGCACCTTAAGCGATCAAGAGCACAAGTTATAAACTTGGCCTAAAAAGCACTGTCTACCACGATCATAGGCTGCTACATTATAATTGATTAGTCATTCCCTGAGCCCGAACTCAGGGAACATTACAACAACACAATAGAGGTAGCCTATGTATCCACACCTCACAGGTTTAGGTATTCATGACCCTAAACAAATTGAGCGCTATTCACTCCGTCAAGAAGCGCACAAGGATGTGTTAAAGATTTATTTTCACAAGCAAAAAGGGGAATTGTTTGCGAAAAGCGTTAAGTTTAAGTACCCACGCCAAACAAAGAATGTCCTTATAGACAGCGGTAGTCACCAGTATAAAGAAGTAACCGAAATCAACCGCAACCTTACCTTAGTGATCGACGAACTCAACCAACTAACCAAGCCGCACAAACCCACAGAAGCGGATATCAAACAGAAAGTGCTGTCTGATTTACGTCATTTGGAAAAAGTCGTCTCGAGTAAAATTGCTGAGATAGAAGCAGATTTAGAGAAGCTGAAATAGAAGCGAGAAGCGATTAAACCTTGGAAGGCTTGGCACCCACTGCCAAGCCTTCCAAGGTTTAAAATTCAGAAAATAACATCAGGTTAGAGTCAGATACTTCCGACTAATTAACCTCGAACACCTCGCCACTTTCCTTTAAGCAAGCCAGCCTGCGTATTTGCCTACCAAATAGAGCGCAACGCCCGCCATCACACCAGCAACGATGTCATCTAACATAATGCCTAGACCACCATGGACACGCTTATCCAGCCAGCCTATTGGCCAAGGTTTTACCATATCGAAGAAACGAAACAACACAAACCCAGTTAATAGCCATTTCCAGTCAACTACAGATAAGTTGAATAGCGGCACCACTAACATGGTAAGCCAGAAGCCTGCAAACTCATCCCACACTATCGCGCCGTGATCATGCACACCCATATCATCTGATGCCACTTGGCAAATTTTCACCCCAAGAATACAGGACACCACCACCACAGTCACATACAGAGGAAGTGGTAACTGCACCAACAAAAGATAAAAAGGAATCGCTGCCAAGGTCCCCATCGTCCCCGGAATGATTGGTGATAAACCGCTACCAAACCCCGTAGCCAATAAATGCCAGGGGTTCTTCAATGAAAGGAGCGAGAGAGGATTTGTCATAATAAATTACTGCTGATTAAAATGATCGTAACCGCATAAAGACCAATCAACGGGTTGACCTTTACTATGCAACTCAAAAGTGCCTTGTGGGCGAATTTGTCCTATACAGGTGGCTTTTACGCCACAATGAGCCAGAGCACTGTCTATCGAGCCCTTATTTTGTTCCGGTATGGTAAAGCAAAGCTCATATTCTTCACCACTGGTGAGTGCGTATTGCTGAGCTTGAGTCACACTACCAAGAAATTGGACTAACTCATTAGAAAGAGGTAAAGCACTGACGTCAAGGCTTAACCCTACATCTGAGCGCTTTAAGATATGACCAATATCTGCAACCACCCCATCTGAGATATCGATCGCTGCGCTGGCCAAATTAAGCAATGCTTGTCCCACCAATACGCGAGGAGTCGCTTGATAGTGGCGCTGTTCAAGTGTGGTAGCATAGGGTCTACTGCGCAATTGGTTGTCTAACACCACATCCAGCCCTGCCTTGCTGTCGCCAAGGTTACCGGTAACGTACACCCAATCGCCAACTTTGGCGCCATCACGACGTAGCGCTTTGTCACCATCGACCAAGCCCTGCACCGTTAACGTAATGCTCAACGGTCCTTTGGTGGTATCGCCACCGATCAGTTGGATGCCGTAATAGTCAGCCAGCTCAAAAAAAGCGTCGCAAAAGGGCGTCAACCAAGTGTCATCGGAGCTAGGCAGCGTTAGTGCCAAGGAAACCCAAGCTGGCGTCGCCCCCATTGCTGCCAGATCACTGATGTTAGAAGCGAGAGCTTTGTGAGCAACCCAAGCTGGGTCTGCGTCGGTGAGAAAATGGGTCCCTGCAACCAAGGTATCGGTACTGACCGCCAAAGAGAGGTGACTCGGCACCTTGACCAAAGCGCAGTCATCCCCTGCCGCTAACAGCACATCTTTACGCTGCTTCTGACGACCAACAAAATACTTTTCTATAAGATTAAATTCACCAGCCATAGTGTGACCATTTTAACCAAATCTAAACGATTGGTATCAATTGATAAGGAAAACAATAGACATAAAAAAGGTCAGCGACTGCTGACCTTTTGCTGATTATTATCGATTATTTCTTACGAACATGCGGTGCGGCTTTATCTAGCACACCATTGACGAACTTGTGGCTATCTTCTGCGGCGAAGACTTTTGCCAGCTCGATGGCTTCGTTGATCACCACTTTGTAAGGAACATCTTCTCGACGCGTCATCTCATACATAGCAAGGCGAAGAAGCGCGAGCTCCATCATATCCAAATCTTGCATTGGACGCGCGGTGTATGGACGAATCTTACTATCTAGCTCTGTGTGACTTAGCACCACACCTGTTAGCAGGTCACGGAAGTACGCAACGTCTGTGTCTGGACTAGAAAGCGCAGGCTCTGATGCATGATGCTCTTCTTCATCATACTTACCACCTGACAAAAATTGCTCTTCAATTGTAGCAACATTTTCTTTAGTAATTTGCCAAGAGTAGATCGCTTGTAGAGCGAATCGACGTGCATTACGACGTGCGGCTGGTTTCACACTGGCCCCCATTAGGAATCGATTTCAGAAAGAACGTTAATCATCTCAAGTGCGCTTAGTGCAGCCTCTGCACCTTTATTACCAGCCTTGGTTCCTGCGCGCTCAATTGCTTGGTCAATTGTATCAACGGTGAGTACGCCAAATGCAACTGGAAGGCTAAACTCCAGAGAAACTTGCGCAAGACCTTTGTTACATTCACTACAAACATAGTCGAAATGCGGTGTACCGCCACGAATTACAGTGCCAAGCGATACGATTGCATCGTATTTGCCTGTTTTCGCAACACGCTGAGCAACCAATGGCAGCTCGACGGCGCCAGGACAGCGAACAACGGTGATGTTGTCTTCGCTAACTTGGCCATGGCGTTTTAAAGTATCGATTGCACCAGACAATAGACTTTCGTTAATAAAACTGTTGAAACGAGAAATAACGATAGCAATTTTTGCGTTTGGCGCTGGGAAGCCACCCTCGATCACTTTCATAAGCCTTCCTTTAACTATGTTCATCAAGTGAGAATCGCCGGATTCTAGCACAATTCTGTGAGCAATATCTAATAGAAATTAGCTCCAATCGATTTCCCGGCATCGGTTTTATTCAGGCGGTATTAATCGATAACCAAGCCACTCATTTGAGCGCTTAGTGAGCGTTTTTAGCGTCAACTAAGTGCGATAGACAAATGGTTAATCACAAACGTATTCAACCACATTAAGACCGAACCCACCGAGTGCGTGATACTTCTTATTTGTTGAAGAAAGTAAACGCATGTCATGCACACCAAGATCTTGCAAGATTTGTGAGCCAACACCGACGCGGCGTGACGTTCCCTGCTTTTTCGCGAGTGTTGGCGCTTGACCTTTGTCTTGTGCTTCAAACATTTTTACACGATGAATCAATAACTCAGTAGACTCTTCATTACCTAGGATCACCAACACGCCGCCATCACTGCCAATACGTTGCATTGCTTTATCCAGTGTCCAGCTGCGCTCGGCGTTACGGTCACTGTGCAACAAGTCGGTAAAGGTATCTTGCAAGTGAACGCGAACCAAAGGTGTTTGACCAGTGAGATCCCCTTTACACATTGCGTAGTGAATCTGATTGTCAATAACATCGCGATAGGTAACCAAATCGAACTCACCAAACTCGGTCGGTAGTTTACACTGTGCCACACGTTCAATCGTCGTTTCGGTGTTGTTGCGATATTCGATCAGATCGGCGATAGTGCCTAACTTAACACCATGTTTCTCAGCGAAAATCTCCAAATCTGGGCGACGCGCCATAGTGCCGTCGTCGTTAAGGATTTCAACAATCACACCAGCAGGTTCACAACCGGCTAAGCGCGCCAAATCGCAGCCCGCTTCGGTATGCCCCGCACGAGTTAATACCCCGCCCTCTTGAGCTGCTAAAGGAAAAATATGCCCAGGCTGGACCAAGTCAGCCGCTTTTGCGTCTTGGGCGACCGCCGCCTGAACGGTGCGGGCGCGATCAGCGGCTGAAATGCCGGTCGTCACCCCTTCTGCCGCTTCAATAGACACCGTGAAGTTCGTGGTGTACTGAGCATTATTGTCTTGAACCATTGGCGGCAAACCTAAACGCTCACAACGCTCTTTGGTCATGGTCAAACAAATCAAACCTCGGCCATGTGTTGCCATGAAGTTGATCGCTTCTGGCGTCACGTGCTCAGCCGCCATAATTAAGTCACCTTCGTTTTCACGATCTTCATCGTCCATGAGGATAACCATTTTTCCTAGGCGAATATCTTCAATAATCTCTTGGGGCGTACTAATTGGCATCTTGTTATTCCTTAATCGGCTTCTCGCGGCGAATATTTTTGACGTAGGGTTATAGGATTGACTTAAGCAAAACCGTTCTGTTGTAAAAACTCCATGGTGAGACGAGACTCTGACGATGGCTCGTGCTGACTCTGAAGCAGGCGTTCCATATATCGCGCCATAACGTCAACCTCAAGATTGACTTTACGCCCCAGATTAAAATCAGCCATCGTAGTTTCACCGCTGGTATGAGGAACTATGGTCAATTTGAACGCATTTTTGCGCAATGCGTTGACGGTTAAACTGATGCCATCGACAGTAATCGAGCCTTTCTCTGCGATGTACTTACTCAGTTCGGCTGGCATCGAAACCCAAAACTCAATCGCTCGCCCGACCATATTGCGCTCGACAATTTCTCCCACACCATCAACATGGCCAGACACAATGTGCCCTCCAAATCGAGTGGTTGGTAGCATAGCTTTCTCTAGATTCAATTTGTCGCCCGCTTGATAGTCAGCAAAGCCAGTTTTGTTGAGTGTTTCAAGTGAAAGATCAGCGCTGTAGCTTGTCTGGCTAAAATCAACCACGGTCAAACAGACACCGTTAGTCGCAATACTGTCGCCCAATTTGACATCGGACATATCCAGTTTGCCGACCTCAACGGTGACGCTAACATCTTCCCCTTTGGGAGTAATCGCTGTAAGCGTACCTACAGCCTCTATAATACCTGTAAACATGACTATTTTTCTTTCTTGCTAACAGTGGCAGTGATACGAATATCTTTGCCGACTTGTCTAATATCTTTAATATCGAGGTCGATGACATCAGTCATCGACTCAAGGCCCAAGGCACCAAGTAAACCGCGACCATCGCTACCCATAATCTTAGGGGCCAAATAAAGTACGATCTCATCTACCAACTCGGCTTGAATCAAGCTCGACGCCAAGGTTGGCCCTGCTTCCACCCAAAGGTGGTTGATATTATGCTCACCAGCTAACTGCGAGAAAGTGGCCGTTAAATCGACCTTCTGACCCACCTCATAAAGCTTAACATCGCCTTGCGCAGAAACGATAAGGTGTTCGCCCTCAGTGTGAAACAGTTTGAGGTTTGGCGTTAATAGACCTTGTCTATCGAGGATCACTCGAATCGGTTGGCGAAGTTGCGCTTGCGGGTAATGAGTTCGAACACAAGCGGGTAACTCTTGCCAACGCACATTAAGCGACGCATCGTCATCAATCACCGTTTTGCTGGTTGAGAGAATCGCGCCGCTGTGCGCCCGGTACTTTTGGACATCTTGCCTAGCTTGAGGGCTAGTAATCCACTGACTTTGGCCGTTGGAGAGAGCCGTTTGACCATCTAAACTGGCGGCCATTTTGAGTTGCACAAAAGGCATTCCCGTACGCATACGTTTAATAAACGCAGGGTTAAGCGCCATGGCTTGTTGTTCTAATAACCCGACTTCAACCTCGATGCCAGCGTCGCGCAACATTTGTATTCCGCGTCCTGCAACTTGCGGATTCGGGTCTTGCATCGCACAAATCACTTTGGCCACTTTGGCTTTAATCAAGCCTTCAGCGCACGGCGGAGTGCGACCATAATGGGAGCACGGCTCCAGTGTCACATAAGCGGTAGCACCCACAGACTGCTCTCCTGCCATACGCAATGCATGAACTTCAGCGTGAGGCTCACCAGCTCGATAATGAAAACCTTCACCGACGACTTCGCCATTTTGGGTAATCACGCAGCCGACATTCGGGTTAGGGGCGGTCGTATAGATACCGCGCTGCGCTAACTCGATCGCGCGCGACATCATTTGATAATCTGTAACGCTAAAAGTAGCCATAGACAGGTCCAATTAGTCTTCGAGCCTTGCAATCTCTTCGCCAAATTCACGGATATCTTCAAAACTGCGATAAACCGAGGCAAAGCGAATATAGGCGACTTTATCCAGCTCTTTAAGTTGATCCATCACTAAGTTGCCGATCATTTCGCTCGGCACTTCTCGCTCACCAGTCGCACGCAATTGTGATTTAATTAAACTGATCGCGACGTCAACCGCATCAGCACTCACCGGCCGTTTCTCTAGTGCTCTTTGCAGACCACCTACCATTTTATCTTCATTAAACGGTTCGCGATTACCGTTCGATTTTATGACTCGCGGCATGACCAACTCAGCGGTTTCGAATGTCGTAAAGCGTTCACTGCACGCAAGGCATTGACGACGACGACGCACCTGATGACCATCAGCGACTAAACGCGAATCAATGACTTTGGTGTCGTTCTCGGCACAAAAAGGACAATGCATATCACCTCCAAAATTATCCTCACAGTGTACCGGAATAACTAAAGCTAAGAAAAGCAAAAGGGGCCAGTTAGCCCCTTTTTCAATCGATGTTGCGCGAGAACTGTTAACTGCGCGGCAAGTAGTTTGCTTTGCCTACCCACTTATAGCTGGTCAACTCTTCCAAGCCCATAGGACCGCGTGCATGAAGCTTTTGAGTTGAAACGGCCACTTCTGCGCCTAAGCCAAACTGAGCACCGTCGGTAAAGCGGGTTGACGCGTTCACATACACCGCCGCTGAACCCACCGAATTAATAAACCGTTCTGAGTTTTCTAAGCTGTTGGTCATAATCGCATCAGAGTGGCTCGCGTTATGTACGCGCATGTGCTCAATGGCTTCATCAACGTCAGCAACCACTTTAACGCCTAGCGTATAGCTCAACCATTCTGTGTCAAAGTCACCTTCACCAGCATCACGCAGCTCTTTTGCTGTGCTAAGCAATGCTTTCGCTTTTGGTTCAGCAACCAATGTCACTTTATCCGCTAAACGTTCTGCCAGCATAGCCAAGAACTCTGCGGCTACTTTTTCATGAACTAATAACGTATCCAATGAGTTACATGCCGAGGGACGTTGTACTTTGGCATTTTCGACGACATCTAATGATTTATCTAGATTCGCACTTTCATCCACAAAGATATGGCTAATGCCAAACCCACCAATAATCACAGGGATAGTGCTGTTTTCTTTGCACATTTTATGCAGGCCAGCCCCACCACGTGGAATGATCATATCCACGTAGTCATCAAGCTTAAGGAGTTGTGAGACAAGCTCACGATCGGGCTTTTCAATGTACTGAACAGAGGCAGCAGGCAGACCCGCTTTCGCCAGCGCAGACTGAATCACTTTCACCAGTTCCATGTTAGAAAAGAATGTCTCTTTGCCACCACGAAGAATGCTTGCGTTACCTGTCTTTAAACAAAGAGCTGCGATGTCGATGGTAACATTGGGGCGAGCTTCATAAATCACGCCAACCACACCAAGCGGTACACGACGACGTGAAAGCGACATCCCATTTTCTAGTACTTTACTGTCGAGTTCGCTCCCCACAGGATCGTTAAGACTGATGACATTACGCACGTCGTTGGCAATACCAGTGAGGCGCTCTGAGTTTAACAACAGGCGATCAAGCAACGCCTCAGTTAAACCAGCTTCGCGCCCCTGTTCGATATCTTTCGCATTCGCCGCTAAGATAGCGTCAGCGTTTGCTTCAAGCTCGTCGGCAATAATCGCCAATGCTTGGTTTTTTTGTGCTGTTGATGCTGTTGCTAGTTGGAAAGCCGCTTCTTTAGCCGCTTTACCCATAGAAATGAGTTCCATACTTGTTGTCCTTATTCTTGGATTACGACCATGTCATCGCGGTGCAATACTTCATTGCCGTAGTCATAACCTAAAATTCCGATGATATCTTTACTATGTTTGCCGACAATCTTAGCCATGTCTTGGCTTGAGTAACTCGCGATACCACGGGCAACCAACTTGCCCTTGTTGTCGGTGACACGCACGACATCACCACGGGCAAACTCGCCACCGACGTGAATTAAGCCTTTGGCCAGTAAGCTGCTGCCCGTTCCGACAACCGCATTGACCGCGCCATCATCGATCATGATATCGCCCGAGGCGCTCGGCCCGGCGAGAATCCAACGCTTACGGTTTTCCAATGCCTCTTCACATGGCAAAAAGCGTGTACCTTGCGGGTTTTCACCCAGAGAATCGAACACCACATTCGGCGCGCTGCCCGCGGCAATGATCACTTCGATACCTGCGCGGCGAGCTATATCTGCTGCTTGAAGTTTAGTGGCCATGCCCCCGGTGCCCAAGGTGGTACCGCTACCTCCGGCAATTTTCCGTAGAGTATCGTCTATGGTTTTGACTTCTTTGATCAACTCAGCGTTAGGATCTTTGCGAGGGTCAGCGGTAAATAACCCTTTTTGGTCAGTCAGCAGTAACAACTTATCCGCGCCACATAAAATACCAACCAGAGCCGAAAGGTTGTCGTTGTCACCGACTTTAATTTCACTGGTCGCCACCGCATCGTTTTCATTCACAATCGGAATAATGTCGTTATCAACCAAGGCATTAATGGTATCGCGGGCATTGAGAAAACGCTCGCGATCCTCAAGGTCAGCGCGAGTAAGCAACATCTGGCCAATTTTCAAACCATAGATGGCAAACAGCGACTCCCAAGTTTGGATTAACTGGCTTTGTCCTACCGCAGCCAACAGTTGTTTACTCGCCATAGAGTTGGGCAGTGCGGGGTAGCCTAGGTGCTCGCGTCCAGCCGCGATTGCGCCAGACGAAACCATCACGACAGAGTGACCTTGCTTTTTCAGTTCAGCACACTGACGAACCAACTCAACCATATGAGCTCGGTCTAACGCCAAAGTGCCACCAGTCAGAACGCTGGTTCCTAGTTTAACGACCACGGTTTGAGACTGTGGTGCTTGTCCGCTTTCTTGATTCATTGCCTTTCTACTATGAAAAATAAAACAATTGTCTTAACCACTGATAACGCAATCAATGCGAAAGATTGATTAGACCTGATGTTGTAGCAATCAACCGTTAATTTAACAAGTAGAAAAGGCGCTAAAAAGCGCCTTTTTGGGTAATGACAGTGATAAGTGAGGAAAACTAGACGAATTCTACCGATTCTTTATGCATAACGACCGCTATCTCGAACTCCTTTTGCAAAGTGTCCACCAGTTTTTGATGAAACGCTTCTTGGGTTCGAGTGACATCGGCTAACGATTTCTTGGGGAGCGCTTTGCCTTGCCATTCACCAGTAATATCGTATAGCCCTGAGCGGTAACGCGCTTCGAATCCCTCTTTGCTGGCCACCAACTCAAGCCACCAGCCCCAAAACTCACGTTGTTCTGGGGATTTTTTATCATTAACACACACAGACAGACAATCGAACAGGTAATAGCCTTCGTTACTTTGAGACTCTCTTAGGTAGGGACCTATCGCTCTTAGGGTGGACAGCAAACGGTAATGAGTTGGATTCTTGATCTGCTCAGACATAATGAATCTCCATATTCATTTAGGGTCTGTTGGCCCTAGTTATTGTTATTACGCACCCAGGACTCGATAGTTTGGGTAGCACATAAAATAAGTGTTATCTAAATTAGGAGAAATGTCATCTAATTAGCTCGTCCTCCAACCACTTTATCGCTAAATCGAGGGATTGCTCATACCCTTGTGTAATTGTTTTGGCACTGATTTTCTTCGCTTTACCATAGTCACTAAACGTGGCAACCAGCTGATTATCACTCAATGGAGAGACTGGATCGTTTTCCAAACTCATAGCGAGAATCGGCACCCGTGTTTTACGGCCAGATAGAATCCCTTGAACCTTTAACGACCAAGCCATTAACTGCCCTGCAAGACTGTTGATATCGACCACAGTTTTACCCAAGCGAGAGGCGAGAACATCAAGGTACATCTTAGGCATCTGTTTGAGTTTTTCTGGCGACGAGAGCACGTCATGAATAGGCGCCCCTAAAGACACACACGCTTTGATCTTGTCCTGCTCCATAAAAGAGAGTCGCACCATAGCGTTGCCACCAAAACGAAAACCAATCAAGCCAACTTTATGGTGGTCAACCCAAGGGATGTTGTACAGCTCTTTCAATACAACCTGATGCAAAACGGACGTATCTTCCGTTAGGTTCCAGTGGGTATTGTGACCGATGGACGGCATATCAACGGTGAGCATGGCAATGTCTCGCTTCGCCAAATGATCTCGAAACAGGTTCCATAAATCGGTTTGCAAGCTATCCAGCCCCGCGGTAACGATCACAACAGGTTGTGGTTTATCGGTTTTGGTTAGGTGTAAGTGTGCAACAATCTGCTTGTTTTGATAGGGAATTTCGAGGCGTTTGATCGTGTACTGAGTCTTTTTAGCCGCCTCAGTGTAAGCCGTACTGGCCAGCACTTGCGCTTGAATGGCTAGGTTGTCATTTTTTAAATGCGGGTAGCCGGCGATACTAAAACAGAGTGAAGCATTAAACATCTCATCTGCGGCTTGCTCTCCTTTAAGATCTGCACTGCGCTTTTGATGTAACATGCCTAACTTGGTCCACTCATATGTCCAATTACCACTGTGGTAACCCATAACTGTGTCTAACCAGTCATCATGGGTGCGGGAGTGTTTCGAGGCCGCGACTTTTGCCAGTACAGACTCGATCTCGATCGGATCAAGCCCTTGCCAGGCCCATTGCAATCGACGCAAGTTGCGATACCACTTATAGCCATCTTGTTGCTGCTTTTGCTCTAAAAACGTTTGACTGGATGGCATATATTGAGTCAAAGCTGAGGTCTCTTTCGCTTGTTTGTGTTTGACAAACAGGGTTTCTGAGAGATTTTTACTGACTTCCTCGGGCATGAATTCGACCTACTTAATGGGTTTTGTAAATAGTAATAAAAAAAATGACCCAATAAAGGGTCATTTATCAAGAAATTGTCGCTATGAGCGAATTCGATTACTTTTGCTTGCGGTTAATCGGCTCAACGTATTGGATTGACATATCCCATGGCTGTTCAATCCAAGTCTCCTGAGCAATGTCAACCACATAATCATCGAGTAACTCAGCACCTGATGGCTTAGCACACACGGCGATGAGCTTTGCTTTCGGGTATAGTTCGCGTAGTTTACGTGCGGTGTCACCACTGTCTACTAAGTCTTCTACGATTAAATATCCTTCACCATCACCTTGTGGCGCTTTTAATACGCTCATATCACGTTGATGATCGTGGTCGTAGCTAGAAATACAAATGGTATCAACGTAACGAATGCCTAACTCACGAGCTAAGATCGCGCCTGGAACCAAACCACCACGGCTTACAGCCCAAATCCCTTTCCATTGCTCGGCTGGCATCTGCTTTTCAGCCAGTTCACGGCAGTATGAATGCATTTGGTCCCAAGTGATGATGAATTTTTTACTCATTGTAATAACCTAATAATTTTAAAAGTCTGCATCCCCAAACACGCCGATTAACAACCAGCGCCTGCCTTGCGCTATTGAGGGGAAAAGCTACGCAAACGATTATTTTAACGCAGCTACCGCTCAATACCAATGGTCAATACTATTGTTCGAAAAAAATCGCCATTGCCGTCACACGGCAATGGCGATTCTGAGAACCTAAGGTTGCAATTGACTTGGTGCTTAAGCAACTAAGTATTTGATGATAAATACAGCCGATAGAACCCATACGCTGATCGAGACATCGCGACCTTTACCGCTAAGCAGTTTAATCGCCGCGTAAGAGATAAAGCCAAGCGCGATGCCCTCTGCAATTGAATAAGTCAATGGCATCAATAGACAGGTCACCACCACTGGCGCAGCTTCTGTTAGGTCACGCCAATCGACACTGACCAAGCCAGACATCATCAAAATCGCGACATAGAACAAAGCGCCTGCCGTTGCGTACGCTGGAATCATGCCCGCAAGTGGCGAGAAGAATAGTGCCAATAGGAACAAAACCCCGACCACCACGGCAGTCAGGCCTGTTCGACCGCCTGCAGCAACACCCGCCGTCGACTCTACATATGAAGTCGTGCTCGATGTACCGAGGACGGCACCGACTGAGGTGGCTGTTGAGTCAGCCAATAGTGCCTTGCTAAGACGAGGTAACTTACCATCTTCTTTGATCAAATCCGCTTTAGTCGCGACCCCAACCAGGGTACCTGCTGTGTCAAACAGATCGACAAACAGGAAAGCAAACACCACTGAAATCATGCCGACTTCAAATACATCAGCGATGTTCATTTCCATTAAGGTTGGTGCAATACTTGGTGGTGTCGACATCACACCGCCCCACTGCACATCACCTACAACCAGACCCAATGCTGTAATAATCAAGATAGCGATCATGACCGCACCACGAACCCCACGGTAGACCAAACCAATGGTTAGGAAGAAACCAAGTGCTGCAAGCGCTGGCTGAAGGCCAGTGATGTGACCCAGTCCGACGAGGGTCGCTGGGTTATCGACGACAATACCAGAGTTTTGTAGGCCAATGAACGCCAAGAACAGACCGATACCAGCAGAGATACCGGTACGTAAAGACATTGGAATTGAGTTAATGATCCATTCACGAACCTTAAACACACTCAATGCCATGAAGATGACCCCAGAGACAAACACCGCTCCAAGAGCGACTTGCCATGTGTGTCCCATGCCCAAAACCACACCATAGGTAAAGAAGGCATTCAGCCCCATACCAGGTGCCAATGCGATTGGGTAATTGGCAACAAAGCCCATAATAAAACAGCCAATGGCCGCGGCTAAACAGGTAGCAACGAACACGGCGCCTTTATCCATCCCCGCATCAGCAAGCATCGCTGGATTGACAAAGATAATGTAAGCCATCGTCAGGAAAGTAGTCATACCTGCGATGATCTCAGTTTTTACGGTCGTACCGTGTTCACTGAGTTTGAACAGTTTTTCGAACATGATCGAATCCTAAAGGGTAAAAGTAAACGGTTGCGTAATCGATTGGCCCGAATTATAAAGTCATCAAATAGTAAATTCCAGATAGAATTATGACTCTAATCAATATTTCTATTTATAACTGAACAATTCAAACAAGAAGCAATGTGACGCCAGTCCATTTTTTGTTTGTATATCATTAACTAAAGAATGGCTAATACCTTTAATTCAAAAGGTGTTTTTTTATACTTTGTCTTAAACTTTCAGGATCGTGTTAGCTTAGATCCGACAGTTCAATAGGTGAATATACGCATAGGATTCAAGCTGGCGGGTTAAAGCGATAAAACAATAAAAGAAGTGAGGCTTTTTATCGATAGATAAAAAAACGCCACTCAAATTGAGTGGCGGTTGAATCATGTCAGCAATAAAAGCTGTAAAAAAATTCCAATAATAGGGGTGAACAAACTGTTCGAGAGTCAAGCTTGTGGTTAGTAACCGAAGCTTGTTGGGTAAGTAAAGCTACCGGTATAAACAGAGCTGTTTAGCCAGAACGCTGCACTTGGTAAACCTTTCATAACTATCACCTTCTAAATCAATTAAACACATTACAACTATTGATTTCTCGGTTCCCTGGAGGCGACAAATCGGACTCATCCTTTGAGCATTTTCTCTTCGCTTTGGAAGTTGGTTATTAATATACCCCAAGGAAAATTAATTACAACCCCAAGAGTGACAAAAGTCACAAAAAGTTTATAAATTGATTTAGATCATGCCTTTTGTGTAATTAAATTACAGAATCATCAACCAAAAACTTGGTTATATTACAAATTATACTCACCAAGGCACTTATTGGTGTCGAAGTGTGATTATTGGATATGTGACCATAACGATACAATTACTCACTCTAGCCACTACACCCTGAATGACGGTAGTGCTATTCTTTGGCTCTCTACTCAATAGGCCATTTCTAGTTATTTGTTCTGAACTAATTCGGTTCAAACACAATATGATCTGGCATTATTTCTTTTAAGGAGTCATCCGTGTCTGAATTCCATTCTGAAATCAGTAGCTTATCGCCAGCCCCTCTTTGGCAATTTTTTGATAAGATCTGCTCTATCCCGCATCCTTCCAAGCACGAAGAAGCTTTAGCTCAATACATAGTCACTTGGGCCACAGAACAAGGACTGGATGTACGCCGCGATCCTACCGGCAACGTATTCATCAAAAAGCCGGCGACGGCGGGAATGGAAAACAAGAAAGGAGTGGTTCTTCAAGCTCACATCGACATGGTGCCGCAAAAAAATGAAGATACCGCGCATGACTTTACCCAAGATCCCATTCAACCCTTCATTGATGGAGAATGGGTAACCGCCAAAGGCACAACCTTAGGCGCAGACAACGGCATTGGCATGGCCTCTTGCCTCGCCGTGCTAGCCTCGAATGAGATCAAACATGGCCCTCTTGAAGTACTGCTGACGATTGATGAAGAAGCGGGCATGACGGGGGCATTCGGCTTAGAAGCTGGCTGGTTAGAAGGGGAGATTCTTCTCAACACAGATTCAGAACAAGAAGGCGAAGTTTACATGGGTTGCGCTGGTGGTATCGACGGTGAAATGACGTTCGATATCAAGCGTGAAGAGATCCCGGCAGGTTATGTCACTCGTCAGTTGATTTTGAAAGGTTTGAAAGGCGGTCACTCTGGCTGTGATATTCATACTGGTCGTGGCAACGCCAACAAACTGTTAGCTCGATTCCTCGCAGGTCATGCGCAAGAACTCGACCTTCGTCTTATTGAGTTTCGTGGTGGAAGCCTACGCAATGCCATTCCTCGAGAAGCATTCGTTACGGTCGCCGTTCCAACAGAGAACCAAGCGAAACTTGCCCAACTGTTTGACTACTACACTAACCTGATAAAAACTGAACTTGGCAAAGTAGAAACCGATATTGTTTCTTTCAACGAAGCCGCCGACACAAAGGCCCAAGCGCTAATCGTTGCCGATCAACAGCGCTTTATCGCTGCGCTCAACGCGTGTCCAAATGGCGTGATTCGTATGAGCGATGACATCGAAGGTGTCGTTGAGACCTCTCTTAACGTTGGTGTGATCACAACTGACAATAACCAAATTCAAGTGCTGTGTCTGGTACGTTCGCTTATTGACTCTGGTCGCCAGCAAGTCGAAGGTATGCTGGCCTCCGTCGCTGAGCTTGCGGGTGCACAGATCGAGTTTTCTGGGGCTTACCCAGGTTGGAAACCCGATGCTGATTCTGAAATCATGGCGATCTTCCGTGATATGTATGAAGGGATCTACGGCCACAAACCAAATATCATGGTCATCCACGCAGGCCTTGAGTGTGGTCTATTTAAGGAGCCTTACCCGAACATGGATATGGTCTCTTTCGGCCCAACCATCAAGTTCCCTCATTCACCCGACGAAAAAGTAAAAATCGATACCGTCGCTCTTTTCTGGGAACAGATGGTGGCACTGCTGGAAGCCATTCCAGAAAAAGCGGCATAACCAGTCAGTTTTGACTTAGAAAATCTTATCAATAAAGCCAGCGCAACGTCGCTGGCTTTCTCTTTACTTATCTTCTTTTACGATAAATGTTGTTTGTCGTTACGGTGATTTATTTTCGTTGGTCAGCCCAACTCATCGCTGCTACATTCGCCGACCTTGAAGCACCTTAGGATAAACCACATTATCCTCTTCAAGACAAATTTGCGGTGTATTCCAATCGCTTAGTGTAAAGAGTGCTATAGTCTTTTAGTGCTTTGATGAACTTCCCTAACTGATGTTGTTACTGTGATGAAAGAAAAACTCATTGTTGGCTGGCGTGAAACCGTTAGCCTACCTGAACTTGGCATTCATAAAATTAATGCAAAGATAGATACTGGTGCGCGCACTTCATGTCTACACGCATTCCAAGTCGAGTCATTTAAAAAACAGGACGCCCTGTGGGTTCGCTTCTGGCTTCATCCGATGCAGAACAACACTGAGCAAGAAGTAGTTTGTGAGGCTCCGGTCATCGATGAGCGCATCGTACGCGATTCTGGCGGTCACGAAGAGTCTCGATATGTTATCAAGTCCTTGTTTTCCATTGGCGGTGAGAGTTGGCCCATCGAGCTAACCCTTACTAACCGTGAAAACATGGCGTTTCGCATGCTATTAGGTCGTACCGCCATGCATCATCGTATTGTTGTCGACCCTGTTGAATCTTTTTTAATCCCGTTCGAGGAAAAAAAATAATGAAAATTGGTATTCTGTCTCGTAACGCTAAACTCTACTCGACCCGACGCCTGATCGAAGCCGCTAAAGAGCGCGGACATGAAGTAAAAGTGATCGATGCGCTGCGTTGTTACATGAACATCAACTCTGATAAGCCACAGATCCACTTTAAAGGTGAAGAGCTGTCGGGCTTTGATGCCATTGTCCCTCGAATTGGTGCATCAGTCACTTTCTATGGTACCGCGGTCCTGCGTCAGTTTGAGATGATGGGTGTTTATCCGGTCAATGAATCTGTCGCGATTACTCGCTCTCGAGATAAGTTACGCTCCATGCAGCTACTATCGCGCAAAGGGGTTGGTATGCCAGTGACCGGTTTCGCCAGTAAACCTGACGATGTAAAAGACTTGCTGGATATGGTTGGTGGTGCACCGGTCGTGATCAAACTGCTTGAAGGCACACAAGGTATTGGGGTCGTGCTGGCAGAAACCCGTAAAGCGGCAGAAAGTGTTGTCGAGGCTTTTATGGGGCTTAAAGCCAACATTATGGTCCAAGAGTACATTAAAGAAGCGGGTGGCGCCGACATTCGCTGCTTCGTTATCGGTGATAAGGTTATCGCAGCCATGAAACGCCAAGGGGCTGAAGGTGAATTCCGTTCTAACTTGCACCGCGGCGGCAGCGCTTCACTGGTCAAAATTACACCGCAAGAGCGCCGTACAGCGGTCGACGCGGCAAAAATCATGGGGCTCAACGTGGCTGGAGTCGACCTACTTCGCTCCTCACGTGGTCCATTAGTGATGGAAGTAAACTCATCTCCAGGTCTGGAAGGTATTGAGGCCGCTACTGGTAAAGATATTGCTGGGATGATTGTCGAATTTATAGAGAAAAATGCGGCAAGCAAAAGGACTAAAACGCGTGGCAAAGGCTAAACAGAATAGCGCATTTGAGTTTCTCGGCGAGTCTATCTCGCCGGGAGAGAGAAAAGTCGTCGAGTTAGAAGCAGCGAAACTCTATACGCACTCCCCTCTTTCCATACCGGTTGAAATTATCAATGGTAAGCAAGCAGGCCCAGTACTTATGGTCAACGCCGCTATCCACGGAGACGAGCTCAACGGGGTGGAAGTTGTCCGTCAGTTAATCGACACGATAGATGTGAGCAAACTGAAAGGCACTTTAATTGCGGTGCCTATTGTCAACGTATTTGGCTTCATTCATAAGTCTCGCTATCTCCCTGACCGACGCGACCTCAATCGCTGTTTTCCAGGCAGTGATAAAGGGTCACTCGCTTCACGCATGGCGCATACCTTCTTTTCACAGGTTGCCCAGCGTTGTGACTACATTATCGATTTGCACACTGGTGCAATTCATCGCACGAATTTGCCACAAATTCGAGCCGACTTGAGCAACCCAGAAACGCTGCGTATCGCTCAAGCATTTGCAACGCCTGTGGTGATCGACTCGCCGTTAAGAGAAGGATCTTTACGCAGTGAAGCCGAAAGGCTCAACATTCCAGTTCTCACTTATGAGGCAGGAGAAGCGCTACGTTTTGAACCCATCTGCATCAACGCTGGCTACTTAGGCGTCAAGCGTGTCATGCAAGCGATCGGTATGCTACGAAAGAGTCGCAAACGCTTACCGACATCGGTCATCGCAAAATCAACCAGTTGGCTACGAGCCGAGAGTGATGGCATTTTGCGTACTGTGGTGACCTTAGGTGAAAAAGTGACGCGTGGACAGGTGCTGGCCTATATTAGCGCGCCTTTAGGTCATAGTGAAATCGAGCTCAAGGCTCGCAAAGGGGGAATTGTCATCGGCCAACAGACGTTGCCTTTGGTCAACGAGGGGGATGCCATTTTCCACCTCGCCTACTTTGAAGAAGACGATCAAGAAGTTGAGCAAGTGGTTGGTGAGTTCATTGACGAAGTCTCTGACGCTGACCTTGAACCACTCACCACGGGGCAGATTAACACCCCATCATAAGTTCAAGCCCGCATAATGCGGGCTTGATTGTTATACCAACCTTGATAAGTCGGTGAGTATTATCCAAATGACGCCCAAATAACCGTCGCGACGAGCACAGGGCAAACAAACTTCACGTACAGAGGCCAAACCTTTCCGAACCAGCCTTGTGAAAATTCAGGATAACCCTGTTGCAGCTCTTTAACTTTCGAGTGACGGCTCCACACCCAGCCTCCAAAGAGACAAAACAGTAAAGCGGCCAAAGGTTGCAGATATTGAGTGGCGACGGTGGCAACAAGACCAAACAGAGCGCCAAAGTTGTAAACAATAACCAAGCTCAACAAAGCAATAAGCCCGCCTAGCGCCCAACTGGTTACGCCACGCTGAGTACCCAATCTCTCACTCACCAGCGCCACCGGACACTCTAACATCGAAATCGATGAGGTGAGCGCCGCAATAGTTAACAATAGGAAAAAGACGATGGCGAACAGTTGTCCTAGCCAGCCTAAGCTATCAAACATCAGTGGTAATACGGTGAAGACTAATGTATCTGAACTGAGCAAAGAACCATCTTCGGCATAGATCTCAACCCCTTTCTGCATCGCGACAAACATCGCAGGCATCACCACTAAGCCTGCAATAAACGCCACGGCCGTATCCACTAGAGTGACATTCATCGCCATCTTAGGCAGGTTCTCTTTCTTGCTCAAATAAGAGCCATAAATCAACATAGAGCAACCGCCAATAGTGAGCGAGAAAAACCCCTGTCCCATCGCAGCAAGAATCAACTTACGATCCATCACTTTGCTAAAATCGGGAATTAGGTAGTGTTTGAGCCCCTCTAACGCGCCTTGCTGGGTCATAATGTAGATAAATAGTGCAGCGAAAAGCACAAACAGCGCGGGCATTAAGCGTGTCGACCACTTTTCAATCCCCTGCTTTACCCCACCCTGAACAATCAGAATAGTCAAAACATAAAAGGTGATGGTACCAAACAAATTTCGCTCAACACTAAACCCTTTGAACCAAGCGGTCAGCGTGCTCAACCCCATCAACTCAGTGATCGCGCCAAGCAAAAAACAGATTAACCAACCACCGACGATGCTGTAAAACGCCAGCACCGCACTCGGTACACTCAGGCCAATCCAACCTACGGCGGCACCAATATGTTTTCCGGTTGGATGCTTTGTTAGAGCACGCATACTATCTACTGGGTTCGCCTGTCCATGACGACCAATCGCCATTTCGACCACCAGCATAGGAAAAGCGACGACCAGAATCATCACCAGATAGACAAAAAGAAAGGCACCACCGCCATTGCTCGCGGCTTGAGTCGGAAATCCCCAAATATTACCTAAACCAACGGCCGCCCCAGCTGCCGCTAAAATAAAACCTAACCGCGAACCAAAATGTTCACGACTTTGCCCAATATCACCTTGTGCCATACCACTTAAACCGCACTTACAAACTAGTTGACTAGTACGTTAATATAAAACGCCATCGTTAGCAATGGAATTGAAACGTTCTATCAGCCTAATAGTAAATAAGCAAAATTATTGACCTGTAAACACTGACTGACACTATTGATAACACTCTACTTCAACACAGTTTCGTCCCAACTGCTTTGAGCGATAAAGCGCTTGATCGGCGACTCGCAATATGTCTTGTTGCTCGACCAGGGTTTCATTACGCATATCTGCCACCCCCACCGATACTGTGATGACACCACCAATTGGCGAGTAATGGTGCACAAGCTGCATCTGTTCAATCGCTTGCCTCAAACATTCGCCTTCTGCTTTAGCGTCTATTGGCGAGTCACAATTCAGCACCACACAAAACTCTTCCCCTCCAAAACGAGCCACACACTTCTCACATTCACTCGGGGCCTGTTTGAGCGCTTTGGCAACTTGACGTAAAACTTGATCGCCTTGCACATGACCATAATGGTCGTTAAAAGGCTTAAAATAATCCACATCGACTAAGATCACGCAAGCATAACCGTGATCCGCTTGATCTAATAAGTCTTGCCAGTACTTGTGTAAGCTACGACGGTTTCCTACCAAAGTCAGTGGGTCGTGCTCTGTCAACCATTCTAACTCTCTCTGATTGCTTTTCAGTTGGCTGATCACCGCATCGACTCGACAAACAAAATCACGCACTTCAAACGAAATAAAGTGCTGCTCAGTCGCCAGTGCAGCGCTTTCTTGTTCTGAGTTTTCCAACGCCTGACGTGCGCGTTTCAGAGGCTGAACCATCAGGTGTGCAACGGCCAAGTTAAACACGAACATAAACAGAGCAAAGGCAATAACAGCGGAGAGTTCACTCCAAGTAATAAAAGGGGGAATCTTTATCCTATGTTGGATAGTAATACAGACGGTCGGTTTGTTCTGAAAATCGAGCTTCTCCAGAATAGACACATTTTCTGGCGTCAATGAGGGCTGTACTCCGCCAACCGGCTTCGCTATCACGTCCACTTTTAATCCCGTCGCTTGGCGCAAACTGGTAATAACATCTGTCCCTATGGTTTTGATAAACATCATATAACCTTGGGTACAATCATAACCTTCACTATTGCAAACTCGACTGGTCGCCACCAATGCAGGGCGACCGTTGAGTACGATAAACGTAACGTATGGGGTAATAAAATCGGTCCGCGAACGCATACTATCCGCCAAAAGTGGACCAAACTGGTAGCGAATCTGATCGTAAGAGAGCGTCTTGCGTGTCACGTAGTCATATAACTCGCCCCATACCAAACTGACATTAGAGTCGAAAATGAACGCACCACTTAATTGATTAGACAAAAAGGTATGGGCGTTAAGGCTATCTTGCAGAAAGCGCTCATCTCGATTGCGAATAAAGTCACCGACATCATCCCAAGAAGCGTAGTCCATAAGTACACTGGCAAGCTCAGACTTTTCTAGATTAAGCACGGTTTTAACGCGTTGCACTTCTTCTTGTTGGTGGGCAATCGCACTGTCTACTTCGTTGTCATACACCCAGAAATAGCGAAAGAGTAGGTAGCATGCAACAAACACGCTGGCCATAAAAAGGGAAGCGACTATAGTCAGGTGTTTAAGAGAGAGATGAGGAATAGGCATCTAAACAAGGTGTGTGCGAATTGAGCGTGAATTAAACACAATCGCACAATCATTGTCTAGATGAAGAGCGCCATTGGCGCTCTTTGGTTACTAAAAACTCAGCAATGACTAGGCTTAAGCTCGCGTAATCTTAGATTGTAAAAATCTGATACTCTTGCAACTGAGGGATCTTTTGATGTAATTGTTGCTCTTGCTCTGCCATTTGATCTAACGAATCACAAAACTCAGCACTCTGTTTCTCGATCTGCTGAGAATGTTCAGTTAAACGCTGAGCGATACGCTCTTTGAGTTCACTCATTGAGTTGGCCATTTCAGTCAAGTTGAGACCACCTTCCAGCTTCATTTTTTCTGACATTGCATCAAACGCACTGGTAATAAACTCTTCGTTAAACAACGCTTTGGCCTTATCAAAATCTTCCGTCCAGACTTGGTTCAAGGAGCCAAAACTATCAGCGGGTAAAACCAGGTCGCCATTTTTATAGTAGCGAGCCTCTATCTCATCGTAAAAGTTCTGCATCGCTTGCTTTACACCGGCAAAAGCCTCTGGCGCGTCAAAACTTTGAGCGACATCGTCGACAATCTCGTTGGCCAATGCGAGGCCCTCACGCGCGATCTGTTTCGCACGTGGCAAATAATCGCTGAGGCTTTGGCGATAATCGGCAATAGCTTGTTGCTGGTCGGCACTTAACTCAATTCTCTCGCCATGAATCGTTAGGTTATTATTTTCATCAACCACCGCTGTTTCACCGCTAGTTTGATGAATTTCCAGACGTTCATCATTAAGGCGAATATCGTTTTTTAAATCAATATTGCACTGAGCGGCAAACACCTGACTCGACAATAGCAGGGGCAGTACAGCTAATCTTATCTTCATTATTCTATCCTTCGTATCTCCAACAACCATAACAAAGCCGTTAGTATCGATTGTCAGCAAATGGTTTCTATTTGGTAACAATGATTGCGCTCACCAATACGATAGCTGACTTCATCACCCACTTGCTTACCTTTCAACGCAGCGCCTAAAGGAGAGTCAAAAGTCACTAACATCACGAATGAGTCTGCAAATGGTATTTTTAATCCACCACAGCACGGTGCGATAAAAAACCAAAGAGGGTTATCATCCAAGTCAAGCAGTAACACCGCACACCCCAAACGGATGTATTCACTGGCCTCAACCAATGACAACTGTTTGAATTGCTCAATTTCTTGTTCACACTCTTGTACCCTCATCGCCTGACCATGAGCTAAATAGGACGCCTCAAGTGCTAAAGTGTCGTATTTATGCTCAGGAACCGTTTCATCATCCGTAGCAGATTCCATCGCGCGCTGAGCGGAACGCTGGGCAACAACCCGCTTTTGTTGTAAACAGGCCAAGATAGTTTGACGCAGTTCCGACTTATTCATACTAAAAACATATTCCAATACTACTGTTGCCTTTAGAATACCTTCACTAGCGAATAAAAACAGCACAAAGGTAGACGATGAACGACGCTTCCACCACTGATTTAATCAACGACACTCTTAACGCTCGCTTTGGATTTGAGCGTTTGCGTACAGGGCAGCGACCAGTCATTGAAGCCGTACTCGCTGGCCATTCTTGCGCCGCTATTTTTCCGACTGGTTCCGGAAAGTCATTGTGCTACCAACTCCCAGCACTTATGCTGCCTCACCTCACGCTAGTCATCTCGCCGCTGCTCGCCTTGATGAAAGATCAATTAGCTTTTCTTAAGCAGCACAACATCTGCGCAGCCTCTATCGATTCCAGTCAGAGCCGCGAAGAAATTCAAACAGTGATGGAACAAGCACGTAGCGGTGAGCTGAAAATACTCATGATCTCGGTCGAAAGACTCAAAAACGAGCGTTTTCGCCACTTCATCAAACAGATTCCCATCTCACTACTTGTGGTTGACGAAGCGCACTGTATCTCTGAATGGGGGCATAACTTTCGCCCCGACTATCTAAAACTCCCTCACTACCAAAAAGAGTTTGCTATTCCACAATGTTTGCTGCTCACTGCAACTGCTACCGACGCAGTCATCGAAGATATGCAAAGCAAGTTTGCCATTGACGCACAAGACGTCGTGACCACGGGGTTTTATCGCAACAACTTAGATTTAACCGTGATTCCTTGTGCTGATGAAGCGAAAAATGACCAGTTACTAACGATTCTCTCTGAGCATTCGAACCAATCCACCATCGTCTACGTGACCCTACAAAGTACCTCAGAGTCTGTCACTAAGTTGCTGTCCGACTCTGGGCTCAATTGCCGAGCCTATCATGCGGGACTCGATAATGAAGTACGCCAGCATATCCAGCAGCAATTTATGTCGGGGGAAATTTCTATCATCGTCGCCACTATCGCGTTTGGTATGGGAGTCGACAAGGCAGATATTCGCTGCGTTGTTCATTACGATATGCCGAAGTCGATAGAAAACTACGCCCAAGAGATAGGCCGCGCGGGCCGAGATGGCCAGCTTTCTCACTGCATTTTACTTGGCAACAAAAGTGGCATCTCTACATTGGAGAATTTCGTCTATGGTGATACGCCAGAGCGCGACGAGATCGAGGCTCTACTCAACCACGCCTTAAGCCAGGGCGAGAACTGGGAAGTCGTGATTTCTCGCTTATCCAATGACACCAATATTCGTCAACTGCCGTTAAAAACGTTATTGGTTTATATGGAAATGTTCGCACTCATAGCGAGTCAATACAGCTACTTCGCCGACTATCGCTTTAAGTTCATTCAAGACAAAACCTCTATCATCAGTCAGTTTGACCCACAGCGACAAGCATTTGTTCGCGCTCTGTTTGATTGCTCAACTCAAGCTAAAGTATGGTGCCAAGTTGATTTTGAGGCACTATGGCAACACTTTGCTGGAGAGCGGCAACGTGCCATCGCCGCACTTGATTACTTCCATCAAAAAGGCTGGATTGAGCTAGAAAGCAAACTGATGACCGAAGTCTATCGTGTTCATACTCTATCAGAGCCTGTAACCAACCTAACAGACAAATTGTGGCAGCTGTTTGCTGAAAAAGAGCGAAGTGATGTTGAGCGTATCCATAGCCTTTTAAGGTTGTTTGAGTCTCAATCTTGTTTGAGTCATGCTCTGGCCAGTTACTTTGGCGACACACAAGCCCCAACACAATGTGGCCATTGTAGTGTATGTCGCGGTCAGGGGGCACAATTACCAGACAGCCCGATTGTAAATGTTGATGATCAGCAGTTAGCACTGTGGATAGAGCAACTTAACCAACGCGCGGAACGCCCGCTGTCAAACACACTCAAAGCCAAGTTTCTCTGCGGTATTTCAACACCACGACTGAGTAAGCTAAAAGCGCGCAGCCTTGAGGGCTTTGCCAAGATGGAAAGCGTCCGGTTTACTCAAGTTATTGAGCGAATCACTGCCAATGAACGCCTCTAATTCTTAGGCCACTAGAAAAAACTGAGCTGCTTGGTGAGTTCTTCCGGCTTGAGCATCACGCTTAAGCCGAGCAAGCGAATTTCTCGCCCCTGCTGTCGTTTTAACACATCGCGGAGTAGTTGCTTAAAGTCATCCAGCTCGAGATAAGGGTGCGCATGTTCAATCGTGGTTAATTGAAAATCGGCAAACTTGACCTTAATCCCTTGTTTAATGATTGCTCTATCCGCTGAGAATTTCAGCAAACGACGCTCAAGTTCTGGGTAGAGTTTATTTTCAATGATCTGCCAACACTCCTCATAACTAGAAATATTGTGCGAAAACGTACGTTCGACGCCTACGGACTTTCGCTCTCTTTCCACTACGACTTCTCGGTTGTCTATGCCGTGACTCTTGTTCCATAGCGATACCCCTAGGCGGCCAAACTGCAACAATATACTGCGGTAGTCGCTGTTCTTGATATCAGCACAGAGGTAATAACCAGCTTGGTGAAGCTTCTCCAAACTGACTTTTCCGACCCCAGGAATACGCTCTAATGGCAGCTTATCCACTTCTTGCTGAACTTTATCTGGAGGAATCACATATTGCCCATTGGGCTTATTCATATCGGACGCGACTTTGGCCAAAAACTTCACCGGGGCAACCCCTGCCGAAGCAGTAAGATTTAACTCATTAAAAATATCACGCCGAATAGCGTCAGCAATCAAGGTGGCCGAGCCATGACATTGCAGGGAGTCTGTGACATCGAGGTAGGCTTCATCGAGCGATAGCGGTTCAATTAATTGGGTGTAACGGGCAAAAATCGCGCGAATTTGTGCAGAGACCTGTTTGTACACATCCATTCTTCCCGGTACCACGAGTAAGTGTGGACAGAGTTGCAAGGCTCTCGCGGTAGGCATCGCACTTCGGATACCGAACTTTCGAGCCTCATAGTTACAAGTACTCAATACCCCTCGCTGCTTCTCATGCCCACCAACCGCTAGCGGTCGGCCGCGATAGCTATGGTTATCGCGCATTTCGACGGCAGCATAGAAGCAATCCATATCGACATGAATGATTTTGCGAATCTTGTCACTCATAATAATGCGCCAAACCACTTTAACTGTATATAAAAACAGTATAACTAAATGCGAGCTAGGTGAAAACTCTCTTCGCAGCCCTACACCACGCAACACGACTGAATCAAAGTTAAATCTGAGATTCATTCACATTTATCACATTATTGTTTTACATATTCAACAAATTGATGGAAAACTATGCGCGCTATCTAGCATCAAATAACAATGTCAGCTCATAGGAAAAAATAATGACACTCAAGACTTCATCCGCTTTTATGATCGTTGCATCTGCGGCACTACTTTCTGCTTGCAGCACTCCCGTCAAAGACACAACACCTATTAACCCCACCACCGTGGTGAAAGCTAAGTACTCAATGTCGGGGCTCTATCTGCCCGACGGTCAAGGATCTCAAACCTCCTACACGCGCCCTTCCATGCGCCATATCCAGTCAGAATTCGAAGCGGATAGTTTCATGAGTAGTCTCGCTAACTTTAACCGTAGCGATGTGTACAGATTTGAGCGTAACCTTTTGTGGGAAATCGATCACGATTCAGAAACTTATCGTGAGTGTCCATTAGAGGGTTGTACGACGTTTAGTTTCACTGAGGAGTTTGAAGAAGAGGAAGAAGAGTCACCGTCATATGAGGAGATGAGTTGCTCGGTGGCACTAAAGAAAAACGAGTTTGAGGTTAAGCCTACAGGTAAAACACGCACCATTTCTGGCATGCAAACGAACGAGTACTCTGTCACTTGGCATGTCGTATTTGAAGATGACACGCAAAAAACCGATCAGAATTTGTTACGTTTTAGCGTTTGGACAGCTAAACCAGATTCAAACCTTAAACAAGCATGGAAAACTCACCAGCAAGCCACTGACAATTATCTTAACGCAGTGGGTGACAACCACCCTCTTGTAAGAATTTTGGGCCGAGATGGCTACAAAGCCATTAGCGCATTTGCTGGTGATATAGAAAGCACTGACCCTAATGCTATCAACCCAGTATTCGACAAACTCCAGGTCATCAAAGGCTATCCACTCAGTTTGAAAATGGAGTTTTTCCAACAATCTAACGCTTGTCAGGAAGAGAAAATAAAGGCGTCAACCGCAAAGCTAGACTTCAGCAATGGTGTCGATGGATTGACCGAATCAGCGACAGACTTAGTCGGCGATCTGTTTAGTAAAAAAGTGGACGAGAAAGTCCGTGAATGGCAAAAAGATGCGCTGATCCGCTACGTCTACGAAGTCACTTCAGTGAAAGAAGAAGGGGTTCGTGATAGCACATTTGAAGTGCCTGCAAACTACCGTTTGTCAGACCGCCAGTAAGCGGTATTAGCAAAGCGGCCATCGGCCGCTTTTCTGGTTATCGTCTTAACATCACATCCAACTGATCGACTAATTCTGACCAATCCGCATCTTCTTCAATGGCTTGTTTAAGAAAGGTCGCTTGTGCTGCGCTCCAAAAGCTCGCCTCGTGCAGCAATTCGGTATCTCGATGTTGACGATGATCTAGGACGAACTGTTTGATCTCAGCGTCGGTACTTCCCAACCCTAGTTGTTGAAACAGTTCCACCATAGTGTGTTGATGTAACTCCATAAAGCCTCTCTGTCTTGCGTGATATCCAGAGAGTATAGTCAAGGCTTCACGCGCTACCACTCGATGAGACTCCACGTTGTCTTCTATCATCATTGAACTATAAAAAACAACCCGGCCTAAGCCGGGTTGTTACATCAGGGTCTATGAACAAGATTATGCAATACGATCTTTTTCCCAAGCGGCGAGTTTCTCTGCGCGGGCCGCCTCACGCGCTTCTCGTTTTTTGCGCGCATCACAAGGTTCAGGACAGTTACACACCTTCTCAATGCCAACCGCTCCCAAACCACCACAACTGCCTTTAACGACTTTCTTTTGAAATATGTAGCCAACCGCCATAGCGGCAATGACTGCCATGAATACGGCAAAAGTAATAATAAATGTACTCATAATGGCATACCCATTCGTTGGTTATTATTTGATATACGGTTTATAAGCGTCAGAGGTCAGTTCGGTAAAACCAGTTTCGGCCTTAACAATCATCAGCACAGGTATATTGTGTTGATTCGCCACCTGCATGCCCTTCTCCTCGCCAAGAACCATTAAACCTGTGGCTAAACCATCAGCGGTCATCGATGATGGGTCTAACACGGTCACAGATACGACTTTATGTTCAATCGGTCTACCTGTTTCTGGATTGATAATATGCGAGTAACGAACACCATCGTGTTCAAAGTAATTACGATAATCGCCAGACGTCGCAACGGCCATATCGCCAGGTTCGATGATCTCTTGGATAGCACGCTCTTCCACCGATGGTTTTTCGATCGCGATACGCCAAGGCACGCCTTCACGATTTAGGCCTTTAACACGCATCTCACCGCCTACTTCAACCATATAGTTCATGACACCTTGAGATTGGATGTAATCGGCCACGACGTCAACTCCCCAACCTTTTGCGATCGTAGATAAGTCTACGTATAGGTTTGGAATGTCTTTTCTCAGTGTATTACCTGCTACTTCAAGGTGCTCGATACCTATGTTGGCACGACGTTCAGCCAGTTCTTCATCACTTGGCACGACGTCTGGTCGACCTTCAGGACCAAAGCCCCACAAGTTAACCAGAGGGCCAACAGTCACATCCAATGCGCCTAGTGTAAGACCGTTAAGGCGAATCGCCTCATTCACAACGTGAGCCGTTTGAGGAGAGACCGAAAAAGGTTCTAAAGATTGACTTTGATTGAAGCGACTCAGCTCTGAGTCTTTTCGATAGGTCGACATTTGGTCATTGACCTGCTCAAGCAAGCGATCAACTTCGGCTTGAATTTGTTCAGGGGCGGGAACGCCTTCCGCTACGATGTATTTAACATTGTAGCTAGTTCCCATTGTAGGACCAGTAAGATGAACTTGCTCCGCAGGCTGCTCACAACCGGCAAGAACTAAAAGAGAAGCGAAAGCAACAAGCCACTTTTTCACTTGTTTAACTCCTATGAAAATTGAAATGGATATAGAGAATAAGTTGAGTCGATATGAACCGATTTTCTATATCAATTGATATTCAAAAAAAAACAATGGCTGACCCGCAAGAGTCAGCCATAAATTTCAATCACTTAGATGGATTAACCACCGAAGTCATCTAGAAGGATGTTTTCATCCTCGACACCAAGATCTTTGAGCATGCCGATAACAGCAGCGTTCATCATCGGTGGACCACACATGTAGTACTCACAGTCTTCAGGCGCTTCATGATCCTTCAGATAGTTTTCGTACAATACGTTGTGGATGAAGCCTGTGTAACCATCCCAGTTATCTTCTGGCATAGGGTCAGACAGAGCACAGTGCCATACGAAGTTGTCGTTTTCAGCTTGTAGGCCGTCAAAGTCTTCAACGTAGAACATTTCGCGCTTAGAACGTGCACCGTACCAGAAAGACATCTTACGTGTAGACTTCAGACGCTTAAGTTGATCGAAGATATGTGAACGCATTGGCGCCATACCTGCACCACCACCAACGAAGACCATTTCGTTGTCAGTGTCTTTCGCGAAGAACTCACCAAATGGACCAGAGATCGTACACTTATCGCCCTCTTTAAGAGACCAAATGTATGAAGACATGATACCCGGTGGAACGTCTGGATTATTAGGCGGCGGCGTAGCAATACGCACGTTCAGCATAATAATACCTTCTTCTTCAGGGTAGTTGGCCATAGAGTAAGCGCGGATAGTCTCTTCGTTTACTTTTGACTCATAACGGAACAGGTTAAATTTGTCCCAGTCTTCGCGGTACTCTTCAGGTACATCGAAGTCAGCGTATTTCACATGGTGAGCTGGGGCTTCAATCTGGATGTAACCACCAGCACGGAAAGGTACTGACTCGCCATCAGGAATTTGTAGCTTAAGCTCTTTGATGAATGTCGCTTTGTTATCGTTAGAGATAACAGAACATTCCCACTTCTTAACGCCGAAGATCTCTTCAGGAAGTTCGATGTCCATGTCAGTTTTCATTGCAACTTGACATGCTAGACGCTCACCTTCACGCGCTTCACCTTTAGTAATATGGTCAAGCTCGGTTGGTAGGATATCACCACCACCTGATTTAACTTTTACGCGACACTGACCACAAGAGCCACCGCCACCACAAGCAGAAGATACGAATACGCCAGCACCAGCTAGAGCACTCAGAAGCTTACCGCCTGGTTGTGTAACGATCGCCAAATTCGGGTCATCGTTTACAGAAATTGTAATGTCACCTGTTGGTACAAGCTTAGACTTAGCGAAAAGAATCACTAGTACTAGCGCGAGTACGATCAGAGTAAACATCACTACACCAAGAATAATGTCCATTGACTATTCCTTAATTGTTGCGGTTTACCCGACTTACAGTTGAACACCAGAGAAAGACATAAAGCCCAACGCCATAAGACCTACAGTGATAAACGTGATACCAAGACCACGTAGACCAGGAGGTACGTCAGAGTACTTCATCTTCTCTCGGATACCTGCAAGAGCCACGATAGCGAGCATCCAGCCCACACCAGAACCGAAACCGTAAACAACAGATTCAGCAAAGTTGTAGTCACGTTGTACCATGAAAGATACACCACCGAAGATCGCACAGTTTACAGTGATCAGCGGTAGGAAGATGCCTAGCGCGTTGTACAGAGGTGGGAAGAAACGATCGAGAACCATCTCTAGGATCTGTACAAGGGCGGCGATTACACCGATAAAGGTGATGAAGTTTAGGAAGCTAAGATCGACACCTTCAACTAAAGCGTTTTCTCTTAAAACTAGATTGTAAACAAGGTTGTTTACTGGAACCGCGATAGTCAGCACGACTACAACCGCAACACCTAAACCAAAAGAGGTCTTAACTTTCTTAGATACCGCAAGAAACGTACACATACCCAAGAAGAAAGACAGGGCCATGTTTTCGATGAAAATCGATTTAACTAATAAGCTAATGTAATGTTCCATGACGTCCTTACTCCTTCGCTTCTACTTGTTCTGGTTTCAGAATACGGATTACCCAGATTAGGAAGCCGATTAGGAAGAATGCAGATGGTGCTAGCAGCATCAGGCCGTTTGGCTGGTACCAACCTCCATTGCTCACTAGAGGCAGTACTTCCAGACCAAATAGTTTGCCTGAGCCAAATAGCTCACGGAAGAAGCCTACAGTGATAAGAACGAAACCGTAACCTAGACCGTTACCGATACCGTCAATAAGAGAAGGTACTGGCGCAGACTTCATTGCGAATGCTTCAGCACGACCCATTACGATACAGTTGGTGATGATAAGACCTACGAATACCGATAGCTGCTTAGAGATATCGTACAGGTAAGCTTTTAGCACTTGGTCTACCACGATTACTAGCGAAGCGATGATCGCCATCTGAACGATGATACGTACGCTGTTAGGAATGTGGTTACGGATTAAAGATACCGAGAAGTTAGACAAAGCAGTTACAAATGTTACCGCTAGCGTCATAACAAACGCAGTCTCTAGCTTAGTGGTTACTGCAAGCGCAGAACAAACACCAAGAACTTGAAGCGCGATTGGGTTGTTGTCCAATACAGGCGCTAGAATGCTCTTTTTAACATTTTGTGCACTAGACATTAGTTCAGACCTCCGTCACGAACTTTTGCTAGGAATGGACCAAAGCCCATATCGCCTAACCAGAAGTCAAATGTGTGTTGAACACCGTTACTAGTTAGTGTCGCACCTGACAGGCCATCAACACCATGCTCAGAACCTTGCGGTGCGCCGCCTTTCACGACCTTAATCGCTGGCTGATGATCGTCATTGTACAATTTTTTGCCAATGAATTGATCGCGCCATGAAGGGTTCTCTACTTCACCACCAAGTCCAGGAGTTTCACCTTGCTCGTAGTAAGTAATAGCAGACACAGTGTTACCGTCAGTTTCAACGGCGACAAACGCATACATCATCGACCACAGTCCTTTACCGTGCACAGGCAAGATAACTTTTTGGACTTCATCTTGGTCTTTTACTAAGTACACCACTGCTGTATTCGCACGACGACGGATATCAGCGACGTCGTCTTCTGGTGTCAATGCGATTGAACGTTCTGCATCTTTTGATGCTTCACGCTGATCGTACGTAGATGCATTACCTTCAGTAAAATTACCTGTTTCAAGGTCTACCAGACGAGGTTCGATGTACTCAGCAAATAGCTCTGGTACTTTCTTACCATTAGCGTCAATGCCTGCAACTTCAACGATCTTTGATTGCTTATCTAGGACAGCGTTAGCTTTTTGCTTATCACGCAGACCTACAGCTGCTGTTGATACGATGATTGAACAAACAAGGCTCAACCCGATAACAACACCCAGCGTCTTTTTAATGCTGTCGTTATTACTTGCCATAGCGTGCTTGTCTCCGCTTGATGTTCTTCTCGATAACTAAGTGGTCGAACAGAGGTGCAAACAGGTTCGCGAATAGAATCGCCAGCATCATACCTTCTGGGTACGCTGGGTTAACTACACGGATCAGAACACACATTGCACCGATTAGCGCGCCGTACCACCACTTACCTTTGTTGGTAAATGAAGCGGATACAGGGTCTGTCGCCATAAAGAACATACCGAATGCAAAACCACCCAGAACTAGGTGCCAGTGCCATGGCATGTTGAACATTGGATTCGTATCAGAACCGATCACATTGAACAGCGTTGCCGTTGCGATCATACCGATCATGACACCGGCAATGATGCGCCATGACGCGATTCGCATGTAAACGATCATCGCTGCACCGATCATCAGTGCCAGAGTCGAAACTTCACCAATAGAGCCTGGGATGTTACCGATAAAGGCATCCATCCAAGTGATCGGAGCGCCAGTTACAGTGTTAACTAGAGCACCGTTACCACCTTGAGCCCATTGGCTTAGCGCCGTCGCACCAGAGAAACCGTCAGCGGCAGTCCACACTACGTCACCCGAGATTTGCGCTGGGTAAGCGAAGAAGAGAAATGCACGACCTGCTAGTGCTGGGTTTAGGAAGTTACGCCCCGTACCACCGAAGATTTCTTTCGCTACAACCACACCAAAGGTAATACCTAGTGCTGCTTGCCATAGAGGTAGAGTTGGTGGAACGATAAGTGCGAATAGGATAGAAGTTACAAAGAAACCTTCGTTAACTTCATGCTTGCGCACCATACAGAACAGCACTTCCCAGAAACCACCGACAATAAATACTGTGGCATAAATAGGTAGGAAGTAAGTTGCACCGAGCAGCATCTTGCTACCAACCCCTGCATCTGCGGCGATGGTACCGCCTAGCATTTCGGTTAGCCAGTAGTGCCAATTGCCTGCGACTACTGCTGCTAGTTGGTCACCAGCGTGCATGTGGGTCAGTGCAGCGATAGCTTGGCCACCCGCGTTGTACATACCCCAGAACATTGCTGGGAATACCGCGAACCAAACCATGATCATGATGCGTTTTAAGTCAACGCTATCACGAACGTGCGAGCTTTTCTTTGTAATTAGACCCGGCGTGTAGAAAACTGTTGCTACAGCTTCGTACAGAGCAAACCATTTCTCATGTTTACCGCCTGGTTCAAAGTGATGCTCGATGTCTTCAAGAAACTTTTTAAGAGCCATGAAAATTACCCTTCCTTCTCGATCTTATCTAGGCATTCACGAAGTAGCTCACCGTACTCGTACTTACCAGGACAAACAAAGGTACACAATGCTAAATCTTCTTCATCCAGCTCAAGTGCACCGAGCGCTTGAGCGCTATCGGTATCACCGGCACAGAGGTCACGAAGCAGCAGTGTCGGTTCCATATCTAATGGCAACACACGTTCGTAATTGCCAATTGGAACCATCGAACGGTCACTACCATTAGTGGTCGTTGTCATGTTGAACAACTGCCCTTTAAAGATATGACCAAGGAATGAGCGAGTGACAGAGAACTTATTCTTGCCAGGCATTGCCCAACCGAATAGCTCCTTCTCACGGCCTTCACGTAATACAGAAACCTGTACGTGGTAACGACCTAGGTAAGCGTGAGGACCAGTTGCATGAGTACCAGAGAGTACTGAACCAGAAATCACACGAACTTCACCTGGCATTAGTTCGCTATCTGTTACATCGTCAAGGCTAGCACCAAGCGTTGTACGGATAAGACGAGGGTTATTAACCACTGGGCCAGCCAATGAAATAACACGGTCAGTGTAAAGTTCACCAGTTAGGAACAACTTACCAAACGCAATCACGTCTTGGTAGTTGATGCTCCACGCCACATTTTCTGCATTGACTGGAGATAGAAAATGCATGTGGGTGCCAGCAAGACCTGCTGGGTGAGGGCCATCAAAAACGTGCTCTTCAACATTTGATTGAGAAGAACGAGGAAGACTGGTGCCAGACTTACATACGTAAACCTTGCCGTCAGTCAAAGTTGAAAGTAGGTCCAAACCAGCGACGAACGCTTCTTGCTGTTCATTGATGATCAACTCAGGCTGAGCCGCTAGTGGATTGGTATCCATAGCTGTAACGAAAATAGCCTTAGTAGAAGATTCGATTGCTGGAACCTTGCTGAACGGACGAGTACGTAAAGCGGTCCAAAGACCTGATTCAACTAACTGAGTTTTTACCGCTTCACGGTCTAAACCTGCTAGTTGACCAGCTTCGAACTTGTCGAACGTTACCTGCTCTTCACCTGCCACTTCAATCACAACAGATTGAAGGACACGCTTAGCGCCACGGTTAACTTCGATCACTTTACCAGCTGCGGGTGAAGTGAACTTAACACCCGGGTTCTTTTTATCTTCAAAAAGAACTTGAGCTTTTTTCACTTCATCGCCTACGCGAACATGCATGGTTGGACGCATGCCGACGTACTCTTCGCCAAGCAAGGCGACTTTTTTGATGGTCTTACCATCATTAATCACCTGGGTAGGAGTTCCTGCAATAGGAAGGTCCAAACCCTTCTTTATTGTAATCATACGCACTTGCACTACTTTTATCGGGAAAAAGATTCTTTAATTGCGTAACTTTTAGACACGACACTAGTGTCCGGTTTTGGCGCTGTTTAAAACACCAAAATCGCAACATCCTATTAAAAATCCCGCTACAGGAAGTCAGCGAGATTTATCAGGTGCGATAGTCTATCATCTTTTTTGATTTGGATGCCATGATGAATGACAGGATAAACCGTGATATTTCGAAGGAATTGCGTTCAAAAGGCTAAAGAATAGTCATAACTTTGAGCCACCGCACAAACAGAGATATTAGTGTAATTTCGTATTAAAACATCCATTCATACCCTGAAATATTTCGTTTTAAAATCAATCATTGTGTCAATTTGTTTCTAGCATGTTAATACCTACTCTAAGCAGGGACAAACAAAAGGGCAGTCACACTGCCCTAGAGAAACCACGTCTATTTTGTTCCACCTAAACACATTGGGCTGTCAGGGGCGGTGCCTTGCTGATCCTGCCACTCTTTAGGCGTATATGTGTGAATAGACAGTGCATGAATGTGGTTGGCGAGTTCGTCAGCAAGAGTTTGGTTAACCTGCCGGTGGCGTGCAATCAAACGCTGGTCTAAGAAGGCATCGCTGACGATAACGACTTTGAAATGGCTCTCTGAACCCGGTGGAACATTATGCATATAGCTCTCATTCACCACCTCTAAATGGGCTGGGTTAAAACTTTGCTGTAATTTATTTTCGATCTCTTGCTGCACCATTGTGCTTCCCCATTAGAGTCAACAACTTTGTGTTAAATAATAAACTCGATACCAGTAAAGCTAAAGGTTTTAGTTTTCACGACCTCACGCTTTTGCGACAATCTCACCATTATGGATCACACTGTGCCACAACGACATGAAAACTGAGTTAGCGCTGCACGAGCGCACTTTATCCCTTTATCGATATCCCAAGCGTCCCAACGAAACTCTTCAAGCATGGGATGCTGGCGATGAGTACCTTATCAATCACGTCGAGGCTATGCAGCTGAATCCTGGTCAGCACATCGTTATCCTCAATGACAACTTTGGCGCCTTAAGTAGTTGGTTTAGTCATCAACACCGTATCACTATGATGAGTGACTCATTCATCGCTCAGCGCGCGACCCGGGAAAACCTTCTGCTCAACCACTGTCCCGACATTACATTTGCGTCCACTATGGACCCGATCCCCTCTGATGCCGATTTGGTTTTAGTCCAACTCCCTAAAAGCAACCGCCACTTAGTGTGGCAGCTCAGTCAGCTGCGCAACACCTTGACTGATGCCGTACCCGTTATCGCTGTCAATAAAGCTAAAGAGATCCATAGTTCAACCCTAAAGCTGTTTGAGCAATACCTTGGGGAAACCAAAACATCTTTAGCGTGGAAAAAACACCGCCTAGTGTTCAGCCAAGCCAACAGTCAAACGCCTCGCTCGGCAAGCCGAGATACCTGCTGGTCGGTGGATGGTGAAAACATCAAGCTCAACAATTTACCCAATGTATATTCAGGGGAAAGTCTCGACCTTGGTGCGCGATTTATGTTGCAGCACCTTCCGCAAGATGAGCGCCTTAATCATGCACTCGATTTAGGCTGTGGTAATGGCGTATTGTCAATCAAGTTGGGACAACTCAACCCACAACTTGAGCTGACCTGCATCGACGAAAGCTTTATGGCTGTCGAATCGGCACAGCAAAACCTCAACATCAATCTGGGCAGCGAACGACGCTTTCGTTGTATCGCCAACAACTGCCTGGATGATATTAACGATATCGACGTTGACCTGATTGTGTGCAACCCTCCATTTCATCAGCAACACGCCATCACAGATCACATCGCTTGGCAGATGTTCTGTGATGCAAAGCAAATTCTCACCTCTGGTGGGCAATTATTAGTTATCGGCAATCGTCACCTCGGCTACGATGGAAAGTTAGCGCGATTGTTTGGCAAGTCGAAAGTAAAGGTCATTGCCTCGAACAAGAAATTTGTTATTTTACAAGCGACTAAATAGTCCACTATTATCTTTCTGAGCATTTATAGCTCTCAGAAATACCAAAAAAGGAAATTGCAATGAGAAAACTGGTTATAGCCGCTTCAATGGCACTACTCGCTGCTTGTTCAGCTCCTCAGCAAGAGCAAATCAACTTTATGCCAAAAGCTGTTCTGAGCAATAGCGATTTAGTTCAAGATGCAACCTTCACCCTGACCAGTAAAGATGTACGTTCGGCACAATATGTCGCACTTATTGATAGTGGTCGTTCAAACATCGAACCCATTCATTCTAAGCAAAATGTTCGTATTTCAATCGAAAACGCACTCCTTGAACAGTTCCAATCTCAAGGTTTCCGCAGCACGGTGAACAGCGTCAACTCACTCGAAGTAGAAGTGCAACAAGCGCTGGTTTCGGTCAAGCATTCAGTGATGGAAAACCAGATGGACGGCCAAGTAGTACTTGAAGTTACAGCAGAAACGCCGCAAGGAAAGTTGGTTAAAACTTACACGGGAACAGCCAAGCGTACTGGCGCTCTGAGCGCTTCAAATGATGAAATCGAAGACGTTCTCAACGACGTCATTAACCTAGTGATGCAAGAGATCGCCAATGACCGTGAGCTGCAAAACTACATGCAGGAGCGTTTCTAATGTGGAAAACCGCAGTCGCCTCATTGGCACTGGTCAGCAGCATGGCGCTGGCCGGGCCTAAAGTCGAGTTTGAAACAAGCTTGGGGCAGTTTACGGTGGAGCTCAATCAAGAAAAAGCTCCAGTGACCGTCGCCAACTTTATCAAATATGTTGAAGATGGCAGTTACGTCGGCTCGCAGTTCCACCGCGTGATCCCAGGCTTTATGGCCCAGGGAGGCGGCTTTGATCAAAACATGCAATCATTGCCGACTTATCCACCGATTAAGAACGAAGCCTCCAACGGGTTGAAAAACAGCAGTGCTACGATTGCCATGGCTAGAACCAACAACCCGAATTCCGCTACTCGTCAGTTCTTTGTCAACTTGGTAGATAATCACTTTCTTGACTATGACCAACGGCCACCAGGTTATGCCGTGTTTGGTAAAGTCACACAAGGTTTCGACGTCATTCAGAAGATGGGGCAACAACCGACGCATTCAGTTGGACGCTACCGCGATGTCCCTGTCAAACCAATTATCATCACCAAAGCAACGCTTCTTAAATAATCACTAAGGCTCAAGCTCTAATGCTAGAGCCTTATTTTTCTTGCTGACCTCAAACTGAACAAGGATTAGTGTATGTCTTCTGACTCCACTTCGATGACCTGGCTAGAGACGATTCGCAGTTATATGGATAGACGCCTTATGTGGGTGTTTATGCTCGGGTGTTCAAGTGGTTTTCCATGGGTACTGATCGGTTCCAACATGTCAGGCTGGTTGAAAGACGCTGGACTCACCCGCGCGGCCATTGGCTACTTTGGCAGCGTTTTCGCCGTCTATGCCATCAACTTTTTATGGGCGCCTCTCGTTGACCGCGTAAAACTGCCGCTACTCCATGCGCTACTTGGACAGCGCCGAAGTTGGATACTACTGTGCCAATCGGTTGTACTGGTCTGCACACTTTTCATTGCAGGTGTCGATCCGGCTACGAATCTGATGTTCACGTCCATGTTGGCACTGGGCATCGCAATCGCCTCCGCGACGCAAGATATCGCAATTGATGCCTACCGTATTGATACTTTTCCGAAATCCGAGTCATCTAAGCTGCCGCAAGCCTCAGCAATGGCGGTGATCGGTTGGTGGACTGGATACTCGGTCCCAGGCTACTTGGCATTCATCAATGCTGATGCGATTGGTTGGAATGGGGTCTACTATGGGATGGCGGCAATTGTCGGCGTACTGATGCTGTTCACTCTGTTAGTCGGAGAACCTAAGACCCAGCGCGATGCACTGCAAGATGCCGCTGAGCGTCGCCACACTCAAGTGGTGGGCAATCCAGCCATCGCTTGGTTGACGGTGACGGTTGTTGAGCCCTTTTTGGAATTTTTCAAGCGAAACGGATTTCGTGTTGCCCTGACCTTATTGCTGTTTGTGTTTTTGTTTAAAATTGGCGAAGCCTTCTTAGGTCGAATGTCGATCACTTTTTATAAGGAGATCGGCTTTTCCAACGAACAAATTGGCTACTACTCGAAACTGATTGGTTGGGGGTTAACGATACTCTTCACCCTCATCGGCAGTATGGTCAACGTAAAATTTGGTATTGTCCGAGGCTTAATGATCGGTGGTGTCGCGATGGCATCTAGCAATCTTATGTTTTCTTGGATTGCTACCGTCGGGCCCAATGAGCAACTCTTTCTTGCTACCTTAGTGGTGGATAACTTTACCTCCGCATTTTCAACGGTGGCCTTTGTTTCCTTCTTAACCGTGGTGACCGGACAGGCGTTCTCTGCCACCCAATATGCCCTACTCGCATCGCTGGGTAACTTCGGACGAACGACCTTAGCGTCATTCTCGGGTGAGTTGGTCGATTACCTCAATGACTGGTCGACTTTCTTTATCCTCACCGCGGTCATGGTCATCCCTAGCTTGATTATGCTTTACTCGCTACGCCATTACTTTGCCGATATGCTCGACAAAGCTCGGCAGCGGGATATCGACCAAGAACGGCAAGCCACATCTGCCGAATAAAAAGCAAAAGGCTTGGTGAAGAACCAAGCCTTTTTTCTCTCGGTATTAAGATATTAAAATATTATGGGTACATCCCTTTACCGAAAAGGTTAAACACACGCGCAACGCCCTGAGTAAATATCATCGGCTCGGTCAATACCGTCAAACATAGGCAGTCTTCGCCTTGTTTGGTCATGGGGCTGTGTTTCACTGAAGCGTCTTTAAGCAAGAAATCCCCCGCTTCGTAATGTCCTTCCTCGTCACTGAAACCGCCATGTAAGACCAATGTTGATTCCAAGCCTTTATGGGTATGTTGCGGTATCGACACATTTTCGGCGATATACATCAAGCTGACCCGCGCATCGCTGGAGATATCGACCGACGCACTGAAGACTTTGCCACCATAACTTCTCCATTCACCGACGCGATCACGAAACCGAGAAAGTGAAAGCGGCAGACGAAATGATTTGCCGTTCACCTCAATATAGGTGGGCTGTCGCTGAGGACGAAATGGCTCGTCGTTTTGTTCCAGCGATACGATTTGGTCGAACATCGCTTGCATGGTGTCTTGACTTTCCACCTCTGCCGCACACAATGCATCGCCGTGCTTTGCCTCTAGCAGTGCCACACTGCGCTGACACTGTGGGCAACCCTCAATGTGGGTGGCAACCGTAAAGGCACTGACATCATCCAGCGTACCCTGAGCGTAAGCTTGGAGAAGTTCGTCTTGTGGATGGTAGCTCATAATTTCTCTGCCTCTATGGTATTGCGTAATTTCTCAACCGCCAGCCGTAATCGCGACTTAACCGTTCCGAGCGGAATATCAAACATATCTGCGACCTGTTGATGGGGTAGTTCCTCCAGATAGACGGCTTTGACCACCTTGCGCTGAGCATCAGGTAGAATGTCCAGATACTTGACGATCTGTTGCTTGAGCATTTCTGTTTCTGGCGAGTAATGCTCGACCATGTCTGGCGGGCAGTAATCGTTGGGCCAGATATCTTCAGAATGGATGTGAGCTTCACGCCCTTTCTGCTTACGAAGCGTGTCAAAGCACAAGTTGCGTGCAATCGTGTATATCCAAGTCGATAATGAACTTTTCTCACCGTCAAACAGAGCGCTTTTTTGCCAAACCGTAGCCAAAGCATCTTGAACAATTTCCAACGCCACCTGCTCATTGCCCATATGGCGATAAGCAAACTGTTTTAATCGTGGCGAGAAATGAGTGAACACCAAAGCAAACGCCTGTTTGTCTTTCTGTTTCACTTTCTCCATACACGATGCCCAGTCTGCTTTCTTAAAAGCTTGGGTATCTATCTCAGCCATGTCGATATCCTTAATGAGAGCTCTCTGTCCAGTGTATACGATATAGTTCGCTCAGCGATCACTGCACATAACTATTATCTAGCGTACGTTTTAAAAACTCGATCGCGTCGTAGCAATCTGTCTGCTGTGCCAGAGTGTCGAACTGCTGGTTTGTGATTGGTAAAATCTCCAGCCAGCGCTGACTCACCCAACTGGCGTCATCGAAAAACCTCTGTTGGTATAGTTCGCCTAAGTCGGGAAACTGACGATAGATATCACCAAGGTGCTGACTAAGCGACTCCGATTGGTGGTCAAGATTGGCCACCTCCCAGTTAGGGAGCCACTCCACCCTCGCCAAACGCAAACCGTCGAACTCTACCCGTACTCGCTTAATTCGAAACTTCTTAAGCCCTGTGACAGAGATCCCCAACAAACCATCTTCTAGCGATTCAAAATCGGTTATTTTGGCGAGAGTGCCTACTGTAGAGAGCTCTTGTCCAGACGGAGCTAAAGAGCCATCGAACAAGCAAAGGCCAAACGTACCATCCCCCTTAAGCGCTTGAGAGACTAAGCGCTTATACCTAGGTTCAAAGATTCTCAAGCGCATTTTCCCCTCAGGTAACACCACAGAACTGAGTGGAAATAACATAATCTCAGGCATAAATAATGACTCCTAAACTTCCTGTTAACAGTTACGTTACCTACCTTTATTGGGATCATTAACCAAAGCTGTTGGTTATTCGATAAACACCAAAACAAAACCAATCGCTTGCGCAATCGCTACCTGTTTCATTTTTTGTGCAACAAAATGAAAGTTCCGTTTCAGATGATTTTTTTACCTGTTAATGAGATATAGATCACCTGTTTTAGTTTTTTTTACACCTGTTGCACATGGCTTTTGAGATTTTTATCGATAATATTCGCATCAACAAAGCGCAACGGAGAGTGCGCCAGAGACTATATGTCCAATCAATATTTAAGTTAACAAACATAGAGAGTTTCCATTATGCGTAAATCACTTCTAGCTCTAGGTGTTGTAGCAGCGATGTCTGCTCCTGCAATGGCTGCCGATTATTCTGACGGCGACATTCACAAAAACGACTACAAATGGCTTCAGTTCAACCTGATGGCTGCAGTTGATGAGAAAGGTCCTGGTGAAGAATCTACTCACGACTACTTAGAAATGGAATTTGGCGGTCGTTCAGGTATCTTTGACCTATACGGCTATGTTGATTACTTCAACATTACTGGCGACTCAAGCAGCGACAAATCTGGTTCAGACAAGCTATTCATGAAGTTTGCTCCTCGTATGTCTCTAGATGCTGTAACGGGTAAAGATCTCTCTTTCGGTCCAGTTCAAGAAGTTTACGTAGCTTCTGAAATGATCTTCTACGGCGGTTCTAGCGAAGGTCAATACAAAATCGGTCTAGGTTCTGATGTAAACGCACCATGGTTAGGCAAAATGGGCCTAAACCTATACGGCAACTACGACAATGGCCTGAAAGATTGGAACGGTTACCAGCTATCGACTAACTGGTTCAAACCATTCTACTTCTTCGAAAACGGCTCATTCATCTCTTACCAAGGTTACCTAGATTTCCAATTTGGTATGAAAGACGAGTACTCTCAGTCAAGCACTGGTACTGCAATGTTTAATGGTATCTACTGGCACTCTGACCGCTTTGCGGTTGGTTACGGTCTAAAACTGTTTAACGACGTTTACGGCTTCGAAGACGGCGCTGCTGTTCCTTGGAATCCAGCTCAAACTAACGACTCTTCAGGCGTAGCTCACTATTTCGCAGTCACTTACAAGTTCTAAGAGAACTCATAAGTAAAAGCATTCGAAATGGCACCTTAGGGTGCCATTTTTATTTGCTTTCTTTCTATATAGTTTTATCCTCTCTGCCAAACCCATCGATTTGCGAACAGATGAATATTGTAGTTCTCGGCCCCGGCGCTATTGGCTCTCTTTGGGCATCTCATTTGCACACTGCCGGACACTCGGTCTCAGTTTGGTCTCGACAAACCAGTCCAATGGTATCGATCCAATTAGAACAGAACCAACCGGTCAGCTTTGACAATAACTCCCACGACTGTCTTGATAAAGCAGACCTTATTTTAGTGACCCTCAAGGCTCCGCAAGTCGCATCAAGCCTTCAAACTCTGGTTGATAACATCTGCAGTGAAACCATGATTGTACTGATGCACAACGGCATGGGTACCGCTGAACAGGTTGTTAAGTTAATGCCGAACAATCCACTTATGGTCGCGACAACCACGCATGGTGCATTGAGAGAATCCGCCGTAAAGGTGTGCCATACAGGCCAGGGGATGACTGAGATAGGCGGATACAATGACGCGGGTAAACGCTGTTCATTTGTCGCAGAAGTGTTTCAGCACAGCTTGCCGCAAGTAAAGTGGAATCCGGATATTGTTAGCGCCTTGTGGAACAAGCTCGCCATTAACTGCGCAATCAACCCGCTTACAGCAATCCACCAAATACCAAATGGCGCTCTGACCCAAACCCAATATGCGGCCACCATTCAATCTGTGATCGACGAGGTAACGCAGGTGATGCATGCAGAAGGGGTTAACGCTAATAGCAGACAACTGGCGAACTCCGTTGCACAAGTCATTGAGGCAACGGCGAACAACTTATCGTCCATGAATCAGGACATTGCCCATCAGCGCCAAAGCGAGATAGACTTTATCACTGGGTACCTGATCGAACGCGCGCAAAGCCACGATATCGCAACCCCGGTCAATCGTACTCTCTATCAAACCGTCACAAACATCGAACAAGGTTGGAATCAATAATGACAAAGAAAGTCCTCGTCCCTATCGCGCCTGGTACAGAAGAGATGGAAGCCGTCACTATTATCGATATGATGGTCAGAGCTGGCTACCAAACCGTTGTCGCCAGTGCCGATTTCGATGGTCAGCTGACGATGAAAGCCTCTCGCGGAGTGACTCTGACTGCCGACTGTAAACTGGTTGATATTGCTGATGATGAGTTTGATGCCGTTATTCTGCCCGGTGGTATTCAGGGCTCTGAGACTTTCCGTGACAGCACTGTACTGGTCGAAATCGTTCGTCAGCAAATGTATGAAGGCAAACTCGTTGCTGCTATCTGTGCAGCGCCCGCTTTAGTGCTCGCTCATCACGGCCTTTACCCAGAAGCGCTAATGACTTGTCACCCAAGTTTTGAAAGCCATATCCCGGCAAAAAACTGGCGTGTTAAACGTGTGACTTATGACGTCAACCATAACCTGTTGACCAGCCAGGGACCGGGTACGGCTCTTGAATTTGCCATGGAAATTATTATCAATCTCTCTGGCAAAGCTCATGCGTGGACGGTAGCGGAGCCTATGGTGACTATTCCTACCCTGCAGTACCATAAACTCGGTGATGAATGATGTTTGATGCCCAGCATACCGCTGCCCAGTTTCCGGCACTGACACAGCAAGTCAACGGCCAGAGGTTGGTCTATCTAGATAGCGCGGCAACGACACAGAAGCCCCAATGTGTTATCGACGCCATTAGCCACTACTACGGTCAGCAAAATGCTAATGTTCACCGTGGTAGCCATAGCCTGACAGCGAAAGCCACCAGCGAGTTTGAACGCGCGCGCGAAACCGTGACGCAATTTATCGGCGCTCACTCTAGCAAAGAGATCATCTGGACACGCGGGGCAACAGAAGCACTTAACCTGATCGCACAGACCTATGCCCGAAACACCTTGCAGCCTGGCGATGAAATTTTGGTGAGTGAAATGGAACACCACGCCAATATTGTTCCCTGGCAAATTGTCGCGCAGCAGACGGGCGCGAAAGTGGTAAAAGTACCGATGAGCGAACAGTGCGAGTTTGATCTCTCTGCCTTTGAAAGCTTACTCACAGACAAGTGCAAAATCGTCGCTCTTGCGCATATCACCAATGTAACGGGCACTCGTCAGCCAATTGAACAAGTGATCACGCGCGCTCATCAAACTGGGGCGATTGTGATCGTCGATGGCGCACAAGGGATCGTCCATGAGCCTGTCGATGTGGCTAAGTTGGGGGCCGATTTCTACGTCTTCTCAGGTCACAAGATCTACGCACCAGCAGGCATTGGCGTGCTTTATGGCAAACAAGCACTGCTTGAAGCCATGCCGCCCTGGCATGGTGGCGGCAAAATGGTAGAGAAAGTCTCATTTGATGGCACTACCTTTAGTGAGCTTCCGGGAAAATTCGAAGCAGGGACTCCGAATGTCGCCGGGGCGATTGCCCTCTCGACGGCACTTCAATGGTATCAAGAGTTGGATCACCCAGCCCTCGAGGCGCACATTCACCGTTTGGTAGAGAAGGCTAAAGCAGGCTTAGAACAACTTGAAGACGTTCGTATCCTTGGGTATCAAGCAAACGCGTCGGTGCTCTCGTTTGTGATTGAAGGTGTTCACCATCAAGATATTGCCACGCTCCTCGATCAACAAGGTGTCGCGGTTAGGGCGGGCAACCACTGTGCGCATCCGTTAATGGATGCGCTCGGAGTGAAAGGGACGATTCGCGCTTCATTCGCCGCTTACAACACAATGGAAGATGTGCAAAGGTTAGTGGCCGCAGTCGAGAAAGCCGTGGATATGTTGTAGCGAATAACGAGAAGCGACAAATCAAACAGGGTTGCACTAAGTGTCAACCCTGTTTAATCTCAGTCATCCCCTAGAGGGATGGGCGACCGAGTGGGGTTCTCTTCAAGCAAGTAGCTATTTTTTTGCAGATTCCCTACTCACTCCTTCGTCGCTTTAAGAACTGACAACTTAACCGCATCTTGAAGGACGAAGTCCGGTCTCTATACTCGGTACGCAGCGCTCTCGCCTCTAATCGCTGTTACAGCTCGTCAAACGCTTCAATCGCTTCACTTAGCTTCTTGACGCCATGGATCTGCATACCCGCGATCCCGCCTTTGGGCATATTGGCGGCTGGCACAATCGCTTTCTTAAAACCGTGTTTAAACGCTTCGTTGAGACGCTCTTGGCCGCTGGGCACCGGACGAATTTCACCGGCTAAGCCCACCTCACCAAATACCACCACATCTTTTGGTAATGGCCGGTCTCTAAAACTCGATAACAAAGCCATCACCAGGGCTAAATCCGCACTGGTTTCGGTCACTTTGACTCCACCAACCACGTTGACGAAGACATCTTGATCGGCCATCTGTAAGCCACCATGCTTATGCAATACGGCCAGCAATAGCGAGAGGCGGTTTTGCTCAAGACCGACCGCAACGCGACGTGGGTTGGCGAGCTGAGAGTAATCAACCAACGCCTGAATCTCGACCAATAGAGGACGGGTCCCTTCCCAAACCACCATGACCGAACTACCCGATGTTTCCTCTTCGCCCCGAGAAAGGAAAATAGCCGACGGGTTGTTGACCTCTTTCAATCCCTGACCTGTCATCGCAAATACGCCAAGCTCATTCACTGCACCAAAACGGTTTTTATGGCTACGCAAAGTACGGAAACGACTATCAGTACCACCATCAAGCAGCACAGAACAGTCAATAATGTGTTCCAGAACTTTAGGCCCGGCTAGGGTGCCATCTTTGGTCACGTGGCCCACAATAAAGACCGCTACGTTGTTCTGTTTAGCATAACGCGTTAACGCCGTTGCAGACTCACGCACTTGAGCCACGCTCCCAGGAGAGGATTGGACGTCAGCAACATGCATTACTTGAATAGAGTCAATCACCATAATACGCGGTTGCTCTTTCTCAGCAATTTGGCAAATACGGTCAACATTGGTTTCTGACAACATTTTTAGATTGTCTTTTGGTAACCCCAACCGTGACGCTCGCATGGCGACCTGCTGCAGCGACTCTTCACCCGTAACGTAGAGCGTCGGCATCTGGGCGGCTAAGTAACACATGGTCTGCAGCAGCAAAGTCGATTTGCCCGCCCCAGGGTTACCACCAATCAAAATGGCGGCGCCCGGCACCACACCGCCGCCTAATACCCGATCAAGCTCTTTAAAACCGCTAGTAAAGCGTGGCACCTCTTGCAGATCGATATCTGACAATACTTGGACCTGCGTTTCGTTGGTCGTGCCCGCATAACCAGATAATCGTTCATTGCGCGCGACCGTTGGCGACGCAGCGAGACGCACTTCACTGATTGTGTTCCACGCCCCACAGGCGTTGCACTGCCCTTGCCAACGGGGGAAATCTGCACCGCAGTCATTACATACGTAGGCTCGTTTCGCTTTTGCCATGTCACCTCAGACTTATAAATTGTTTAATTGTGAGCCAAACTACACCTTAGTGCGTTTATGCCACTCTAGAGACTTGATTCGCAGTAACATATCATTAAAGATCTTTATATCAAGGTCGATATGCTGAGTAATGGACACTCTAACAAAAAATATGCAGCAAGCAGAAATACTCTCACTGGCCGAGCGGTTAATCCCCGCTTACCACGCACAAGATTTTGAGTTTCTCCTCGGTCAAATGACAGAGGGCGAACCACCGTCGGTTAAGATATTGGTTAAGATGGAACTCAACCGCATCATGGCGCCATGCACTAAACCAATCGACCTGCGTGGCCGCGTCAAAGGCGAGTGTCGCGAGTATGAACTAGACGGTATCAAGCATTGGTTAGATGATGTCGCCTTTAATGCTTATCACAAGAACACTCGCAAATTTGGCGGTTATACAGAAGGGGTTTGGGAAGCCCTGTGTAACACTCACAACAACTTCCGCGTTATGCAAAAACGTGGCAAACCACTCGGCTCTGAAGTTAACCCCAATAGCTCGGGTGGACTCGATGTCGAAGCGATCAATTTGGGCTATGACCTCAAGCGACGTGAAAACCGCCTCAAACTCTGTTCCCAAATCGAACTCCAACTCGCCAACGGCCAAGTCATTCATGGTGTTACGGTCGACCTCTCACCGTCAGGCGCTAAAATTAAAGTCCCGTCGTCATTTAACTATAAGTTAGGTGAAATCATTGAAGTCAAATTGGTCGAGCTTAAAAAAACCGTCGAGATAGACGGCATTCAAGACTCGATCCCTTATCGCATTGTTGGAATCGATGAATCTTATGAAAATGACGCGGTTAAATTTCTACGCTTGTTAAAGCTCGGTGCCAGCAATGTGATTGAGTTGGTCATTGCGCATGTATTAAACAACGATAACCAAAAAGCACGCCACGACAATCAGGATAAGATCATTCGCGCCCGTTCGAGGGGATTTGAACATACCTACCTCAAGCATACCTGTAACCTACCGGTTTTTTTTAGTGGTAACGAACTTAAACTAGCGTTGATGACAGAAAACAACTTGCCCATCTGGCAATACTGGCACGACGAACGTAACCAACAAGCCCTAAGTAGCCTATTTCATTCCCAGCGCATGGCGCAACTCACCGCTCCTGGCATGCGCGGTAGTAATAATGTGATCTACTCGTTCACTCACGAGCATAAAGATAAAACGCTATTTTTCTCGATGATGATGCCCGAGGCGACTCGAGAGCAGCGACAGCTGTTTTGGCATATCGGCGCCAAAAAAGAGAGTTGGAAGGCATTTCGCCTATCGGTGTTTGAGTTATCTGACGGGGAGCGCCAAGCATTGGCCGAGCACGCCAATGAGTTAAACCTCAAAACCGATAGCTTAACGCATTGCGGAATACTGCAAGAAATCGCAGACGTTTCTAGCCGCCAAGATTATCTTTTGACCGATAAACCGCGCTTGGCAAGCAGCGAGCTCAACCGCTTTCGTCACGCGCGCAACCCAGACAGCAACCCCGCCTGTATCTATTTTGATGCCCAGTCAAGACGTAAAGAACCCCGCTATCAGTTTAAATCGCCAGTGGATTTATTGCAGAGCAATGGCGTGGTATTAGAGGGGTTTAGTCTCGATATATCTAAACACGGTATTAGCCTCGCTCTCAACTCGCCGTGTTCTTTGAAAGCAGGAGAGAGTTGCACGCTCAATTTCAAAGAGCTCCAGCTCTACGACAAAAAGCTGCCGCTCAATGAAGTGCCCTATACGGTTGTACGAATTAGTCCTAGTGGTAAACAGCTACAACTGGCGATTGTCGAAGAGAGCCAGATCATGCGCACCATTGCATTCTTCGGCAAATTAATCGAACACAACCAAGATAAACTCATCGCCAAACAAGAGTTACTCCCTAGCAACGAACTACTAGAAGGGTTGCATGACATTTTGCTGGATAAAATGGTTAGCTCGCCGCTTTACGTCGAGAAAAAAGCGGGTGGCCTGAGGCCCAAAGCGATTGGAGTCAACTACCCACTCAAACCGTATCTCGCGATTCTAGCCAAGCTAGGCGATGAAAAAAGCTTCTCACTGGCCCCTATTTATAAAGGGCGAACCAACACTCTGCTTGCGCAGCCAATGAAACGCATCCAAGGAGCGGTTCCTCAATACCATGAGCTCTATTTAACCGCGGTCAAGTTTGGTACCCGTATACAATCAGTTGAAACCAAACTCAGTAGTGATTTTGAGAGCCTCAAAGAACGTCTGTTGTTCGTTAAAAAGGCACAAGCTATGGGTGAGTTTTACGCCATTCGTATCTGCAGCGCGCCCGTTTTTGACCCAATAACCGCACTGGTTCGAAAAGATCTTAACGAGTTAACTCAGATCAGCATGCATCAAGCACGTAGCCTCGAAAAAGAGATGATGAGTATCGTCGGATATGGAGAACTGACCGACATTACAGAAGAGGTATTAATACGTTTAGAGCTTACCCGGTAGCACTAAAGTAAAAGCGAGGCTTGCGCCTCGCTTTTTCATTATGCTTTGGGTTTGAGGCTGACTCGTTTCTGTTTGACTAACAGCGCAGACAAAATACAAATGATTCCGCCCAGCCCTGCATAGCGAACCGCACTTTGCGCCGCTTGCTCGACTTTAGGCTTGGCATGATACGCAATACCTAAGCCGGCTGCTTTCATCATCACCAAGTCATTCGCACCATCGCCCACGGCAATGGTATTGTGAGGTTCAATCTCAAACTGCTCAGCAAGCTGTACCAAAATATCCGCTTTGGCTTGTGCACAAACCACATCACCAATCACTTGACCGGTCAGTTTACCCTCTACGATCTCTAACTGATTTGATTGAGCATGATCTAAGCCGAGTAACTGTTGCAGATGATCAGAAAAGTAGGTAAAACCACCCGAGGCAATTGCCGTTTTCCAACCGAATAACTTGAGTGTAGCTATTAGCTCAGGTAAATCTGGCATGAGGGGCAAGGCATTTCGGACTTGCTGCAAAATAGACTCATCCGCCCCTGCTAACTGACTCACTCGCTGGCGCAAGCTTTGTTCGAAGTCGAGCTCGCCCTGCATTGCCCGCTCCGTGACTTCAGCCACCTCATCCCCTACACCTGCAAGCTTAGCAAGCTCATCGATACATTCGATTTGAATCGCGGTAGAGTCCATATCAAGCACAATGAGGCCCGGCTTTGAAAGCTCTGGAACATCATTCAAGGCCGAATAATCAAGTTCAAGCGCTTGGAGAATTTCTTCATGTTGCTCGGTGAGTTCACCCGCCATCAGCGCCACTTCATAGTCGCCGACTTTCCAAACATCCACGATGGCGTTGTAGCCACCCACATAAAAGTCGATATCTTCAAATTGGCTTGGGCAAAGGTAGCGGCCAAACACGACCCAGCCCGCGGCAGATTTATCGAATTGTGTGGCTAAACGTGTTTCTGGTAAGCGGTTATTTAGGGGAATGTGTTTGCGTATTGAAAGAGTCTTTAACGTGTCCATGTTGTGCATTTCCTATGAAATCTCTCAACACGTTAACCTATTGCAATTTATCTGCGCAAGTCTCAATATGCACTAAGGCATAATTAAACTCTCTATTAGGTGGGAAAATGGACTCATCGCTGTTTTCATTTCGTATCGCCATGAAGGTATTGGGCACGCTTTGCTTGGTGGCAATGGTCGCAACGATTGCAATCAATAGCGTCAAAATCACCAAAGGCAATGAAGAGATCCAAGCTAACCAGTTAGAAACCCTCACCGACATTCTGATTTCGCAAGCTTCCCTTTCAGCGAGTGATCTCATCGTGGCACAGGATCAAGAGCAGTTACTCAAGCTCGCCAATCAGTTAGCGCAAGATGGCTTAGTCGTCGATGCGACCATCTATGATGCCGAAGGGGTTAAACTGGCAGGCAGTGACAACGCCAAATCCGTACGCGAGATGCTCGGCTTAGACACGCCACTCCAAACCGCCCGTATTGGCAAGCAGCAGTTGGTCGAGCCTGTCGTTCGCGACAATGCCGTGATCGGTTTTGTTCGCGTAACGTTTGAAACAGGTAAACTCACCGCCTTCTCTGACCACTACTACCGGAAAAGTGACCGATATATGTATACCATGGTTGGGCTCAGTTTTATTGCTGGGGTGTTGATTGCGCTAATCTTCAGGCGTAAACCGACGCAGCGAAAAGGCGAGAACTTATTGCTCAAAGATGTATAGCGAGAGGCAAGATGATGTAAGGGTTGGCAAGTGCGCAACCCTTTTCTTTTCGAATCAATGAACGCTTATGGCCAATAAACTGGCCAACAACGCCACCGCAATGGTCTCTCAACGCTACGATGAAGGGTTGATAGTGTTACTCTTCATCGCCAAGCAAAACGGAATCGAGAGCGATGATCATCATATCGTTGAAGGTAGTTTGGCGCTCATCTGAGGTCGTTTGTTCACCCGTTTTAATGTGATCTGATACCGTACAGATGGTTAGCGCTTTGGCGCCGTACTCAGCACAAACGCCGTAAATGCCTGCAGCTTCCATTTCAACGCCAACAATACCGTATTTGTCCATCACCTCGAACATCTCTGGATCTGGCGTATAGAAAAGCTCTGCTGAGAACAAGTTGCCGACTTTCACTTCGATGCCTCGTGCTTTTGCGGCCTCTTCTGCTGCACGCACCATTTTGTAATCAGCGATGGCGGCAAAGTCATGACCTTTAAAGCGGATACGGTTCACTTTGGAGTCTGTACACGCGCCCATGCCAATCACAACGTCGCGCACTTTAATGTCTTCGCTAACGGCACCGCAGCTCCCCACACGGATGATCTTTTTCACGCCAAAATCTTTGATGAGCTCTGTGGCGTAAATGGAACATGATGGGATACCCATACCGTGGCCCATTACAGATACCTGACGGCCTTTGTAAGTCCCCGTGAAACCGTACATGTTACGTACGTCACATACCTGTACAACATCTTCTAGGAACGTTTCCGCAATGTATTTTGCACGTAGTGGGTCACCCGGCATTAAAACAACATCTGCGAATGCACCCATTTCTGCGTTGATATGTGGAGTTGCCATGATTTCTTTCCTTTTCTTAATCGGATAAAAGTGAGCGGTAAACAAAAGAATAGAGGGACATGCCCTCTATTCAACGTGTTCAATTCGGATTATAGGAAGTTTTTACCGTAATCCATTGGCGAGGTACCAAAATAGCTTGCTAGCGTTTGACCAATATCGGCAAAACTTTGGCGAAGACCCAGTGAGCCCGCGGGTACCTTATTGCCGTACACAATGACGGGGATATGTTCACGAGTATGGTCTGTACCAGGCCAAGTTGGGTCACAGCCATGGTCTGCAGTTAGGATAAGCACGTCATCCTCTTGCATCATCTCCATCACCTCATGGATACGGCCATCGAAGTACTCTAACGCAGCTGCGTAGCCCGCGACGTCACGACGGTGTCCATAAGCGGAATCGAAGTCTACAAAGTTGGTGAACACAATCGTGTTGTCACCCGCCTGTTCAATCGCCTCCTTGGTGGCTTCAAATAGCGCAGGAATTCCGGTCGCTTTAGTCTTCTTGGTAATACCACAACCAGCGTAGATATCAGAGATCTTGCCAATCGAGTGTACCTGTCCGCCTTTTTCATCGACAAGCTTCTGTAGCACTGTCGCTGAAGGTGGTTCAACCGAGAGATCGCGACGGTTACCGGTACGCTCAAACTGGCCTTTACCTGGACCAACAAATGGGCGTGCGATAACACGGCCGATATTGTAATCTTCTAGCTCTTCACGTGCGATTTGACATAGGTCTAGCAAGTTTTGTAGACCAAAGGTCTCTTCGTGACAAGCAATTTGGAATACCGAGTCTGCAGAGGTGTAGAAGATTGGCATTCCCGTCTTCATATGCTCTTCGCCTAAATCATCGAGGACTTGAGTACCCGACGCGTGGCAGTTACCGAGGAAACCATCAAGGCCAGCACGCTCTAGAATGCGGTCTGTCAGCTCTTTCGGGAAGCTGTTAGTTTTATCTGTGAAGTATCCCCAATCAAACAGTACCGGAACACCCGCAATCTCCCAGTGGCCAGACGGAGTATCTTTACCTGAAGAAAGCTCAGCAGCGTGACCGTATGCACCAATGATTTCAGCGTCGGCATCAAGGCCTGGAGCAAAACGGCCTGTAGACTCTTTGTGCGCCATCGCCAAACCCAGTTTAGAGAGGTTTGGCAGACGAAGTGGACCACTACGCTCTGCGTTATCGGCCAAGCCTTGGTCACACTGTTCGGCAATGTGACCTAAGGTATCAGAACCAACGTCACCAAACTTATCGGCATCCGCACTGGCGCCAATCCCAAATGAGTCTAGTACTAAAATAAATGCTCTTTTCATTGCTTTCTTCCTTTAACTGGCCGAGAACAAATGCTCAATCGACCAATTTAATTACCATTACTTAACTCAAAGCGGTTGAGCAAACAGCGAAGAATGCCGCCGCCCAACTGTATTGAGTACCCATCAGGTATGATGGGATTAAATATCTTCGGCGCGAATCTGACGATAAACCTCAGGAGTTGGTGTGTACTCACCACCTACGCTGATCGCCTTTTTAAGTGCATCTGCCGCTTCTTGCCACTGCTCTTCACTGCGAGCATGGATAACCGCCAGTGGCTTGTCATTAGACGCTTGCTCACCTAAGCGGATGAACTGATCAAAACCAACCGCATAGTCAATTGGGTCTGACGCGACACGGCGACCACCACCCATAGCAACGACAGCCATACCAATTGCTCGAGTATCCATCGCAGAAACAACGCCAGTTTCATCGGCATAAACCGGTTTAACGATTTCTGCTTTCTCAAGGTAGTTGTCGTAGTTTTCAACGAAGTCTGCTGGGCCACCGAGGCCTGCCACCATCTTACCGAAACACTCAGCGGCTTTACCATTGTCCAGAACTTCCATCAGCTTCGCACGCGCCTCTTCCGTACTGTCTGCCAGCTTACCCAGAACCAACATTTCCGCGCACGACGCAAGTGTCACTTCAAGAAGGCGAGGATTACGGTATTCACCAGTCAAGAACTGAACCGCTTCACGCACCTCAACCGCGTTACCCGCAGATGAAGCGAGAACTTGGTTCATATCGGTCAGAATGGCCGTAGTTTTCGTCCCCGCACCATTGGCAACGGCAACGATAGACTTAGCCAGCTCTTCAGACGCTTCGTAAGTTGGCATGAATGCGCCAGAGCCGACTTTTACATCCATAACCAGTGACTCAAGACCAGCAGCCAGTTTCTTTGACAGAATCGATGCGGTGATCAGTGAGATGTTATCGACTGTCGCTGTAATATCACGAGTTGCGTAAACACGCTTATCCGCAGGGGCAAGATCGCCAGTTTGACCAATAATGGCAACACCTGCGTCTTTAGTCACATCACCAAACACCTCATTGGTTGGGGTGATGTTGTAGCCTGGAATGGACTCCAGCTTGTCGAGTGTACCGCCCGTATGTCCAAGACCACGGCCAGAGATCATCGGCACAAAGCCACCGCATGCCGCGACCATAGGGCCAAGCATGAGTGAAGTGACGTCACCGACACCACCGGTTGAATGCTTATCCACGATTGGGCCGCCAAACTCTTTGTGGCTCCAGTCAATCACCATACCGGAATCACGCATAGCACACGTCAATGCAATACGTTCTGGCATGGTCATTTCATTGAAAAAGATCGCCATGGCAAAGGCTGCAATTTGACCTTCAGAGACAGTGTTATCAGCAACACCTTGGATAAAAAAGTTAATTTCTTCGGCTGTTAGGACTTCGCCGTCACGTTTTTTACGAATAATTTCTTGGGGTAAGTACATTAGATCCTCCCATGCTTTGAATAGCAAGGTTGTAAGGTAAAGAGGTAATGTGGAGCAGCGAATCACTGCCCCACCAAACAGACTTTTCTTTTATCTACTCTCAAACGAGAGAATTAGTATGCTGCTGGATCAGCAGTCTCGTCTGTCACTTCTAATGTATTGAGTAAGTTCGTCAGCAAGCTTGATGCGCCGAAACGGTAGTGACGAGCATCAACCCAGTTATCACCGAGAATTTCATCAGCCATTGCCAAGTACGCTTGCGCATCTTCAGCGGTGCGCACGCCACCCGCAGGTTTGAAACCAACTGTTTCTGCAACGCCCATATCGCGAATCACTTCTAGCATCATGCGCGCGTATTCTGGCGTGGCGTTTACTGGCACTTTACCCGTTGAAGTTTTGATGAAGTCAGCGCCTGCTTTGATACAAATTTCAGATGCTTTCTTGATTAGCGCTTCTTCTTTTAGCTCACCCGTTTCGATGATCACTTTAAGAAGAATGTCACCACATGCTTCTTTACATTGCTTAACAAGCTCGAAACCCACCTCTTCGTTACCGGCCATTAGCGCACGGTAAGGGAACACCACGTCGACTTCATCTGCGCCATAAGCCACAGCAGCTTTAGTTTCAGCAACAGCGATGTCGATGTCGTCGTTTCCGTGTGGGAAGTTAGTAACAGTCGCAATGCGAATGTCTGGTGTACCTTGCTCACGAAGTGTCTTCTTAGCAATAGGAATAAAGCGAGGGTAAATACAGATGGCAGCTGTGTTACCTACCGCTGATTTTGCGTCATGACATAGTGAAATAACTTTCGCGTCAGTGTCGTCATCATTCAGCGTAGTTAGGTCCATAAGTTTTAGTGCACGTAGTGCTGCTGCTTTTAAATCGCTCATTTCTATCTCCGATCAATATTCAAAAAAGTTACGGCTCTGAACCCATGTTCAGAACGGCAGTCATTTATGAACGGACTTGGTTCCTTGAAGACTCGGCATATACAGCGAAAATATGCCAATTGCTATCCCTGTCACCGCACAGTACCAGTTTGGTCTATGGCACAACAATCTGCGATTGCGGTGTCTAACGTATATGGACAAAAGCCCAAGCAACTCAACGTTGCAGCCAACGACAATAATACTCCTTGTATTCACTATCGCTAGCTAAAAAACTTTTCAATAATCCATTGATAAGTTATGCCACCTAAGTAAACGCCAACAATGCCCATAATGCCTGATAAAACGGGCGGGGCAGGGATTGGCAACTTAATGGCGGAAAACAGGACTCCAACGACAAAACCCGCAAGGGTGGCGAGGATAACTTCATTCATGAGTTTTACCCTACTTTCTATACTTATATACAGTATAGATATTTGTCGCAGAACTGTAGTGGCTCATAAAGCGCAAACGGTTTGTATCTCAAAAAAGATTCTGTTCAACGTTTGCGCGGATTCACCCATTGCAAACGCTATGTGTTTGGTTGTCTGAACCGAGTACAGACATTGTTTGAGTACTTAACTCAATCAAAGCCAAGTCATTCCCGTTTTCAAAATAATTAATGCGAGAGTAAGGCAACAAGGATTCGAATCACCGGGGGACTTAGCTCGCTAAGTGACTGGGGTGAGAAACCTAGGTTAACGCAGCTGTCGCGCTAAATACGCAGAAAACGAAAAAGCCCCGTAGCACACAACGTGTGACTACGGGGCTTTATAAAACGGCGTCTATATAATCTTTCGCTTAATCAATTAGAAAGATAGGAAGAAGCCAGCGATTGTCGCTGCCATTAGGTTAGATAGCGTACCCGCACAAACCGCTTTAACACCCATACGAGCGATGTCGTGACGACGGTTTGGAGCTAGACCACCTAGACCACCTAGTAGAATCGCGATAGAAGAAAGGTTCGCGAAACCACATAGAGCAAATGCGATGATAGCTTGAGTCTTCTCAGACATTACCGCACCTGTTGCTGGTACAACTTGTGCTGCATCACCAACGTAAGGTACGAAGTTTAAGTAGGCAACGAATTCGTTCACTACCAGTTTCTGACCAATGAATGAACCTGCAAACGTAGCTTCTTCCCATGGCACGCCAATTAGGAATGCTAGAGGCGAGAATAAGTAACCTAGGATTAGCTCTAGAGTGAGCTCTGGCATACCAATGAAACCACCAAGACCACCCAAGATACCGTTGATTAGCGCAATTAGGCCAACAAATGCAAGTAGCATTGCACCTACGTTTAGCGCTAGTTGTAGACCAACAGACGCACCGCCAGCAGCTGCGTCGATAACGTTAGCTGGCTTGTCGTCGCCGCCGTCGATATCTGCACCTAGATCTTCATTTGGAGTATCTGTTTCAGGCTTGATGATTTTAGCGAACAATAGACCACCTGGCGCGGCCATGAATGATGCTGCTACAAGGTACTCTAGAGGTACACCCATAGATGCGTAACCCGCTAGTACACCACCAGCAACAGACGCAAGACCACCACACATTACTGCAAATAGCTCAGACTGAGTCATTTTAGGAACAAACGGACGAACCACTAGAGGCGCTTCTGTTTGACCTACGAAAATGTTAGCTGCTGCAGACATTGACTCGGCACGTGAAGTGCCTAGTGCTTTTTGTAGACCGCCACCAAGAATCTTGATCACCCACTGCATCACACCGATGTAGTAAAGTACCGAAATTAGCGCAGAGAAGAAGATTAGCGTTGGTAGTACTTGGAAAGCAAAGATGAAACCGATACCGTCAACTGAGAAGTTAACTAGGCTGCCGAATAGGAAACCGGTACCGTCTTTACCGTAATCGATAACGTTCTGTACACCAGCTGAGAAACCAGCTAGAAGGTCGCGACCCCATGGTACGTAAAGAACGAAACCACCGATGATGAATTGGATAGCAAAAGCGCCACCCACGGTTCTTAGATTGATAGCTTTGCGGTTATCAGACAGTAGTAATGCAATTCCTAGCAATACTGCCATACCGACTAGGCTCATAAACAGGCTCATAGTTTATGACTTCCTTATATGTTGTTTGTTGGCGTGTTACAAAATGGAGCTCAAAAGCAGGCGCAATTATACTCATCCGTCCATTGATAAAGTAATGCCGTCCTCACAGTTTCTAATAAGATTCATCATGCGTTCACTCATTTACGTGAACAAGATCACCTTTAATGCGGTTAGTAATCATCAAATGAACAATTTCTTTAGGAATTATTCACAAATACCGAACGCCAGATTGCTATTTTTCCAAACGATTTCAGCAACCGTTTGCTTAGGCATCTGCTTTAGCTCTGCAAGAGTGGTCAATATTTCAACAATTCTCTTAGGGTGATTTGGGGTACCTTGATACCCATTGAGTGGCATGTCTGGAGCGTCTGTTTCCAGAACAAGGTTTTCGAGCGCCAACTGGGTAATAGCCTGGCGAGTTTTATTGGCCCTTGGGTACGTAATCACCCCTCCAACACCAATGTAAAAACCGCGTTCAACAAACTGCATGGCTTGCTGATAACTCCCGGAAAAACCATGCAACACACCACCATATTTAAACTGCTTGTGCTTAAGAATCTGCAGCAAACGGTGATGCGTCTTGCGGCTATGTAAGATCAGAGGCAGTTTAAACTCATTGGCAATATCGACCTGCTGAACGAATATCTGTTCTTGCCGCTCCATATCAACCTCTATCATGGCGTCTAAACCACACTCACCTACCGCAACACACAAACCGTCTTGCCGTTCTAATAGTAGACGTAATTCGGTAAAGCTGTGGGGATTTAGTTGCTCTAAAAACAGCGGATGCATCCCCAACGCATAATAAAGCCCGGGCGATTGCTGAGACAGGGAGCGAAGGTGCTGCCAATTTGACGGGCCTATTGCGGGCAAGACCATACGTTCTACCCCACATTGTCGAGCGCTCTCGACATGTTGCATCACATCCGCAGAGAAACAGTCGAAATCAAGATGACAATGGGTATCAAAAAGGCGCATCATCGCTGCGCCTTTTTACTGCTCTCGATTGTAAGGGAAGCAGGGTCACTTCGGTAGGGAACACAGCTTCGTTTATTTTCCGGCGTCAAACCTAAAGACAAACACCACTGATCATACTTCGCGATCCAGCCCTTAAACCAAGCGAACATGCCCTACTCCCTCGATTACTGCTCTTCGCGTTTAAAAACAAGCTCGGTCGGCGTCGACTCTTCTTCGACAAAGTAGTACCCAGCGGTATCAAACTTGGTCAAGTCAGCCACACTTTCAATCCGATTTTCGATAATGTAACGCGCCATCATGCCGCGAGCTTTCTTGGCATAAAAGCTGATAACTTTGTACTGACCGTTCTTACAGTCTTTGAATACGGGCGTAATCACTTGAGCATCCAGCGATTTGGGCTTAACGGCTTTAAAATACTCATTAGACGCTAAGTTAATCAGCACATTGTCACCTTGCGCAGCAATCGCTTGATTCAACTTATCAGTAATGATATTGCCCCAAAACTGATAGAGGTTGGTGCCTTTGTCATTGGCCAGTTTAGTGCCCATCTCTAGGCGATAAGGTTGTATTAGATCAAGAGGTTTAAGCAGCCCATACAAACCAGACAGCATACGCAAGTGGTCCTGCGCATAATCAAAATCAGCGTCGCTTAGAGACTCCGCATCCAAACCAGTATAGACATCGCCTTTAAATGCGAGGATCGCTTGGCGAGCATTGTCCGGTGTAAAGGTTTCACTCCACTCCTGAAAGCGCCCTACGTTGAGATCGGCGATTTTATCACTCACTTTCATTAAGCGAGCCACATCGGCTGGTGTGAGCTGACGGCATACATATATCAACTGCTTTGAGTACTCGATCAACTCAGGCTGAGTATGCTTTTCGGTAGCCAGTGGCGATTCATAATCTAAGGTTTTCGCTGGGGATACGACAACTAACATGACTTTACTCTATCTATTGGATTTATAACTTATAGGTTACAAAAAAAGCCGTGCAATGTCTGCACGGCTTTTTGAATCGTTGTAATAGCGAAAAACAATCAGTTCTTGTTGTTTTGATCCCAGATACCTTCTTCCAACTGAGATTTTAGCTCAGGGAAGTCATTGGAATCAAAGGTGGGGACTTTACCCTCATCAAGCTGACGGTTGTAGTCTTTAGCCAGTTTAATCACAATGCCAGACAATAGAAGAATCGCCACCAAGTTGACAATCGCCATCAATCCCATAGACACGTCAGCCAACGCCCATACCACAGGAAGAGAAGCAACCGCGCCAAACATGACCATACCGAGCACAATAACGCGGAACAAACTCAAACCAGCTTTGTGGTTATGCTCAAGGAAAATGAGGTTTGTTTCAGCGTAGGAGTAGTTGGCAATAATCGAGGTGAAAGCGAAGAAGAAGATCGCCACAGCAACAAAGATACCGCCCCAGTCACCCACTTGCGAACTTAGCGCCGCTTGCGTCAACTCAATACCAGTCACTTCACCATGAGGAACGTATTCGCCCGACATCAAAATAATCGCTACGGTGGCCGAACAGATAACAATGGTATCCATAAATACGCCTAGCATTTGTACGTAACCTTGCGACGCAGGGTGCGGCGGATAAGGTGTTGCCGATGCTGCTGCATTCGGCGCTGAACCCATACCCGCTTCATTCGAGAATAGGCCACGCTTAATGCCGTTGATCATCGCCTGTGCAATCGCATAACCTAAGCCACCGGCTGCAGCTTCTTGCAATCCGAACGCACTCTTAATGATGAGTGTCAGTATTGCGGGAAGTTTCTCAAGATTTGAGAACATGACAAAGAGCGCGAGAAGCAAGTAAGCCAGTGCCATGATTGGAACAATAAGTTCAGCCACTTTCGCAATGCGCTTAATACCACCGAAAATTACTACTGATGAAAGCAGCACTACCGCAATGCCAACGTAGGTTGAGTCCCAACCAAATGCATTATTCATCGCATTCGCGATTGAGTTCGCCTGTACTGCGTTGAATACCAGCCCAAATGCGATGATGAGAAAGACAGAGAAAAGCACGCCCATCCAGCGCATTCCAAGGCCTTTTTCCATGTAATAGGCAGGGCCACCACGGTAGTTACCATCATCATCTTTCGTTTTGTATAGCTGAGCCAAAGTACTCTCAGCGAACGATGTAGCCATACCCAGCATAGCGATGAGCCACATCCAGAAGATGGCACCAGGTCCACCTGCAGTTAACGCAACAGCCACACCGGCCATATTGCCTGTGCCTACACGTGCAGCAAGGCTGGTACAAAGCGCTTGAAAAGAAGAGATACCCGCGTTGTCTGCTTTACGGCTGTTCTTCAAAACGGAGAACATATGGCCAAAGTGACGGAACTGGATAAAGCCCAAACGGACCGTAAAGTAAATCCCAACACCAACTAGTAGATAAACAAGAATCGACCCCCAAAGTAGGTCATTCATTAAGTTAATTAAATCTGTCATAGCTTCCTCGTAGTGAGTGTTCGCTGACCTTTGCTTCCCAGCCATCCATCTAACTGCCCAACAAGTGTCAATCGTTCATGTCATGTTGGTATTGTGATGCTTGCAGTTTAGACCTGTGAAATTCGCTTCATGCTTCCATTTCACGTGCCAGCGTTTTTTGACGGGCGGATAATGCAGCGAAGAAGAGCAAAAATCAATATGCACTCGCATGCTTATTTTTGTTATTTTTCACTGAATACTCACCACCAATTAACACAAACCAGAACACCAAACCAACCACCCCACAACATTCAAACAATAAATCCACAACATTTGACATTAAAGGAAACATAACATCGCAAGATCTTACATTCGCGCTTGATACCTTAAGCCTCAAGGCACGGTGACGTACGGTAAAAGTAGCCATGCCCCATTCAATGCGAAAATGCATTACCCAATACAAAGCCAGATGCATATTAACTTAGTTACTCAACACACACTTAGGCTCTTAACAATTCATGTCGCCACATTTAATCGTTTTCCTTAAGCTAAACGGACAAATTAGCACCAGTCTTGAATCTGATATTTGTGAACCTTACGCACACTCTGCGTAAAAACTTCATTGAAACGTAACAAATGAGAAACGAATCAAGGTTACTTTTCTTCTACCTATGGTATTAAAAAAATGCCTTGTAAGAGGTATAAAAATCATAAAGAGGTAGCTTATGGAAGGCTTAAACTTTGAAGAAATTTTTGAACAGGACTTTCCTAAAGGAAGAGGAAATCGCTCAAAACCCGTCAAGCGTAAATGGCGTGAAATAGAGGCAATAAAAGACCGTCAGCGGTTACAAAAAGAGCTGATGGATATGGACATCGGCTTTAATGACTTAGATAAAGTAGAGTATTAAAAAAAGAGGCAGCGATGCCTCTTTTTTGTTGTCTTTTGTATATTAGTTGCACTCGTGCTCGGTTTGATGCACTCGCTGCGCAAGTTGTTGGTACTGCTCTGCAATGGTGCTACCAAACACAGGATCATCTTCACAAACACTCCACTGCTCTTCGACCGCCTGCCAATCTTTAACGGTAAACTTTTCAATCAAATGCGGGAAGATGTTTCGCTCTTCTGTTTCAAGGTGCTTCTTCTGAGCGTCAAGAAAAGACTGCAGCTGTTCGATAAACATGTCTTGAGGAATGACCGCATCTTGTAGAACCATGTCGACAATATCTAAAAAGGCATGGGTCTGCTCTGATAATGTCTTATGTTCTAACTCAAGATTGTCGATTTCATGATTATGACCATAGTGCTCAAGGTAGTACCGGTAAAGGATATCTTCTTTTGGGTGGTGTACCTTTTCTGCATGATTTGCTAAATAATCGACCAGCTCACGCAATACCCCATAATTTACCGGACGCTCACTTTTCAATAAGTTGAGTTTATGTCGCAGTAAAGCGAGTAACCGCACCATATAACCGTGCTCTCGGTGGATCCGTTCAATCATCATAGTGCTTCTCCTTAACACCCATTTTTTATCAGTGTATAAGAGAACGGCATGCTGCGCTTTGATATTGTTCGAAAAACCGACAAACTTCTTTACTGACAATTACACCGTTATCGGCAATCGCCATTCAATCGGTGTTTTCTGTTGTTCGAGCAAATACTGATTGGTCTTTGAAAAATGACCGCAACCAAAAAAGCCGCGATGCGCCGAAAGCGGTGAAGGGTGAGGCCCGGTTAATACATGGTGTTTGCTTCTATCAATAAAGCGCCCCTTTTTCTGCGCGTGCGCGCCCCATAAGAGGAACACGACCCCACTTAGCTGCTGGTTGATCGCTTCTATAACCTTATCAGTAAAAGTTTCCCAGCCAGTTTTCGCGTGCGAGTGAGCTTTGCCTTGTTCCACGGTTAAAACCGTATTGAGCAACAGTACGCCCTGCTCTGCCCAACTCTGCAAATACCCATGCTGAGGGATTTCAAATCCGGGGATATCTTGCGCTAACTCTTTATATATGTTGACCAACGAAGGGGGCGTTTTAACGCCAGGCAGAACTGAAAAGCACAAGCCGTGAGCTTGGCCGGGTCCGTGGTAAGGGTCTTGCCCGAGAATCACAACCTTAACGTCAGCAAATTCTGTCGTTTCAAACGCATTGAACACCTCTTTGGCGGGTGGAAAAACCACTTTACCGGCAGCCCGTTCAGCTTCGACGAATGTCAGTGTTTGCTGGAAATACTCTTGCTGCTTTTCAGCGTCAATCACATCGTGCCAAGTCAGTTGAGATTGCATCACGATTCCTTCTACCTATATAAATGCGGCTTGATTGTCGCAAAATAAGTAGAAGGAACAAAGAGAAGATTAGTGCTTCTGTGGCGTGCGGTGGTGGCCTTGTCCAGAAATGTGACGGTTTGGTGTAGGAAAACGCACCGGACGAACGGAAGCATAAGAATAAGAGAAAGGCATAATGGCACCCTCATAATATTGAACACAAACTATTCTATGAAAAATTAGTGCCAGTTTTTCTCCTTATGCTATTTCACTCGCCGCCTGACGATAAAACTCCCTCAACTGTGCGATCTCTTGCGGCCAAACGTCAGGGTTTATTGTTTCAAGAATCAATGGGATACCATCGAATCTGGCATCTTTAGCAATATACTCAAAACAGTCCCAGCCTATCTCCCCTTGACCTAACGAATGATGTCTATCCACTTTGCCGCCTAATGCGATCTTTGAATCATTAATGTGCATTGCCTTCAAATAGCGCATGCCAACGATACGATCGAACTCAGCAAAGGTGGCATCACATGCGGCAAAATTACCCAGATCGTAGCCAGCGGCAAAAGTGTGGCAAGTGTCGATACACACACCCACTCGCGATTTATCTTCGACCTGTTCAATGATTTCGGCCAGGTGTTCAAAGCGCCAACCTAAGTTAGTACCTTGCCCTGCGGTGTTCTCTATTACTGCAATCACTTCAGGAACCGCCTGATGCGCCAGATTAATAGACTCAGCGATTTTTGCCAGACACTCTTTTTCAGAGATCTTCTTTAAATGACTCCCAGGATGAAAATTGAGCAGGGTTAAGCCGAGCTGATGGCACCGCTCCATTTCATCAATAAACGCTGCACGCGATTTTTCGAGCTTCTCCTCTTCAGGCGCTCCTAAGTTAATTAGATAGGAGTCATGGGGCAGAATCTGTTCTGGGGTAAAGCCAAGCATTTTGCAGTTAGCCTTAAATGCCGAGATCGTTTTCTCTTCGAGAGGTTTAGCGGCCCACTGACGTTGATTTTTAGTGAATAGTGCAAAGGCATTAGCACCGATCTCACGCGCTCTCAATGGCGCTTGATCAACGCCGCCCGCAGCGGATACATGCGCACCAATAAACTTACTTCCATCGTTATTTTTTATCATTGTCATTTAATCACTTTACACTTTCAGAATGGCCACCAACTTACAGGCACTTAGTAGACCAAGTTCAATTTCCTAGCTAATTTTGTAGTAAATTTACAACAAATATAACTATTAAATATTTTTTATTTATTCAAAAATATTTAATAACGTTGTTTTTAAATGATTTATTGATTTAGAACAACAAAATAACCATCACAAAAATAGTGTTTTTGGTTGTTAATTGACATAAATCAATACTATTATAGAGGTTATTCGCTATATAATACGTAGCTCAACAAAATTCGAAAGTTAACACCAATTAACCACTAAGTGGACTAGGAGACAGTAATGATCCAAGGTATTCAAATCACAAAAGCAGCAAACGACGATCTACTTAACTCAATCTGGCTACTAGATAGCGAGAAGAACGAAGCACGTTGTGTTGCAGCGACTGCAGGTTTTGCAACAGACCAAGTTGTAGCGATCAACGAACTAGGCGAGTACGAAAGCCGTGAAGTCGCTATCGAGACTGCTCCTCGCATCGAAGGTGGTCAACACCTTAACGTTAACGTTCTTAAGCGCGAAACTCTAGAAGATGCGGTTGCAAACCCAGAGAAGTACCCTCAGCTAACTATCCGCGTTTCTGGCTACGCAGTTCGTTTCAACTCGCTAACAACTGAGCAGCAGCGCGACGTAATCGCTCGTACTTTCACTGAGTCTCTATAATTCTCAGTTAGTTATTTGAAAAAGGCGCTCACTGAGCGCCTTTTTTGTTTTAGCTCTACCCTATGTTATCGCGAGTAAGGTACATTAATCTCACTCCCCCCAAGACCGAGTCGATAACATGCTATTGGAAGGCATCGAAACCTTACTGGTTCTAAGTAAAGCCAAGACGATGAGCCGAACGGGCAGCTTACTCTATATAAGCCAATCAACGGTTAGCAAACGAATCGCTAATCTAGAGAATAAACTTGGCAAGAAGTTAATTGTGCCAGCTGGTCGAAATGTTCAGCTCACTCAGGATGCAATCAATCTAATTGACAGCATTGGCCCAGCTTTCAATGAGCTTCAGGGGTTGATTAATGAACAGCAAACGATGGCCGATCAAAGCCTGTTGCGATTGGACTGCTCTGAAACCTTAGTTGCAGGGTACCTCTCTGCGATTATCGGCCGCTATTTCCAGCAAGATCCGTACTTAACACTGACCACCAACCACACGCCAAGAATCGTGGAAAATGTCCAATCAGGTAAGGCGCATATCGGTGTTTGTGCTGGTCACATGCCCAAACAGAATCACTTGATGCAATTCCACCTACTGGATGAACCATTTTATATTGTGTTTGCCCACAAGCTTGAAGCGCTACCAAACACGATCATCACCAATGATCTCAATAACCCTGCCAATAGCTACCAGCTTGAGATCTTGGCCAGACTAAAGATCACTCCCGTCATGGAAATGGACTCCTACTCAGCGGCCGCTCAGCTAGCGATTGAAGGGATAGCGCCCGCATTGGTGCCAATTTCCGTTATCAAGGCGATGAAGATCGAACCTGTTCACTGCTCGCACTTTGAACAGATCACGCCTCTATACCGACCCATCCATATTTGCTGTCGAGCATCTTCTTATCAAAACCCCAGAATCAAATCAGTGATAACAACCATCGCTGATGCTGTTCCCAAAGCAGCTTCAGTGCCATTAACATAGACATAGTGATCACCAAAGGGCGAATCCATTTTTGCCCTTTCGTTACCACTACCTTAGCGCCCAGTTGAGCGCCAAGAAATCCACCTACCGCCATCACTAAGCCCAGCTCCCAAACAGGTAAACCAGCAAGCACAAAAAACAGCAGTGCGGCGATATTAGAAGTGAAGTTCAGCACCTTAGTACGAGCGGTTGCATCAACCAGAGAGAAATGACCTAAGGCGACAAAACAGACGGTGAAGATAGAGCCTGTCCCGGGGCCAAAAAAGCCGTCATAAAAGCCCACACCGCCGCCAACACTGAACGCAAAAATGGCTTCTGAGATCTTCGCTTCACCTGAGTGTTGCTTGGTTTTAGACATCAGCAGAAAGTAGAGCGAAATAGCGATCAGTAACATTGGGATCAGGCTCGTCAGCACACCCGCATCGATATACTGTACGGCCTCGGCACCAACCGCTGAACCAACAAAAGTACAGACAATGGCAAGACGCATCTGTTTAATACTGACGATACCGTTACGAACGAAATACCAACTGGCTGAAAAGCTACCAAATGAACTTTGTAGCTTATTGGTTGCAAGCGCCTGTGTTGGCGGCACGCCCACGGCTAAAAGCGCAGGTAGCGTTAACAATCCGCCGCCACCAGCCATCGCATCAATAAAGCCTGCAGCGGTGGCGACAAAGAAAAGAATCGTCAATATTTCAAGTGTGAGTTCCATTATCTATCAATTAGTTACCTATATCTGTCACTCAAAATATCACTAAGTTAATAATTCTTTTAGAGAAAGATTAGACTTTAACTCATTCCTATTTTTTATCAATAAAGAGACAAAAAAGCCCGCTCAAAAGAGCGGGCAATGAGGTTGTCATATAGGCTCCGTTGCGAGCCTACTGATTGTTATTACGCTTCGTTCTCTGCCACTTTCGCGTGCAGCTCTTGAACGGACGTGACCGACGTTTTCGCGTCAGCAGTGTGAGCCATACATACCGCAAATGCAGCGTTCAAGGTGGTTGTGTAGTTCACTTTCTCAGCCAGCGCACCACGACGTAGTACTTTTGAATCCTCAATCGCTTGACGACCAGCTGCCGTGTTTACGATGTAGGTGTACTCGTTGTTTTTGATACGGTCAAGAATGTGTGGACGACCTTCATGTACCTTGTTCACTAGACGTGGATTAATACCTGCTTCACCGAGAATCACCGCCGTACCGTGCGTTGCATCCAGTTGGTAACCAAGCTTAGTCAGCTTAGACGCTAGGTCTACAACACGCTGCTTATCGCCTTCACGAACAGACAGGAGTGCACGACCACCTTCAGGATAAACGGCACCACAACCTAATTCCGCTTTCGCATAAGCTTCTGCGAACGTTGCACCCACACCCATCACTTCACCCGTCGAGCGCATCTCTGGGCCTAACAGTGGGTCAACACCAGGGAACTTGTTAAATGGCAACACCACTTCTTTCACTGAGTAGTAAGGTGGGATGATCTCTTTAGTAAAGCCTTGCGATTCTAGCGATTGACCCGCCATCACACGTGCAGCGATTTTCGCTAGTGGTGCGCCCGTTGCTTTAGAGACGAATGGGACGGTACGAGCAGCACGCGGGTTTACTTCAATGAGATAGACCTTGCTATCTTTTACCGCGAACTGAGTGTTCATCAGGCCGCGAACACCCAATTCAAAAGCGAGCTTCTCTACTTGCTCACGCATCACATCTTGGATCTCTTGGCTTAGCGTGTAAGCCGGTAGAGAACATGCTGAGTCACCTGAGTGAACACCCGCTTGCTCGATGTGCTCCATGATACCGCCAATGACTACGCGCTCACCGTCACAAATCGCATCGATGTCTACTTCTACCGCATCATCGAGGAAGCTATCTAGAAGAACTGGAGACTCATTCGATACACTGACTGCTTCGTTGAAGTAGCGACGTAGGTCTTGCTCGTCGTAGACGATTTCCATCGCACGACCACCCAAAACGTAAGAAGGACGTACCACCAACGGGAAGCCAATTTCTTTCGATTTCTCAACCGCTTGTTCAAGCGTGGTTACCGTTGCGTTCTCTGGCTGTAGAAGACCTAGACGTTCAACAGCAACTTGGAAACGTTCACGGTCTTCTGCACGGTCAATCGCATCTGGGCTAGTACCGATAATTGGCACACCTGCCGCTTCTAGTGCGCGAGCCAGTTTCAGTGGCGTTTGACCACCGTATTGAACGATAACGCCTTTTGGCTTTTCAACACGTACGATTGAAAGTACGTCTTCAAGCGTGACTGGCTCAAAGTAAAGACGGTCTGACGTGTCGTAGTCGGTAGAAACTGTCTCTGGGTTACAGTTCACCATGATGGTCTCAAAGCCATCTTCACGTAGGGCGAGTGAAGCGTGGACACAACAGTAGTCGAATTCAATACCTTGACCGATACGGTTAGGACCACCGCCAAGAACCATGATTTTGTCTTTATCGGTTGGCTGCGCTTCACACTCTTCATCGTAAGATGAGTACATGTAAGCGGTATCAGAGGAAAACTCAGCTGCACAAGTATCGACGCGTTTGTAAACGGGGTGGATATCGAACTGGTCGCGCATTCGACGAATTTCACTTTCAGACACACCCAAGATTGTCGATAAGCGAGCATCAGAGAAGCCTTTACGTTTCATTTTGCGCAAAACGTCTTGAGTGAGACCGGCGAAACCACCTGCTTTCACTTCGTTTTCTAGATTAACCAGCTCTTCAATCTGAACTAGGAACCAACGGTCAATGGCCGTTAGGTTGAATACGCCTTCCACAGACATACCCGCGCGGAACGCATCTGCGATGTACCAAATACGCTCAGCACCCGCTTCTTTTAGCTCATGACGAATGGTTGTTAGTGCGTCTGGCGCATCCAGATCTACCATTTCATCAAAACCATTCACACCAACTTCTAGGCCGCGAAGTGCTTTTTGAAGAGATTCTTGTTGGTTACGACCGATAGCCATCACCTCACCAACTGACTTCATCTGAGTCGTTAGACGGTCGTTAGCGCCAGCAAATTTCTCGAAGTTAAAGCGAGGAATCTTGGTTACGACGTAGTCGATGGTTGGTTCAAATGATGCTGGAGTTGCACCACCTGTGATGTCGTTCTGTAGCTCATCAAGAGTGAAGCCAACGGCCAGTTTCGCGGCAATCTTAGCGATTGGGAAACCTGTCGCTTTCGAGGCTAAAGCCGAAGAGCGTGATACACGTGGGTTCATCTCGATGATAACCATACGGCCATCTTTCGGGTTAATACCAAACTGTACGTTTGAACCACCGGTCTCAACACCGATTTCGCGCAGTACCGCTAGCGATGCGTTACGCATCAGTTGGTACTCTTTGTCTGTTAGCGTTTGTGCTGGTGCAACCGTGATTGAGTCACCGGTATGGATGCCCATTGGGTCAAAGTTTTCGATAGAACAGACGATGATACAGTTGTCCGCTTTGTCACGAACCACTTCCATCTCATACTCTTTCCAGCCGATGAGTGATTCATCGATCAGAAGTTCGTTGGTTGGAGATAGATCCAGACCACGGCGACAGATCTCTTCGAACTCTTCTTTGTTATAAGCGATACCACCACCAGTACCACCCATAGTGAATGACGGACGGATGATACATGGGAAGCCAACCATATCGAGAACTTTGTAGGCTTCTTCCATGCTCTTCGCGGTATCAGCACGAGGACATTCAAGGCCGATAGACTTCATCGCTTTATCAAAACGAGAACGGTCTTCTGCTTTATCGATAGCGTCAGCGGTTGCACCAATCATTTCTACGCCGAACTCTGCAAGCACGCCGTGCTTCTCAAGATCTAGTGCACAGTTAAGCGCTGTCTGACCACCCATGGTTGGTAGTACCGCATCCGGACGCTCTTTTTCAATGATCTTACGAACCACTTCCCATTGAATCGGTTCGATGTAAGTGGCATCCGCCATGTCTGGGTCAGTCATGATGGTTGCTGGGTTTGAGTTCACAAGAATAACTCGGTAACCCTCTTCACGCAGTGCTTTACATGCTTGAGCACCAGAGTAGTCAAACTCACATGCCTGACCGATAACAATCGGGCCGGCACCTAGAATTAGAATACTTTTTAAGTCAGTACGTTTTGGCATTCTCTACTACTCCGAATTAAGCGATGTCTTGCATGTCTGAAATAGACTGTTTGATTAGTTCGATAAAGTGGTCAAATAGCGGTGCCGCATCGTGTGGACCAGGGCTCGCCTCTGGGTGACCTTGGAAGCTAAATGCTGGCTTATCTGTGCGGTGGATACCTTGTAGAGAGCCATCAAATAGTGATACGTGTGTGGCACGTAGGTTCTCAGGCAGTGTCGCTTCATCAGCAGCAAAACCGTGGTTCTGAGAAGTAATCATGACAACATTGCGATCCAAGTCTTTAACCGGGTGGTTTGCACCGTGGTGACCAAACTTCATCTTCACTGTTTGCGCGCCAGACGCTAGAGCTAGGATTTGATGCCCTAAACAGATACCAAAGATTGGCAGGCCTTTTTCTAGGAATACTTTTGTTGCTTCAATGGCGTAAGTACATGGTTCTGGGTCGCCTGGGCCGTTCGATAGGAATACACCATCTGGGTTAAGCGCCAATACTTCTTCTGCACTGGTTTGCGCAGGTACTACCGTTAAGCGGCAGCCTCGGTCAACAAGCATGCGCAGGATGTTGCGTTTCGCGCCGAAGTCGTAGGCAACGACGTGGTAGGGCAACTCGCTGTCGTCTTGCGCTTCAGGAAGTCCACCTGTAAGCGTCCACGAGCCTTGTTTCCATTGATACGCTTCTTTTGTTGTCACTTCTTTCGCCAGGTCCATACCTTTTAGGCCAGGGAACTCTTTCGCTTTAGCCAGAGCTAAAGTCTCATCTAAGTTGTTACCTGCAACGATACAACCGTTCTGTGCACCTTTTTCGCGCAAGATACGAGTTAGCTTGCGCGTATCGATATCTGCGATGCCGACGATATTTTGCGATTTGAGGTAATCAGAAAGAGATTGTTCACTGCGGAAGTTAGAAGCGATAAGAGGAAGGTCGCGAATCACAAGGCCTTGTGCGTGGATTGAAGAGGATTCTTCGTCTTCGGTATTGGTACCGGTATTGCCAATGTGGGGATAAGTAAGGGTAACGATCTGTTGGGAATAGGAAGGATCAGTGAGGATTTCTTGGTACCCCGTCATCGAGGTATTGAAAACGACTTCACCAACGGATGACCCATCTGCTCCAATGGAAACACCGTGGAACACTGTCCCATCTTCTAGGACTAACAGTGCTGATTTACTCAAGACAACCTCCAGAATAAAAATGCAAAAATAATAAATTTAACTGCAAACTTGCCTTCCTTAACGCAATAAAAACGCGAAATTAGGTATTTCAGACAAATTGGCGGTATTCTAATGATGCCTTTGACTTGTGTCAACAGAGCATGAAAAATAAATTTACTATTTAAAGAGCTTAAGGTTAAAAATGCCCCTAAACAGCCAAAAGAGTAACTTTACCTTAGTGTAACCAGCGTTTAGCTGGCTACTTTTAAAATTCAACGATAAATAGCTAACTCCAGATCACACTTTTTGTCAACCCATTTGCGCAATCGTTGCACTTAAGATGTTAAGCTTGTTTTTTGATGGCTTCGAGCAAAATTTACACCATAACCCCATAAAAAAGCAATCATCCATGCGTCTATTGGCGGTGCAAATAAAAGAATACCATCCTATAAAATAGCGGATTTATAAAAAACGCCGGGCAAGCCCAGCGCATAATTATTTAAATACCAGCTTTTTTCAGCTTAATTTCGGTGTTGAGGAATCTCACTATGGCTATAAATCGTTAAGACCAAGTACGTCAGTCATGGTGTAAAAGCCAGCCGTCTCTCCATTTAGCCAAACCGCTGCCTTCACCGCACCATTGGCAAACGTCATTCTATCGGTCGCCTTATGTGTGATCTCTACTCGTTCACCAATATCGGCAAACATGGCGGTGTGTTCACCAATAATGTCACCTGCGCGAATGGTGGCAAAACCTATCTCATCTTTAGTACGCTCACCTGTGATCCCTTCACGGGCATACACAGCGACATCACTAAGTTTATTGCCCATCGCTCCTGCGATGGCTTCACCCATACCAATTGCCGTTCCAGAAGGTGCATCAACTTTGAATCTGTGGTGTGCTTCTACAACCTCAATGTCACAATAGTCACCCATAACTTGCGCTGCTTTTTCTAACAGCTTAAATACTAAATTGACGCCGACAGAATAGTTTGGCGCCATCACAACAGGGATCTCTTGAGCAATCACTTCAATCTGTACACGTTCTTGATCAGAGAACCCTGTGGTACCAATCACAATCGCTTTTCCGTGTTGACGACATAGCTCAAGATTGGCAAGAGTGCTTACAGGGGCGGTAAAGTCAATAATGACATCAAACTGCTCGATCTCTTTGGCAAGATCATCGGTAACAACCACATCAAATCGGCCTTCACCACACAACTCACCTAGGTCTACTCCGACCAAGGACGATTCTGGGCGTTCTGAGCCTGCGGCCACTCGAGCGTGTTCATTATTATACGTTGCTTTAACCAAGTTACGGCCCATTCGACCTGCCGCACCTGCAATTGCAATTCTTACCATTGCATCTTTCTCCATTTTTGTCCCTGCGCTATCGCAGCCATTCCAAATTGTTCCAATAAACTATCAACATTCACCTAGGGTTACTAGACGTTAAGCAAACTCTTTTATCACTCGCTCGACAATCGCAACATTGGCTTCTGGAAATACGTAATCACTCAGTGCCGCGACGGCAACCCACTCACCTTGTTGACCTTCTTTGCCAAAGGGCTGTCCTTCAAACTGAGTGACGGTCATAAAGTCAAATTTTAAGGCTTTGTCTGAGTAATCAAATTCTAAGTGTTCAAACAGACGTTGCTCAGTAGTGGTGATACCAATTTCTTCTTCTAACTCACGAACCATCGCTTGTTCGATCGTTTCACCTTGCTCTACTTTCCCCCCAGGAAACTCCCAAAAGCCGCCTTTGTGTTTGTCATCGGGACGTTTAGTAATAAACACTTGGGATTTATCTTGGTTAAAGATAATAGCCGCAACAATATGGACTCTTTTCATCGGATTTCCTATTTACTTTCTCTTGCCATGCCCTGCATAGTGGCTGACTTATGTTTAGATAACCATTAGATACAAAAAGAGCCGCCTAAGCGACTCTTAATTAGTGTTATAAGTTTTGCATGAAACTAAGCTGTAACGCTATCAATGCTAGGCGATGGCACAGAGCTTACGCCAGTAAGTGAGCACCATCAACACAGCAGTTATGTGTTACAGCAACGATTCATCAAACCTTATGCGATTTTACCGTGACACTGCTTGTACTTCTTACCACTACCGCAAGGACAAGGTTCGTTACGGCCAACTTTACGCTCTTCACGAACCATCGGCTGATGTGCCCCCTCTGAAGATTCTTCACCATCGGCCAGTTGGTTTTCAGCACTAGCATGTTGAGCTTGTGCCCGACGCGCCGCTTCTTCCGCTTGCGCTCGACGTTGCTCTTCCATACGCTCCACTTCTTCTTGCTGCTGAACTCGTACTTTAGACAAAATCGTAATCACATCTGACTTGAGCGCTTCTAATAACCCTTCAAACAGTTCAAACGACTCTCGCTTGTACTCCTGTTTTGGGTTTTTCTGAGCATAGCCACGCAGATGGATGCCTTGACGAAGATGATCCATTGCGGCTAAGTGCTCTTTCCACAATGTATCGAGTGTTTGCAGCATCACAGACTTCTCGAAATTACGTAGCACTTGAGCACCTACCACTTCTTCTTTCTGTTTGTATACTGCCACAGCGGTATCGATGATCTTCTCGCGTAGTGCTTCTTCGTAGAGCTTATCATCTTCTTCAAGCCATTGTTTAACTGGCGCGTCGATATCAAAATCGTTTTTCAGACGTTCTTGCAGCCCTTCAATATCCCACATATCTTCTAATGATTGCGGTGGGATATATTCGTCAATAACGGCGGTCAAAACATCATGACGGTTGTGGTCGATCATCTCGCTGATATCTTCCACACTCATAAGCTCATCACGAAGTTCGTAAACCACTTTACGTTGATCGTTAGCCACGTCATCGTACTCGAGTAGCTGTTTACGGATATCGAAGTTACGACCTTCCACTTTACGTTGAGCTTTTTCAATTGAACGAGAGAGCATCTTGGATTCGATCGCTTCACCTTCATCCATACCGCTTTGGATAAGGCTCGCCATGCGATCTGAGGTGAAGATGCGCAATAGCGAGTCTTCCATTGATAGATAAAAACGTGAAGAGCCTGCATCACCCTGACGACCAGAACGGCCACGTAACTGGTTATCGATACGACGCGATTCATGTCGCTCAGTACCGATAATGTGCAGACCACCCGCTTCTAGCACTTGGTCATGGACAATCTTCCACTGCGCCTTGATCTCATCGATCTGCGCTTGAGTTGGGTTATCCAGCGCTTCAAGCTGTGCCTGCCAACTGCCGCCCAATACGATATCGGTACCGCGACCAGCCATGTTAGTCGCGATGGTCACCGCACCAGGCGTACCTGCCTGAGCAACAATTTCAGCTTCACGCTCATGGAACTTAGCATTCAGAACGTTGTGCTTAATTTTGGCTTTCTTGAGTGCATTGGATAACAGTTCTGATTTCTCAATCGAAACCGTACCCACCAACGTCGGTTGACCTTTAGCCACACGCTGTTTGATGTCTTCAATAATCGCGTTGAACTTTTCCGCTTCGGTTCGGTACACCATATCCGGCATATCGTCACGAATCATAGGTTTGTTGGTTGGGATAACCACGGTTTCCAAACCATAGATAGACTGGAACTCAAATGCTTCGGTATCTGCAGTACCTGTCATACCTGACAGCTTTTCATACAGACGGAAGTAGTTCTGGAAAGTAATAGACGCCAGCGTCTGGTTTTCATTCTGGATCTTAACGCCTTCTTTGGCTTCTACCGCTTGGTGTAAACCTTCAGACCAACGACGACCAGGCATCGTACGACCCGTATGTTCATCGACGATCACGACTTCGCCATCTTCATTAACGATGTAGTCGACGTTCTTCTCGAACAACACGTGCGCACGCAGTGCAGCATTGACGTGATGCAAAAGGCTAATGTTAGTAGGAGAGTATAAGGTATCGCCTTCTTCCATTAGGCCATTATTGATCATCAGCTCTTCGACAAATTCTTGTCCCGTCTCGGTCAGGTAAACCTGTTTTGACTTTTCATCAACGGTATAGTGGCCATCGCCGCGGTACTCTTCTGAATCTTCTTTGTCTTGCTGTTTGAGCTGGGGAATGAGCGTGTTGATACGCGTATAGAGGTCCGAGCTATCCTCTGCAGGACCGGAGATAATCAATGGGGTACGGGCTTCGTCAATCAGGATAGAGTCCACTTCGTCGACCACAGCGAAGAAACGCTCGCGTTGGACACGGTCTTCTGCGCGAAACGCCATGTTGTCGCGCAAGTAGTCGAAGCCAAACTCATTGTTGGTTCCGTATAAGATGTCTGCTTGGTAGGCGGCTTTCTTTTCATGCGGCGGCATGTTTGGTACGTTGATACCAACCGTCATGCCTAAAAATTCGAACAGGACGCGGTTGGTTTCTGCATCACGCTTCGCTAAGTAGTCGTTGACAGTGACAACATGCACTGCACCTTGTAATGCATTGAGGTATGCTGGCAAGGTCGCGGTCAAGGTTTTACCTTCACCAGTGCGCATCTCCGCGATCTGACCTGCGTTTAACACCATACCACCAATCAACTGAACGTCGAAATGGCGCATGCCGTAAACGCGCTTAGAGGCTTCACGTACAGTCGCGAAGGCTTCTGGTAGAAGTTTATCTAGAGTTTCACCCTGTTCTAAACGCTGACGGAATTCAACAGTTTTTGCTTTTAGCTCTTCATCGGAAAGTGCTTCAAACGTAGGTTCGTAATTATTAATCTCTTTTACAATTTTTCTCAGGCGGCGCAGTGTTCGGTCATTGCGACTGCCAATTACCTTTGTCAGTAGCTTAGTTATCATTTGCTATGAATCTCTCTTTATTCAGATCGGGCCCGATCTACTTTTAATGCCTTCAGTCTCTAACAGTTTTGAACTAAGAATACTGAGATAAATCACTTTACTCAGATATTGAGATGAGAATGATAGATTTCAAGGCTTGTATTGCTATAAGTGGCGCATAGTTTATGAAATTTTCCCTCGAACAACCAATAACATGACGATTTGTTTGAACCACTCTTAATTTTTGGCTGCTATCTGAGGTAACTTTATTCAACCTTTGCTCTATCTTCGATGCAAACCATTGACTAAAATAGCAAGGTTCACTGAAATTGAGGCATGTCATGAGAGATCACCGCCCCACGCTTGGCGATGAAATAATCGCCGATTCAAGATTGTCACAACTCCAGCAACACGCTCAAGAGATCTTAATGATCAACAAGGCACTTCGCACGATCCTTCCCAGAGGCACGGAACAACATTGCCGCGCGGCAAACCTTCGCGACAACCAACTGATCCTTGAAGTTGCCAGTGCCTCGATCAAAATGAAGATCGACTATGAACGACTCAACATTCTTAGCCAGTTAAGGGCGCAAGGTTTCGCTCGTTTGATTGCCGTCTCGGTACAGATCAACCCAGAACTTTATCGTGCAGAACAAGAACGGCAGCAAACGGCTAAACCGCGAGACCCTATCTCGGCCACCGCGGCGCAATATCTCGAGATGATCGCAACTGGCGCATCACCGAAAGTCAAAGCACGTTTAGAAAGCTTGGCGAAACTCGCCAAACGATAGCAACAAAAAAAGCCAGACAAGTGTCTGGCTTTTCAATCGTTTAATTTGGTTTTACGCAACAACCATATTAGGTTCAGCAAACGCCACTGGCGAGGTTTCTTCTTCTTCGAATGTAACCCACTCCCACGCTTCTTGATCTGCTAGAACAGAGCGTAGTAGTTGGTTGTTTAGGCCGTGTCCTGATTTGAACGCACGGAACTCACCGATAATAGGATGACCACACATGTAAAGGTCACCAATCGCATCTAAAGCCTTATGGGTCACAAACTCATTGTCGAAACGCAGGCCTTCTTCGTTGAGGATACGGTACTCATCGAGGACAATGGCACAATCGAAGCTGCCACCCAGACATAAGTTTTGCGACTGAAGATACTCAATATCGCGCATGAAACCAAAGGTGCGTGCGCGAGAGATCTCTTTAACGAAGCCCTGAGAAGAGAAGTCAAAACGCAAATGCTGTTCGTCAGATTCAATCGCCGGATGGTTGAACTCGATTTCAAAGTCCATACGGAAACCGTTAAAAGGCACAAACTCCGCCCATTTGTCACCGTCTTCAAAACGGACAGGTTTTTTGATGCGAATGAAACGTTTAGGTGCGTTTTGTTCTTCGATACCTGCTTGCTGCAGTAGGAAAACGAACGGACTCGCACTGCCATCCATAATTGGAATTTCTGGAGCGTCCACTTCGACAACGATATTGTCAATTCCCATGCCTGATAGTGCGGCATTTAAGTGCTCAACAGTAGAGATACGCACACCCGCGTCGTTGACCAGTGCGGTACACAGCATGGTATCGCGAACAGACTCAGGATCCGCAGGAAAATCAACTGGCGGATTGACATCAGTACGACGATAAATGATACCTGTGTTAGCAGCGGCTGGGCGAAGAGTCAGCGTGACTTTACGACCAGAGTGGAGACCCACACCAGTTGTTTTCACTATTTCTTTCAGAGTACGTTGTCTGATCATCTGCTTTGCCTCAGTAAAAGTGCTACATATCACGGTCAATAGGCGATATTGACCGTGCATGCTACCACAAAATTGAACAGTGTCAAATTGTAGCTATTTTAGTCAGCTTGACGACGCAAGAACGCAGGGATATCGAGATAACCGCTCTCTTTATCGGCTTTAGGTGCTGCACTTTGGCCGGCACCTGAGCTCGACGGTGTTGTCGTTGGCTGAGGAGTAACCTGAGGTTTCTCTTGCAAAGTTGATGCCGGCTTTTCTTCCACTTTATTGACACTCTGCTGAGCAGCGGTCGATTGTGGTTGAGCTTGTGGCTGGGCAACAGGAGCGACTTTCGCTTTGCCACCCGCAACTAGCGTGATGTCAGGTTTCTTCTCATTGCCAATCCCGGTGGCAACCACTGTTACGCGGATTTCATCAGCCATATCTGGGTCTAATGAAGTACCGATAACAACGGTAGCGTTGTCTGATGCAAAAGCTTTCACCGTATTACCTACAGTTTCAAACTCATCTAAACGCATGTCTAGACCTGCGGTGATGTTGACTAATACACCGCGTGCACCAGCAAGATCGATATCTTCTAGAAGTGGACTAGAAATAGCCATTTCTGCCGCTTCTTCAGCGCGATCTTCACCTTTAGCAACACCGCTACCCATCATGGCATGACCCATTTCCGACATCACTGTGCGGACATCCGCAAAGTCGACGTTGATCATGCCCGGACGAGTAATCAGTTCAGCAATACCTTGTACTGCATTCTTTAATACATCGTTCGCACTCGCAAAGGCTTCGAGTAGTGTAATACCACGACCAAGTACTTTGAGTAGCTTCTCGTTTGGAATCGTAATTAACGAATCTACGTGTTTTGAGAGCTCTTCAATACCCTGCTCAGCAAAAGCTAAACGCTTTTTACCTTCAAAGCTAAATGGTTTAGTTACTACAGCAACAGTCAAGATGTTCAGTTCTCTTGCTACTTCTGCAATCACTGGGGCTGCACCTGTACCAGTACCACCACCCATACCAGCTGCGATAAATACCATATCGGCACCACTCAGCTCTTCTTTAATGCGATCGCGATCTTCGAGAGCTGCGTCACGGCCAACTTGAGGGTTTGCACCTGCACCAAGTCCTTTAGTGATATCGCCACCAATCTGAATAACGCTATTCACGCTGGTTTTACGAAGTGCCTGCGCATCAGTATTAATACTAATGAACTCAACACCTTCGATGGATTCACGCACCATGTGTTCAACGGCGTTACCGCCACCGCCACCAACCCCAACGACTTTAATTACTGCATCGTCAGACATTTCCATCATCGGTTCAAACATGTGTTATCTCCGTTTTTCCTGCTGCTCAGGTTAAAACTCTTTTTGTATCCAATTACGCAAGCGATCAAACAAACTGGTCACAGAGCTACGAGCGGGCTCGTTATACTCAGTCTCATCATTTATTTGTGCATCCCTCGCATAATGAAGTAAACCAACTGCCGTAGAATGATACGGCTCTTTGACGTAATCGGTTAGGCCGCTTACCTCTAATGGCTTGCCGACTCTAACTTGGTTGCGGAATACACGCTCCGCACACTCTACCAATCCTTCAATTTGTGCCGCTCCACCTGTGAGCACCACACCTGCGGCGAGATGGTGTTTAATCCCCTCTTCACGCAGTTTTTCTTGCACGGTATCGATAGTTTGGTTAACCAGTCCCATAAGCTCAGTATAACGAGGCTCAATCACTTCAGACAAAGTTTGTCTTTGTAAACTGCGTGATGGGCGTCCGCCAACACTTGGAACGTTAACCGTATCATCTTTACTGACTAACTCACTCAGTGCGCAGCCATACTTCACTTTAATCTCTTCAGCGTCGCTCACTGGCGTGCCAAAAGCAAAAGCGATATCGCTGGTGACCGCATTCCCCGCATAGGAAAACACTTCTGTGTGACGCAGAGCGCCGCCGGTCCAAATAGAGACATCCATCGTACCAGCACCAATATCAACGACACAAACACCGAGTTCACGTTCGTCTTCAGTAATGACGGCGTTACTTGCCGCTAAACCGGAGTAAACGAGATGTTCAACTTTCAGCCCACAACGTTCTACCGCTTTGATGATATTTCTTGCCATATCATTATGACAAGAGATCAAGTGCACACTCACTTCCATGCGCACTCCTGATAAACCTAGCGGGTTTTTAATCCCTTCTTGGTAATCAATCGTAAATTCTTGAGGGATAACATGCAGAATGCGTTGCTCATCGCCAATCTTGATCGATTTGGCGGTATGAATCGCTCTATCCATGTCCTCTTGAGAAACCTCTTCATCTGAAATGGTTCCCATCCCCTTTTCGATACGGCTGGCGATATGTTTACCTGAAAGTGAAATAAACACATTGGTAATATCACATTCAGCCATCAATTCAGCTTGGTCGACTGCTCTTTGCACCGACTTTACGACGGACTCGAGGTCATTCACGCCGCCCTTATCCATCCCTCGGGAAGGGCTACTGCCTGCGCCAATTATATTGATTTGACCATCAGGCAATACTTCACCTACGAGAGCCGATACGGTTGCAGTGCCTATATCAAGACCAACAATAATGCTGTCATCAGCGGTCTTAGTCATCTGTATTCTCTTGTTCTAACTCTTGTTCAGGGAACCAACCAATGGCGGCACCCGTATCATACCTGAGGTCGATGTAGCTCACTTTTTGAGTGTCACTACCCAAATTCTTATAAAGAGAGACAAATCTTTCGATCCGCTCTTGTAACGACTCTTTACCTAGTTCAAGACGAATACCATTATCGAGAATGATCTGCCAAGCTCGGCGGTCGTTTAAAACCAAAGAGGTAATGGTCAAGTTCAACGTAGTAAACTTGGGGCTGATATCGCGCCAAACATCGAGCACCTCTTGGTTTGTATCAATAGGACCGTACAGTTTGACCCGTTCTTGCTCGAGTTTACCAATGTCACCATCAAATATTTGACCTTGGTCGTTAAGTAGTGCGTTGCCATTCCATATCGCCTGGGCTTGGTGTTCCGTTAAAAACACTTTAACGGTATCTGGCCACTGCTTGCGAATCGATGCATGAGAAACCCACGGGATTGACTCAGCAACCTGCTGCAACACATTGACATCTTGTGACATAAATGTGCCCACATGCCCCAGTTGCGCGAACGCTCGCTGGACATCGAGTGCAGACACATAATGTAACTCACCTTGCAGTACGATTTTCGAGAGAGGGAGACGCTGGTCATCCCACATCCAAGAGATTGTTGAATAGAGGAGAGAGCCAATTAACAACAAAACCACCAGTAAAAAGCCGCCTCCGGCGAGATGCTCTTTTACTCGTGGTGCAGAGGTCATGCGACGGCTTTCATTAAAAGCACTTTTAATCAAAGTCCATAGTCCTTGCTGTTCGCTCGCTTATTATCCCTATTCCGTCTCGTAAAAACAGAGGCAAAAGCACTTACTTTAACCTTCGGATTATACTGGCGTCACTCAAAGTATCAAACACTGAAAGTGATAAATCTCTACTTAAAATGCAATAAGTGACGCAAAGTGTTAAAAATCGCTGTTTAACTTACGCCTTTGCCATCTTATCGATATTTAACTCAAAAGCAGCGAGCTGTTTGGCCACTTTACCCACATCGCCAGCACCTTGAGTAAGCACTAAGTCACCATCTTGTAAAACATTGGCGAGCACAGCAGGTAGAGCTTGACTGTCAGGGACAAAAATAGGGTCAAGCTTACCGCGACAGCGAATCGTGCGGCACAAAGCGCGTCCATCGGCTCCGGCAATGGGCTTTTCTCCCGCGGCATAGACATCGAGCATGATCAGAACATCAACTTGCTCAAGGACGTTAGCAAAATCGTCATACAGATCGCGAGTACGGCTATAACGGTGAGGTTGAAAGATCATGACTAAACGTTTCTCTTGCCAACCATTGCGCGCCGCTTGAATCGTCACGTCAACTTCGGTTGGGTGATGACCATAATCATCGACCAGCATTGCGACGCCATTACCCGTATCAAACTCGCCCAAATGGTCAAAACGACGCCCCGTTCCCTGCGTGCCCGCCATCGCACGTAGGATAGCGTCATCGTCAACGTCATCCTCTGTCGCCACCGCAATCGCCGCCGAAGCGTTAAGAGCATTATGACGACCAGGAATATTTAGCGTGATATCAAGATCCGCTTTTCCCTGACGAATAACGGTAAACTTGCCTTGCTGCCCTTCCTGACGGTAGTTGTCAATTCGCACATCGGCATCGGATGAAAAACCATAAGTAATCACTTGGCGACTGATATTTGGAATCAACTCACGTACAACGGGGTCATCAACACAAACGATCGCCTGACCATAAAACGGCAAGTTATGCAGAAAGTCGATAAACGTCTGTTTCAGCGTTTCAAAGTCACCACCATAAGTGTCCATGTGGTCCGCTTCGATGTTAGTGACGATGCTTACCATCGGCTGAAGGTGTAAGAAAGAGGCATCACTCTCATCCGCTTCAGCAATCAAAATTCGGCTCGAACCTAAACGAGCATTGGTTCCAGCGCTCTTAACTAGACCACCATTCACAAAGGTAGGATCGAGACCCGCTTCTGAGTATATTTGTGTGACCAGCGCTGTGGTGGTGGTTTTACCATGAGTACCAGCAACCGCAATACCGTGGCGAAAACGCATCAGTTCTGCCAACATTTCTGCGCGGCGCACCACAGGCGTGCGGGCCGCTCGGGCTGCGATGACTTCTGGGTTTTCCTCATTGATGGCAGTAGAGACCACCACAACGCTCGCTTGGGCAACGTTTTCTGGTGCATGACCAATGTAAACCTTGGCGCCTTTCTCTGTTAGGCGTTGCGTAACGGGGTTTTCTGCAATATCTGACCCTGAAATCTGGTAGCCTTCATTGAGTAGCACTTCGGCAATGCCACTCATTCCTGCCCCGCCGATACCAATGAAGTGAATGCATTTTACCCGGCGCATTTCAGGTACTATCGCTCGAATCTGAGCTAAATCTTGTCTGTGTTGAACTGTCATAAATCTTCTCGTTACTGGGTCAGAGTAATAATCGCCTGAGCCACGACTTTGTCTGCATCTAGTTTCGCTGCCGAGCGCGCTCGTTCCGCCATGTCAATTAACATGCTACGGTCTAGAGCTTGAATCTCTGCTGTAAGTGTCTCCACGGTCAAATCGGCCTGTTCGATCATCTTAGCGCCACCACAGGCAACGAGATGATCAGCATTGAGCGCTTGCTGTCTATCTTTGTGCATAAACGGAATAAAGATCGCCCCCACGCCAGCCGCAGAGACTTCTGACACCGTCAATGCGCCTGAGCGGCAAACCAATAAATCGGCCCACTGATAAGCCTCTGCCACATCATCGATAAACTCGACGGTGTCAGCAGTGGCCACTTGATGCTGCGAATACGCATCTGCCACTTGCTGTTGGTTATTTTTTCCTGCTTGGTGGCGAACTTGATAACCCGCGCCAAGTTGGCCCATAACTTCAGGTAGAGTACGGTTTAGGATTTGCGCGCCTTGACTGCCGCCCATGACCAGAATTCGTATCTCCCCATCGCGCTGCGTCATTCGTTTCGCAGGGGATTCAATCGCTACCACGTCTTCACGCACCGGATTTCCAACCACTGGAGCATTTGGAAAAGCCCCGGGGAAAGCCTGAAACACTTTACGAGCAATTTTTGATAGCCATTGATTGGTTAGCCCAGCCACCGCATTTTGCTCATGCAGCACGACCGGAATTCCCAAAGTCCATGCAGCGACACCACCCGGGCCACTGACATAGCCGCCCATCCCTAGCACCGCATCAGGCTGCCAACGTTTTATATGCAATCTCGCTTGAAAGATCGCATTGATTATCTGCCATGGTGCTTTAATCAATCGACCAATACCTTGACCTCGTAGACCTTTAACCTGGATAAAATCGATATCGATACCGTGCTTGGGCACTAAATCGGCTTCCATTCGGTCTGCGGTGCCAAGCCAACGGATTTCCCACCCTTGTGACTGAAGTTGCTTGGCGACTGCAAGCCCAGGAAATACGTGACCGCCAGTTCCTCCGGCCATCACCATCAATCGTTTATTCTGTTTCATCTATCTGTTGCTTCTTTTCTGTGGTGTGGGTAAGGCGACACTCATGGTCGATACGGAGTAAAATGGACACCGCAACCGACATAACGATTAAACTCGAGCCGCCGTAACTGATCAGCGGTAACGTTAATCCTTTCGTCGGCACCATGCCTGCTGCGGCACCGACGTTGACGAGCGACTGGAACGCAAACCAAATACCAATCCCAAACGCCAAGTACCCGCCAAAAAGCTGACCACTATCAAATGCTTTACGGCCAATAAAAATCGCTTTGATCACCATACTGAATATCAACACCAGTACCAATATCACACCGATGTAGCCAAGCTCTTCTGCAAGTACAGCGAACACAAAATCGGTATGCGCCTCTGGTAAATACTCAAGTTTTTGAATCGAATTGCCTAAACCTTGGCCAAACCATTCACCACGACCAAACGCCATTAGTGACTGAGTTAGCTGATAGCCACTGCCAAAAGGGTCTTCCCACGGGTCCATGAACGACGTGACTCGACGCATTCGATAGGGCTCGATGTATATTAAGGTCGCCACAGCCACCAGCCCCACCACCATTAAGGCTAGGAACTGAGTGAGCTTAGCACCGGCAATGAACAGCATGCCAAATAGCGTCACCAACATCACGATCACGGTACCCAGGTCAGGCTGAAGCAGCAGCAGGCTCGCTAAAGTAGCAAACACAATAATCGGCTTAATGAAGCCGCCAAAGAAACTTGAACGGACTTCTTCACTCTTGCGCACTAAATAACCGGACATGAAAATAAACAGCGACAACTTGGCGACCTCAGCGGGTTGCAAATTGAACAAACCCAAGGGAATCCAACGCGACGCGCCATTGACTGACTTACCGGCAACCAACACAACAATCAGCAGTAAAATCGACAACAAGAGCAACCACGTACTGTACTCTAGCCAGCGTTTGAGCGGAATTTGTAGGATGACCACCGACGTCGAAATCGCCAACACTAAGAAAATGGCGTGGCGGAACATAAAGTGAAAGGGCTGGTCAGTAAGACGGGAGCTGATCGGAAACGACGCCGACGTTACCATAACCAGCCCCGTTAGCATCAAGCCAAGCGAAATCCACACCAGTTGACGATCATACAGTACCTCTGGAGACGCCGTGGCCATCCAGGTTTTAATACTGGTGAAAAACTTTCGAATCTGCATAGTTCCTTATGTCTTTCAGGCGTAGGTCTGAGCGAGCTGAGTAAACGCGTCTCCACGCGCCATGAAGTGATCAAACTGATCAAAACTCGCACAAGCAGGAGAAAGCAACACCATATCACCCGATTGCACTCTAGGAGCTAACCACTGAATGATTTCGTGCATCGTGTCAAATCGTCTTGCACTAGGGTGCAGTGTCATAAACTGCTCAGCATCTTGACCAAAACAGCACAACTGGACATCAAGAGGGGCGAGCACTGGCCCGAGTTGACTAAAGTCAGCTCCTTTACCGACACCACCAACCAACAGATAGAGCTTCCCCGCCAGTTCGAGCCCAGCCAATGCTGCCATGGTACTGGCCACGTTGGTCGCTTTGGAGTCATTAACCCATTTAACACCTTGATTATCTACAACAACTTGACACCTATGTGTCAGTCCGTTGTAAGATTTTAGTGCCGACAAGCCCTTGTCTATCTCAATCCCCGCTTCAGTCAGTAAAGCGACAACAACCAAAGCATTGGCCACATTGTGTCGCCCAACCAGAGACAACGCCTCGGTAGCACAAATCGGCTGTTGACCCTTGAACAGGTATTCAATTCCAGATTGACTTGCTAAGTGGTACTGACAGTGCTGGGTTAAGCTAAACTCAACCAGTTTTTTATCACCCTGTGGATAGGTCTGCTTATCATCGGCGTTAACGATACACGCCTGAGCGTGGTTGAAAATGCGTAGCTTAGCTTGGCGATAATCGTCCATGCCTTGGTAGCGATCCATATGATCTTCAGACAAGTTCAAAAACGCCGCAGCCACAGGCGTCAAAGATGATGTGGTCTCTAGCTGAAAGCTCGATAGTTCTAACACGTACAAGTCTGCGTCTTGAGTCAGCAAGTCGAGCGCTGGAACGCCAATATTGCCGCCGACCGCAACCTTAACTCCAGACGCTTTGGCCACCTGACCAGTCCAGTCGGTAACCGTACTCTTGCCGTTTGAACCAGTAATGGCGATCACTGGCTTGTCCACTTGCCAGGCAAAGAGCTCAATATCACCCACGACTGGAATCCCTGCTTGCAGTACTTGCTGAATCTGATCAGTGGCCAACGCAATACCGGGGTTGGCCACCACTAAATCAGCGTTGAGCAGCCAATCCATACGCCAACTGCCGCTATGCAGCTCTACATCTGTAGGTAATTGTTCGCGTCCTGGCGGCTCCGCACGCGTATCAATAACTTGTATCTGAATACGGTGGGGCAATTGAGCAATGTGCTTAACGACAGAGAGCCCGGTCATGCCGAGCCCTACTACCACTACTTTATCTATCCCTTGCCAGCGTGCTGTGGCCATAGTGACAAGATCCTTAACGTACTTTCAGTGTCGCTAGACCAACGAGGACTAGCACAATAGAGATAATCCAAAATCGCACGATCACGCGTGGCTCAGGCCAACCTTTCAGCTCATAATGATGATGGATTGGAGCCATGCGGAAAATGCGCTGACCACGTAACTTGTATGAGCCGACTTGCAAAATAACCGACAGGGTTTCCATTACAAAGACACCGCCCATGATAACCAGCACAAATTCTTGTCGTACCAACACGGCAATCGTTCCTAGCGCTCCCCCCAATGCCAACGAGCCAACATCGCCCATAAAGACTTGCGCTGGGTACGTGTTAAACCATAAGAAACCTAACCCCGCGCCGACAATCGCGGTACACACGACAACCAACTCTGAAGCTTGCGGTATATATGGAATATGCAGATAGTTAGCAAAATTAACGTTGCCCGTTGCCCAAGCGATGGCCGCAAAGCCCGCCGATACCAATACGGTCGGCATGATCGCTAACCCATCTAGGCCGTCAGTAAGGTTGACGGCGTTACTGGTTCCGACAATCACAAAATAGGTCAACACAATATAGAATAATCCGAGCTGTGGCATGACCTCTTTAAAGAACGGCACGACCAACTGAGTCGCAGCGGTATCTTGACCATGGACATAAAGAGCGAATGCGACAACCAGAGCGATGGCGGATTGCCAAAAGTACTTCCAGCGCGCAATAAGGCCATCGGTATTCTTGTGCACGACTTTGCGATAATCATCAACAAAACCGACCACACCGTACCCGGTCAACACTGCCAGTACCGCCCAAACGTATGGGTTAGTTAAATCAGTCCAGAGCAACACTGTGGTAATGATCGCCGCTAAAATCATAATCCCCCCCATAGTCGGGGTTCCACGTTTGCTAAAGTGAGATTCTGGCCCTTCATTACGAACCACTTGACCAATTTGCAACAACTGCAAACGACGAATCATAATTGGCCCCATCCACAACGAAATACCGAGCGCGGTCAACACACTGACAATGGCACGAAACGACAGGTATTCGAATAAGCGGAAGAATGAAAAATATGGCTGTAGCAGCTCTGCGAGCCAAATAATCATGGATACATCTCCTTGACAGCAGTCGCAACCTGACTCATCCCCGCACTGTTCGCCCCTTTGACCAACAGTGTTTGTGGTTGATGAGGATGCTGAGTGATCTGCTGTTTAATATAATCAATCATGCTTTGGTGACTCTCAAAATGAAGTCCACCGCACTCTTGGCTGATCGCTTTCGCATCGTCGCCATAAGTCAGCACATATTCAAATTTGAGTGGGGCAGCATGTTCTCCGACTTGACGGTGAAGTGCAAGACTTTCGTCGCCTAACTCGGCCATATTACCCAAAATTAACCAACGAACCCCCTCAAAGCCTGCTAAGAGATCAGCAGCCGCTTTCATAGCCGGAACACTGGCATTGTAGCTATCATCAATGAGCTTAAGCTGGTCAGTCAGGTTAATAAGCTCAACCCGTCCTTTCACTTTACTCAGCAGCGCCAACCCCGATTGCACCATCTCGAGCGTAGCGCCTAGTTCACGTGCCAACGCGGTGGCGGCAAGCGCATTGGCGACGTTGTGCTGACCTATGATACCCAGCTTAATCGACAACTCAGAGTCTGGAGTGACCAAGGTAAACTGGGCTTCACCGATCGCATTCAAGCTCACCTGCTTAGCAAAATAGTCAGCGCTTGGGTCGGTAACAGAAAAGGTTTTGACTTGTTTATCGGCTAACACTTCAGTCCAGTAGTCACCGCCATTGCTGTCGAGGTTAACAATCGCCACCGCCCCTGGTTGCAGCCCCTGGTAAATTTCACCTTTGGCTTGCTTAACTCCGTCGATAGAGCCAAATCCTTCGAGGTGCGCCGCTGCCACGTTATTAACCAACGCCACATCAGGCTTTACTAAACTGGTGGTGTAGGCAATCTCACCGATGTGGTTTGCCCCCATTTCAATTACGGCAAAATCATCTTCTGGCGTGGAACGCAGCAAAGTCAATGGTACACCGATGTCGTTATTGAAATTGCCCGCGGTAAACAGTACTTGGCCTTGTTGTGCCAAAATACTCGCGACCATTTCCTTGACGGTGGTTTTCCCTGCACTTCCCGTGATGCCAGCCGTCGGTGTTTGACACGTTTGATGCACAAGTGAGCCTAACTGGCCGAGCGCTAATTTGGTGTCAGCGACGAGTAACTGAGGAACGTCGGATTCAACCACTCGACTGACCAATAGTGCCCCCGCACCATTTTCAACCGCTTGCGCAGTAAAATCATGGGCGTCAAATCGCTCACCGACTAATGCGACAAACAGTGCACCTGGCTCGATCGCGCGAGTATCGGTTGAAACTGACTCAATCGTTTTATCCCCGCCGACCAGCTCAGCGTCAATGACTTCGGCTACCTGACTAAGCATCAATGGAATCATAAGGCTTGCTCCAACAGTTTTACTGCAGACTCTCGATCAGAGTAGTGAATGGTTTGATCGCCCACCACTTGATAGTCTTCGTGGCCTTTGCCCGCGAGCAAAATAATGTCTTGATCGCCGCTGTGGCGAAGCGCATGCTCAAGGGCGGCAAATCGATCATGCTCGACCACCGCGCGCTTGGGGTGTTGCATGCCCGCCAACATATCGTCAACGATCGTCTGTGGAGACTCACTACGAGGATTGTCGTCTGTGAGTACTTGGTAGTCGGCCAATTGCTCAGCAATTTTTGCCATCATTGGCCGCTTACCCGTATCTCTGTCACCACCACAACCAAATATCGCCCACAGTTTCCCCTGGCAATGAACACGTAACGCCATCAGCGCTTTTTCTAACGCGTCTGGAGTATGAGCATAATCGACGACCACTTTCGCTTTACCTGGAGCGGTAAACAACTCCATACGTCCTAACACTGGCTTCAGCTCGCTGGCGGTCTCTAATAAGCGCTGTTTATCAACACCTAACATAAGCAGTGTTGTCATCGCCAACAACACATTGCTGGCATTAAATTCACCAATCAGCGGCGCGGTCATTTCACCTTGACCGAAAAGACCATCAAACTCCACTGAAATACCAGCCTCAGAGTAGTGCACTCTCTTTGCCCACACCGCGCGGGGATGCTGGCTTGGCTGCAACGAGACAGCAACAGCGTTATCTAAGCGCTCGAGCCAATTGGCTCCCACAGGATCGTCACTATTAATCACAGCGTGATGACAGTGATGATCGCCAAACAGCATAAATTTGGCTTCAGCGTAGTCGTGCATGGTGCCATGATAATCAAGATGATCGCGACTCAGATTGGAAAAGACACCGACGGAAAACGGTAACGCTCTCACACGCCCTTGCACTAACCCATGTGATGAGACCTCTAGCGCCGTGTATTCTGCCCCTTGCTGTTGCAGTGAATAAAGGGTGTGTTGAATTTCTATCGCATTGCCAGTGGTGTTAACCGCAGGTTGCAGATCGGCCAAGAAGCCATTACCTGTTGTTCCCATCACCGCCGCTTTGTGGCCAGTGAGTTCTAGCCATTGAGCAATTAATTGAGAAATAGTGGTCTTACCGTTAGTCCCAGTAACACCAATCAAGCGATTATCTTGAAGAGGATATAGACGCCCCGCTAACTCAGACAGATGCAGTGATAACTGTTCCACGTAGATAACGGCGACATGTGCGTAATACTCGACGCTCGCGTGCGGATGATCGGGACAAGCCTCGGCAATCACGGCATTGGCACCTTTTTCAATCGCCGCCGGAATAAAGCGGCGACCATCGAGCGCGTGACCTCTTATCGCCACAAAAGTCTGACCTGGAGTGACCTTACGGCTATCAAGTTCAAGACCACTCACGATTGTTTGTGCTGCATCATCTGCAGCTAAATCCAGCCACGGAGAGAGCAAGGTCGATAACGTCATTTCCTTGGACATGGTTTACTCACTTAATCTTGTTTAAAACGGTTTTCATCAGGTGCGACATTCAGAATTTGCAGCGTACCTTTGAGGATTTCAGCAAATACAGGCCCGGCGACCGAACCACCGTAGTAGTTGTCACCTTGAGGCTCATTGACCACCACGACCATCGCAACCCGAGGATCACTGGCGGGAGCGACACCCGCCGTGTAAGCGAAATATTCATCCCCATAACCGCCCGCTATCGCCTTACGCGATGTCCCAGTTTTTGCTGCCACACGATAGCCAGGTACGGCGGCTTTCGTTGCGGTCCCTCCTGGTTGAGTGACGGTTTCGAGCATCGCTAACACTTTGCGCGCATTGTCGCGGTCAATAACCTGCTTTGAGAGGTCACGTTGATTGTTTTCGATAATATGAACGGGTTGATACTCACCCAAGTTACCTAATGTTGCGTAGGCGTGGGCAAGTTGCAGCGGCGTAATCGTCAATCCATAGCCAAACGCTAGGGTAGCAATTTCAAATTTTGACCAACGGCGTCGATTAGGAAAAATGCCCTGGGTTTCACCGATAAGGTTTAGCCCTGAAAGTTCACCAAACCCGACCGAACTATACATACCCAGCAGGGCTTCGAGAGGCATATCGAGCGCCAGCTTAGCCACACCGATATTACTCGATTTTTTCAGTATCGTGGTCAAATCGGCTTTACCGACTTTCGAGGTATCCCGCACGCGACTGCCGCCAATTTGCATAATCCCGTTACCAGTATCGATCACCGTACCATCATCCGCCACGCCATTTTCAAGCGCAGCCAAGACGACAAAGGGCTTGACTGTCGAACCCGGCTCAAACGCGTCGGTAATCACTCGGTTACGCATTTTCGCTGATTGCAGGTCTGAGCGGTTGTTGGGGTTATAAGAAGGTGCATTCACCATGGCTAATACCGCGCCAGTCTTCACATCGAGAACCACTACCGACCCCGATGTGGCCCGGTAGTCAGCGACCGCTTGTTTAATCGCACGATAGGCAATCGCTTGAACACGTTGATCTATGGTCAACTCAAGGGGCTTACCTTCTTCACGCTCCTCTAGCGAAATATTCTCTACCACCCGGCCATAACGGTCTTTACGAATAATGCGTTTACCCGCTTCTCCGGTGAGCCATTTGTCATAACTGCGCTCAACGCCCTCTAGACCATGACCGTCGATACCGGTCACACCCACCAAGTGAGCACTTACCTCGCCCGCTGGATAGTAGCGTCGAGACTCCGCTTTTAGGCCAACACCAGAGAGCTTCAACTCTCGAATATAGTTTGCCATCGCTGGGCTAACTTGCCGCTGCAAGTAGATAAATCGGCGATTCTTATTGCGATTGATTTTGTCGACTAGGACTTGGCGTTTCAAACCGAGAACATCCGCGAGTGCGTACCAACGGTTAATGTCTTGCAGGCCACCTTTTTTAAAAATGGTCGCCGGGTCTGCCCACACTGCTTCAACGGGCACACTGACAGCCAATGGCTCACCGTTGCGATCAGAGATAATTCCTCGAGCAGAGTGTAAGGTTTTAGCCCGAATCGAGCGCATATCACCTTGCTTGATCAAGTTATCGGGTTCAATGATTTGAATATACGCAATACGCCCTGCCAGCGCAGCAAAAGCGGCAAACACAAACACTAGCAATAGGTAAAAACGCCAACGGATCAACGTTGGACGCTCGGGTTGCTTTTTCGCTTCGACAGCGGTGACTTTTTTGCTCATGGCAGATTAATAATGACTTCTTTATCAGAATCAGGACGTTTCATTTCGAGCTCGCCTTTAGCAATATCTTGCACTCGACTGTGCTCTGCAAGCGCGGTTTCCTCTAACAGCAAGTTACGCCATTCGTTATCTAACCTCTCCCGCTCTACCAAGGCTTGATCTTTTTCGGTAACCGCTTGACGGGTATGGTGAGTGGTGAAAACGACGCCCATCGCACTGGCAAAAATCAGCACCAGCATGATCAAAGGCACACGACCGACCCCAAGCAGGTCGAGGGCGATCAGTTTGGCGAGATTAGGCTTGGCAGTGCTCATGGTATCTTAGAGTTTCTCTGCGATGCGAAGTACTGAGCTGCGAGAGCGGGCATTCTCCTCAACTTCTTGTTTTGAGGGTTTTATTGCTTTACCCACAGGCTTTAAATTGGCACTGCCAAGAGCGCTAATCTGCGCTTCGGTCATGGGAATACCATGAGGCACTTCCGGACCTTTGCTCTCTTTGCGAATAAAGCGTTTCACCATGCGGTCTTCTAGCGAATGGAAACTGATCACCGACAAACGCCCTTGCGGCGCGAGAACGCTCGCCGCGCCTTTTAAGGCCGTATCGATCTCTTCTAGCTCACTGTTGATATAAATGCGGAATGCTTGGAATGAACGCGTCGCTGGGTGTTTTTTCTCTTTAAAGCTCTTTGGCGCAGCCTCAGAGATCAACTTAGCGAGCTGACTCGTGCGTGTTAATGGTTCGTTTTCTTCATTATCACGATAGGCCACGATCGCTTTGGCAATACGACGCGCATGTTTATCTTCACCAAACTCACGGATCACCCAAGTGATGTCATCAAGGTCCGCTTCTAGTAGCCACTGCGAAACTGGAATGCCCGACGTTGGGTCCATACGCATATCAAGCGGGCCATCTTTCATGAAACTAAAGCCACGCTCCGCATCATCCAACTGTGGTGACGAGACACCAAGATCAAGTAACACACCATCGACTTTACCAACAAGACCGTAGTCAGCTGCATATTCAGCCATGCCCGAAAAGGGACCGTGAATAATGGTAAAACGAGGATCATCAATTTTACCCGCTTCAGCAATCGCTTGAGGATCGCGATCAATACTGTACAAGCGACCATTTTCACCTAGCTTAGAGAGAATCGTGCGGCTATGACCACCGCGACCGAACGTACCATCAATATAGATACCGTCTGGCTTAATGGCTAAACCATCGATGGATTCATTTAGAAGTACGGATATGTGTTTAAATGCTTCGGTCATAGTTATCTCATGTGGCTGTCGCATTGACGAGTTCAGATTCTCCAGTGTACTGATTTAGCGGCTTATCGCCACCACTAGCGAGTGAGAACACGTGATTTTGCGCTAAGTTTAATCTCAAGAAAATTAATTTGGTCAATAAAAAGCAAAAAACCCATCATAACCGATAACGTTACGATGGGTCTCGAATAGGTGGAGCCGACACATAAGCCGGGTTCTGTTCCGCTTGCGCGGCGGTAGCCATTCGTCTAGGCCAGCAATCACTCACTGGCTCGAGCAACCTACCCGCCTCCTTACGCGAGCAACGCAATGTGGAGGCCTATTTGGTCTTGCTTCAGGTGGAGTTTACCCTGCTACGAACTATTACTAGTCGTCCGGTGCGCTCTTACCGCACCCTTTCACCCTTACCTGTTCCCTTACGGGCCATCGGCGGTCTTCTCTCTGCTGCACTTGTCGTGGGCTTGCGCCCCCCAGGCGTTACCTGGCACCTTGCTCTATGAAGCCCGGACTTTCCTCCCCTTTGTCAGTCTCCCGAAGGACGTCAACGTCAGTTTCCGTAAGGACCTCAACGTCAGTCTCCCGAAGGACATCAACAAAGCAGCGACTACCCAGTCGACTCCGATGGCGGATTGTATAGAGTTAAGGGGGAAGTGTCTAGCGCGATCACAGAATTGCTGCAAAGCAAAGGTTGAATGGTGAAGGATTGTCCAAAATGCTGCGCATAGTTAGATAATTCGAACACTTTGCAATGGAAAGCAGACTTCCGTTTTCGCTTTTATTCCAGGTTTTCCAACCCCCACTTATACAGAGCATTCTTCTTCAAGTTGTAGATTTCAGCCGTCATAGCCGCCGCTTTCTTCAGCGGGAGTTCTTTGACTAAAATAGCCAGTGTGCGCTTTACTTCTTCAGGGATTGCGCCCTGTTCTGAAGATCGGTAACCGTGGATCAACAACGCCATTTCGCCGCGCTGTTGGTTTGAGTCTGACTTCACCCACTCCACCAACTCACCTAAAGGCAACCCTTGGATCGTTTCGAACGTTTTGGTCAGCTCGCGCGCCAGCACAACTTCTCTATCAGGGCCCAAAACTTCGAGCATATCGTCGAGTGAGTCCAGAATACGGTGTGGGGATTCATAGAAAATACAAGTACGTTCGGCTTTGGCGATCTCCAAAAACTTGTCTTTACGGCCCTTGCTCTTCGCTGGCAAAAAACCTTCAAAACTGAACCTATCCGATGGTAATCCAGACGCACTCAGGGCCGTAATAACCGCGCAAGCGCCAGGAAGTGGCACAACTTTAACGCCTGCCTGACGACATTGTGTAACTAGATGGTATCCTGGGTCACTGATCAGTGGGGTACCGGCATCAGAAACGAGTGCAATTGCGTGCCCCGCCAACAATTTATCGACTAACACTTGCGCTTTCTGCTGTTCATTATGATCATGGAGGGCGAAAGTTTTGGTTTGGATATTGAAGTGTGACAACAATTTACCGGTATGGCGGGTATCTTCTGCAGCGATCAGATCGACGTTGTTAAGCACCTCGATTGCTCGCTGAGTTATATCACCCAAGTTCCCAATGGGAGTGGGTACGATATAAAGAGTCGGAACCTCATTTGGTAAGGTTTTATTATCTGTCATTTGTTTACCATCACTTCAACGATTAATATAGACACAATTTTATACGGATTTGATAAGAACTCATGGCTAACAATAACCACAAGCGTCGCATTGTAACACGCTTACTGACTCCTGTAGCACTCGCTGTCACTCTGGCGGCCTGTTCTTCTGCACCTAAGACGCCACAAAGTGTTGATATTACCTTAGATCCTAACCAGCCGATTCAAACTTACTTGATGCGCGCTGACAGCAGCCAAGGAGCATTGCAAAACGACTGGCTAATTATGGCGCTGAAAGCGTCGATAGAGGCAGGGGATGGCTCTCAAGCGCAGCTACTGATCAAGCGCCTGGCTCGTCAATCATTGAGCGAAATGCAACAAGCTGAATGGCAACTAGCACGTGCCGAGCTGCTGGTCGCGCAAGAAGAGTACACACAAGCGCTCGAGTCCCTCAGTTTTAAACCAAACTGGCAACTCGCTGATGAACAGTGGCTAAGCTACCATCAAATACGTAGCTCTTTGTTTAATCAGCAGAATGACTTGTTCAATGTGGCACGTGAAACCTCTCTCGCTAGCCGTTATCAGGCAGAAGCTGACCAAGCGTTGGCTTCCGATCTCATTTGGAAAAACCTCAACCAATACCCAGCACTCGACTTACAGCAGTATCAAGCGCAAGAAACCAATCGTCGCTTTTACGCTTGGCTTGAACTCGCCGCCACCAGCAAAGAATTGGCCAGTAATCTGCCAGAGCTAAAAACGTCACTAGAAGAGTGGCTGGAAAGTAATCCAACTCATCCCGCAGCAGTTTACACCCCACAAGCGATCCTCGATATTCTCGCTTTGGAGATCACCAAACCCGTCAATACTGCGCTATTACTGCCATTAAGCGGCAAGTTTGCCAAACAAGCTAAACTGATTCGTGACGGGTTCATCGTAGAAATGATGAATGACCAGACGCGAAACCAAGATGCAACACTGACGGTCATCGACACCAATACCATTTCGATAGAAGAGCTAGAAGCCAAACTCGTCGAAAAGCAGATCGACTCAATTGTTGGGCCATTGCTTAAGGAAAACATTGAAAAGCTCCAAGCGGCGCAAACCAGCTTTAGCCAACCTCTCCCCACCCTTGCGCTCAACATTCCGGAAGACATTCAAGCCGGCAATAACACTTGCTATTTAGCGCTCTCTCCAGAGCAGGAAGTGGCCCAAGCGGCGAAACACCTCGCTAAGCAAGGCTATCAATATCCCTTGATTTTGGCGCCACAAGGTCGACTGGGCAGTCGAGTAGTCGAAGCTTTTGAACAAGAGTGGCAGAACTACAGTGATAACCAAGTTGCCGTCAACTTATTTGGGGATAAGCGTCAGTTACAACGAGACATCAACAAAGTGTTTGGCCTGCAAAGTAGCCAACAAAATATCGCCCAAATGGAAGCACTGCTTGATATTCCACTCGAGAGTCAACCACGCAGTCGCCGCGACATTGATGCGGTTTACATCGTTGCAAAAAGCTCAGAGCTGACCCTGATCAAACCTTTTATTGAAGTCGCGATCAACCCAGATACCTTGCCACCAAAACTGTACTCAAACTCTCGCAGCAACAGCGGTCGTCAGCAATATGAGGACCTCTCTGGGGTCATGTACAGCGATATCCCCTTGCTGATCCAGCTAAACGATGCACTGCAAGCGCAAATGGACAAACTGTGGCCAAAAGACTCCAACGCAGAGAAACGTCTCCAAGCACTCGGAATGGATGCGTACCGCTTAATGGAACACTTGCCGCAGATGAAAGTGGTCAATGGTTATAGCGTCGACGGTAATACAGGTATTCTCAGTATCGATCAAAACTGCATCGTCCAACGAGAGCTCAGTTGGGCCGAGCATAGTGCCGAATAACCACCGCGCTGAAGGCGCGCACTATGAAGCCGCAGCAGAAAAGCATCTTATCAGTTGCGGCTTGTCGCCAATTGAGCGAAACTTCACGGTCAAAGGTGGAGAAATAGACCTGATAATGCGCGATGGTCACACTATTGTGTTTGTCGAGGTTCGTTACCGACATAATCGGAGTTTCGGACACGCCGCCGAAACCGTTACCCGGAACAAAATCAATAAATTGATCAAGGCAGCCAACCTGTGGCTGCTCAAACAGGGACTGTCGGTTTATTCAACAGATTTTCGCTTCGATTTAGTGGCTATTCATCAGCAGGGCGACCAAGTCGAGTGGATAAAAAACGCAATTACTCAAGGATAATCGATGCTAGACAGCATTAAAGATAGTTTCACAGAAAGCATTCAAATTCAGATCGCAGCGGCAGAAGCCTTACCAGATGCGATCACACATGCCGCCCAAGCAATGGTCGCTAGCTTGCTCAACGGCAACAAAATTCTTTGCTGCGGCAACGGTGGTTCTTCTTCAAACGCACAACAGTTTGTCTCTTGTCTTCTTAACCGTTTTGAAACTGAACGCCCTAGCTTGCCAGGAATGGCACTCACCGCCGACAACACCACACTGACGGCTGTCGCCAATGACTACCATTATCAAGAAATCTTCTCCAAGCAAGTACGAGCTTTCGGTCAAGCAGGAGATATTCTTTTAGCGATTTCGACCAGTGGCAACAGTAAAAATATCATCAAAGCGATGGAAGCCGCCGTGACCCGCGACATGACAATCATTGCCTTAACTGGCAAAGACGGCGGTGAAATGGCCGGGCTGCTCGGAGAACACGATGTTGAAATTCGTATACCTTCTCACAGAACCGCAAGAATTCACGAGGTGCATATGGTGACGCTGCACTGCTTATGCGACCTTATCGACCAAGTCCTATTCCCTGCACACGAAGAGTAAGCCATGCAACGATGTAAGCTAATCGCTATATTCCTTGTCACCCTCACTTTAACGGGCTGTGCGGGATTGCTTGTGGCTGGAGCGGCAACCACAGCGAACATTGTTATTGATCCCCGCTCAACACAAGAGATTTGGAACGATAATAACATCGAATTCGAAGTCGCAGGTATCAGTAACAAAGCGCCGTTTCGTGGCAATGCACGTATCACAGCCAGTTCATACGACGGTACTGTGGTGTTGATGGGGCAAGCCAACAGTGAAAAACTAAAGCATAAGTTTGAGAATCAAGCACGCGATATCCAAGGTGTGAAGACGATTCATAACCAACTGCGTGTTAAAGCGCCACTGTCGGTCGGTGAAATCAGCCACGACAGCTGGATCACGACAAAAGTGAAATCAGCCTTGCTGGCCGATTCTGAACTCAGCGGCGTCAAAATTAAAGTGATCACCGAAGACAAAGAGGTATTTCTGCTCGGATATGTCTCTCAGCAACACGCGGATATGGCGACAGAGATTGCACGCAACATTTCTGGAGTCAAACAAGTCATACGTGCTTTTTACCAAGAGTAAGCATAAGCAGTAGGCAATAAAAAAGCAGCGATTAAACGCTGCTTTTTTTATTTTACAACCCGTAGGCTCGGACGCCCTTTCGGTCTAGATGATTCGTGTTCATCAGAGTCGATGTCGACATCTTCATTTTCAGTCGCGACAGTCAGCGGTAGTGACTCTTCACTCTCTTCGATCTCCGTCTCTAGATACTCTTCCGAGTAGGCTTCTTCTGGTTCAAACATAGTTCCTGCACCGTTTTCACGGGCATAAATGGCTTGAACGGCGTAGAGAGGGACAATTACAGAATGAGGACGCCCACTAAAGCGAGCGTTAAAGGTGATCGCTTCGTTGCCAAGCTCTAAATTACCCACAGCTCTTGGCGCGATATTCAAGATAATTTGCCCATCCTGGACAAACTCCAGGGGAACACGTACGCCTGGCATTTCTGCCGCTACAACAAGGTGAGGGGTTAAATCGTTATCCACCAGCCACTCATAAAACGCACGAAGCATATATGGGCGGCGTGGAGTCATATTTACAATATCCATCTTCTCGGCCGATTAACGAGCCAGACGCATTTCACGTTCTGCTTCAGTCAATGAAGCCAGGAATGAATCACGCTCAAACACACGGTTCATGTAAATTTTCAGCTCTTTCGAACCCGGGCCAACCAGTTCAATACCAAGTTGTGGTAAACGCCATAGTAACGGCGCTAAGTAGCAGTCAATCAAGCTAAACTCTTCGCTCATAAAGTACTCGTACTCGGCGAAAACTGGGCCTAGAGTCAACAGATCGTTACGCAGTTTATTGCGCGCGGCTTCTGCTTCTTCCGCATTGCCCTTAACTACTTTTTCAGCCAATGTGTACCAGTTTTTTTCGATACGGTAGATCATTAGACGACTATTACCACGTGCCACTGGGTAGACTGGCATCAATGGTGGATGAGGGAAACGCTCATCTAGGTATTCCATGATGATCTTTGAATCGTAAAGCGCTAGTTCACGGTCAACTAAAGTTGGCACGGTTTTGTATGGGTTAAGTTCAATCAATTCTGCCGGCAGATTTGCCTCATCGACAAGCTCAACTTCAACACTTACACCTTTCTCTGCTAGAACAATACGTACCTGATGGCTATACATATCAGATGCACTTGAGAATAGAGTCATCACAGAACGTTTATTGGCAGCTACAGCCATGGAGCCCTCCAGCACACTTACAAATATAAAAACAATGGAGGCTAAGCCTCCATTGTTAAGTTCAAAAATTGGGAATTAGCACGGTATATTAGCACAATTAGTGCACATCGCGCCAATACTCTTTCTTCAGCAGAACCACGACGATAGTGAAGATCACCAAGAAAGCCATCACCCACCAACCTAGGGCATGACGCTCTAGTTTCACGGGATCGCCAGAATATTCAAGGAAGTTAACCAGATCACGTACAGCGTTATCGTACTCTTCGCTGTTCAACTCACCCGTTCCATCGGTCTCTACCCCAACCACTTTCGTTACTTCTTCACCATCAATAACATGCGTTTCGTAGACAGGAGTAGGAATACCTTGTAGCTCTTCGAGCACATGTGGCATACCAACACTTGGGAAAACAATGTTGTTCACACCAAATGGACGACTCGGGTCTGAATAGAAAGAGCGTAAGTAGGTGTACAACCAATCCGTACCACGTACTCGCGCAACCAAAGTAAGATCAGGTGGTGGAGCGCCAAACCACTTAGCTGCGGATTCATCTGGAATAGCGTTTTCCATTAGATCGCCCACTTTCGCATTTGGGTCGAAAATCAGGTTCTCTTTCAGTAGGTCTGTCGGAATACCGATATCACGAGCCACACGCTCATAACGTTGGTATTGCGCGGAATGACAACCGAAACAGTAGTTCATGAACAACTTGGCACCATTTTGCAATGAGGCTTGGTCGGTCAAGTCGTTGTTTGCTTTATCAAGCGGTACGTTAGCACCCGCTGCCATCGCCAATGAAGGCAGCATTGCAAATAAAATTACAATCCATTTTTTCATTTGAATGTCACCCTTTCTGGTAGTGGCTTAGTCGCTTCGTTCTTACTGTAGAAGTACAGCAGCACGAAGAACATGAAGTAAGCTAAGCTGAAGATCTGAGCTAGCAGCGTGTAAGTTGGTGTTGCTGGAAGCGCACCAAGAATCCCTAACGCGATAAAGCTGATCGTGAACTGGATGATATTAAACAAATGGAACTTACTGCGGTAACGGTAAGAGCGCACACGACAACGGTCTAGCCAAGGCAGTACAAATAGCACCGCAATCGACGCGCCCATCGCGATAACACCTAATAACTTATCAGGAACCGCACGCAGAATCGCGTAGAACGGCGTGAAGTACCACACTGGAGCGATGTGCTCAGGTGTTTTGAGTGGGTTAGCCGCTTCAAAGTTAGGTGGCTCAAGGAAGTAACCGCCCATTTCTGGGTTAAAGAACAGCACGTAGCAGAACAGGAATAGGAAGCCAGCGACACCGACCATGTCCTTCACAGTCCCATACGGGTGGAAAGGAATTGAATCGATGATATCGTACTTCTTAGTGTAGTAGTCGTGGAACTTGAACTGAGTCTTGTAATCGTCGCCCATCGAACCTTTGGGTAGTTTGGTTTCGATACCGTCTGGGTTGTTTGAACCCACTTCGTGCAGTGCTAGGACATGAAGAACGATTAGCAGCAACAGAACGATAGGCAGCGCAATTACGTGCAGTGCGAAGAAACGGTTCAGCGTCGCACCAGAGATAACGTAGTCACCACGAATCCATAGTGTTAAATCATCACCGATAACTGGGATCGCACCGAATAGAGAGATAATTACCTGAGCCCCCCAGTAAGACATCTGCCCCCAAGGTAGCAGATAACCCATGAACGCTTCTGCCATCAACACAAGGAAGATAAGCATACCGAAGATCCACAGTAGCTCACGAGGCTTCTGGTATGAACCGTAGATGAGACCACGGAACATGTGCAGGTAAACCACGACGAAGAAGGCCGATGCGCCGGTGGAGTGCATGTAACGCAGTAACCAACCATACTCAACATCACGCATGATGTATTCGATAGAAGCAAACGCACCATCACCAGAAGGTACATAGTTCATTGTTAACCAAATCCCCGTTAGGATTTGGTTTACCAATACAAGCATCGCTAATGAGCCAAATAGATACCAGAAGTTAAAGTTCTTCGGCATCGGGTACTCAGAAAGGTGCTTCTTGTACGCATTCATTGCGGGTATGCGTTTTTCTACCCAATCAAGTAGAGCTTGCATTATGCCTCCCCTTCTTCGTCAATACCGACAAGAATTCTAGTATCGCTAAGATACATGTGCTTAGGAACAACTAGGTTTAATGGCGCAGGAACGCCTTGGAAAACACGTCCAGCCATATCGAACTTTGAGCCATGACATGGACAGAAGAAACCGGATTTCACACCCTGAACTTGTTCGCTAAAACTGTCAGGTAAATAAGTCGGTGAACAACCAAGGTGTGTACAGATACCAACAGCAACAAAATACTCTGGCTTAATTGAGCGATAAGCGTTCTGAGCATAAGTCGGTTGCTGTTCTTCACCTGAAGATGGATCACGTAACTGACCGTCAAGTTCTTTTAGCGTGTCAACTACTGACTGTGCACGACGAACCACCCATACAGGCTTACCTCGCCACTCGACACGTACCATTTGCCCTTCTTCAAGTTTACCGATGTCAACTTCAACAGGGGCACCCGCCGCTTTGGCTTTTTCACTTGGGTTCCAAGATTTGATAAAAGGAACGGCGACAGCAGCTGCCCCTAAACCACCCACAACAGCTGTTGTAGCAGTTAAGAAACGTCTGCGACCGTTATTTAAAGGCGCATTGCTCATCCAAACATTCTCCCATTTGCTCCTTGTGGATTGTTGTTATTCCGCTTAAAGAGCATGGCTAACAAAATACGAATTTAGTTGTATTTATTTGATGGCAAATGATAAATAAAACCCTACTTTTTGACAAGATAAAGCTACCTTTTTGTAACATTTGTGAGGGGAATCGCCTATGAGGTCACAAAAGCGGTATAACTGCGATAAAACAATCAGTAAGTACGGGTGAGATAGGATTTTTTTAGAAGTGAAAAACAAAAAAGCCTGGCAATATGCCAGGCTTTTGACGCCACATTCCAATACGAATATTGGAAGCGAATCTTTTCGAAAAAAGATTAACGCTTTGAGAACTGTGGACGACGACGTGCTTTACGTAGACCAACTTTCTTACGTTCAACGCAACGAGCGTCACGAGTAACGTAACCAGCTGCACGTAGAGTAGGACGTAGAGACTCATCGTATTCCATTAGAGCGCGAGTGATACCGTGACGGATAGCACCTGCTTGACCTGAAATACCGCCACCTTTAACAGTAACGTATAGGTCTAGTTTCTCAGTTAGTTCAACTAGCTCTAGAGGCTGTTTAACAACCATGCGAGAAGTTGGACGACCGAAGTACTCATCAAGGCTACGCTTGTTGATTACGATGTTGCCGCTGCCTGGTTTGATGAAAACACGTGCAGCTGAGCTTTTGCGACGGCCAGTGCCGTAGTATTGATTCTCTGCCATTTTCGAAATCCCCGATTAGATGTCTAGTACTTGTGGTTGTTGAGCAACATGGTTGTGCTCAGCGCCAGCGTAAACTTTTAGCTTACGGTACATAGCACGGCCTAGAGGACCACGTGGAAGCATACCTTTAACCGCTAGTTCAAGCGCCATTTCAGGCTTACGATCGATCAACTTTTCAAAAGTGATTGATTTTAGGCCGCCAGGGAACTCAGAGTGACGGTAGTACACTTTGTTTTTAGCTTTGTTGCCTGTTACAGCAACTTTCTCAGCATTGATAACGATGATGTAATCACCTGTGTCAACGTGAGGAGTGTATTCAGCTTTGTGTTTGCCACGTAGGCGAGATGCAATTTCACTTGCTAGACGGCCAAGAGTTTTACCTTCAGCGTCTACAACGTACCAGTCGCGTTTTACAGTTTCTGGTTTAGCAACGAAAGTTTTCATGCTAACAATAACCCGTTAATATTTAGATTTACACTTAAGGAGCTTTCGCTCCCACTGACTAAGAGTCCAGTCAACACCCCTTCGAGTGGTTGGCACTCTCGACCCGTTATGTCGAAATACCTTCGATAATCAAGGTCTGCAGTAACGGTGGGTCGCAGGATTATAGAGAAGTCAGTTGAAAAAATCACCTCTTTTTGGCAAAAAAATTCATTTTTTTTCAACCCGCAACCTAGATATTCTCGAGCTTAAGCCAAGTGTTCCTTGGCTAGGTATTCATGACTTTGCATTTCGATCAGTCGCGACTGACAACGCTTGAATTCAAACTCCAATTGACCACTACTATAAAGCGCCGACAAAGAAACCTCTGCAGAGATAATCAACTTAACATGTCGCTCGTAGAACTCATCGACCAATGCGATAAACCGTCTTGCAGCATCATCAATACTTCTGTCCATCTGTTTGACATCAGCCAAAAGCACAGTGTGATAAATTCGCGACATTTCGATGTAGTCGTTTTGACTACGTGCTGACTGGCATAACTGCTCAAAACTGGCGTGCAATACCCCATCCGAAGCTTGTATTACGTCAATTTGACGATGATTAATCTCCACTGTCTTTTGCACCTGTTTGTTGTCCGCCACTAACTGCTCATAGTAGTGGCGCAAATTTTTATTGGCTTGGTCATCCAGTGGAAAATGGTAGATTTCCGCCTGCTCTAATGTACGCAGCCGGTAGTCAATGCCACTGTCCACATTAAGCACGTGACAGTTGGCTTCAATCAAGTCAATCGCTGGCAAAAAACGTGCTCGTTGTAATCCGTTGCGGTACAGTTCCCTAGGCGGAATATTCGATGTGGCCACAAGTATCACGCCACGCTGGAACAGCGCTTGGAATAAAGTGCCCAAGATCATGGCATCGGTAATGTCAGAAACAAAAAACTCATCAAAACAGATGATATCGGCTTCGGCTTTAAATTTGTCCGCCACAATTTCCAGAGGATCATTCACCTCACCTAAAGCATTCAGTTCATCATGAACTCGGTACATAAAACGGTGAAAATGGACACGCATTTTCTTGTCGCTAGGCAGCGCAGTGAAGAAAGTGTCGACTAAGTAGGTCTTACCGCGTCCAACACCGCCCCAGAAATAGATACCTTTAGGGACTGGGACTTGTGGTTCATTTTTCCCAAACCATTTTCGCCACCCCGACGTTTTTTCGACGGGCGTCGCCATGTAATCGATTAACTCATGGTAAAGTCTATCTAGGGCTGAAACTGCTTGAAGTTGAGCCGCATCCTTTTGAAAACCGTGTTCTTTTATATCTTTTTGGTAGATTTCTAATGGCGTCATCGCTTCGTTACCTGATGAAGAAGACTGTTAAACTGCTATGTAGAGCACATGCATTTTGCTTTATTGGCTGAAGCACTCATAGTACCATGTCGATTGAACATGTGTAACTAACCAGTAAAAAACATGTTAAATAACAATGATAAGGAGCAATTATGCCTTGGATTTATGCCCTAGTAGGTATGCTTGTTGGTCTGGTACTTGGTGTCGCTATCTCTCGTCTCACCACGCCAAGCTACAAAAAACAAAAAAGCGTACAGAAAGATTTAGAGAGCGCGAAGTTTGAGTTAGAGCAACAGAAACAAGATCTGACCGATCACTTTGCACAGACGTCTGAGATGTTAGATTCATTAGGCAAAGAATACACCAAGCTATATCAACACATGGCTAAAACCTCTACTGAATTACTACCCAACATGCCTGATCAAGACAATCCGTTTGTAAAAAAAATCACTCAGCAAGAGAGTGATGATAATGTCGACATTAGCCACACTGTGGATATCCAGCCACTCAACGAAGCACCAAAAGATTACGCCTCAGGCTCGACAGGCTTGCTCAAAGAGCAACAAAAAGAGATTCTCGACTCTCAGGATGTGGTTTCAGCCAAGGCGTCATAATCACAATCTTAGTATGCTGAACTTTGCAAAGGTTTTTGAGTCATAACTCCTGATAACCGTCCCTTGAATTCTGATATTTCGTACAAATATTCGTCATATGGGATGTTAATTAATTAGGAGTCTCCGATGAAAAAACCTTTGCTCGCGTTAACAGTTCTCTCTCTTAGCTTAAGTTCAATCATCACCCCCATCCAAGCGACAGCAGCGCTGCCAGTTGCTGTAAATGGTGAACAGATGCCAAGCTTGGCACCTATGCTTGAAAGGGTCACCCCCGCCGTCGTCAGCATTTCTGTGGAAGGCACACAGGTATCTAGGCAACATATCCCTGAGCAGTTCCGCTTTTTCTTTGGTCCTGATTTTCCTACTGAGCAACTTCAAGAACGCCCATTCCGAGGGTTAGGCTCAGGGGTCATCATTGATGCAGACAATGGCCATATCGTCACCAACTATCACGTAATCAACGGCGCTGAAAAAATTCGTGTCAAATTGCATGATGGACGCGAGTACGACGCCGAACTTATCGGTGGGGATCAAATGTCTGATGTCGCGTTGCTCAAACTTGAGAAAGCCAAAGATCTGACTGAAGTAAAAATCGCCGATTCAGATCAATTGCGAGTGGGTGATTTCGCAGTCGCAATCGGTAACCCGTTTGGCCTTGGTCAAACGGTCACCTCAGGTATCGTCTCAGCGCTGGGCCGCAGCGGACTTAATATCGAAAACTTTGAAAACTTCATTCAAACGGATGCCGCGATCAACAGTGGTAACTCAGGCGGCGCATTGGTTAACCTTAACGGTGAGCTGATCGGTATCAATACTGCTATTCTGGGACCAAATGGCGGCAACGTCGGTATCGGTTTTGCCATTCCGTCTAACATGATGAACAATCTTACCGCGCAAATTTTGGAGTTTGGTGAAGTCAAACGCGGTATGCTTGGCGTGCAAGGCGGAGAGATCACTTCTGAGTTGGCAGAGGCACTTGGGTATGAATCGAGCAAAGGGGCGTTTGTTAGCCAAGTAGTCCCAGATAGCGCCGCTGATAAAGCAGGCTTAGAAGCCGGTGATGTCATCGTTTCCGTCAATGGTAAATCGATCAACTCCTTTAGCGAGCTGCGCGCTAAAGTCGCGACATTAGGTGCAGGAAAAGAGATCACATTGGGTATCGTTCGTGATGGAAAAGAGCGCGCTTATGATGTGGTACTTGGGGAGCAAATCAATGTCAAAACCACCGCAGATAAGCTACATCAAGGTTTATCGGGGGCTCAACTGACCAACACGAATGCTAGCGATAAAGTGCAAGGGGTTAAGGTCAGTGCGATTGAGGCAGGCTCCAAAGCCGAAGCGTACCAGCTACAAAAAGATGACATCATTATCGGCGTTAACCGTAAACGTGTGAAAAACTTGGCCGAGTTTAGAAAGGTGCTCGATAAACAACCAGGTGTGCTGGCACTCAACATTCAACGTGGTGACCGCAGCATTTACCTGGTCATTCGTTAACTTTTTCGCTCAATAAAACGCGATATCGCTTGTAAAGGGACAGCCTAGCACTCGGCTGTCCTTTTCTTCTTCACTTATCTAATGCTATTCTTCTCCAACTTATTCACTTTATTACCATTGATGAGGGAAGTATGCTGCAATTCCTATTGCGTTCTGTTGGCTTAGGCTTAGCAACAGCAGCCTTATTGTTAGTCACAGTCCCCTCTTTGCGCTCCAGCATTCTTCCAGAAGAGGTAGAACAAAGCAGCGTTGCAAGCTCTCCAATGCCAATCTCTTTTAATCACGCCGTGCGTAAAGCGGCCCCTGCTGTGGTCAATATCTATAGTCGCAAGTACACCGAAAACGACCGTTCAGAGCTTTCGATTCAAGGGCTAGGCTCTGGTGTTATTGCCAGTGAGAAAGGCTATATAATCACCAACTACCATGTCGTAGCTCAAGCCGATCAAGTGATCGTCGCGCTTCAAGATGGTCGCTTAGCCGCTGCTCAGTTGGTAGGCAAAGACCGCCGCACCGACATTGCAATACTGCGCATCGAAGGGGAAAACCTTCCGGTTATCCCACTTAATCCAGACTATCAACCTCAAGTGGGCGATGTGGTCCTAGCGATAGGTAACCCCTACAACCTTGGTCAAACCACTACCTTTGGCATTATTTCGGCAACAGGGCGTTCATCCATCAGTGCGGACGGCCACCAAGCGTTCATTCAAACCGATGCCGCGATCAATGAAGGGAACTCTGGGGGCGCTCTAGTCAATACTCGTGGGGAGTTGGTCGGCATCAACACCGCCTCATTCCAACAAGCGACTGAACTTGAAACTTACGGGATCTCTTTTGCCATTCCCTATTCACTCGCCAACAAAATCATGCAAAAGATCATTGCTGATGGGCGGGTTATTCGTGGCTATATCGGTATCGATGGCCAAGACATCAATTCGGTGACATCACGACTCCTAGGGAGTGAACATATAGGTGGGATTGTCGTGCTCGGTGTCGACCCGAATGGACCTGCTGCAGAAGCAGGCTTCGAGCCACAAGACATCATCCTTAAGATTGATGGCCAGAAGATCAATGGCCGCCAGAGTGTGATGGATTTAGTCACTGAACTCAGACCGGGGACAACCGTTGATGTCCTGGTTTTGCACAAAGGCAAAGAAAAAACGTTGCAAGTGACGATTGAAGAAGATACTCGCGAATAGAGACCTAATAAAAAACCCATGCTAGGCATGGGTTTTTTTATTACTCTTGGTGATTCGATTCGCTCATTGTCGACTCAACATCGATACGGGTCACGCGCTGTAAACCTCTTGGAAGCAAGCTACCACGTCGGCCTCGTTCACCACGGAAATTATCCAAATCAGACGCTTTTAGACCTAATTTACGTTTACCTGCATAAAGAGTCACCGCACTCCCTTGTGGCAAAGCGATTAAGTGCGAGACATACTCTTCACGCTCTTTCGCCTTGGCCGCTGGTATATTGATGATCTTATTCCCTTTACCTTTGCCTAACTGAGGCAGGTCTTTGATTGGGAACAATAGCATTCGTCCTTGATTGGTGATTGCCAGTATTTCATCGTGATCTAAGTCACCAACGGATTGCGGCGTGAGCACTTCAGAATTTTGTGGCAACGTGACCAAGGCTTTACCGCTACGGTTCTTCGATAGCAGATCACTGCCTTTACATACAAAGCCATATCCAGCATCGGATCCTACGAGCCATACTTGATTCTCTTCCCCCATGACCACATGGCGGATGCTAGTGCCCGCATTGATATTAAGCCGCCCTGTGATTGGCTCCCCTTGACTGCGCGCTGAAGGCAAGGAATGAGATTCAAGCGAATAGCTGCGTCCGTCACTGCCAAGGAATACCGCTTGTTGATTACTCTTACCACGGGCAGCGGCAAGGAACTGGTCTCCAGACTTGTAATTTAACCCTTCAGCATCTACCTCATGCCCTTTGGCATGACGAATCCAGCCTTTTTCGGATAAAACGACAGTGATAGGTTCACTTGGCACCAAGTCACGCTCGGTCAGAGCTTTAGCTTCAGCACGCTCAACCAAAGGCGAGCGGCGAGCGTCACCGTATTTCTCAGCGTCCGCTTTGATCTCTTTTTTCAACAATGTATTCAAACGTCGCTCAGAGCCGAGCAGTTGTTCGAGTTTTTCACGCTCTTTTTCTAGCTCTTCTTGCTCACCGCGAATCTTCATCTCTTCTAGTTTAGCGAGATGACGAAGTTTGGTATCTAGAATGGCGTCGGCTTGAATGTCAGTAATACCAAATCGTGCCATTAACACGGCTTTCGGGTCGTCTTCAGTACGAATAATTTCAATCACCTCATCGAGATTGAGGTAAGCGACTAATAGACCTTCTAAAATATGTAAGCGTGCCAAGACTTTATCGAGGCGATGTTGCAAGCGACGACGAACGGTTGCACGGCGGAACTCTATCCACTCCGCAAGCACCTGCACTAACCCTTTAACCTGAGGACGATTGTCTAGACCAATCATGTTCAGGTTAACTCGGTAATTCTTTTCTAGGTCAGTTGAAGCAAACAGATGATTCATCAACTGCTCGCAATCGACGCGATTCGAACGCGGAACCACGACAATTCGAGTTGGGTTTTCGTGATCGGATTCGTCGCGTAGATCGTCCACCATAGGCAGTTTTTTCGCCCGCATTTGGCTAGCGATCTGCTCAAGTAGTTTGGCGCCAGAAACCTGATGCGGCAGAGCAGTAATAACGATATCACTGCCCTCTTTGTGCCAGACCGCACGCATTTTGATGCTACCACGTCCGGTGCGGTAGATTTTCTCAAGATCCACCTTCGGTGAGATGATTTCCGCTTCAGTTGGGTAGTCCGGGCCTTGAACAAAGTTCATCACCTCAGCCAACTCAGCTTTCGGATTGTCGATTAAATGAATCGTCGCATCCGCCACTTCACGCACGTTATGAGGTGGAATGTCGGTGGCCATACCCACGGCGATCCCGGTCACACCATTGAGCAATATGTGTGGGAGCCGAGCAGGCAACATTTGCGGCTCTTTCATTGTGCCATCAAAGTTAGGTTGCCACTCTACCGTGCCTTGACCAAGTTCACCCAGCAACACTTCAGCAAACTTAGATAGTTTAGCTTCGGTATAACGCATCGCTGCGAACGATTTTGGGTCATCGGGCGCGCCCCAGTTACCTTGACCGTCGACTAAAGGGTAACGATAAGAGAACGGCTGTGCCATCAACACCATGGCTTCGTAACAAGCTGAATCGCCATGCGGATGGTACTTACCCAACACGTCACCGACGGTACGTGCTGACTTTTTGTATTTTGCGGCCGCCGAGAGCCCAAGCTCCGACATCGCATAGATAATGCGTCGCTGAACCGGTTTGAGACCATCGCCAATATAAGGCAATGCGCGGTCCATGATAACGTACATTGAGTAGTTGAGATAGGCGTCTTCTGTGAACTTGCGCATCGGCAATTGTTCAACGCCATCATAAGTAATTTCTGTCGACATTCGTTAAACCTCTGCCATATCGCCGTTGTTTTGTAACCAAGAACGACGGTCATCTGCACGCTTCTTACCTAACAACATATCCATCATTTCCATGGTGGCTTCATTGTCATCAATAGTGAGTTGAACTAGACGACGTGTGTTCGGATCCATGGTGGTTTCACGCAGCTGCAGTGGGTTCATCTCACCCAACCCTTTGAATCGCTGGACATTGATCTTGGTTTTCTTCTTCGACAAGCGCTCTAAAATGCCCTCTTTCTCATCATCATCTAAGGCGTAGAACACTTCTTTACCACAGTCGATACGGTACAGAGGCGGCATCGCTACGTAGATATGCCCAGCTTCAACCAGCGCTCGAAAGTGGCGAGTAAACAATGCACATAAGAGGGTGGCGATGTGAAGACCATCGGAGTCCGCATCGGCAAGGATACAAATTTTCCCGTAACGTAACCCTTCTAGGTTGTCGCTATCAGGGTCAATGCCTAGAGCAACGGAAATGTCGTGAACTTCTTGTGATGCGAGCACCTGGTCGGGTGACACTTCCCAAGTATTGAGAATTTTACCACGCAGTGGCATCACGGCTTGAAATTCACGATCACGTGCTTGCTTAGCACTGCCGCCCGCCGAGTCACCCTCGACGAAGAAAATCTCGGTTCGGCTTAAGTCTTGCTGCGAACAATCGGTTAATTTTCCGGGTAATGCCGGGCCCGACGCCACTTTCTTACGCACCACTTTTTTGCTGGCACGCATGCGGCGGTGAGCGTTGGCAATACACACTTCGGCTAACTGTTCAGCCAATTGTGGCTTCTCATTGAGCCATAAGCTGAACGCATCTTTAACCACACCAGAAACAAACGCCGCGGTTTGACGAGAAGAGAGGCGCTCCTTCGTTTGACCAGCGAACTGTGGGTCTTGCATTTTCACCGATAATACGTACGAACAGCGCTCAAAAACATCATCCCCGGTCAGTTTCACGCCACGGGGAAGCAAGTTGCGGAACTCACAGAATTCACGCATCGCATCCAATAATCCTTGGCGCAAGCCGTTAACATGGGTGCCGCCTTGTGCCGTCGGGATCAAGTTAACGTAACTTTCAGTGATCATCTCGCCGCCTTCAGGCTGCCAAATTACAGCCCAGTTAGCGGCTTCGGTTTCAGCAGAGAATTCACCGGTAAAAGGCTCTTCAGGCAGAACCATATAGCCTTTGACCCCTTCTGCTAAATAGTCTTTTAAGCCGTCTTCGTAGCGCCACTGGTGCTCGTTACCATTAACCTTATCGCTAAAGGTAATCTCAAGGCCCGGACAAAGCACGGCTTTCGCGCGTAAGTTGTTTACCAAACGCGTGACAGAGAAATTAGCAGAATCGAAGTAACTCTCATCAGGCCAGAAGTGTACGCTGGTACCTTTATTGCGACGACCACAAGTCCCGGTTACCGTAAGCTCTTCAACTTTATTACCGTTTTCAAAGGCCATTTCATATACTTGGCCATCACGGCGAACCGTCACTTCAACACGCTTAGATAGAGCATTTACAACGGAGATCCCCACCCCGTGGAGACCACCGGAAAACTGATAGTTTTTGTTGGAGAACTTACCACCTGCGTGAAGCTTACAGAAAATCAGTTCCACACCCGAGATTTTCTCTTCTGGGTGAATATCAACAGGCATACCACGACCATCATCGATCACTTCAAGTGACTGGTCGGCATGCAGAATTACTTGAACTTTGGAAGCGTGGCCGGCAAGCGCTTCATCGACACTGTTATCGATGACCTCTTGGCCCAAATGGTTCGGGCGCGCTGTATCCGTATACATCCCAGGGCGGCGACGTACTGGCTCCAAACCATTAAGAACCTCAATGGCTCCTGCATTATATTGTTCAGTCATAATACGGAATATCGTTATAGAGAATAAAAAGAATAACTTGGTGGGCGATTTATAAGGCGTTCGCTCTCAATCAGCTATCAGGTGTGTTCAGTACACCAGGCAGCGAAAAACAATCGCATCAAATCCACACAAGTACTGGTGAGACATAGTCTGGAACAGACCTAATTATGTCAAGAGAGAGCGTCAAGTAACAAGCAAATTTATGACTCTTCCCTCAATGAGGGTCAAAGCTCAAGGAAGTCGATGATTTGGGCCGGATAGCGTTCGAAGTCAACAAAACTATGATCGCCCCCCTGCTCTACCGTTTGTTTTGCACCAGAAAAGTGACTCACTGCTTGACGATAATCGAGCACTTCGTCGTTGGTTTGTTGCAATAGCCAGAAGTCTTGTGGACGCTTCAGTTGGGGAGTATCAAGTGCTTTGAGCTCGTCGATATGCTGATTTTCTAGAAAATAGCGTTCATGCGTATAGGGGTTTTGCTGTTCACCCAAAAAATCCACCAGCAACTCATATGGCTTCACGGCAGGGTTAACCACCACCGCCTTAAAACCGAATTGGCCATTTAGCCACATCGAAAGATAACCACCAAGTGAGCTTCCAACTAAGCCAATACGATAATCTTCTTTATGTTGCTTGACGATATCCAGTAGATGCTGAGCGGCTTGCTCGGGAAAACAAGGCAGTTGAGGGACCACAACTTTTATATCAGGTCGATGGCTCGCGCAATAATCGCGCATTAGACTCGCTTTCACGGAGAGTGGCGAGCTATTGAAACCATGGATATAGAGCAATAAAGAGGGGCGCATACGATATCCTTTTGCGTGTTAGCCTCTGTGTTTAATAGCCAGCAGAGGTAAAGTCAGGCTGAAAGCTGCCCGGGGCCAGTCGCTTAACTTCAGTGGTCAGGCTTCCATCTGGGAAAAGCGCTAACTCTCTCCAACCCGGAGATAACGTGTCGAGGGCAAAGTCGTCGCTGTTTGGCTTAAACTGTACACAAGTGGAAGGCGTAGCCATCACGCGAACACCTTGGTGTAGCACGTTCATATCTTGGTGGACATGACCGCACAGTACGGCTTTCACATTACTGTGCTTTTCAAGTAGTTGCCAAAAATACTCCGCGTCTTTTAAGGTATGCTGGTCCAACCAACGACTACCAACTAACAGCGGATGGTGGTGGAGTAACACCAACGCATGGCGCTGTGGGTATTGAGAAAGTTTGTCTTCCAGCAACTGCAGCTGTTGATCACTCAGGCGTCCATGAGGTACACCGACCACTTGCGAGTCGAGCAAGATCATTTGCCAATGCTCCCCCAGCAACACATGCGACACTTGTTCAATCTGCTGAGATGGAAGGACCGATGCCATACTCGGCTTAAAATCGTGATTGCCCGGCAACCAATAACAGGTCTTCTTAAGTGGCTCAATCCCAGTCGCGAAACGTTGATAAGACTCCGCGCTATGATCTTGTGAAATATCACCAGTCGATAGGATGGCATCAAACGAGTTTCCTTGTTCGATAATCGCTGAAACGACCGCATTAAAGCTATCCAGTGTCTTGACGCTGAGTAGGCTCCCATCGGCGGGCTCAAACAAGTGAGTATCTGTGATTTGGACCAGCTTAATCGTGCTGCTGTCTGCTGAACTTGACGCTACTTTCAAAACATAAACCTAAATATTCAATGGAGTGCGACTGATACCCTGTCGCAAACAAAACGAAAGCCAATCGCCCAAAAAGCGATTCAGTTGTACTTTCTCATCTTGCTGCAGCATTTTGTCATTGGGATAATTATACCGAGCATGGATACGTTTCAGGTGCTCACAGCCACTAACTTCTGCTACGCGAGCATCGTGGTAGAGCCTGACAGACATCGTAGGCAATGGAAATACGGGAACGTCATCACTTTGACAAATATCGACCAAAGTTGTGTACTTTGTGACTTCTACCACTTGAATCTGATAGGTCATCTGCGCGGCTTGATAGCAGCGTACATCACCCACGTTCGGTTGGCTGGGCAACAGAGCGTTGAGCTTAGCGTAATTGGTCTCATATGTACGCATCAAATCTGATAAATCAACATGATACGGTCTTTTTTCTGCTACTTGTGCCATTGTTTCTTCAATCGTTGATGATTCAGCTCCAACCACTGCAGTGCAATGATTGATGCGCCGTTTTCAAACTTCCCGTCGACGACCCATTGATACGCTTGCTGACGAGAAATTACATGCACGCGAATATCCTCTCCTTCATAGTCTAAACCATGAACGCCATGTGCAGTACTCGCATCGACTTGTCCGACATAAACATCCAACAATTCTGAACAGCCACCTGATGAGGGATAATACGAGGTCACTTTCTCAATCGCGCCAATATCAATCCCCGCTTCTTCTACAGCTTCGCGGCGAACAACCTGCTCGGCATCTTCAGCTCGATCTATGATGCCCGCAACAATTTCCAGTTGCCAAGGGTGTTGATGCTCTAGTGCGCCCACTCGAATTTGTTCGATGATCACAACGTTGTCGGTCACTGGATCATAAGGTAGCAATGCCGCAGCGTGGCCTCGTTCGAACATCTCACGTTCAATAATTTCGCTCCACCCTCCAGCAAACAGCTTATGTTTGAAGCGATACTTAACCATGGAGAAAAAACCTTGAAAGAGTATTTCTTTTGAGATTATTTCCACATCTTGTGCAGTAAACTGTCGATGTTGCTTGTCAGACTGTTGCATTTGGCACCTCACTGAGTGAATCTTATAGTTTACTCAGACAGATACTTAACTTCCAAGGACATGGCTCAACTTTTTGTACAATTTTTGTAGAATATTTTAAATTGACGAATTAAATATATTGCACAAGTGGATAGTTAAGTGTAAAACTTTGCAAAGTTTTTGAACGAGTTGCCATCAATTAAGTTAAACTCTTGAAGACTAAACTTTTTCATAATTTGGTAGGAATAGGACCTATGAAGAAACTGCTTCCACTCGTTATTAGTGCAGCCCTAGGCAGTATCAGCACCAGTGCTGTAGCTGACACATTAGCGGAAATCTACAATCAAGCGAAAGAAAACGACCCGACACTACTGAGCGCCGCTGCACAGCGTGATGCCGCCTTTGAAGCAGTGAACTCTAGCCGCTCAACCTTGTTACCTCAAATCAATCTGACCGCAGGTTACAACTTAACTCGTGGTGACACTGATCTTGATGCCGGCTCAACCGTTGATAATGACAAGAACGCGCTGTCAGGTGGCATCAGTTTTTCTCAAGAGCTTTACCAACGCTCAAGCTGGCTAACGTTGGATATATCTGAAAAGAGTGCTCGCCAAGCAGACGCGTCTTACGCCGCTGTGCAACAGGCTCTAATTTTACGCGTCGCAACCGCCTACTTCGACGTACTGCGCGCCCAAGATAACTTAGAGTTTGTTCAAGCAGAGAAAGCCGCGGTTGGTCGTCAGCTAGAGCAAACCAAACAACGTTTTGAGGTAGGTTTGTCAGCCATTACCGACGTGCACGACGCGCAAGCTCAATACGATGCGGTTCTTGCCGATGAAGTGTTAGCGCAAAACAGCTTAGTCAACAGCTACGAAGGGTTGCGTGAAATTACTGGTCAACAACACGACAATCTTGATGTGTTAGATACCCAACGTTTCTCTGCAAGTAAAACCCAAGCTGCAATTAATGAGCTACTTGAAGAAGCGCAACAGAAAAACTTAAGCCTGTTGTCAGCACGCATCGCTCAAGATGTGGCAAAAGATGGCATTTCACTGGCCAGCTCCGGGCATCTACCCTCGTTAAGCTTGGATGGTGGATACAACTATAGTGATATTGCACATAGCGCCACGACTGACGGCACAACCAACAATTTCAACATTGGTATAAACCTTAATGTGCCGCTTTACACGGGTGGTAACATTACCTCGCAAACCAAGCAGGCTGAGTTTAACTATGTCGCGGCGAGCCAAGATCTTGAAGCCTCGTACCGCAATGTGGTCAAAGACGTTCGCGCCTTTAACAACAACATTAGTGCTTCAATCGGCGCACTACGTGCTTATGAACAGACCGTTGTCTCGGCGCGATCAGCACTCGAAGCCACTGAAGCGGGCTTTGATGTGGGCACCCGAACAATTGTTGACGTTCTAGACTCCACTCGTCGTCTCTACGATGCCAACAAAAACTTATCAAACGCACGTTACGACTATATTCTCAGCGTTCTGCAGTTGCGTCAGGCAGTCGGCACCTTGAGCGAACAAGATATTCTCGATATTAACGCAGGCTTAAAAAAAGCGAGTTAATGTTCGGGGGATAAAACAAAAGGCTTGCTCCTCTGAGCAAGCCTTTTTGCTTTTTGTTCGTCGGTTAATAAACTTTGTCGATTGACACTTGCTTATTAACCAACCAAGTCGACTGCTGTTGGTCGTTGAGCTGAACGGCAACATCGATTGGACGCTCAGGATCGACAGGCACTTGCCACTCAAATACCACTTCCCACTGAGTCGGACTGTGAGTGCGTAACTCCAGAGCATCACCTTCTACCAGCCACTCCTGATCGCTTTGCTGCAACGAGATTGAATCAACCCGAGTACTTGGGTCCAAGGCCTGCTCGGATTCCAGCAGTACAGAGCCGTGTAATATTGTTTCTTGTTCAACCCCCACCGATGGCATCATATCCATCCACATTGAGCTTTTCATTGTAACCACTGTATCGGCGAACTGCGCTTGTTGATCTTGTTGCCAGTCAATCGCGGGGCAGCTGCACCCAACCAGTAAGCTGCTCGCCAAACAGATCAATGCTAACTGTTTCATTGTATCACCTTAGCCGTCGGCTCTTTGCTTGAGCCACTGTTTAAGAATTTGGATATCATTGTCATATTCATTCTTGATCTCTTCAACCCAATCATCGATGTTTTCCCACCAAGCTGGCAAGTCTGGAGATTGGGCCTTTTGCGCGACACTTTGGATGCGCTTGAGTCCGATGGAGCCGGCTGCACCTTTTATCTTATGTGCTTCAGATACAATCCCCTCTTGGTGCTTGGCCACCATATTGGAGTCGAGCACTTGCAGATACTCCGGCATCATGTCTTCAAACATGGTAATGCTGTCTACAACCGGTTGTGGCCCAACAATTCCCACATAAGACTCCAGCATATCCAAGTCAAGCAAACGCGTATAAATCTCATTGCCATCATCGGTCTCGGGGTCACACACTGTTTTTTGTGGCGCAGCCTGCTCAGGTACGCCTTGACTGAACTTCGCTAGCACTTCTTGGACCGCGGTGACCGATAACGGTTTACTGATCGCGTCATCCATCCCTTTGTCGAGATACTCCCGCTTGTTCTTCAACACGTTTGCTGTCAGTGCAACTAAAGGCGGTAAATTCGAGTATGTGCGCCTAAAATAGTCGGCAACATCAAAACCGGTCATGTCCGGTAACTGGATATCTAAGAACACCAGATCGTAAATCTCTGGATCGAACATTTCCATTGCTTCGCTGCCTGTCATCGCTACCGACACTTCATGGCCCATACTTTCGAGTAGTGACCGAGCTACCGTGATATTGAGTTCAATATCTTCAACCATAAAAATGTTCAGCTCTTGGTTAGCGTGCATGTCGACAGTTTGCATTGCTGGTAGGTCGGCAATAGGAACACGAATGCTAACGGTAAAAGTGCTGCCAAAGCCCTCTTCACTGGAGACGGAAATATCACCATCCATCATATTGATCAGTTGCTTAGAGACCGCCAAACCAATTCCAGTCCCCACGGCATGCAAGTTATCTTTATCTGATTTCACCTGATAATACATCGCAAAGATCTTATCGAGCTCCGCCTCTGGAATCCCAACCCCGCTGTCTTCTACCTCCATCACTATGTGGGCGTAACCCTGCTCCACCTCAGCGCTAACCGTCATTACCACACCGCCTTCTTTAGTAAACTTCATCGCATTACTGATCAAGTTCCATAACACTTGACGCAGGCGTGTCGCATCGACTTCGATTGCATTAGGAAGCTCACTTAGGCGCTCCAAGTCAAAACGGAGCCCTTTTTGAGAAGCCATCAAAGCGGAGATACTTTCCATTTCGGCGACAAACTCTTCAAAGTTAAGAGGCGCTGGATAGAGTTCGAGTTTACGTCGATCAAACTTATCCATATCAATGATATCGTTAAAGATATTACCTAACGTGATCGCGCTGACGTTAATGGTCTGCATATGGTTGCGCTGCTCAGGGCTCAGCGGAGTATCGAGTAACATTCGGCTTAAACCGACAATACCGTTCAACGGTGTTCTTAACTCATGACTAATGGTCGAAATAAAGGTGGTTTTGTCGCGACTGGCTTTCTCCAGCGACTCCTCATGGCGTTTACGCTCGGTGATGTCGCGACCAAATCCGACTAGACCCAAATGGCGGCCATCCTTGCTGTAAAAAGGCACTTTACGCAGTTCAAAATAATTACGTCTGCCGTCGGGGTATTCCAGCCACTGCTCGTAGGTGATAGCCTGATTATCGGCAAAGACTTTCTGGTCAGTATCCACGATTTGTTGGGCGACTTCTTTGCTGTACACATCCCAAGGGGTAAGACCGACCAGTTGACTCTCTTTTTTGCCTGTCAGCTCTTCCATGGCACGGTTGCAACCAGAGAAAACCCCATCCGCGTTGCGGTAATAGATTAGATCGGGAGAAGCATCGATAAAAGAGCGCAGTAGCGCGGTTCGTTCGGCTAACTCAACCTGAGTTTTTTCACGTTGAAACACCTCGTTTTCGAGGTCTTTCATTGCTTCTTCACGGGCTTCTTCAGCCTTAATTCTCTCTTCGATCTCTTGATTAAGCTTAGCGATATTTTGCTGCAGCTTATGATTGAGCTCCTGGTCTCGTGAGCGCATATCTTTCAGTTTAGAGACAAGCTTAGACAAGCGTTGACGCGACTCTTCCAGTTGATCGACAACCACAGACAAAAAGTAGACCGCCCAAGGAGTAATCAACAGACCAAAAAAGACCGAGCGGACAATATCGATATCATCCACATGCCCACTAAGAACCAGCGTGATCCCCACTTGCACCACAACAGCCAGCGCCACCAACGCCAAAGCAAGCAGTATCGAAAAACGTAAAATGCCTAACTTAACAAGCAGATCAACATAATATTGGGCGAGATTTTTTATCGGCTTCATTAATAGCTCCGCACGGAAACAGTGTTAAAATCTTACCTTTTTTCCTAAGTGACAGCTAAAAAAACCTAGACTAACAATCGGTTAATTTTCTGATGTGTGATGCACACAGGTTTGGTTTCGTCCGTTCGCCTTTGCTTGGTACAAGGCACTGTCGGCCAAAGCGACGATGGTTTCACTGCTATCTAACGGCTGGGGCGTTAAGGATACCAAACCGATGCTAATGGTTACTTGGGTTGCGACATCAGACGCTTGATGCTCTAGCGATAGCTCGGCAATGCCGTGGTGAATACGCTCAGCCACACTCAATGCACCGGCAGTGGTCGTGTTGGGAAGGATAAAAGCAAACTCTTCACCGCCATAGCGGGCGACACAGTCACTCGATCGGGTAAGCACTTGCTTGAATACGCTGGCGACTTTAATGAGCGCTTCATCACCGCGCTGGTGACCATAGAAGTCATTATAATGTTTGAAGTAATCGATATCACATAACATGACCGTCATCGGCTGCTTTTCACGAATATGCAGATACCAGAGCATGTCTAACTGCTCGTTAAAACGACGGCGATTCGCGATTTGGGTTAGGCCATCAATAAAACTCAATCGCTCTAGTTCTTGGTTGGCTTCTTCAAGTTTCTTCTCAACCAGATAGCGCTCTGATACATCACGCGCCATGATTAAGACACCATTCGTTCCCGACGCAGGATCGCGAAACGGCGACTTCACCACATCATACCAAATGTACTCACCATCTCGGCCCATCACTTGGTCGATGTAACGCAACGACTTACCTTCATACAGCACCTTGTTATCGGTATCAGACAATCGTTGATAATCTTTATTGGCTATCACATCCTGTAAGCGCTTACCGATCAAGTCATCGACATGGTCGATTCCCAGCGCTTCAACAAACGGTTGGTTACACGCTTGGTAAACCATGTTCTCATTAAAAATACCGATAGAGTCCGGACTCGACTCTAGAATGTTCTGCAGTATGGTATCGCGCTGAGCGAGCGCCACTTCTGTATCTCTGCGCTTTTCCATCTCATCACGTAAACTCTTTTGCATGTTGTGCCAATCGGTCACATCATGACTGATACCCAATGTGCCTATGGTCTCCCCTTCGGGAGAAATTAAAACACTTTGATAGCTTTCAAGCAGGCAACTTCGGCCATCGGGTGTAATGGTCCAGCGTCGACTACTCGCGCGCCCTTTGATGACACCCTGAATATCTGCACTTCCCTCTTGTTCACGATCTTTCCAAAACTGCTGATACGCTCGATTACTCGAAACCACTTGCCCTGCTTGGTTTTTAATGAAGATCAGTTCTGAAAGATTATCAAAGGCACTTTTGATCACAGATAGCGATTCAACCTGTGACTGAAGCTCTTGCGTCGTGCTCTGATGCATAGAAAAATGCAGCGCCCAGACCGTCCGGCGTCGATACCAAGTAGGCCGGCCAGTCACATCCAGTTTGACACTTTTATTTTCCGAAATCGGCCAAGATAACAGATGGAAGTCAAGTGGCTGCTGTTGCAATGGCGGAATGATGGATAATAGAAATTGACGGGTAACCAAATCGGGCAGTACAAACTGCTTGCCTACCACCCTGACTGCCAGCAGCTGACTGGCTACGGCATTGGCAAGCAGCAACTCCCCATTGTTACTATCGATTACGAGGACGGCATGTGGAGAGGACAAAACCAGTTGTGCAATATTATTTTGAGCTCGAATATAGATCCATAGAGATACGCATGCACACAAGACAAGAAAGACAAAATCAATGCCATGCCCTTGCGATGCATCCCACAACCACAATAAGAGTTGATCCATTCAATTACTCTAATTCATTGCTACCCATTCACTAATGGTACAAAAGATATCAGGTTATTGCGCAATCATCAGCCTTTATTATTGGTTTTGTATATATAAACGGTTGATTTATCAACGACCCTTGAGCCCCATCTCGACTTAATGCGCGTCCTATTTCGGTCATCGCTAGCCAGCGATTTTCACACCACAAGGGGGCGAGTAACGTGGGTCTGCGCGCCGCCGAAGAAACTCGATGATAGACCACCTCTGGTGGGGTGAGTCGGATCATTTCACTAGCAATGGCAACGTACTCATCCAGCTCAGGGGCTTGCATTCGCCCCGCTTTCCACGCTTTGGCCATGGTACTTCCCTCAACAATATGAAGACCATGAAGCTTGATGCCATCGGTCTCCACCGCCAAAACCTGCGTTAACGTGTCGAGATTATCGGTTCGCGTTTCTTTGGGTAGGCCAACAATTAGGTGAGTGCAAACTTTGATGCCCAGTGCGCGAGCACGTCGAGTAATTTCAGCGTAACACGCGAAATCGTGGCCACGGTTAATCCGTTTAAGCGTCTGGTCATTGGCCGTCTGCAACCCCAGCTCAAGCCAAATTTCATAGCCTTGTACAACATAATCCGCCAGTAAATCTAGTACCGCATCAGGCACGCAATCAGGGCGAGTACCCACGCACAGTCCCACAATATCGGCAGCTTCTAACGCCTGCTCATACATAGTTTTTAAAACCTGCACTTCAGCATAGGTACTGGTATAAGCTTGAAAATAGGCGAGATACTTTTTCGCTCGAACAATCTCCCCTGCTCGCTCAGTTAACTGCTGCTCGATGCTCTTAATCTGAGCTTGCTCATCGGCAAAAGAAGCCACATTGCAAAAGGTGCAGCCGCCGCGACCAATGGTGCCGTCTCTATTGGGGCAGTTGAATCCACCATGTAACGTCAGTTTATGTACTTTCTCTCCATAACGGCGTTGTAGATCTTGTCCTATGGTATTGACCAATTGATGAAGTTGCATTGCGCACCACTAAAACGAAATAAATCTCATTAAGGTTGGTGTAATTAAATTACACTACTGAAAAAAACCGAGGGCGAAATGTAACGATTTCAAACAGCTTGAGGGTTAAGCAAAGTCAATAAACATGCAGAAAAACTCGCTGTTAAGTAAATTGTTACGCAAAAGTTAAACATATTAACGTTTAAAACGCGAAAAACATGGGCAACAAGCACGAGTTTTGATTGCATTGCAGGCCCAGTAAATTGTAGGATACTTACAGATTTCGCCAAATTTTGTGACTTTTATTACACATTAATTCGGTGAAACGTCGGCGAAACCCTACTCCCACCTATATAAATCACTAAATTGTGAACATAAAAACAGGGTTTCCACCAAGGATTGTTTTTCTCGCCATATTTTTCAGCGAGAGACGGAAAGGAATCAAAGTCGCCAACCCAGGTCGACTTCGAATCATAAAAATAATGGACAGGACGTAGAACTAGTTTCGACTAGCACAATTGCGCCTATTTGAACTGGAAGGATGTATCCATGGTAGATAGAGAGCAAAGTTCACAAGGTCTATATACTCCAGAGCTGGAGCATGACGCTTGTGGTATCGGTTTTGTTGCTCACCTAAAAAACCGCAAATCGCACGAGGTAGTGACGCAAGCCCTCGATATGCTTGCAAGAATGGAGCACCGTGGTGGCCAAGGATGTGATCCTTGCTCAGGCGACGGCGCTGGCATCTTGCTGCAAAAACCGCACGAGTTTCTATTAGAAGAAGCCGTTAAGCTTGGCATTAAGCTGCCTTCTTTCGAGAAGTATGGTGTCGGTGTGGTGCTTTTCCCTAAAGACGAGCACAAACGTGCGCAATGTCGCGACATTTTAGAACGTAACGCACAGCGACTAGAGCTAGACGTAATTGGTTACCGCGTGTTACCAACCGATAACTCAATGATAGGTGCAGATCCACTGAGCACTGAGCCACAATTTGAGCACGTATTCATTTCTGGTGGCCCAGGTATCACACCTGAAGAGCTTGAGCGTAAGCTGTACGTACTACGTAACTACACCGTTCGCGTATGTCTCGAAAGCGTGTCGAATATTGGTGATGACTTCTACATCAACTCAATGTCTTACAAGACACTGGTGTATAAAGGTCAGCTCACCACAGAGCAAGTCCCGCAGTACTTCCTCGACCTACAAAACCCAACCATGGTGACGGCACTTGCGCTTGTTCACTCTCGTTTCTCTACCAATACATTCCCGAAATGGCGTCTAGCACAGCCTTTCCGTTATATTGCTCACAACGGTGAAATCAACACAGTTCGCGGTAACCTGAACTGGATGAAAGCCCGTGAAGCGATCATCGAATCAGATCTCTTTACTCAGGCAGAGATCGATATGCTACTGCCTATCTGTCAGGAAGGTAGCTCAGACTCATCAAACTTCGATATGGCGCTAGAGCTCCTAGTTCTATCTGGTCGTAGCCTGCCACATGCCTTGATGATGATGATTCCTGAAGCGTGGCAAGAAAACAAAAACATGGATCCAACACGTCGTGCGTTCTACCAATACCACGCTAATGTCATGGAACCGTGGGATGGTCCGGCATCGGTGTGTTTCACCGACGGTGTTCAAGTCGGTGCAACCCTTGACCGAAACGGTTTGCGCCCTTCTCGCTACACAGTAACCAAGGATGACTTCTTGGTAATGGCGTCTGAGTCTGGTGTTGTTGATATCGCACCAGAGAACGTTGAGTTCCGTGGCCGCCTCCAACCAGGGCGTATCTTCGTTGCTGACCTAGAGCAAGGCCGCATCATTTCTGATGAAGAAGTGAAAGATGGCATTGCCTCTGCACAACCATACGAGAAATGGGTCGAAGAGAACCTGCTCAGCTTGAAGAAGCTTCCTGACGCGAGCAACGAATTCAACCAGCCTTCTCCAGAAAAGCTACTCCACAAGCAGCAAGCATTTGGTGTCAGCTCCGAAGAAGTGAACGAAATTATCGTACCTATGGCGAAAGACGGCAAAGAGCCACTTTCTGCAATGGGGGCTGACTGGCCGCTTGCGATTCTGTCACATCAATCTCAGCACCTATCTAACTACTTTAAACAGTTGTTTGCTCAGGTAACCAACCCGCCAATCGACCCGATTCGTGAGCGCATGGTGATGTCGCTGAACACTTACCTAGGTAAAGATCAGAACCTGCTTGCAGAGTCACCAGAACACTGTCAAAAAGTTGAACTTGAGTCTCCAGTTCTTTCTAACTCAGAACTAGAGAAGCTGCGTGCTATCGATAATGAGCACCTTCAAGCAAAAACTCTGGATATTGTATTCCAAGCAAGCGAAGACGAAGGCAAGCTAGAGCGTGCACTCAAGCGAATTTGTCAGTACGCAGAAGATGCGGTTATCGATGGTTACTCAATCATCCTTCTAACTGACCGTGCGGTTAACTCTAACCACGCTGCTATCCCAGCCATGCTGGCGGTTGGCGCAGTTCACCACCACTTAATCCGTAAAGGGCTACGTGCTAAGTGTGACATCGTAGTCGAGACGGGTGATGCGCGTGAAACACACCATTTCGCCACTCTGGTTGGTTACGGTGCTAACGCAGTGAACCCATACCTAGTGATCGAAACTATGGTTGAGTTGCAGCGCACTAAGAAGCTTGACCCAGAAACAGACATTCGCGACCTATTTGAGAACTACCGCAAATCCATCAACGGTGGTCTACTGAAAATTTTCTCGAAGATGGGTATCTCGACCCTGCAGTCTTACCATGGTGCACAGATCTTTGAAGCTCTGGGTATCAGCAAATCTGTCGTCGACAAATACTTCACGGGTACAGTTTCACGTATCCAAGGTCTAACCATCGATGACATCGCAAAAGAGGTACTGGTGCGTCACCGTATCGGTTTCCCGACTCGTGAAATCCCAGTTCAAGTACTGGATGTAGGTGGTGTCTATCAGTGGAAACAGCGTGGTGAGAAACACCTGTTTAACCCTGAGACTATCTCACTACTACAACAGTCAACTCGCAACAAAGATTACGCCCAGTTCAAGCAGTACGCGAAAGCCGTGGATGATCAAGGCGACAACGCTGCAACACTACGTAGTCAGTTAGATTTTGTTAAGAACCCAGCAGGCTCCATTCCGCTTGAAGAAGTCGAACCTATCGAAAACATCCTCAAGCGTTTCGCGACAGGTGCGATGTCGTTCGGTTCTATCTCTTACGAAGCGCACTCTACACTAGCAGTCGCGATGAACCGCATCGGCGCGAAATCAAACTCTGGTGAAGGTGGTGAAGACCCAACGCGTTTTGAACGCAAAGAAAACGGTGATTGGGAGCGCTCTGCAATCAAACAGGTAGCGTCTGGCCGCTTTGGTGTAACCTCATACTACCTAAGCAACGCAGATGAGCTGCAGATCAAGATGGCTCAAGGCGCGAAGCCAGGTGAAGGTGGTCAGCTACCAGGTGATAAAGTAGATGACTGGATCGGTGCAACGCGTCACTCGACTCCAGGGGTTGGCCTTATCTCGCCACCGCCACACCACGATATCTACTCTATCGAAGATTTAGCTCAGCTTATCTACGACTTGAAGAACGCCAACCGCGCTGGTCGTGTCAACGTCAAGCTAGTATCGGAAGCGGGTGTAGGTACCATCGCCTCTGGTGTTGCCAAAGCGAAAGCTGACGTAGTCCTAATTGCAGGTTTCGATGGTGGTACAGGCGCATCACCGATGTCGTCTATCCGTCACACAGGTCTGCCTTGGGAGCTAGGCTTGGCAGAAACACACCAAACTCTTCTGAAGAACGGCCTACGTAACCGTATCGTGGTTCAATCTGACGGTCAGATGAAAACGCCTCGAGACCTTGCAGTCGCAACGCTACTGGGTGCTGAAGAATGGGGCGTGGCAACAGCAGCGCTAGTTGTTGAAGGCTGTATCATGATGCGTAAGTGTCATAAGAACACTTGTCCTGTGGGTATCGCAACTCAGAACAAAACCCTACGTGAGCGCTTTGATGGCCGCGTAGAAGACGTTGTGACTTTCTTCCAGTACATGGCTGAAGGTCTCCGTGAAGTGATGGCAGAGCTCGGCTACCGCACTATCGATGAGATGGTGGGCCAGTCGCACAAATTAAAAGTGCGTGAAGACATCAAACACTGGAAATACAAGAACCTAGATCTGTCTCCTGTTCTTCATATTGAGCACGCTCGTGAAGACGATGGCGTTTACAACCAGACAGAGCAAAACCACAACTTAGAAGACGTTCTCGATCGCAAGTTGATTCAAGCCGCGATTCCAGCGCTTGAGAAAGGTGAAGCCGTTAATGCGGAATTCCCTATCATCAACACCGACCGCTCTGCGGGCACTATGCTGTCGAACGAAATCTCTAAGGTCTACAAAGACCAAGGCCTACCACAGCCAATGAACGTCAAGTTCACAGGTTCTGCCGGACAGTCATTCGGCGCTTTCCTTGCTAAGGGCGTGAAGTTCGAAGTGGAAGGCGATGCAAACGACTACTGGGGTAAAGGTCTATCTGGCGGTACGCTCGTACTTTACCCAGATGCAAACTCAACCATAGTCGCTGAAGATAACATTGTGGTTGGTAACGTCTGCTTCTACGGTGCCACTTCGGGTGAATCTTACATTCGCGGCATGGCGGGGGAACGTTTCTGTGTTCGTAACTCAGGCGCGAAAGTCGTCGTTGAAGGTGTCGGTGACCACGGTTGTGAATACATGACCGGTGGTGTGGCTGTCATCCTTGGCTCAACAGGTCGTAACTTCGCGGCGGGTATGAGCGGCGGTGTAGCTTACGTTTGGGATAAGTCTGGTGACTTTGAAACCAAACTCAACCCAGAGCTCGTCGACCTCGACCCAATCGAAGCAGAAGATCGTGAACTACTGAAAGAGATGCTAACCAAGCAAGTTGAATTCACAGGAAGTGAAGTCGCTAAGTCTTTCCTAGACAACTTTGAAGCAAGCCTAGCCTCTATGGTTAAGGTGATGCCGCGTGATTATAAAGCAGTACTTCAAAAACGTAAGGCAGAAGCGCAGCAAGCACAAACGGAACAAGTGGAGGCAGTATAATGGGTAAGCCTACTGGATTTTTAGAACATGGTCGTGAGCTTCCTGGCAAGATCGATCCATCCGTTCGTATTGAAAACAACAAAGAATTCGTTCTGAACGAAGAGTTTGGTGACAAGATCAATACTCAGGCTTCTCGTTGTATGGACTGTGGTGTGCCTTTCTGTCACAACGGTTGCCCGATTGGTAACATCATCCCTGAGTTCAACGACGCCGTATACCGTGACAGCTGGGAAGAAGCGTGGAACATTCTAAGTTCAACCAATAACTTCCCTGAGTTTACGGGGCGTGTCTGTCCTGCTCCATGTGAAAGTGCGTGTGTTCTTGGCATTAACCAAGATCCAATCACCATCTGTAACATCGAGAAAACCATTGTTGAAACAGCGTACCGTGAAGGGTACGCAAAACCTAAGACGCCTCGTTCACGCACGGGTAAAACGGTTGCAATCATTGGTAGCGGCCCTGCAGGTCTTGCCGCAGCAGAGCAGCTAAACAGCGCTGGTCACTCAGTAACGGTATTTGAGCGTGACGAAAAAGTCGGTGGTCTACTGCGCTTCGGTATCCCAGATTTCAAACTGGGTATGGACGTGATTGATCGTAAAATCAACCTAATGGCAGAAGCTGGCGTTGAGTTCAAGGTCAACCAACACATCGGTGTGGATGTCAATGCGCAGCAACTACGTCAAGAGTTCGATGTGGTGCTTCTAACGGGCGGCTCTACTGTGCCACGTGACCTACCGGTTCCGGGACGTGAGTTGAAAGGCGTTCACTTCGCAATGGAGTTCCTTGGTCAAAACAATCGCCGCGCAAACAACATGGATCTTAAAACTGAAGAGATTCATGCCAAAGGTAAGCATGTTGTGGTTATCGGTGGTGGTGATACGGGTTCTGACTGTGTGGGTACCTCAAACCGTCATAAAGCCGCAAGCGTGACTCAAGTGGAAATCATGCCGATTCCACCAGAGAAGCGCCCAGCAAATATGCCTTGGCCTCAGTACCCAATGATTCTTCGTACTTCGACTTCTCACGAAGAAGGTGTCGATCGTCATTGGAATATCTTAACTAAAGAGTTCATCGGTAACGATAAAGGTGAAGTCACAGGTCTACGTCTTGCTGATATCGTTTGGGAAGACGCTAAACCAGGTGAGCGTCCAAGCTTTAAAGAAGTGGAAGGCAGCGAGCGTGTCATTCCTTGTGATATGGCGTTCTTAGCAATGGGCTTCCTACATCCAGAACCAACCGGTGTACTTGCTCAGCTAGATATCAAACTTGATGAGCGCGGTAATGTCGCAACCGAAGGATACGCGACGAACCAAAAAGGCGTGTTTGCCGCAGGTGATATGCGCACCGGTCAATCTTTGGTGGTGCGTTGTATTAACGAAGGCCGTGAATGTGCCATTGCGATAGACCAATATCTGATGGGAAATTCTCATCTAGAGGCAAAAGCAGATTCACTCATGCTCTCTGCTTAACCTTAACCACCTAGTCTGTTATTTACTAGATACTAGGTGGTAAAACATTAATAATCATTCCTTCCAATCTTTTCCATTTGACCAGCACAATGTGCTGGTCTTTTTTATTTTCTCGATAGTATTTTTGTTGCAATATTGTAACAATTAAAAAACTAACCCTCTGAATTATAAAGATTATTGCAGCGTATTTAGTGGTAAATCGCATATCAGCGCGATTTTCTACCAAGAACTTGACCTTTTTTATAATAAGCTATACGTTGTGAGGTCGATGAAAATGAATTTGTCCATTTTTGTTAAGCTTTTTAACAACATTCAATGCATATCTATTCGATAAATAACAATTAAAACGCATAGTTAGTCATACATACCAACCCTTTTGATGTTGGTAGTTCTGTCGGGATGACAGAGAAGCAAAGGGAGAATTGCAATGGCTCTATATGATCCTCGTCTTGAGAAGGACAACTGTGGATTTGGCTTGATTGCACACATGGAAGGTGAGCCTAGCCACAAACTAGTCCGCACCGCTATTTCAGCACTTGATCGCATGACACACCGTGGTGGTATCGCCGCCGACGGAAAAACCGGTGATGGTTGTGGTCTATTACTACAAAAGCCCGATTCCTACTTACGCCTAATTGCCGAAGAAAACGGCTTTAATCTTGGCAAACAGTATGCTGTAGGAATGATTTTCTTTAGCCAAGACGCCGACAAAGCAGCTCAGGCTCAGCAGGTTGTGAATCAAGAGTTGGCCAAAGAGACCTTAACTGTTGCAGGGTGGCGAGAGGTTCCAATCAATCCAAGTGTGCTTGGCCCGATCGCAGTAGACTCGTTACCGAATATTCAGCAAGTCTTTATTTCCGCGCCAGCAGGATGGCGCGAGCGCGACATTGAACGACGCCTGTATATCGCTCGCCGCCGTATTGAAAAACAGATTGTTGAGGATAATGATTTCTATATCTGTAGCCTATCCACTCAAGTGATGGTCTACAAAGGTTTGTGCATGCCAGCCGACCTGCCAAGATTCTATCTTGACCTCGCAGATCTGCGCATGGAATCAGCCATCTGTTTGTTCCACCAGCGTTTTTCAACCAATACTCAGCCGCGTTGGCCGTTAGCGCAACCGTTCCGCTACTTAGCGCATAACGGTGAAATCAACACCATCCAAGGTAACCGTCAATGGGCGCGGGCGCGAGCTTATAAATTTGCCTCTCCGCTATTGCCAGATCTGCAAACCGCAGCCCCCTTTGTCAACGAAACTGGCTCGGATTCCTCTAGCTTAGATAATATGCTGGATCTGTTTCTATCCGGTGGCATGGATATTTTCCGTGCGATGCGCATGCTGGTTCCGCCAGCTTGGCAAAACCACCCAGACATGGATCCTGACTTACGCGCCTTCTACGATTTCAACTCCAAGCATATGGAACCGTGGGATGGCCCTGCCGGTATTGTTCTGTCTGACGGTCGTTATGCCGCTTGTAACCTCGACAGAAACGGCTTGCGCCCTGCTCGCTATGTGATCACCAAAGACAAACTGATCACCCTAGCTTCTGAAGTCGGCATCTGGGACTACGCGCCTGATGAAGTGGCCGAGAAAGGTCGGGTTGGCCCGGGCGAACTATTGGTGGTGGATACTCGCCGCGGCAAACTGTGGCAATCGAGCGAGATCGATAACGATCTCAAAGGACGTCACCCTTATCGCGAATGGATGGACAATAACGTTCATAAATTAACGCCTTTCTCACAGCTGCCAGAAGATCAAGTCGGCGAACGCAGTTTCGACGATGATCAACTCAAGACCTTCCAAAAGCAATTTGCAATGAGCAATGAAGAGGTCGACCAAGTTCTTCGCGTACTCGGTGAAATGGGTCAAGAAGCGGTGGGCTCGATGGGTGACGATACGCCAATGGCCGTACTCTCTTCTAAAGAGCGTTTGGTCACTGACTACTTCCGTCAAAAATTCGCTCAGGTGACCAACCCGCCTATCGATCCGTTACGTGAAAAGCACGTCATGTCACTGGCAACCAGTGTCGGACAAGAGATGAATGTGTTCTGCGAAACTGACGGTCACGCTCATCGAGTGACATTTGACTCGCCAGTGCTGCTGTACTCCGACATGAAACAGCTATTAGAGCTGAGCGATGATCACTATCGCAGCAGCGTGATCGATATTAACTATGACCCGAGCGAAAAAGATCTCAAACAAGCGATCCTAGACCTCTGTGATCACGCAGAAAGTCTAGTTCGTGACGGGACCGTATTGGTGGTTTTATCCGATCGCAACTTGAGCAAGTCAACGCTTCCTATTCCTGCAGCGATGGCTGTCGGCGCAGTACAAACTCGCTTAGTCGAAACAAACCTGCGTTGCGATGCCAATATCATCGCCGAAACTGGTTCGGTGCGCGACCCTCACCAATTTGCGGTTCTACTCGGTTTTGGCGCAACCGCTGTCTACCCTTACCTCGCATATGAAGCATTAAGTAAGATGATTGATGATGGTGGCCTCAATAAGAGCTACCGCGAAGTCATGCAAAACTATCAATACGGGATCAATAAAGGCCTGTATAAGATCATGTCTAAGATGGGCATCTCGACTGTCGCCTCTTATCGCTGCTCACAGTTGTTTGAAGCAGTTGGCCTTGGCCAAGAACTGGTTGACCTTTGCTTCAGTGGGGTAACCACCCGTATTCAAGGCGCGAGTTTCGAGGACTTCCAACAAGACTTGTTTAACCTGTCGCGCAAAGCTTGGGCTAAGCGTAAACCGATTGAACATGGTGGCCTGCTTAAGTATGTCCATGGCGGCGAATATCATGCGTATAACCCCGATGTCGTCAGTACACTGCAGCAAGCGGTGAAATCTGGCGAATCATCAGACTACAAAACCTTTGCAAGCCAAGTAAATCAACGTCCTACCGCGATGCTGCGTGACTTGATGCAATTGAAAAAGTCGGACAAACCTTTACCACTCGAAAAAATTGAGCCGAGTACTGAACTGTTCAAGCGTTTTGACTCAGCTGCAATGTCGATTGGTGCGTTGAGCCCTGAAGCTCACGAAGCGCTAGCGACGGCGATGAACCGTTTGGGTGGATACTCCAACTCTGGTGAAGGTGGTGAAGATCCAAGACGCTTTGGTACCGAACGCAACTCGCGTATTAAACAGATCGCCTCTGGGCGTTTTGGTGTCACACCTCACTACCTAACCAACGCAGACGTGTTGCAGATTAAGGTGGCACAAGGGGCTAAGCCAGGTGAAGGCGGACAGTTACCGGGGCATAAAGTCACCGCTGAAATTGCCAAACTGCGCTACTCAGTTCAAGGCGTCACACTAATTTCACCGCCGCCTCACCACGATATTTACTCTATCGAAGATTTGGCCCAGCTGATCTTCGATTTAAAACAGGTCAATCCTAAAGCCCTCGTCTCGGTGAAATTGGTTTCAGAGCCCGGTGTCGGCACCATCGCCACCGGTGTGGCTAAAGCCTATGCCGATTTAATTACCATTTCAGGTTACGACGGCGGTACTGCGGCGAGCCCACTCACCTCGGTCAAATATGCTGGCAGCCCTTGGGAACTGGGACTGGCAGAAACTCAACAAGCGCTGGTTGCCAACGGTCTGCGCCACAAGATTCGCCTGCAAGTTGATGGCGGCCTTAAGACCGGACTCGACGTCGTTAAAGCCGCAATTTTAGGCGCAGAAAGCTTTGGCTTTGGTACCGCACCTATGGTGGCGATGGGATGTAAGTTCTTGCGCATTTGTCACCTCAACAACTGTGCAACGGGTGTCGCGACTCAAGATGACACCTTACGTCGCGAGTATTTCAAAGGCTTGCCAGAAATGGTGATGAACTACTTTGTTGGCCTTGCTGATGAAGTACGCGAGCTACTTGCAGAACTTGGGGTAGAGAAGCTAACCGATCTGATTGGCCGAACAGACTTGCTTGAAGCAGTTGAAGGCATGACAGCCAAACAGAGCAAGCTCGACTTATCGAGCATTCTTGAAGCTCCCGTTTCTGGACAAGGGCATCCACTGTTCTGGAGCGAGCCAAACGCACCCTTTGATAAAGCAGAGCTCAACAGCAAGATTGTCGATGAAGCCATGCACGCCATTGAAGCTAAACAGTCGATTGATTTGTTTTACAAGATCATCAACACCGACCGCTCGGTTGGTGCGCGCTTATCGGGTGAGATTGCAAAACGCTACGGCAACCAAGGGATGGCGGCCTCGCCGATCAAACTTCACCTTGATGGTACCGCAGGCCAGTCATTTGGTGTATGGAATGCTGGCGGAGTTGAACTGTATCTCACCGGCGATGCCAACGACTACGTCGGAAAAGGCATGGCTGGCGGTAAAGTAGTGATCAAACCTCATCAAGGTACGGCGTTTAAATGTAATGAAGCAACCATTATCGGTAACACCTGTCTATACGGCGCTACGGGTGGCAAACTATTTGCTGCTGGCACCGCAGGCGAGCGTTTTGGCGTTCGTAACTCTGGCACCATTGCCGTCATTGAGGGTGCAGGCGACAACGCCTGTGAATATATGACAGGCGGTATTGTTGCCATTCTTGGCGCTACTGGGGTGAACTTTGGCGCGGGGATGACGGGTGGTTTCGCCTACGTGCTCGACCAGAATGATGACTTCCAAGGTCGTGTCAATAATGAATCGGTCGAAGCAGTTGCGTTGTCGGACCTTTATATCCATCAAGAACACTTGCGTGGTTTGATTGCCGAACACCTTGAAGAGACAGGGTCGGTACATGCCGAGGACATATTGGCCAACTTTGATGAATGGATTCCAAAGTTCTATTTAGTGAAACCGCAAGCGGCTGATCTAAATACGCTGCTCGGTCACCAAAGTCGCAGCGCTGCTGAACTGCGCGTTCAAGCCCAGTAAGTCATGGAGGATGTATAAATCATGAGCCAGAACGTATACCAATTTATTGATGTTCAGCGTGTCGACCCAGCCAAAAAGCCGATTAAGATACGCAAGATCGAATTTGTTGAAATCTACGAACCGTTTACCAAACAGCAAGCGACTGCCCAAGCGGATCGTTGCTTAGATTGTGGCAATCCCTATTGTGAATGGAAATGTCCCGTTCACAACTATATTCCTCAATGGCTGAAGTTGGCCAATGAGGGACGCATTATTGAAGCTGCAGAGCTGTCGCATCAGACCAATAGCTTGCCTGAAGTGTGTGGCCGAGTATGCCCTCAAGACCGTCTTTGTGAAGGGTCATGTACCCTAAACGACGACTTTGGCGCCGTCACTATTGGTAACATTGAAAAATACATTACCGACAAAGCGTTCGAGATGGGCTGGAAACCAGACATGTCGAGGGTGGAGTGGACCGACAAAAAAGTTGCGATTATTGGCGCAGGTCCGGCTGGGCTTGCAGCGGCGGATATCCTAGTGCGTAACGGTGTAAAACCGGTCGTATTTGATCGCTACCCTGAAATTGGCGGCTTACTCACCTTCGGTATTCCCTCATTCAAACTCGAAAAAGGGGTAATGGAAAACCGTCGTCGAGTATTCACTGAAATGGGCGTTGAATTTAAGCTCAATGTTGAAGTTGGCAAAGATGTCACTATGCAGCAACTTGTCGATGAGCATGACGCGGTGTTCTTAGGTGTGGGAACTTACAAGAATATGCGTGCTGGTCTCGACAATGAGGATGCACCTGGGGTTTACGACGCTTTGCCTTTCCTTATCTCCAACACCTACAAGGTAATGGGGCTAGCGAGTGACGAGCCGTTTATCGACATGGCCAGTAAGAAAGTCGTAGTCCTTGGTGGTGGTGACACCGCGATGGACTGTGTCCGTACTTCTATTCGACAGGGCGCTGCCAATGTTATTTGTGCCTACCGCCGTGACGAAGCGAATATGCCAGGCTCTCGCCGTGAAGTGAAGAACGCTAAAGAAGAGGGGGTTAAATTTATGTTCAACCTGCAACCTCTTGGGTTAGAGGTAGACGCGAACGGTAAAGTGTCTGGAGTTAAGGTGGTGAAAACTGCGCTCGGTGAGCCCGATGAAGCGGGACGACGCCGTCCAGAGCCAGTGCCGGGAAGCGAACACGTACTCGCCGCCGATGCCGTCATTATGGCGTTTGGCTTCCAACCTCACTCTATGCCTTGGCTAGAGCCGTTTGGTGTTGAGTTTGACCAATGGGGTCGTATCAAGGCACCGCTACAGCAAGAGTTTATGTTCCAAACCAGCAATGAAAAAATCTTTGCTGGAGGCGATGCGGTACGTGGTTCAGACCTAGTGGTGACCGCCATCGATGAAGGACGTAAAGCTGCGGAAGGCATCCTCGATTACCTCGAAAGCTGACCGATTCAGCAAAAATAAAAAAAGGATCCGCTATTTGGATCCTTTTTCTTTTTAAACCATATAATTAAGTCATTATCTTCGAGGAGTCATCACATGAACAAAGCGCTACTACTCGCCTTTTCTCTCATCACTTTGACCGCCTGTAGCCAAGGAGTGACGACTATGACAGACCGAACCGACGTTCCGTGCGGTGATAAGCCCAATTGCGTATCGACTCAGGACCAACGTGAAAAGTTTGCTCTTGCGCCTTTCTCTTTGACACCGCAAGCTAATATCGAGTCCATTGAACAAGTCGCTTTGCAGCTACCTGGCGCCAAAACTGCTGTCAAAGAAGACGACTATCTAAGAATCGAGTGTACGTCTAAGATCATGCGCTTTGTCGATGATTTGGAGTTAAGAATCGAAGGCTACAAACTGATTGTTCGATCTGAATCTCGCGTTGGTTATTCTGACTTTGGCGTCAACCGTAAACGTGCTGAACAGCTAAGAGTGTTATTGCGTGACAATGGTTTGATAGAGTAACTGTACTCACAGAGCAAAAATAAAAAACCGAAGCTTGTGCTTCGGTTTTTTGATCAATTATTCGGCTTCGTCACGAAATACCACTAGCCGCTTAGGGGCCACCTTGCCATCGTCATTGACTTCAGCAACACCAATGAAAAGCTTCTCTTCACCTGACGTCATGCGCAATGGAGTACCTTCAGGCGCGCCAAATACTTGTACTGGCATACCATGCTGCACCAAGTGAGTCAGCTCTGCATTGAGGTTAACTTCCGGCAGATCTTCTACTGCAGTATCCATAGGTAGCAATAGCGGATCAAGTAACTCTTTTGGCGCCACCTCATCTCGCTGTGCTTGTTCTAGCAGTTCGGTGAGCTGCTCTAACGTAACCATCTTTTCATATGGGTACTTAGCCACTCCAGTACGGCGCAGCATAGTCACGTGAGCGCCACAACCGAGCATCTCACCCAAGTCATCGACGATAGTACGAATATAAGTACCTTTTGAACAATGTACTTCCATTTCCACTTCATCGCCTTCGAAACGGTGCAGCACAATTTCATACACAGTGATCTTGCGCGATTCACGCGGCACTTCGATACCTTTACGCGCATATTCGTACAGCGGCTTGCCTTGGTACTTCAATGCCGAGAACATCGAAGGTATCTGGTCAGATTCACCTCGAAACTTATCGATGCACGCTTCAAGTTTCTCAAGGCTCACATCCACAGGGCGAGTCTCAACCACTTGACCATCTGAGTCAGAGGTATCAGTGCGCTCACCCAGTTTAGCAATGACTCGGTAGCGCTTATCTGAATCCAGTAAGAACTGAGAAAACTTAGTGGCTTCACCAAGACAGATCGGTAGCATGCCCGTCGCGAGAGGATCCAGAGCACCGGTATGGCCAGCTTTCTCGGCAAAGTAAATACGTTTTACTTTTTGCAGTGCATCATTCGATGAAATGCCTGTTGGCTTGTCTAAAAGGACAACACCATTAATTGGACGACCTTTACGACGACGAGCCATTACTCTTCACCTGCCTGCTCTTCATCGCGGCCAGCGTCTTGCTGCTTACGTTTATCTTCGCTGACTACTTCAGAGACCAGGTTCGACATACGCATACCTTCCACTAAGGTGTTGTCGTAGTAGAAACGCACTTCTGGCGTCAGACGTAGACGAATACGCTTGCCGAGCATCATGCGAATATGAACTTCATGCTCACGCAGTGCTTCAAGACAAGACTCAGGCGTTTGTTCGCCCACACAAAGGAAGGTAACAAATACTTTGGCGTACGCTAGGTCACGCGACACTTCCACATCAGAAATGGTCACCATACCCAAACGGGAATCGCGTACTTCGCGCTGAAGGATAAGAGCGAGTTCTTTTTGCAGCTGTTGTGACACTCGCTGCGTGCGGCTAAATTCTTTTGACATATCTTTTCTCTTATTAGAAAGAATGGGGGGATGGTCGTAACCAGCCCCCCATGGCGTATTCAACAACCAATTACAGCTTATCTTAAGAAGATATCGCTTGTAATTTTAGTCAATTAGTCAAGAGTACGTTTAATTTCAACGATTTCGAATACTTCGATTTGGTCACCAACGCGAACATCATTGTAGTTCTTAACGCCGATACCACACTCGTAGCCACTCTTAACTTCTTGAACGTCATCTTTAAAGCGACGTAGTGATTCTAGCTCACCTTCGTAAATAACAACGTTATCGCGTAGTACGCGGATTGGGTTGCTACGCTTAATCAGACCTTCAGTCACCATACAACCAGCGATTGCGCCCAGTTTAGGTGACTTAAATACGTCACGCACTTCAGCAAGACCGATGATCTCTTGCTTGAATTCTGGAGCAAGCATACCGCCCATTGCTTGTTTAACTTCGTCAATCAATTGGTAAATGATTGAGTAGTAACGTAGATCAACGCTTGCTGTTTCAACTGCACGACGCGCAGAAGCATCAGCACGAACGTTAAAGCCAAGGATGATAGCGTTAGACGCTTCAGCAAGTACAACGTCAGTTTCAGTAATACCACCGACACCCGAACCTACAATGTTCACTTTCACTTCATCAGTAGACAGTTTCAGTAGAGAGTCAGAGATCGCTTCCACAGAACCTTGTACGTCAGCTTTTAGTACTACGTTTAGTTCTGCCACTTCACCAGCAGTCATGTTAGAGAACATGTTCTCTAGTTTAGATTTCTGCTGACGAGCAAGCTTCACTTCACGGAACTTACCTGCACGGTAGTTAGCCACTTCACGCGCTTTACGCTCATCACGCACAACAGTCGCTTCATCACCTGATGAAGGCACACCAGAAAGACCTAAGATCTCGACTGGAATCGAAGGACCCGCTTCGGTGATCTCTTTACCTAGTTCATCACGCATGGCACGAACACGGCCGTACTCTTGACCACAAAGAACGATATCGCCTTTGTTAAGTGTACCGGATTGAACAAGTACGGTAGCAACTGGACCACGACCTTTATCGAGACGAGATTCAACAACCACACCAGACGCCATGCCCTCTTTCACAGCTGTAAGCTCTAGAACTTCAGATTGAAGAAGGATTGCTTCTAGAAGACCGTCGATGTTTGTACCCTGTTTTGCAGAGATGTGAACGAACATGTTCTCACCGCCCCACTCTTCAGGAATAACGTCGTACTGAGCCAGCTCGTTCTTAACGTTATCTGGGTTCGCGTCTTCTTTATCGATCTTGTTCACAGCAACAATCAGAGGCACACCGGCCGCTTTAGCGTGCTGGATAGCTTCAACCGTTTGTGGCATTACGCCATCATCAGCTGCAACAACAAGAACAACGATATCTGTCGCTTGAGCACCACGGGCACGCATTGCGGTAAATGCCGCGTGTCCAGGAGTATCAAGGAAGGTAATCATACCGTTGTCAGTTTCTACGTGGTATGCACCGATATGCTGGGTAATACCCCCTGCTTCACCTGATGCAACGTGTGTACGACGAATGTAATCCAGAGTCGATGTTTTACCGTGGTCAACGTGGCCCATGATGGTCACAACTGGAGCACGAGGCGCAGCTTCCGCGTTGTTGTCGCGGTCTTGCATTACCGCTTCTTCCAGCTCGTTCTCCTTGCGGATGATCACTTTGTGACCCATCTCTTCAGCAACAAGCTGCGCGGTTTCTTGGTCGATGACTTGGTTGATCGTCGCCATAGCGCCCATCTTCATCATGACCTTAATCACTTCTGTCGCTTTCACTGACATCTTGTTAGCTAGCTCAGAAACCACGATAGTTTCGCCAACGACTACGTCTGCTTTAGCAACCGTCGCTGTTTTATCAAAACCTTGCTGCATTGATGCTGGTTTAGCTAGGCGACCTTTACGGCCTCTGCCACCACGTTGGTTACGACCAGCACGACCTTGGTCATCGTTGTTAGACGATTTTTTCTTCTTCTTACGACGACCGCCTTCTTCTTTACGATCTTCAGCATCTTCAGCTTCACGCGCGTAAGTAGAAGTTGTAACGTGATAGTCAGAGTTTTCTAGCTCTTTTTTCTTCTGCTCTTCTGCAGACCAACGAGCTTCGTTCTCTTCAGCAAGTTTACGCGCTTCTTCAACAAGCTTAGCCGCTTCTTGTTCTGCTTTGCGTTGTGCTTCTTCTTCCTGACGACGCTTCAACTCGTCAGCTTCTTTCTTCGCTTGAGTATTTACGTCTGCGTTTTGTGCATTCATCTCTTTCTTAGCCTTATCAGCTTGTACGCGTTTGGCCTTCTCTTCAGCTTCGCGTTTTGCATCCGCTTCTCGCTTCGCTTTTTCTTCGGCCTCGCGTTGTGCTTTCTCTGCAGCCTCGCGTTTCGCTTGCTCTTCAGCTTCACGCTTCGCAAGCTCTTCAGCTTCACGCTTTGCTGCTTCCTCAGCCTCACGTTTTGCGTCGTCTTCGATAATGCTGCGCTTCACATAAGTGCGCTTTTTGCGTACTTCTACTTGAACATCCTTACTCTTGCCACCACCCGCGTTAACGCTAAGAGTGCTGCGAGTTTTACGCTGCAGAGTCAAACGAGTTGGCTCAGCGTCACCCGAGGTGTCGCCGTGCTCTTTTTTAAGGTGCGTCAATAGTTTCTGCTTTTCTTCATCAGAAACTTGATCACCACTCGCTTTCTTCATACCAGCGTCAGCAAGTTGTTCAATTAAGCGGTCCACTGGCGTGCCAATTTCTTCACTCAGTGCCTTAACAGTAATTTGTGTCATGCCGCTTCCTCCCTTGCTGAATTATGCGTCTTCACCGAACCAACAAATATTACGAGCCGCCATGATTAGCTCACCCGCACGCTCTTCGGTCAGACCTTCAATGCCTTCTAAATCATCAATACCCTGGTCAGCCAGATCTTCGAGTGTCGCAACACCTTTCGCTGCCAGTTTAAATGCCATCTCACGCTCTAGACCTTCTAGGCCCAGTAAATCTTCTGCTGGCTCGACGCCTTCGAAAGACTCTTCTTGTGCTAGCGCCAGAGTGGTCAATGCGTTCTTCGCACGATTACGTAGTTCTTCGACGAGATCTTCGTCTAAGCCATCAACTTCAAGCAACTCGTTAACTGGAACATACGCCACTTCTTCTAGTGTTGAGAAGCCTTCTTCAACCAATAGCTGAGCAAAGTCTTCTTCAATGTCTAGGTGCTTCATGAAGTTTTCAATCGCCGCTTGAGACTCTTCAGCGTGCTTATTCTGCAGGTCTTCCACAGTCATTACGTTTAGTTCCCAACCAGTCAGTTGAGAGGCAAGACGTACGTTTTGGCCGTTACGACCAATTGCTTGTGCAAGATTGTCTGCTTCTACTGCAATGTCCATCGAGTTAGCGTCTTCATCGACAATGATAGAAGCCACATCTGCTGGAGCCATAGCGTTGATAACAAACTGAGCTGGGTTATCGTCCCAAAGCACGATATCGATACGCTCGCCACCAAGCTCGCCAGAAACAGCCTGTACACGTGCACCACGCATACCCACACACGCACCCACAGGGTCGATACGTTTGTCGTTGGTTTTCACTGCGATTTTCGCACGTGAGCCAGGATCGCGCGCCGCGCCCTTAAGCTCAATGATCTCTTCAGCGATTTCAGGCACTTCGACACGGAACAGCTCAGCAAGCATTTCTGGCTTAGAGCGAGTAATGAATAGCTGGAAACCACGCGCTTCTGGCGCTACTTTGTACAGTAGACCACGCACACGGTCACCTGGACGGAAGTTTTCACGAGGAAGTTGGTCGTCGCGAAGGATAACCGCTTCAGCGTTGTTACCTAGGTCAAGAACCACGGTTTCACGGTTTACTTTCTTCACCACGCCAGTAACCAGTTCACCTTCGTTATCGATGAACTGCTCAACGATCTGTGCACGCTCTGCTTCACGTACTTTTTGCACGATAACTTGCTTAGCGGTTTGAGTAGTGATGCGGTCAAACGTTACAGACTCAATGTCATCTTCAACGTAATCGCCAAGCTGGATGTCAGCGTCTTCAAATTGCGCGGCTTCGATTGAAATCTCTTTGGTTGGATGTTCAACGTTTTCTACCACTAACCAGCGACGGAAAGTGTCGAACTCACCCGTTTTACGGTCAATTTCAACACGAACATCAATTTCCATTTCGTGTTTCTTTTTAGTAGAAGTTGCCAGAGCAATTTCAAGGGCTTCAAAGATGCGCTCACGAGGTACCGCTTTCTCGTTCGATACCGCTTCTACTACCGCTAAAATTTCTTTACTCATTTTAAATAGCCTCTAAGACTTTAATTAAAATTTAGGGATCAGGTTAGCTTTTGAAATGTTGCTTAGGGCAAACTCTTCTTGGTTACCGTCAACGGTAACTGAGATGGTTTCACCATCGACAGAGTGGATAACACCTTTCCACTTACGACGGTTACCCACAGCCATTTTCAAAACGAGACTTACCTCGTGACCAATAAATTGTTCATAATGTGCTGCTTTGAAAAGTGGTCGTTCTAGACCTGGAGAAGACACTTCAAGGTTGTAAGCCACCGTGATTGGATCTTCAACGTCCATAACCGCGCTCACTTGGCGGCTAACTTCAGCACAATCTTCGACGTTAATACCGTTTTCATGATCGATAAAAATACGTAACGTTGAATGCTCGCCTGCGCGAATAAATTCTAATCCAACTAACTCATAACCTGATGCTGCTACCGGAGCTTCAAGCATTTCAGTAAGTTGTCTTTCTAAACCAGTCATTTAAACCACTCCAGAAACAAAAAAAGGGCTCAGAGCCCAATTTAAATTCCAAGCAAAGCTCTAAATTTCCGTTGAAGAAATTTAGATAACAAAAAACCCCGAAAAGTCGGGGTTTTTTGTTGCTGGACCCTGATATGTTAAGTGATATCGTTGCCACTTAACTCGCAGTAGCGTTACTGCGCAAACTTGTCCGAATCCTTAGAGGATTGGTTGCGGGGGCCGGATTTGAACCGACGACCTTCGGGTTATGAGCCCGACGAGCTACCAAGCTGCTCCACCCCGCGTCCGACTTGTCGAGCATTATACGCTCTCCAAGGTGTTTTACAAGTTTGTAAATCAATGGTGCCGAGAGAGGGACTCGAACCCTCACACCAAAGGCACTAGCACCTCATGCTAGCGTGTCTACCAATTTCACCATCTCGGCAGCTAAATCTATTCAGCTAGAATCTAGCTTATTGAGGAATTTCGTCGCCTTGAGGGGCTGGAACTTCACTCGCATCATCAGCTTGTTGGATGACTTGACCTTGAGTCGGGTCAATCCACTGAGATTCAGTTTTGTGTGTAGACATGTTGCCTAACACTAAGCTGATGATAAAAAATACTGTTGCAAAAATTGCAGTCATTCGGGTTAGGAAGTTACCTGAGCCGCTTGCGCCAAACACTGTGTTTGATGCGCCAGCACCGAATGAGGCTCCCATATCTGCGCCTTTACCTTGTTGAATCAGCACGAGGCCGATTACACCAACCGCTGCCAACAGGTAAATCACAAGTAGAACTGTAAACATGATTTCCACCTATGTTCCAAATTGTTGAGCCAGCGCCGCTCGATAACTTAGTTTTAATAAGCTTTCAGAACAAGGCTAGCGACCTCCTCTCCGAAGGCCGAGCAATACTAACCAAACACGATTGCACTGACAAGGGGATTTTTGCAAAAAAGTTCGACTTGAGTATCGAACGGTCAAAAAAAGGACAAAAACAGACAGTTATTACTGTTTTGTCCTTGTGCTGTCTAAAGTGCGTTGAACTCTTCACTGTATTCAATACAACCAGAACGCCCTGAGAATTCCCCTTCAACTAAAGGTAAAACTTGAAATACACCGAGAGGTACGTCCCATTGGCAATCAAACTGATACTGTTCACTCGAGACAAAGCCAAAACGCGAATAGTAGTTAGGGTCACCAAGAACGACGCAAGCTGGATAGTCAAACTCCAGCAAAGAGGTTAACCCCTCTTTGACCAACTGCGCACCGATACCTTGTTGACGATAATCGGGGTGAACCGCTAAAGGAGCGAGCCCTTGCCAGTTAAAATCTTCTCCTGCCAAGGTCACAGGGGTAAACAGCAAGTGCCCGATCACTTCTCCCTCATCGTTGCACGCCACTAGTGATAGGGTTCGGCGCCCATTCTCTCTCAATCGCATCACTAAATCGGCTTCCGCCGGTGTTTTAAACGCAAGCTTTAACAATCGGTCGATAGCCAGTATGTCTGCCGGAGCTTCAGTTCGAATAAGCATTAATCACCTCTTTTTGTGGTTGCGGCGATTGTAAGCCTTTTTGCACAAAATCGGCTAGCTGATTTAATAAAGTTTGCAGCGGCTTGGGTAGCAACTCTAAATCGACGCTATCCATTAAGTTTTTCACTTCTAAACCCAATTCAGTATCGCCTTCGATGGTAAGGCGACGTTGAAAAAATAGCGTATCAGGATCTTCTTTTCGGCCTGCAATTAATACCAAATCGTTTAAATAGCCGCTAAATAAGACATCTTCTTGCACCGGATGATCAGCAACCACTAGTTGCTCGTCTTGATAACTTATCAACCAGCTCAACTGTAAATCTTTCACTTCCACTTTTAACCATTTGTCTTCGAGGAACTCAAAGTCACCGTCTTCCAGCGCCTCTTTAAACACCATTTTTAGTGCCTCTAGTAAGGCTTTTTTTTGTACAGATTGTGGTAATAAGTGGACTGGAGATCGCAAAATTGATGCGGCATTTTGAACTAGTTGAGTGCGAATCTTGTTAATCACGCGAATTATCCGTTACTTTGTGGGTTATATGGGCTCATCATAGAGCATGTTTTATCGGCGATTCCTGTCATTTATCAAAAAAAAGACATCTGCTCTTAGCGCTTTAAACTCGGGGCAAGGACAGTTATAGTTATCTAATCGCTCGCAAACTTTCGTGATATGAATATTTTGCTCTTTGGAGAGTCGGACCGCCTTGATGCTATCGCAACAACTACAGCACTGGTTTACTAAATTAACGGCTAATAGCCCGTTCTTTTTTGCTATCTTGGACCAGCAGCACCACTATGCCGTGGTTAACGGGCGCTATTGCGATATTGCCGGGCTCACCTCGACTGAATTAGTGGGGATGAACGATAGCCAAATATTAGGTCAGCAATTCTACGAACAGCTTAAGCCCTATTACCAAAGAGCCTTTAAAGGCGAGTCTATCGAAGCGGAAGTGACCATCGGAGATGTAAACCTAGAGACCAGCCTGCACTTCAACCTCTCTCCGATTGATAGCGATGGCAAGATCGAACACATCATTTTTCACGCCATAGACACCTCAGAGAAACAAATACTTATCCGTTCATTGGATGAATCCGAAGGGAAGTTTTCTACCCTCACCTCTTTGCTACCAGAAGGCATCTTGTTGGTCGAAGAAGATTGCATTATCTCGGTGAACCCTGCCGCCCTTAGACTACTGGGTTTTGATTCAGCTCAGGATGTGCTAGGCGAAAGTTTGTCTAGGCTGTTTATCGATGAGAAGACCAAGACTGTATTTTCGGAGTCGCTCACCAATAGTCTGTGCGAAGCACCACTGGTTTGCCTGACCAGCCCACGTTGTGGTTTCGAACGCAAAGTACAACTACTTGCCGATGCAACCATGATTCTAGGCAGTGATTCTCAGCTAGTGCTGATTCAGGATGCGGAATCGGCGCCTAAAGCACTGAGCGTCAACAAGACTGAAGATGCACACATCGACTCGCTTACTGGCCTATATAATCGCTTTGGTTTCACCAAGCGCTTAGAGCAATTAATCCACAACGAAACCCCCTTGATAATGCTCTACCTCGACATTGATAACTTTAAAAACATCAATGACTCACTCGGTCACCATATCGGCGATAAGGTGATTAAAGAGGTCTCTTCTCGTCTTAAACGTCTTTTACCGCAGCAGGCGGTTTTAGGGCATTTAGGAGGTGATGAGTTTGGCATTATTCTCCCTGAGCCGGAAAACAACCGTATGGCAGAAATTCTATCAGAGCGCATTATCTCTCTGATTAATCAGCCATTCGACCTGCATCACTTCAGTAAACGCCTCGCCTGTTCAGTTGGCAGTGTCGCCTACCCTGGCGACGGTAACGATGCACGAATTCTATTGCAAAACGCCGACACTGCGATGTATGAAGCCAAAGATCGCGGCCGAAATCGACTGATCAAGTTCAATGACCAGATGAATAAAGAGGCGCGAATGCGTTTGTGGCTGGAAATTGAATTGCAAAAAGCGCTGCAGCAAAACGGTCTTGAAGTGTGGTATCAGCCTAAAGTCAACGCGCGTGATTTTAGCATCAATGGTGCAGAAGCCTTGATTCGCTGGAAACACCCCGTTGAGGGATACATTAGCCCCGGCGCGTTTATCCCAGTCGCAGAACGAGCTGGCCTTATCGAGCATTTGGGTCGTGTCGTGATGCGTGATGTTTTTACCACCGTCAAACGCTGGAAACTGCAGGGGATCTTGCCCGGCAGAGTCGCCATCAACCTCTCTCCAGAACAGTTTGGTAACCCCAAGCTCATTGACTACATGGAGAAACTGCTCCGTACTACCGAGCTCGACCCGAGCTGCATCACCTTTGAACTAACCGAAAGTGCCGTGATGAGTGACAGTGAGCACACCTTACAAATGCTCAACGCAATCAAAAAACTCGGATTTGCGCTGTCGATTGATGATTTTGGCACCGGATACTCATCGCTTTCTTATCTGGCACGCTTCCCGCTCGATGAACTCAAAATAGACCGAGCGTTTATCTCTGACATTGATACCTTGCCAAAGCAGGTCACCGTCATAGAAAACATCATCAACTTAGGTAAATCACTCAATTTGACCGTAGTAGCAGAAGGTGTTGAAACCCAGCAGCAAGCCACGTTGCTATCGAACCTCAATTGTAATTCCATTCAAGGCTTCCACTTCTATCGCCCTCAACCTCGCCAAGAAGTTGAGGAACTGTTTGCTCAAAACCGCCGCCACAAGAACTAACCCTATTTAAGTAATTGAGTGATAAACTCACTCAAACCTGCCTTATATCAAATTTGCCGTTCACATTTCTTCATAAAATGCTCAGCACTTTATAAAAGACTGTATTGGTAACTGCAATGGAACTCCTATGCCCAGCTGGCAACTTACCAGCTCTGAAAACTGCCATTGATTGTGGCGCGGATGCGGTATATATCGGCTTTAAAGATGACACCAATGCGCGCCATTTTGCCGGTTTAAACTTTACCGGTAAAAAGCTTGAGAAAGCGGTGCAATATGTCCACGATAACGACAAGAAGATCCACGTTGCACTCAATACCTTTGCTCACCCTAATGGCTTTGAGCGTTGGACTGATGCGGTTGACCGAGCGGCGCAAAGTGGCGTCGATGCGTTGATTGTTGCCGATATCGCGGTACTTGAGTACGCGGCTCGTCAATACCCACAGCTAGAACTTCACTTATCCGTACAGGCATCAGCCACTAACGTCGCGGCGATCGATTTCTACAAGCAGAACTTCAACGTTAAGCGTGTCGTTTTGCCACGAGTACTCTCTATCCATCAGGTTAAGCAGCTTTCACGTAATATCACCAGTGATGTCGAATTGGAAGTGTTTGCCTTTGGCAGCCTGTGCATTATGTCGGAGGGGCGTTGTTACCTCTCTTCCTACATGACAGGTGAATCACCCAATACCGTTGGCGCCTGCTCCCCCGCAAAATATGTCCGCTGGCAAGAAACGGAACAAGGCCTTGAGTCTCGTCTGAACAATATTTTGATAGACCGCTATTCGCAGGGAGAGAACGCCGGATACCCCACTTTATGTAAAGGCCGCTTCACGGCCAATATAGAGGGTCAAAATCAGGCTTACCATGCACTCGAAGAGCCCACCAGTTTAAATACCCTCTCTATGCTACCTGAGTTGTTCGCGGCCAACGTAGCATCGGTAAAAATAGAGGGACGCCAGCGCAGTCCTGCGTACGTCGAGCAAGTCACTCGCACGTGGCGCGAAGCCATCGACCGCTACCAAGCGAGTCCGGACCATTACCATGTGGAACCGAAATGGAATGACACCTTGGCCAATGTTTCGGAAGGAACTCAAACGACACTTGGTGCTTATCACCGCAAATGGCAATAGAGGAAATCATGCAAAATCAAATGAGATATGCCCTTGGCCCCCTACTCTACTTTTGGCCAAAGCAAGATGTTGAGTCTTTTTATAATCAGGCTAAGCAAAGTCCGGCCGACATCGTCTATTTAGGTGAAAGTGTTTGCTCAAAGCGTCGTGAGATGAAACCTGCACATTGGCTCGATATTGCTAAAGCGCTAAGTTCAGCTGGAAAACAGGTCGTACTGTCTACTATGGCACTGCTTGAAGCCCCGAGCGAAGTCAATGTGATGAAGAAGTACATCGACAACGGTGACTTTGCCATCGAAGCCAATGACGTTTCAGCGATTCAACTCGCCTCAGAGAGAAAAGTCCCGTTTGTTGTTGGCCCTGCAGTGAACACCTACAACGCTCATACGCTGAACCTGTTCCTTAAACAAGGTATGACACGCTGGTGTATGCCAGTAGAACTATCACGAGAGTGGCTAGGCAACGTGCTTAATCAGTGCGATAAACTTGGTATTAAAGGGCAATTTGAAGTCGAGGTTTTTAGTCACGGCTACCTCCCCCTCGCCTACTCTGCGCGCTGCTTTACCGCTCGTGCGGAAAACAAAGCGAAGGATGACTGCGAAACCTGCTGCATAAAATACCCAACGGGGATTCAGGTCAGTAGTCAAGAAGGGCAAGAGGTGTTCAACCTCAACGGCATTCAAACTCAGTCTGGTTACTGCTACAACCTTATTAATGATCTTCCTAGCATGCAAGGCTTGGTCGATGTGGTTCGCTTGAGCCCTCTAGGTATTGATACCTTTGCGACACTCGAACGCTTTCGCGCCAATGAGCAAGGACAACATCCAACGCCGATTGCCGATAGACAGTGCAATGGCTACTGGCACCAGTTAGCAGGCTTAGAAGTCAAAAACATTTAGCATAATTAAAGGGCTCTATGAGCCCTTTTCTATGCGTGAATCGGCGTAGCAGGTTGTGCCTGGTAGCGGCGAACGTCTTTGGCTAACATCCACACCACCAAAAGACTTAGAGTAATATTAGATAATGGGTAAGCCAGCCAAATACCGGCAACGCCAAACAACGTCGGCATCACGTAGAGAAATGGCAGTTGAATTAACAAATTACCTATCGTCACAAACATAGCCTTACTGCCTTTATTGATCGCTTGGTAGTATGCTGCCGCCACCACTAAAAATCCATCAAGACACAATGCGAACAGGTGTAACCGAATCCCCATCACTGTGTTGTCCATCAACTGTGGGTCAGTATCATTAAATACGGCGACAAACTGAAACGGCAATAGATTAAGCACCACCACAAAGAGCAACCCTGAAGCAATGGCCGTCATCATCGCCACTTTAAGTAGTGTGCGTATATTTTGTTGCTGGCGAGCTCCATGGTTAAAACTCACCAAAGGTTGCATACCATTGGCAATACCCTCAGCAATCAGATAGTAGACCGTCACTATGTAACCCAAAATCGCATAAGCGCCAATCATTCGCACATCACCATATTGAGCAAATAGCCCGTTATGCAGTGCAACCATCATCGAGCCATAGGCATACATAAAAAAACTCGACAAACCAATGGTGAAGATTTTCGGAACGGCACTGAGTTGCCAAACAAGGCGACCAATGCGCAGTTTTAGCTTCGCTTTGCCACTGAAAAAATAGCCCACACCGAGCAGAGTTACGACGCCTTGCGCGACAGCGGTCGCCAACGCAGCTCCGGTCAGCTCCCAGCCCCATTGCGCAATCATCAGGTAGTCAAGCACAATATTGATCACAGCCCCCAAGATCATCAATAGCGTCGCCAAATTAGGGCTATTATCGTTTCTCAGTAAAAAAGGCGTCGCAATAGAGCCTAAAGTAAACACACACGCCACAATCAATACTTGTAAATACTGCAGACCTAACTCAAACACTCGGCCTTGTGCTCCCTGCCAATAGAGAAAATCATCAGCAAAAAAGTAAAGGACGGACGCGACGATAGGGGTAAGAAAAAGTAACAGCGCTAATCCTGTGCAGAGCGCCTCTTTAGCCCCTAATTGATGGCCTTCTCCTTGGCGAATGGACACCAATGCGCCCGTTCCCACTCCAACGAGCATACCCAACCCCAAAATAGCGCCGATGACAGGCCAAGCCACATTGATCCCAGCCAAACCATCCGCACCGACATAGCGACCAATAAAAATACCGTCAACCACTTGATAGAGACCATTGACCAGCATCGCCGCGACGGTTGGAATCGTATATTTCCAAAATTGTTTGTGTACAGAACGTTGCATCATTGCCCCACTAGTTAGCCAGGCTAACTAAATAGATAAATTAATTGGTTAAAGACTTAGTTAACAGTTGTACCAATTGCGTGGCTTCATCATCGGATAACTTCGCCGTCATGGCTGCCGCGATTTGCTGATACACCTTCTGCTCCATTGAAATCTCTGCAATCACTTTACTGGTCAAAACCACTCGTTTAGCCCTGGCATCTTGACCGCAATGGACTCGTTTGACCAAGCCTTTTTTTTGCAGTCGTACAACCATCGCCGATGCGGAAGGTTTGGTGACTTTCATCTCCTCAGCGAGGTCTGTAATCCGCACCCCTTGCGGGTATCCCTCTATCACACGCAGATAATCATACTCGTTGAAACTCAAGCGAGCTAAAGGGTCTTCTTTGGCGTGAATGCGCCACGCTTTGGCACAGAATCGCTCTAACTCAATCAAACTATTTTCTAATTTCATTGCTCAACCATTTAGTTAGGATGACTAACCATCTTAATCCGTCTCTTCCGTGCTGGCAATAAAAAAGCCGCCAACTTTGGCGGCTTCACATATTCCACATGGATTATTGGCTGTTTTTTTTCGCCGCTAACTTGGCTTTGGCCAACTGCTCAGCTTTCACCTGATTATAGATCCGGTTTAGCTCAAGGAAAGCGTAGCGGTGCTCAACGTAATCATACACGTTAAATGAGATTGCTAACTTGTATAAGGAGATGGCGTTGGCGAAGTCACCTTGAGCTTGATAACGCTTACCCAAGTAAAAATAGGCTTCAGTTAAGCGTTGTGCGAGTAAAGTATTGTCCCTCGAACCCGCCAAAATCGCTTTAAAGGCCTGCTCTTCGTTTACCTCACCTAAGCTTATTGCCACCAGCACCCAACCCCATTGTTCATCTCGCTGCTGGTAGTCCGCCAACAGTTGCTGGCGCGCCAACTCGGGCTGTTTCTCCATTTGAACAATGTAACGCCACAGAGCACGAAATGGGTCGCTAGGATCTTCATCATAGTGCTTTTGCATATCCTCTAGCGCGAGGTCAATTCTGTCGCCATAGTAGAGGGCAATAGCACGATTCCGCGCCGCATAAGAGTTGTCAGGGTCAAGCTCTAACGTTGAATCAAAAGCATCATAAGCGGCATCAAACTCGCCAACTTGGGTAAAGTAGACCCCCAATAAGTTAAACAAATCCGCTTGAGCCGGGTTAAGTGACAAAGATTGATTGTAATCGAGCCGCGCTAAATCTCTCAGGCCGACACTATCGTAATAGTTGCCGCGCTCGTAGAGCATTTTCGCTCTGATTTCATCTGATAAATCTGGGCGCTGCAGTAAATGAGAAAGACGCGCGATCTGTACTTCTTGTTGAGCACTCGCTTGCAGAGGCACCGCCATCGGTGGGTAAACCCATTGGGTCGTTTGGTTTGATGTTGAGGCACAGCCTGCCGTAATCAACATCGTTAAGCTAAGTGTTGCGGTTTGAAACCATTTCACAGATAAATACTCCTGTAACTGAGCGTGCACTCAGTGTCATCCGCATATAAAAAAGGGAGCGTAATGCTCCCTTTATAACATGCTTTAGGCGAATTAGGCTAATCGCCAAATTGGCCCAAATGCGAGTAGATTAAGCGTCTGCTGCAGGTTTTTCTTCCGCTGCCGCTTCTTCACTCTTTTCTACCGCTTCTTTCATGCTTAGACGAACGCGGCCCTGACGGTCGATTTCAAGAACTTTAACTTGAACTTCTTGACCTTCAGCTAGGTAGTCAGACACTTTCTCAACACGCTTGTCTGCGATTTGAGAGATGTGTACTAGACCATCTTTACCTGGAAGGATAGTAACGAACGCACCGAAGTCAGCAAGACGCGCAACTTTACCTGTGTAGATACGGCCCACTTCAACTTCAGCCGTGATCTCTTCGATACGGCGGATTGCTTCTTTCGCAGCTGTACCTTCAGTTGCCGCAATCTTGATTGTACCGTCATCTTCGATTTCGATAGTGGTACCTGTCTCTTCAGTTAGAGCACGGATAACGGCACCACCTTTACCGATAACGTCTTTGATCTTCTCAGCGCTGATCTTCATTGTGTGAATACGCGGAGCGAACTCAGAGATATCTTCACGAGCACCAGAGATAGCTTCATCCATTACAGAAAGGATGTGCTTACGTGCACCTTGCGCTTGGTTAAGCGCAATTTGCATGATCTCTTTAGTGATACCTTCGATCTTGATATCCATCTGAAGTGCAGTGATACCGTCGTTAGTACCTGCTACTTTAAAGTCCATGTCACCTAGGTGGTCTTCATCACCAAGGATGTCAGAAAGAACCACGAAGTCGTCGCCTTCTTTAACCAGACCCATTGCGATACCCGCAACAGACGCTTTAATTGGCACACCCGCATCCATAAGTGCTAGAGAAGTACCACATACAGAAGCCATTGAAGAAGAACCGTTAGATTCTGTGATTTCTGATACGACACGTACTGTGTACGGGAACTCGTCTACTGATGGCATTACAGCAGCAATACCACGCTTAGCCAGTTTACCGTGGCCAATTTCACGACGCTTAGGAGAACCTACAAAACCCGTTTCGCCTACACAGTATGGAGGGAAGTTGTAGTGTAGTAGGAAGTGATCTTTACGCTCACCTGTTAGCTCGTCGATGATTTGAGCGTCGCGTTGCGTACCTAGAGTCGCCGTTACGATTGCCTGAGTTTCACCACGAGTGAATAGTGAAGAACCGTGAGTACGTGGAAGAACGCCAGTACGTACGTCAAGCGCACGAACCATGTCTTTTTCACGACCATCGATACGTGGGTTACCCGCGATGATGCTACGACGAACAACTGTCTTCTCTAGATCGTGGAAGATAGTGTGAATTTCTTTGGTGTTTGCTTCTGGATCTTCAGCAAGCAGCACTTCGTTTACTTCACCAGCGATAGCGTGGATACGATCGTAACGCGCCATCTTTTCAGTGATTTGGTAAGCTTCTACAAGTTTCGCTTCTGCGAGTTCAGCGATACGGTTTTTAAGCGCAGTGTTCTCTTCAGGAGCAACCCAATCCCAAGCTGGAGTCGCGACTTCAGCAGCGAACTCGTTGATTGCAGAGATAACTGCTTGCTGTTGATCGTGACCAAATACTACCGCAGATAGCATCTCTTCTTCTGTTAGGTTGTCAGCTTCTGATTCAACCATAAGAACAGCGCCTTCAGTACCTGCAACCACTAGGTCAAGCTTAGATGTTTCTAGCTCAGTGTTGCTTGGGTTCAGTACAAGTTGACCATCAACGTGACCAACACGTGCTGCACCGATAGGACCGTTGAACGGGATACCAGAGATAGCAAGAGCAGCAGAAGTACCGATCATTGTTACGATGTCTGGTTGAACGTCAGGGTTTACCGACATAACGGTTGCGATAACCTGAACTTCGTTTTTGAATGCATCCGGGAATAGAGGGCGAATTGGACGGTCGATTAGACGAGCCGTCAGTGTTTCACCTTCAGATGGACGACCTTCACGCTTGAAGAAACCACCAGGGATTTTACCTGCAGCGTAAGTACGCTCTTGGTAGTTAACTGTTAGAGGGAAGAAGTCTTGACCTTCCACCGCTTCTTTTTTACCAACGACAGAAACGAATACTGAGGTATCATCCATCGTTACCATAACGGCTGCGGTAGCTTGACGCGCAATAACGCCAGTTTCTAGAGTAACTGTGTGGTTACCGTACTGGAACGTTTTAACAACTGGTTTTTCGAACATTGTTATTCCTTGTTTCTGAGCGACTATAAATACAGCTCAGAGTGTATTGATTGATACTCAAGGCATTACAAATCGCGACTAGTGAAAATGAACTGAGCGATGGCAAATGACGACTAAATTCATTTTGAATAGTCGCGACCTTTTGGTCGACGTGGTTGACTGTAATGCGATGAACTTGTTACTCATGCTTTATGACCAACTTGGGGTTCAAAAAGCGTGCGGGCGTAGTATAGCGGGATTAATTGGATTTGGCTAAGCCATCACAACCAAAATAAATAACAGGCAACAAAAAAGGGGCTGAAAGCCCCTTTTTCGACAAACTGCTATGCAGTCGCTGATTAGCGACGTAGCCCTAGACGCTTGATTAGGTCTTGGTAGCGAGCTAGATTTTTACCTTTTAGGTAATCTAGAAGCTTACGACGACGAGAAACCATACGTAGCAGACCACGACGGCTGTGGTGATCGCCTTTGTGTGCTTTAAAGTGACCTTGTAGGTGGTTGATAGAAGCAGTCAGTAGAGCTACTTGTACTTCTGGTGAACCAGTATCGCCTTCACCTTGAGCGTATTCTGCAACGATTGCTGCTTTAGTTTCTGCATTCAGAGACATAATTCTCTCCTAATAAGAGTAGGTTAATAACTGTGCCAGCCAATCTCTGATTCAGCCGACACGAGGAGCGCGAATTATAGGGGATGCACCGCGCTTAAGCAACCGCTATTTGACACTAAAGCGATAACGACAAGATTCCCATCCAAAGCATTTCTGTTACACTTATCAGCACCAAACCTACCTAATTGAATTAACAGGATTCCCTATGAAAATCGGCATCATCGGTGCAATGGAACAAGAAGTTTCAATTCTTAAACAAGCAATAAAAAACCGTGAGGAAGTCAGCAAAGCCGGTTGTACCTACTTCTCAGGTCAAATCAACGGCGTTGATGTTGTCTTGCTTCAGTCAGGTATTGGTAAAGTATCAGCGGCGGTAGGCACCGCTATTTTGCTAGACGAATACCAACCAGATGTCGTCCTTAATACCGGTTCAGCAGGCGGTTTCGACTCGAGCCTAAACGTGGGCGATGTGGTGATTTCGACAGAAGTTCGTCACCACGATGCTGACGTCACAGCTTTCGGTTACGAAATCGGACAAATGGCGCAACAACCCGCCGCTTTCCTCGCAGACGAAAAACTCATGGACATTGCAGAACAAGCCCTCTCTCAAATGGAAGACAAACACGCGGTACGTGGCTTAATCTGTACAGGCGATGCTTTTGTGTGCAGCGCGGAACGTCAAGCATTTATCCGCACTCACTTCCCATCAGTTGTTGCAGTAGAGATGGAGGCAGCGGCAATTGCGCAAACCTGTCATCAGTTCAACGTGCCTTTTGTTGTGGTACGCGCTATCTCTGATGTCGCTGACAAAGAAGCCAGCATGAGCTTTGATGAATTCCTTCCTTTGGCGGCAAAGAGCTCATCGGAAATGGTGTTCAAAATGGTTGAACTGCTCAAGTAACTGAGTCAAAGGGAAGACAGCAAGATCATGGAAGATTTGTTTAACCAACTCTACGCCAACGGTGCGCTCTTGGTTCTTTGGGGCGCCCTGCTTTGTCACTTGTTGCTTCCCTTCCCTAGAGAAGCGCATCCCGCGATTGTTTGGCATAAGTTTGCCGAGCAACTAGCCGATAAAGTCAATACCAACAACAGCTATCAGCAAAGTATCATTTCTGGCACTCTCGCGTGGCTGTTGATGATTGTTCCTATGTTGGCAGTATTGATCGCTCTCAAGCCATTAGTGTGGCAACCACAGCTGTTCGAACTAGCATTTCTCCTACTGGCCATTGATTGGCGTAATACCGATAAATTCACTGCGCAATTTGTCGCAGCGATGGCTCGTGAAGATAAAGAGCAGGCGAAAATGCTGCTTACGCCACTCGTTAACCGCTGCACCGAGTCTCTGTCACTATTAGGCCTAGGGAAAGCAGGGAGCGAAACACTTATCATGAGTTACGGCCGCAACGTCATTGGCGTTTTATTTTGGTATGCGCTCGCTGGAGGGATCGGGGCCTTTCTTTACCGTATGGCGGTTGAACTAGCTCGAGCTTGGTCGCCTTCACGCCCAAGCTTCTCTCCCTTTGGTATTCCGGCGATTAAAGCCGTCGCCATTCTCGATTTTATCCCACTGCGCCTGTTCGCTGTCATGATTGCTTGTGGCCAACGCGCCTCAGCGTGTATCCAGTTGATACGCCAGCAAGCACCGTCTTGGCCGTTGCCTGGACCTGCATGGCTGATTGTCAGTGTGGGGGCGAAGCTAGAGTTATCGCTTGGTGGCCCTGCGATTTATGCACGTCACAAAGCAGTTAGAGCCAAGCTAGGGGGGCGAATTGCACCTTCCGCTATCCATGTTGCACAAGTACAGAAACTACTCGCTTGGCGCATGTTTGCTTGGATCATCATTCAAAGCCTGCTGATGGGCTTGGTCAATCAAGGAATATAAATGCGCGCTCTTATCGCACTCATGTCTCTACTCATCGTGGGAGGGGCAAATGCTGCCGTCCAACGCGTCGTCAGTTTAGCGCCACACGCGACTGAAATCGCTTTTGCAGCGGGACTGGGTGATAAACTCATCGCAGTGAGTGAACACAGCGACTACCCACCCAAAGCACAGAAATTGGAAAAAGTGTCTAACTATCAGGGCATTAAAATTGAGCGTATTATCACCTTGCAACCCGACTTGGTGATTGCTTGGCCCGCAGGCAACCCTATCGGTGAGCTCAAAAAACTAGAGCAGTTTGGTATCCCTATCTACTATTCACAAACCGAATCTCTCGATGATATTGCGAATAATATTGAGCAGCTCAGCCAGTTTGCTGACGACCCCAGCATAGGACAAGGTGCCGCGCGTCACTTTCGAGATCAACTCAAACTGCTTAAATCTCAGTATCAAACCGACGTTAAAGTACGTTACTTTTATCAATTGAGCCAGCAGCCAATCATTACCGTGGCACAAAACCGCTGGCCCAGTGAGGTGTTTCGCTTCTGTGGTGGCGAGAATATTTTTGCCAACAGCGATGCCCCCTATCCACAAGTTGGCATTGAACAAGTCATAATACAAAATCCACAAGTCATTTTTACTTCACAACATGCCATTGCTGACAGTCGTATGTGGCATCAATGGCAAACGCAGCTAGATGCACTACAAAATAAAGCGTTATGGTCACTTAATTCAGATTGGATCAACCGCCCAACACCAAGAACACTCAAAGCCATCAAGCAAGTATGTGAGTATTTTGAAACCGTACGCCAAAAAGGCTAACGATTAACGATGAGATCTCGTACAATCCAACCTCACTTTCTATTCTGCTAATTTGTAAGAGATATTAGTAACATGGATTCCATGCTGCTCTACATTATCGACCTGTTCGGTACCGCTGTGTTTGCGATTTCAGGTGTGCTTCTGGCTGGCCGCCTAAAAATGGACCCATTTGGTGTCGCCGTATTGGGCAGTGTAACTGCCATTGGCGGTGGGACGATCCGCGATATGGCACTCGGTGCAACCCCGGTATTTTGGATCACCGATACCAACTACTTATGGACCATTTTGATCACCTGTCTTCTGACCATGATGATTGTTCGCCGGCCAAAACGACTGGCTTGGTGGATCCTACCTGTCTGCGATGCAATCGGTTTAGCCGCATTTGTTGGGATCGGGGTTGAAAAAACCATGGATTATCAAGATTCAGCTTTAGTCGCCATTATTATGGGCGTAATTACAGGCTGTGGCGGCGGAATCATTCGCGACGTGCTTGCCCGCGAAGTACCGATGGTGTTAAGAAGTGAAGTTTATGCGACCGCTTGTATTGTTGGTGGCGTATTCCATACGACGGCTTTGGCAATAGGGTGTGACAGTGATACCGCCTTCTTAGCGGGCGTGTTATCCACCCTCCTGATTCGTCTCGGCGCTATCCGTTGGCATTTGTCGCTGCCGACATTTGCATTGAATCGCTGACGAGAAGCGAGAAAATTTCGAAAGGTTGGCAATAAGTGTCACCTTTTTAATAAGGAACGCTTCGCTATGAATTCAGGATGTGGGAGCAAAAAAAGGTCACCGAAGTGACCTTTTTAGTATTCAAATCTACGTTGATTATTTCTGCACTCGACGCAGCACTTGTTTGAGTAAATCAAAGTCGTTAGCTAGATCTTCCGATAGAAGCTCCATTGCCGCGTGCTTAGCCAGTGGCCCTGGTAGTTCGATATCAGAGCCTAAGATCTCATCCACCACCTCTTTGAACTTCGCAGGGTGCGCAGTACAAAGGAACAAACCAGTTTCACCTTCTTTTAGTTGCTCGTCGAGCAAGCGGTATGCGATCGCGCCATGTGGCTCACAAAGGTAACCTTGCGCTTGTAGATCGCGCACAGACTCTGCACTTTGCTCATCAGACACTTTACCCTTGCCTAAGGTATCCAAACCCCAACCTTTTCGCTTGCACAGCTCTTCAATGCGTGGCCAGTTATTGGGCTGGCTCACATCCATCGCGTTAGACGTGGTTGCAACGGTTGGTTTCGGATCCCATTGACCTGTTTCCAAGTAACGTGGCACCGTATCGTTTTCATTAGTGGCAGCGATAAAGCGTTTGATTGGCAAGCCAAGCGCTTTTGCCAACAGACCAGCGGTTAAGTTGCCGAAGTTGCCACTTGGTACGGAAATTACTAAGTTTTCGCGCTGATGTTTGGTTAGCTGTGAAGCCGCTTCAAAGTAGTAACAGATTTGCGCCATTAGGCGTGAGATGTTGATTGAGTTCGCTGAATTTAGGCCAATCTCTTTACGTAGCTCAGCATCATCAAATGCTTGTTTCACTAGCGACTGACACGCATCAAAATCACCATCGATCGCGACAGTGTGGATATTCTTACCTAGAGTACAGAACAGCTTTTCCTGTAGCGGGCTAATTTTGCCTTTCGGATAAAGAATCACGACATTAATGTCTTCCATACCGTAGAAAGCATGCGCGACTGCCGCGCCCGTATCCCCTGACGTAGCAGTTAGGATAGTGATCTTTCCGCCATCAGAAACGGCAGCCAAAGATTGGGCCATAAAACGGCCACCAAAATCTTTAAACGCAAGCGTTGGACCATGAAACAGCTCTAATGCATAAACACCATCTTTTACTTGATTAATCGGTGCCGGGAACTGAAATGCCGCATCGACCATAGCGTTGACTTGCTCTTCTGCTAGCTCGTCACCAATCAGTGCCGACAGAATTTTTGTGCTGCGAGAAACAAAGTCCTCTGCTAAAAGTGCATCCACATCGTCAAACTGAGGCAGTTCTGACGGAAAGAAAAGGCCTTGGTTACGACCTAACCCTTGGCGAACGGCTTGGCCAAAGGAAACTTGTTCATCATTTTCTTTTATATTGTAAAGCTTCATAGCTCACTTCCTGTAACGATCGAACCTTGCTTGTCTAGACGACAAACATGGACGAATCCTTGTTCATTTTGTACGTAGTTTTGTTCTAACCAGCGAGCAACTCGCTCAGCGACATCTTTCTCTCTACAAATGCTAAATAGCGTCGGGCCACTTCCAGAGATCCCGGTTGCCAAAGCGCCCGCTGTTGCCGCGTATTTACGCGCATCAGCAAAGCCCGGTAGCAGTTTCTCACGATATGGTTCTGCGATCACGTCTTTGATCATTTTTGCCGCTAGCTCTGGCTGACCAGAGTGACAAGCGTGAATAAAGCCCGCCAAATGGCGACCATGGGCAATAATGTCTTGGCGGCGATATTGAGAGGGCAAAATCTCCCGTGCCTCTGCCGTCGACACCTTGATCCCCGGGTAAGCCATTACCCAGTACCAATCATCAAAACATGGGACTTCTTGGCTGATAATCCCAAGCTCTTCCAACATTAATTGCACACCACCCAGATAACAAGGGGCGACATTATCATAATGGATACCACCTGAGATCTGGCCCTCCATCTCACCCATTAGTGCGAGCAGTTCCGTTTCATCAAGTGGTTCACCGTGGAAACGGTTTAACGCATCTAACGCCGCAACAATCGAGCACGCGCTCGAGCCTAAACCCGATCCGATCGGCATGTTTTTCTCAAGCGTCATTTCCACGGGCAGTAGCGCTTGGCCTTTTTTGTCTAACTCGCGAGCAAACACACGCCAGCAGTCATAAACAATGTTCTCTTTCGGGTTATCTGGCAGTTTAGAGACAAAACGGCCCGCGGTGTTCAAGCTAAATGGTTCACTACCTGCTTTAACCTCAACACGATCGCCAAGCAGCGTGCCATCAATCGGCGACACAGCGGCGCCTAATACATCAAAGCCCACACTGACGTTACCAATTGACGCTGGAGCATAAACAACGACATCCATACCTCGACTCATTTTTATACTCCTAATTTCCAACCTAACGTACGCATAACATCAGCAAAAACCCCAGCAGCTGTGACTTCTGTCCCTGCGCCATAGCCACGCAGTACTAATGGGATCGGCTGGTAATAACGGCTGTAGAATGCCAATGCGTTCTCACCATCTTTAATCTTAAACATAGGGTCATTTTCATTGACTGCCGCAATACTCACTCGACACTGACCATCTGCAATTTCCCCTACATAACGCAAGACTTTACCCTCTTGTGCTGCTTGTGCAGAAAGTTGTTGGAAGTAAGCATCTGCTTCGGGTAAACGCTGCATAAACTCTTCGACACTGCCTGAATCGTCAAAACCAGGTGGTAGCGCTTGGTCAACAATAACGTCTTCTAGCTCTAGGCTCATGCCAGCTTCACGTGCCAAGATCAAAAGCTTGCGCGCGACATCCATGCCCGAGAGATCATCACGAGGATCGGGTTCAGTAAAGCCATTATCTTTGGCAATATTGGTCGCTTGGCTTAGCGTCATGCCTTCATCAAGCTTACCGAAGATGTAGGATAACGAGCCTGATAGGATACCGCTAAAGCGCTCCAACTCATCACCGGCTGAAATGAGGTTTTGTAGGTTTTCGATAACCGGCAAGCCTGCACCCACTGTTGTTTCGTACATCAACTTACGGCGTGAGGTACGCGCGACATCACGTAACTGATGGTAGTAAGCCATGCTCGAGGTATTGGCTTTCTTGTTCGGCGTAACCACGTGGAAACCCGCCGCTAAGAAATCGGTATATTGATTGGCGATGACTTCGCTCGACGTACAATCAACCAAAACCGGGTTAATGATATGATTGCGCTGTACAAGCGAAATAAGGCTAGCCAAACTAAACGCTTCTGACGCGTCTTTCATTCGGTCACGCCAGTGTTCTAACGGCAAACCTTCACTGTCGAGTAACAGGCCTTTACTGTTCGCTAAACCACAAACTCGTAACACGATGCCCTTTTCGGCCAGTTTGGCTTGCTGACGACCAATTTGATCCACCAGCTCACCACCAACACCACCAACACCGACAACAAACACATCCAAGAAGTGCTTCGAGTTGAATAGATTTTCGTGACACGCTTTGATCGCTTCTGAAATTTTATCTTCTGGAATCACCGCTGAAATCGCACGCTCAGAAGAGCCTTGAGCAATCGCGACGATGTTAACATTCACTTCAGCAAGAGATGAGAAGAACTGAGAAGCCACGCCGCGAGAAGTGCGCATGCCATCCCCAACGAGAGTGACGATAGCCACATCGTCGATAAATTCGACCGGCTCAAGCAAGCCATCTTTTAGCTCTAGCTCAAACGTCTCACTCAAGGCTTGCTCAGCGAGCGCCTTATCTTGCGCTTCAATACAGAAACTGATGCTGTACTCAGACGAAGATTGAGTGATGAGTACAATCGATGCCCCCGCAGATGACATAGCGCCAAACACACGGCTCGCCATACCGACCATGCCTTTCATACCAGGGCCGGAGACGTTAACCATAGTTAAGTCGCTTAAGGTCGTGATCCCTTTGATGGCTAGGTTATCTTCACCAGTATCTTGACCAATTAGTGTGCCGGCACCTTGGGGGTTGAAGCTGTTTTTAATCAGGCAAGGAATATGGAATTGAGCGATGGGAGCGATGGTTTTTGGGTGTAGAACTGAAGCACCAAAGTAAGACAGCTCCATGGCTTCTTGATAGCTCAGAGATTTTAGTAGTCGCGCATCGGCAACCAACCGAGGGTCACAGTTATAAACCCCGTCCACATCGGTCCAGATTTCGCAGCAATCAGCGCGTAAGCAAGCCGCTAAAACCGCGGCAGAGTAGTCAGAACCGTTGCGGCCTAAGGTCACTAGCTCGCCTTTTTCGTTACCTGCGGTAAAGCCGGGCATAATATTCACATGCCCTTGTGGTAATGGATTTTGGCGGAAGTTTTGCGTCGAAATTTCCACATCGACCATGGCTTCTAAGTGTTCGCCACGTGCAAAAAGATATTCAACAGGATCAATGAGGCTTGCTGGCTGGCCTTTCGCTTCCAAGACCGCTTTCATCAGTTGAATCGAGACACGCTCACCTTTGCTGATAATGCGGGCATTAACGTTGTCTGGACACATCCCCAACAAATTGATGCCGTGGACGAACTGCTTCAGTTGAGACAATGACGTCTTAACTTGGTGGTCATAGCCACTGCCTTCAATATTAGGCAGTACGAGCTTAATCTCTTGAAAAAGATCGCGAAATGAATCTTCTAGCTCGGCGATTTGTAGCTCGGCTTGACCATTTTTCAACGCCCCTTCAATCACTGCCACCAGTTTATTGGTGGTTTTTCCTGGTGCCGATAAAACAACGGCGACTTCTTCTTGCTGAGCATTATTAGCAATGATGTCAGCTGCTCGTAAAAAACGATCAGCATCAGCTAATGATGATCCTCCAAACTTTAAAACTCGCATCCCTTCCTCCAAAGTGTCAAAAAACGGCATAAAAAAAGGCCTGTATCTGGTTGGATACAGGCCTTTTTTTGAATTTCTTTCGCTTAGCAGCCTGCCCCAACAATTGTGATGTCGGTAATAATAATGGTTGTGGTCATTACTAGGTGCTGATGCTGCATAAGAATAATTGTCTATACGATGTGTGTTTGCTTACCCATACGTTTACCCTATTTCTCCTGACTACGTCAACGAAAAGTTGTTATTTTTTACTCACACGCGGCCTAATGACGGCCAAGATCCATTATCGGTTAACAAATACATAGCGAAACACAATGAAATCAGAGGCACATATCATAATAACTAATCGCTATATAAAAGTTGCTACGTAATAAAAAGAAATATGCTTTAATTAGTCTTGCAGTGGAGAGCAGAGCAAAGGAGTGGCCGATGAAAAGAATACTATGCCTATCAGCGCTCGCGCTCGCCTGCCCGCTATTCGCTGCCGAACTTCCTCCCCTTCCGGCTCAGCAAGAACGCTCGCCACACAAGCTATTTATGTTTAGCGAAAGCGATCAGCAAGACTTCGACTCGTGGAAAATTGACGGCGGGTACTCTTACAACCTGTTCGATAATCTCGACCTTTATGTCGGCGCTCGGGTAAACAACAGTAACAATAGGATCAATGAGACTGGTTTTCTCAGCGGGGTGAGTTATCAATTCACGCCGAGATTCTCCGTGAAAAGTACGCTGCACTCATACAGCAGTGAACATAAAGTCGATGGAAAAGAAGCGTCGATGGCAGCGGAAGTCTCGAGCCGAGTCAAACTGACTGACAACCTAGATATACATGCCACTCTTGACTATCAAGAGTGGCAACAAGGGCTCGAAGTCGGCTTAGGATTCCGTTTTTAGCTCCAATCAAGCAACTCGGTCGACATCAATACACCATTCCAATCGGCATAGATATAGTCTCCGGGCTGGATCATCTGATTATGGATAGTAAGGGTCACATTCACTTCACCCGCATCACGCTTTTCGGTCTTAAACGGGCAAGTACCCAACGCTTTAATACCTAAGTCCATTTCTGACATCATGGCAACATCGCGGACCGCTCCGTTGACAATGACCCCTTCCCAATGATTGTCGATAGCAAGGATAGCAAGCTGGTCGCCCAATAGCGCTTTCTGACAAGAGCCGTGCCCATCAACCACTAGCACTTTGCCAGTGCCATCTTGGCTGAGCATCTCTCTCACTTTTGAATTATCGTGGTAACAACGTACAGTGACGATCTCACCATAAAACGCAAACTTACGACCAAAACTGTGTAGTGGTAGCTCGAGTAATGTCACGTTATCCTCGTGCTTATCACAGATATCTGGGGTTATATCATTCATTGTTTCCTCCTTGAACTTGCAAATAATAAATCATCTATCGACAGCGATGTCGCCACTCTCCTAACAACAGTGGTGGTGTTTCATCTTGGCAAGAGAGCAAGAACAACTGCTCTCCGTCAATAAAATAGATAGCATTCTGAGCATACTTCTGCCCGAGTACCACTGCCTGTTCGAGGCTGATTGGTGCGGCAAAACTCTCTTCAGCCCAAGTGAAGTTTTGGTCTCCCACTAGTACGCAACTATAACCAGTATGGACCAAATCTGCGGCTAAGCATTGATTGTTTCTATCATTATCGACCAATGAGCACCACACACTCGATGGGTTCCATGCGGTAATAATGGCGAACTGATTCGCCTTAGGAAGCGCTTCAAAACGAAAATAAGGTTGTTGATACGCGCGCCAAAGTTCGGCATCTATAGACATCATTTCTATTGTTATACATTGATTGAATACTATTAATTTTTGTTACATTCTAACTCTTGATATAAATCAACAAAGTGTTGGGAATTAACATTTCGACGTTGTTAGCATGCTGTTAACATTATAAAATCCGCCTCAAAGACTAATAGACCACAGAGGAAGATGGACCTCTAAAGTGAGACAAATGCACCAAGGATGGCGGGCAATCAAAGAGAGTGTAATTTTATAATCTTTGGTTTATTATCAACATCACATTACCTGTATGTTATGTTTTTGCCTAGAATTTAATCTATTAGCACAAATTTTTCACAAATTTAGGTACCGCCAATGCAAACCCCGCACATTCTTATTGTTGAAGATGAGCAAGTAACTCGTAACACTCTTAAGAGTATTTTTGAAGCAGAGGGATACGCTGTTTTTGAGGCCAGTGACGGTGAAGAGATGCACCAGGTGTTGTCTGATAACCAAGTTAACCTGGTTATCATGGACATCAACCTTCCAGGCAAGAACGGTCTACTACTCGCTCGCGAACTTCGTGAGCAAGCCAACGTTGCGCTGATGTTTTTAACTGGCCGCGACAATGAAGTGGATAAAATCCTTGGTCTAGAAATTGGTGCTGATGACTACATCACTAAGCCATTTAACCCACGCGAACTGACCATCCGTGCGCGCAACTTGCTGAATCGTTCAATGAACTCAAGTGCCGTTAGTGAAGAGAAGCGCAGTGTAGACAAATACGTATTTAACGGTTGGGTGCTAGATATCAATAGCCGCTCATTGGTTAGCCCAAGCGGTGATGGATATAAGTTGCCACGTTCAGAGTTCAGAGCGTTGCTTCACTTCTGTGAAAACCCAGGCAAAATCCAAACCCGTGCAGACCTCTTGAAAAAAATGACGGGACGTGAACTTAAGCCGCACGATCGCACTGTCGACGTGACGATTCGCCGTATCCGCAAGCACTTTGAGTCTGTTTCAGGAACACCTGAAATTATTGCCACCATTCATGGTGAAGGCTACCGCTTCTGTGGTGATCTAGAAGATTAATCGCCGACTATGTTTGTAAATGGAGCCGTTAGGCTCCATTTTTTTATCAGGGGATGGCTCAGGTAAACATAATAACCAAAACAAAAACGCCTGCTGACAAGCAGGCGTTTTTCATAACAGATATCAGTGTAATCTAACCTCGACCACCTTTTATCGCATCGATAATTTCCGTGGTCGAACAACCATCTTCGAAGTTAAGCACTTTAACCTCTCCGCCATTAGCGATCACTTCTTTGCCACCGGCGATCTCTTCTGGCTTATAATCGCCGCCTTTGACGAGCAGATCAGGCAATACTTCACCAATCAGACGCTGTGGCGTGTCTTCACCAAATGGCACCACCCAATCGACAGCCCCTAAACCCGCGAGTACCGCCATGCGGCGATCGGTAGGATTAACAGGGCGTCCCGGTCCTTTTAGGCGCTTGACTGACTCATCAGTGTTGACTGCCACGATTAAACGGTCACCCAGCTCTGCCGCATGATTGAGGTATGACACATGGCCCGCGTGCAAAATATCAAAGCAGCCGTTCGTCATCACGACTTTCTCACCTTTGATTTGTGCGTTTCTCACCGCTTGAATCAGCGCCTTCTCGCTAATGACGCCAAAATCAGTATCTTGACTACCATGGACAGCCTCAGCAAGTTCAATGGTCGATACGGTTGACGTACCCAGTTTGCCAACCACTACCCCTGCCGCCGCGTTTGCTAATGCGCACGCTTCATCTAAAGGTTTGCCCGCTGCGACAGACGCTGCCAACACCGAAATAACCGTATCGCCAGCCCCAGTCACATCATAGACTTCTTGAGCTTGAGTCGGCAGGTGGAAAGGCTCTTGGTCACGACGTAATAATGTCATACCGTGTTCGCTGCGAGTGACAAGTAGCGCTTCGAAGTCAAACTCTTCAATCAGCGCTAAGCCTTTTTCAATCAGGTCTTGGTCTGATTTTACTTTGCCCGCGACCAGTTCAAATTCCGCCATATTTGGCGTCAGCAAGGTCGCCCCACGATAGCGCTCGAAATCAGCACCTTTAGGATCAATAAACACCGGAACCTTAGCCGCACGTGCTTTTTGGATAAATAACTGAACGTGTTCAAGTGCGCCTTTCGCGTAATCCGATAACACTACGGCATTCACTTTGGGTAGCGCGCGCTCCATTCGATCGAGGATCAGATCTGACTCGACGTTTTCAAACTGGTCTTCGAAATCAAGACGGATCAGTTGCTGACCACGACTCAGCACACGTAGCTTGGTAATGGTTGGGTAGTTCGGCAAACCAACGAAATCACATTTTACTTTGAGCGCGGATAGAGTTTCGTTCAATACCTTCGCAGGCTCATCAATCCCAGTTAAGCCAACAATATGAGCGTGACCACCGAGAGAAGCAATGTTCATTGCTACGTTGGCAGCACCACCTGGACGCTCTTCATTATTTTCTACTTTGACTACAGGTACTGGCGCTTCTGGTGAGATGCGCCCAGTCGGGCCATACCAATAGCGATCTAACATCACATCACCAATGATCAACACACCAGAATCACTGTAGTTAGGCAGGATTGGCTTCATTGTAGGTCTCCAAATTCTAATTCGCGCAGAAGTTTAGCATAAAGCGTCGTAGTTATTCTAACCACTCGTGCCACTGTTTAATGACCTGTTCGCGCTCGGCAGCAAACTTGTCTTCGGCAACATCAGCATCAAGGTTGAGCAAGTTGCGATGATGGATTTGATCGCGCATCTCTGTATAAGCATGAGTCAAAGCCATGGCGTCCTCTTCTTGCAGAATACCCTGAGCGATCAAGGTTTCGATAATCCGCACATTATCGCTCCAGCGAGTTAACTTCGGCTTTTGCTGGCTAAAGCGTAGCACCAAATATTGCACTAAGAACTCAACATCGGTAATACCTCCAGGATCTTGCTTGAGCATAAACCGGCCCGTTTTTTTACCGCCTAGATGTTTACGCATTTTAACGCGCATCTCGGATACTTGTTTGATCAAGTCAGCTTCATCGCGTGCTAGGCTTAAGATCTCGTGCCGCGTTTGAGCAAACGCGCGCTGCAATGGCGCATCTCCATAGATCATCCTTGCCCGAACCAGCGCTTGATGCTCCCAGGTCCAAGCATCTTGCCTTTGATACTCATCAAAGGCATCAATAGGACTAACAAGTAACCCCGACACCCCAGAAGGACGAAGACGGGTATCAACCTCATACAAGATGCCTGAAGCGGTACGCGTCGAGAAGATATGAATAATTCGCTGAGCTAAACGTAGGTAAAACTGGCGACCATCAATCTCTTTCTTGCCATCGGTATACACGTGTACCGGGCAATCATGAATAAAGACGACATCTAGATCCGAATTGTAACCCAGCTCCCAGCCGCCAACTTTTCCATACCCTACCACGGCGAAGCCTTTTCCTTCTCTCTCTCTCACATGAGTCGGTTCGCCATATTTCTCGCTCATTTGCAACCAAGCCTGCCCAACAACAGATTCAACTATCGCTTCGGCCAAATAGGTTAAGTGATCACTCACTTTCATCACAGGTAACACACCCGCGATATCTGCAGCGGCAATCCTGAGAATGCATATCTGCTTGAACTGGCGCAGAGCTTCCATCTGCTGTTCCATGTCGTCTTCAGGAATTCGAGCGAGAAAATCACGCAGTTCAGTGCGATACCCATCCAAAGGAATCGGGTTATAAAGCTGCTGAGGGTCAATCAACTCATCAAGCAGAATCGGGTAGCGTCCCAACTGCTCAGAGATCATCGGGCTGGCGGTACACAAACGGACCAGTTGCACTAGCGCCGCTGGATGTTCGTCTAACAGCTCTAAGTAGGTCGTGCGAGTAACGATTCTATTCAATAGGTGTAACACTCGCGTCAAGCCAAACTTTGCGTCCGGATGAGCGTAAAGCGCGGAGAAAATTTTAGGCATCAGCCGGTTGAGCACCTCACGCCCGCGCGGCCCCAAGGTCTTTTTAGCTAAATCTTGTTTAAACTGAATAATAGTGGCGGCCATCGCCTGCGGGTCATCAACATGAATATCATGTTCGAGAATATGTTCGAGAACATCTTGTTTGGCTGCCATGTCCCACAACTCAGTAAAGTGCTGGGCGATATCTTGCTGGTCATCCTCGTCATCGCCAATCAGATCTGCAAACACCGCATGCACATTGGCCATGTGAGCCTTTACATCCTCTAAAAGCGCAGACCAAGTTTGATAGCCCATCGCCACGGCCAGTTGCAACTGTTCAAAATCACACTCTGGCAGGGTCTGGGTTTGCTTATCGGCCATCGCTTGCAGTAGGTTTTCCAGACGACGCAGAAACTTATACGCCTCACGTAAATGTGCGGTCTCTTGACTGGTAAGTTGCTCCAACTCTTCAATCGCGTCGATCGTTATCAGAAGACCACGTTGACGCAAACCGGGCTCACGTCCGCCACGAATAAGCTGGAATACTTGCGCAATAAACTCGATTTCGCGAATACCACCCGCACCAAGTTTAATGTTGTTACTCAAGCCACGACGACGTACTTCACTGCTGATCATAGATTTCATCCGGCGCAGAGACTGAATAGCACTGAAGTCAATATAGCGGCGAAACACAAACGGACGCAGCATTTGACGCAGTTCTTGGTACTGAGGATACATCTCGCTGCCCATCACTCGCGCTTTGATCATCGCGTAACGCTCCCAGTCACGACCTTGCTCTTGGTAATAGTCTTCCAGCGCGGCGAAGCTCATGACCAACGGGCCACTGTCGCCAAACGGGCGTAAGCGCATGTCAACACGATAGCAAAAACCATCAAAAGTTTGTTGATCCAGCGCTTTGATGATGCGCTGACCGAGTCGCGTAAAGAACTGGGCATTAGCAATACTTTTACGTGCACCTTGAGTTTCACCGTTTTCGGGGTAGGTAAAAATCAAGTCAATGTCTGAGGAAAAATTGAGCTCACCTCCCCCTAGTTTGCCCATACCAATAATCAGCAGTGGTTGTGCCTCACCTTCGGCATTGGTTGGCGTTCCCCACTGTGCACAACATGCTTTGTATTGCCATTGATAAGTTTCGAAGATCATCGCTTCAGCGAGCTCTGACAGGTGTTGAAGACTCTGCTCTAAACGCCACGACGCAGTAAAATCTCGCCAGGCGATATAGACCATTTCTCGATTTCGAAATTGACGCAGTACCCGGTGCCCTTGCTCTTCATCTTCACACTCGCTCAGTAACTGTGCTAAACGTTGACGATAATCCTGATAACGTGAGTGGTCACTTAGCATCTGGGGAAGCTGCTGTTGTAGGTACTCATCTGTCGACAAGGCGTCACTGATAAACTGACTTAAACCGGCAACATAGGTCAGTTGCTCACGCAGCGACTCTGGCCAATGCGCCAAGGTGAGCGAAGGGTTTAAAAGTTCAAGAGCCGATTGGGAGTGAGATATGAGGCTTTCTGGCAATTGCATGAGTCTTCCTTGTTCGAGAAATACCAGCGAGGGAACGAGTATGATCTATTTATACCAATAAAAAACGCCCACTAGTAGCGAGCGGGCGTTTATTAACAATAACTTGAGACGTTAAACTTTAAATGAGGTGATCTTCTCATCAAGCTCTTCGGCGTTTTTCTGCATGATTTCTGATGTTTCTAATAGCTCGGAAACCACGGTCACTGACGCCTCCACCAGCTCACGCACATTGGTTAGGTTCTGATTCATCTCTTCTGCAACACTGCTTTGCTGACCTGCTGCAGTGGCAATTTGGAAATTCATGTCATTGATCTGATTCACCTGACCAACGATACCGTCCAGTTCGCTGCCAGCGTTGGTCACTAACTCAACCCCTTCTGCCGCTTCTACCACGCTCTTCTCCATTAAATCGACCGCAGAGTTGGCGCTGGTTTGCAGTTGGGTGATCATCTCTTGGATCTCAACCGTCGCTTGCTGAGTACGTTGAGCCAGATTGCGAACTTCATCAGCGACTACCGCAAAACCGCGCCCAGCTTCCCCCGCGCGCGCCGCCTCAATGGCCGCGTTTAATGCCAACAAATTGGTTTGCTCAGAAATACCTTGAATGGTGCCGACGACGCTGCCGATGGACTCAACACTCTCTTCCACTTGATTGACCGCTTGCGCTGAAGCCGCGATATCTTTGGAAAGCTCACTGATTTTTTGCACTGTATCTTGAACAAAACGCTGGCCCGTTGCCGCAGAGCCTGAGGCATTTTCCGTAAGAGAAGAAGCACTTTGGGCATGGCCCGCCACAGTTTGAACTGTCGAAGTCATTTCGCTCATCGCCGTCGCGAGCTGGTCGATTTCGTTAAACTCTTCTTGAGCCGACTCTTTCGTCTCTGACATGCTGAGTGTCATCACTTCCGTCAAACCAGACAGCTCTTGTGACGCATTAATTTGCATACGAATCATGTCTTGCAGTTGAACCCGTGTTTTTTCTAGTTCTCGGGCAACATCACCGTACTCATCTTTACACGCCATCTCGATAGGAACGGACAGATCGCGTTGTGCCATCAATTTGATGGCCTCATTCAAGTAATGAGTTTGACGCAGCATCACTCGCGCAGCAAACATCAGTAGCGCCACAAATACGATAATTAATAACCCGGTCTGCCACGCCACTTGCACAAGGTAGGCATCATAATGTTGCTGGGCCACTTCACTATTCTGTGTCGCGGCTAGGAGAGAATCATAGAAGGTGCTCGCATCCCACAGCTGTTTAGCGATGATCAGTAAGGTACTGAACACCATCAGTATTACCATCTTGGGCACAAGTCGAACATCCGTAATCACTCGCTCCCACGGCTTAAACGCCATCTTGGTCATTGTCCGTTCTCCACTTTGTCATATTTTGAATTTTCAATGCGTTATACTAAAGTAGCACCACAGGTGCGACTCCCTCGACAGCACTGAATTAGATTTATTTCGAGCCTCGTATGAATAGTGATACTACCAAAGACGATACAAAACCGATGAGCTTGCTGTCACTGATCTTGTCATTTATGGCGCTATTTGTGATCTCGGGCTTATTGTTTCTTCCTTTGCAAGCAGAAACTCGACAAGTTCTTATCGGCTTGGACTTTGTAATCTGTAGCATTTTTCTCCTGCAGTTAAGTGTAGACTTGATCCGTGCTACAAATCGGATGAAATTTTTGCAACGCCACTGGATCGATTTTTTAGCCAGCATTCCCATGATCGAGCCTTTACGTTACGCACGGCTATTCTCGATACTGCGCGTGATCTTGGTTATCCGCTCTAGCCATAACCTGTTACGTCAACTACAACAGAACAAACACGAAGCGACCCTAGCATCTATCTTACTGTTGTTGGTGGTGTTGCTTACTGCAGGCTCAAGTATGATGCTCTTTGTCGAAGGCCACTCGCCTGAAGCCAATATTACCGACGGCGGAGACGCGCTGTGGTGGGCGTTGGTGACGATTTCAACCGTTGGATACGGCGATCACTACCCTGTGACCAACGGTGGGCGTATTTTGGCCGCGGGATTGATCGTTTGTGGAGTGGGGTTGTTTGGTATGATCTCAGGTTTAGTCACTTCAATGATCGCCTCTCCATCCAAATTGCAAGATCTGCGGGCGCAGAATAAGGAGCGGTTGTTGATTGAAATGGTCGAAAAACAAAACCAAATCCTTGAGCGTCTCGACAAACTCGAGCGTAACCAATTAAAAGGTGGGAAACAAAAACGAGAGCCTTAAGCTCTCGTTTGTTTGTTCCTTTCTGATGAATGTTGGTTAATCACGCCAGTAGGGCTGAGCTTCGATACAGATGATGCGCGTCTGCTCCATCGCGTGCAAAATCGAGCCTTGCTGACGAACCAACCATCGCTGCAACTGCTCACGCTCTTCTGTCTCTAACTTATCGACTAGCTGCTCTAACGTTTTAAGTTTGAGTAAGTCATCAGTCCCGTGCAGCAGATCGCTCCAAGGTAGACGAAAACTATTACGCTCTTCATCATCATACAAACTGGCAAAACTGATGCCCGTGTAGAGATTACGCATCAGGCGGTATCGCTGTTCAATATAATCGTCAGCAGAGAGGTTTTGCTCAGGCGGAAACGCCTCTATTAACTCTGCCCACGTTCGGTCAAGCTGTTCAACAGAAAAATGCTCGATATTGAGCGCCATTTTGTCGCGCGCTTTGTCATCTAAAAATGGTTGCCAACCTCGAGTCAAAATCCAGCGACTCAGATCAAGCAGTAACCCGGTGTAACGCGCCGAGTTGACCAGTTCCAGCATTTGTTGACGTGATGGTAACTCTTCTTGGACCAATTTCAGTTCGGCGACCAAAAACTTGCGCGCATCGAGTTTGCGCAGCGCATGACCTTTATCATCCAGCAAATCTGCTAAGTAATCGTAGTCGTGCAACCACTCGAGTTCTTGTTCCAGCCATTTCAACTCTTGGCGTAAAATCGCGCTCGCTCGACGCGGAACCACGCCACCATAAACCGTTAATATTTGGCGAATAAAGCTGATGGCGTTTTTGATCTCGTGCAAGGCACTGATCGAGTCACGCTCTGCGTAGATTTGCTCGTGATAATGCCAATGAGAAAGCGCGTGCTCGAGCGAGTTAATAAAGCAAGACTCGACCGTATCGTGTTTGTCTGTCTCGACTAAAGCGAGCGATTTGACTTCGTCTCCGGCGTAATCCATCGCCAAGCGGTAACCTTTCGCGGCTTTACTTAAGTTCCCCAAGCGCATGCCTCCCTGCTCACACAAGCTACGAGCAAGGGTAAATAGTGCATCGGTTTGGCCTGATTTCAGTTCGAGTTCAACTTCGCAAATAGGGTCTTGCTTGTCATTGGCTTCAACCTCGCCTTGGTCAAACGCGACTTCGACTTGGCTGCCGTCTGCCATACCAATCAACCACTGTTCACGGGTAAAATTGGTAGAGAACAAGGGAGTGAGTTCAGATTGCAGAGCCGCTATCTCTTTACCATCCGGCCAAATATCGGTTGGGTGCAGAGTAAGCTCAGGTTGGTTGCTATTATGTTCAGCGTTGTACTCTGGTCTTTGATGTAGCCCGGCGACCACACGCCCTGCGGTTTTCACCGTTTGCACATAAACATCGTCAAAGCGGCGAATACGCAAACCAATGTCATGTTGGCGCAACCAATTATCGGCGGTATCAAAGTAGGTATTACCCAGCTCGCGACAGCTATGCTGAAGTACTTTGGTTTCAGCGACCTTACTACGTAAAGTCTCTGAAAAATCGGGAGAAACAAAAAACTTCAGTTCTATCTCGGTTTCCATAGTGTTACCTTTCAAAGCAGATAGAAACAGGATATTGCCAATTTTCTTACTCGGCAAGAAAGAAATATCACCCTAATGATGATCTAAAACAGTTTTAATGAGTGATTTAATGGGTTAACATGCGCGCCTTTATAGCCATCGTTCAACATTTCGCCACGAATGGTGTATGTTACTTTTTAGGTTATAGTAATTGGGTTGAATGACCATGCCAGTAAATACAATTATGGGGTTATTTGCAAAGTCCCCTATTAAACCTTTGCAGCGCCACGTTGTGTGTGTGAACGAATGTTGCTCGCACCTCGTCAACTTCTTTGAAGTCAGTTCAAAGGGTGACTGGGAGAAAGCCGCCGAGATTCGTGCACAGATTTCTCACCTAGAGCGAGAAGCCGACGTCTTAAAGCGCGAAATCCGTCTCAAACTTCCTCGTGGTTTGTTTATGCCAGTCGACCGCAGCGACATGCTCGAACTGCTGACACAGCAAGACAAACTCGCCAACCTTGCAAAAGATATTGCTGGCCGTGTCTATGGCCGTCAATTGATGATCCCTGCACCTCTTCAAGAAAACTTCATCGCTTACGTTAAACGCTGTTTAGACGCAGCGAACCAAGCACAGAAAGTGATCAATGAGCTTGATGAGTTATTGGAAACTGGATTTAAAGGTCGTGAGGTAACTCTCGTGGCTGAAATGATCCATCAACTGGATGTGATTGAGGACGACACCGACGCAATGCAGATTGAGCTTCGCCAACAATTAATGGCCATTGAAGCTGATCTCAACCCTGTTGACGTGATGTTCCTTTACAAGATTCTAGAGTGGGTAGGTGGTATTGCCGATCAAGCGCAGCGCGTGGGTGCTCGTCTTGAAGTGATGCTATCTCGCTCATAAACATAAGTTAACCAAATAACGAAGAGCATCTAACCAGTTCACACCCCTAGTTAAGCGATAAATACTGACGCGCTTTAGGGGTTTTGTCGTGCTAAATTTTTGCTCCGCTTGTTATCAACAACTAGGTATTACGATGGATATCCTTGCGAACTACGGCACTGTCCTGATTCTTATTGCAGCCGCTTTTGGTTTTATGATGGCGATTGGTATTGGCGCGAATGACGTTGCGAATGCCATGGGCACTTCAGTTGGTTCAAAAGCACTGACAGTAAAACAAGCCATCATCATTGCGATGATCTTTGAATTTGCTGGCGCATATTTAGCAGGTGGTGAAGTTACCGATACTATCCGTAAAGGCGTAATTGAAACGTCCCTCTTTGCTCACCAACCCGACGTGTTAGTCTACGGTATGATGTCTGCGTTACTTGCAGCAGGTACTTGGCTACTGCTTGCGTCTTACATGGGCTGGCCGGTATCAACCACCCACTCAATCATCGGTGCCATCATAGGTTTTGCCTGTGTATCTGTCGGTACAGAAGCCGTTGACTGGGGCAGCGTTCAAGGTATTGTCGGTAGCTGGATTATTACGCCGGTTATTTCTGGCTTCTTTGCTTACGTAATCTTTGTCAGTGCCCAGCGCCTGATCTTCGATACCGAGAAACCGCTATTCAATGCGAAACGCTTTGTTCCTGTGTACATGTTCATCACAACAATGGTCATTGCACTGGTTACGATTAAGAAAGGCCTTAAACACGTTGGTCTTCACCTTTCAAACGGTGAAGCTTGGATGTGGGCTGCGGGCGTTTCAGCCATCATTATGGTGGGCGGTTACCTCTACATTCAGAAGAAATTTGCTAGCCGTGAAGACGACCATGGTTTTGCCGGCGTCGAAGGCATCTTCAGCGTATTAATGGTGATCACTGCATGTGCGATGGCGTTTGCACACGGTTCTAACGACGTAGCGAACGCGATTGGCCCACTCTCAGCGGTAGTATCAACTGTTGAACATATGGGTGAAATCACAGGCAAAAGCACCATCGCTTGGTGGATTCTACCTCTAGGTGGTTTCGGCATCGTGGTTGGTCTTGCGACGCTGGGTCATAAGGTTATGGCGACAGTGGGGACGGGTATTACCGAACTCACGCCTAGCCGCGGTTTCGCCGCTCAGCTGGCTACCGCCTGTACTGTCGTCTTGGCATCGGGAACTGGCCTACCCATCTCTACCACTCAAACGTTAGTGGGTGCGGTATTGGGTGTTGGTTTTGCTCGTGGTATCGCGGCACTCAACCTAGGTGTCGTGCGTAACATCGTCGCTTCGTGGATCGTGACCCTACCGGCAGGTGCCCTTCTTGCTGTTGTATTCTTCTATGCGATTCAAGCGATGTTTGTCTAATCAATTGCGTCAGTGATGTGTTAACTCACTGTCATTATTGACTCAAAACCGCAGAAAGGGAGGCTCAGCCTCCCTTCTTTGTTGCAGTCAAATCAGAAACTACTTACTATTTGGCGTTAGCAACAAATAGACAATGGGTATTCAGCCCACACAAAGACTGTTAAAGGATTTACCGTGAAAAAACTGGTTTGCTTGGTTTTAGTATCAATGCTAGCTGTGCCTGCTGCATTTGCTCAAAACCGTTATATCTCTGATAAGCTCTTCACTTACATGCACTCTGGTCCGAGCAACCAATTCCGTATTATTGGCAGTGTTGATGCTGGCGATAAAGTGAAACTGCTGTCGACAAATAAAGATACCGGCTACACCCAGGTTCAGGATGAAAAAGGTCGTACCGGTTGGGTCGAAAGCCGCTTCGTTACTAATCAAGAGAGTATGGCCCTGCGTCTTCCTCGGCTTGAAAAAGAGCTGGCGGAAGTCAAAGAGAAATTGGCCAATGCGCGCTCCAACGCAGACCAAGAGAAAGCCGGTTTAGTCGACTCTCTAGAAACTCGCAACCGCCAGATCAACGAACTGGAACAAGGTTATAGCGAAATGAGTCAGCAACTGTCTGCGTCTCAAGAAGAGGTGCGCAAGCTGCGCGCTAAGCTGGATACCCAAAAAGACGATCTGCTACTGAAATACTTCATGTACGGTGGCGGCGTTGCTGGTATTGGTCTTTTACTCGGATTGATTCTGCCTCATATCATTCCACGCAGAAAGCGGTCGCCATCGGGCTGGGCATAAGCTTTCCTTAAACAAAAAAGGTCACGTTAACGTGACCTTTTTTGTTTTCTAGCCCTGCCAATCATATAAGGCAGGGACTGTAATCAGTTCTCCATTAAAGCGAATCAAACAGGCCTGCGGTTCAATCGCGACCAACTCAACACGACCGCTAATCCAGTCTCCCTCACCATATTCCGCACCATTGATTTTTACCCAACGTTTGTTCGCCATACTTGAGTAAACATGAGTCTGGAAGTTCATCGCAGGTAACTTTCCATACCAACGCTCAGCCTGATGGGAAAGGTTAGATGTCATGCTATCAGAGTCCGTCTGTTCGACTTTGGGTGTCGAGTTAAGTACAGCCTCAAAGCGCTCTGCCAGCTCTGGAGACAGCCCCGACAAGTCGAGATCTTGCAGTAAATCTGCTTGCCCATTCTCGCTTTCTATCACGGGGGTTTCATTAATCACCATCGGCTGTTCAGGTAAAGGTTCACTATCAAGTTCCGCTTCAACAAGTTCCACTGCGAGATCGCTAGGTTGTCGATAAGTCACCGCCAAAGAACCAAAGTCAGGGGCTGGCTTAACGTGGTACTCAAACGGCACTTCAATCGATACCGTTTGACTCACATTAGACTCAAGCCAAGACTGCTTTTGCGACTGATACGTATCAAGAGTGACCCCAACTGCGATAAGAATGGGTGGAACTAGGGCCAGAGAAACATAACGCAACGTCCAACCTCGTTTTTGTCGTGGAGCCGCAAGCGGTACGGTTTGCGAACCCGAAAGGCCAGAAGCAAGATGACCACGCTCCGAGTGTTTAAGCTGTTGCATCACTTTAGACATGAGTCGACTCCCCTGTCACGAGCAACCTAGGCGCATCAGGTTGTGATAGCACTTCGAGTAAACGTAAAGTTTTTTGCCCGGCGATACCATCAACACTCAACCCTTGCCAACGCTGAAACAATTTCACCTTCTCTTTTAGCCGCTGATCGAATATCGGTCGTGCAGACTCTGGCTGACCTAACACCCGAGATAAGTGTTGATCAAGCAGAGCAATGGGTTGCCCTTTCATGCCTGGCTTTAACGTTTCATTCCAATGACTCTGCCATATCCGACGATATTCACCATGCCAGATCGCCGCTAACCAGCGGCGTTCAAACTCAATCAAGTTACCATTGATTAACAGCTGTACCTGAGTGTCCGTCAGCGTATAAAGCACTGCAAAACGCGTTTGACCATCAATATCTAGAGTCAACACCACCGGCGTATTCAGCTCAGATAGGTGCGACAAGCTCCCTTGCTCGACAGCGCAACGAAACAGCCCATCGCTATCATCCAGACACATTTGATCGAGTACAGACGCACGATACCCCCACACTTTATACAGTGCCGAGAGCGCTTGCTCCTGCGTGCTCGACTGAGTGAGTATTGCTTTTAATTGCAGGGGGAAAACGGTTTCTCTACGCTCGATATTCTCTACCTTAGGATACGTTTGCTGAAGCTGTTGCGAAATGGTCGCGGACACCAACTCTGGGGTGACGACGTACGCCGCAACCGATAACCCTGTGGCCACAGTAAGCGCCAACAGTGATTTAGCGACTACTCGCTCAGTCACTGCAGACTTAGTCTGACTCGGCTGTACTGATGCGGTCTGAAAGCGCATTACATCATCACAGGTTGTTTGCACCGTAGCTTGAGTTGGCTTGGAGTCGCCATTGGCATAGGCTTGCTTTAAACAAGCATCACAAACCAGGTTGATCAATCTCGGTATTCCTTGCGTGTGACGCGCAATGTACTTGATGGCAACCGCTGAGAAAAGCTCTGTCGAACCTCCAGCTAAGGTGAGACGAAACCTAATATAGTCACGAGTCTCATCGTGATTGAGAGGCAACAAGTGGTAGCGTCCAGTAATTCGCTGAGCTAACTGCCTTAACTGTGGCATTTGCAGCTTATGCTGCAATTCTGGCTGCCCGATCAATAATACTTTGAGCAGCTTGTGGCTTTCAGTCTCTAGGTTGGTCAATAGCCTTAATTGCTCTAACACATCAGCCGAGAGATGCTGAGCTTCATCAATGATGAGTAAGGTTTGTATGCCTCGAGAGTGATTGTCGAGTAAAAACTGATGAATCGCTTGGTTAAGCATTTTCAGTGACGACCCAGCGGTATAGTCAATGGCAAACTCATCACAAATTGCCTCCAACAGCTCGACATCACAAAAAGTAGGATTGAGGATCAGCCCAGAGCAAGTATTGTCTGCTAACGTATTCAGTATCGATTTAGCTATGGTTGTTTTCCCGGTTCCGACCTCGCCTGTGAGCATGGCAAACCCGCCGCCTTCACCGAGTCCTGACTGAATCTGGTTCAGAGCTTCTTGATGGCGTCGGCTCTGATAAAGAAAACGAGAGTTTGGCACAATCGAAAAAGGCAACTCGGTCAGCGCAAAATGTTGTAGATACATACTTCTCGTCTCTGGGAATTTGTTGCTAAGGAAAGTACCATTGCTAACACAATTAGCCAATGGTCAGATAAGTAAAAGGGAGAGCTAGGTGCAAAGATACCTTGTTGGTGGTGCCGTTCGCGACCAGTTGTTAGATATTGATGTCTACGATCAAGATTGGGTAGTCGTAGGCTCCACTCCAGATGAGTTAATACGTTTAGGCTACACCCCTGTGGGTAAAGACTTTCCGGTATTTCTCCACCCCAAAACCAAACAAGAGCATGCACTGGCACGCACCGAACGCAAAACTTCAAGTGGTTACACTGGCTTCGACTGTTACTTTGCACCAGATGTAACGCTTGAGCAAGATCTTGAACGTCGCGATTTAACCATCAATGCCATGGCGCAAGATCCAAACGGAAATATCATCGATCCGTTCAATGGTCAGGCCGATCTCAATAATCGGGTGCTGCGCCATGTCTCCGAGGCCTTTACAGAAGATCCTTTGCGTGTGCTGCGTGTTGCCCGCTTTGCCGCCAAGCTTCACCATTTAGGTTTTACGGTCGCCCCAGCCACCCTCGAGTTGATGCGTGATATCAGCCACTGCGGTGAACTCGAGCACCTAACACCTGAGCGTGTATGGCAAGAGTGGCATAAATCCTTGTCCACTCGTAATCCGCAGATCTTTCTCAAGGTACTAAAACAGTGCCACGCGCTGAAAGTCGTGTTGCCAGAAATAGACGCACTATTTGGTGTCCCCCAACCTGAGCAGTGGCACCCTGAGGTTGATACCGGCATCCACACTCTTCTTGTCGCACAACAAGCTGCAATAATGAGCAATTCCCTGCCGGTCCGTTTTGCTTCTCAGGTACATGATTTAGGCAAAGGGATTACACCAGAATCAGAGTGGCCGAGTCACAAAATGCACTGCCATACTGGATTGAAACTGATCAAACAGTTATGTCAGCGTATCCGTGTGCCCAATGAGTTTCGCGACCTCGCCCTGATGGTCTGTGAGCAACACTCCAATATTCATAGGGCGGCGGAGCTGCGCCCCGAAACCAAACTCAAAATACTCAATAAGTTCGATGTGTGGCGCAAGCCGGAAAGGCTTGAAGAAATATTGCTGTCTTGTATGGCGGATAGCCGCGGTCGAACTGGCTATGAAGAGATTGAGTACCCACAAAAGGCCATATTTGAACAAGCGTATCAAGCCGCCCTCTCCGTCAATGTACAGGACATTATTAAGGATGGGTTTAAAGGCGCGGATATTCGAGCAGAGATGGAAAAGCGCCGAGTTGAGGCTATTCGCGTAGCTTAAGGAGATTCCCTACTCTCTCCTTCGTCGCTCTATGGAATAACACAAACAAAAACGCCTCCGAAACCGGAGGCGTTTTTTAAAGCTCTAAGCTAATAATTCAAACTATGAATTACTGACCTTTCACTTCTTTAAGACCGTTGAAAGGAGCACGCTCACCTAGCGCTTCCTCGATACGGATTAGCTGGTTGCTTTCTTTTAGGTATAGCAGCAACACGGTCAGAGCGGCTCATTTTTCTTAGAACCTTAAACGCAAAATGCCCCACTAAAAAGTGAGGCATTCATTAAAGCTTTAAGCTAATAATTCAAACTATGAATTACTGACCTTTAACTTCTTTAAGACCGTTGAAAGGAGCACGCTCACCTAGCGCTTCTTCGATACGGATTAGCTGGTTGTACTTAGCAACACGGTCAGAACGGCTCATAGAACCAGTTTTGATTTGACCTGCAGCAGTACCTACCGCTAGGTCAGCGATAGTTGCATCTTCAGTTTCGCCAGAACGGTGAGAGATTACTGCTGTGTAACCTGCGTCTTTAGCCATCTTGATTGCAGCTAGAGTCTCAGTTAGAGAACCGATTTGGTTGAACTTGATAAGGATAGAGTTAGCTACGCCTTTCTCGATACCTTCAGCTAGGATCTTAGTGTTTGTAACGAATAGATCGTCACCTACTAGTTGAAGCTTGTCACCTAGTAGTTCAGTTTGGTGCTTGAAGCCATCCCAGTCAGACTCGTCTAGACCGTCTTCGATAGAAACGATTGGGAACTGGTTCGCTAGCTCAGCTAGGTAGTGGTTGAACTCTTCAGAAGAGAAAGTTTTACCTTCGCCTTTCATATTGTAGATGCCAGCTTCTTTGTCGAAGAACTCAGATGCTGCACAGTCCATCGCTAGAGTCACGTCTTTACCTAGTTCGTAACCCGCAGCAGCAACCGCTTCTGCGATCACTTCTAGAGCTTCAGCGTTAGACTTAAGGTTAGGAGCGAAACCACCTTCGTCACCAACTGCAGTGCTGTAGCCTTTAGACTTAAGAACTTTAGCTAGGTTGTGGAATACTTCTGCACCGATACGTAGACCTTCTTTAAGAGTCTTAGCGCCAACTGGTTGGATCATGAACTCTTGGATATCAACGTTGTTATCTGCGTGCTCACCACCGTTGATGATGTTCATCATTGGTAGAGGCATAGAGAACTGACCAGCAGTACCGTTTAGCTCAGCGATGTGCTCGTACAAAGGCATGCCTTTAGCCGCTGCAGCAGCTTTCGCGTTCGCTAGAGAAACCGCTAGGATAGCGTTAGCACCGAACTTAGATTTGTTTTCAGTACCGTCTAGCTCAATCATTACTGCGTCGATTGCAGCTTGGTCTTTCGCGTCTTTGCCCACTAGAGCTTCAGCGATTGCACCGTTTACCGCTTCAACAGCTTTAAGAACACCTTTACCTAGGAAACGAGCTTTGTCGCCGTCACGAAGCTCAAGTGCTTCACGTGAACCAGTTGATGCGCCAGATGGAGCAGCAGCCATACCTACGAAACCGCCTTCTAGGTGTACTTCAGCTTCTACAGTTGGGTTACCACGTGAATCGATGATTTCACGACCTAGAACTTTAACGATCTTAGACATTGAATGTTTCCTTCTCGTTGAATATATAATGTCAAAATTAAGGGCAGCAGCACGACTAACGCTACTGCCCGTATCCTTACTTCTCTGATTCGCTGCGTTGGTATTCACCAGCCGCTTTCACGAAACCTGCAAATAGTGGGTGACCATCGCGAGGTGTCGAGGTGAACTCTGGGTGGAATTGAGCCGCTACAAACCATGGGTGAGCTGGGTTCTCAATTACTTCAACCAGTTTCTTGTCTGCCGATAAGCCAGACACTTTCAATCCCGCTTTTTCAATTTGTGGGCGAAGGTTGTTGTTCACTTCATAACGGTGACGGTGACGCTCGTGAATCGTCGCGCTGCCGTATAGTTCACGTGCTTTGGTGCCTTTCTCTAAGTGGCACAGCTGTGAACCAAGACGCATGGTTCCTCCAAGGTCTGACTTCTCGGTACGTTCTTCAACGTTACCAGATTCGTCAACCCACTCTGTAATCAGACCGACAACTGGGTACTTAGTTTCTTTGTTGAATTCTGTTGAGTGTGCACCTTCTAAACCCGCTACATTACGCGCGTATTCAATCAGTGCCACTTGCATACCTAGACAGATACCTAAGTATGGAACTTTGTTTTCACGTGCGTATTGCGCCGCCAGGATCTTGCCTTCGACGCCACGGTCACCGAAACCACCAGGTACTAGAATCGCATCTAAGCCACCCAGCAGTTCAACACCTTTACTTTCTAGATCTTGAGAATCGATGTACTTAATCTTTACGCTAAGGCGGTTCTTAAGACCGGCATGCTTTAGCGCTTCATTCACCGACTTATAGGCATCTGGCAGTTCAATGTATTTACCGACCATGCCAATAGTCACTTCGCCAATCGGATTCGCTTCTTCGTAGATCACCTGTTCCCATTCAGACAGGTTCGCTTCTGGCGCGGAAATACCAAAACGAGCACAAACGAGATCATCCAGGCCTTGAGATTTGATAAGTTGAGGGATCTTGTAGATCGAATCTACGTCCTTCATAGAGATAACCGCTTTTTCTGGCACGTTACAGAAAAGCGCAATCTTCTTACGTTCATTGGCTGGGATCATGCGATCGCTGCGACAAACTAGAATGTCAGGTTGGATACCGATAGAAAGCAGCTCTTTTACAGAGTGTTGCGTTGGCTTAGTTTTCACTTCGCCTGCCGCTGCTAGGTAAGGAACCAATGTTAGGTGCATGAACATGGCACGCTCACGGCCAAGCTCAACTGCAAGCTGACGAATGGCTTCCATGAAAGGTAGAGACTCGATATCACCAACGGTTCCGCCCACTTCAACGATAGCCACGTCGTGGCCTTCAGAACCTGCGATTACGCGATCTTTAATAGCATTAGTGATATGAGGGATAACCTGAATGGTTGCACCGAGGTAATCGCCACGACGCTCTTTGCGAAGAACGTCTGCGTAAACACGACCTGCTGTGAAGTTGTTGCGCTTGGTCATCTTGGTGCGGATAAAACGCTCGTAGTGACCTAGGTCAAGGTCAGTTTCAGCGCCATCTTCCGTGACAAACACCTCACCGTGTTGAGTTGGGCTCATTGTGCCTGGGTCAACGTTAATGTAAGGGTCAAGCTTCATCATAGTCACTTTAAGACCACGAGCTTCTAGAATAGCCGCAAGGGATGCTGCTGCAATACCTTTACCTAGAGAGGATACAACCCCGCCAGTAACAAAAATGTAATTTGTCGTCATGTTTAACCTGAAATTGGTTGAATGAGGGAAAATGGATTTCTTCTGGACGGGATATAAATATACCAGAAGCCCTTATCCGCCACAACGTGAAATCTATCACACTGCAATTTTTTATTTTTTGCTTCAAATCAAACTGCGCAAAGAGAAAACAGACAGCGAGATTTTGTTCTGAGTCACATTTGTCTCAAAAATAGCATTCACTAATTGCGCTTATAGATCTGGTTCAAGTCGCTTTATTTGTTGCCAATACTCTTCTAATTGCTCTAACGAACAGTCACTAAGCTCACGCCCAGATTGGGCCACTTTCTGCTCAACTTCACGGAATCGGCGAGTGAACTTGAGGTTTGCCTTACTCAGGGCGACCTCCGGGTTTGCTCCTAAGTGGCGAGATAGATTGACACAGGCAAACAGCAAATCCCCCATTTCCATCTCGACTTTTTCTTGTTCTGGCGTAACTTGCAACGCTTCGTCTAACACCTCTTCAATCTCTTCCTGAACTTTGTCGACAACTGGTCCAATCGAGTCCCAATCAAAACCATATTTAGCGCATTTTTTCTGGATTTTTGTAGCACGAGAAAGCGCCGGAAGAGAGACTGGTATAGAGTCTAGAATACTTTGCTCATTTTTTCCTGCTTGCGCTTTTTCTTTGGCCTTCTCCGCTTCCCAGTTGGCATTAATTTGCTCATCACTGTCAAACTCGACATCAGAAAAAACATGCGGATGGCGACGAGTGAGCTTCTCGTTCACCGCCTCCACCACCTCTGAAAAATCAAACAAATTCTGCTCTTTGGCTAACTGACTGTAGAAAATCACTTGAAACAGCAAGTCACCCAACTCTTCCTTGAGGTTAGGCCAATCACGATTTTGGATCGCGTCGACCACTTCATAAGTTTCCTCAATTGTGTGGGGCACTATGGTATCGAAGCTCTGCTTAAGATCCCATGGACACCCCGTTTTAGGATCGCGTAACTGCGCCATGATTTGTTCTAGCTGATCGATTGGATGACTCATATTCTTCTCTACCTTTGCTCTTTTTATCTAAACAACATCTCTAAAAAAAGTGAGTAGCCTAAACTACTCACCTTCACAAACGATACCGACTGTTTTTATTGACAAATACCTAGCCCAAACGCTTAACAGACATAACATCGCGAATCTGCTCAACCCGTTTTGAAACCCGTTGCAAGATTTCAATGTTGGTCACTTCAAGATCAAAATCCATAATCGCCATCTGACGTCGGTAATCGACGCGGTTTTTCATACTGGTCACTTTGATTTTCTCGTTGGCAAATAACGTAGTAATGTCTTTGAGCAAGCCACTACGCTCCATCGCCTCCACTCGCACGGTGAGAATGTAAGATCCGACGAAACCGCTGCCCCAAACCGTATCAATAATTCGCTCTGGGGCATGGTGGCGCAACTCTTCCAGCTGTTCACAATCACTGCGATGGACTGATATACCGCGACCTTGAGTGATATAACCACAAATATCATCGCCAGGAATAGGTTGGCAACAGCGGGCGAGATGCGTCATGAGATTATCCACACCTTCGACAACGACAGCATCTTTCTTCGGCCGACTTTGGGCCGGCGCTTTATTCACCGCCTCTTGAAGTTTCTCATATGCTTGTTGATCTTCTTCTTCTGCGGTGGGCTTATTCACCAAGGCATTAATATGATTAATGATTTGATTGATACGCAGGTCGCCACTGCCCACCCCGACATAGAGCTCATCGGCGCTATTCACGTTGAAACGTTTCAGCGCGTAGTGCTCAGCGTCTTTAAGTGTTGCGCCGATTTTCGCTAGTTCATCCTCTAAAATCTCGCGTCCTGCTTCGAGGTTTTTTTCACGTGACTGCTTACGGAACCAAGCGTTGATCTTGGCGCGCGCTCTACCAGAGGTCACAAAGCCCATGTTAGGGTTCAACCAGTCGCGCGACGGGTTAGGCTCTTTCGAGGTGATGATTTCGACCTGGTCGCCCATCTGCAACTTATGCGTAAACGGAACAATACGCCCCGCCACTTTAGCACCGATGCAACGATGACCGACCTCTGAGTGAATATGGTAAGCAAAGTCCAGCGGCGTCGCGCCCATTGGCAAGTCAACCACATCACCGCGCGGCGTGAAGGCATACACTCGGTCATCAAAAACCTGACTGCGCAGCTCATCGAGCATTTCTCCTGAATCGGACATTTCTTCTTGCCAATCTAGCAGTTTACGTAGCCAAGTGATCTTCTCATCGTAGCCGCTACGGCCACCGCCACCCTCTTTATATTTCCAGTGCGCAGCCACCCCAAGCTCCGAATCTTCGTGCATATCTTTGGTACGAATCTGTATCTCGATAGTCTTGCCTTCAGGGCCTAAGATCACGGTGTGAATTGACTGATAGCCATTCGGCTTAGGGTTAGCGACATAATCGTCAAATTCACTGGGTAAGTGCTTGTACTTGGTATGCACCATACCTAGCGCGGCGTAACAGTCTTGCAGTTTATCGGCAATGATCCGCACAGCTCGGACATCAAACAGCTCATCAAACGCTAAGCCTTTTTTCTGCATCTTGCGCCAAATACTGTAAATATGCTTTGGCCTACCGCTGACCTCAGCATTGATCCCGGATGCCTTCATTTCCGCTGTCAGATCGTCGACGAAGTTTTTTATGTACTGTTCACGTACAATTCGGCGCTCTGAAAGCTGTTTAGCGATCTGCTTGTAGGTTTCCGGTTGTTGGTAACGAAACGCGTAATCTTCAATTTCCCATTTAAGCTGACCAATGCCCAGACGATTGGCGAGCGGCGCATAAATATTGGCACACTCTTTGGCCACCGCACGGCGCACTTCGTCAGGGGCTTTTTTTACTTCAATGAGGTTACAAATACGTTCAGCAAGTTTGATGATCACACAGCGGAAATCGTCCACCATGGCCAACAACATTCGGCGAACGTTGTCGACTTGTGACGAAGCGGCGCTTCCTTCGAGGGTGATATTGAGCTGCCCCAACGCCGCCATCTCTTCAACACCATCAATCAGCTTGATGGTTTCTTTGCCAAAATCTTCTTCAAATTGTTCGCGTGGATACGCACCATTGGTGACCAGAGGGAACAACATGGCTGCGACTAACGTCGCCTTATCCATCGATAAGGTAATGAGGATTTCGATCATTTCTCGGCCACGCCACAGCAGCAAAGGCCCCTGTGTATTGCCCTCTAAAATCGTCTCGCCCCGCAGATAAACCTCTTTAAGGCGTTTGGCAACGCCTGGCTCTTGGCCGAGGCTGGCTATCCACTTGTCTAGCTCAAACTGTTCGTCTTGATTTAAATGTGCGCTTCTTACCGCAACCATTAGTTTCGTCCCGTTATTTTTTTGTCGTCGAACCACGCGAATTGAGACTCTCAATCACCGCTTTAGTTCGTTTAATCCTTTACAAACAGTGCCATCGACTCAAGATGGCTGGTATGAGGAAACATATCCAGCATACCCAGTTTTTGTAATCGATAGCCCTGCTTAAGCAAGCTGTGGGAGTCCCTGGCTAGCGTAGCAGGGTTACATGAAACATACACCACACGGCTCGCGCCTAGCGTTGATATTTGCTCGATAACGCCACTCGCTCCAGCTCGGGCTGGATCGAGCAATATTTTATCAAATTTTTCGTCAGCCCAGGGCAGACCAGAGACCTCTTGTTCCAAATTTGCTTGGTAAAAACGGGCGTTATCAATTTGGTTCACGCGCGCGTTTTCGCTCGCTTTACTCACCATCGCATCAACCCCTTCTACCCCAACCACCTGTGACACTTTTTGCGCAACAGGTAAGCTGAAGTTGCCCAAACCACAAAACAGGTCGAGCACGCGGTCTTGCTGCTTAAGCTCTAACCACGCAAGGGCTTGGCTCACCATGTCGCGGTTAACACTCTGATTAACCTGAATAAAATTATTCGGTTCGAACGGTATTGTTACCCCTGCGTCACAATAGTAAGGAATTTCACCGGCGACGCGCTCTAACTGTTCAGCTTGAGGCATCAAGTACAGTGTCGCATGATGTTGCTCGGCAAAGTTCAGCAACGCTTGCTTATCTCGCTCAACGAGTGGCTTTAGATGGCGTAGCACCATCACTTTTGCATTATCGCCTTTAACAAGTTCTACGTGCCCTAGCTGCTCTTGATGAGCAAAGCTTTGCAACAACTGATGCAAAGGGGAAATCAGTTGGTTGAGCTCAACATCCAATATTGGGCAATCCCCAATCGTGACGATCTCTTTGCTGTGCTTTTTGCGAAAACCAAACTCCAGCTGCTGAGTTCGCTTGTTGAACTTTATACTAATCCGAGTTCGGCGACGATAACCTTGATCTGGGCCGACAAGCGGTGCTTCCGGAACGATACTCTGCCCTGCAAATTTCTCCATCAACTGACTTAAGGTCTGCTGTTTGTAAACTTGCTGTGACGCAACATCGAGGTGCTGCATATTGCAGCCGCCGCACTCTTGATAATACTGACATATTGGCTCAACACGTTGTTCACTGGCTTTTTGCACCTTAATCAGGTTGGCACGAGCATATTTACTCTTACTTTCAGTCAGTTGTGCCAACACTTGCTCCCCAGGCAAACCTCCCTCGATAAACACCGGCTTTCTGCTCTGATAAGCGATACCTGCGCCATGATGATCGAGCTTTTCAATCGTAAATAACTGGTGCTTGGTGTTGAGTTGATTTTTCTTCTTAGGTTGGAAAAAACGCGCCATAGTGGTTGCCTGTGTCTATTGGCCAAACGGCCTATTGCTCGAAAAAGTGCTTACGTGCCAGCTTTTGTGTCTCAATCATTGTCTGAGTCGACCGAGTTGATTATGCTTAACGATTCGGCAGTCTCATCTTTTAATTGCGACTATTTTCCCATATCCACACCACGATGTTTAGACAATAATGACCAGATATGGCTTGCGCGCTCGCGTTATTACTCTCACTTTAGCTCCAACCCTGATCATTGGATTGCTGTTGAGTGCATTTTTCTCGTTTAATCGCTACCACGATCTCGAGACCCAAGTGGTCAATTCTGGTTTAAATATTATTGAGCCACTGGCCATCGCCAGTGAAGAAGGGCTCAAAAATAACAGTCGCGAGTCGGTACGTCGCATCATCAGCTATGCGCACCGAAAGAACTCAAAATTTGTACGCAGTATTGCTGTTTTTGATTACAACCACGAGCTGTTCGTGACCTCAAATTTCCACCCTAACTTTGAACTGCTGACTTTCCCTAAAAATGAGCCCATCCCTATGCTGGTGAGCTCAGACCTCGATAAAAATACCCTTGTGCTGCGCGCCCCCATTATCGCGGAGTCGGGAGTGGTCGCCACAATGCGAGGACAAAGCACCAATCCTGCGCTTGGTTATGTGGCGATCGAGCTCGATCTGTCTTCACTTCGCTTACAACAGTACCAAGAGATCTTTTCCGCCTGTTTAGTGCTGTTAATTGGGTTGGGGTTATCGGCGATGTTTGCCTATCGCCTCATGCACGACGTTACACGTCCTATCTCGCATATGAAAAACATGGTCGACCGTATTCGCCGTGGTCACCTGGATGTGCGAATTGAAGGCAAAATGCATGGTGAGCTGGATTCACTAAAAAACGGTATCAACGCGATGGCGGTCTCTTTGTCGGAATACCACGTCGAGATGCAACACAGTATCGATCAAGCGACCTCTGACTTGCGAGAAACGTTAGAGCAACTCGAAATTCAAAACGTCGAGCTTGATATCGCCAAAAAACGTGCTCAAGAGGCGGCACGAGTCAAATCAGAGTTTCTTGCCAATATGTCACATGAGCTTCGCACCCCGCTCAATGGCGTGATTGGGTTTACCCGTCAGATGCTCAAGACAACCTTAACCAACAGCCAAGCCGATTATTTGCAGACCATTGAAAAATCGGCCAAGAACTTACTCAATATCATTAACGATATTCTCGACTTCTCTAAACTCGAAGCGGGTAAGCTGGCACTTGAGAACATCCCGTTTGACTTCCAAGGTTCGCTTGAAGAAGTGGTCAGCTTGCAAGCCACCAGCGCCCATGAAAAAGGGCTAGAATTGACCCTAAAAATTGACCCTAAGATCCCACCGGGGTTAATCGGCGATCCACTACGTATCCAGCAAGTGTTAACCAACTTAGTCGGCAACTCAATTAAGTTTACCGAACGAGGCAATATCGATATCAGTGTCGAACTACGCTCCCAGCGTGACGATTTGGTCGAACTGCAATTTATGGTACGCGACACCGGGATTGGTATTTCTGAGCGTCAGCAATCACAACTATTCCAAGCCTTTAGCCAAGCCGATGCCAGCATCTCTCGACGCTATGGCGGCACTGGTTTGGGCTTAGTCATTACCCAAAAACTGGTCAGCCAAATGGGCGGTGAAATCAGTTTGACCAGCCGATTACACCAAGGCTCTACTTTCTGGTTTACACTGCGTTTGAGCGCAACCGATATGCCGGTCAGTGAGTTGTTGGAAACACAAACTCTGCGCCAACGTCGTCTGCTGCTGGTTGAACCGAACATGCAAGCGGCCTCGGTGATTCAACAGACTCTCACACAAGAGGGGTTAATCGTCACCTATCGCTCTTCGCTGCCCGAAGAGATCGAACACTATGACTACGTGCTGCTCAACCTAGCGCCAAACCGTGATAACGATACCGCCAGCGTCGAAATTTGGGTGGAGCATGCGCTACAATGCGCCTCTCATGTTGTCGTCGGTACCCCAAGTACAGCTCTGGCTTTATCAGACCACTTGATTCAAAAATACCCGATCCACTGTATAACTAAGCCTCTATCACGTCGCAAACTGCTACAAACGTTGGTGGCGAATCAAGATAACGTGCCCCGATTAGAGTCTCTGCCTGAGCAAAGCGAAACTCTGCCGCTGACGGTAATGGCGGTTGACGATAATCCGGCCAACCTTAAATTGATCAGCGCCTTACTCCAAGAACGTGTTGAACGAGTCATTACTTGCACCAATGGGGTTGATGCCGTGGAGCAAGCGCAAACTCAACAGTTTGATATCATCCTGATGGATATTCAGATGCCACACATGGATGGCGTGACGGCTTGCAAAAAGATCAAGCAGACTGACCTAAACACTCATACGCCCGTTATCGCAGTCACGGCGCATGCAATGAGTGGCGAACGTGACCGATTGCTCAATGCGGGAATGGACGACTACCTAACGAAACCGATTGAAGAGCATGTCTTGCAGCAAGTTTTGATGCACTGGAGCCCACATACAAGTCAACAAGCGCTGCAGAAGCTCGATATTACCAGCACACCAGTAACAGTGCCGCTAGATGACGCCGCAATCAGTAGCGAGCACAACACCATTATCATCGACTGGCAAGCGGCGCTAAAACAGTCGGCCAACAAAGAAGATTTAGCGCGCGATATGCTAAAGATGCTGGTCGATTCCATTCCCGAGGTGAGTGCCATTGTTGAAGGTGCTCTGGAAGACGACCATTTCGATATTGAGCAGCTTATCCATTATGTCCACAAACTGCACGGCAGCAGCTCCTATTGCGGCGTACCGCGCTTAAAGAGCGTTTGTGCGGCGATTGAAAAAGAGCTACGTTCAGGGGCAAGTATTGAAGAGATCGAACCAGAGCTGTTCGAGCTGCAAGATGAAATGGAAAAGGTCGTCGCCAGCGCGAAGCCATACATAGAGAGTTAAGCGTTAACTCTCTAAAATAACAGTGGCCACCGCGTAATGACGTTCATCTGAAATGGACAGGTGGATACTCGCCACCTGTTTTTGTTGTGCGATAGCTTCGGCCTGACCTGATAAGCTCAACAAAGGTTTACCAAACTCATCATTGGTCACTTGAAAATCATGGAATGTCACCCCTGCTGCGATGCCAGTGCCAAGCGCTTTAGACGCGGCTTCCTTTGCGGCAAAACGCTTGGCCAAAAAGCGGCCCTGCTGCTTAATTTGAGTGAACGTCGCCCATTCGCCTTCAGTCAAAATACGTTTAGCAAAAGGCTCGCCAGTGCGAGCGAGGGCTTTTTCCACTCGCTCAATTTCAGCAATATCGGTGCCTAAGCCTACAATCGCCATGACTAACGACGCGCTTCAACCATGATCGCTTTCATATCGGCAACCGCTTTATCCAAGCCATCAAACACGGCGCGACCGATAATTGAATGACCAATGTTCAACTCAAAAATCTCTGGAATTGCCGCGATTAGCGCTACGTTGTGGTAAGTCAAACCGTGGCCGGCGTTCACCGTTATTCCGAGGTCAGCCGCATAACTCGCGCCCGCCGCAATCTTTTTCAGTTCGCTTTGCTGCTCCTGTTCGGTCTCCGCATCGGCGTAATGGCCGGTGTGCAACTCGATAAACGGCGCACCACACGCTTTGGCCGCGTCAATCTGCTCACGGTCAGCATCAATAAACAGAGAAACTTTAATGCCCGCCTCTGTCAAGCGTTGTGTCGCGGCCTTAACTTTGTCTAAATGCCCAACCACATCTAAGCCACCTTCAGTGGTGAGTTCTTCACGCTTTTCTGGGACCAAGCAGACGTATTCAGGCTTTGTTTGCAGCGCGATATCGACCATCTCGTCGGTCACGGCCATCTCTAAATTCATTCGGGTTTGCAGCGTTTCACGTAGGATACGTACGTCGCGATCTTTGATATGACGACGGTCTTCACGAAGGTGGATTGTGATTCCATCTGCCCCTGCGCGTTCAGCGATCTCAGCCGCATGAACTGGGTCAGGATACTTAGTACCACGCGCATTACGTAGTGTCGCGATATGGTCGATGTTTACACCGAGGTAAATTGAGCTCATTTTCCAATACTCCGTTTGGGAATCATACTAAGAAAGAGTTCCCTGCTTTTTAATGGTTTGCCGCCAAGATACGGCTTTAAGGCTATGCGTGTAAAGCGTTTTGCCGCCTTGAGCTGCTCTTTTGTCGTGAAACGGCGTTCGCTGATGGCAATCAATTCGTCACCGACAAAGGTCAGGTTGTCATGACGCACTGACGCGATAAAACCTTTCTGCTCACGATAGCGATAGGTCATGTTAGGGTCTATCGGCTCGCCCGTGCCGGCACAATGCAAAAAATCAACGCCATACCCCATCGCCGATAATAAGGCCAATTCGAAGCGGCGCAATGCAGGCTCTGGATTATCACTTTGAGCGAGCTCTGTCAGCGCGTGTAAATAGTCATGAAACAGGGCGGGCATCGGCACTTCAGCCATTAATACCCGTCCCATTAACTCATTCACATACATGGCTGAATAGAGGTTAATTCCCGAGAGAGGCAATCCCAAACTGATCGGCTCGGCCTGTCTGAGTGTTTTCATCGAACCATTGCCAGACCACTTGAGCAACAAGGGCGTAAAAGGTTGTAGTGCCCCTTTCAGATTCGAACGCTTGCTACGTGCACCTTTTGACATCAAGGTCACTCGACCATACTCTTCGCTAAAGACATCTAAGATCAAGCTCGACTCACTGTACGGTCGCCTGTGCAGCACAAAGCAGCGCTGTAAGCCTTCTGATGACATATTACCTTCTAATCGAAAAAAGGAGCCAATTGGCTCCTTTATTGTCACTTGGGGAGCGAAGCGTCATGCCTCTCTCTGGTTATAGATCGTCGATGTATCCCAGCGAACGAAGCGCACGCTCGTCGTCAGCCCAACCTGATTTCACTTTCACCCATGTTTCCAGGTAGACCTTACGGCCAAACAGCTCTTCCATATCAAGACGCGCTTCACGACCGATAGTTTTGATCTTCTCGCCGCCCTTACCGATGACCATTTTCTTCTGACCAGAACGTTCTACCAAGATCAACGCGTTGATATGGAAACCATCAGTCTCTGGGTTGTAATCAAAGCGCTCAATCTCTACCGTGACAGAGTAAGGCAACTCTTCACCGGTAAAGCGCATCAATTTTTCTCGTACGATTTCTGACGCCATAAAACGCTGAGAGCGATCGGTGACATACTCTTCTGGAAAATGGTGTGTCGCTTTAGGCAGGTGCTCTCGCACATGCTTGCGTAACACATCGATGTTCTTGCCCTGTTTCGCCGAAATAGGCACCACATCAACGAAGTCCATCTTTTTCGACATTTCCATCATATGCAACATCACGTCGTTGCGATCTTGCACGTTATCCACTTTGTTAACGCACAAAACGACTGGGAAATTAGACTTCTGCAACTTAGTCAGAACCATCTCATCGTCGTTAGTCCAGTGGGTCCCATCGACAAGGAAGAACACTAGATTTACATCACTGAGTGAGGAGTTCGCAGCGCGGTTCATCAAACGGTTGATGGCACGCTTCTCTTCAATATGTAGACCCGGAGTATCAACGTATATTGCTTGATAATCCCCTTCAGTATCGACACCCATGATACGGTGACGCGTAGTCTGAGGTTTACGTGAGGTAATCGAAATTTTTTGGCCGAGAATGCGGTTCAATAGGGTCGACTTACCCACGTTCGGGCGGCCCACAATCGCCACAAAACCACAGTGTTGGTTTTCTGGAGAGCTCGGCTGCTCATTGCTCGATGAGAAGAACGCGTCGATGTCGAAATCGTTGTTGTCAGTTGAATCAGTCATTGGTCAATTGCTCTAGTGCTAATTCCGCAGCCGCTTGTTCTGCCTTGCGGCGGCTGGTGCCTTTACCAATAACAGGTTGTCCAATACCTGCTACGTCACACGAAACCGTAAATTCTTGGTTGTGTGCTTCACCTTTAATATTAGTCACTGTATAGGCGGGCAGTGGTTTTCTTCGCCCCTGCAAAAACTCCTGCAGACGCGTCTTGGGATCTTTTTGCGATACACCTGGCTTGATCGCGTCTAAGCGCGTCTGATACCAGCTCAAAATAATACCTCGTACTACTTCAATATCGCTATCGAGATAGATGGCACCAATGATCGCTTCCACCGCGTCAGCAAGAATGGAATCACGGCGGAAACCGCCACTTTTTAGCTCACCTGGACCTAATTTTAAGTGATCTCCTAGTTCGAATTCACGACCTAGTTCCGCTAGCGTTTTGCCACGTACTAACGTCGCTCGCATACGGCTCATGTCACCCTCATTCACTTTCGGGAAACGGTGATAAAGATCATCAGCAATGACAAAACTTAAAATTGAATCGCCCAGAAATTCGAGACGCTCATTATGTTTTCCATTAGCGCTGCGATGTGTCAGCGCTAAACTGATAAGCTCAGCATCATTGAACTGATAGCCGAGCCTTTTTTCTAGTTTTACTGTAGGAGAATTCATGCTCTCTGAATAATAGTGTTGAATATTCTAACTAGTTGATTTCACAGCTAGGTAACAAAGAAATCCAGCCCGATAAACATAGCTGTGCTATGTCATTCGGGCGGCCAGCGTTGCGGTGGATTTATACAGTCAACAACGCTGTGATAACAACTATGACGAAAATTTAGTTAATACCACCGATGCGGTTAAAGCGCACACCAGTTGGAATCCAAGACGGTAACACGCTATCGCTAGCTCGTTCAAACTCAAAGCTGATCCAAATACCGACCGCTTTACCGACTAAGTTAGCTTCTGGAACAAAGCCCCAATAGCGACTGTCGGCACTGTTGTCACGGTTATCACCCATCACAAAGTACTGACCTTGCGGCACCACCCATTCATTGACACCATTGCGAGGCTGATAAAGCTCAACACGATCACGACGAAGTGGGTTAACCAAAATCTGATGGCCCACTTCACCCAATTGCTCATCCAACTGGATCAGTGGAATACCATTTTGGATAAACTGGCTCTCTTCTACGTTCGATAACTTAACGGGTTGGCATGCGCTTTCACCCGCAGACTGAACGCAGATCTCTTTTTTGCTATTGTAGCGTACGGTATCACCTGGTAAGCCAACGACACGCTTGATGTAATCGATGCTTGGTTGCGGTGGGTACTTAAAGACCACGATGTCACCACGCTCAGGTTTACCCGTTTCAACCAGTTGAGTACGCCACACTGGATCTTTCAAACCATAAGCGTATTTCTCGACTAGGATAAAGTCTCCCACCAACAAAGTTGGCATCATGGAGCCCGATGGTATTTGAAATGGCTCATAGAGAAACGAGCGCAACACCAATACCGCTGCAATCACAGGGAAAATAGAAACACTATTTTCAATCCACCAAGGTTGCGTCTTCACTTTCTCTACCAGTGCGGCATCTAATCCATTGGTTTGCGCTTCAATTTCAGTCACTTTTGCTTGGCGCTTTTTAGCAAACACCAACTTCTCTAATACCCAAACCACACCGGTGACTAGAGTGACGATGACTAAGATGAGTGAAAATGTATTCGCCATTGACTTCCCTTATCTCAAAAATACGAAAGTGAAAGAGCCGAAACCCTTTCACTTATTTAGTTATCTAATGACAGGTCAGAGTATGAGAAGTTCAACTCTAATCCTTACCTACGTGCAGAATCGCTAAGAAGGCTTCTTGAGGCAGTTCGACGTTACCGATCTGCTTCATGCGTTTTTTACCTTCTTTCTGTTTCTTCAGTAGCTTCTTCTTACGGCTTACGTCACCGCCGTAACATTTAGCGATCACGTTCTTACGCAACTGTTTTACCGTCGAGCGAGCAATAATGTGGTTGCCAATTGCTGCTTGAATCGCGATATCGAACATCTGACGAGGGATGAACTCTTTCATCTTCTCTACTAACTGACGACCGCGAGTCTGAGATTGATCTTTGTGTGTAATCATCGCCAGTGCGTCAACCGTATCACCATTAAGAAGTACATCAACACGTACCATGTTAGATGCTTCAAAACGCTGGAAGTTGTAATCCAATGATGCATAACCGCGAGACGTTGACTTAAGGCGGTCAAAGAAGTCGAGTACCACTTCTGCCATTGGAATATCATAAGTCACAGCCACTTGGTTGCCGTGGTAGACCATGTCTACCTGAACACCACGCTTCTCAACACACAGAGTAATCACGTTCCCCAAGTATTCGGAAGGAACAAGGATGTTACAACGAGCAATCGGCTCACGAATTTCTTCGATATCGTTAACGGCAGGGAGTTTAGCCGGGCTATCGACATATAACAGGTTGCCGTTGGTCTCTTCCACTTCGTAAACTACCGTTGGAGCGGTCGTAATCAGGTCAAGGTCGTATTCGCGCTCTAGACGCTCTTGGATGATTTCCATGTGCAACATGCCAAGGAAACCACAACGGAAACCAAAGCCTAGTGCCGCAGAGTTTTCTGGCTCGTAAAACAGTGATGCATCGTTAAGGCTTAGCTTGCCAAGTGCATCACGGAAGTTCTCGTAGTCATCTGACGATACAGGGAACAGACCGGCATATACCTGAGGTTTTACTTTTTTAAAGCCTGGAAGCGCTTGTTCACAGCCATGTTTCGCAAGTGTCAATGTATCACCGACAGGCGCGCCTAGGATGTCTTTAATACCACAAACTACCCAACCTACTTCGCCAGTACGTAAGATATCTGTATCCACTTGCTTAGGCGTGAAGATACCTAGACGGTCAACACCCCATACCTGACCTGTGCTCATGACCTTGATCTTGTCATTCTTCTTCAGTTCGCCATTCTTAATACGAACCAGAGAAACAACACCTAGGTAGTTATCAAACCAAGAGTCAATAATGAGTGCTTGTAGTGGCGCTTCAGGGTCACCTTCTGGCGCAGGAATTGCTGAAACGATGTTCTCTAGAACGTCGTCAACACCGATACCTGTTTTTGCACTACAGCGAGTCGCTTCCATCGCGTCAATACCGACGATTTCTTCGATCTCTTCTGCGACACGCTCTGGATCAGCGGCAGGTAGGTCGATCTTGTTTAAGATTGGCACTACCTCAAGATCCATTTCGATCGCGGTGTAACAGTTAGCTAGAGTTTGGGCTTCTACACCTTGCCCCGCATCGACAACCAATAGTGCCCCTTCACAGGCAGCAAGCGAACGTGATACTTCATAAGCGAAGTCAACGTGCCCGGGTGTATCGATAAAGTTAAGCTGGTAGGTTTCACCATCTTTGGCGGTGTAGTTAAGCGTCACACTCTGGGATTTAATGGTGATACCACGCTCACGCTCTAGATCCATCGAGTCTAGAACCTGTGCGGCCATTTCACGGTCGCTCAATCCACCACATACTTGGATCAAACGGTCTGATAGGGTCGACTTACCATGGTCGATGTGGGCGATAATCGAAAAGTTACGAATGTGCTTCATGATTTGGTGTGACTAAACTCTTTAAAATAGGGATAAGAACGCCGCCCGATATGCGGAATAGAATCAGCATCCATGGCGGCATTTCGTTCAAGTTGGCAGATTCTACCCAATTTCTAGCCGATTCGCACTAGCTAATTGGTTCGCCCAGCACCCTTAGTAAGGTGACTTGTTGAGATGAGCGCTGCTCTAGTTGATAGGACAATCGCTTAGCTAACCAGATACCACCTAGCGTCGCTAATATCGAAACGGCGATAACCAGCCCCTCTCCCATCGATAGCATGGGGGCAAGCCACCACTGACCCGCCAGCGCACCTGCAATCATTGCCAATAAGGGGACTAAGTAAACCAAGGCTGCGGATTGCAATACGCTCTTTTCTGGCAGACCAATTTCAACTACCTGGCCTGGTTCAACTGCTTTATCGGTCACTAAATGCCAGTGAAGCGACTTGTTACCTACTGCCTTGGTGACGATTCCGGTACCACAGCTTTTCTGCGACGAGCAACTACTGCAGCTGGTTTGCTGCTCACAGCTCAACTCAACATCAAACATTTGTCCTTGCGGCGCTACTTTGGCTACTGTCGCTAATGCTGTCATCATTGCGTGGCAGTCTCACTCGATTTAAATATCACTGATTGTGCAATGCGTTTAGCGGTAGAAGGCGGTATATCGCCGATCACCGATATCTCTCGGTCATCTTTGACGAAACTGTGTAAGGTACGACGCCCTTGGCGAACTAATTGTCCCTTAAGAGACAGATTGTCGCTGTTTGAAACATACACAGAGAAGCTAAACAAGCCGTCGCTAAACATTTGGCTTTCAACCATGCGTTCGGTATTGTTCATGCGATAGCGATTGAGCTCTTTCGCTTCAAAACCGTTAGGAATCCAACCCACCGTCCAATAGGACTGCATTGCTTGACCTTTCGGTAACGAGAGCACGTCGGGTAATTTCACCTCACGTAAACCACTGAGGATCTCGGCAATCCGATCGCTGACGTTGTACGAAATCGTACGATACTGCTCCAGCACTTCACCATCTCGGTCCACCAAATCGGCACGCAGCGGCAGTTTACTCTTCTCGTCAACCCACAAAACGTATGAGTAACGTTGACCATCTTTTGGCACCACACGCAGCACTTGGCAAGCAGCGCCAGCTTCGCGCGCACGGCCCATTTGTACAAAGTCGTAATAGCGACTTAACCGCTCGACATCAGAATTGAGCAATGGAATAGTCGGCGCGACCACATTGCCCGACTCAATGGTGAAAGGCTCAACGCCTGGCTCAATGTAACTGACCTCATCGCCACGACGGATTACCTCTCGTACAGGGCCGCTAAGATAAACCAAATGGGCAAGCTGCTGTTGTTCTGAACGTGCATGACGATAGAGCAGAGGCTCAATACTATTTTTCTTGATTAGGATGTAAGAAAGTTCGTAGTTTAAGTGCTGACTGGCTTCGTTCATTTGAAGCAACAAAGCCTCTGCAGTTTTTTCTTCTGCAAAGGCCAATGTTGAGTTCAAACTGAACAGTGTCAGCACACTGATCAGAATTTTTTTCATTCAACTACCGTTTCAGGATTATCGCTGTGCTCGACACTATTACTGTTCAAGCGTAGTTGTAGTTCGTAGTCTTGCAGCATGGCATGAATGCGGCGGCGCTGCTCTTGAATATTAGCGTCGTTTGAGCTTGGCTGCTCAACCGAGGAACGCGTTAAACTCACAGGCTCTACGCTACCTGCAAATGGAATCGTCTGTAGCACAGGCAATGCATCGGACTCAGGCGCAGTAGTATCGCTGCCACCGTATTGCTGAACTCCAAGAATGACCACTAAAGAGACACACGCTGCCATGGCCACTTGACCAAACTGATTCAACCACGCAGGTAGTTGACGACGCGCTTGCGCCGGAGACGGCTGGGCTTCAACGCTTCGATGCTGTTCTAACTGAGTTACCGTCGAGTGTGCTGGTTCATTCTCTAAAGCCATTGCGACACTTTCAGCAATATTCCACTCCGGTTTTTCCGGAGCATCGCCACGCATTACATCACCAATCAAATGATAATGTTGCCAAGATTGCTGGCTCTGTTGGTCTTGCTCTAATTCAACAATTAGCGCTTTATCTACCAACTCTCCATCCATGAGTGCTGAAAGTTTCTCTTTGTCAGCCATTATTTTCACCATTAAAGTTACTGGTCTAGCGTTGCATTAGCGGTTGAATTTTCTTTTCTACCGCTTCGCGAGCACGAAAGATACGCGAGCGTACCGTTCCTACAGGGCAATCCATAACCGCTGCAATTTCTTCATAGCTTAAGCCATCAAGCTCACGCAATGTCATCGCGGTTTTTAAATCATCAGGCAGTGCTTCAATTGCACTAAATACCACCCGTTTCAATTCGTTGGACAACGTTAAGTTCTCAGGGTTCGATATTTCTTTCAATGCACTACCGGTTTCGTAATATTCTGCGTCTTCTGAATCGACATCTTGTGCCGGTGGACGCCTACCTTGAGCCACAAGGTGGTTTTTCGCTGTATTAACGGCAATCCGATATAACCAAGTATAGAAAGCACTTTCTCCACGAAAGCTAGGGATCGCTCGATACGCCTTAATAAATGCTTCTTGTGCTACATCGGGAACATCACCCGGATTATTCACATAGCGGGAAATAAGATTGCAGACCTTATTCTGGTACTTAGTCACCAGTAAGTTGAATGCTTGTTTATCCCCATTCTGAACTCGCTCAATTAATACTTGATCGGTCAGTTGCTCGTTCATTCGAGCGGGTACTCCTATTGTTATTTACTCTTATCTTCTCAGACATGAGCATTAATTATGCAAAATGTAGTCTTGACACCACTGTCTACTTGAGCACTATTGTGACCTAGTCAGAAAATTTAAGTTCAATCTTTCTGCAAACTTTTTTAACACAATGGTGTACTAAACTACCTCTTGCTCGATTTTGAGGTTCTAGGTACTGAAATGCAATGGCAATTTTCCAGCGAACGCATTCAAGCAAAACCTCGTTGGCAGTGCTACTATAGTCGCTAAACGCGCACTCTAGCCTAAATACGTGGGCCATTGTAAATGATTTGAGAGCGGGATCGCTCAGTCACCTGTCATGCTGAGGTCAATTTATTCCAGTTTGACATGGCGACACTTTAACTCGGGAATTTAAAAGTTTTATGAACGCAAACCGTGAACATCAGTGTGATGTGTTGGTGGTGGGCAGCGGTGCTGCTGGTCTTTCTTTAGCCTTACGTGTTGCAGAATACGGTAATGTCATAGTACTCAGCAAAGGACCGCGCAGTGAAGGCGCGACCTACTATGCACAAGGGGGAATTGCCGCCGTCTTCGATGAGGATGACAGCATCGAGTCTCACGTTCAAGATACTTTAGTCGCAGGCGCAGGCTTGTGCGAAAAAGAAACCGTAGAGTTTATTGCCAAAAACGCCAAAGAATGTGTGCAGTGGCTGATTGATGGCGGCGTTCCTTTCGACCGAGAAGAGAATGACAGCGACGAGGCACCTCGATATCACCTGACTCGCGAGGGGGGACACAGTCATCGACGTATTTTGCATGCCGCCGATGCCACTGGCATGGCAATGCAAACGTCGCTGCAAGACAACGTCCACAATCACCCGAACATTACGGTTTTTGAACGCCACAATGCGCTTGATCTTATTACCGAAGATAAAATTGGTGGCAACAATAAAAAAATTGTCGGCGCTTACATTTGGAACCGCAACCAAGAGCATGTTGAAACGGTGCGCGCTAAGTTTGTGGTTCTTGCCACTGGCGGTGCATCTAAAGTGTACCAGTACACGTCTAACCCTGATGTCTCTTCTGGTGACGGAATTGCGATGGCATGGCGAGCGGGCTGCCGGGTTGCCAATCTGGAGTTCAACCAATTCCACCCAACCTGCCTCTACCATCCTGAAGCACGTAACTTTTTACTGACCGAAGCACTGCGTGGTGAAGGTGCCTACTTACGACGTCCAGATGGCTCGCGTTTTATGCCTGATTTTGACTCACGTGAAGAGCTTGCCCCGCGCGATGTGGTTGCCCGCGCCATTGACTTTGAGATGAAGCGATTGGGTGCAGACTGTATGTACCTCGACATCAGCCATAAACCCGCAGACTTTATCGAAAAGCACTTCCCGACGATTAACACGCGTTTGCTCAAACTGGGCATAGATATGACGAAAGAACCGATTCCTGTTGTTCCAGCCGCGCACTACACCTGTGGTGGCGTGATGGTCAACCAACAAGGGCAAACGGACCTCTCGCAGTTGTATGCCATCGGCGAAGTCAGCTATACCGGTTTACACGGCGCGAACCGAATGGCGTCAAACTCATTGCTTGAGTGTGTGGTGTACGCTTGGTCTGCCGCGAACGATATTATCGCTAATCTAGCCAACGCCACTCTGCCTCCCTCTTTACCCGCATGGGATGATAGTCAGGTGAACTGCTCAGATGAAGAGGTAGTGATTCAGCATAACTGGCACGAGTTACGCTTATTTATGTGGGATTACATGGGGATTGTCCGTACCGACAAACGCTTAGAACGAGCCTTGCGCCGCATTCAACTCCTGCAACAAGAGACCCATGAGTACTACAGTAATTTTAGAGTCTCGAACAACCTGTTAGAGCTGCGCAACCTGCTGCAAGTCGCAGAGCTTATGGTGCGCTGCGCAATGGAACGCAAAGAAAGCCGCGGCCTGCACTACACCCTAGATTACCCGGATCTCGCCGAACACAGTGAACCCACAGTGTTAGTGCCGGAAAAGCTAAAAGAGTGATAGCCTCACATCAATAAACAGGGAGCTCAGTGCTCCCTTTTTAATAGCACCACTATTTGGCGATAACTTGCGTCAGATAAACTATCTCGCCAAAGCAAAATCCGTTGATTGTTGTGCAAAATGAGCACTATCGCCCAAGACATCAATGGGAATAGTACCGCTTTAATTTGATAAGTGCCGTGCAAAGTTTCGATTTGGCGTGGCGATACAAAGGTCACCTCACCTTGCAGTGCTGGAGCTAACCATATTTGATGTTGATGAAGTTTAACGATCAGAGGAAGTAAAACGGTGTATGCGATAATTGGCAGTGGAGAGTACATAGTGGCAAGACAGGCCAAAACAGAGAAGATACCGTTGGCCTGATTCGCGTGTTTCGAGGGCGTCAGGACAAACCTAACGCACTTTGCTGAGGTTATGAGCGACAATTTTGTCTACCATAGCCGCGTGACCTAAATTCTCACTTCGGCCATGCCCCATGATCCACGTAAACAGATCCGGATCATCACATTCAAGCAACGAGACAAAGTCACGCTGCTCATTCTCTTGTAGGCCATCAAAACATTCTTCAAAAAAAGGCATAATCACGACATCTAGCTCTAACATTCCGCGTCGGCATGCCCATTTGATCCGCGCTTTTTCTTCTGCGGTATACATTGTAATTCCTCACCAGAACAGGTTGTGTAACTCGAGTGTAACAAGCAAACCAGCCGACAACTAGTGCGTCAGTCACACTCCCGACCAGAGCGTTGCTTTTCCTGCTTAGACTTCAGGTGAATGGCACACTACTCAAAAGGTTGTTTATCACCAGCGATAGGCGATAACATAGCAATCATTCGATTATTATCAGGTATTAATCATGGACTGGCACAACGATTTCGCACCATTGCAACTCTCCTCCAATGACGCACTCCCTCCACTGGCTATTGCTCCCCTCACTGATTGGGGCATGATCACAGCACAAGGCGACGATAGTAAGTCATACCTTCAAGGGCAAGTAACCTGTGATGTCGTCACTCTGGATCCAAATCGAGCCACCTTTGGCGCCCACTGTGATGCCAAAGGCAAGGTATGGAGCGTGTTTCACCTCTTTCACTATCAACAAGGCTACGCGATGCTTCAGCCCAAGGCCTTGATTGAAAAAGAACTTGCCGAGTTAAAAAAATACGCGATTTTCTCTAAGGTCGAGTTCGAACACAGCCAAGATATCTTGCTGGGTGTGATGGGCATTGAAGCGACATCTCTGATCGATACGCTTTCCCAGCAAAAAGGAGAGGTTCGCCGAATTGAAGGGGGCACAGCGGTAAAAATTGACGACCAGCGCTGGGTACTTGCTTTAACCGCAACAGCGGCTGAGCAACTGGTCTTAGCGAGTGACGCACAAAAAGTGGCCCCTGCACTTTGGACTCTACTTGATATTAAAGCTGGGCATCCCCGTTTGACCGCAGAGCAGCAAAACGAACATATTCCTCAAGCGCTCAACGTTCATGCATTAAATGGCATCAGTTTTAGCAAAGGCTGCTATACGGGCCAAGAGACAGTGGCGCGCGCAAAGTATCGCGGTATCAATAAACGTGCACTATTTATCATCGAGGGCAGTGCCGACCAAGCTATCGAGGCCAATGCCGAGCTAGAGCGTGCCGTCGGCGAAAATTGGCGTAGCGCTGGTAAACTACTAGCCAGTTACCGCTTTAGTGACAACAAAGCGGTCGCCATTGCCGTACTCCCCAATAACCTTGACGACGATACGCAGTTACGTCTCAAAGACGAACCACAGCATCTCTGGCGATTTGCTCCCTTACCTTACTCTCTAGAAGACAATGACTGACTTCATTTCCACCCATATCACACAATATCTAGAGTCGCAGCAGGTCGCCTTTCGCCTGCTGCCACATCAAACTCCGGCAATAACTATCGAGGATGCGGCTAAACAGCGGGGAATTCGGCCAGCACAAATGGTTAAATCGATCGTCTTGCGCGATATGAGCAATCGCTATGCCATCGCATGCGCACCCGGCGATCAGGCCGTTGATCCCAAAAAAGTAAGAGCTTTACTCGATTGGCGTCGGATGACTTGTGTCGCAATGCAAGACGTTGTCAGTCTTACGGGTTATCAAGTGGGGACGGTGGTGCCGATCCTGTTAAGAACCCCAATGGCGGTCGTATTTGATCAACGGTTATTGACAGAACCAGAAGTGACCATCAGCAGTGGCTCAAATATGGCGGGGGTGGCTTTGCGTTGTGAAGACCTACTGCAGCTTTGCCAACCCATAGTGGGTGATATCTGCCGCGATTGTTGATGATCCTCTATTGATCAACTTCTTTGCAAAGCATTACATTTTTGTTTGATCGCCTTCGCATCATTAGTCACTTATAGTTAAATTATTATTCATTTTTAAAGCATAAGTAGTCATGAGTGCATTTTTGCAGTATTCTGCGTTTGTTGGTTAAAGTCCGCTCTGCTTACGTTTTTGCAGAGTGACGCATGGCTGGATTGAACACGATCAGTCCGGCAAATGTAAATCCTTCTCCAACAAAAAAAGTGAATCCACTGATTGTTTCAGGACATCCACTTTTTGTGTAATGCATCTGTGACTATTTGCCCGCCACTTTAGCGGGCTTTTTTTTAAAAATTTTTTACACAATATTCACACCTACCGATAAAGTTAAACTATTCTTAAAACTGTCATAAACATCGGGCTTAATAGGCCACGATTAATAACCCTTTTCAGTTCCAATCACAGAACATAAATGAGGGAGTCATCACAGTTAGTTGGATATTTATCCGAATTTTTGCTTACAGCAACACAAATATCCAAATGTAACTGTTTTTACTGCATATTCCACCATGAAAATCACACTATTAACGGTGGCAAATACGTATAATCTGCAGTGCTTGCTAAAAAGAAGGAAGGACGTATGAGACTGTTTAAGCGCTATACACCAAGTATGATTGCTAAACATATTAGTCGGCTGTTTAAAGGAAGAATTTACATTTACGGTGTAGGCAAGTTTGAGTTTGATAACGGCAAACTGATCCTGCCAGAAAAGGCAGAGACGCGGCATTTCAAGGCGGTAAAAGAGATCAACCAAGAGGTGATGCGGCTGCGCTGCGCTTACGCCTAATAAATTTAAAAAAGGGTTGGCAACGCCAACCCTTTCTCATTTACAACATCGGTGATTTAAGTTGCGATGGCTGAGCTAAACGAGGCAATTGGCCTTTTAACCCGAGCGCGCGCTTCATTATTTCATCTTTCGCACCAGGTAGTTGCCCTGCTAATTTCATCCCCAATCCGCGGATAAGCTTCTTCGCAGGATTATCGCCTTCAAATAGATCTTTAAAACCTTGCATCGCTGCGATCATTTTCGCCGCTTCTGCTTTTCGCCAACGCTCATAGCGGCGCAAATGGCGCTGACTACCGATATCTTGCCCTGCTTGATGCAGTTCGATCACTTCTTGAGCTAAACACGCAGCATCGAGTAAGCCTAGGTTCACCCCTTGGCCCGCAAGTGGATGAATGGTGTGCGCAGCGTCACCGACTAGAGCAATACGTTGAGCGACAAAATCTCGTGCGTAACGCATTTTCAACGGGAAAGCAAAGCGCTCCCCCACCACGTCACACAGACCAAGTCGATGGTCAAACTCTGCGGTTAACGCTTTATTGAACTCATGCTCAGACATGGCGACAAGACGTTCCGCTCGGTTGGGGTCTGTCGACCAAACGATAGAACAGAGCTGACTATCGCCAAGAGGAAGAAAAGCCAAAGGCCCTTGAGGAGTAAAAATCTGTCTCGCAACGCCTTGGTGAGGCTCTACGGTACGAATGTTAGCCACAATAGCACTGTGTCCGTAGTCCCAATGCGTCAGTGGAATGTCTTGTTGCTTTCTCACCCAAGAGTTAGCACCATCGGCCCCTACCACCAGCTTAGCGGTTAATGATTGACCGTCATCTAGGGTCAACCACGCTTCACTTTCACCGATTGCCAACGTTTGACATTGGGCAGGTAAAAATAAGCTGACGTTCTGCTGTTGTTTAACTTGATCAAGTAGAGCCAGTTGGATCACACGGTTTTCGACAATGTGGCCCAGATCAGGTTGAGCCAGTTGCTGCGCTTCAAATTCGATACGCGCAAAGCTATCTTGCTCCCACACTTCCATCGCAGAATATGGCGCGGCGCGGCGCTGGATAATCCCTTGCCAAGCCCCCAGATTACGCAAGATAACCTCGCTCGAGCGACTCAGCGCAGAGACACGCACATCCGGTAAGTCCTTCAGCTCACATTCTGGTTCACGACTTTCAATTACCGCGATTCGTAAATCCGTATCTTTGAAAGCAGCGGCCAGCGCCAATCCAACCATACCACCGCCAACGATTGCGATATCTACACTCTGCATCATTTTTGTTGTCCTTATGTGTGACTCTTAGCGAGCGACCAAACCTAACGTTCTTTGTAATAGGGGGGCTTTGAGTAACGGTAGCGTATCCATCGCCGCGAGCCCCAGGTTGCGCGCAATCCGTAACGATAGATAATCGTTGGAAAAGAGATGGACTAAGCTTGAGGTCATGGTGATCGTCGCTTCTCTGTCTGTTTGACGCGCTTGCTGATACTGTCTTAGCGCTTGATAACAACCGGGATCATCAGCAAACTGAGCGATATGCTCCGTCAAGGTGGCGACATCACGAATCCCTAAGTTAAAACCTTGCCCGGCAATCGGATGAAGCGTTTGCGCTGCATTGCCAACCACAGCCACTCGGTGTGAGATTGCCTGCTGACGATAGCGCAATAGCAATGGATAACAGGCTCGCTGGCCCACCTTGGTGATCGCCCCCAAACGCCAGCCAAAAGCCTGCTGCAGCGCTTGAGTAAATTCAGTGTCACTGGCTTGCATCATCGCATTGGCTTGATGCGGATCCAGGCACCATACTAAGGACATTCTCCCTTGAGACATGGGCAGTAAAGCCACTGGCCCCGACGAGGTGAATCGCTCAAACGCTCTGCCCAAATGCGCCTGCTCTGTGGTGATATTTGCAATCACCGCCACTTGACCATAATCATGTTCATGTAACTCAATACCCGCCTGCTGACAACAAGTTGACGTTGCACCGTCGGCGGCGACTAGGAGTTTAGCCTTGATTTGGTGGCCATTGGTAAGCAATAGCTCGACCGAATTTTGTTCTCGAACGATGGCCTCAACGGCGGCATCAACCAACGTAATCTGGGGATCCTGCTCGGCTTTTTGACGATAGATTGCTCCCACGTCAGTGAGTTCGACGACGTAACCTAAAGCTTCAACTGAGAGCTGCTGGTGCGTGATATCTGTCATGCCTGCATGGCCACGATCCGACACATGAATATGTTCAATAGGCGTCGCTACTTCACTGATCGCCTGCCATAACCCCACCTGTTTTAGAATGGCCACTGTGCCATAGCTAAGCGCAATAGAGCGTGAGTCAAAGCCTGGGTGTGCTTGATGGTTGGTTTGAAAAGGGTCAATCACCGCAACCGACAGCGGCGTCGGAGAGAGCTTGTTCAGCGATAAAGCTAAAGTCATTCCTGCCATCGCACCCCCTGCGATGACCACGTCAAACTGCTGCATAATGCTACCTAATTAATGAATTGTAGGCGCGGCCTGAGTATCAGCTTTGCGGCCAAACTCAGCGTGAATGGTCAGCACACAGGCTTTTACATGTTCGATGACTTGCTCAAGCAGTTGTGCTTGTTCTTCCATATCATCATCTTCGTCTATGCCCAGTTTGGCGATCTCTTCGAGATCGGCGAGTGCCTCTTTGACATCAGCCGCCGCTTTGTTGATAGGCGCATTCACCAGTCCAATACCGGAAATAAAATGGTTCACCCAATCGGCGAGCCCGTCAGCGACATCAAATAGAGTGGCGCTGGCTTCTTCATTCGGCAACAGGAGTTCAACGTCCATACCAGAGCCTGTTAACTCAGAGGCAGAGGCATCCAGCGTCATTTGAGCCAATTGCAAAGCCTTACTTGGCCAGCCCATTCCCTCACTAACATAATCGAAGACCATTGGCTGCCAACTTTTATCCGTCAGACTCAAGCCTCCACTTAGCATACCGGCGAGTAAACCGTGTAACTCCGCTGGGTTAACCGCTAATCCAGCAGACTGCAGCTCGCTGGCAAATGTCAGATAATCAGGTAACTTGGTATCGCTCATCGCATAGACCTAAATCAGAAAAAATTAACTCAATCGTATCACTTACCAAAGCGAGCGAAAACGAGTGATTACGCAATTGCGGATAGCTTTTACCCAAATTGCCCAATTACTGTGTTGTTACGCGCTGATTTCTGTTTGTGGGCGGGGAAAAGCTTGAATCTTAATACGCCTTTTTCTATAGTTTCCCCCTCGGTGATTATCTGCTTATCACCTCAAGCAACAGATATAGAGTCGATATGAGTAATCAAGCGGTAGAAGTGGAAATCTTAGGCAAACACACTCTTGTTAACTGTCCGGCAGGACAAGAAGAGTCTTTGATCAATGCCGCCAAGCAGCTCGATCAGCGCCTAAAAGATATGGCAGCGAAAACAAAAATTACCAACGAAGTTCAACTTCTGACGTTTGTTGCGTTAAACTTTTGTCATGAGCTAGAAACTCGCGACACTCACTCAAAGCAAGAACAAGATGCACTGTTTGAGCGTATGGAGTCTCTCTCTGCATCACTAGACAATGCAATCAGTAAAGTGAAACCTGAACAAGAGTAAAACTTTACCTAACAAATTTACCCTGGAGTGTGCGTGAGGGGATTAAGTCCCTGAGCCGATAAGCAATACCTAAGGGTTAGTACTTGATAGCTATTGAGCAAGCTCGGCTTGTACCGAGAAGCCTACGGTTATCTCTGCTGATCCGCCTTGAACCAGCTGGTTCAAGGGTCGATATCTCCAACGGCACTCTGGGGTATTCCTACTCAATACCCGACTAACGTGGGTAAAACTATGACTCTCTCTCGCCAGAAAATTCGAGCAACCGTGCGCCAAAAGCGCAATCAACTGGGGAGTGATACTCAATATCTCGCCAGCCTCGACTTGATCCGCCATTTCGCACAACTTCCCGAATTAAAGACCGCACAACATATCGCTTTGTATTTGGCGACTGACGGCGAAATCGATACGAAACCGCTTATCGAATGGTTATGGGAGCAAGGTAAGTGCACCTACTTACCGGTCATCCACCCTTTTTCTAAAGGACACTTGCTGTTTCTTCATTATCACGACGATACCCCGATGGTACTCAATCAATATTCCATCGCAGAGCCTAAACTGGATCAAACCCAGGTCCTTCCCGTGGATAACCTTGACCTTATTTGTACCCCGTTAGTCGCCTTTGATCATCAAGGGCAACGCCTAGGGATGGGAGGAGGTTATTACGACAGGACTTTGGCGCCGTGGTTTACCACTCACCAAGGCCCTAAACCAATCGGTCTTGCGCATGATTGCCAACAAGTCGACTCACTGCCAGCCGAATCTTGGGATGTACCTCTGCCCAAAATAGTGACCCCAAGCCATATCTGGGATTGGGAATAAGGTTAATTTGGCGATATAATCGCGCCGCAAACCATATTACTACCGCTTTTAGGAGATGAGCATGACTCAAGATGAAATGAAGAAAGAAGCTGGTTGGGCAGCACTGAAATATGTGACCGAAGGCAGTATTGTCGGTGTGGGTACAGGCTCAACAGTGAATCACTTCATCGATGCACTTGCCACCATGAAAGAAGAGATTAAAGGTGCAGTTTCAAGCTCTGAGGCATCAACCGAAAAGCTCAAAGCGTTAGGTATTGAGGTTTATGACTGCAACGACGTAGCAAAACTCGATATCTATGTCGATGGCGCCGATGAAATTAATCCGACTCGCGACATGATTAAGGGCGGTGGTGCGGCATTAACTCGAGAAAAAATCGTCGCTGCGATTTCAGATAAGTTTGTCTGTATTGTCGACAATACCAAAGCCGTGGATGTACTCGGTGAGTTCCCGCTGCCAGTTGAAGTCATTCCAATGGCGCGTTCTTACGTGGCACGTGAACTGGTTAAACTCGGTGGCGATCCAGCTTATCGTGAAGGTGTGATCACAGATAATGGCAACGTGATTCTTGACGTTCATCACATGAAGATTACCGACCCGAAAGCGCTAGAAGACAAAATCAATGCCATCGCAGGTGTCGTGACCGTGGGTCTTTTTGCTCACCGAGGTGCTGATGTGGTGATCACAGGTACACCGCAAGGGGCAAAAATCGAAGAGTAACGTCGAGTTTTTTGTCATTTCATTACAAGCGGCGCCTATTGGCGCCGTTTTTTTCGTTTTACCCGATAAAAATTATGGCTTATTCCGTAATTTTCTTACCCAAACTGTATTTTTTTTGTTAACTTAAAGGTCAGAAGACGCACAAGGAAAACGTTTGCGTAACACTTTAAGCACTTTAAGCCGTGAGAAACGTTTGCTTTACTTGCTTTTGTCCAATGTGCGCCAGTTAAGCCCAATTTCCCCACTTTAAGGAAGAAGACAATGGCCAGAGTTTCGCTGGAAAAAGATAAAATCAAGATTCTGCTGCTAGAAGGTCTACACCCATCATCGGTAGAAGTCCTTCAAGCCGCTGGCTACAGTAATATCGAATACCACAAAGGCTCACTTGCCGAAGAGGATCTACTCGAAGCGGTAAAAGACGTGCACTTTATTGGCATTCGCTCGCGCACCAACCTATCAGAGAAGGTAATCAACGCGGCGGAAAAATTGGTAGCCATTGGTTGTTTCTGTATTGGTACTAACCAAGTTAATCTCAAATCAGCGGCCTGCCGCGGTATCCCGGTATTCAACGCCCCATTCTCTAACACCCGCAGTGTGGCAGAGCTCGTATTGGGACAAGTGTTGCTACTATTACGCGGCATTCCAGAAAAAAATGCACTGGCGCACCGTGGTATATGGAAAAAAAGTGCCGACAACTCTTACGAGGCTCGCGGCAAGCGCTTAGGTATCATAGGTTATGGCCATATCGGTACGCAGCTCGGTATTATTGCGGAAAACTTAGGGATGCGGGTCTACTTTTACGATATCGAGAACAAACTATCTCTGGGTAACGCGACACAAGTGCACACCATGAGCGAGCTGCTAAATAAATGTGATGTCATTTCATTACATGTACCAGAAACGCCAGAAACTAAAAATATGATGGGCGCTGAAGAGTTTGCTCGCATGAAACCAGGGGCGATTTTCATCAATGCAGCCCGCGGTACTGTGGTGGATATTGAAGCCTTATGTCACACGCTTGAGTCGGGCCATCTTGCTGGCGCGGCGATAGACGTCTTCCCAACTGAGCCAAAAACGAACGCCGACCCATTTGAGTCGCCATTGCAAAAGTTCGACAACGTTATCCTAACCCCTCACGTTGGTGGCTCAACTCAGGAAGCACAAGAGAACATTGGTGTTGAAGTCGCCGGGAAACTGGCTAAGTATTCAGATAATGGTTCAACACTATCAAGCGTCAACTTCCCTGAAGTTTCACTGCCTGAGCATCGCGATTGTTCACGTCTACTGCACATTCACACCAACCGCCCAGGTATCATGACCCAAATTAACACCATCTTTGCAGAAGAAGGGATCAACATTGCCGGTCAGTACCTCCAGACCACGGCTGACTTTGGTTACGTAGTAATTGACGTCGAAACAGAGCGTTCAGAAGAAGCCCTGCTGAAATTAAAGAGTATTGAAGGTACCATTCGCGCACGTATTCTTCACTAATCCCAGCAAATAAAAAACCACCGCCGCTGCGGTGGTTTTTTTATGCTCACTATTTTCGTCGTTTAAGGTTTTAGTGCGCGCTCTCCACGAGCGATGCCTACCACCCCACTGCGCGCGACTTCAATCACCTCGGTGACCTCTGAAATGGCTTGGATAAATGCATCAAGTTTTTCACTGGTACCAGCCATCTGAACGGTGTATTGCGAAGCCGTCACATCAACAATTTGACCGCGGAAGATATCTGCGGTGCGCTTCACTTCTGCCCGAGAAAACCCACTCGCTTTCACTTTGACCATCATCAACTCACGCTCAATGTGGTCGAGTTCTGTGACTTCTTGAACCTTAAGGACATCAATCAACTTGTTAAGCTGTTTCTGGATCTGCTCTAGCTCCATATCATCAGAGATGGTGGTGATATTAAGTCGAGATAAGGTTTCATCATCAGTGGGTGACACCGTTAATGATTCAATATTGTATGCACGCTGAGAAAACAGCCCAACCACGCGTGACAACGCGCCCGGTTGGTTCTCTAACAACAATGAAATAATGTGTCTCATATTAGGTTCTCTCCGTTTTGCTTAGCCACATTTTATCCATACCCTCGCCTTTAATTTGCATCGGGTAAACATGCTCGGTTTCATCCACACTGATATCGACAAATACGAGACGATCTTTCATCTCGAGCGCTTGCTTTAGACCCGCTTCGAGCTGATCCGGCGTTTCAATGCGAATACCGACATGACCATACGCTTCTGCGATGGCAGCAAAATCGGGAACAGAACTCATGTATGAGTTTGAATGTCGGCCCTGATAAATAATGTCTTGCCACTGTTTTACCATGCCGAGGAATCGGTTATTTAGGTTAATAATCTTCACGGGAATATCATACTGCAGCGCCGTCGAAAGCTCTTGGATATTCATTTGAATACTGCCATCCCCAGTGACGACGACCACTTCTTCATCAGGTTTAGCAAACTTGACCCCCATACCCGCTGGCAGCCCGAATCCCATAGTGCCCAAACCACCGGAGTTAATCCAGCGACGCGGTTTGTTAAAGGGGTAGTAGAGAGCAGCAAACATTTGGTGCTGGCCTACATCTGATGCAACATAGGCATCGCCATTGGTCAATTTGTGCAGCGTTTCAATCACTTGCTGGGGCTTAATTCGCTCAGGGGAAGTCTCATAAGAAAGGCACTGGCGATCGCGCCAAGCTTGGATCTCATCCCACCAGCAGTTCAACGCCTGTTGATCATTCGTACTGCCCTGCTCTTCAAGCAAGCTCACCATGCTATGTAACACTTTATCTGCCGAGCCAACGATAGGTAGGTCCGCTTTAACATTCTTCGAGATCGAGGAAGGATCGATATCGATATGCATCACTTTGGCATCTGGACAGTACTTCTCGAGGTTATTGGTGGTACGGTCGTCAAAGCGCACCCCAACACCAAATATTAGGTCGGCTTTATGCATCGCCATATTCGCTTCATACAGACCATGCATCCCCAACATACCTAATGAGTTTTTATGAGTGCCGGGAAAGGCGCCCAATCCCATTAAGGTACTTACAACGGGAAGGTTAAGCGCTTCAGCCAATTTGATAAGAGGTTGTTCAGCCTCTGAAATGACAGCACCACCACCAACATAAAGCACGGGTTTTTTCGCTTCAAGAAGTGCTTTGAGACCTTTTTTAATCTGGCCTTTATGACCTGTGGTGGTCGGCTTGTAAGAGCGCATAGAAAGAGACGTTGGGTATTCATAAGGCAACTTAACCAAAGGATTCATGACATCTTTCGGCAGGTCGATCAATACCGGGCCAGGGCGGCCAGTGGTCGCAATGTAAAAGGCTTTTTTGACCGTTTCTGGAATATCTTCTGCCTTCTTGACTAGAAAGCTATGCTTCACGACCGGACGAGACACGCCAACAATGTCACATTCTTGGAACGCGTCGTTGCCAATCATGTTATTCGGCACGTTGCCAGAGATAACAATCATGGGAATCGAGTCCATATAAGCCGTTGCAATACCGGTAATTGTATTGGTTGCACCTGGGCCAGAACACACGAGTACAACGCCGGGATTACCGGTTGCACGTGCGTAGCCATCCGCCATATGCGTTGCGGCTTGCTCATGACGAACCAGTACATGCTTAATTTGATCATCTTTCGCGTGCAGAGCATCGTAAATATCGAGAACAGAACCACCGGGATAACCAAAAATCTGTTCCACGCCTTCTTCGATCAGAGATTGCACGACCATCTCTGCACCGGACAACATTGCTGCCATATTATTCTCCTTAACCAATCGACCACTGCGTGAGGTCAACACAATGGGTTGGTTTTTCATAGTCTAGGTCTTATTCGTAGCCTAATTCGAAATACTTCCACTTTTTCGGCTATGCCTTGCTCACAGGTAACATAAAGCAAGGTTACGCAACAAATGTAACGCTTTATTATCAAGGGGTCTAATGCGATTTGAGTCGCAAATTATACTTTGCTCTAGAAAAAAGCACTCCATAACAAAATACAGTGGGCCATTGCCAGTAAACTAGTATTTTGCACTAACATTTGGGGAAACTTCGTTTAATTATTTTATATAACAGTCACAGTAAAGCGGGGTAACTGTGCGGTATGTTCGCCAACTTAAGTGACAAAAAAATCCCCCAGCCACCGAAATGGCGTGCTGGGGGATTTTTGTTCACTCAGAAAATTAACACGGCAATAAACTAGTTTTTATCGACCTTATCTGTGTACATTTCTTCGATTTCATCCTGATATTTGTCATTAATGACTTTACGACGCAATTTCTGAGTTGGCGTTAGCTCACCATCATCCATAGAGAAAGCTTTAGGCAGTAACTTAAACTTTTTCACTTGTTCAAACTTAGCCAGCTCTTGCTGCAGGTCGTTGACACGTTTTTCCAGCATTTCAACAATCTGATGATGTTTCACCAACTCCACACGATCATGATACTTAATGTTCAATTCCTTGGCGTACTCTTCTAGTGAGTCGAAACAAGGAACGATCAACGCAGAGACAAACTTTCTCGTATCGGCAATGACAGCGATCTGTTCAATAAAGTGATCTTTACCAATCGCACCTTCAATCATTTGCGGCGCGATGTATTTGCCACCCGATGTTTTCATCAACTCTTTAATACGGTCGGTAATAAACAAGTTGCCATTCTCATCAATATGGCCAGCATCACCCGTCTTGAGAAAACCATGCTCATCAAACGTCTTGGCGGTCTCGTCAGGCATCTTGTAGTAGCCACGCATCACCATAGGTCCACGCACCAAGATCTCATTGTCATCGCCAATTTTTACTTGAGCGCCGGGCATCGACATACCGATTGAATCCGGATTGAAGCACTTGTCATCCCAACAAGAGACGGTCGCGGTGGTTTCCGTCATCCCGTACCCTAACTTAACGTTAATACCGATAGCATGGAAAAAGCGGCCAATAGTCTCGTCGAGTTTGGCACCACCACACGGCATAAAATTGATATTGCCCCCCAGCAGAGCACGTAGCTTTAACAGCACTAACTTGTCAGCTAAGGCGTACGACTTGTTCAACAGTAGTGAAGGTTTGCGACTTTCTTGGTGGCATAGCGCCATCTTCGCGCCCATGTTGACAGCCCAAGTAAATAACACTTTGCGAATAAATGGCGCTTTGGCCACTTTTTCGTGGATCGCAGAGAAGATCTTCTCGTAAAAACGGGGAACCGCGCACATGACAGTAGGACGCACTTCACTCAGCGCGTCTCGCACTTGCATCGTATCTTGTAGGTAGCAGTTAGTCGCCCCTTTATACAGAACGTAAAAGGTCCAAGCACGCTCGAAAACGTGCGACAACGGTAAGAAACAGAGTGACACATCATCGTGTGATAAGCTTAAGCGCTGATCATGTCCTTCAAGTTGAGCGCCAATATTGGCGTAATCCAACATGACGCCCTTAGGTTGACCTGTGGTACCTGAGGTATAGATAAGCGTTAACAGATCGTCAAAATTGGCTTGCTCAAGCCGAGAGTCTAACTCTTGCTGGTGCGCTCGATTGGATTGCGCAATAAACGACTGCCAATGAACGGCAAAGCAATGATCACCGATGTCCACATCTTCTGACATCGCCACGACCAACTCTAGTTGTTCACATTGGTCAAAGACAGACACTGCCGCATCAAACTGGGCTTGTTCCCCCACAAACAATACACGTACATCGGCGTTCTGCAGTATGTAGGCAGACTGAGCAGCGGTATTGGTTGGGTAAATAGGAACAGTGACCGCGCGCAATTGCAGCGCTGCGAAATCTGCCACTGTCCATTGCGGCATGTTGTTGGAAAAGATCCCAACTTTATCTTGGACTCGAATCCCTTGAGCCAGTAGCGCAAGCGATAATGCATCTACTTGCTGACCAAACTGCTTCCAGCTAATGCCGTTCCACATATTGCCCACTTTATGCTTAAGTGCAATGCGGTCGCTGCCTTGTGCAATCTGGTCTCGAATTCGTTTTACGATATGAAAATCTAGGTTGGCCATTTTTACTACCTTTAGCTTACACCTGTAAGCTTTAATCAGCGCACAAGTGTACATTTCAAGTTAGAAAAGGCAACTGATGGGCGTCAAAGTTATCAATATAAATAGTAAAAAACCTTGAATGGCGCATACCATTCAAGGCCTGTATTTACCGCTTGGATTAGCGAAACTATTTAAACGCGACAACCTCACCACAAATCATCATCAGTTGATCGCGCAGCCATATATGACCTTTATCTTTCTCGCTTGATTCATGCCAGCTAAGGAAACCACTGATGTTGCCGTCGGCGAAAGGAAAATCGAGTACTTGTAGCTGCTCTTTGTTGGCCGCGTTTTCCACCATCCAACGCGGAGCAATGGTCACCAACTCAGACTGGCCAACGACATATAAGACATTACTTAAGCTAGTGCCCTCATAGTAGGCCTGCACATCCAAATCGCGATACGCTTGCTCAGAGAAACTGCGTTGACCATGCACTTTTGACAACTTAGCATGGCGTTCATTGTGCAAGGTTTGTGCATCGACAGTACCTTGGATTCTCGGGTGAGACTTAGACACAACCACCACCAACTCGTCCTGAAAGATTTCTGTGCTGGAGAAGCCTTGCTCATCAAAACGGGCATAATCAATCACAAAATCGATCTCTTGATAGCGCATTCTCTCTGCCAATTGGCGGTCGAACTCAGCGTCGAGGTGTAACTGAACGTTTGGAGCGGAATCATGGATAGTGGTCATGATTTTAGGTGCAAATCGCATGTCGCATGGACTGCAAATCGCCAATTTAAACAGACGAGTTGATGTCTCTGGCGAGAAAACCGAACTTGGCAGTTCGTTACGAATCAATTGTAGCGCTTGACGAATCGGACCAAAGAGTTGACGTGCTCGTTGGGTTGGCTGAATGCCACGCCCCTGACGCATAAATAGCTCATCATTAAACATCACTTTTAGTCGAGCCACAGCATTGCTCACCGCCGGTTGAGACATGCCCAAATTGTGCGCTGCACGTGTAATATTTTGCTCTTGCATCACAGCATCGAACACGGTTAGTAGGTTGAGATCTACTCCACGTAGAGTGCTTTCCATACGGTAGCTAGCAATAGCACTCATAGACTCTTTTTTGTCAATCATCGGCAAAGCCTCATTAATTCTTAATCGTAAGATTTGGTCATCGACAACGGTTTGGAATAGAACACCTATCGCCTATCCGTTGTATTTATGTGTTGGATACGTCGTGACGAATCATTACTATCTACGAATCATTTGGCGCATAGCAATAAGATTGACAATTAATCAGTATTTTTTACCTGTACGTTTAATTTACCTCTAAAATACAAAGAGTTAATCATTAGATAAAAAAATATAAAGTGGGTGGTTTTATAGATTTATATAATAATTTGTTATTATTTCGTGCTGCAGATATTAAGTTGCAATCATGAATAAGTGTGATGAATTAGCGCAAAAATCAAAAGCACGATCAATGAATGGCATTTCCATCGTACTTATGTGCCTGCACCCTAAACGTGCGTAGCATAGCTCGGAAAGTCTACTTGCTCCCATAACTCACGGCACAAACGGGTTTTATCGTGCCAATTCCCTTGCTTGATCCACTCAACAATGGCTGCAGCGACATTGGGATAATTGACACTCTCAGCGCTGGCTTCATCTAACCAGCAGCGAACAATCGAGGCATCAAGGTAATCCATACACGTTGCCAATCCGAGGTTTTCTAGGGTCGCCACATTGCTTATTTGCTCAAACTGCCCACTTAGCGGCTTGAGCAGCAGTTTTTTACCTAAAGTGAGCGCTTCCGACGGCAGCTCAAATCCCCCATTGGCAATAACTCCACTGCAGCGCACGAGATGGTGATGAAAATGGTCGACACTGAGGGGCAAAAATTCGATATTGTCGATGCTCATCGCCTCAATAACTTCGGGATGAAAGCAGACAAATCGCTGAGTGGTAAATCTAAGCAATAAATCGGTAATATCATCCAGATGTTCGAACGGCAGATAGACTAAAATAGTCGCCTCTTCGCCGCCTTGAGTTTGCGGCGTTGATACGATGGGGGGCAAAATAGGTTGGTCAAAATGATACCAGTGCAAACCAATATGATGCTGCGTCGGCGCAAAGTGACGCACAACCTGCTTGTCTATCCAGCTTGCCCCTTTAAGCGGCACCGAATAGCGGAACGCATTTTGATGACTAATGCTTATCGAAGGCACGCCTCGCCGCTTTGCCGCCCAAGCGGAAACAGGTTCAAAGTCATTCAACACCAAATCGTAATGGTGCAGTTCAAGTTGGTTGACGTCTTGCCCAAACTGCCACAGGTTGTTGTTAACCGCCGTTTTTAGGTAATTAACTTGACCTTTCTCAGTAACAAACGTTAATCCGCGTCGAGTGGTGAACGCTCCAAACGGCTCCATTGAAAAGTACTTACTAGGCTCTCGGCCAGTAAAGAGATAATCAACGTTAAATCCTTGCTGAGCCAGTTCATGGGCCATCGCTCGTGCTCGCGCAATGTGGCCATTTCCGGTTCCTTGCACGCCATACAAAATCTTCATCACCTAGCCTCCGAGCAAAATAAACGCCAACTGCGCACAACCCAATCCAAGTAAAGCGCCCAACAACACATCGGTAAGAAAGTGCACGCCTAAAAGAACCCGTGCTGCGCCAATCAAGCTTGCCCAAGCCAAGACAAACCAAGACATTTCGGGATAGAAGTGACTGATCATCGTTGCCATCAAAAACGCAGCAGCTGTATGACCCGAAGGCAAACTGTAGCGATCTGACGGAGTAATATAAGAGGTCACCAATTCCGATAACTCTTGAGGTCGACGGCGTTTAAACAGATTTTTGCATAGCCAATAAACGGGGAGTTCAATCACGAACGCCAATAATGCTGCGGCGACAAAGTGCTTTCCCTCACTCTCACCAAGAAAGTACGCCACCAATCCGAGTAGTACATAAAGGTGACCATCACCGGTATGAGAGATTGACTTACTTAACCTAGAAATAGGCTGTGCAAACTTATGTGTTAAACAAAAAAGAGAAAATGCCAGATCAAACTTAGCTATCGGTTCTATTGAGCGCATTTGTCACTCCTTCATCTCGATGGGCTTAAGCACAATCTACTTAGTCTCAGTGACAGATCAGTGACGGTTTCACGCGATTTCGATGACACGAAATCTCAACATAAAAGGATATTTTGCAGATATCATCGAACAAACACGGCGACTTGAATAAAAAAACAACTTTAGGGTTGACGTAACCAGTCGAGTGCGGTACTAATTTGTTAACTTAAAGATGTGGATAATTTAACGCCCATAAAGGAACCGTTAACAATGATTAAGCGTTTTTCTCTCCTGCTGAGCCTCCTCCTTATCGTGACCAATTCGCGCGGGTAGGCTGTGGAAGAAAAATAACCACACAGATTGACACTAAACCCGCACTGAGATGCGGGTTTTTTTATACCTAGCTTTTATTGCTAAGTAATGGAAGTAAACGATTAACCGGTGCAATAAACACCGAATCACTAAGGAAGCAAACATGAACGATCAAGTCATTATTTTCGACACCACGTTACGTGATGGCGAACAAGCGTTGTCAGCAAGTTTGACGGTTAAAGAGAAACTGCAAATTGCCTATGCGCTTGAAAGGCTCGGCGTTGATGTAATAGAAGCAGGCTTTCCTGTTTCATCGCCGGGTGATTTTGAATCGGTTCAAACCATCGCCAAACACGTCAAGAACAGCCGTATCTGTGCGCTTTCGCGAGCCGTTGCCAAAGACATCGATGCGGCAGCAGAAGCGTTAAAAGTCGCAGACCAGTTCCGAATTCATACCTTTATTTCTACCTCCACTGTTCATGTGCAAGATAAACTGCGTCGCAGCTACGATGACGTCGTTGAAATGGGGGTTAAAGCCGTTAAACATGCACGCCAATACACGGATGATGTCGAATTCTCATGCGAAGATGCCGGGCGTACTCCTATCGACAATTTATGTCGCATGGTCGAAGCCGCCATCGATGCGGGAGCAAGCACAATTAACATTCCTGATACGGTGGGCTACACAGTTCCCAATGAGTTTGGTGGCATTATTCAAACCTTGTTCAACCGTGTACCCAATATTGATAAAGCGATTATTTCTGTTCATTGTCATGATGATTTGGGTATGTCGGTGGCAAACTCTATCGCCGCAGTACAAGCGGGGGCTCGCCAGATTGAAGGAACCATCAACGGTATCGGTGAGCGAGCAGGCAACTGTTCACTAGAAGAGATTGCGATGATCATCAAGACACGTCAGGAGTTTTTAGGTGTTCATACAGGCTTGAAACATGACGAAATTCATCGCACCAGTAAGCTGGTTAGCCAACTTTGCAATATGCCCATTCAAAGCAACAAAGCCATTGTCGGCGCCAACGCCTTTAGCCACTCGTCAGGTATTCACCAAGATGGCATGTTGAAGAACAAAAATACCTACGAAATTATGACGCCAGAGTCTATCGGCCTTAAGAACCAAGCGTTGAACTTAACCAGTCGAAGTGGTCGTGCGGCCGTGAAAAGCCATATGGACGCCATGGGCTACAAAGAGGAAGAGTATAACCTAGACGCACTGTATGAAGACTTCTTGAAGCTTGCCGACCGAAAAGGCCAAGTGTTCGATTATGATCTAGAAGCTTTGATGCATTTCTCGAACTTACGCGAAGAAGATGACTTCTATAAATTAAATTATCTCAGTGTTCAATCTGGTAGCGTGATGGCGACCACTAGCATCAAGCTACAGTGCGGTGATAAAGAAACCAGTGAAGCTGCTGTGGGGAATGGCCCCGTTGATGCCCTTTATCAATGTATCTATCGCGTCACGGGTTATGATATTGTTCTAGATAAGTTTGACTTAACCGCCAAAGGCGAAGGCGAAGATGGCTTAGGTCAAGCCGATATCATTGCCAACTACAAAGGACGCAAATACCACGGTACTGGCGTCTCCACTGACATCGTCGAAGCGTCGGGCCAAGCGTTATTGCATGTGATCAACAGCATCCACCGCGCTGACAAAATCGCTGAAATCAAACAAAAAAAGATCGCTACAGTATAACAAGAGACTCCAGGGACGTGAGTACTCTGGAGCGTATTACAATTTAAAGGAATAACATGACAGACAAATCATACAAAATTGCCGTCCTTGCTGGCGACGGTATTGGCCCAGAAGTCATGGCGCAAGCGAATAAAGTCCTTGACGCCATCGAGAAAAAACACGCTCTAGAGTTTGTTCGCGAAGCACATGACGTTGGCGGTATCGCTATCGACAACCATGGCTGCCCGCTACCAGACAACACAGTAAAAGCGTGTGAACAGTCGGATGCGGTTCTGTTTGGTTCTGTTGGCGGCCCTAAGTGGGAGCACCTTCCCCCCAACGACCAACCTGAGCGCGGCGCGCTACTACCGCTACGTAAACACTTCCAGCTATTTTGTAACTTACGCCCAGCGCAAATCCACCAAGGGCTAGAAGCCTTCTCTCCGCTACGCGCAGATATCTCTGAACGAGGTTTTGATATTGTCGTCGTGCGCGAGCTAACTGGCGGTATCTACTTCGGCCAACCAAAAGGTCGTGAAGGTGAAGGGGCTAACGAAAAAGCGTTCGATACTGAGGTTTACCACCGTTTTGAAATCGAACGTATTGCGAAAATCGCTTTTGAATCAGCTCGTCTACGCAACAAGAAAGTATGCTCCATTGATAAAGCCAACGTACTGCAAAGCTCTATCCTGTGGCGTGAAGTCGTTGAAGAGATAGCAAAAGACTACCCAGATGTAGAGCTGTCACACATGTACATCGACAACGCAACCATGCAGCTAATCAAAGACCCATCACAATTTGACGTCATGCTGTGTTCGAACATCTTCGGCGACATTATCTCAGACGAGTGTGCCATGATTACCGGTTCTATGGGGATGTTACCTTCCGCATCTCTCAACGAGAGTAAGTTTGGCCTTTACGAGCCTGCAGGCGGCAGTGCACCAGATATTGCGGGTAAAAACATCGCGAATCCAGTCGCTCAGATTCTTTCGGCTGCATTAATGCTTCGCTACAGCTTAGGTGAAGAAACTGCCGCCCAAGACATCGAAAGCGCGGTCTCTAAAGCGCTATCAGCGGGCGAACTGACTGGTGACCTGTCTGGTGACAAACCCGCTCTATCGACTTCAGAAATGGGCGATAAGATCGCTGAGTACATTCTAAATTCGTAGTAACACTCTTTTATAATAATGATGAGCTGCAGGTAAGCCGTTGCCTGCAGCCATACACAGGACAGTAATCATGGGCAAAACACTATATGAAAAAGTCTACGACGCGCACGTCGCCGTAGCCGCAGAGGGTGAAAACCCAATTTTATACATCGACCGCCACTTGGTGCACGAAGTGACCTCTCCTCAGGCATTTGATGGTCTACGCGAGAAAGGCCGCAAGGTACGCCAAGTGAGTAAAACGTTCGCGACGATGGACCACAACGTATCAACAACGACAAAAGATATTAACGCTTCAGGTGAAATGGCGCGTATCCAAATGGAAACCCTGTCCAAGAACTGTGAAGAATTTGGCGTGACCCTTTACGATATCAATCACAAATACCAAGGTATCGTCCATGTAATGGGACCCGAGCTTGGTATCACTCTGCCTGGAATGACGATTGTTTGTGGCGACTCACATACCGCAACTCACGGGGCATTCGGTTCACTCGCATTTGGTATCGGCACGTCAGAAGTCGAGCACGTCCTAGCCACTCAAACGCTTAAACAAGCTCGTGCTAAAACCATGAAAATCGAAGTGAAGGGCAAAGTCGCGCCGGGGATCACGGCTAAAGACATCGTCCTAGCCATCATTGGTAAAACCACGGCAGCGGGCGGTACGGGTTATGTCGTTGAATTCTGTGGTGAAGCCATCACCGACCTTTCGATGGAAGGTCGAATGACAGTATGTAACATGGCGATCGAACTAGGCGCAAAAGCGGGCCTTATCGCCCCCGATCAAACCACATTCGACTACATCAAAGGACGCAAGTTCTCGCCACAAGGTGAAGACTTCGATGCGGCAGTAGAATACTGGCAAACACTCAAAACCGATGATGACGCCGAGTTTGACGCAGTCGTAACACTTGATGCCGCAGACATCAAACCACAAGTCACTTGGGGGACAAACCCAGGTCAGGTTATTGCGGTCGACCAACCTATTCCGGCACCAGAAAGCTTTACCGATCCGGTAGAGAAAGCCTCAGCAGAAAAAGCGTTGGCTTATATGGGGCTAGAAGCGGGTAAAGCACTGTCTGATTATAAAGTCGATAAAGTCTTTGTTGGCTCATGTACCAATTCACGTATCGAAGATATGCGCGCTGCTGCTGAAGTTGCGAAAGGTCGTAAAGTCGCTGACAACGTGCAAGCACTCATTGTTCCTGGCTCTGAACAAGTAAAGGCGCAAGCAGAAGCGGAAGGCTTGGATGTTATCTTTAAAGACGCAGGCTTTGAGTGGCGCCTACCTGGCTGCTCTATGTGTCTAGCAATGAACAATGATCGCCTCGGTCCACATGAGCGTTGTGCATCCACCTCAAACCGTAACTTTGAAGGCCGTCAGGGCCGTGATGGTCGCACCCATCTAGTTAGCCCAGCGATGGCCGCTGCCGCAGCGATAGCAGGTCACTTTGTCGACATTCGTAACTTGGATTAAGGAGAAACACATGTCAGGTTTTAAACAACATACAGGACTAGTGGTTCCTCTAGATGCAGCGAACGTTGATACTGATGCCATTATTCCTAAGCAGTTCCTACAAAAGGTTTCTCGTCTAGGCTTTGGCAAACACCTATTCCACGATTGGCGCTTTCTTGACGACGCTGGTGAGCAACCAAACCCAGAGTTTGTGATGAATGCGCCACGCTACCAGGGCGCTTCTATTCTGCTCGCTCGTGAAAACTTTGGTTGTGGTTCATCGCGTGAACACGCACCTTGGGCATTAGCAGATTACGGAATCAAGGCAATGATCGCGCCGAGTTTTGCAGATATCTTTTACGGCAACTCAATCAACAACCAAATGGTTCCAGTACGCCTAACAGAGCAAGAAGTAGATGAAATCTTCCACTTCGTTGAGGCAAATGAAGGTGCCCAAGTCGAAGTCGACCTTGAAGCAAACGTCGTTCGAGCAAATGGTAAAGAATACGCGTTTGAAATTGATGAATTCCGTCGTCACTGTCTACTTAACGGTTTAGACAACATTGGGCTAACGCTTCAGCATGAGGATAAGATTTCGAGTTACGAAGCGAAGATTCCAAGCTTCCTCAAGTAATTCAATCTTCCGCTATAGAACAAAGGTTAGCTCAGGCTAGCCTTTTTTGTTTGTCGTTGAAACAAACAATCTGCAAACTAGGTCTAATGGTAAAATTATACCAAGGAACTTAACCCATGATACGTATATTGACTTTGCTGCTTACTCTGATCTCTTTTAATACGTTTTCTGCACCTAAATCGGAGTTATGGCCTTTTTGGCAACAAGCAAACCAAAACAACCAAGCCAGCATTTCACACCAAGCGTGGCAGTCATTCTTAGATAACTACTTGGTGACAAATGGCGACTATACCTTGGTTAAATACGGCGATATCTCAACACATGATAAGCAACAACTTAATCAATATATTTCCACTCTTGCGACTATCGACCCAAGAGATTACCCACTCGATGAACAATACGCTTACTGGGTTAATCTCTATAACGCCATCACGGTGGAGTTGATTATTGATGCCTATCCGGTCAAGTCGATCACCAAATTAGGTGGTCTATTTAGTTTCGGGCCCTGGGGAGAAGAAGTGATCAAAGTTGCCGGCAAAGCGCTAAGCCTGAATGATATTGAACATCGAATTCTGCGCCCGATCTGGAACGATCCACGCACTCACTATGCGGTTAACTGTGCAAGCTTAGGTTGTCCTAACCTACAGAGTCAGGCCTTCACCGCTGAAAATAGCGAACAGTTATTGGATCGAGCGGCCAAACAGTTCATCAATAGTGATAAGGGGGTTTTAGTCAAAGGCGACACTACCCAACTCTCCTCGATTTACGATTGGTTCCGCGCGGATTTTGGTTCTCAACAAGAGTTCTCGTTTCCGCTCGACTTGCATGTGTTAGGCCTGCCGCCAGCGTTCAATCTGAGCCATGATCAAACTCTTCAATTTAAGATTTTGTCGGCTCAATGAATACTGATTACATTCCCTATTCTTTCGAATAGAGGACTGTGAATTGACTGTGCCAAGTCTTTCGACTTGATTGGTCACTCAGTTCATTGAAACCTAAATTGTTTCCGAAGAAACTATTTGGATTATCATCAACGAGTGCCCACACAGATTGATAGGTTTATATTGTTAAAGAGCTTTGCTTTCAGTGCCTTAGCACTTAGGCAGGACGCGTATAATACGCGATTGACTCAGTAAGTCAACATAAAACTCTAAGAAAACTTAAAGATTTATGGTGACTTGTCTACATCGTAGACAAAGTCAAAATTAGAGCCTGGCGATGTCCTACTCTCACATGGGGAAACCCCACACTACCATCGGCGCTAATTCGTTTCACTTCTGAGTTCGGCATGGAATCAGGTGGGTCCAAATCGCTATGGTCGCCAAGCAAATTCTTTAATTCGGAAAGCTGTTATTGTGTTCTCTACACATTCAAATCTGTTCTTGCTTTGAGTCCATCAAAACCCTTTGGGTGTTGTATGGTTAAGCCTCACGGGCAATTAGTACAGGTTAGCTCAACGCCTCACAACGCTTACACAAAAGGCCTATCAACGTTCTAGTCTCGAACAACCCTTGTCTTCACCTTTTGAAGAAGGGAAAAATCATCTCTAAAGCCTGGCGATGTCCTACTCTCACATGGGGAAGCCCCACACTACCATCGGCGCTAATTCGTTTCACTTCTGAGTTCGGCATGGAATCAGGTGGGTCCAAATCGCTATGGTCGCCAAGCAAATTCTTTAATTCGGAAAGCTGTTATTGTGTTCTCTACACATTCAAATCTGTTCTTGCTTTGAGTCCATCAAAACCCTTTGGGTGTTGTATGGTTAAGCCTCACGGGCAATTAGTACAGGTTAGCTCAACGCCTCACAACGCTTACACACCCTGCCTATCAACGTTCTAGTCTCGAACAACCCTTTAGGACTCTCAAGGAGTCAGGGAAGACTCATCTCAGGGCTCGCTTCGCGCTTAGATGCTTTCAGCGCTTATCGATTCCGAACTTAGCTACCGGGCAATGCGTCTGGCGACACAACCCGAACACCAGAGGTTCGTCCACTCCGGTCCTCTCGTACTAGGAGCAGCCCCCTTCAATCTTCCAACGCCCACGGCAGATAGGGACCGAACTGTCTCACGACGTTCTAAACCCAGCTCGCGTACCACTTTAAATGGCGAACAGCCATACCCTTGGGACCGACTTCAGCCCCAGGATGTGATGAGCCGACATCGAGGTGCCAAACACCGCCGTCGATATGAACTCTTGGGCGGTATCAGCCTGTTATCCCCGGAGTACCTTTTATCCGTTGAGCGATGGCCCTTCCATACAGAACCACCGGATC
>NZ_SZQJ01000008.1 GCF_013369335.1 Vibrio sp. JPW-9-11-11
TTCATTGAAACCTAAATTGTTTCCGAAGAAACTATTTGGATTATCATCAACGAGTGCCCACACAGATTGATAGGTTTATATTGTTAAAGAACATTGCTTTTCGAGAAGCTTTTCTCTCAAAGCGGAGGTGAATTCTAGCGAGTTAATTTGAAGAGTCAAACACTTTTTCAAATTTATTTTTTAGTAGTTTTTCACCTCGCTGACAATTGCTGAAGCCTTGTAGCATCTGCCGTGTCAGTGGGAGCGCATTATAGACGGTTGGATCTGGAAGGCAAGTGAAATCATTCTATTTTCCATAAAAAAAAGCCCGACTGACCATTAATCAATCAGACTCTAATTTATACTCAATTTAATCAGAACTTACTCACAGAAAGTTGTGGATAACTACTCATCTGAGTCAAAGAAATAAGAGATTCGCGAACGAGGGTTAAGGTACTCTCGCACTTTATCGGGCAACTTATTGGGCAGAATCGCATTCACTATCTTTATCTCTTTTTCTGCTAAATCGATGATCGGCGCTTGAGTACGTGGTACCGATGGATCATAAATAAGCACATTAGGAAACAAGATGTTTTTCGCATTTACCGAAATCACTAAACCAACCATGTCATTAGACAACTGAACCACAGTTCCTGGTGGATAGATGCCCATAAACTTAATTAACAAGCTTAAGTTTTCATGGTTATAGAGGTGTTTGCAGTTCTTATACAAATGGGATAATGCGACATAAGGAATTTTTTGCTCAGCGGGGATGTTACTGTGGCACAAATTGTCGTAGGCATTCGCGACTGAGATAATCTGCGTTAACTCATCGATTTGATCTTCTTTCAGCCCTTCAGGATAGCCGGATCCATCGTTGTGTTCATGATGCTGCGCAATAACCGTTCTGGCACTTTCAGGAAAACTCTCCATATTGGCGGCGATATCAAGGCCATATTTAGTATGCAGTTTTAAATAATTGGTTTCTGGTTCAGTCAGTGGTGTTTGCTTGCGTAAAATAGCGGTGGGTATTTTCACTTTCCCCATGTCATGGAACAGAGCAGCAAAGGCGACTTCTTTGATTCTATCAGCACTTAGTTTTTTCGCTTTCGCCACCATCATGGCAACAACAGAGACATTAAGTGAGTGAAAGTAAATGTCTTCAAACTCACTTTTACCATTCATTAGATGTAGCGTGACATTATCGTCACTAAGCAACTTATCCACGATATCGTTAACCAGAAGAGTGGCTTCGTCGACCGCTTGCTCCGGGCGACTACGAATTTTATTCATTACCGCTCGCATCCGTGATAACGAACGCTCAAACTCTTTCTCACAGCTGATCACTCGTCGACGATATGCGTTCAGTTTTTCTATCCGATCTTCTTTTTCTCTCCATAGCTTTTGCGCTTCGAGATCGATTTGCTCTTCTTGAGCTTGATCTTGAGCGGTTTCAGCCGACTCTTCTGCTGGCGGTAAGGGCTGAGTATCGCTTTGCGCTGGATTAATGAACACGTGCTTAATACCCAAGTGACGGATCATATGGATCTGCTCTTGGTCTTTAATTTTGAAGCTATTAAACAAAAACGGATGTTCATTCCATTTAACTGGAAGCCGAATGTGTAATCCAGGTTGCAACCTGTCTACTGTAATTTTGATACTCGCCACGACCTTAATACAACTTTTTCTAATTGAACCAATGGATTGATTTTAGATGAAGGCGAGTTTTAATTCACCATCCATGTGTACTATTGATAATTCAATAACCTGTAGTGATAGTTTTACTTCCTTACTTCACAAGCTCGCAGTGCAACATCCAACGAACACCGAATTTATCTTCAACTTTACCGAACCTTGCCCCCCAAAATGTGTCGGCTAAAGGCATCATAACGCGCCCTTCTGTTGCTAGTTTGTCATACAGGCGCGCTTGCTCATCGAGATCATCCAGTACCACAGACAAAGCAATATTGTTACCTCTCAACTCTCGCGCCACAACACCATCTGACAACATCAACTTCATACCGAACGCTTCAAGTTCAGCGTGCATAACCCAATTCGGGTCCGCCCCCTCAATATGCTGAGGCGAATCTTTGAAGTACTGTTTTGACAGTACTACACCACCAAAACAGTGCTGATAAAAGCTAAGCGCTTCTTCACATCGTCCAGAAAAAAAGAGATACGGTGTTACTTGATACATAGATGTCGTCCTTTACTATTTTTTATAAAGATAGACGATAACTTTGTAACCCGCGGAAAAATAAATAAAAAAACAAACCAACCACCGTTTCCCAGAACAGATCAATAGGTGTTAACTATTAATAGGATTGATACAAGCAATTTTATTTAACTTACTCTACGTGTGAATATACTTTCCGAAAGCAACAAACATTGCTCATCCCAATAAACTGAAAGGAAAGTAAAGATATGATTAACACTAAGATCAAGCCATTTAGCGCGACTGCATTTAAAAACGGCGAATTCGTTGAAGTTACTGAGCAAGATGTTCTTGGTAAATGGGCCGTGTTCTTCTTCTACCCTGCAGACTTTACCTTCGTGTGCCCAACAGAGCTTGGTGATCTTGCAGACCACTACGAAGAACTACAAAAACGTGGCGTAGAAGTATACTCAGTATCAACTGACACACACTTCACTCACAAAGCATGGCACGACAGCTCAGACACAATCGGTAAGATTCAGTACTACATGCTTGGCGACCAAACAGGCAACATCACAAACAACTTCGGTGTGATGCGTGAAGGTCAAGGTCTTGCTGACCGTGCAACGTTCCTAATCGACCCAGAAGGTACTATTCAAGCAATGGAAATCACTGCTGAAGGTATCGGTCGTGACGCAGAAGATCTACTACGCAAAGTGAAAGCCGCTCAATACGTAGCAGCGCACCCAGGCGAAGTTTGCCCAGCTAAATGGAAAGAAGGTGAAGAGACACTAGCGCCATCATTAGACCTAGTAGGCAAAATCTAATTGGGGTTAAGCGTTCGCCTCTGAACATCTCTAATTATCGATAAGTTTGAGAGCGTTCCAGGTTTGATACCTGACGACCTTCGGCCTGGTCCGCTCTCCCTTTTGTTTTTATCCAGAATAACCATTTAAGTAAGGCATGATTACCTATGTTAGACCAAGCGATCCAACAGCAACTCAAACAATATCTGGCTAATGTAAAACAAGAAGTACGTTTAGTGGTTAGCCTAGATGAAAGCAAAGCATCAAACGATATTTTCTCTCTAGCCAATCAAATCGCTGAAATGAGCGACTTCATCACCGTTGAACGTGACGACAACGCAAGCGCACGTAAACCCGTGATGGCGGTAACAAACCCAGCAAAAGGCACAGCAATGCGCTTTGCGGGCTTGCCAATGGGTCACGAATTTACCTCTCTAGTCTTGGCGCTGCTTCATTCTGGTGGTCACCCAATCAAACTAGAACCAGAAGTGATTGAGCAAATCGCGGCACTAGACAAAGATCTCGAGGTCGAAATCTTTATTTCACTGTCGTGCCAAAACTGTCCGGACGTGGTTCAAGCGTTCAACATGATGGCGGCGATCAACCCGAGAGTAAAAGCCACTATGATAGATGGTGGTTTGTTCCAAGATGAAGTGAAACAACGCGACATCATGGCTGTACCAAGTGTATTCGTGAACGGTGAGCTATTCGGTCAAGGTCGTATGTCTCTGACTGAAATCCTCAACAAAGTGGATGACGGCGCGAGCGAGAAAGCGGCGAAAGCACTGAACAAAAAAGACCCATACGACGTTCTTGTTGTCGGCGGTGGTCCTGGTGGTAGCGCAGCGGCTCTATACGCTGCTCGTAAAGGTATTCGTACTGGCGTGGTTGCTAAGCGTTTTGGTGGTCAGGTTATGGACACCATGGCAATTGAGAACTTCATTTCGGTAAAACGTACTGAAGGTCCAAAACTGGCAACGGACCTAGCAGAGCACCTAAAAGAGTACGATGTAGACGTGGTAACTGAGCAACAAGCTGAGAAGCTAATGGGCGCAGCGCACACAGAAGATGGTTTGATTCACATCCAACTTGAAAGCGGCGCAACGCTGAAGAGTAAGAGTGTAATCCTAAGCCCTGGTGCACGCTGGCGTGAAATGAACGTTCCGGGTGAGCAAGAGTACCGCAACAAAGGTGTCGCGTACTGCCCACACTGTGACGGTCCCCTATTCAAAGGTAAGAAAACCGCGGTTATTGGTGGCGGTAACTCAGGTATCGAAGCAGCTATCGACCTTGCTGGTATCGTAGAACACGTAACGGTTCTTGAATTCGCCGACGTACTTCGCGCAGACCAAGTGCTTATCGACAAAGCGAACTCACTACCAAACGTGGATATCATCACGATGGCGCAAACCACCGAAGTTGTGGGTGACGGTACTCGTGTCACTAGCTTGAAGTATAAAGACCGCAACACAGATGAAACCAAAGAGATTGAACTATCGGGGATCTTTGTTCAAATTGGCCTAGTGCCAAACACAGAGTGGCTAAAGGATTCACAAGTGACGCTATCAGAACGCGGAGAAATTGAGGTTGGCCAACACGGTGAAACGAGCCTAGAGGGTGTGTTCGCAGCGGGTGATGCCACAACCGTTCCTTACAAACAGATCATCATTGCGATGGGAGAAGGCGCAAAAGCGAGCTTAGGGGCGTTTGACTATCTTATTCGCAAACAAGACTAGTCATTGGAAACAAAATCACCCGCTCAATCGCGGGTGATTCATTATCATTTCAGATGGAATATTTGTTCTGTCTCTAGCCCAGTCATTTTGCGTACCTGACGCCAAACATAATAAAAAATGCCAATCATCATCAACATGCTCGGAATTGCAATCATCGGGTAGCTATACAGTGTCATTTTGCCGAGCTGCTCATTAAATTCAGCGGTGCCTGCTGGGCTCGTCACAATCCAAGTAGCGAGAAAATAGTTCATTGCTGAAGAGAAAATAAAGGTACTGGCGAAAAGATAGTTTGACGTCGACAAACAGCGTTCAAATGCGGCGTGGTTACCAGTTTGCTCTAGCTTCTGTTTGATCACTTCAAGATTAAGCAGAGTGTCGTTAAAAATCAGCTTCTTCACTACTGGATAACGAGTAAAGCTAGAACCAAACACTACCATACCAATCAAACCGGGGATCAACGCCTCTTTCAATGCAAGCCATTTAGTATCGAGCTCAAGTAGCCCTATACCTCCGGTCAGAAGCACACTGACAAAACCAAGTGCTGCAATAAAATTGAATTTTTTATGGCGAATCAGCTCCATCGCGCCATACACCGCTGGAAAAGCCAACGCGACGATCAACGCCATTGCCGTGCCCAAGTACTCATCACCACTAAGCTTCATTAGAATCAGTGAAGGTAAAAGAACGTTAATCACGATCTCAAACAGTGGATTGGGTTTTCTTGCTTCAGTACTACTCATAATCTTCCATCACTTATAGCTACATTGTGCAGCTCGAAGCGGAATTGTTCCCTGCTTCACTACAGATGTAAAGCGCTTGGCCCTCACCCTGTGTAACGACTTGTGACAGCGCACAAAACTGGGCTCACACCCAACCCGACACGATGAAATTGAATTACCAAACACTAGATACAACAAAGCCCCGACTTTCGTCGAGGCTTTATCGTTTAAATATGGTACCGGTGGGCGGACTTGAACCGCCACGCCCGAAGGCAACGGATTTTGAATCCGTCGTGTATACCAATTTCACCACACCGGCATCTTGGGGCTTTGCCCTTTGATGATTGGCATTATACGTATGGTAGGCGTTCGTGCAAGTGCAAAAGACTGAATTAATTGTCGTTTGCTGATAAAATCGCCACAAATCGATAAGCTGTGCGCAAGGTCTCTTTTCAGATGGAGAGTGAGGCTATATTCTTGCGCCTTATTTAAGTTTAGGTAAGCCACGTTTATGTCTAATACTGACTCTTTACCACCAGCTGGGTTGTTTCGCCGCTTGGGGGCTCTAATTTATGATGGATTGATCATTATCGCTGTCGAAATGATGGCGGCGGGTATCGTGATTGCGATTCTGCATGCATTGATGGCTTTGGGGATTTTTCACGTTGGCAGTTACGCTGATGTCAGTGACTTCCTCACCAACCATCCCGTGTGGAGCCCTATTTACACCGCTTATCTTGCGTTTGTGTGGGTGTACTTCTTTGTCTATTTTTGGACACGCGCTGGACAAACACTCGGAATGCGAGCTTGGAAGCTGCACTTACGCAGTGCCAATGGTCAAGCCGTTTCAGTTACGCAATGTCTGATTCGTATTGCGACATCAGGGTTTGGCTTGGCTAACTTACTGGTGCCATTAGACCCGAAAAAGCGCGGCTTCCACGATATCTGGGCAAACACTCAAGTTGTGGTTTTGCCAAAAGCGAATTGATAAAAAAAGGAAAGCTCAGCTTTCCTTTTTTTATAGTTGAGATTTCTAGTCGACTTTGAGCTCTTTTAGCATGGCTTCTGGAAGTGCTAAATCATCGTTCTTATTCACTGAAATCCCCGAATCAATGATGGCCTGAGCAATCTGCTTTGCTTCATCGAGCGAGTGCATTGCCGCTGTTCCACATTGGTATTCGTTCAGTTCTGGAATCTTATTCTGGCTCTCTACTTTCAGCACATCGTTCATCGCAGCTAACCATGCATCGGCAACTTGCTGCTCTTGTGGCGTCCCAATCAGGCTCATGTAAAAACCGGTACGGCATCCCATCGGTGAGATATCAATGATTTCTACACTGTCACCGTTAAGGTGATTACGCATAAAACCTGCATAGAGGTGCTCTAAAGTGTGAATGCCTTTTTCAGACAGAATATCCTTGTTAGGGGCAGTAAAGCGTAAATCAAACACAGTAATCGTGTCGCCTTTCGGGGTGGTCATCGTTTTAGCGACGCGCACGGCTGGCGCATTCATTCGTGTATGATCAACGGTAAAACTATCGAGTAACGGCATTGTCCTTCTCCATTTGTATAACCCGCAATGGGCTATTCACTGTCAGATATATAGCGGGGAGGAAGTTATCCTCCCCCTCATTGTTCCATGTTGTTGTGCTTTCTCGCCCTAAATTAGGCGCGAATGCGTCATGCCTTCAAATACGTGAAATACTGAGCTAAGAAATCATCAAAAGCGATATCATCTGACGCTTCGATTTCCGCTTGCGCCGACTGAGATCGCACCACTTCTTGCTCCATCAGTTCGGCAGTATAAATACGGTATTGGTGATTTAGATGTTGTTCACGGTACTGCTTTCCAAACGTACACCCGACCTTGCCTAGCCCGCCAAGACGCTTAGTATCTTCTAGCAGCTGTCCTGAAATTGTCATTTGTGGATTATCAATCCAACTAACGAGTTTTTCACATACCGCTTGATAAGCGTGACCACCTACCACTGCATCCATCCGCTCTGCAATCTGCGTCAGCTCGGCAAAGACGCGTTTGGCCCAAGTTTGCAATGTTAGCACTTCACCTTTGCAGCCAATCTGCAGTTCAAGACCAGGCTTGCGACCTTCGACGATCACCTTATTCCAGTTTTCGCGCCAACACGCTTGCTCACAGTAATCCATCGGTTCAGAATCACTTAACGCCGCCCAAGCCAAGAACAGATCAAGAAAACGTATTTGCTCTTCGGTAATGCCGACGGGGCTATATGGATTAACATCAAGAGAACGGACTTCAATGTACTCTACTCCACCACGAGCTAGGGCCTCTGAAGGTTTCTCTCCCGCATTTGCGACTCGTTTAGGCCGAATTGGTGCGTACAGTTCGTTCTCTATTTGTAGTACGTTACTATTGAGCTGACGGTATTCACCATCCACTTTAACGCCAATTTCAGCAAACTGTTCAGACGGGGTACGAATCGCAGTATTCAAGCCATCAAGGTACTCAGCTAGGCTATTAAAACCAATCTTAAGCGAACTCTGTGCACTATTGGTATAACCTAAATCGCTCATTCTCAATGACGTTGCGTAAGGAAGGTAAAGCGTCCCACCAACACTTTTAAAAGGTAGCTTAGTTTCTCGCCCTTGAATAAATGAAGCGCACAGCGCTGGTGAAGCGCCAAAAAAGTATGGGATCAACCAACCAAAACGGTAGTAATTACGAATCAGGCCAAAATACGCTTGTGACTTACTCTCTTGGCGCTGTTCTTGGTTTTGTTCACCAAAAAGTTGTTGCCAGAAAGACTCTGGGAAAGAGAAATTAAAATGCACCCCAGAGATGATCTGCATTAGGCTCCCATAGCGCCGCTTTAACCCTTCGCGGTAGAGCGTCTTCATTTTTCCAGAATTGGAACTGCCATACTGCGCCAGCTTGATATCGTCTTCACTGCCAACGTAACAAGGCATCGACAACGGCCACATTTTCTCTTCGCCCAATTTGGTTTGGGTAAAGTGATGAATATCTTCAAGTTGCGAGGTCAGCACTGAAATGTCATGGGAGACCGGAGTGATAAACTCTAATAGCGACTCGGAGAAGTCGGTGGTGATCCAGCTATTGGCATAAGCAGAGCCCAGAGCGCTGGGGTGCGGTGTAGTCGCTAAGTGGCCATCTTGGTGATAGCGCAAGGTTTCGCGTTCTACGCCCCGGCCAAAACTCTTAAATACATCTGGGTTTTGTGCAACTCGCTCTAGTCGCGCAGCAAATTCAGTCAAAATGAGGTTCGCTTATATCAGAGGTTCAGTATTGCTACCAAACTGGCTAAACAATTTATAAAGGGTGACCAAAGTCACCCTTTAGTTATGCACTATGTTATGTGTACTCTAACGGATGATTTCAAGCTCTTCTATCGGAATCTGTAAACTTTCTAGCTGAGCTTTTAAGCTCTGCGCGTCACCCACCACTATGATTTGATAATCCTGTGGGCTAAACCACTTGCTCGCCAGTTGGTTTAGGGTGCGTTTATCAACCGTCTCGACAATCTCGTTACGCTGCTTGAGGTAATCTTCATCCAAACTATAGGCAAGAATACTACCAAGCAGTCCGGCTTTCTGTGAAGGCGTTTCATACTTTAGCGCATCTTGTTGACCGACCGCCAAGCGTAAAAATTTCATTTCCTCATCTGTCATTCCGTCTTGACTATACTTGGTGAGTTCTTTTTGCATCTCAATCAATGACGCCAAGGTCGCATCGGCGCGAACTTGTGCCGAGAAGACAATCGCCCCCACTTCTCGATTGGAAGCCAGATAACCGCTGGCGCCATATGTGTACCCTTTGTCTTCACGCAAGTTCTGGTTAACTCGGCTGTTGAAGTTACCCGCTAAATTAAAGTTAGCCAACTGAGTCAGGAAGACTTCCCCTGTAGCATCAAACGGCAACCCTTGGCGCACCATTCTCACGATGCTTTGCGGTGCTCCAGGTTTATCAACCAAATAGATTCTGGGCTCTGTTAACGGATTGACTGACTGCGCTCTCAGTAACGGGGGGATTTTCCCCTGCCACTGAGCGATAAAACCAAGCTGCTGCTTGACTTGACGCTTAGTCATATCGCCTACAACGATTATCTGTGCACCTTGCGGCGTGTAATGGCGCTGATAGAACTGTTTCACATCGGCAAGGGTAAGTGCTGCCACCGAAGACTCAGTACCATCATTGGGTCTCTGATAAATAGTATCAGCAAACAGCACTTGCCTGGTCGCTTGAGACGCCAACCAACTCGGTCTTTGATGTTGATAAACCAAGCCTTCGAGCATCTGTTTCTGTATGCGTTCGAAGTCTTGTTGACGAAATGCTGGCTTAAACAACACCTCTTGGGCGATTACTAGCGTCTCGGTTAAGTTTTTTTCCAAACTCGATACGGATAGCGTCGTGGTGTAGTTACCCGCGCTGACGGATAAGGTACTGCCGAGCTTATCGAGACGCGCTTGAATCTCCTCTAGGCTAGAGTCTAACGTCGCTTCTTGCATCATGGCCGCTGTCAATTTGGCCAGCCCCTCCTGGCCGGGTGCCACATAACGCTCCCCAGCAGGAAAGCTGATTTCTAACTGGACTGTTGGAGTTTCTGAACTGACCGTACCAAGCACTTCGGCGCCATTCTCAAAGTATAAGCGATACAGATCTGGCATCTCAGCTTTAACCGCTTCCGCGACCTCAGGCATAACTGAACGATCAAAGTCATCCACTGCTTTACGGTAAATGAGCTGATCTTCGGTAAGAGTTTGATGCTCTGGTAAGCGACGTTCTGGGGTGACAAAAGTGGCAGGCTTGGCCGCCAATTCTGATTTCCCTCTTGGCACCACACTCAACGCCACTTTGTGATGACCATTGAGATACTGCTTGTAGGCTGCCATCACCGACTCTGGCGTAACAGCTCGAATTTGTTCCAACTGAGATTGAATCCGGTCAGGTTGACCAAAAAACGTTTGATTTGAGGCCAGCTGAGAGACCTTGCCACGCACGCTTTGCAACGCAAAAACTGCGTTAGCTTCAGCCATACCGCTAATTTGTTCTAGTCGTGCCTCATCGACACCTTGAGCTTCAAACTCTGCTAGGGTCTGCATCATTTCTTGATATAAAGGAGACAGCGCAGCTTTGTCACCAGAAGGCGCCATCGCGTATACATAAAAAGTACACGCCAGTTCAGCACAATCTTGGAACGCGCCAGCATCGACAGCTCGTTGAGTTTTGACCAATTTTTGATAGAGCAAACTATTAGCACCATCCCCAAGCACTTTGGCTAACGCATCAAGCGATGCCTGCTGCTCGGCCCCCTTGTATTGGGTCGGCCAACCTATTAATAGCATTGGCTGTTGAATGCGATCTTCCAAAGTCACATAACGGTCTTCATTCAAGGTGGCGGGCTGCTTAGGCGCTTTTTCAACGTGCGGCCCTCGTGGGATCGAACCGAAATACTGGTTTACCCAAGCTAATGTCTGATCGATATCGATATCGCCACCTATGGTCAGAACCGCGTTATTCGGCCCATACCATCGCAGGAAGAACGCTTTAAGGTCATTGACATCCACTCGGTCTAAATCTTCTACATAACCAATAGTTTGCCAAGAATATGGATGGCCTTCAGGGTACATGGCTTCGGCCATTTTTTCCCACATTAACCCATATGGACGATTGTCATAATTTTGCGCCCGTTCGTTTTTGACCGTTTCACGCTGAATCTCGAACTTACGCTGCGACACCGCGTCGAGTAGAAAGCCCATGCGGTCAGACTCCAGCCACAACATTTTTTCTAGCTGATTGGCTGGAACGGTTTCAAAATAGTTAGTGCGGTCACGATTGGTGGTGCCGTTAAGTGAACCGCCGGCCTCAGTAATAATTTTGAAATGCTGCTGATCGCCAACGTTCTCACTGCCTTGAAACATCATATGTTCAAAGAAGTGTGCAAAGCCTGACTTTCCAACTTCCTCACGTGCAGATCCTACATGGTAAGTCACATCAACATGAACCAAAGGGTCAGAGCTATCTGGGGAGAGAATGACCGTGAGACCATTATCGAGTTGATATTTTGAGTATGGAATCATCGCCTTACCAGGTTGAGCGTCGACCTCTTCAATCAGAGTGACGCCTGGCGGCAAGGAAGAAAAAAATGGTACCGAAGTGAGCGTGTTACTAGAACAGCCATATAGTGCGAGAAGGGAAACCGCACCAAGCCAGAACTTTCTCATGACATCCCCTTAAAACAATCCAAAATACACCGCTGCGAGTAGGCTATAGCGCAGCGCTTTACCGATTAAAATCAACCACAAACAAGGCCAAAAATGCATTCTTAGCCATCCAGCAGCCAAACACAATGGATCACCAATAATCGGTAACCAACTTAACAGCAGAGACCAATAACCGTATCTATTCAACCACAACAATGCTTTATGACCATGCTTTTCATCTTGAGTTCGATTGGGTAACCACAAGCCGAGCCAATAGTTGGTCAAACCACCTAACGTATTGCCGATGGTAGCCACAGCAAGGATAACGAGCGTTGAGTATTGATTGAGGGAAAGGGTGGCGATCAACCCAGCTTCAGAGCCACCGGGCAAAAGAGTGGCACTGAGAAATCCACTAAAAAAGAGAACCCACAGTGCCGAATCAGAAAACCAAAGAGCAAACGAGGCAAAAGCGCTGTTAAACGCTTCTAGCATTGCATATCAAGCAACACCTTGCCTCGCGTATGACCCGTTTCAATTTGTTGGTGCGCTTCGATTGCTTGCTCTAGCGGATAGATCTGTTGGATTTCAGTTTTGACGAGTCCGACACTCACCATATATAACAACGCATCTAGCTGCTCTGGATTTGGGTCGACCAACATTCCAGTGGCTTCAAAGCCAAGCAGTTTCGCTTTCTCACAAATCATTTCCGCGCTCAACGTCGGCACCGTCACCACAGTTCCACCGTCTTTAAGACAGTTGAGCGCATCTAACGCCGCATCGCCACCAATCAGATCGATCAGTACATCAGCCTCTTCAACACGTTCAGAAACGGGGGCAAACTTGTAGTTTACGGCATGTGCGCCGAGCGTTGCCATGTAGTCAAGGTTAGCTTCGCTGCACGTGGTAAACACCTCGGCTTTCGCCGCCACAGCCACTTGAATCGCAATATGCCCGACGCCACCGGCCCCTGCAAGGATCAACACTCGCTGACCCTCTTTTACCCCAGCTTTATCGAGCGCTTGTACTGCGGTTTGGCCAGCCAGAGGTAGTGCTGCCGCAGCTTCTAATGTCACGGAATCAGGTACTTTACTCAATGCGCTCTCGGGTACTGCTACATACTGACTGTAACCACCGCCTTGTAGCGGAAAACCAATAAAACCAGCCACTTTGTCTGCCACATTAAAGCGCTCCGCTTGCGCTCCCAGCGAAATGATTTCACCGGCAATATCGTAGCCCGGAACCCATGGCAGTTTGTCTTTATTTTCTGAAGCCGCCCAACCTAGGCCTGCGCGAGTTTTTGCATCGATAGGGTTCACACCAGCAAAGTGTACTTTGACCAGCACTTCGCCTGCCTGTGGTTCAGGCACTGGGGCGACTTGAGTCACCAGGACACTAGGGGCACCAAATTGAGAGATTGCGATTTGTCTGTTTTCCATTTTTTCATTTCCCTATCGATATAAAAAAGGGATGCGAAAGCATCCCTTTGAATATATACCATTTATTACGCAGTGTTGACCACTTGTGCGCAAATTAACCTCTGGCTCACATTAACCCTATTTTAGCCAACCAACGCCAGCAGAATACCCGCCGCAACTGCAGAGCCCAATACCCCCGCCACGTTCGGTCCCATTGCATGCATCAATAGGAAGTTCTGCGGATTCGCTTCGAGGCCAACTTTGTTGACGACGCGCGCTGCCATTGGAACCGCCGATACGCCAGCCGCCCCAATCAACGGATTAATGTCTTCCTTAGAGAACTTATTGAGTAACTTGGCCATCAAGACACCGCCTGCGGTACCAATACTGAAAGCAACAGCGCCCAAAGCCAAAATACCTAAAGTTTCCACATTGAGAAACTCTTCCGCTTGCAGTTTTGACCCCACACCGAGTCCAAGGAAAATAGTCACTATATTGATCAACTCGTTTTGGGCCGTCTTCGACAAACGTTCGACCACACCTGCTTCGCGCATTAGGTTTCCGAGACAGAACATCCCCACCAATGGCGTGGCCGCAGGTAAGAACAGAATCGTCATCAGTAACACCGCCAGTGGGAACAGAATTTTCTCAGCTTTGCCTACATGACGAAGCTGCGCCATCTGAACTTTACGCTCTTCTGGGCTGGTCAATGCCTTCATGATCGGTGGCTGAATGATTGGAACTAGCGCCATGTAACTGTAGGCAGCGACCGCAATGGCCCCTAACAGGTCTGGTGAAAGTTGACTCGCTAGGAAAATAGCGGTTGGGCCATCGGCTCCCCCAATAATCGCGATAGAGGCGGCGTCTGGCATACTAAACTCCATCCCCGGCACATAGTTAAGTAAAATCGCGCCAAACAGAGTCGCAAAGATACCGAACTGTGCCGCGGCGCCTAACCATAGAGTTTTAGGGTTAGCGATCAGCGCTCCAAAGTCCGTCATGGCTCCTACACCCATGAAGATTAGAAGCGGAAAGATCCCTGATTCAATCCCCACATAGTAGACGTAGTAAAGCAATCCACCTTCTTCGGTAAAGCCCGCATTAGGAATATTCGCTAAAATAGCACCAAAACCAATCGGCAAAAGTAGCAATGGCTCAAAGCCTTTGCGAATGGCCAAAAACAGCAGCAAACAACCCACTAAGATCATGCATAGTTGATCAAACTCAAAATGCGCAATCCCTGTTTCAGACCATAAGATCTTTAATCCTTCCATGATGCTCCCTTACGCCAAACTCAGTAGAGGAGCCCCTACCGTCACGGCATCACCTTCTTTGACATGAAGGTCTTGAACGACGCCGCCACGTGCCGCACGTACTTCGGTTTCCATCTTCATCGCTTCAAGAATCAACAGTACATCCCCCTCTTCAACCTGGGCGCCACTTTGTACATTGACTTTAAAGATGTTCCCAGCCAAAGGCGCAGGAACCGTCTCACTGTTGCCAGCCGGGGCTGATGCAACAGGTGCTGCCGCAGGTTGGGCATTTGCAGCAGGTGCGACTGAGGTTAGCTGTCCTTGAGGACCAACTTCTACATCGTAAACCTGACCATCAACCTTAACGCTGTAGGTCTCAATACCACCTTGAGCAGGTTGCGCTTGAGGAGCCACAGGCGCTTCTTCTAGCCATGGCGCAGGCTCAAAGGCATCAGAGTTGTGACGGTTCTTGAGGAACTTCAAACCAACTTGAGGGAACAATGCGTAAGTCAGTACGTCATCAACGGTATCTTCCGCCAGTGAAATGCCTTCTTGTTTCGCTTTTGTCAGTAGCTCTTCGGTCAAACTATCCATTTCCGCTGCAAGCAAATCAGCAGGGCGACAAGTAATCGCTTCCGCGCCATCGAGCACTTTCGCCTGTAGCTCTGCGTTGACTTCTGCTGGCGCCGCGCCGTATTCACCTTTCAATACGCCCGCGGTTTCTTTGGTGATGCTCTTATAGCGTTCACCAGTAAGAACGTTGATGACTGCCTGTGTGCCGACGATCTGAGACGTTGGCGTTACAAGAGGGATGTAACCAAGATCTTTACGTACGCGTGGGATCTCTTCGAGTACTTCGTCCAACTTATCAGCCGCACCTTGCTCTTTTAGCTGACCTTCCATGTTGGTCAACATGCCACCAGGCACTTGAGCGATAAGGATGCGAGAATCGACACCTTTTAGCTGGCCTTCGAACTTAGCGTACTTCTTACGAACATCACGGAAGTAAGCAGCAATAGGTTCAATTTGGTCAAGCTTAAGGTTGGTGTCACGTTCTGTGCCTTGCAGCATCGCCACGACTGTCTCGGTTGGTGTGTGACCGTACGTACAGCTCATCGAGGAGATTGCGGTATCAAGAATATCAACGCCCGCTTCCACGGCTTTTACGGCCGTTGCAGTAGAGAGGCCTGTGGTGGCATGACAGTGTAGTGCCAGCGGCACATCACATGACGCTTTAATACGTGAAATCAGCTCTTCTGCTTCGTAAGGTTTAAGCAAACCTGACATGTCTTTAATACACAGTGAATGGCAGCCCAAATCTTCTAGGCGTTTTGCCAAATCGACCCAAGTCTCGGTATTGTGTACCGGACTAGTGGTGTAAGAGAGTGTCCCTTGAGCGTGAGCTCCTACATCAACAGCCGCTTTGACCGCTTTTTCAAAGTTTCGCACATCGTTCATCGCGTCAAAGATACGGAATACATCCATCCCATTCGCGTGCGCGCGCTCAACAAATTTCTCGACTACGTCATCAGCATAGTGGCGATAACCTAAAAGGTTCTGACCGCGCAGTAGCATTTGCATTGGCGTATTCGGCATCGCTTTCTTCAAAGCACGTAAGCGCTCCCATGGGTCTTCACCCAAAAAGCGGATACAGGCATCAAATGTTGCCCCGCCCCAAGTCTCTAGAGACCAGTAACCGACTTTATCCAGTTCCTCTGCGATAGGTAACATATCCTCCAAGCGCATACGCGTCGCAAACAGCGACTGATGGGCGTCACGAAGGACCACGTCCGTTAAAGCTAGTGGTTTAGACATGCTCATTAACTCCTTTTAATCCTATCAAATGCTACTTAGCGGTAGAGGTACGGTACTGGTGTACCGCTGCGGAAATGGCCGCAACTACTTTCGGGCTAACAGCAGAAGATGGTGTTTGAATTTTGTTATTTTGATTGGGTGTCGCGATCGGCTCTGGCACTTCTTCGGGAAGCAGTTTTGACATCAACCGAACGAGGTAAACAAGAATAGTGAGGAAAATAAATACTACCGACATCCCAGTGATCATCAGGGTGGCAGCATCTACTAGCAGGCTTCCAATATTATCCATTTTGCATCCTTTCTTTGTCATCCTGACAACAGTGCTAAGTGTATGGCTAAGAACTTCGTGTTCTATGGCAGCTCAACTTAACTTTTGACCAGACATCGGCTGGCTTTCTGATTTGCAGGACTCACCGTAAAATCCTGACAAGAGGTCTAGGATTATCTCGATTGATTAAACTTTGTCAATTTTGTTTAAGGTGCTATTGAGGATAATGCACAAATCTAGGGAGTTATTCGTCACACAAATCACATAAATCTGCAATATCGCGCCAAACAAGCACAAATAACTGTGTCTTTTCTGACGTTAAGCGATAAAACGAATTAATACTGCGATTGGCTTAAAAGAATCTAGAAATTAAGTTTAAAAACAATTACTTGTAAAACCAAAGTTTCAAAAATGTTAAGTGATAGTTACAAAAAAGCCCCGCTATTTCTAGCAGGGCTTTTAAATAAGTGGCGCGTCCTGGAGGATTCGAACCTCCGACCGCCTGGTTCGTAGCCAGGTACTCTATCCAGCTGAGCTAAGGACGCGCTATGTTCTCGAAAACGAGAATTGTGAAGTATATCACACTGTCTCTTTGGAACAACAGGGCTTTAAAACAAAAAAATTGGCCATAAGCCAATTAATGGCGGTGAGGGAGGGATTCGAACCCTCGATACGGCTACAAACCGTATACTCCCTTAGCAGGGGAGCGCCTTCAGCCTCTCGGCCACCTCACCGTTTTATTCCCTGGTAAGGAAATATGGCGCGTCCTGGAGGATTCGAACCTCCGACCGCCTGGTTCGTAGCCAGGTACTCTATCCAGCTGAGCTAAGGACGCGCTATGCTTTCTTGCTAAAGAAAGTTGTTTTAAAGCTGTTCCGAAGAACGTTCTTCCGAAGAAGAAGCAAGAATGGCGGTGAGGGAGGGATTCGAACCCTCGATACGGCTACAAACCGTATACTCCCTTAGCAGGGGAGCGCCTTCAGCCTCTCGGCCACCTCACCGTTTTATTCCCTGGTAAGGAAATATGGCGCGTCCTGGAGGATTCGAACCTCCGACCGCCTGGTTCGTAGCCAGGTACTCTATCCAGCTGAGCTAAGGACGCGCTATGCTTTCTTGCTAAAGAAAGTTGTTTTAAAGCTGTTCCGAAGAACGTTCTTCCGAAGAAGAAGCAAGAATGGCGGTGAGGGAGGGATTCGAACCCTCGATACGGCTACAAACCGTATACTCCCTTAGCAGGGGAGCGCCTTCAGCCTCTCGGCCACCTCACCGTCTTGCGGAGGCACATATTACGATTTACCAAAAATATGTCAAACATTTTCTTGGCAAAAACGCCAAAAAGTCTTTTAACCGTTGGCTATTTAATCAAAGCGATGCTAATTCGCTCTTTTTGTTATAAATAACGCTTTTTCACGCACAAAAAAGGCTGACAATTTGCCAGCCTCTTCGTGTAATTAGTAGTTGCCTGAAGCAGCGTTACCATTACCTTTTTCTGCCTGAATGCGCATGTAGATTTCTTCACGGTGAACAGACACTTCTTTCGGAGCATTGACGCCGATACGCACTTGGTTACCTTTAACACCAAGTACAGTTACTGTGACTTCATCACCGATCATAAGAGTTTCACCAACACGGCGAGTTAAAATTAGCATTCTGTGCTCCTTGAGTAATCTCTGATTTATCTTGCTACTAGGCTATTATCCAACAAAAGTGATATTTTCGTAAACTCAATTGTGGCCCGGATTTAGCCCAAAAACGCTTGTTTTTGCTGGGTTTCGATCGCCTGCGCAGAAGTAATGTAAGCATCATGCAGTATGTTAGCCGCTTTGTCGACATATTCAGGCGACAGCACTAACATCAACGATTGTACGTTAAGCGCATGATGTTCAACACTGATCCCCTGCTCCGCGAGCAAGGCATACGATCTTTCTACCAATCCTTCGACTTGAAGACCAACGGCGGTTAACAAGCTTACCGTTTCACTATTGCGGATTTTATCTTCAAAAACCAGTTTCAGTTTTGCACAAGCCTCGTCTTTTATCACAACACCTGTCCATTCTGCATGTTCGATCACATTCCAGATAGTGATCCCCAACATTTGACACTGTTTTTGTAGACTCGTTAACGCCTCTTTTTCAATTTTGATCAAACACATATCGCGCTGAATCGCTACACCGCAGACATCGGATTGACACTCTTCACCTTTGACGAGACTACCTTGATTGGTCTCAAACGTCGACAGAACTCGAAGAGGAACATTGTGCAGCCATGCGTATTGTACCGAAGGGAGATGAAGGACTTTAGCGCCTTTACGTGCCATCTCTTCCATCGAAGGAAAATCGATCACGGCCAATTTCTTCGCTGATTTCACTACCCTAGGATCGCAAGTGTAGATACCGTCTACGTCAGTGAAGATCTGACACTCATCGGCGCTCAGCGCTCCCGCTAACGTCACCGCACTGGTATCCGAGCCACCACGCCCTAAGGTGGTAATATCCCCTTTCTCATTGACACCTTGGAACCCAGCGACAATCACCACTTGGTCTTGCGCCAATAACGTTTCAATCGTCGAGGTATCAATATCTTTAATCGTTGCATCATTGTGCTGGTTATCAGTCACAATTCTTGCTTGTGCCCCAGTTAATGAGCTCGCAGAATGACCCATTTTGTTCAGAGTCATCGCCAGAAGTGCCATCGACACTTGCTCACCAGCTGAGAGCAAAACATCAAGTTCTCGAGCGGTAGGCACACTGTCCACCTGTTGCGCCAAGTCCATCAATCTGTTTGTTTCACCAGACATTGCCGACACGACTACGACAACTTGATTACCATCATTTTTCGCCTTTATGATGTGTTCAGCAACCTTATGGATTCTTTCTATTGAACCCACAGAAGTTCCACCAAACTTTTGCACGATAAGGGGCTTGTTCACCAGTCTTCACCTTCCCAAGACCAAAGTCTCATTAGCACTGCACTCAATAGATTGAATATTGGGTGCAGTTGTTATAACAAAAACCAAGTGACTTAACCGAGCCGCTCAGCGCACTCAATTAAACCACTTGGTTCAATAAAAAGAGTTACGCTCAATCAAAAAAGAGTGAGCGTAGTAATAGATTATGCGATTTTACAAACGTTCTTCGAGCCAAGGCTGAACGGTTTTGATCGCTTCAGGTAACGCGGCCACATCAGTACCACCGGCCTGAGCCATATCTGGACGACCACCACCTTTACCGCCCACTTGCTCTGCAACCATTTTTACAAGATCACCAGCTTTTACTTTACCCGTCAGATCTTTCGTCACACCTGCGATAAGGCCCACTTTCTCACCGGTCACGTTAGCAAGCAGGACAACACCGCTACCCATTTGGTTCTTGATGTCGTCTACCATAGTGCGCAGGTTTTTGCTATCTGCACCATCAAGAGCAGCAACCAACACTTTTACGCCGTTGATTTCTTGCGCTTTACCCATGATGTTGGCACTTTCTGCGGCAGCCATCTTGTCTTTCAGCTTTTGCACCTCTTTCTCAAGCGCTTTGGCTTTTTGAGCTGACTCAACAAGCTTCTCTTCGTACTGCGCAGTTTGCGCTTCGATTGCGTCTAACGCGGCTTCAGCCGTTACCGCTTCAATACGACGAATACCCGCTGCGATACCACCTTCTGATGTTATCTTGAACAGACCGATATCACCGGTGTTTGCTGCGTGAATACCACCACACAACTCAGTCGAGAACTCACCCATAGAGAGTACGCGCACTTCATCATCGTACTTCTCTCCGAATAGAGCCATCGCACCTTTTTGTTTCGCTGACTCGATATCCATGATGTTGGTTTCAATTATGTGGTTACGACGAATCTGCGCGTTAACCAAGCGCTCAACTTCTTTTAGTTCAGCGGGTGTGACCGCTTCTAAGTGTGAGAAGTCGAAACGCAGGTTTTCAGGTTTCACTAACGAGCCTTTCTGCGCTACGTGCTCACCAAGCACTTGGCGTAGTGCTGCATGAAGTAAGTGAGTAGCAGAATGGTTTAGAGAGATCGCCGCGCGACGCTGCGCATCGACCACCGCTTCAACTTCATCACCTTTAGCCAGAACACCCTCAGCCAAAACGCCGTGATGTGCGATAGCATTGCCCAGCTTTTGCGTGTCTTCGACATTGAATAGGCCTGATTGCGTTTTCAGCACTCCAGCATCACCACACTGACCACCAGATTCTGCATAGAATGGCGTTTCACCAAGGATGATGATCGCTTTATCACCGGCCGATAGGGATTGTGCCACTTCACCTTCAACGAAAATTTCCGCGATATGGCTGTTACCTTGCGTGCCTGTGTAACCGCAAAACTCAGTGTCAACGTCAGTCTTGATGGTTGCGTTGTAGTCCGTACCAAATTGGCCGGCTTCACGCGCGCGCTGACGCTGCTCTTCCATCGCTTTCTCGAAACCCGCTTCGTCGATAGTGAAATTACGCTCGCGAGCCACGTCGTTAGTTAAGTCAGCAGGGAAGCCGTAGGTGTCGTACAGCTTAAATACCGTATCACCATCGAGCTCTTTACCTTCAAGAGCATCCAGTGCTTCGTTGAGGATAATCATGCCGCGCTCCAGTGTGCGACCAAAGTTTTCCTCTTCGATACGAAGCACTTTTTCAACCAGCTCTTGCTGCTTCTTAAGCTCGTCAGCAGCACTGCCCATCACTTCAATCAATACAGCGACAAGTTTATGGAAGAATACGCCTTGTGCACCTAGCTTGTTACCGTGACGAACGGCGCGGCGGATAATGCGGCGCAACACGTAGCCACGCCCTTCGTTTGAAGGCATCACGCCATCTGCGATTAGGTACGCACAAGAGCGGATGTGGTCGGCAATCACGCGCAGCGATTGGTTGGATAGATCTTCGCAACCAACAACCTCTGCAGCAGCTTTGATTAGCTTTTGGAAAACATCGATTTCATAGTTTGAATGCACACCCTGCATGATGGCAGAGATACGTTCAATACCCATACCTGTATCAACAGCAGGCTTAGGCAGTGGTTCCATCGTGCCATCTGCATGACGGTTGAACTGCATAAATACGTTGTTCCAGATCTCGATGAAACGGTCACCGTCTTCTTCAGGTGTACCAGGGCGACCACCCCAGATGTGTTCACCATGATCGTAGAAAATTTCAGTACATGGACCACAAGGGCCTGTGTCACCCATTGTCCAGAAGTTATCTGACTCGAACTGCTTACCGCCTTCTTTGTCGCCGATACGCACGATACGATCAGCAGGTACGCCTACTTTTTTGTTCCAGATATCGAATGCTTCGTCATCTGTCTCGTATACCGTTACCAGTAGACGATCTTTGGGAAGCTGTAGCGTTTCAGTTAGGAATTCCCAAGCAAACGCGATTGCGTCTTCTTTAAAGTAATCACCGAAGCTGAAGTTACCTAGCATTTCAAAGAAAGTATGGTGACGAGCGGTAAAGCCAACGTTTTCAAGGTCGTTATGTTTACCACCCGCACGTACACAACGCTGAGCCGTAGTTGCTCGTGTGTAGGCACGCTTTTCAGCGCCTAAGAAGCAATCTTTAAATTGGTTCATACCTGCGTTAGTAAATAGCAGGGTTGGATCGTTATGTGGAACCAACGATGAACTGTCTACGATTTGGTGTCCTTTGCTTTCAAAGAACTTAAGGAACGCGTTACGAACCTCATCAGTGCTCATGTACATGCAGCTCTTCCTGAAAATAGTCGAGTTAGAATTTTGCGCTATTGTAGATCATGGCAAAGGCTACGACTAGTTTTCTCGCAGAAAAGAGCTGATTGAAGGTAGATTAGGGATTAAATCGTTAAATAGACGAGTTATTGAGGGTTAACCTTGCTCATCAAGGTTCAAAGCATAGCTGATTTGCTCAAAGCTATAGCCGCGATATTGCAGAAAACGGACTTGTTTGGCGTACTCTTTTTGGTCTTTAGCCCGGCTGCCTTTAAATTTCTTCTCCGCGGCCTGTTTTGCTAACTCAAACCAGTCTTGTGGCTCTTCACTCATTGCCGCTTCAATGACCGACTCTGCCACGCGCTTTTGGTTCAGTTCTTGCCTGATACGACGCTCACCGTGTCCTTTGTAAACATGTTGGCGAATCTGGCTTTTGGCATAGCGCAGATCATCTAAGTAGTTGTGGTCTAAGCAGAAGTTAACGGCGTCTTGAATCGCTTCTTCATCGTAGCCCTTCAAAGTGAGCTTTTGGTAGAGTTCATACTCACCATGATCCCTGCGGCTAAGCAGTTGGATAGCGGCTTCTTTGCTGGAAAGTGTCGGCGGTTTACGTTGAAACATAATCTCAATCTAGGATAGATATAACAAAGCCCCGCAATTGCAGGGCTTTAAGAAAAAAGAGAAGTTAGATTATAGCTCTTCTTGCTCTGGCATTTGGCCTAGCTCAGCATCATCCGGCTGAATTTCAGCTGGTGACAGTAGCATCTCGCGCAATTTCGCATCGATAGCTTGTGCAGCATCTGGGTTCTCACGTAGGAACTTACCTGCGTTTGCTTTACCTTGACCGATCTTATCACCGTTGTAGCTGTACCAAGCGCCTGCTTTTTCGATGAGCTTGTGCTTAACACCCAAGTCGATAAGTTCGCCTTCACGGTTGAAACCTTGGCCATACATGATTTGCGTTTCAGCTTGTTTGAATGGAGCAGCAATCTTGTTCTTAACAACCTTGATACGAGTTTCGTTACCCACGACTTCGTCGCCCTCTTTGATAGAACCAGTACGGCGAATATCAAGACGGACAGATGCGTAGAACTTAAGTGCGTTACCACCTGTAGTTGTTTCTGGGTTACCGAACATAACACCAATCTTCATACGGATTTGGTTGATGAAGATACACATACAGTTAGACTGCTTAAGGTTACCCGTTAGCTTACGCATTGCTTGAGAAAGCATACGTGCTTGCAGACCCATGTGGCTATCGCCCATTTCACCTTCGATTTCAGCTTTAGGTGTTAGTGCAGCTACTGAGTCAACAACCATAACGTCGATAGCGCCCGAGCGAGCTAGTGCATCACAGATCTCTAGCGCTTGTTCACCCGTATCTGGCTGAGAAACAAGCAGTGCATCGATATCAACACCTAACTTCTTAGCGTAAACGGGATCAAGTGCGTGCTCAGCATCGATAAATGCACAAGTCTTACCTTGTTTTTGCGCTGCAGCAATACACTCTAGAGTTAACGTTGTTTTACCTGAAGATTCTGGACCGTAAATCTCGACGATACGCCCCATAGGTAGACCACCAGCACCTAGCGCGATATCCAAAGAAAGTGAACCTGTAGAGATTGTTTCTACATCCATTGCGCGGTTGTCACCAAGGCGCATGATTGAACCTTTACCGAATTGCTTTTCAATCTGACCTAGCGCAGCGGCGAGCGCTTTCTGTTTGTTCTCGTCCATCACTTTCTCCAAATAATTCATCTAGTGCTGATGACTTTATCTTTAATTCTTAGTTTTAGCTCGAAGGCTAAACCGTCAACGCAAGCCATTATACTGTTGATTCATACAGTGTCCATAGTTTGGGCTATTTTTTTTGAAAACTATAATTATCTGTATGTTTTATATTACTTTTTGCTGTTAGTCCTGTTCCTTTTTCTATTTATCCAGCTTTTCACACAGTACTTGCATGGCTAACTCAACAGCCTGTTGGCGTACTTGCTGGCGGTCGCCATCTAAATGGAAAGTACGACTTTCTAACCAGCCATTTTTATCTGCCCACGCGAAACATACCGTCCCGACTGGTTTCTCCTCGCTGCCTCCACCAGGACCTGCAATCCCACTTATTGATACACCAATGCTGGCTGACGAGTGCTGCAGTGCACCCAACACCATTTCTTGCGCCGTCTCTTCACTCACGGCTCCGTGCTGATCTAGCGTCTGCGGTGTCACACCCAACATCTCAACTTTCGCTTGGTTGCTGTATGTGACGAAAGCCCGGTCGAACCACTGTGAGCTCCCAGCGACATCGGTAACCGCCGCTGAAACACCACCGCCAGTGCATGACTCTGCGGTCACAAAAAGGTGGTTGTGCTGCTTTAATAACTTACCTAATTTTTCTGCCCAGCCCATCGAGAGTCCTTACCATTGCCAAGTAGATCGAAGCTAACACTCTATCATTAACCGCTAATTTTATGAAAACACGCCACTTGTCGTCTAAACTTAACGCTCATATGCAACAGAACTCACTTTATTATATCCATTTGGAATGGTATTTATGTACAAGCAACTGCAGAGCTCCCAACGTACTTATCTCTACATTGTTTTTATCGCGATTCTCGCCAACTTGATGTTAGCGACGTACATCTACAAAAAAACCCAATCACTTAAGACGTTGCGCGATCAGCTAAACCAACAATATGTCGCGCAAATCACTATCAGCCAAACCATCTCTAACATCGAACGAGACCTCGGTTATGTAGGCTTTATTCACCACTTTAAGAACTTCGTTATTCGGCGTGACCTACGCTATTTCGAACGTGCCCGAGATAAATATTTGCTTCTAAAAAGCAACATCTACTTGCTGCAAACCTTAATTACAGACACACAGCTTAAGGCCAATGTCGACCAGCTCAATGCCACACTCGAAGAGTATTACCAAAAACTGCTTAAAGCGCGGCAAATAGGGTTAGAGAAGTCGGTCACCGAGCTCGATAACATCGTTAAAGTTGATGATACTCCAGCCTTAATCGCGCTAACCGCAATGCAAAACAGTGTGTTACCCAAAGTGGATGAGATACTTAACTCATCCAAAGACAAACTGGAACAGATTAACCTTTATATGTGGTTATTCAACCTGCTTCTGTTCCCGCTCATTATTGTCACAACCTGGTTCATTTTACGCGCAATTAAGCGCTCTCATTTCCTACTACAAGAACTTGGAGAGATCTTTGATGTTTCTCCGGACGGCATTCTCTACATTGACCACCAAGGGCACATTCTCGGAGCGAATAAAATGGCTTGTCAGCTGTTTCAGTACAGCAACCAAGAAATGAAGCAGCTCTCGGTTGAAGATCTCCTTGATCCAGCACTGAAAGACAAACATCGTCAATATCGTGACCAGTTTCAAACCAAACAACAGTCACGTCTAATGACAGATACGCGTCAGAAAATCATGGGGCTGACAAAGTATGGCGATCATGTTGAAGTGCAAATTGCCATTTCCTCAACCACCATTGGTAACGAACCACGCACTATCTGCGTGATTCGTGATATGAGTGAACAAAATGCGTTGAAACAAGTCGCAGAACTAGATTATTTAACCCACCTTCACAACCGTCGTAGCATTGACCAACTGTTATTTAAAGAGTTAGCTCGTTCAGAACGCAATCAAGCGCCAGTCTCTTTACTCTTGATTGATCTCGATAACTTCAAACAAGTTAACGATGAACTTGGTCACGCTGAAGGAGACGAAATACTGACACAAGTGGCGAACTTCTTGCGTGAAAATACTCGTACCTATGATTCCATTGGGCGTTGGGGCGGAGACGAGTTTGTTCTCATTTCTCCAGAGCTACATCAACAAGATGCACTCAATTACGCCACTCGGCTGATCGAGTCATTTCGAGCTTCGCCGATTGGTAACGGTCAACTGAGTTTAAGTATCGGCGTGGCGACTCACACCCCTGATTGCCCGTATGATTTGAACACCTTGTTTGAACATGCTGATCAGGCGCTCTACACCTCCAAACAGAGAGGCAAAGCGCAGGCCACCCATATCAAAGACCTAGAGTTAGAAAAATAACCTTACTCACGGTTATTCTCTCCACTCTGATTGCTCTTACTGCTGCTGTTTTGGTACCCTGCGGGGTAATTTGAACTGTTTGCTAACGACTGGTATGAAAGAGCAAAAACACACGCCTATGATGCAGCAATACCTCAAGCTTAAAGCTGAGAACCCCGATATTTTGCTGTTCTACCGCATGGGCGATTTTTATGAGCTATTTTACGATGATGCTAAACGCGCCTCTCAGCTATTGGATATTTCTCTAACCAAACGAGGCGCATCAGCGGGTGAACCTATCCCGATGGCTGGCGTGCCTTTTCATGCGGTTGAAGGCTATTTAGCAAAACTGGTTCAACTCGGTGAGTCCGTAGCAATTTGTGAGCAGATTGGCGACCCCGCCACCAGTAAAGGCCCGGTTGAACGTAAAGTTGTCCGCATTGTGACGCCTGGAACCGTAACCGATGAAGCTCTGCTTTCAGAGCGTTTAGATAACCTCATTGCCGCCATTTATTATCACAATGGTCAGTTTGGTTATGCGACTCTCGATGTGACATCTGGCCGTTTCCAACTGATGGAACCGGCAACAGAAGAAGCGATGGCGGCAGAGCTGCAACGCACTGCACCACGTGAGCTCTTATTTCCAGAAGACTTTGAACCGGTTCATTTAATGAATGGTCGCAATGGCAATCGCCGTCGCCCGGTCTGGGAGTTTGAACTTGATACAGCGAAACAGCAGCTCAACCAACAGTTCGGTACGAAAGATCTCGTCGGTTTCGGCGTCGAACAAGCCAAGTTAGGCTTATGTGCGGCGGGCTGTTTGATCCAGTATGTCAAAGACACCCAACGCACCGCTCTGCCCCATATCCGCTCTCTCACTTTTGACCGCCAAGATCATTCCGTGATTTTGGACGCCGCCACGCGTCGTAACTTAGAGATCACCCATAACCTGGCAGGCGGCACAGACAATACCTTGGCAGGAGTACTCGACCATACCGCCACCGCGATGGGTAGCCGTATGCTCAAGCGCTGGTTACACCAGCCGATGCGCGATATTGATACGCTCAATCACCGACTTGATGCCATCACAGAGATCAAAGAAACCGGCCAGTTTGCCGAGCTACACCCTGTGCTAAAACAAGTGGGCGATATTGAGCGTATTTTGGCGCGCTTGGCTCTGCGCAGCGCCAGACCACGAGATATGGCTCGACTGCGTTTTGCCATGCAGCAACTGCCTGAGCTGGCCGAATCGATGCGCTCGTTAAGTCATCCCTACTTGACCAAGCTAGCCCAATACGCGGCACCTATGGATGAGGTCTATGAGCTACTTGAGCGTGCGATCAAAGAGAATCCACCGGTCGTGATTCGCGATGGAGGTGTCATTGCCGAAGGTTATAACGCCGAGCTTGATGAATGGCGTAAGTTAGCAGACGGCGCGACGGAGTATCTCGAGAAACTTGAACAAGATGAGCGAGAGCGTCACGGCATCGATAGCCTTAAAGTTGGCTACAACAATGTGCACGGCTTCTTTATTCAGGTCAGTCGTGGGCAGAGTCACTTAGTGCCGCCTCACTACGTGCGCCGTCAAACGCTAAAAAACGCCGAACGTTACATTATTCCCGAGCTTAAAGAGCATGAGGATAAAGTTCTCAACTCAAAGTCAAAAGCACTCGCGCTTGAGAAGCAATTGTGGGAACAGTTGTTTGATCTCTTGCTGCCTCATTTAGAGCAGATGCAAAACCTCGCTTCCGCTTTGTCACAAATCGATGTATTACAAAACCTTGCAGAGCGCGCCGATAGCCTAGATTACTGCCGCCCAGTGTTGACCAAAGAAGTGGGAATCCAGATTCAAAATGGCCGTCACCCAGTGGTGGAACAAGTACTAGACGAGCCATTTATCGCCAACCCGATAGAGTTAGGCCCACAGCGCAAGATGCTGATTATTACAGGCCCTAATATGGGCGGTAAATCGACTTATATGCGTCAAACAGCCTTGATCGCATTGATGGCACACATAGGTTCTTACGTTCCTGCAGAATCGGCACAAATAGGCTCGGTGGACCGCATTTTCACCCGTATTGGGGCCTCTGATGATTTAGCATCAGGACGCTCAACCTTTATGGTCGAAATGACCGAAACCGCCAATATTTTGCATAACGCCACCGCCAATAGTTTAGTGTTAATGGATGAAATTGGGCGCGGTACCAGTACCTACGACGGTTTGTCTCTTGCCTGGGCTAGCGCTGAGTGGCTCGCCAAGCAGATTGGTGCGATGACACTGTTTGCGACCCACTATTTTGAACTAACCGAACTGCCTCATCTGCTTCCTGGGTTGGCTAACGTGCACCTCGATGCGGTTGAACATGGCGACAGCATCGCCTTTATGCATGCGGTGCAAGAAGGGGCGGCTAGTAAATCATACGGCCTTGCGGTTGCGGGGCTCGCTGGTGTTCCTAAGAGCGTAATCAAGAATGCGCGCGCGAAACTAACCCAGCTAGAACACATTGGCCAAATCGCAGACAGCGCCCCGCGAGGCACTGCGGTCGATATCGCCAATCAGTTAAGCTTGATTCCTGAAGCAAGTGAAGTCGAGCAGGCCCTAGCCAATATCGACCCAGACGATCTTACGCCAAGACAAGCGCTTGACGAGCTTTATCGATTGAGAAAACTCCTCTAAATAAAACGGCAGCCAAATGGCTGCCGTTTTTAATTGGTTCGAATGAGGTTAGAGTTTTCTTCTCAGTAACATCAGCGCGACTGATAGGAAAACCAGGCTCGGCATCACGGCACCAAACACCGGAGGGATACTATAAACCAGACTCAGCGGGCCAAAAAACTCGCTTGAAATATAGAAGGTAAAACCAGCAATGACGCCCGATAAAATTCGTGCTCCCATCGTCACGCTACGCAGTGGACCGAAAATAAACGACAGCGCCATCAACATCATCACTGCAATAGAGAACGGCTGAGTCACTTTGCGCCAAAACGCCAACTCATACCGGGAGGGATCTTGCTCAGATGCCTTTAAGTAACTGACGTAATCATATAGGCCGCCCAGAGAGAGCTCTTCCGGTTTTACCGTCACAACCGCCAGTTTGTCTGGTGCTAAAGACGTCGTCCAGCGGTACTCGGGCAGAGTTTGTTTGCGAATCTCCACTTCATCGACCATTTCAGTCACTTGGACATCTTTCATGATCCAAGTGTTATCGGATTCATACTCCACTTTAGCCGCGTGGATGATACTCTCAAGTTGCTTATCTTGGTCAAAACGCCACATGTTCATGGCGTAGATTTTGTCATCTTCAACTTTACCGATAAAAATAAAATCGTTGGCGTCGCGCGCCCACACCCCAGTACGCACTGATAAGATTGCGCCACCAGAAGTGGCAAATGCACGTAAGTCACGCGCCATTTTCTGTGCTTGTGGTGCGCCCCACTGACCCAACAAAGTAACAAGTACCATAAGTGGAACCGCCGTTTTGAGCACCGACATGCCGATATTCAGCTTGGAGAAGCCCGCTGCTTGCATCACCACCAGCTCCGAACTGGAAGCGAGCATACCGAGACCAATCAAGGCTCCCAATAGCGCGGCCATAGGGAAAAACATTTCGATATCACGCGGAATGCTCAGCAATACGTACATCAGCGCCTGAATTAGGTCGTACGTGCCCTGCCCCACTTTACGCAACTGCTCGACATACTTGATGATCGCAGATAGACCGACAAAAGTGGCGAGCACTAACGAAGTCGTGGCGATGATGGTTTTGCCGATATAGAGATCGAGAATTTTAAACACGACTTACGCTGCCTTTCTTTTTTGTCTAAGTTTATCTTTAAAGCGGCGAACAGGAATGCTGTCCATCGAGTTGATGCCAATTGCGGTTAGTAGCAAGGCAGCATTAATTGGCCACATACCAATCACAGCGGGTATAGAGCCATCTTCTAACGCAGACTTAGTCGCACTGATCGATAAAAAGTACGCCAAGTAGATCAAAATAGCTGGCCCCATTTTCGCAAACCGACCTTGACGCGGGTTCACCGCAGAAAGCGGCACAACCAGCATAGTCAGTAGCGGAATACACACCACCAGAGAGATACGCCATTGCAGTTCAGCTTGGGCGCGTGGGTCTGGGTTTTTAACCAACTCTAGGGTCGGAATCGCTTCCCAGTCGCGTCCTTTGGGTTTGACATCGCGTTGACCAATCAGCCCTTCGTACTGATCAAACTCGGTGATCATATAGTCAACCCGAGTCGGAACGCCCTCGTAACGCGTTCCATCATACATACGAATCACCTGACGCCCATCACTCAGCTCTTTGACTTCCCCCGATTGAGAGAAGGACACACTAGGCAAAATCGAATCACGCGGGCGCATTTGGGCAACAAACACATGCTTGAGCTGTTTGCCGTCGATGTCATCAATAAAGACTACCGAAGAGCCGTCAGGCGTGCCTTGGAAGTGACCCTTCTTAAGCAGATCGACACTGTTTTCTGCTTCGACTTCTTCTTGCAGTTGAACCAGCATATCTTGGCTGTACGGGGAAAAGACAAATGAGTTGAACCCCGCGATAGCACCGGTGATCACCGCAAGGTAGAGCGCAGCGCGAATCAGGAATTTGTTGCCAATCCCAGTCGCGTTCATGACTGTAATTTCACTTTCTGCGTACAGACGACCGAAAGTCAGCAAGATGCCTAAAAATAGACTCAATGGCAGCATGAGTAAGCCCATCGATGGCATGCTTAAAGCGACATAATGCATCACCAAACTTGCGGGAATATCGCCATCCGATGCATCGGCCAATACTTTGATCAACTTTTGGCTTAAGAACACCAAAAATAGGATAAAAAATATCGCCAATTGGCTTTTGAGTGTCTCGCGGATCAAATATCTAACAATAATCACGCTGAAATTACCTATACAAAACTTGTTTTTTTAATTGAATCACTATAATTTCCCGTTGAACCTTTTATTTTTAAATTTTTGGCTAACTGTTAATGCGCTTATTTAAGGATAGTTCCGAGTAAGGAATCAACAAGTAAGACGACATTATCTAACATTTAGTTCTATTTGTCTTCAGGATGTAGGAGTACGCATGGAGTTCAGTGTAAAAAGTGGCAGTCCAGAGAAGCAGCGCAGCGCATGTATCGTTGTCGGCGTGTTCGAGCCACGTCGCCTTTCTCCGGTTGCTGAGCAGCTCGACAAAATCAGCGATGGCTATATCAGTTCACTGCTTCGTCGCGGTGATCTAGAAGGAAAACCGGGGCAAATGCTCCTACTTCATCAAGTACCAGGTGTGTTATCTGAGCGCGTGTTGCTGGTCGGTTGTGGTAAAGAGCGCGAGCTGGGTGAGCGTCAGTATAAAGAAATCATTCAAAAAACCATCAATACCCTTAACGAAACAGGCTCTATGGAAGCCGTCTGCTTCCTCACAGAGCTGCACGTGAAGGGCCGCGATACTTACTGGAAAGTGCGTCAAGCCGTTGAAGCAACCAAAGATGGTCTGTACACCTTTGACCAGTTTAAAACGGTTAAACCTGAAACTCGCCGCCCACTACGCAAACTGGTATTCAACGTGCCAACTCGTCGCGAGCTGAACTTAGGTGAAAAAGCCATTGCTCACGGTTTGGCTATCGCATCGGGTGTGAAAGCGTCGAAAGACTTAGGCAACATGCCACCAAATGTAGCAAACCCGGCTTACCTTGCTTCTCAAGCGCGCCGTCTCGCAGATGATTACGAAACCATCACCACGAAGATCATCGGTGAGCAAGAGATGGAAAAATTGGGCATGACCTCATACCTAGCGGTCGGTCGTGGCTCTAAAAATGAATCTATGATGTCTATCATGGAGTACAAGGGCAACCCAGATCCAGAAGCAAAACCAATCGTTCTTGTCGGTAAAGGTCTAACCTTCGATTCAGGCGGTATTTCACTTAAGCCAGGCGAAGGCATGGATGAGATGAAATACGACATGTGTGGTGCTGCATCAGTATTCGGTACCATGAAAGCACTGGCAAAACTAAACCTTCCAATTAATGTGGTTGCGGTTCTGGCTGGTTGTGAAAACATGCCAGGCAGCAATGCGTACCGCCCAGGTGACATCCTCACCACTATGTCTGGTCAAACGGTAGAAGTGCTCAATACTGACGCTGAAGGCCGTCTAGTACTGTGTGATGCATTAACTTATGTTGAGCGCTACGAGCCTGAGTGTGTGGTTGACGTAGCAACGCTAACGGGTGCGTGTGTTATCGCACTAGGCCATCATATCAGTGGTGTAATCTCGAACCACAACCCGCTTTCTCACGAGCTAGTGAATGCTTCTGAGCAAGCAAGTGACCGTGCATGGCGTCTACCTATGGCAGACGAGTACCACGAGCAACTGAAGAGCCCATTTGCGGATATGGCAAACATCGGTGGCCGCCCAGGCGGTACAATTACCGCTGGCTGTTTCCTATCTAAGTTCGCCAAGAAGTACCACTGGGCGCACGTCGACATTGCCGGTACCGCTTGGAAATCAGGCGCAGCCAAAGGCTCTACAGGCCGTCCTGTCTCTATGCTTGTCCAATTCCTGCTTAACCGCAGTGGCCAAGAGACAGAGGAATAATCCTCACAATCTTAAAAAGGGCCGCAAGGCCCTTTTTTGTCGGCATAGGAAAATGAATGACCAAGGCAACCTTTTACATTGTTCAACCCGACTCAGCGCAAGCGAACAGACTTGGGTTTGCTCACTACGTACTGTTTCTTGCTCAGCATTTTGCTAAACAAGGGGCTAAGGTCTATCTCAACTGCAATGATAAAGGGCACGCTGAACAGATTGCCGAAGTTTTCTGGCAAGTCGATGCCAGTCAGTTTATTGCCCATAATTTGGTTGGCGAAGGGCCCAAATATGGCACCAATATCGAAATCGGTCATCAGGGAGTGAAACCCTCTTGGAATCGACAGTTAGTAATAAATTTGGCGGAAAATGAGACAACCTTTGCGAACAAGTTTGCTGAGGTGGTAGACTTCGTCCCTTGCGAAGAAAAAGCCAAGCAACTGGCGCGAGAAAGATATAAAATCTACCGTCAAGCGGGCTATCAGCTACAAACGATCGAGATCGAACACAGCTAACAGCAACAAACACAACCGGTCAATCCTTATAGTTAAGGCGATCTTGTCAGAGATCCCTCACTTATAAAGATTGACAGAGATTAATTTCAACCAGAACCAATCCTCTAAATATTTGGGTTTAGAGCAAGGCAACAAATGAGCAAATCCCTATGAATATACAAGTAGTATTTGATTAGGGTTTGCGAATGCAGTTAACGCAGCTATCAGCCCAAATATGACGAGGAAGTACGAGCGCTATGGAAAAGACATATAACCCAACTTCAATTGAACAAGCTTTATATCAAGCTTGGGAAGAGAAAGGCTACTTCAAGCCACACGGTGACACGACCAAAGAATCATACTCAATCATGATCCCACCACCGAACGTCACTGGTAGCCTACACATGGGCCACGCATTCCAAGATACCATCATGGATACTCTGATCCGCGCAGAGCGTATGAAAGGTAAAAACACCCTTTGGCAAGTCGGTACAGACCACGCTGGTATTGCAACTCAAATGGTTGTTGAGCGTAAGATCGCGGCTGAAGAAGGCAAAACCAAGCACGATTACGGTCGTGATGCATTCATCGACAAAATCTGGGAATGGAAAGGCGAGTCTGGTGGCACTATCACTAAACAGCTTCGTCGTTTAGGTGCATCGGTAGACTGGGACCGTGAGCGTTTCACAATGGACGACGGCCTATCGAACGCGGTTCAAGAAGTGTTTGTACGTCTGTACGAAGAAGACCTAATCTACCGCGGTAAGCGTCTGGTTAACTGGGATCCAAAACTGCACACAGCGATCTCGGATCTAGAAGTAGAGAATAAAGACAAAAAAGGCCACATGTGGCACTTCCGTTACCCACTAGCAGACGGCGTTAAAACAGCGGAAGGCAAAGACTACATCGTAGTCGCAACCACTCGTCCTGAAACTATGCTGGGCGATACTGGTGTTGCGGTTAACCCAGAAGATCCTCGCTACAAAGATCTGATCGGTAAAGAAATCATTCTTCCTGTTGTTGATCGCCGTATCCCTATCGTGGGCGACGAGCACGCCGATATGGAAAAAGGCACTGGCTGTGTGAAAATTACCCCTGCGCACGACTTCAACGACTACGAAGTGGGTAAACGCCACCAGCTACCAATGATCAACATCCTGACTTTCAACGCAGACATCCGTGATGCCGCTGAAGTATTCACCACCAACGGTGAAGCAAGTGACGCTTATTCAACCGATATTCCAACCAAATACCAGGGTATGGAGCGTTTTGCTGCGCGTAAAGCGATCGTGGCTGAGTTTGATGAACTAGGTCTTCTGGAAGAAGTTAAAGATCACGATCTGACGGTTCCTTATGGTGACCGTGGTGGTGTGGTGATTGAGCCAATGCTAACTGACCAGTGGTACGTACGTACTGCACCTCTTGCAGAAACGGCAACCAAAGCGGTTGAAGATGGTGAAATTCAATTCGTTCCTAAGCAGTACGAAAACATGTACTTCTCTTGGATGCGCGACATTCAAGACTGGTGTATCTCTCGTCAGCTTTGGTGGGGTCACCGCATTCCAGCATGGTACGACAACGACGGTAACGTCTACGTAGGCCGCACTGAAGAAGAAGTTCGTGCTAACAACAACCTAGCGCCAGTTGTGGTTCTACGCCAAGACGACGACGTACTGGATACTTGGTTCTCTTCTGCACTATGGACCTTCGGAACTCAAGGCTGGCCAGAAAACACTGACGATCTGAAGACATTCCACCCTTCAGACGTACTTGTGACTGGTTTCGACATCATCTTCTTCTGGGTTGCTCGCATGATCATGATGACGATGCACTTCTGTAAAGATGAAAACGGTAAGCCACAAGTACCATTTAAAACGGTATACGTTACTGGTCTAATCCGCGACGAGAACGGCGACAAGATGTCTAAGTCTAAGGGTAACGTTCTTGACCCAATCGACATGATTGACGGCATCGATCTTGAGTCTCTTGTTGAAAAGCGCACCGGTAACATGATGCAGCCTCAACTTGCAGCGAAGATCGAGAAAAACACGCGCAAGACATTTGAAAACGGTATCGAACCATACGGTACTGACGCACTACGCTTCACTCTTGCTGCTATGGCTTCTACTGGCCGTGACATCAACTGGGATATGAAGCGTCTGGAAGGTTACCGTAACTTCTGTAACAAGCTATGGAACGCAAGCCGTTACGTACTGATGAATACAGAAGATCAAGACTGTGGCTTCAACGGTGGTGAGATTGAATATTCACTCGCAGACAAGTGGATCGAGTCTCAGTTTGAGCTAGCAGCGAAAGAGTTCAATGGTCACATTGATAACTTCCGTCTGGATATGGCTGCAAACACAATCTACGAGTTCATCTGGAACCAATTCTGTGACTGGTACCTAGAGCTGACTAAGCCAGTTCTTTGGAAAGGTAACGAAGCTCAGCAACGTGGTACGCGTCGCACGCTAATCACCGTTCTAGAAAAGACACTTCGTCTAGCGCACCCAGTGATCCCATACATCACAGAAACTATCTGGCAGAGCGTTAAGCCATTGGTTGACGGTGTTGAAGGTGAGACAATCATGCTTCAAGCACTACCTCAATTCGACGAAGCGAACTTCAACCAAGCAGCGCTTGATGACATCGAATGGGTGAAGTCATTCATCACTAGCATCCGTAACCTACGTGCTGAATACGACATCAACCCAGGTAAGCCACTTGATGTGATGCTAAAAGCGGCCAGCGAAGAAGACGCTGCTCGTCTTGAAGCGAACAAGCAAGTGCTTGTTTCTCTAGCGAAGCTTGAGTCTGTACGCGTACTGGAAGCAGGTGAAGAAACACCAGCATGTGCAACGGCGTTGGTGGCTAAGTCTGAGCTGATGATCCCTATGGCGGGTCTTATCGACAAAGACGCTGAGCTTGCTCGTCTCGATGGCGAAATCAAGAAGACTCACGGTGAAATCAAGCGTATCGAAGGTAAGCTAGGTAACCAAGGCTTCGTTGCGAAAGCACCAGAAGCGGTGGTTGCCAAAGAGCGTGAGAAGCTAGAAGGCTACAAAGAGACCCTAGTGAAGCTTGAAGAGCAGAAAGCGACGATTGCTGCGCTATAAAACAAAACGTTGATTTGAAACAAGGGCCAGTCATTGAGACTGGCCTTTTTATTTGCTTGAAATATATTTGTAATAGCTCGTGTAGCTAGGTGTTATCTTCTAATATTGTAAGAGATTACCGAGGGAGACGTTATGCGATTTGGCATCCTAGTATTGAGCTCTTTTCTTATGATCGCCAATTCTGCCTTTGCGAGCGATGACAGTAAAATCGTTAAGATCGCAGCGGGTAATTGGCCACCATTTATTGGCGAGCAACTTGAAGGATTTGGTCAGGTTGGCAAAACCATTAAAGAGATTTTCGCTGCTCAAGGCTATCAGGTCGAGTTTCACTTCTATCCTTGGAAAAGAGCCTATAAAAAAGCCAGTGAAGGGGAATATGTTGCAACTGCAGTGTGGATGTATGCCGAAGAGCGCACAGAGTTTTTCCACTACAGCGACCCTGTCGCTCAGGAAAAGTTTGTCTTTTTTCACCGACGAGATAATCCGTTTGAATGGCAATCGTTGTTAGATCTTCAAGGCAAGTTACTGGGTGGTGGACTTGGATATAGTTATGGCGCTGAGCTCGACCAGTTATTGGAGAGCAATCAAGTGAGTATCAACCGAGTTGAGACGCCTGCCAAAGCGTTTCAATTGCTGAAATATCGTCGGGTCGATATCGTCCCCGAAGAGAGGCACATTGGTTTGTTCACACTGAGCAAGCTACCGATCGAGCAACAGCAATTGATCACCTTCCACCCAAAACCTTTTTTGACTAACGACAGCTACTTACTGTTTTCCAAAGCGCACCCGCAAGCCGAAGCCTTGATGGCAATTTTCAACCAAGGGCTGGCTGAACGAAACGCTGGCGATAATCTATAGGGTCTGTTGACCTAGCGTCTATACCACCCGGTTGTGCTCTTTACCTTCAAGAAACGCGGCAATATTCTCGATCAGGATGTCAGCTAGTTTTTGGATAGCCGAGTCGCTGCCCCAGGCGACATGTGGTGTCAACAGCAAGTTCGGCAGATGCATATTAGCGATCAACGAATTGGATTCATCGGCTGGTTCATCGGTAAAGACATCGACTCCCGCTGCGCAAATTCCCCCCTGCTTGAGCGCATCGACCAGCGCTTCTTCATCAACTAAACCGCCACGGCCAGTGTTAATCACAACGCTGCTCGATTTCATGCTCGCGAGCTCTTGGCGACCAATTAAGTGACGCGTCTCATCGTTAAGCGGGCAATGCAAGGTAATGACATCCGACAAAGCCAGCACGCGCTCAAACGGTAAAAAGCCGTCGCGACACTGAGCCGCCCCTTTGCGTTCGGCAAACAACACATTCATCCCCACCGCTTTAGCTAAACGCGCGGTCGCTTGCCCCAAGGCACCGCTGCCAATAATACCTAACGTCGCCCCCGCCACATCACGAATGGGATGGGTAAAAAAACAAAACTGTTTATGACGCTGCCATTCACCTGCGGCAATATCATTGTGATAGCCTTTTAAGTTTCGCTTAAGCGCGAAGATCATCGCTAGCACATGCTCGGGAACCGACTGAGTGGCATAGCCACGGATGTTTGTCACTGCAATACCAAACTCATCGCAAGCGTCAATATCCACGTTGTTGATCCCGGTCGCGGCAACCGCAATCATCTTAAGGTTGGGCAGTTGCATCAATATCGAGCGATCCAATACGACTTTATTGGTGATCGCGATTTGCGCAGGTTGGAGACGATCGACGACCTCGCCTGGCGCGGTGAAATCATACTCAAGCCATTGATGTTCAAACGGCAGATGTGGCAGTTGGATTTGAGTGGGAATGGTAGCGCGATCAAGAAAAACAATCGTCGGCAGCGACATAGAACCTCCGTGTAGCCGCCTTATAATCCGATTATGGGTGCGGCAGTGTTTTGTAGTCTGGTAATTCTGGCATAGGGGAAAAAAAGTTAAAGACTATCGGACTCGCTTCAAGATAGAAGTCACATGGAACAAACAGACTACGTAAAGTCTGACACTGTGGATGATAGAAACTCAGTTCAGTCGCGTGCAGCGCCAGTCGTGATGACACACTGAACGCCTCCCCCGTGGAATAGAATTCGTCACCTACAATCGGATGGCCCAAGGCCTGCATATGAACACGAAGCTGGTGCGAGCGCCCAGTGATCGGCAGCAGGCGCACGATTGATGTCTTCGCTTCACGCTTCACCACTTGATAACGAGTCTGGGAAGGCTTGCCATGTTCAAAACAGACTTTTTGTTTTGGTCTGTTTGGCCAGTCACCAATCAGGGGTAAGTCTACTTCACCTTCAGCTTGCTCTGGGTGTCCCCAAACACGCGCGTAGTACACCTTATGCGTCAGACGATACTGAAACTGCTTTTTGAGCGAACGCTCCGCTTCTTTGTTCTTCGCCAAAACCATCAAACCAGACGTATCCATATCGAGTCGATGTACCACTTGGATATCAGGATAGGTTTCGACCAGTCGCGACCACACACTGTCGTAGTGCTGCTCCAAGCGCCCCGGAACCGACAACAAACCAGATGGTTTGTTCACCGCCAAGATCTGCTCATCTTCAAATATGATGTCAACCCAAGGTTCTCTCGGAGGGTTGTACTCTGTCATAGCCATACTACTACCTAATAAAAACCCAGCGTGATGCTGGGCTTCATCTTGTCAAACGGATAGCGGTTAGTTGTGAGAAACCACGATCATACGTAAAGAATCCAATTGATATTGCGCTTGGCTAATATAACCCGTGAGCTGCTTGATTTGAGCGTCAATGGCTTCAATCTCTTCGTCACGGATATTCGGGTTCACCGCCTTCAGCGATTGCAAACGCTCGAGTTCACTGTTTAAGCTTACTTGCATCTCTTGTTGTGCTTGCTGGCGAATAGCATCGACTTTCTCCACCACTAGCTTGTCACCCGCCTCAATCAATTGATGAACCTGAGTTTGTACCGACGCCACTAACTTAGTGGCAATATGGCGGCCAACAGGGCTCAACTGACGGTTGAAGCTTTCAAACTCTACCTGAGAAGAGAGGTCATTCCCTTTACCATCGAGCATGATACGAATAGGCGTGGTCGGCAGAAAACGACCAATACCGCTGCGTTTCGGCGCCTGCGCATCCACTTTATAGACGAGCTCAAGCAACATGGTGCCCACAGGCAACGCCTTATTCTTCAACAGAGATACCGCAGCCGTTCCCACACCCTCGCTCATAAGCAGATCAATCCCGCCTTGAATCATCGGGTGCTCCCAACTGATAAAGTGCATATCTTCGCGAGATAATGCGGTTTCTCGGTCAAAGGTGATCGTAGCTCCTTCGTAAGGCAAGCCTGGATAACTTGGCACCAACATGTGCTCAGACGGCGTTACCACCAGAGCATTCTCACCTTTGTCATCTTGATCTAAACCAATCGTATCAAACAGGCTCAATGCAAACGTGACTAGATTGGTATCGCCATCCGTTGAGGCGATGTTCTCAACTATCGCTTGCGCTTTTTCACCGCCATTCGAATGCATTTCCAATAGGCGATCACGACCCTGCTCTAACTGCGCTTTAAGCGCTTTGTTCATCACGGCAGATTCTGCAATCACCTCATCAAGCTCTGTTGTATCGCCTGAAGCCAGCATTTCAATCAAGCGGTCAGCGTATTTGTCGTACACTGTTCGACCAGTCGGACACGTTTCAGCAAACGCATTCAAACCTTCATCGAACCAACGCGCTAGGATGGCCTGCGAAGTGCCTTGCAGGTAAGGAACATGAATATCGATATCGCGATTTTGGCCAATTCGGTCCAAACGACCAATACGTTGCTCGAGCAAGTCTGGGTTAAACGGCAGATCGAACATCACCAGTTGATTGGCAAACTGGAAGTTACGACCTTCAGAGCCAATCTCACTACAGATCAGCACCTGAGCGCCGCCCTCTTCTTGCGCAAAGTAAGCCGCTGCTTTATCGCGCTCAAGAATCGACATCCCTTCATGAAATACCGTTGCACGAATACCTTCACGCTCACGCAACGCTTGCTCAAGCTGCAAAGCGGTACTTGCGCGCGAAGCGATCACCAAAATTTTCTCGCTACGCTTTTCGGTAATTTTCTCAAGTAACCAGTTCACTCGGCTATCAAACTGCCACCAGCTTGACTCCTCACCTTCAAACTCTTGGAAGATTTCTTCCGGGTATAAGTTTTTCACAGCGCGAGCTTCTGCACTCATTTTGCCACCGATCATGCCAGAGACACGCATTGATGTGGTGTACTGCTGAGGAATTGGCATCGGTAGTAAGTTTACATTGCGTTTAGGGAACCCCTTAATCGCGGCACGTGTGTTACGGAACAAAACACGCCCAGTACCGTGACGATCCATCAGGTTGTCGATCAGCTCCTGGCGCGCCGCCGCTTTCTCTTCCTCGCTTGAATCACTCTCAATGATTCTAAATAACGGTTCAACATCTTGTTCAGAAAGCAGTTCGGTGATCTGGTTTTTCGCATCGTTCTCTAGCTTTTGACCAGAGAATAGTGCGCTGACTGAATCGGCCACGGGCGCATATTGCTCTTCTTCCTTAACGAACTCTTGGTAATCAAAGAAACGATCTGAATCGAGCAGACGTAGGCGGGCAAAGTGACTCTCACGGCCCAGCTGTTCTGGCGTTGCAGTAAGCAGCAACACGCCAGGTGTACGCTCCGCTAAGCCTTCAACCACTTGGTATTCACGGCTTGGCTTTTCAGGGCTCCACTCTAGGTGATGCGCTTCATCAACAACCAGTAAGTCCCACTCGCCTTCTAGCGCTTGTTCAAAGCGTTTGCGGCTCTTGCGTAAGAAGTCGAGAGAGCAGAGGACATATTGCTGAGTATCAAACGGATTGTCAGAATCGGCGAACGCTTCGATGCAGCGCTCTTCGTCAAAAATAGAGAAATGAAGATTGAAACGACGCATCATTTCCACCAGCCATTGATGCTGCAGCGTTTCTGGGACAACGATTAAGATCCGCTCCGCACGACCGGCCAACACCTGTTGGTGAATGATCATGCCTGCTTCAATGGTTTTACCTAGCCCAACTTCATCAGCCAAAAGTACGCGAGGGGCGTGACGACGCCCCACCTCATGCGCGATGTACAGCTGATGAGGAATCAAACCTGCACGCATACCACACAGGCCACGCATTGGGCTTTTGTGTTGTTCGTATTGGTTCATTAGTGCACGATAACGGAGCACAAAGTTATCCATACGGTCGATCTGACCCGCATACAACTTGTCTTGGGGCTTGTTAAAACGGATCTGGTTGCTGAGCATAATTTCCCGTAGCGCAACCTCTTCACCGTTGTCTTCTCGGGTGCCCAAATAGGTGTATAACCCTTGATCTTCGACCACTTGCTCAACGGAAAGCGACCAACCCTCTTGACTCTCTATTACATCACCAAGGTTAAAGGTCACACGGGTCACCGGCGCATCGTTGCGAGCGTAAACTCGGTTCTCTTCAGAAGCGGCAAACATGAGTGTTACCGTTCGAGCATCTAATGCCACAACGGTTCCTAAACCAAGGTCACTCTCTGTATCGCTAATCCAGCGCTGGCCCAAAGCAAATGTCATGAATCGACTACCTCATCTATTTTGATTCGAAAATGGGTCTATAAATCTTAGTTGTTCTGACGCAACTTGAAAGGCAACTGACGCGGAAAATATGGGCCAGTCGTTGCGTCAAAAAAGGCCGCTAATCTTACTTGAAGCTGTGATATTGGTCACGTACAAAGGCCGCAAAAAGCCACTTTTTTTTACCGGAGTGGGAGATGACATCAAAGTGTAAAAAATCAATGGCATTTCTAATCTAGAGCGTGGTGAAACCACCTTATACTTTAGAGTGAGTGACCTCATCGAGTGTCAACTTTCTGGCTGGCACAAGAGATGCATTCACTAGGATGACGATCAACATAGGTTTGCATTATGTAGTCAAACCATCCGAGATCTGGCTACATCATTGCAAGCGACCGCAGCAAGCCACTTCATACTTGAGTATGAGGGGCTAAGCAAGCCGCAAGGCGGCAAGGAGACGCTTATGGGTGATACAGACCGGAAGCTATTTGTGCTCGACACCAACATTCTTCTTCACGAACCCCTCGCCATCTACTCTTTCAAAGAACACGACGTTGTGATTCCAATGACCGTACTGGAAGAGCTTGATCGAATCAAAGACAGTAAACGCGATGTCGCGCGCGACGCACGTGTCGCTATTCGTGCCCTAGAGGCGATGTTTAAAGACGCCACTCCTGATGAAATTTCAGAAGGCATCCCGATCAATAAAGACCACGAATCAACTGGACATATTGCCATCTTGGCCGACTTTGAACTGCAAGAGACCGTCAAAGCCTTTGCCGACAAGGCAGGCGATAACCGAATTCTCAACGGCGTCCTGTACTTGCAAAACAAACGAGCGCCTCGTGAGGTCATCTTGGTGACGAAAGACATCAACATGCGTTTGCGGGCCAAAGGTGCGGGAGTTCGATTTGTCGAAGACTACCGAACAGACCAATTGATCGATGACGTCCAATACCTGACAAAAGGTTTCCAACAAATTGAAGGGGATTTTTGGAGTAATATCGAACAAGTGGAGAGCAAGAACCTTGCAGGCCGTACTTATCACACTCTCGATCGCGAGCCATTCGAACCTACCTACATTAATCAATACGTAATTGATGAAGAGAGTGATTTTGCTGGCCGAGTAGAGGAAATCGAACAAGACAAGATCACCATCAAGGATCTCAGCAGAGAACGCATGATGCACCGAAGAGCTTGGGATATCACGCCGAAAAATATTTACCAAGGTATGGCGCTAGATGCGCTACTCGATCCCGATATCGATCTGGTGATCTTAACGGGCGCCGCCGGTAGTGGTAAAACTCTTCTTGCTCTCGCATCTGCGCTGGAGCAGACCATCGAGAAAGGCATATTTGATAAGATCATTGTCACTCGAAACACGCCCGATATTGGCGAGGCTATTGGCTTCTTACCCGGCAGCGAGGAAGAGAAAATGATGCCTTGGCTTGCCGCCGTCACCGACACCCTCGAAGCACTACATAAGAATGATCACTGCACGGAAGGCTCGCTCAAATACATCTGCGACAAAGCCAATATTCAATTCAAATCGATCAACTTTATGCGCGGTCGCTCGATCCAAAACGCATTCGTCCTGCTCGATGAGTGTCAAAACCTCACCGCTTCACAGATCAAAACCATCATAACCCGCTGTGGTGAAGGCACTAAGATCGTCTGCTCTGGTAACTTAGCTCAGATTGACTCGCACTACTTAACCCCTGTGACATCGGGCTTAACCTATATGGTTGAGCGGTTCAAAAACTTCGAAGGCAGCGCCAACATTCACCTCAACGGCGTGGTTCGTAGCCGCCTAGCGGAATATGCGGAAGAGAATTTATAGTCACCTTTGCCGAGATATAATTCATATCTCGGCACTTATTTAAAATAACTATTCACAATTAGCAGTTGAATATGTTTAACTAACTCCATAAGATGAATTAACATTCAAGGACTGGAGTATGGCCTTTAATCTACGTAACCGAAACTTCCTCAAATTGTTGGATTTCTCGCCCAAGGAGATTCAATTCTTGCTCGATCTCTCTGCGGATCTGAAAAAAGCCAAGTATGCCGGCAGTGAGCAAAAGAAACTTAGCGGTAAAAACATCGCCTTGATCTTTGAGAAAGCCTCAACCCGAACGCGTTGCGCATTTGAAGTCGCCGCCTTTGACCAAGGCGCTCAAGTCTCTTACATCGGGCCATCAGGCTCACAAATTGGCGCCAAGGAGTCGATGAAAGATACCGCGCGTGTACTGGGCCGTATGTATGATGGCATCGAGTACCGTGGATTCGGGCAAGAGATCGTTGAAGAGCTTGGTGCGCATGCCGGTGTGCCGGTTTGGAATGGCTTAACTGACGAGTTTCACCCAACCCAAATTCTCGCTGATTTCCTGACCATGCTTGAACATGGTCGTGGCAAACAGCTCCACCAAATTAAGTTCGCCTACCTTGGCGATGCGCGCAATAACATGGGCAACTCACTGATGGTCGGTGCAGCAAAAATGGGCATGGATATCCGCCTTGTGGCGCCCAAAGCGTTTTGGCCACAGCAAGCGCTGGTTGATACCTGCCAAGCCATCGCGCAACAGACCGGCGCTAACATCACCCTAACCGAGAATGTCGAGGAAGGCGTGAAAGGCTGTGATTACCTCTACACAGATGTATGGGTATCGATGGGTGAAGCACCTGAAGCATGGGATGAACGTGTTGCCATGATGACACCGTATCAGGTCAACATGGATGTCATGGCCAAAACCGCCAACCCGCATGCCAAGTTTATGCATTGCTTACCAGCGTTTCATAATGATGACACCACCATTGGTAAACAAGTGGCTGAAAAATACGGCATGCAAGGCCTCGAAGTGACAGACGAGGTGTTTGAGTCACACCAATCGATCGTGTTTGACCAAGCAGAGAATCGCATGCACACCATCAAAGCTGTGATGGTAGCCACACTGGGTAGCTAAAACGCCGCGTCAGTCGACATAAAAAGGCTCGATGTAATCGCTTGCGTTAACAAAACTTCAGCGTATAATGCTCGGCAATTTGTCTGGAGGTAGTGACTCGATGCCACGTAATTCGTGCTCTAAAATGCGTATTACATTAGGTAAGCCAATGCGCTTACTGGTTGGGTATATCACTGTTTCCACCTGTTTTTAAAGCCTCCCTCAATGGGAGGCTTTTTTATTGCCTAAAATTCATGACTGGGAAGATGATTATGACAAACACGCTTTATAACAAGCACATTATCTCGATTCCGGAGCTCTCACGCGCAGAGCTGGAGTTGATTGTCAAAACGGCAGGTGATCTGAAAGCAGAGCAAAGACCTGAACTGATCAAAAATAAGGTGATTGCGAGCTGTTTTTTTGAACCATCAACCCGCACCCGCCTCTCTTTTGAAACAGCGATTCAGCGTATCGGCGGCAGCGTGATCGGCTTTGATAATGGTGGCAACACGTCTTTAGCGAAGAAAGGGGAAACGCTCGCCGATTCAGTACAAGTCATCTCATCTTATGTCGATGCATTCGTAATGCGTCATCCACAAGAGGGCGCTGCTCGTCTGGCGTCTGAATTCTCAAACGGTGTGCCTGTGATCAATGCCGGTGATGGGGCAAACCAGCACCCCACCCAGACGTTACTCGACTTGTTCTCTATCGCCGAAACACAGGGCCGCTTAGATAACCTCAATGTGGCCTTCGTTGGCGATCTGAAATATGGCCGTACCGTGCACTCGCTGACTCAAGCGTTAGCCAAATTCAATAATGTGCGCTTCTACTTTATAGCGCCTGAAGCGCTAGCCATGCCTGACTATATCTGTGAAGAGCTCGATGAAGCTGGCATTGCATACAGCCTACACACCGATATGGAGAGCGTGGTCCCTGAACTCGATATCCTATACATGACCCGAGTACAAAAAGAACGCTTTGATGAATCAGAATACGCCCACATTAAATCGGCCTACATTCTCACCGGAGCCTTGCTACAAGACGCTCGTGAGAACCTGAAAGTCCTTCACCCACTACCACGAGTTGATGAAATTACAGTCGACGTCGACAACACTCCGCATGCCTACTATTTCCAGCAAGCAGAAAATGGCGTGTACGCTCGTGAAGCCCTTTTGGCACTGGTTCTTAATCAAACACTGTAATAGGGAGAAAAAACAATGACAAAAGAAACTCAATTGCAGGTTGAAGCGATTAAAAACGGCACGGTTATCGACCACATTCCAGCCCAAATTGGCATCAAAGTGCTCAAGCTATTTTCGATGCATAAATCGCAGCAACGCGTCACGGTTGGTCTAAACCTCCCCTCTTCAGCGCTCGGCCACAAAGACCTACTGAAAATTGAAAATGTGTTTATCAGTGAAGAGCAAGCCAGCAAACTCGCCCTTTATGCGCCACATGCAACGGTCAATCAGATAGAAGACTACCAAGTGGTGAAAAAGCTGGCGTTGGAGTTACCCGAGCAGATCAACAACGTGTTCGAGTGTCCTAACAGCAACTGCATCAGCCACGACGAACCCGTAGAAACCAGCTTCAAGGTATTTGAAAAGCAACAAGATATTCGCCTTAAATGTAAATACTGTGAAAAAGTGTTCTCACGGGAAATCGTTACCGAGCGCTAAGCATTGTGCCCGCGACTCTCCCCGCCTGATTGGGCGGGGATTTTTACTTTACGCGCCAAATGATTCGCGGCAAACTGAAACATCTTAATTCAGCTAAACCCAAACAATGGAACATAACAATGACTAAAGTCCTGCATACCGAGTCTGCACCAGCAGCAATTGGCCCCTATGTACAAGGTGTTGACCTAGGCAACATGGTTCTGACTTCAGGCCAAATCCCAGTCAACCCTGCTACAGGTGAAGTATCTACCGATATCGCAGAGCAAGCGCGCCAGTCACTAGAAAACGTCAAAGCCGTTGTGGAATCGTCTGGTCTTACTGTTTCTGATATCGTGAAAATGACCGTATTCGTCAAAGATCTGAATGATTTCGGTACGGTGAATGAAGTGTACGGCAAGTTCTTTGACGAGCACCAAGTGGCTAACTACCCTGCGCGATCTTGTGTTGAGGTGGCACGTCTACCAAAAGATGTCGGCATCGAAATTGAAGCGATTGCGGTTCGCAAATAGTGCTTAGCTAATCGAGAAAAGCGAGCCGAGGCTCGCTTTTTTGTTTGTCTGTTCCCACTGAGATTAGTCGTACTGCTCACAGCCTTGATGGAGCTGTGGGTTGTCTACCAGATCTTGTACATCGACCGCCATTTGCTGTTGGGAAGACTGCTCTTCGATCAACACGCAGTTGGTCGTTCGATCGATCACCAATACTTTGCCAATCCCTTGCTGACACTCAACCAGCATCCCCTTTTTGATCTGACAGATGTCCATTATCACTCTCCTCTGCATCTATCAGTATTACGAGAAAGCATGAAAAGCGATCAAAAAAGCCGACTCGAAAGTCGGCTTTTAATCATTGAATAGGGTTTACTTGTTTACGAAGTCAACACCCGTCTGGATGTCACCATTCAGGGTTTCAAGCATGCCATCTAGCGCTGATTTTTCGAAATCACTCAGTTCGCCGTAGCTAAGGATTTCTTCTACCCCCTCTTTACCCAGCTTCACTGGCTGGGCAAAGAATGGCGCGTGCTCGCCGTTACCTTCAACGTAAGCGTACTCAACCACTTCTTCACCTTGCAGCGCTTTGACGAGTGCAAGACCAAAGCGACAAGCCGCCTGACCCATTGACAGAGTTGCACTGCCGCCACCCGCTTTGGCTTCAACGACTTCAGTACCCGCGTTTTGGATACGCTTAGTGAGCGCTTCCACTTCTTCAGCCGTAAACTCCACACCTTCAACTTGAGACAGTAGAGGCAGAATAGTCACACCAGAGTGACCACCGATCACAGGTACACGCACTTCACCAGGATCTTTATCTTTTAGACCTGCGACGAAGGTTTCAGAACGAATAACGTCAAGCGTAGTCACACCGAACAGACGGCGCTTGTCGTAAACACCCGCCTGCTTAAGAACTTCAGCGGCGATAGGTACTGTCGTGTTTACTGGGTTAGTAATGATGCCAACCATTGCTTTAGGACAAACGTCCGCGATGCGTTGAGCAAGAGATTTCACGATACCCGCATTCACGTTGAACAGATCCGCACGATCCATACCTGGTTTGCGAGCGACACCTGCAGAAATCAATACAACATCTGCACCTTCTAGAGCTGGTGTCGGATCTTCTCCGGCGTAACCTTTGATAGAAACAGGGGTTGGGATGTGGCTAAGATCCGCGGCAACACCAGGAGTCACAGGTGCAATGTCGTATAGAGCGAGATCTGAACCCGCTGGAAGACGGTTTTTAAGTAGAAGGGCTAGGGCTTGACCGATGCCACCAGCGGCACCAATAACAGCTACTTTCATCGTAGTTCTCCTTGAGAAGATTCTCTTATATATGTTTTGTAGGGCGGTTTAAAATCGGCTAAGCCCAAGCTAAACCAATCACAAGCTGATTACAATCAATTAACGTCAGCTTTGCGACCTTGCGCAATCCGATAAAAACGTGCTAGATAGTGGCGGCCATTATGCTGGGCTTCACCTTAAATGACAAAGGGTTAAGTCATTTTTATTGCCGTGATCTTGTGTCAGTTTACAGTGATACGTTAGACAGATTTGCCTCTTGGCATTGGCACTAAATGCATAGCTATGCGAAAATATTCACTTGCTTTTTATACTCACCAACATAGAAACGAAGCCATGCGCCATTCTGAAAAACAAGATAACCTCGTTCGCGCTTTTAAAGCCTTATTAAAAGAGGAACGTTTTGGTTCCCAAGGCGATATTGTTGAAGCTCTTAAAAATGAAGGGTTCGAAAATATCAACCAGTCCAAAGTGTCACGTATGTTGACCAAATTTGGTGCGGTTCGTACCCGTAATGCCAAAATGGAGATGGTCTACTGCTTACCTGCTGAGCTTGGCGTACCAACAGTGTCGAGTTCTCTGCGTGAGTTAGTGCTTGATATCGACCATAACAACGCATTGGTGGTGATCCACACCGGCCCAGGGGCTGCACAGTTAATTGCTCGCTTACTCGATTCGCTCGGTAAAGCAGAGGGCATCTTAGGTGTCGTTGCGGGTGACGATACCATCTTTATCACCCCTACTTTGTCCATTACCACTGAGCAGTTGTTCGATTCGGTGTGTGACCTTTTCGAGTACACAGGATGAGCCTCACCCTGTGAAAACTTCACATTCACGCCGTCAATTTAGCGGCGTGATTCAGATCACATCTTAAAAAAATCACCCCTTCGAACTAAATAAAACCTAAGCAATTGATTAATATAGCAATTGCAATCAAAACAATCCTGCCACATTCCCATCTCATCTAGGCATAATGACTATATTTTTTAACACCCGTGTAATTATGTGCCAATTTTTTGCTATTATTCAGCCACTTTTTCAACATATGGATTGAAAAAGATGCCGTTTCCAACATGAGGAAACTCCCCAAACAACTACACTTGTTTAGGGTTAATAATGAATAAGGAAGGGAAATTCATGGCATTGAACAAACTTATTAAAGTTGGTGCGATTGCAGCTGCCGTTATGGGCGCTGGCGCAGTTAACGCTCAAGAGTTCATCACTATTGGTACCGGTTCTGTAACAGGTGTTTACTACCCAACTGGTGGTGCAATTTGTAAGCTAGTTAACAAAGGTCGTAAAGAGCACAATGTCCGTTGTTCTGTAGAATCTACTGGTGGTTCAATCTACAACGTCAACACAATCCGCGCTGGCGAGTTAGATTTCGGTATCGTTCAGTCCGATTGGCAGTACCACGGTTACAACGGTACAAGTAAGTTTGCTGAGCAAGGCCCGTACAAAGAACTACGTGCAGTCTTCTCTCTACACACAGAACCATTCAACATCATCGCACGCAGTGACGCGGGTATCGAAAATGTTGCCGACTTAAAAGGCAAGCGCGTCAACATCGGTAACCCAGGTTCAGGTGACCGTGCAACCATGGGTGTTGTGATGGAAGCGATGGGCTGGACCAACGACGACTTTAAACTTGCGTCAGAACTGAAAGGCTCTGAGCGTTCTCAAGCTCTGTGTGACAACAAAATCGACGCATTCGTTTATGTGGTTGGTCATCCAAATGGATCAATCAAAGAAGCAACCACATCTTGTGATGCGAAGCTAGTATCAGCAACGGGTGCTAAGATCGACGAGATCGTAGCAAACAACCCGTACTACGCGTACAGCACCGTTCCAGCGGGTATGTACCGCGGTACAGACGCTGACGTAAACAGCTTTGGTGTTGCAGCCACTATGGTGACAACGACTAACGTGTCAGACAATGTCGCTTACAACGTAGCGAAGTCGGTATTCGAAAACTTCGATACCTTTAAACGTCTGCACCCTGCGTTCGCTAACCTGAAGAAAGAAGACATGGTGAAAGCCGGTCTATCGATTCCTTTGCACCCTGGCGCAGAGAAATATTACAAAGAGGTTGGTCTACTTAAGTAACCACTCTTTGGTCACCAAGGAGGCTCCCCCTCCTTGGTGGTAATTTTTACAACAATTCCCTACTTTGAGTTTTGCCTCTTAAAGCTCAACCTCTTTATCTCTAATAGCAAACAACTGAGCAATATTTCATCTTTTCACTACAATGAAAGATGCTAAATACAGGTTCTAATAATCATAAGTATACGAACCATTCATAATAAGGATTTAGTACATGTCGAAGACAACAACTCCGTCTCAAGATGTGCAAGAAATGGTAGCTCAATCCGATACAGGTGCGCGTGCCCCATCAGGGCTTGCAGGTCGCATCTTGTGGTTTGTGCCGCTATGTTGGTCACTATTCCAACTTTGGTACGCGTCACCTTTACCGTTTATTTTTAATTTTGGCGTACTTAACGACACCGAAGCGCGCTCGATTCACTTGATGTTCGCAGTATTCCTCGCGTTTACGGCTTATCCTGCGATGAAGAGCTCACCTCGCGACCATATCCCAGCGATTGACTGGCTATTGGCGCTTGCGGGCAGTTTCTCTGCGGCTTATATCTATATTTTCTACACTGAACTTGCCGGACGCTCAGGCGCGCCAACGTCATTGGATATCGTGATCGCAGTAACCGGCATGGTGTTATTGCTCGAGGCAACACGCCGCGCGCTCGGTCCACCTCTGATGGTAGTAGCAGCCGTCTTCCTACTGTACACATTCGGCGGTCCGTACATGCCAGATGTGATTGCGCATAAAGGTGCAAGCATCAATAAAGCCATGTCACACTTATGGCTGACCACCGAAGGGGTCTTTGGGGTTGCGTTAGGAGTGTCGACATCCTTTGTATTCTTATTCGTCCTATTTGGCGCTATGTTAGAACGCGCCGGAGCCGGTGCTTACTTTATTAAGGTGGCCTTTTCACTGCTTGGCCACATGCGTGGTGGCCCAGCAAAAGCAGCTGTGGTTGCTTCTGGCCTATCAGGCTTAGTGTCTGGCTCATCCATCGCCAACGTAGTGACTACTGGTACCTTTACCATTCCATTGATGAAACGTGTCGGTTTCCCGGGCACAAAAGCGGGAGCGGTAGAAGTGGCAGCCTCAACCAACGGCCAGTTAACACCACCGATTATGGGCGCGGCCGCTTTCTTAATGGTTGAATATGTCGGCATCTCATATGTCGAGGTGATTAAAGCGGCGATTTTACCAGCGCTGATCTCTTACATCGCTCTGATCTACATCGTTCACCTTGAAGCCTGCAAAGCGGGCATGACTGGTTTGCCACGCCGCCACAATCCAACCCTAATCGCGAGCTTACTCTCGTTCACTGGTACGATCCTTGGTTTATGCGTGGTCAGTGGCGCAGTGTACTACGGTGTGGGCTGGACCAAAGATGTGTTTGGTGAAGCGGCAACACCGATCGTCACAGTCGCTCTGCTACTCACTTACGTGGCCTTGGTGAATATCTCGGCAAAATACGCCAAAGAAGGCGCGATAGAAATTGATGCAGAGTTGACCGAAGTGCCTGATCCAGGTCCAACGATCAAATCTGGCCTGCACTACTTATTGCCAATCGTCGTGTTGGTATGGTGCCTGACGGTTGAGCGTTTTTCTCCTGGTTTGTCTGCTTTTTGGGCAACCGTGTTTATGATCTTTATCTTGCTTACCCAGCGACCACTTATGGCTCTGCTTGCCAAGCAAGGCTCACTGGTAGAACACACCAAAGCTGGTTTTGTGGATCTCGCAGAGAGCTTGGTCTCGGGCGCGCGCAACATGATCGGTATTGGTGTAGCGACGGCAGCAGCCGGTACGGTTGTTGGCGTGGTGACATTAACAGGCATTGGCCTTGTGATGACCGACTTTGTCGAGTTCATTTCAGGCGGTAATATCATTCTCATGTTGTTGTTCACGGCTGTGATCAGCTTGATCTTGGGGATGGGGTTACCGACCACGGCGAACTACATTGTTGTCTCCACTCTGATGGCTCCGGTTATCGTCACTCTTGGCGCTCAAAGTGGTTTGATCATCCCATTGATCGCGGTACACCTGTTTGTGTTCTACTTCGGTATTCTTGCCGATGACACGCCCCCGGTAGGTTTAGCCGCCTTCGCCGCGGCAGCGATTGCGAAGTCGGACCCGATTCGCACCGGTATTCAAGGGTTTACTTACGATATTCGAACCGCCATTTTGCCATTCATGTTTATTTTTAACACTCAATTATTGTTGATGGGAATAGACACATGGTGGCATTTAATGCTCACGATCATATCTTCCGTGATTGCAATGCTGATATTCTCCGCTGCAACGCAAGGTTGGTGGTTCACTAAGAATAAATGGTGGGAGACGTTACTCCTGCTTGCTCTGACCTTTACCTTCTTCCGTCCGGGCTTTTGGTGGGATCAAATCTATCCGGCCAAAGTTCAGCACCCTGGCACAGAGATCGCGCAAATTGCCGAAAGCCTAAACGTCGGTGAAGAGATTGAGCTGCTCGTCGCGGGTGAAAACCTAGAAGGCGATTACATCTCTAAAACCGTCCGTCTACCGTTTGACGATCAAGCTGAAACAGCGGATGAACGTATATCGTCAATGGGCTTGATGCTCAACAATGCCAACGGACGAATGATCGTCGACATGGTCGAGTTCGGCAGCCCTGCGGAGTCATCTGGTATCGACTTCGACTGGGAGATTCGTTCTGTGGTTGTCGACGCTGACCGTCCAATGAAAGAGTGGGTATTCCTACCAGCACTGATGCTGTTGATAGGATTAGCGTTAAATCAGAAACGACGCGCTCGTAAGGAACAACTGAGCGCTTAAAGAGTCAGCCCTACACGCGTGGTAGGGCTACACTTATATTATGAATGCAATCCACGCCGTTGACCGAACAAACGGTGACGGATGAAGAGAGATATGACCATGTACAAACAGATTCTCGTTCCAGTCGATTTAAACGACAAAGGCTTTTCAGACAAAGCGGTTGAGTTGGCGGTATGGCACGCTAAGCACTCCAATGCCGAAGTGCATTTGCTTAATGTTCTGCCCGGTATTCATATGTCGATGGTCGCCACTTACTTCCCCAAAGATGCGGCGATGAAGATGAAAACCGATGTCGAAAGCCAGTTGAAGGCGTTTGCAGCGCAGCATATTGCCGAAGATGTGGTCTACAAGGTACACGTTGCGGAAGGCAAACCTTACTCAACCATTCTTACCTACGCAGAAAAGCTAGGGGCGGACCTGATCGTCATGCCAAGTCACAAGCGTTCTAAGATAGATAAAGTCGTACTCGGTTCAGTCGCCAGCAAAGTCGTCAATAATTCCCCTATCAACGTACTGGTGGTGAAACCCCAAGGCTAACGACGCGAGTCTCACTGTGTAAGGCGCTCAATGAGCGCCTTTTTTGATTGGCTCGACCTATCAATCAAATCGGTACAACTCATTTTATATAATGCGAATAATTATCAATAATGTCTTTCATCAGAATCAACATGAGCGACCAAGATGAAAAAGACACTGACATTCGCATCTCTCCATTTTACGATTGCATTCACCGTGGCGTACCTACTGACGGGTGATCTTCTCATTGGTAGCTTGATCGCCATGATCGAACCCTCAGTGAACACCGTCGCTTTTTACTTTCACGAACGTATCTGGCAAAAAAGCCAAGCTCTGCAAACTTTGGCCCGTTCAGCAAAGGCGAAAACCACCAGCTTCGCCGTGGTACATTTTAGTGTTGCATTTGGTGTAGTCTACTTAATGACTGGCGATGCGTTTGTAGGCGGTATCATGGCAGCGATTGAACCTAGCATTAATACCTTTGCCTACTACTTCCATGAGAAAGTATGGCTACATAAGCAAGACACGACGCATCAATGGCAGTGCAGCCACGCTTACAGTGGGTAGTGGGAAACACACATATCTTTACTGAGACCAATGTGGAATCGTTGGCGTTGATCGTCGAGCGTCACTTCGAGCAAATACAAATCTTCCGCTTTTGGATTAGGGCAATCTGCATAAATCGGCGCTTCAATTTGAAATAGCGCACTCACGTGGTTATCGCGTACATCGATGGGTAAATGGTAGGTCATACCGTTGAATTTTACCGCTGCCGACACCAATCCAGCCGCGTAGGTCGTGTAATGCAAATCAACCAAAAACTCACAGCCACCACCATGATGCCAAATTTGCTCAGTCGCCACATGCTCTAGTCGCACATGGCGAATGAATTGCAGATAAGGGGCTTGCCACACTCCTATGCGAGAGTCACTGGGGTGATAGGGGCTCTGATCCAGCGGACAAAGTGCGACATCTTGCTCCTCAAGAAGGCAGTCCTGGTCTTGTTCAAGAAACAGGATTTCAAAGCGGTTTCTTCCAAGCTGTAAATAAGGGCGAATATCTTTTTTGTATACTGACTGGGACTGATCGCAATCAAACACCGCGACCCCATTAACCCTAACTTCAGCGTAATAGTCGATGCCAGATATGATCAGGTCAACCGCAGCAAACGCCAACATCGCTTCGTCAACTTCAATATCATGCATCAAGTGCCACTCTTGCTGAGCAATTTCTGACTCCGACAGCGTGTCGGGTAGCACATGACTCAACGGCGCAGGAAAGGTGATATCGTCTTGAGGAATCGATAAATCCGTCAGTGGAGAGAGTTGCCATAAGCCTGCAAGAGGGAGCTGCATAGTATCAAACTTGTCCTAGATCAAAGTTTGCCGATTATAAAGCCAGACGCGGTTTAAAAGATAGTAAAGCAATGCAACAAAACAAAAATACCAGCCAAATGGCTGGTATTATAAGACAGGTAGACGGAGTCAAAAATTACTCTTCGTCATCCTCTTCTTCAGGATAAAGTGCATCTTCACCCTCGTAGTATGTTCCCCAGCCATCATAAATAATGTCATATTTTTCAGCCAGGTGGACTAATTTTTCTACTTGCTCATCGATAGCTTCAGCGTTAAGTTTTGATTCCATAGTCGCATCGCAACAGAGCAGTTTGTTGCCATCTTCGTCTTCTGTTTCTTCAGCTTCGAGTACTTCGAACCCCATCTTGAATGCTTCAACAACGGCTTTTTCTAACGTATTAAAATCTTCAGCAAACAGGTGATGTTCAATGTCATATAGAGCGTCAGGATCACTGCCATCTTCTAATAAAGCTTGAATGATATCGCGAGTATCTTCTTTTTGAACTTCAATTAACTCTTCAACCGATAGATATTCATCTTGTTGAGACATATGCCGTGCTCCAGATAATGACAAAATTGATCGTAACTAACAGCGGTGAAATATCGCATGGATCCAGCAAAATTACTACCTGAAAAAGGATCCGAACCCGATCTTTATCGCCCCGACACCTCAGTCTCTCGCGAGATCGAGTTCACAACAATAAAATTTAACATTTTTTTATCAAAGCCGGATTTCAGAACATTCTCTCTATTGTTTACTTGCTGCTAACCACTACTGTTTATGCGTTTTTATCTGGTTAGCATGCATATCCGAGATTTCAAACCAACTGAATAAAACGTGCACTATTTTACTATTGGTCGCCATTATCTGCATAGCTATGCTGGATTGTCGCGGCAACGTGCATTCACTCTCCTCTCGAGAGACGAATAGCAACGCAGATTAGCTCTGATTTGAAAGCAGTCAAAAATAGCATCTTAATTCAAAATTAAGACAATTTACAAAATCTTTAACCATTATTGGTCATTATTGCAAACCATAGAACTAGAAAGTGAACTTGCATCTTTATAACAACCTTGTCATAAATACGCTCAGGAAAAACAAGTAAGGATACAAAATGAGTAAGTTGTATGTAGGCTCAGAAGTAGGTCAGTTAAGACGTGTATTATTAAACCGCCCGGAGCGCGCCCTCACTCACCTCACTCCCTCTAACTGTCACGAGCTACTGTTTGATGATGTATTAGCCGTAGAGGCAGCGGGTGAAGAACACGATAAGTTTGCCCAAACTTTAACCAACCAAGGCGTCGAGGTTCTGCTACTTCATGACTTGCTAGTCGAAACGTTAGCAGTCGCGGAAGCCAAAACTTGGCTACTTGAAACCCAAATTTCTGACTTCCGCTTTGGGCCAACATTTGCTAGAGACTTGCGTCACTACTTAGCCGAGATGGATAACGAACACCTTGCGACGGTATTGCTCGGCGGATTGGCTTACTCTGAGCTGCCCATACAGTCAGCGTCGATGCTGCCACATATGCATCGTCCTCTCGATTTTGTTATTGAACCCTTACCTAATCACCTATTTACCCGTGATACGTCTTGTTGGGTTTATGGTGGCGTATCACTCAATCCGATGATGAAAGCGGCGCGTCAACGCGAGACCAACCACTTACGTGCGATCTACCGTTGGCACCCAGTCTTTGCAGGCCAAGACTTTATCAAGTACTTCGGCGACGAAGATCTTCACTACGATAACGCCAATATTGAAGGGGGCGATGTTCTGGTGATCGGTAAAGGGGCGGTGTTAATTGGCATGTCTGAACGCACTACGGCGCAAGGTGTGGAAAACCTCGCCGCAAAACTGTTTAAACACGGTCAGGCAAAACAAGTGATTGCGATTGAGCTACCTAAACACCGCTCTTGTATGCACTTAGATACCGTCATGACCCATATGGATGTCGATACCTTCTCTGTCTATCCAGAAATTATGCGCAAAGATCTTAATACTTGGCGACTAACTCCGAAACAAGATGGTGAGATGAAGGTAGAAAAAGTGCCTAGCTTTATCCACTCCATCGAGCAAGCCCTTGAACTGGATTACTTAAAGATCATCACCACAGGTGGCGATAGCTACGAAGCAGAGCGCGAACAGTGGAATGATGCTAACAACGTACTCACGGTCAAACCTGGTGTGGTCATCGGTTACGAGCGCAACGTTTATACCAATGAGAAATATGACAAGGCCGGGATTGAAGTTTTGACCATCCCTGGCAACGAACTTGGCCGCGGTCGTGGCGGTGCCCGCTGTATGAGTTGCCCGATTGAGCGCGACGGAATATAAAGCGAGAAAACATGGGAAGGGTTAACATGAACTGTTAACCCTTTTTTTCAAGAAATTACACTGTCATCCCCGAGAGGAAGGTACGGCCGAGTTGGGGATCTCTTCTAGCGAGTAGATAACTTTTTCAGATTCCTACTCGCTCCTTCGTCACTCTATGGAATGACAACTTGACCTCCTCTCGAAGAAGGAAGTCCGCTCTCGGTTCTAGAAGCGTAGCTTTCTAAAAGCTCGAAAGACGAAATCCTTCTCGAAACAAAGCCTTGTTCGCTTACTCCGTACCACCGACAGTAATGGAGTCAAGTTTCAGCGTTGGCTGACCCACACCGACGGGCACACTCTGGCCGGCTTTACCGCACACACCCACTCCACGGTCGATGCTTAAGTCATTACCGACCATTGAGACTTGCTGCATTGCTTCGATACCGGAGCCAATTAAGGTCGCCCCTTTCACCGGACGAGTCACCTTACCATCTTCAATTAAATAAGCTTCAGATGCAGAGAAAACAAATTTTCCTGACGTAATATCCACCTGACCGCCGCCAAAGTTAGGCGCATAGAGGCCCTTTTTCACCGTCGAGATGATCTCTTCTGGTGTGTGCTGGCCCGGCAACATATAAGTATTAGTCATGCGTGGCATAGGTAAATGAGCATAAGACTCACGGCGTCCATTGCCCGTAGGTTGGGCTCCCATAAGGCGCGCATTGAGCTTGTCTTGCATATAGCCTTTCAAAACTCCGTTTTCAATCAGGGTGTTGTATTGACCATTTACCCCCTCGTCGTCAACGTTCAGTGAGCCGCGTAAGTCTTTTAATGTACCATCGTCGACGATAGTACATAAATCTGATGTAACCTTTTGACCGACTTTACCACTGAATACTGATGATTCTTTGCGGTTGAAATCGCCTTCAAGCCCATGACCGACAGCTTCATGTAGCAGCACCCCTGGCCAACCAGAGCCGAGTACCACTGGCATCGTTCCTGCGGGGGCCGCATCTGCTTCGAGGTTGACCAGCGCCATACGAATCGCTTCATCAGCGAAGTGATACGCCACTTTGCATCCTTCACTTTCACTGAGGAAAAAATCGTAATCAAAACGACCACCACCGCCGGCGCTACCACGTTCACGGCGCTCACCTTGCTGCGCCAATACACTGATCGACAAACGAACCAGCGGACGAATATCCCCGGCATACGTGCCATCAGTAGCGGCAACTAACATTTGCTCGTGTACACCACTTAGGCTAATCGATACTTCTTTGATCAGTGGTTCTTTGGTGCGAATATACGCGTCCAACTCTTTAAGCAACTGCGTTTTTTGTTCTTTTTTCCAGCTCTCTAACGGATTGACCGCAGCATAGTAGTGTTGGTTCTCACTGCGCTTGAATGCTTGAACGCGGCCATTTTGCCCTTGTTGAGCGATGCCTCGTGCCGCGTAAGCACTTTGTTTAAGGCCTTCGAGCTGGATTTGATCAGAATACGCAAAACCCGTTTTTTCACCCGTTACTGCGCGAACACCCACACCACAATCAATATTGAATGACCCGTCTTTGATAATACTGTCTTCCAAAACCAGTGACTCATGCCAGCTAGATTGAAAATAAATATCCGCATAATCGATTTGACGAGTGGCAATGCTGGCTAAGGTGTCAGCAATTTCTTGTTCCCCTAGGCCCGCGGGTGTTAACAAGGCATCTTCTACTTGGTTGATTGTCATATATGTGCTCTTAATTTTCTTGTAACTGGTGACTGAATCGCGCGTGCTGTTGAACCGGCATCGCCACTCTCAACTCTTCTACTTGATTCAGATCGATATCGACCAATAAATTGCCGACCTCATTTGTCAAAGCTGCAACCACTTCACCCCAAGGCGAAATGACCATTGAATGCCCCCACGTTTCTCTTCCACATGGGTGAGTCCCCACTTGATTGACCGCAATAACCCAAGCTTGTGTCTCGATGGCTCGAGCGCTGAGCAGAGTTTGCCAATGGGCTCGGCCGGTTACTGCGGTAAAGGCAGCAGGCACAACGATGATATTCGCACCTCGTTGTGCTAACTCACTATATAGTGTAGGAAAGCGTACATCATAGCAGATCGTTAAACCAAGATGAGCGAAAGGGGCACGATAAGTGACCACTTGATTGCCCGGGGTAAAGGTCTCTGACTCACGATAGCGCTGATGACTATCGGCGACATCGACATCGAACATGTGCAATTTATCATAGTGACACACTGGCTCACCTTGTGGGGAAAAAAGCAGGCTAGTCGTTGTGACGCCCTCGGCACGGCGAATCGGCATACTGCCGACTAACAACCACACATGATGCTGTTTAGCCATCTCAGATAAAGCTCGCTGGAGTGGGCCATGATAGAGTGTTTCGGCAAGGCTATGGTAGTCGTGACGTCCACCAAAAACCAAAGCGTTTTCCGGCGTCACGACCAGTTTCACCTGCTGCGCAGCCAGGGCAGCCACTTGTTGACCAATATGGGCCAAGTTTCGTTGCGGATCTGGCCCTGACGTCATCTGTATCAAACCCACTTTTTCCATGTGTGCTTCCCTTATTTCGCCGCTTCACGAAGCTTATCAGGTAACTTAAATTCCCCTCGACTCCGTGATAGTTCTTTCACCACTGGGTCGTCCAATGGCCCTTTGACTTCGTAGTTTACCTGAGTAAAAACTTCGACCACAGGCGAGATAACCGTGGTAATCGCCAACACATAGAGTGCGGTTTGTGGTGTCACCGCAAACGCTGTCAGAACAGGGATCCCAGAGGTGATATCTGGAGTAAAGCTCACTTCCGCATCCACAGTGCGAGTATTGAGGTTAGCTAAGCCTTTAATTAGCATCTCACCCGCGACCGCATCCATTTGGATGTCATTGGTGAGAAAAACACCATTACGAATGGATCCACTACCGGTAATTGAGTTAAACGCCATCCCTTTATCAAACACATCACTAAAATCGAGCTGCATTTTACGGATGATAGAATCAAGGCTGAATAAGCCCAACAGACGCGCTGCGCCACTGACGTCGGAGATGACGCCTTTACCGAGCTTGGTCGAGACTTCTCCCGACAAGGTATCAATTCGACCACGCCATGGCGAGCCATCCCAATCAACTTGAGCTTGAATATCAAAAGGAGCGCGTTGAATTCCCGTAGTGATGCCAAAGCGCTCCATCACATCGCTGTTGTTCTCACCCGACATACTGATATCAAACTGAGTGTGGCTCTGGGTATCGTCCAGCAACCACCAGCCAGTAATGTCGACCTGGTTAGTTCCACTCTCAAAAGTCAGTTTTTTCCACTCTAGTTTATCGCCCTGACGCTGCAAATCGAGATGCGCTTTGCCCACTCGATACCCCTGCAACCAAAAGTCATCGATCGCCAAGGTAATATTGGGCAGTTGTTGATGAAACTCACGTTCAAACGCGCTGATTAACGGCTGCGGTTGTGGACTATCTTCAAACAATTTAGGTTGTGTTGTCTCGGCGTCAAGCCCTGGCACATAGACATGTAATCGCTGCAAAGCCACCGATAAATCATAAGGTTCTAGATAGCTGGCTTCGCCTTTCGCTTCTTGACTATCTAAGCTTATATACCAACCTAACCCTTTGCGTTTAGCTGTAAAATCAACATCGTTCCAATCGATTCCAGCTAAACGCAGCTCTGTTGCATCAATATCAACCCGCTCTGGTAACGGAACCTGTGGTGTCTTCATTGTCGCCAACACCGCTTTCGAAGGGCCTTGATCGACAGTTAGCATCTCAATCCAATCATCTAGGTCGACACGATTGAGCCTCACTTGAGCATGATGACCCGCAACAGGGCTGATCTTAAAACTGCCTTTACCGACGACCAAGTTAGTGTCGGTAAGCACAGGGACGTCAGGCCGAATATCGATTTCAGCCTGATACTTGAAGCTCGGCAATTGAACTCGCGCAGTGATGGTCTCTTGGTTACCAGAGGCTTGTAAGCGCCCTTTGCCAGCCACCCCAGATGGTTTCAAAAACGGCGCTGGTAAGTGACTACTTACAAACTTTAAGTCGGCTTCAGTATCGATCTGATAAGTAAAGCCAACATCATTGAGTTGGATGTCGACATCCATACGCCATGGCGCGTGACCGTCCAGCGGTCCCAGCCAGCGTTGGCCCAAATAAGGAGTGAGCGGTTTAATATCCCAGTCCCCGACGACATCGATCGCCACGCCGTAACCCTGGGCAATATTTTCACCACTAAAATCTATCGACACCGGTTGTCGAAGTAGTTTCGCTTCCAACCCCGCCGCACTGACCACGTCATTATCAAACTCAACACGCCCAGAGACGGTCTCTAATGTCATCGGAGGAGACTCGATAGTCACGTGATTGCGGTTCAGTTCGGCATAGCCCCAAGCACGCGCTTCTCTGTCCCGATGAAACGGTATATTGAGCCGAAAGCTAGACTCGACTGGCCCATCGACTTGAACAGCTGTCAGTGCCGCGCCCACGGAATCGACCAAGGGAGAAGCCGTCATATAATCACGCACCGCGTTTCCTTGCGCCACGGCTTGGGCTTCAATCTCGATATGACCACCTTCTGCCAACGCTGGGATTCGTCCAGTAATCCGCTTGGCAGTCACATCCATTAACGTGGCACTGTGGGAGTCAAGGTACATCGCATCGTTCTGGAACAACAAATCGAGCTGTAAATCAGTGATCGGTGGCCACGCCGTGTCAAAACTGAACTTGGCCTGTTTCAGCCCTACCCAAGCTTGGAACATGCCATCATTGCGCTGGTAGGGAAAATCGGCCAATTCCCCGTACCACAGGAGTTTAGCCGTGTTCACTTTACCGGCTTGAATCGCCGTGCTTAAGTAATCGGTCAGCTCACGCCCCAGCGCGAGTGTCGGTAAGTAACGCCAAGTTTCCCCTGCGTTATACAAATCAGCTTCTGCATAGAAAGATAGAAATGGACTCTGGCCTTGCGGGAAGTCCAAGCGAAACGCTCCCAACACCTGTAAGTCAGGGGTCGCCGCTGTCACTTTATCAGCCCATAGCGACCAGCCATCCTCACCCCGTTGCCAAACGATATCGACTTGGCCTTGCTTGATGTTCAATGGCGCTTGAAACACCTCACCATACGGCAACACATCGTCAATCAAGGTCACTTGAGCATGGGCTTGATTGAGGCTGCCTACAATCGTCGCTGACAACTGATGAACTTCTGGCAGTAGCGCCCATTGTGCCATACTGCCTTGAGTTAACTGCCCAGAGTAACGCAGATTCTCCCAGCCCCCTTCGGCGGCAATGCGGATATCTTCAACCCTTCCCCCCAGAGACAAGGTATCGAGCAGTTGACTCGTGGCGTTCGACTCCGGCACGAGTTTCGCCAGCGGCGTCAGCGATGCAATGTCAAGCTGAGAGACGTTAGCTCGCCAAGCTCCGGGCTGCCAATCGAAGGCTACATCCAATTCTGGCCAAGCTTGGTCATCGGTGAAAACATTGAGTGAGTAAGCATTCACTTGCCAACCATTATCCCTTGGCTCTAACTCGATCACCCCCGACTCGAGTAACAACTCATGACGCTTGCCTTCTTGCCAAATAAGTTCTGATGGCTGAAGTTCGACATAAGCACTCACCGGGTTGTTCCGATCCAGAGTCAGCCAACTACTGAAACTCACCTGGCCCTTTTCGACCCCCATTTCGGTTTTGAAGTACTTGGTCAGCCATGGAGTGAGCAGAACATTCTGCGCCGAAAGATAAAACTCACCGCTCACTTCTTGCAGCGAGCCGTGATCGACAAAGTTAGCTTTGATCTCAGCCGAATTAACATGACTATCGGCTAAATTGACCTCACCATCAGCAATGTGATGACGGCCATCGTTTTGCCACTGTAAACGCGTGATTTCCAAATCACGCGGTGTACCATCGACACCAAGAAAGTGAATTTGTGACTGCTTAAGAGAAAATCGGTCTAATTGACGCAGCAGTAGTTGGTCCAGTTGCTCGACAACGGTTTTTTGCTCTCCTTGAGGATTGAGCTCGGGGGTTGAACTATCTTGAGTCCATTCAATGGAGCTGATGTCCAACTTGAGTTGATGAATACTCAAATCAGCCACCACAGGTTGGCGCTCGATCAAGGATTGAAAAAGATCCAGTTCGATCTCGACATTGTTGGCTGAGAAATGAATACCACTGCTTTCAGGCGTGTCTGCGGTGACGCCTCGCAACGATAACGATGGATGAGTGTTGCGCCAAAAGCCATGAATATCAGAGATCTGAAACTCAAGCCCGGAGCTTTGGTTCACCCAGGCCTGAATCTGCGGTTGAAAGTGGTTGAGCTGTGGCAGAGCAATACGCAACCCAGTAACGGTCATGGCCAATAAGACCAACACCGTTACCAGCAACCCAAGACACCATCGCGTTAAGCGAGTCACAGTAGAGTTCACGACACGCCTTTACATCATCACAACGTCAAATTGCTCTTGAATGTACAAAGGTTCCGCTTGAATCTTCACTTGCTTACTAATAAACACCTCCAACTCGGCAAGGGCGTGAGATTCATCTCCTTGCAAAGTTTCTGCCACTGCAGGCGAAGCGTAGACGACAAACTTATCGGCGTCGTAAGCTCGATTCACTCGGGTAATTTCACGCAGAATCTCGTAACAGACTGACTCGACTGTTTTGACGCTGCCGCGCCCTTCACAAGTTGGGCACGTTGAGCACAGTACATGTTCGATGCTTTCTCGGGTGCGCTTCCGCGTCATCTCAACCAGACCTAATTGAGTGAAACCATTGATATTGGTTTTGACGCGATCTTTATTGAGGGCTGACTCCAATGAAGAAAGGACCCGATTGCGATGCTCATCCGAGGCCATATCGATAAAATCGATAATAATGATACCGCCAAGGTTACGCAGACGCAGTTGACGTGCAATCGCTTGTGTCGCCTCAATATTGGTATTGAAGATAGTCTCTTCGAGATTACGTCGTCCTACAAAGGCCCCGGTGTTGATATCCACGGTCGTCATCGCCTCAGTCTGGTCGATGATCAGGTAGCCGCCCGATTTGAGTTCCACTTTACGCTCCAACGAGCGCTGGATTTCGTTCTCGGTGTCGTACATATCGAAAATCGGCTTATCCCCTTCATAGAGCTCTAACTTGTCGGTTAACTCTGGGACGTATTCCGAAGTAAATTCTGTAAGATTTTCGAACTCCTGACGCGAGTCGACTAAGATCTTGTTGAGCTCAGTACCGACAAAATCACGCAAAATGCGTTGCGATAAACCAAGTTCGCCATACAGTGTCGAGCGTGTCTTGTACTTACTGCGTCGCTCGGTCACTTTTGACCATAGACGCTTCAAAAATGCCGCATCTTGGGACAGCTCCTTCTCATCGGCGCCCTCAGCCGCAGTACGAATGATAAATCCACCGTTTTCATCGCAATAATGACCCACAACTTTCTTCAAGCGGTGACGCTCAGCTTCGCTTTCGATACGCTGCGACACGCCAACATGGCTCGCCCCTGGCATAAACACTAGGTAACGCGAGGGTAAGGTGATGTCGGTGGTTAAACGTGCGCCCTTAGTGCCGAGAGGATCTTTGACCACCTGCACCACGATGTCTTGTCCCTGACGAACCAGTTCAGAAATATCTCTCACTTGAAACTGTTGTTTTTCGTTCTCTGCCACACACTCGGTATGGGGCACAATATCGGATGCATGCAAGAACGCGGCTTTTTCTAGGCCAATATCAACGAAGGCCGCCTGCATTCCCGGCAAGACACGGCTTACTTTGCCTTTGTAAATATTGCCAACGATGCCGCGTTTGGCCTCTCGTTCAACATGAATTTCTTGGAGGGTTCCCCCTTCAATCATGGCCACGCGAGTTTCACTCGGGGTCACGTTAATCAACAACTCTGCACTCATGAGCGCACCTCAAAAAATAATTATAAAAATTTGCGCAAGAGCTGGTCAGTTTCATAAAGAGGTAAGCCGACAACGGCGTAATAACTCCCTTCTATCCGAGTGACAAATCGCCCCCCCAGACCTTGAATACCATAACTACCAGCTTTATCGCATGGTTCGCCCGTCTGCCAATATTGTTCTATTTCTTGCTCTGACAAGGGTTTAAACCAAACGTCTGTGGTGACAACCACAGTTTCTTGAATCTCTTGTGTGGCGACAGTCACCGCTGTCATCACTTGATGCGCTCGATTGGAAAGCATCAATAACATCTGTTTAGCATGCGCTAAGTCATCTGGCTTTTCCAATACCTTCTCGTCACACACCACGATAGTATCTGAGCCAATGACCACAGATTCTGGGTCGAGTTCGACCGCTGCCAAGGCTTTGTCTTTTGATAAGCGCGCCACATAATCAAACGGTTTTTCACTCGCCTGACGCTGCTCTTCGACATCGGTTTTGAGCACCGAAAACGTATAGCCCAATTGGCTTAATAGCTCTTTGCGTCGTGGCGAACCAGACGCCAGAATCAGAGGTTGTTTCATTGTTTATCTTATATGCCAGTGGCGTCGTACTCGACGCATTAACAGGAACATCCATGGCCACAAAATACAGTTAATCAAACCGCTCCATAGTGAGACCGGATTAAAAGTAACATCTTGGATTAAGTACTCACCAAAGAAGATCAACACATCGAGGATCATCGACATCACGCCGATTAAAATCGCTTGCTGCCAGAGTGCCATATTGCGCATGACGAGAAAGTTGAGTGCGACCAGGTAAACCACAATCGACATCATCATGCCACGAATACCTAAAGTAGAACCCAGCAGCAAATCCCACAGCAAGCCTAACACTAATGCAGAACCGACGTTCACTCGGTGCGGCAAGGCCAGCACCCAATAACAAGTGACCAGCAGTAGCCAAGATGGGCGCAACAGGTCAAGCATACCTGGCCAAGGAATCGTTTGTAGTGTCAACGCGATCAAAAACGATCCGCTAATAACAAGCTTCCCCTTTAAGACACTATTGGCCATTACTGAGGCTCCTCCACATTGTCAGGTAATACTTGTTGAATTTTCTCCTGGCGAGAATCATTCGGCCATATCAAAAGCAAATAACGTAAGCGTTCAAAATCCACCACAGGCTCAGCTTCGATAACCGCGAACTCTCGAGCCGTATCGCGCTCCACGTTTGCCACATGCGCGACAGGAAATCCTTCAGGGTAAATGCCCCCCAGACCTGAGGTAACCAACAGATCGCCTTGTTCAATGTCTAGGCTGATTGGAATATGGTCGAGATTGATTCGATCCGTTTTGCCATTCCCCGAGGCAATCACACGAATATCGTTACGGATCACCTGTACCGGGATCGCACTCAGACTGTCGGTCAACAGCAACACTCGACTATTGTGCGCTGAAACAAACGTCACCTGTCCAACAATGCCTTTTTCATTCGCAACTGGCTGTCCAACATAAACGCCATCAATCTGGCCTTTATCGATCACCACTTGGTGACGATAAGGCGAGGTATCGACCGCCATCACTTCAGTCACGACTTTACGTTCATCACGGATGAATGAAGAGCCCAGCAGCTTACGCAGTCTTTGGTTTTCTTCCCGGTACTGATCCAACAGCAGTAAGTCATTTTTTAGACGCAACACCTCACGCTTAAGCGTGCGTGTGCTTTCCATGTAATCCTGACGGATATTGAAGCGTTCATAAGCCCCTTCAAACATCACTCGCGGAACGTCAGCCAAATACTGAATCGGCGCGACCAAGCTATTGAGCAAATAGCGTACTTGTGCAAACGCGCCTAAACGACTATCAGCCAGCATAAAGCTGGCTGATAGAATAACGGCAAAAAATAGACGTAACTGAAGTGAAGGTCCCCGGCCAAAAATCGGCTTCATAGAGTATGAGATCCTTATCTTGCGGCTCTTGGTATCACCAAGAGGTTTCGATTATTCTTCGCTAAACAGATCGCCACCATGCATGTCGATCATCTCGAGTGCTTTACCACCGCCGCGCGCAACACAAGTGAGAGGGTCTTCTGCGATCACAACCGGAATCCCGGTTTCTTCCGTCAATAAACGGTCGAGATCTTTCAGCAGCGCGCCGCCACCGGTCAATACCATTCCGTTTTCAGAGATGTCTGACGCCAACTCCGGAGGACATTGCTCGAGTGCCACCATCACGGCAGAGACAATACCCGTTAGGGGCTCTTGCAGCGCCTCAAGGATCTCATTTGAATTTAAGCTAAAGCTACGTGGTACACCTTCCGCTAGGTTACGGCCGCGCACTTCGATCTCTTCGACTTCATCACCAGGATAAGCAGAACCGATCTCGTGTTTGATCTTCTCAGCGGTCGCTTCACCGATCAAACTACCGTAATTACGACGAACATAATTAATGATTGCTTCATCAAAACGGTCACCACCGATGCGTACTGATGAGGAGTACACTACACCGTTGAGTGAGATCACGGCGACTTCAGTGGTACCACCACCAATATCAACCACCATAGAGCCTGTTGGCTCTGAGACACGCAAGCCTGCACCGATCGCCGCCGCCATTGGCTCGTCAATCAAGTAAACTTCACGTGCACCCGCGCCTAGCGCCGATTCACGAATCGCACGACGCTCAACTTGAGTCGATCCACATGGGACACACACCAATACGCGCGGGCTTGGTTTCAGCACGCTGTTGTCGTGTACTTGTTTAATAAAGTGTTGCAGCATTTTTTCGGTGACATAAAAGTCGGCAATCACACCATCTTTCATCGGACGAATTGCAGAGATGTTACCCGGAGTACGGCCCAACATTTGTTTTGCCGCATGTCCGACTGCAGCGACACTTTTGCCCGCGCTTTTACGGTCTTGACGGATGGCTACAACTGAAGGCTCGTCTAGGACAATACCCTGTCCTTTAACGTAGATAAGAGTGTTGGCAGTACCTAAATCGATAGATAGGTCATTTGAAAATATGCCACGAAGTTTTTTGAACATATTCTTCGCTCGTCCTGAAAGAATTAGAAGATAGAAAATTGCACTAAATGTACCAATGCCTTGCCGTCACAGCAAGGCATTGAAGTGTAAACATGGGCTGAAACACGCAATTTCTAACAGATTCCTAACGATGGGCAAAAAAATAACAAAAATTACTGCCCTGTCAGACCGGGTTCACCGCGGAAGATAACACGGTCATTACCACGGAAAATGCCAAAAGTGACCACTGCCGATGGATTTTCCTCCGCGACACCATCTTGATCCCAGTCGTACATCAACCAAGCCATATCGTTATTCGTCCCATTGCAATTTGATGAGGATGCGCTATTATCAAGCCTCAACCACACCTCTACCTGTTCTCGATTCGGCGGGGTTTGTGTCGTGACGAGAGCATTGGAACCACCAGTGTTCACAGTAGCGTTACCCGCCAAAACAACACTGTCACCTGACTCGCCATTATTAGGCCAAATCATTTGTGTACAGTAATGGCGGCCATCAAACTGAGAGAAACTATCTTGTAGGTTGCGTTCAAAACGGCTGCCATTCCAGTACTGCACTTGCAGGGGGACAGTCAATTGGGCTCCCTCAACACCACCAACATCGGTCATGTTATAGCGCCCAAACACCAGCCTCGGCTGCTCATCGGGCAGCACTTGACTGCTTGACGAATCGGTATCCGTCGCAGACTGCTTGAAACGCACTGGATCATTAATAGTGGCCGGTGAAATCTCTAAGTTTACCTCTAGCGCACTGCCCGATAGGTAGTTAAACGGCCCATCCGGCGTGAGATCGGATTGTTTACTCCACGTTATTTGATCACTATCTAATAGCCATTGATGATCCTGGTAGCGAGATTGTGTGGCCAAACTAGCCGCATCGGCATTCACGAGTCGATCTTGGTTATCCATCATAAACACCGCTTGCAAGCTTTCAGCAAATAACCCGTAGTTGCTTACTGGATTGCCTTGCACATTAAAAGCGCCCACCGTTGCGGTGACACTACCAAACGGTTGATTCATATAAGTGAAGCCCTGCTCACCGCCAGTAATAGCAGGATCATTCCACGCATTGGTTTCGGTGGTAAAGAAGTCTGGGTAAAAACGGCCGATAGCTTGCTGATAGGGCATCACTGCTAAATTAAGGTAGCTGGCGCTGGTTTCCAATTGTAACGTGCCGACTTGAGACCAAGTGTGACGCACGCTTTTACTTAAACCATCACTCGGCACAAAGCTTGTCACTGCAGGGACAAGAGTACCTTCCTCACCTCCGCTTGGATAGGCCAAACTCAATGTGAGCTCTATCGGCCCATTGTCGAGTGGATAGTTGCCCGTCGCGGGATATAAACATTCATTGCTCTCACCATTAGATGAGTCACTATGAACGATGGGACGATAGGTCACATCAAACTCACTCCCCGCACTGATAAAGCCTGGGGAACCCGTTGTGGTGGCCGGGTTACTAGTACCAATCGTGCTATCGGTTACATCGCAAAGTGCAATTTTCCAAGGTCGTGAGTAGACATCAAACTCGCCTTTGAGCGCACCGCCTTCACTTGGACAGCCCGCTTCACCGCTACAATCAAACGACGTATCCTCTAACGTCACTGTGATATGGCCTGATTCTTTAAAGTTCATCAGTGCATTTCGATTGCTATCGTTTAGCGCAGCCGTAAACGAAAAGTCATTGCTATCAAGGATTGCGGTAATTGGGCGATTATAAGTAAAACTTGCGTTCGGTGATCCGGTATAGCCCAAAGAGATCACATTACCGCCATCACAAGCTTCAACCTCGACTGGCACGGTCGTGTCCTGCCCAGCGAATACCAACTGATCGGCGATATTAAAGCGATAAGGCACGTAGCGCATAAAATCACTGTCGCTATAAGTGCTGCCTTCCGCATTGAGCTCTGCAGTTAATGCATAGTCACCTAGTACATTAGGAGTTGAGGTACGCACCTTAAACTTCGCAATCCCCCCCGATTCACCTAAGCTGGTGATCTCTAAGTTGTTGCCGCCCGTTTGTCTCAAGTCTGGCGAGTACCCTGAAACCAGATTACCGTCACTATCGAGCATATGTACTTCAACGATATCTTGTGGGCTCGCTTCACAGGTAAGGTGGTAGTTGTACGGTTTGATCTCGATTCGTGATAACGCAGGCTGTGGTGGAGTAAAACAACCGCTCACAGACTTCGCTTTGATATAACTGTTATCAGTTGCACGAAAATTAATAACTGGCGCAGTGATAGACCCTTGCATTTGGAAACGATCAACAACGTTAATATCAAACCCAGCAGCCGCCTCAGCTGACACGTAGATGTTCGCCTTTAGCCTGATATCGCTACCACGCTGTGGAAAAAACTGAGAAGTGTTGCCATGCCCAATCAGTGACAAATTATTATGATCGAAGCTTGAATCATTGGTTTCGTTGGTCGCAGCGTTGATATAAACGCGACTATTTTGACTAAAGTTAATTTGGTTGTAGTGCAATACCACTTTTCCCGTCACATAGAGGGCAATGTCGTTATTGTTGAAATTAAGCGTATTAACCCAATACTCGCCGGGCTCGAGTGTTATTGAGCTGCCATTTAGCCCAAATGAGAAAGAGTTATACAGGCCTGGCGTCAGCAAGCGGTTTCCGCCATTCGGTGATGTGATATCTGCCCCGCCATAATTAAATGAACTCGGCTGCGGTGGCCCTGACGGAAACACACTACGCTCACTATCAACCGTACAACTATTACCCACATTAACGCCATCACTATATGCGCAGCCATTATTGCTGATACCGAGCACTCGCGAGTTAGTAAAAGCCAAAGGTTGCGAACGAGTAAACTCATTGAGATAGATACGGTTCCCGCTCCCACTGCCCTCTGAGAAGTTCAAGTAACCATCCCATTGCTGCCAACCTGCCCCTGAATTGTAGTAACGGTTAGATTGCAGTGGCTCCGGAAAATATTCACAGAGATCGGGAAGAGGTGTGGGTGGTGGCGTCACAGGCAAGTTACAGTTAAGAGACACAGTGCCACTTCCTGACAAGAGTACTTTCTGAGGATGAATGCCTTTCAAATCTGCGTCGTAAGAACCAAGAAATTTAAACCCATTCCCGTCATCTACGTAATAGTCAATCGATCCAACACTACTACCACTCGCGGCAGGGTAAAATAATAACTCTACCCAATAATCGCCACCAGCTACCATATAGTCTGGGTCCCTGACAAACGGTGCCCCATCACTGGTGTCAACCACACCATCGTCATTAGTCCAAATAGGGACATAAGTATTCTTGTTGCCAACAGCCTTTATGCCCTCCAAGGACTCACCCAAACTAGAGTTTTGGATTGCAAAGGTCACTTTGAAGCTTTCGCTTGGATTGACTTCGCATGTATTCGCATAGACAGGCAGAGACCCGAAAATCATCAAATAAATCCAGGTAATTATATGCGCGATTTTTTTGCTCATAATGACTCCTTAACCCAAATTTGCTGGCTTCTCACCACCTCAGAGAGCCCGGAACCACAGGTCACGCGGCTTTCTAGCAAGTAGAACGTTTCACCATCGAGCGGTCCCTTTAAGTCACAACTGAGGGTTACATTGCGGCAACTGGCCACAGTGGCGATGAGCGCATTGGCACGATTTTGTAGTTCAACCGATACCGCACTCGTGTTGCTGTTTCCGTCAGGGTCACAATGTGCAGCAACTGACGAGTCGGTTGAACTCAGTGGATAAAATAAGGTTAATGCCATCTCATTCACTGAGTGACTCAACAACCAAGCTTGAGTACCCAGCACATCTCGGGTCTGAGCGTCACTGTTCGACAATTCGATGCGGCTCAACGCGGTGGCTAAAAAACCCATCACCACTAATACAAAAATCACCACAATGTAGAGATTGCCTCGTTGACGTTTACGGTACATTGATCACCTGTATCTCTTGCTCAAAGTTGGTGCGCTCACCATTTTGGCTAAAGGTCAAATTCGCATGAACCAAGCCGTTATTTTGCACCGTTGCAGGCTGATAATTTAAAGACCCACTGACCACAAAATCAGACAATGGCGCGCCATCTCTTTCCACCCGGCTGCGCCCTGCCACCGAAGCGATACAATAGCGGCGCTCTTGATTAGGGTGAAAGATATAGAAACGCTTGGCCACTGATTCACTCGTGAGATTCGTTACTTGATTCGCCACCGAGAACACTTGATTGCCTAAAGCGGTCACCTGCCCGGTAAGAGAAAAGGAGTCATCACGCACGGTACGGTTAGTAGTGGGGTTGATAATCATGGCTAAGTCGTTGAAGCTGCTGGCATCGAGATCATCGCGCTGACCGACAATAAACTCAATATCATTCCCTGAAATCGCATAAAACCCGGAGTAAATGATTGGATAGAAGTAGACGCAATTGTCTTCACTACGAAATAGATTCGGCACAGCGTGGCGCACTTCTCGCGCCATTTTCTCTAACACGAACTTGGCTTGAGTTTGCAAACGCTGACGATCGACGGTATCGGCATAACCTCGCGCACCGAGTTCAACAAATCCGGCGATACCTAACACCAGAATTCCACCCACCACTATGGTGAGGATCATTTCAATCAAGGTAAAGCCACGCTGCTGCATCAATAGTTCCCTCGATAGCCAATTAAACGGATAGGGGATTGATTGCTGGCTGAGATGATGAGCGACACCTGTTTCAAGCTTGCATCGCTAGCATCGGGATAACTGACGTCTATATCCAACCGAAAGTTGCGATAGCTACTACTGCCATCACTGATCAAATCATCAAGATCGCTGCAGATTTCGCTACCACCCGGGACCCAACAACCAATAAAATCATCAACATCGTCATAGCTTTGTGGATTCTCAGCGGTTTCCCCTCGGTCACTATCGAGACCTAAACTTCGGCTGCTAGTGTCGAATGCGGAACAGTCTATTGCCCCGACATCCACCGAAGAGCAGCGAACCGCGCCACCTTGAAAGTCGCTGTGATGATCAAATCCGCGCGCCAGTACCTGGGTCATCACGCTTTGACCTAACGCCGCCGCGCGCACCTGATAATGCGGATCGGCGGAGCGAGAAATCTGTGGTACTAAAAAGTTGATGATAGTGAGCATCGCCAGCCCCATCACTACAATCACGATGACGCTCTCGATCAGAGTAAAACCGCTTTTTCGCACCACGCTTCTTTTCATTATGAGCAGCTCCCTGGTGCGACATAACCGTTCGAATTAATCGATACCTGACACGTCGCGCTGCCAGAACGAATCTGAACATCGACCACTTGGCTGGGCTCACCGAGTAAGTTGAACTCAAGGCAGTTTACAGTGGGAGAAAAACGCACTTCATCAATCGCAACCCAGTCACTGCGCTGCGCGCTGGTGAGCGTGCAGCCTTCGATAGAGCCAAGGCAAGTCGAACTAATACGCAGCGCAACCTTACTATCTGAGCTGCAAGAGCTATCCACATTGGACTGCATGCGATTCACTTGTACTTGTCGAATCACTGAGATCACCTGCTCTTGAGCAACCGCTGGCGCAAAGCTGGAACGGCCAATATAGCGACTGGCGGCATACAGCGAAACGATCGCCACTAAGATGATCACTACGATCAACTCAACCAGTGTAAAACCTGTATGTTTTAAGCGCGCCATAGAAAAACACCCCGCAACCACAATAGCGTTAAGTATAACGTAACCAGGTTTGTCACTGTTGTTTTTTAAGGAAATTTGAGAGGAGTTGAGGATATAAAAACGGTGGTAAGAAAAAGGCCAGCGATGCTGGCCTATGTATCAAACACTACTGACAAGAAGATACTGTATAAGTTGGCTCAGCATTAGATGTTGATGGATCTATCCCGTAAGTTACATAACAGTTAGTAGAATCCGCATCGAAGCCATATGCAATTGTGTTAGCTCCAGATACCGCTGTGATTCTTTTCCAGTCACCTATTCCTGCTACAGCTTTCGCAATACCGTCAGTTGAAGCTTCTGGGTAACCCCATACTGTTTGAATGGTATCGCTACCTGCAGAAATAGCCCCATCCGCTTTGATATCTTCACCTTCAATAGCTGCTTTACCATAAACAATACCAGCAGCTCCAGCCATCGCTCCTTTTAGACCTTGAATTGAAGCATCACGAGCATCACCTTGAAGATTCAAAAAACGTGGCGCCGCTGTGACCGCCAAAATACCTAAAATGACTATCACCACTACCAATTCGATTAGGGTGAAACCGCCTTGTCTTTTCATACTATACACTCTCTTCTTTGACTACTTGCAGCGCTACTGCAGGGTTACGGTCACACGACCTGTTTCAATTTCATACACAAACTGGTGATCGCTATTGCCCTCTTTTTGCGTGTAGGTGCAAGTGGCATCACCATCATTAGCTTGTGCGGAATATCTGATATCTGGGTTACTCGCGGCGTCTTCCACCGTCCCCACTCTTGGTGGGTTTTGTAGCAGGTTATCCATCAAATCAATACACGCTTGGTTGGTCAGCGATGAAGGAAACGTACTGTTATCTCGATTCACGGCATACGGGTAACCATCGCGAAAATTACCATTACTCTGATCTGAGCTGGTCAACCAAAAGTTTACCCCATCGTAATCGATACTATTACGCGTGACACCATCAATCGTTTGCGAAGGTCTGGCTTGCGCTTCCCATTGAGCGCGTGCAGACAACACGCCTGTGGCATAACCACCAGCTACCCCTTCAATGCTGGCTTTTTTGGCTTCATCGGTCACATCGAGAAACCTTGGCAATGCTGCGACGGCGAGTAATCCAACCACCACGATCACCACCACTAACTCGACCAAAGTAAAACCAGCTTGCTTATTTGCCATAGTGTAAAACCTGTAATTTGCTGCGATATATTATACGGAGATTGTATAATTTCGCTATATGTTCCACGTCAAGAAAACTACTCAACCAGAAAGCCCGACCTCGCAGAGAAGTCATTTTTAATCAAACTGATAGCAACAAATCTATCCTCGCTATATAAATACAAACAGCGATAACTGCCCGCTATAGATTCGTTGACTATCTTGGTCGGCACCGTACCCATAATTTCTTGCTCAGGGTAGAGCACCTCGAGCCAATACTGGCAGTCTGGTTGCTGCAAAGTATTGATAGGCTTTACCCATCCCATATTAGTGTAGTTTAGTCGAAGCTGACCCAACTCTAGCTGCCTGGGCTGCTTGGCCAACAGCCACTGTTGTTTGTAAAAACTCGCCCGCTCAGTGATGCGCTGACTGACCAACTGCAGTGCCGACCGATTGGCTTGTTGCTCGATACGTTGCCACATCAAAATAAAACTCATCAATAGCGTAATTAAGACCAGAAGCCAAATCACCCCGCGCAAGCGCTCGAGCGAGTAGCCTGTTTTAGCCTTTAATTGCATCCAACATGCCCCACATCGGCAAAAAGATCCCAAGCGCTAAGATCAGCACCATGCCCGCTACAATCACCAACAGAATGGGTTCTATACGCGCAGTTAATGTTTTCAAGTCGTAGTCCACTTCGCGATCATAAAAATCAGACACCTCAAGCAACAGCTCGTCGATTCGCCCCGTTTCCTCACCTACTGAGATCATTTGGATGACCAAGGGAGTAAAAACGCCACTGTTGATCGCGGTTGAAGAGATGGTTCCCCCTGCTTCGATGGAGGCTTTCATCTCCAGTAATCGATTTTCCAGGTACTTATTTCCTAACGCTTCAGCGGAAAGGGCTAACGATTGGTTTAACGGCACCCCTGCCTTAAGCATTAGGGCAAAGGTACGTGAAAAGCGTGATAACTGCGCGCGATTCACCAACTCCCCAACCACGGGCATTCGCAAACGAAACTTATCCCATCTTTCTCGCCCTGCAGCGGTATTAATCCAGGCCTTAAATCCAAACAGGCCAGCCACTATTACCGCAACCATCATCACCCAATAGTTAACAAAAAACTCAGAGGTACTAATCAAGATCCTAGTTGGCAATGGCAAATCCACCCCAAAACGGGCAAACATACTGGAAAATTGAGGGATCACTTTGACATTGAGGATAAACAGCGCCACCACGATAAAACTGATCACAAACGTCGGATAGCGCATCGCGGTTTTGATTCGCTTGCGTGTTTCTACCTCTTGCTCATAGTAGCCTGCCAGCTGTAATAGCGCTTGATCGAGGCGGCCGGTGTTTTCGCCAACATGAATCATAGAGACAAATAGCGGGCTGAACACTTTAGGGAACATCTGCATCGAACTCGATAAGCTGCGACCATTGGTCAGCTCTTGCGTGACATCTTCCAGAGCGTCTTGAAGCTGTTTGTTGGCGCTATTCTGACTTAACCCTTTCATCGAGCGAAGAAGCGGGACTCCTGCCTTGGTCAAGCTATACAACTGACGACAAAAAATCACCAACACCTCTAACGGAATCGCTGGGGTAAACAGAGTTTTGAGATCGATGTTGAGTCCACGGCTTTGAGCTCCGATTTCAACCGAAATCGGAATGATGCCTTTATTCATCAACTGTTCGACTACGGCCTCCTGGGTTGGAGCGTCGATACTTCCCGAGGTTGCCGTCCCATCGGCATGGCGACCTTGATAGTTAAACGTCGGCATAGCTCACCTTAGAGATAAATCGCTTGTTCAAAACCAGACGAGTCGCCTTCACCTAAACTCATGACCTCACCAAAACTCACCACCCCTTGCATCGCCAACTCCATCGCCGACGCCAACAAAGGTTTATAGTGTTCAGATTGACGCGCAACTCGGGCAAACCCTACCGCGTCGTTGGCACGCAACTTATCCATCATTTCTTGCTCAAGTTCGAGCATTTCGAACACACCAATACGGCCACGATACCCGGTCAAATTACAGTTCTGGCACCCTTTGCCCACCCAGAACTGAGTACCTACCTGGTTAGGGAAGCGCTGAGCCAACCACTGTTTTCGCCCTTCATCCAATGGCTCTTCGGTTTTACAGTCAGGGCACACTTTGCGCACTAAGCGCTGAGCGACAACCGCGCGCACAGCACTGGCCACTAAGTAGCCAGGTGCCCCCATATCCATCATACGCAGCGCACTATCAACGGCGTCATTAGTGTGTAGGGTGCTTAGTACCAAGTGCCCCGTCAGCGCAGCGCGCAATCCTATTTCGACCGTTTCTTGATCGCGCATCTCACCGACCAGAATAATATCCGGGTCTTGACGCAAAAAGGTGCGCAAGACCGTCGAAAAATCGAGGTCTATCTTTGGGTTCACTTGCACCTGATTCACTCGCGGCAAGCGATATTCAACAGGGTCTTCAGCCGTAATGATCTTTTTACTCGGCTGGTTGAGCTCGGTTAGCGCGCCATACAAGGTGGTGGTTTTCCCCGAACCTGTAGGGCCTGTGACCAAAATCATGCCGTGAGGCCTTTTCAACTGACGTCTTAAACGAAGCAGCAAGTGATCTGGAAGGCCGGATTCTTCAAGCTTACGCACGCCCGCAGACTGGTTGAGCAGACGCATCACCACAGATTCACCATGTTGAACCGGCATAGTCGACATCCGGATATCCACCGACTGACCTTTAGTGCGGATATTGAAACGTCCATCTTGTGGTAAACGTTTTTCCGAGATATCAAGGTTGGCCATCAACTTAAGCCTTAACACTAAAGCGGATGCGATATTGACCTCGTTGAGCAAAGTTTCGTGTAACACACCATCAATCCGTTGACGTAGGCGCAACACGTTGGCATCAGGCTCGATATGAATATCAGACGCGCCGACCTGAATCGCATCCTCAAATAAAGAGTTGATCAGCTTAACGACCGTCACTTCTTCGCTGTCGTTCCCTTCGATATTGAAGTCGAACGCCTCTGTCACTTGATGCTCGGCTTGCAACTGCTCCGCAAATGAAGCGATTTCTTTGGTTCGGCGATAGTAGCGATCAAAACCTTCAACCAATTGCTTTTCGGGTGCAATAACAAATTCAATACTGTATTGCCCCAACTGACCGAGCAACGCTTCTTGAGCAAATAGATCGGCTGGGTCGCTCATGGCAACCCGCAAAGTGTTGTCTTGACGACCAATCACCAAGGCCCGTAATCGTCGTGCATGCACTTCGGGTAATAGCTGGACCGCATCGATATCGACATTAGCCCGGCTTAAATCGATCAAAGGAATATCCAACTGCTGAGCGAGAAAGCTCAGCATTTGATGCTCAGTGAGGAAACCAAGCTCAATCAACGTCGCGCCGAGCTTTCGCCCTGTGGTCTTCTGTGCGTTTAGCGCCTGCTCAACTTGCAACTCGGTAATGATGCCCTCTTCGACTAATAGATCGCCCAGCCGTTTTCTAAGTTGAATTTTCACTGTGGCTGCTCCTCTAAACGGCGGATTAGGGCTAAACGATCACGGATAAACTGCTGTGACTGGCTAGACAAACCAAGCTTAGTCAACGCCTCACCATAAGAGGCCTTGGCTTGAACAAGTTCAAACGCTCGCTCCTGTTGAATCGCAAGCCCGAGCCACCAGCGCCCACTGTCGGGTTCAAGGCGGACAAGTTGCTGATAACTGTTTAGGGCGATTTCGTCCTGCTTTTGCTTTTGCGCTAACGCAGCGCGCAAAGATAAGTATTCAATCGAAGCTTGCTCTGGCATGGCGCTAAGTACAGTCAGTGCGGCCGGAGCCTGCTGCTCTTTGAGCAACATTTTAGCTAACGCTAGCCTCAAATCGACATCCTCGCTATTGAGCGCGATGCCTTTTTGCAACAAGGCTGCCGCTTTGCGTACTTCACCTTTGCCGTAATACAGCGCAGCCAAACGCTGACGAATGCCGCCATCGTTTGGGGTATAACGCAGCGCTTGATGATAGGCTTCCAAAGCTTGCTTGAGGTTGTTGTTATCAAGGGCCTTCTTACCCCGAGTCGCAGCTTTCTTAGCTAACTGCTCTGCCGTGAGAGACACTTGCTCCACCACGAGCTCGCCTTGAACTACGTCGCTGACTGGCTGCGCTGACTGCACTGAGCTTGACGAGCGAGCGTTAACGTTCGAAGACACTTGCTTGGGTTGGCTAGAAGGTTGCGAAGCCGCTTTGGACTCTGATTCAGCGCTCGTAGAAGAGGCAAGCTTAGTAGAGGCTGTCCTTTTTGGGGTTACCGAGGTGCTTGGCGCAACAAACACTTCGGTAGCTGTTGAAGGTTTACTGGTAGGCGACATCGACACACTTGTTTCAAATGTCGCGTCAACTTGCGCAGGATACACGGCTTCAGACGGCGATTGCTGCGAAATAGCCCAACCACCCACGGCCAGGCTGGCGGCGAAGCTGCCGACCACCCAAGCAACGACAGAGCGACTTTTGACCGGTTTAACCTCGGCACGGGTTATTTCCACACCTTGCTGTGTCGTCTGATTGGACAGCTTTGCCAGCGCTCGATTAATGGTACTCATCGCTTAACTCCATCCCCACAGTAGCGGGCTTTTGAACTTGGGCTTACAACTGTCATAGGTATCATGAATCGCTCGAAAAAGTTGGTGATTACTCACTTGTTTTAGCCCGTCGCCACATGTTAGCACTAACGCTTTGTGGCATATTTGATTGATCAAACGGGGGTAACCGTGACTCGCGCGCCAAATCGCTTTTTTGTGGTTCAAACTAAACAGTGTGGTCTGCCCACCGACTTTCTCAACTCGGCTATCGATATAGGCCACCACCTCTGCGACGGTTAAACCGCGTAACTGGGCACTAAACGTGATGCGTTGGCGCAGTTGGCGTAAATGGTGAGAGGCTAACCGCTCATCCAGCTCAGGCTGACCAAACAACACGATTTGCATTAGCTTGCGTTGTTCCGTTTCTAAGTTGCCAAACAATCGCAACACCTCTAAGGCCTCATCGCTTAACGCCTGAGCCTCATCAACCAAGACAACAACTTGCTTACCTTGCTGGGCTAGCGACATTAGTCTTTGTTGAATAACGTCGACCACTCGATTCGGCTCAACATAATCGACGCCAAGTTCATTGGCCACCGCCATACGCAATTGATCGCCATCGAGTGCTGGATTAGGGATCAATACCAGCTCAACATTTTGCTCCGCGTGCTTGATCAGCATGCGACACACCATAGTTTTACCTGTCCCGACCTCGCCGGTGACCTTAATGACGCCCTCCCCCATGTCGAGCGCAGCACGTACGGTATGAATCGCCTCATAGTGAGGCGTCAAGCCTAAGAACATTTCTGTATCGGGCGTCAGGTGGAACGGCAAACTGACCAGCCCAAAATGCTCAAGATACATCGCGATTACTGCTCGTCAGGGAACCATTCTTGGAGCAAGTCACGCGAGCGTTCTAACTCTTTCTGCCACGTGTTGACGCCCACCACAGAGGGTTTCAACAAAATGACCAGCTCGGTTTTCTCTGTGTACTGACTGGTATTTCTAAATAGGTGCCCTAGCCCAGGAATGTCTCCCAAGAATGGGACTTTGGATACTCTGTCTTGCGTCGCGGATTTCATTAAGCCACCAATCACCACCACATCGCCGTCTTGGGCGCGAATGACAGAATCCGACTCACGAATAGCACTTGTCGCCAACGGTAAGGTTAAATCTCGGTCACCATAGCTGATACTTTTGTTTTCCTCTTTCACCTCAATCACCGCAGGATGGACGTGCAATAGTACATTGCCTTGGTCGTCGATCTGTGGCGTCACATCGAGGGAGATGCCAGAGAAGAAGGGGGTCAATTCAACATCCGTTGTGGTGTTGGTACTTGAGGTGCCCGTGTCAGTGTTGGACGAGAAATCCGTTACAAAATAACTGTCCGTACCCACTTTAATCACCGCTTTTTGGTTATTAGACGCCGTCACTCTTGGGCTAGACAACACATTGAGGTCACCCTGGGTTGCCATAAAACTCAACACAGCATCAAAACTGCCGCTCGAAATGACCAAGTTAGACTGCCCGCCCAATAAGTTCCCAATAGCATCCAAGCCCGGGAGTACCGCCGGAATAATCGCCCCTGTAGCATCTTTAACGACAGATCCCTGTCCGATGGAATAGTTAGTACCATTGGAACTGAACGCTTTCGACCAATTGATACCTTGCTGGTAACCATCGCTAAGAGTCACTTCAAGTATTTTGGCTTCTAATATCACCTGTCGATGCATACGCTGTTGCGAAACCCCCAAAAAGTCACGGACTTCACGGATCTCATCAGGATAAGCGCGCAGCGTTATCACACTGGCCTGCGGAGTTACCACCACACTTTGGCCATCACTTGAACCAATTAGCAGACTGACCGCTTGCTCCAACTGAGGCCAGAAGTCGCTCTCGCTGGAGGTTTCTATCTCTGTGCCACCTTTGGCTGAATTGTAGCGACTGCTCGAAGACGATGAAGAGTTATTGGATGAGTTAGACGAGCTACTCTCTGACGAACTGCTAGAGCCCGACTCAGGGTTGGTCACGGTCCCCGTTGAAATTGAAGTAATCGATCGTCCTGAGCGCTTAAACTGCAAATAGTCGACAGGAATCGTCACGGTACGTAGCCCCGCCGGATACACCTGTATCACGCTGCCCGTTTTGGTGATCTGATAACCGTAGATATCCTCGACCACGGTCAACACTTCATCTAAGGAAACGTCATTTAGATTAACGGTAATGGTTCCAGACACGTTAGGGTGGATAGCTGCACTATATTCTGTTCCCTTAACCAAACTGGCAAAAAAAGCTTTCGCTTCAACTTGATTGGCTTGAACACGAAAACGTTTGATGGTCTGTGACGCTAGCTCTCCGGTGGTCGATAACTCCGGCATTAAATCGGCTTCAACCGACGCCGGTAGGCTATCTAAACCTCGACTGTTGTTGTGATTGATCGCTTCATTGAGAGCTCCTTTTGCCTCAACAGGGTCGCGATGCCCCATTGAACAACCAACCAATGTTGAAGCAATCGTGATAGCTATAGCGAGTCTACGCATAAATTCCTACAAACCTTACTGTTTCACTTCAAGAGAGAAGAGGGATAACTTCCAAACTTTATCACCACGTGAAAGCGTGACGCTTTGTGGTTCGATGTTCCTGACCGTATAACCGCTCACACGTTCACCTGTAAGCAGTGACTGCCCGTTCAACACCGCACCGCAGGGCGTGTCTGTTAAACAAACAATGCTCTGCAATTGCGGCAGCGGTGGCACACTTTTTGTCGCTTTAGCACTTGATGAAGAGGCCTCCCAGCCGAGAGGAGCGGTTGGGTCTTGCTTAGCGTGTACGCCAAATATCGCGCCAACGGCCAACAGTGACAGTAATAATTTAACCACCGATAAACTCCTGCCTGGTGCCTAAGGTATAAACCGTGAGGACTAACCGTGACTGCGGATAAGACTCCACTTGGTAGTCGAAACTACGCCAATAGTACTTGACGGGCATACCTTCAAGTGTTTCTAAAAAGTTGACGATATCGAAATAGCGCCCGGAAAGTTCGATCCTAACCGGGTGTAAAAAGTATCCCGTGATCCCGTGTTGTTCGTCTGGCGGCACAATCGGCTCACTGGGCAATGACTCTAAACTCATTAACTTGAGCCGTTGTGACCCTAGCAACACGGTTTCTAGCATGCGCGCCATTTCACTCGGTGTAATCAAGCTTTCAACCATTTGCGCTAGCTGTTGCGAGCTTTGCTGACTATCGATCATCAACTGCTTGAGTTGCTTATCTAACTCTAAATCGGGGTCTCTGTTGAGCTTCGCTTGCATCACGAGCGTGTCCGCTTCAAGCTGTTGGTTATTCAGCTCGATATTGTCAATCTGACGGTTTAGCTGTTGATTAGTTAGATACATAGGTTCGACAACCAGTGTCAACAGGCCAAATACAACCGCCACAAGTCCACACAAACTGATCAATAGCTTTTCTCGCATGCTCATCTGAGCAAACTTTTCATTCCCTCTTTGCCATACACCACTCATCTATCGTCCTCCCTCTGGGTGTAAAGCTCAAAGGTAACGACTTCTTGATCGTTACGACCTATCTTGAGCTGCTCAAAGGTTCGTCCTACTAAACTCAACTCACTGTTAAATTGATTCACCCAATTAGGGATCGCTTGAGGGTTCTGCGCTAAGCCAGTAAGGTCCAAGCGTTCAGCATTCAATCGAATACGGGTTAACGAGATATCACTTCGTCCTAAATTGGCCAACGAGCGCATAACTGGCGAATAACCCACTTGTTGTGTTTTATCGAAGCGCGCAACGGCTTCTAGAGCGCGCTGATTGGCATCTATCTCTAATTGTAGTCTAGCGACAGCGGCCTCTTTCGCAGCAGTCGGCTTATGTTGCGCTAACTGCTGTTGCAACCGTTTTACTTGCTGCTGCAGCTCGGATTGATGGCGCTGAGACTCAGAGAGTTGTTGTTGATAACCGCTTTGTTGATAATAAAAATGGGCACTCATAGCGAGCAATAGGCCTGCCGCCACGCCCCAAACGCCGATTACCGATGTTAAAGTAAAATACTCTTTTTTTGGCTTCAGCTCTTGCGGGAACAGGTTAATGTCGGCGTGGTTCAAGTTTTCGCAGACTTGCAGCAAGGTTTCGCCAGATAGCAAAGGGGGGTCAGAAGAATCCGACGGCTCAAAAAGCAGGTCTACTTTGACGCTGAGACGCTCGTTAAGCGCGTCAACAATCTCTTGCTGCGACTCCTCATCACAACAGATCAACATTTTATGTAACGCTGTGGATCGTAACTGAGAGGAAAGGTAGTCAATCGATCGCTGCAGCTCTAAGGCGATACCATCAAGCTGTAATATGCTGCTGGCAACCCCCGTCAGTGGCGGAGTAACGCCACGCATGGTGCGTTGGAAAGCATTTTGAGCATCGACAAAAGCACAAACACGAAATGGGCCATGCTGACTGCGTTGTAACAGTAAAAAATTCTGCAGTTCACCCGCCGAGTGTCCCCAAATCTCATCTTCGACCAACACACGCTCAAGCTCTACCGATAAAGCTTTCAGCGATTGGTAAAGCTGACTAATCAACGCTCTTTCAACCACATAGACTTGCAACTTGTTGTTCGCCGACAAGGGCAAATAGTCTAGGACGACATCCGAAATGCGCTCACTCAGCAAGTCTTTGAGCAAAAATGGCAGCGCCTGCTTAAGCTCTTCCTCAGGAACATTAGGTTTGTCAATTTGATACGTTTTATACAGCGACGAATGCAAAACGATATCGACCTTAGCATTGACAACTGAATACTCACGTAGAGCCTCTAGCAACACCTGTTGCCACGGTTGATCATTCAGTGCTAGGTGGGAAGGGAGTTCATATTGGGTTGATGACGAGAAAAAAAGAGCACGCGGCTGAACGACAACGGACAGACGCGTTGCCGATGATTCTTTGCCTGTAAATCTAGCTATGATTGAGGATAGCGTATTGTTTGTCATTATATTTTCCGCCATCGATTACGACGGCCAATCTGCACTTTGCGTTCTGGTTGTCTTACGGGTGGATAAGAAGCTTCGGTTGGGATCAACTGTGATTCTTCACACAGATAGCGGCCTTGAATACCGTGCACACCGATCTCCAAGCACGTCTGATATTCGGCTTTATTGTCGACACCAACGGCTATCAGTTTAGTCGCTAACCCCTCACACGCACCGAGTAAACTTCGAACAAATAATTGATTTTCATGGCGCTGGTCAATTCGTTTGATCAAACTCCGATGCAGTTTTAAGTAACTCACCGGTAACTCTTTTAAATAGTGGGTACTGACAATGGAACGCCCCGCTTGCCCTACCGCTACCTGACATCCTAAACCAACGATCATTTTGGTCACGGGGCGCATATAGTCGAGGTGTTTTACCAAGCGCGCTTCCGTAAACTCAAACATCAAACGCTGGCGAAGATCCATACTGAGCTGTAATAACTCATCACGAAACCATTTAAAGTACTCTCTATCTGCAAAAGGTACCACATGGAGGTTGATAGAGTAACTCTCTGAAGGCTCTGATTGTTTCAAATAGTGAATAATGGCCGAAAAAGCTGCTTTATCGAGCACACTTTCATAACCTACTGATTCAATTGCTGAATTAAAGCGTGATGCTTTTATCACGCCTTTTTCTGGATCATTAATTCGAGCAAACAGTTCATAATGGTCACTCTGATGCTGTTGTTGCGATCCGAGTAAGTAACAAGGTTGTGAGAAAATGTAGATACTCTCGGGTTTAAGCGCGACATCGAATAAGGTACGCCAACGCACGCTACCACGCTCATCTTGCTGGCTAACATGCTTGTGAAAACGACTCCACGTATTAATCCGTTGCAGTTGTGCGCTTTTCAAAGCCGTTTCCGCCTCATCAATAATACGCCCCTGACTTTCTCCTTCGCGATACATACTGACCCCAATGTGGGCCCAGTTGTCTTGATCTAGCGGCGCAGGTGGCGTCAGTTTCGTGACCTGATTTAAGCACTGAACCGCAATGTTTGATATATCCTTACTCGATAGGCTGGGCGCAAAAATCGCAAAATCTGAGTTGTAATAACGAGATAAAATCACGTCAGGATACCGCTGAATCACATTGTTGAGCCCTTCACCAACATCAACAACAAAATCATTGGCCGCCGCTCTGCCTTGCTCTTCTTCTATCTGATCCCAATCATCAATCCTCAAGATCAACACGCCACCATGAGAGCCACTTTCTGACAATGCGGCTTCAAGTTTGCTATCAAACAATACCCGGTTTGCCGTTCCGGTTAGTTGGTCCAGAAAGGTCTGAGTTCGGATGAACGTATCAAAACGGCTACGTTCTTGACGAGCATCTTGCAGTTCTTCGATCAACCGATCCAATGCCTCGCTTGCGGTGTATGGCCATTCACTGTGATCGCCCTTGGCGTACTCCTCCACTCGCCCCGCTAATATCATCCGACCGCGCTCTTCCAGCATTTCGGAGCCATGCAACTGTTCTTTAAGCCATTTTAAACCGCGCAGCAAACAGAACACGACGAATCCTACCGCTAAAGTAATGGACCATAACGCCTGCATTGAGTAGCCGTATCCGATATAGGGGGGAATCGCTTTGAAACGAATTTGATAGCCGCGGTTTCGCTCTAAGACATATTCAGTTTCGTAGAGCAGTGCTTGGTCAACTTTGGACGTGGTATCTTTAAAGCGATAGATAACCCCATACGAATTCAGCAATTCCATTTCGACGACGCTCGAAGCCTGGAGCATTTTTGGCATCCAGCGTTGTAACGAGTAGGCCGCGTCTGGGTCTTCCATTTCTTTATCAACCACATCGACAATCCCTTGCAGCGAGTGGTCTAAGTATTCCTGCCCCAAACGTTTGAAAGAGAGCGTACCGCCTAAGAAAAGGATAAACATCGCACTGATAACAATAACAGTTACAAATGCAACCAAGCGAGTACTCAGTTTTAAGGTAGGGGTATACCTCATGAATGTAGAATTCCTTTTCTAATAGTGTAAGTTTGGCCGTCTAACAGTTGAAGTGATGATGATATTAGTTTCGTCAACGACTTGGCGATGAATCTCTTTCTTTACTATATAAAAAAGCCGCGACTAGCGCGGCTTTTTTTCAATAACTCATCGTTAGAATGGGATGTCGTCATCAAAATCCATTGGTGGCTCATTGTACTGAGGCTTGGCTTGTTGCGGCTGAGACTGAGGCTGCTGAGCAGGTTGATGCTGCATAGCAGGCTGTTGTGGCTGTCCCCAACCACCTTGTTGCGGCTGAGATTGTCCCATGCCTTGCGCTGGCGAACCACCTTGAGCGCGACCACCCAACATTTGCATTACCCCGTTGTAACCTTGTACCACAACCTCGGTCGTATAGCGGTCTTGGCCATTTTGGTCTTGCCATTTGCGCGTTTGTAGTTGGCCTTCAACGTAAACTTGTGAACCTTTGCGTAGGTACTCACCAGCCACTTCAGCCAGCTTGCCAAACAGTGCAACACGGTGCCACTCGGTTTTTTCACGCTGTTCGCCAGTCGCTTTATCACGCCATGATTCAGACGTTGCAATGGTAATATTGGCCACTGCGCCGCCACTTGGCATGTAACGCACTTCTGGATCAGTGCCCAGATTACCGACTAAAATAACTTTGTTCACTCCACGGCTAGCCATGTTTCGCTCCGTCTAAATTGGGTTGTACAGAAAATAGCGTATTAGGATAACACGCTTTACGCTCGCGACAAATCTCTCCGCCACAATGTCTGCTCAGTTTGGTATTCAACATCTAGGTTGGCGTTTTTTTAGAGTCGTCTCAAATTGTAACGATCCTGAGTAATCGCATAATTACTTGGCCATATGAATCGCGACGCAAAGCCTCAACCCAAATTCGCGCCATTTATCTAGTTACGTCACTCTGAGTCTAATTTATACAACATAAGTACTAGAGGACAGTATGGCTAGAAACATTTATACCCGAACCATTTCATTTCTGTGTGACGATCCAAACATCGGTTATCCCTTTATCGATAAGCTAGAACAAAAGCTGGGAATTTCAATACCGCGCATCTTACCAAACGAGCTGTCACTTGCCCTACAAAAGCACAAGCATCGCATTTTATTAATCGATCACCACAACTATACCCGACTAAAGAGCCAGGTTCGTGGCCTACCTTTGGCTGATAAGTCGTTTGAAACTTTGGTTTTCAATGTTCGACAACGATTAACCACTGATGAAATACTGGCCTTCGGTCACCTGAAGGGCATTTTCTATAAAGATACTAATATCGATCTGATTGTGCGCGGCTGCGAAGCTGTGATCAATGGCGAAAACTGGCTGCCAAGAAAAGTGACCGCTCAGTTGCTGTTTCACTACCGCAGTATCATCGATACTCAAACCACACCCGCCACTGTCGATTTGACCGCCCGTGAAATTCAAATCCTACGCTGTTTAATGGATGGCGCGTCTAACATCCAAATCGCAGACGATATGTTTATCAGTGAGTTTACCGTCAAATCACATCTACAGAAAATTTTCAAAAAGCTCGGCGCGAAAAATCGTGTACAAGCTGCGGCTTGGGCTAAGCAACATATGAGGCACTAGTGAATAGTTAAACGTTTCACAACTTTTTGAACAATCTTGGCGCACACTGATTATCTGCACCAGCAATTCATGATAAGGTTGCGCCAGTTTGATTCATAATAAATATTTGAAAGGGTTTAATTGATGATCAAGAAATGTCTATTTCCAGCCGCTGGTTATGGAACCCGCTTTCTACCCGCAACCAAGTCGATGCCGAAAGAGATGATGCCCGTGGTCAATAAACCGCTGATTGAATATGGCGTTGAAGAGGCGATTCAAGCGGGGATGAATGGTATGTGTATTGTCACCGGGCGTGGCAAGCATTCGATCATGGACCACTTTGATATGAACTACGAGCTTGAACACCAGATCAGCGGCACCAATAAAGAAGATCTACTGATCGACATTCGCGATATCATTAATACCGCTCACTTCACTTACATCCGTCAACGTGAAATGAAAGGGCTCGGCCATGCGATTCTTACCGGGCGTGAACTGGTCGGTGACGAACCTTTTGCCGTGGTACTGGCTGATGACCTGTGCGTTAACGAGCAAGAAGGGGTGTTGTCTCAGATGGTGGCGCTATTTAAACAGTTCCGCTGCTCCATCGTTGCCGTTCAGGAAGTACCAGCCGACGAAACACACAAGTATGGTGTCATTTCTGGCGAGATGATTAAAGACGACATCTACCGCGTCGACGACATGGTCGAAAAACCTGAGCCAGGAACAGCGCCGAGCAACCTTGCCATTATTGGCCGCTACATCCTTACCCCAGATATTTTTGAGCTGATCGAAAACACCGAGCCCGGTAAAGGCGGAGAAATTCAGATCACCGATGCGCTGCTCAAGCAAGCAGAAGCAGGCTGCGTATTAGCCTACAAATTTAAAGGTCAACGTTTCGACTGCGGTAGTGTTGAAGGCTATATCGAAGCGACCAACTACTGCTTTGAAAACCTCTATTTAAAAGACACCAAGACCTCAGAGCTTGGAAAACAAAAAACCACCAAAGAAACGATCTAACCTCCCGCTTTCTGCGTATTAAACGAAGGCCGCCGATGCGGCCTTTACTGTTTTTTTATCCAGTATTTTCTTTGCACATTTCTCACACTATGTAATACTTAGCCCACTAAATTTTTGCATAAAGTGATAAGCATGGATCAGATTGAAGTCCGCGGTGCCCGCACCCATAACCTGAAGAACATCAACCTCACCATTCCACGAGATAAACTTATCGTGATCACCGGGTTATCGGGTTCCGGTAAATCTTCCTTAGCCTTTGATACGCTTTATGCCGAAGGGCAGCGTCGTTATGTCGAGTCTCTCTCGGCGTATGCTCGTCAGTTTTTGTCTTTAATGGAAAAGCCTGATGTTGACCATATTGAAGGCTTGTCACCAGCTATCTCGATTGAGCAAAAATCGACCTCTCATAACCCGCGTTCTACCGTTGGTACCATCACCGAAGTTTATGACTACTTGAGGTTGCTTTACGCCCGCGTAGGGGAACCACGTTGTCCAGAGCACCAAGTGCCACTGGCTGCGCAGACTGTCTCTCAGATGGTAGACAAGGTGCTAGAGATGCCACAAGGCTCAAAAATGATGCTGCTTGCGCCGATCGTAAAAGAGCGCAAGGGGGAACATGTCAAAACACTGGAAAATTTGGCAGCGCAAGGCTTCATTCGCGCGCGAATCGACGGCGAAACCTGTGACTTATCTGATCCTCCTACACTCGAGCTGCATAAAAAGCACACCATTGAGGTGGTCGTGGATCGATTCAAGGTACGCAACGACCTGCAGCAGCGCCTAGCCGAATCGTTTGAAAGCACGCTTGAGTTATCAGGCGGAATTGCGGTCGTTGCCCCTATGAATGGCGAAGGTGAAGAAGTGGTATTTTCGGCCAACTTTGCCTGCCCACACTGTGGTTACAGCATGCAAGAGCTCGAGCCGCGCCTGTTCTCATTTAATAATCCGGCCGGTGCCTGTCATACCTGCGATGGCCTCGGCGTACAACAGTATTTCGACCCCGCTCGTGTGATCGTTGACGACTCATTGAGCCTCGCGCAAGGAGCCATTCGCGGCTGGGATCAAAAGAACTACTACTATTTCCAGATGCTCTCTTCACTCGCTGAACATTATGGGTTTGATCTCCATGCACCATTCAAGTCTTTGCCAAAGAAGACGCGTGATATCATTCTCACTGGCTCAGGCCGCGCTGAAATCGAGTTCAAATATATCAATGATCGCGGCGATATCCGGGTAAAACGCCACCCATTTGAGGGGATCTTAAATACCTTAGAAAGACGCTACCGTGATACCGAATCGAGCGCGGTACGTGAGGATCTGGCGAAGTATATTTCGACTAAAACTTGCTCAAGCTGTGACGGCAGCCGGCTCCGCTTGGAGGCACGAAATGTATTTATCGGTGATACCACCTTGCCACAAATCGTCGAATTGAGCATCGCCGACGCTCTACACTTTTTTGCATCACTTCAGCTCGAAGGCCAACGCGCCCAAATCGCCGAAAAAGTGATGAAGGAGATCAACGACCGACTGCAGTTCTTGGTCAATGTCGGGCTGAATTATCTCAATCTTTCGCGCAGTGCCGAAACACTCTCGGGCGGTGAAGCACAACGTATTCGCCTAGCTAGTCAAATTGGCGCAGGTCTCGTCGGCGTGATGTATGTGCTTGATGAACCTTCAATCGGACTGCATCAGCGCGACAACGAACGTCTGTTGAAAACCCTCACCCATCTGCGTGATCTGGGCAATACCGTCTTGGTGGTCGAACATGACGAAGATGCAATACGAATGGCCGATCACGTGATCGATATTGGTCCGGGCGCTGGGGTACACGGTGGTAACGTGGTGGCCGAAGGTACGATGGATGAGATCATTGCCAACCCCAACTCACTGACGGGTCAATACCTCAGCGGAAAAAAACAGATCGCCGTGCCCACTGCTCGTACGCCAAGAGATAGCAAAAAAGTCGTCGAGCTGATTGGGGCGTCAGGCAATAACCTTAAAGAGGTTAACTTAGAGATCCCCGTCGGTTTGTTTAGCTGTATCACTGGCGTATCGGGCTCAGGCAAATCGACCCTGATCAACGATACGTTTTTTAAGATCGCCCACACCCAGCTCAATGGCGCCACTACGGCTATGCCTGCGCCTTATAAAAAGATCAAAGGACTTGAGCACTTCGACAAAGTCATCGACATTGATCAAAGCCCTATTGGTCGTACCCCTCGTTCGAACCCTGCCACCTACACCGGTATTTTTACCCCGATTCGCGAACTGTTTGCGGGGACGCAAGAATCCCGCTCTCGCGGCTACAAACCTGGGCGTTTTAGCTTTAACGTTCGTGGTGGTCGCTGTGAAGCCTGTCAAGGTGATGGGGTGATTAAGGTGGAAATGCACTTTTTACCCGATGTTTATGTGCCGTGTGATGTCTGTAAAGGTAAGCGCTACAACCGAGAGACGTTAGAAGTACGTTATAAAGGCAAAGCCATCGATGAAGTGCTAGAAATGACCGTCGAAGACGCTCGTCAGTTCTTTGACCCAGTCCCTGTTATTGCACGCAAATTACAAACCTTGATGGACGTTGGTCTTTCGTATATCCGTTTAGGACAAGCCGCAACCACGCTATCTGGCGGTGAAGCGCAACGCGTCAAACTCGCGCGCGAGCTGTCAAAACGTGATACCGGAAAGACACTGTACATCTTGGATGAGCCAACCACTGGCTTGCATTTCCACGATATCCAACAGTTACTCAGTGTCTTACACCGACTGCGCGATCATGGCAATACGGTGGTGGTGATCGAGCATAACTTAGATGTGATTAAAACCGCTGACTGGATTGTCGATCTTGGCCCTGAAGGTGGCCAAGGTGGGGGCGAAATTATCGCCACTGGCACGCCTGAAGATGTCGCCCTTGTTGAGGGATCGCACACAGCTCGTTTCCTTAAACCTATGTTAAGTGAGTAATTAGTTGTAAGATAAACAGACCAGTGACTCATTCACTGGTCTGTTTTTTTGAGGTGTAGAAATTATGGCAACCACGCATGTAGCAGGAACAGAGCTCGAACTAAAGGCACCCAAATTGCCTTTAATTAAGCCGTTTTTGGTTTCCGTCGCCGTCGTTTTCTTACTCGCAATGCACATTTTCACCCCCAATCCCGGCGGCGCTGGATTGGCGCTATCCTTCAACACCACAACATGGCTTGCCATCAGTATTTCTCTTGCAATTGGGCTCTACCAACTCGGCAGAGATGCAGTCCTTAGATACAACAAGCTCACTATCGGCCTATTGATCTGCTGTGTCATGCTCACCGTGCCCATTTTTTATATTGGCTCTAACCCCGAACTCGCCAGCACACGATTAATCGGCTTGTGGGCTGGTTATCTGCTGTTTGTGGTCTTACAGCAGGTTCGCTTTAGTAACAAACAGAAACAGCGGCTGCTGTGGTTTGTTACCATCGCTGTGTTTATTCAATCCCTGTTTGGTTGGGTGCAGTTTTTATGGCTCGAGCCCGATAATATTTTTGGCTACAACACCGAGATCAACCGTCCATACGGAATTTTTCAGCAGCCGAACGTAATGGCCAGTTTTTTAGCGACTGGATTAGGCTTATCGGGCTATCTACTCGCTCGCCAACCGACCAAATATCAACGTAAGATCAGCGAAGTCGCACTACTGTATCTAATGCCGCTGATGACGATTCCTCTGTTAGTCGTATTGGCTTCACGTACAGGCTGGATAGGCGCGCTGCTGACCGTGCTGCTGATGCTTCACTATCTCTATCGCTTTGCAACTAAAAAACGCTTTTGGGGCTGGGTGGTATCGATAGTGCTTGGCACCGTGATGGGGTTGGCTTTATCTGCGCTGCCCAGCCAATCCACGTCCTTAGTGGCACAAAAAGCCCATTTAGAAAGTCCGCGTCAATATACTTTTCCTCAAGCGATCGACATGCTGATCGAAAAGCCGTTCACTGGTTATGGCTATGGCCGCTTCGAACCGGAATATATTGTCTATACCGCTCGTCAACACCAACTCAACTCTGATTATCCACCCGGTTTGGCCGCCATGGACCACCCACACAATGAGTTACTCTATTGGGGAGTTGAAGGAGGGTTACTGCCGCTGCTGGCGATTGTACTCGCTGCACTATTTGTTCTAGCGCGCTTATTTCAAGCCAAAAAGGGCACACGACTGGCAATGTTTGCGCTGTTTGTTCCAATCGTTCTGCACAGTCAACTTGAGTATCCCTTTTATCATTCGGCGATTCATTGGCTCACCTTTGTCATTCTGCTCTATTGGGTCGACCAACGTGCGAGCCGCTATCGCAGCTTGTCGCTCACTGCCGTGTCCCGAGCGTCACTACGCATTGTCAGCTTACTGCTTCCTATCGTGACCAGCATTTTTATGTTAACCGCTCTACACAGTAATTATGTGCTCACGCAGTTTGAACAGTCGCAACCTAAACAACCTGAGATCCTCAATCGAGTCTCTAACGCGACCGCTTGGCAAGATCGCTTCGATTGGGATATCTACAGTACCTATTTGCTTATTGGGTTGAGTCAGCAACAACATCAATACATCCAACCTTATATTGATTGGTCTTTAACCATTATCAAAGACAAACCACGTCCCGCTTTTTACCGTAATTTGATCCTTGCCTATTTGGCGATGGGCGATAGTATCAAGGCAGAGCAAATACGCACCGAAGCGCAATTCTTGTTCCCAAAGCAAGACTTTTCTCAGCTTGAATACGTTGCACCTGACATTGACGCTTTAAAAGCCGACCACAGCAAGCGTTAAAAAAAGGCGACCTAATGTCGCCTTGAACCGATGTGCTATTGCGTAAGTGACTCTTCAAGCGCCCTGAGACAAAGCGCCACATTTTCGCTGCGTGCCCCATAACCCATTAAGCCGATACGCCAAGCTTTTCCAGCTAATGCCCCCAAACCTGCCCCAATTTCCAAATTGTAGATCTCTAATAAATGGGTGCGCACTTGAGCTTCATCGATACCATCAGGCACATAAATCGCGTTCAGTTGTGGTAGGCGAGAGTGCGCTTCAACGACAAACTCAAACCCAAGCTTCTCTAACCCTTGCTTGAGCTTTTGATGCATCTCACGATGACGCTGCCAAGCATTTTCTAACCCTTCATGTTTTAGCATTAGCAGGGACTCATGCAGAGCATACAGACTGTTGACTGGCGCGGTATGATGGTAACTACGCTTACCTTCACCACTCCAGTACCCTAATACTAAGCTTTGATCGAGGAACCAGCTTTGTACTGGCGTCGTGCGCGATTGGATCTTCTCGACCGCAGCAGCAGAAAAGGTCACTGGAGACAAACCTGGCACACAAGAGAGGCACTTTTGACTGCCTGAATAGACGGCATCGAGTTGCCATTCATCGACTTTAAGTGGTATCCCCCCAAGAGAGGTGACCGCATCAACAATAGTTAGCACCCCGTGCTGTTTCGCCAACTGGCCGAGCGCCTCGGCATCACTACAGGCCCCAGTAGACGTTTCAGCGTGAACAAAAGCTAAAATTTTAGTATCCGGGTGATCGTTCAATGCTTGGGCAACTTTATCCACCGAAACCGGGCAACCCCATTCATCATCAATGACCACCGCATTGCCGCCTGCACGAACCACGTTTTCCCGCATGCGTTCGCCAAACACCCCGTTGCGACACACGATGACCTTATCACCGGGTTCAATTAGGTTAACGAAGCACGCCTCCATCCCTGCACTGCCTGGTGCAGATACCGCGATAGTAAACTCATTATCAGTTTGGAAAGCGTATTTGAGTAACACTTTTAGTTCATCCATCATCGCGACGAACAAGGGATCTAAGTGCCCAACAGTTGGACGACTCAAAGCTTGCAACACTTGGGGTGAAATATCTGAAGGCCCCGGTCCCATAAGAATGCGGTGGGGGGGAATAAAACTTTGAATCGTCATTGGCTGCTCCTTAATTATTTTGTTGTTCTGTTATCCACCTTAATCGAATTCACCTAACCCGGCAATTAGCCCAAAGTCGTGAGGTCAAACCAGTGTCACAAGTTTGTTAATTTTCAAAATGCATAAAGTCACAATTTCTAATTGACATCCTAGCGAGAAACACGTTCAATGCAGCAATAAGTGGTGAATATTTATGCCACTTGCAAATTATTTTGCAGAAGAGGAGCACTGCCCAGGTAGGTGCATTGTGGAGCCGCAACTCCAATACAATGTTCTGAGGGGGAGTAGTGCCGAGGTAGATATGAGTTGTCGGCTCGTATCTGTCGGTTGTCAGAGGTTGAATCCCTGCAACTGTCATCAGCCCCGTCTGATGATGAGCTTCTGAGGTATATTATTCAAATCATCACCTCTCTGTACGCTCAACTCTCTTCATCAAAGCAAAACATCGGATGTTGGTCTTATGACCAAATAGATCATTTCAGGAAGTCGTGGGAGATATGCTGTGAGCAGTTTTAATGTAGCAAAATTTGGTGGGACAAGCGTTGCAAACTTCGAAGCAATGAGCCGCTGTGCTGCAATTATCGAAAATAATCCAAACACTAAACTGGTCGTCAGTAGCGCATGCTCTGGCGTCACTAACTTATTGGTCGAGTTGGCCAATGGCGTGCAAGATCAAACACGTCGGAGCGAGTTACTGACTCAATTGGCTCAAATCCATGATTCGGTACTCAATCAACTCACCGATTCGACCCAAACTGCCAACGAGGTGTACGCAATCCTCGACACCGTCACTAGCCTAGCCGAAGCGGCTTCAATTCAGTCAAGCCACAAACTGACCGATCACTTGGTTGCTTGCGGTGAGTTGATGTCTACCCATCTACTGACACAATTAACGAAAGAGCGCGGCGTTAATGCGGTGCGCTTTGATATCCGTGAGGTGCTGCGCACCGACAACAACTTTGGCAAAGCCGAGCCAGATCTGGCGCAAATTAGCGAGTTGGCTAAGCAATCGCTGGTGCCGCTCTGTCAGCAACACGTTGTCGTCACACAAGGCTTTATCGGTGCGGACGAACAAGGCAATACCACCACCCTAGGCCGTGGCGGCAGTGATTACAGTGCGGCGCTGATTGCTGAAGCAGTCGAAGCGGCGGGGCTTGAGATCTGGACCGATGTTCCCGGGATCTACACCACCGATCCACGTATCGCAGCCAAAGCGGCACCGATTGCAGAAATCAGTTTCAGCGAAGCGTCGGAAATGGCGAACTTTGGCGCCAAGATCCTCCATCCGTCGACCTTAGTTCCAGCTCTACGTCATGATATTCCGGTGTTTGTTGGATCGTCAAAAGAACCAGAGAAAGGGGGAACTTGGATTCGACACCAGGTCGAAAGCTCGCCCCTATTTCGCGCACTCGCGCTGCGCTGCAACCAAACTATGGTGACTCTGCGCAGTGCCAAAATGTTTCACGCTTATGGTTTTCTCGCTAAGGTGTTTGAAATCCTCGCCAAGCATAAGATATCCGTTGATTTGATCACTACCTCTGAGATCAGTGTCTCCCTGACCTTAGACCAAACGGGCACATCCGGCGGCGCTCCAGAGTTGCCGAACGAGGTGCGCGCCGAACTTGAAGAGCTATGCAGTGTCGAGGTTGAACACAATCTATGCTTAGTGGCGCTGATTGGCAACAACATGAGTGAAAGCAAAGGCTATGCAAAACAGGTTTTCGGCACATTAGAAGACTTCAACTTACGAATGATCTGTTACGGTGCCAGCCCACACAACTTATGCTTCTTACTGCATGAGTCGGTGTCTAAGCAAGCCATTCAGAAACTGCATGCTGAGCTGTTTGAGAAATAGAGAAATTTGGCTAGATATAAGAAGGGTTGGCATTATTGCCAACCCTTTTCGTTTCAGTCGGTTTAGGATTAGGAAGCAGAACTCGTCCTACGGCAAAGGCCGGATACCTTATTCCCCGGCGACTTTCATACTCTCAAGCAGGATAGAGCCGGTTTGAATTTGCGAGCGTGTCTCGACATCGTTACCCACAGCAACCATTTGTTTAAACATCTGGTTCAAATTACTGGCGATGGTAATTTCCGACACTGGGTGTTGAATCTGACCATTCTCGACCCAAAAGCCCGCGGCACCACGAGAATAATCGCCAGTCACGATATTCACGCCCTGCCCCATCACTTCTGTCACCAAGAGACCCGTACCTAACTCCTTTAGCATCTGCTCGAAGTTCTGTCCGGTTGACTGAACAAACCAGTTATGAATTCCACCTGCATGACCAGTCGGTGTCATCTCCATTTTGCGCGCGGCATAGCTGGTCAAGAGATAAGTCGCCAGCACACCGTCGCTAATGATCTCTCTATCTTGAGTAAACACCCCTTCACTGTCGAACGGGCTGGAGGCAAGGCCGCGTAAAATGTGTGGGCGCTCAGAAACATTAAACCACTCAGGCAGAACTTGCTGACCAAGCTTATCGAGTAAAAACGAAGATTTACGGTATAGGTTGCCACCGCTGATCGCCATGACTAGGTGGCCGAGCAGACCCGTAGCCACATCAGCGGCAAACATCACTGGGTAGTGACCAGTTTTGAGCTTCTGAGCATCTAAACGATTGACGGTTTTCTCGGCCGCTTTTTGCCCGACCGTTTGTGGTGTCCACAAGTCGTCTTTATGGCGTGCAACCGTATAGCTGTAGTCACGCTCCATCTCGCCGTTACTTCCCTGACCAATCACACAACAACTAGTGCTATGACGGCTCGATGCATAACTCGCCAGTAAACCGTGGCTATTACCATACACTTTCAAGCCGTAATGACTGTCATAACTCGCGCCATCACTCTGTTTGATCTTGTCGCTATAAGACAAGGCTTGCTTCTCGGCGGCAATCGCAACCTGCGCAGCATAGTCTGGATCAGGTGTATCGGGGTGGAAAAGGTCAAGGTCTGGGATCTCTTTCACCATCAGCTCTTTTGGCGCCGGTCCGGCGTAGGGGTCTTCTGAGGTAAACTGAGCGATATCCAGCGCCGCCAACACGGTTTGTTGAATCGCTTTCTCACTTAAGTCAGAAGTAGACGCGCTGCCTTTACGTTGATTGCGATAAACGGTAATGCCCAGAGCCCCGTCGCTATTGAACTCAACGTTTTCTACTTCGCACATGCGGGTAGACACACTCAAGCCAGTGGTTTTGCTGATCGCGACTTCAGCCGCGTCTGATTTTGCTGCCGCCATTTCTAATGCCTTGGCAACGGCGGCTTCTAGCTCAACACGCTGTTGAGCAACTTGCTCTCTTACGTCCATATCTGCTTTTTTCTTAAGATCAATTGTCATTAGGATAACAAGAATTTCGCTTTCTCCCCACGATTCTTGTTAAAATAGAGAAATAGATGTTCATATTAAGGCAGAAAGATGGCACGTAAAAATCAAAAAGCGCCATGGGAAGAAGAGGAAGAGATCATTTGGGTCAGCAAAACCGAAATGAAGCGCGACATGGAAGAGCTACAAAAGCTCGGTGAAGAGCTGGTCGAACTCAAACCTTCTGTGCTGGAAAAGTTTCCTTTAAGTGAAGACTTAGCCGACGCGATTAAAGACGCACAACGTTTTAAAAACGAAGCTCGCCGTCGCCAACTGCAGTATATCGGCAAGCTGATGCGCTTTGAAGATCCAGAGCCACTGCAAGCGGCGTTAGATAAAGTACGCAATAAGCACTCGCAAGCAACCGCGCAACTGCATAAGCTTGAGCAACTGCGTGAACGCGTGGTTGAAAAAGGTGACGAAGCCATTAATGAGGTTATGGAGCTTTACCCTGACGCCGATCGTCAACGCCTACGTCAGCTCGCTCGCCAAGCAAGTAAAGAGCAAAAAGCGGGCAAACCAGCTAAAGCGTACCGTGAGATCTTCCAGATTCTGAAAGCACTCAACGACGCACAGCTTTAAGCGAGAAGCGAGAAATAGTTAGAGGGTTGGCCTAGTTGGCCAACCCTTTGTTTTGATTACTCACCGGCTCGGACAAACTCACTCAGTGTTGAGTTAGCATGTTGAGCCGTGAGCTGATCGATCTCCCCAGCCACTTCCACTCGGCCATTGGCGACAAAAATAAACTTGCTGGCAATCGCTCGCGCGTCACTGAGGTGGTGAGTGACCATCAACACCGTCACATTACGCTCACGCGCCAAACGCTTGACCAACCCTAGCATCTCTTCACGTAACACAGGGTCAAGTGCCGAAAAGGGCTCATCCAACAACCAAATGGGGTGAGGCTGAACAAAGCAGCGGGCCAACGCGACCCGTTGACGTTGACCACCGGAGAGTTGTTCTGGCAACCGGTCTAGATATCCCTCGACGCCAACCTGCTGTGCGGCAAGTTCGACCAAAGCATAATCACTCGCAGTGAGTTTTAAGCTCGGATGAAGCCCAAGGGCTATGTTTTGTCGCACGCTCAAATGAGCAAACAAGTTATGCTCTTGAAATAGCATCGCAAACGGGCGTTGATGCGGCGCTTGACCAACAATGTTTTCGCCACTAACGAGAATTTGTCCTCGTGACGGCTCAATAAAACCGGCCACCAAAGCGAGCAGGGTCGACTTACCCGCGCCACTTGGCCCCATTAGGGCAACAATGGCACCTGCATCTATCGAGGTGTCAAAGTGAAACAGCTCATCATGGTAATAATAATCGACCTTATTTAGGCTTAACATAACCGACCTTTGAATGTACGTTGAACAACCTCTCAACCAAAGTAAAGCAACCAACACTCAGCAACAACAACGTCAATGACACCACCGCCGCGGCATCCATTTGATAGCTACCAAGCAGTTGGAACAAATACAGTGGCAGAGTACGAAAATCTTGGCTACCAAACAGTGCAATAGCGCTTAAATCCCCGATAGCAAACATAAAGCTAATCGCGAAAGCATGAGCAAACGGCTTTTTCAGCGCTCGCCACTCGACCACTTTAAACCGTTGCCAACCTCTCAGTCCTAGGCTGGCACACAGATATTGATACTGTTGCTCGATATGTAACATCGGCTGAGAGAGGGTTTTGATCACATACGGTAACCCCATCAGCGCATTGACTACCACGACAATAACAAACGCAAAGCTGAACACATCGGTCATTGAGCGCAACAATAGAAACAGCCCTGTCGACACCACAAGGCCAGGGGTGACCAAAATAATTGTGCCAATCAACTCGACTTGATCTGCACTTTTACTGCGCGAGTTAAGCCTTAAACGCCGGCTGGTCAGCAAGATCGCGTACCCAGCCACCACCGCGATCAGGCTGGCAGAAAAAGCGACTTTCAATGATGCGCTCAAGGCCAACCAAAAGCGGCTATCGTTAAACACGCTCAGCGCCTGACTATTGATACCACTGGCTAACACCATCATCAGCGGCGGTAGCACCAACAGCAGTGCAGCCGCTATCCACCCCCAATCCCAACATTGAGAGAGACGGTTGTCATTGGTGAGAACAATAGCGTGATTCTGCGCCCCCGAGGAGACCGGGATAGGTTTCGCTAAACGTTGAATCATCAGCGCCATCACACCACACAGCATCATCTGCCAAATCGCCAGCAAAGCGCCTGCCTGCAGATCGAAATCGAATTTAATCGCTTGATAGATGGCCAGTTCAATGGTGGTTGATTTAGGGCCTCCGCCGAGCGCCATCACAGTGGCAAAACTGGTGAAGCAGAGCATAAATACCAAACCACACACGTGAGGAAGCTGCTGACGCAATCTTGGCCATTCAACCCAACGAAACTTGTCCCAATGGCCCATCCCTAAATGGGCACAGAGTTTATGCTGCTCTGCGGGGATGGCATCTAATGATTGCAACAATAAACGTGTGGCATACGGCAAGTTAAAAAAGACGTGTGCAAGCAAAATACCGTTCAAACCATAAATAGAAAATGGCAGCTTACTGTCGAGTTGCTGCAGCCCCTGGGCAAGCAAACCACTATTGCCATAGATAGCCAATAACCCAAACACCCCAACCAATACAGGTAACACCAGCGTGGTAGCAAACAGTTTGAGTACCAGAGACTTGCCGATGAAACTTCGCCGCGACAACGCGTGTGCCACAGGGAGTGCAAAGCCAACACTGAGCAAGGTGGACAGCAGTGATTGATAGAAGCTGAATTGGGTCACATGACGGTAGTATGGATCGCGCCACACACTCGAGATATCGAGCGTTGGTGCATGACCCAGCAACGCCGAGAGCGCAGAAACAACAAAGGTCGCGATAACAATCGCGACCCCTAGTCCGACTTTAGGAACTTGATACAAAGGTGGCCTTTAGAAAGTTAACGCGTTTTGCCACTCACGAATCCACGCTTTACGGTTTTGTGCCACCTCGTCAGCAGAAAAACCGAGCGCTTTAGTCGGAGTCGTTAGCGTCTCAAAACCTTGCGGCAGCGCCACATCAGTCACTGGATACATCCAGTTTCCGGTCGGCATCGCCGACTGAAACTCATCGCTGAGAATGAACGCCATAAACTGGTCGGCCAGCTCATTGTTCTCCGTTTTTTTGACTTTAGCTGCCACTTCCACTTGGGTGTAATGACCTTCGGCAAAATTCGCCGCCGCGTACTTAGCGTCTTTTTCTGCGATGAGGTGATAAGCGGGAGAGGTGGTGTACGACAACACCAAATCCGACTCACCTTCCAAGAACATAGAGTAAGCTTCGGACCAACCTTTAGTGACGGTCACAGTCTTCTTCGCCAGCTGTTGCCAAGCTTGAGCCGCTTGTTCGCCATACACAGACTTAATCCACAACATCAATCCTTGGCCTGGCGTTGAGGTACGTGGGTCTTGATAGATAACCTTGAGATCATCGCGTGATTCGATCAGTTCTTTGAGGCTTTCCGGTGGGTTGACCAACTTTTCAGTGTTGTAAACAAACGCAAAGTAGCCGAAATCGTAAGGGACAAACGTTGCGTCATGCCAGCCGTTTGGCAAGTTGACCTTACCAGTATCGACTTTATGCTCTGCGAGTAAACCGGTTTGCTTAGCCTCGCTCATCAGGTTGTTGTCTAGGCCTAATATAACGTCGGCCTTAGTGTTGTCGCCTTCAAGACGCAAGCGATTGAGAATGGAAACACCATCGTCGAGCGCGACAAAGTTAAGGTCACAGCCACATTGAGCTTCAAACGCTTTCTCGATCGTTGGACCAGGGCCCCAATCGGCCGCAAAAGAGTCGTAGGTATAAACGGTTAACGTGTCGTTGGCTGCAAAAGCAGACCACGACGTTAACATCGCGGCGGCCAGGCCGCTGATTGAAATGGTACTTAGAGTGGTATTCACTGCTCGCTCTCTCCTTGTGTGAGCGGCACAGGGTTGAGGGACGTCAGTGATTTAGTGTCCAGACTCAATTCCTACGCCAGCATTATCTGGTTCAGGTACACGGGTCCCGAGCAAAGCTCGATCTCAGCCAAGCGCCAATCTTAATTGACTCAATAGCTCCCCGATGAGTTACGCGTCGATTGTAATAGTTATGTTTCTCAATAGCCATCCCCTAAATCGTCGCAGATGCCACTAAGCAGCACGCAAGTTCATCCCAATAAGCGCAAAAGCTCGGTGTAATTTGGGGGAATTTGGTCAGTCAACCACGCTGCCGCTTCAACTATGACGAGGATCATAGCCCCAGCGAGGCACTAGACCTTGTTCAACCCCTAAGTGGTCAAGAATGCGTGCCACCAAAAAATCGATCAAATCTTCTATCGATTGGGGCTGATGATAAAACCCGGGGGCGGCAGGCATAATCGTGACACCCATTTGCGATAGCTTATGCATGTTTTCAAGATGCAAGGTGGAAAATGGCGTCTCACGCACCACCAGCAATAGCTGCCCCCGCTCTTTCATTACCACATCGGCGGCACGTTCAATCAAATTGTCAGACATACCGTGCGCAATAGCCGCGACACTGCCTGCAGAACACGGACACACCACCATCTGTTTCGGCGCTGCCGAACCTGAGGCAACCGGAGAGAACCAATCATCCTTACCACACACCACCAGCTTTTCGCTGGCGCAACCAAGGTGTTTTACCAAGGCCTGTTGCGCGGCTTCGGGATTTGCTGGAAGTTTCATACCATGCTCGGTTGCTAGCACTACGCGCGCGGCAGAGGAGATCAGTAAGTAGACGCGATACTCAGCGGCCAACAAACATTCAAGTAGGCGCAGGCCATATGGCGCGCCAGACGCACCAGTGAAAGCTAAGGTAATCGCTTTAGGGTTGTTGCTACTCATAGTGACTCGGTTATTGGGCCAATTTGGCCAGTAGTTTTTGGTGTATACCGGCGAAACCACCGTTACTCATGACTAATATCGTGTCACCCGGCTGCGCGGCGTCAACGATGTTTTCAACCAAGACATCGATATCGCCACTAGTCATCGCTGGTTGAACGCACTGTTGAGCGACCTCATTGACCGACCAATCAATAGAATCGGGCTGATATAAAAACACTTGGTCGGCTTTGGCAAGCGAGGCAGCCAGCACTTCCTTATGTACCCCACGTTTCATGGTGGCACTGCGCGGCTCAAGCACCGCAATAATTTTGTCTTGGCCGACTTTGTTACGTAAACCACCTAAGGTCAGTTCAATTGCGGTTGGATGATGGGCAAAATCATCATAGACACGAACGCCATTGACCTCTCCTTTTAATTCAAGGCGGCGCTTGGTATTAATAAATGCCGCTAACGCTTCACACGCGAGATCGGGGGTCACCCCAACGTGGCGGGCAGCGGCGATCGCCATCAGCGCGTTATCCACATTATGATCCCCCACCAAGTCCCAATCGACTTTACCTACCACCTCACCTTGGAACAGCACCTCGAACTGAGAGCCATCAACCAGCAACTTTTGCGCTTGCCATTGCCCTTGTTGGCCACTGTATTCCGTCTCACTCCAGCAGCCACGCTCAAGTACGTCGGCAATCGATGGGTCTTGTTTAGGCGCAAGAATTCGTCCATTGCCCGGTACCGTACGTACTAAATGGTGGAACTGACGCTTAATCGCTTCTAAGTCGTCAAAAATATCCGCATGGTCGAACTCTAGATTGTTCATCACTAAAGTACGTGGATGGTAGTGGACAAACTTAGAACGCTTATCAAAAAAAGCGCTGTCGTATTCATCCGCTTCGACGACAAAAAACATACTCTCGCCAAGGCGAGCAGAAATACCAAAGTTACCCAATACGCCGCCAACCAAAAAACCCGGCTGGTAACCGCACGCTTCGAGAATCCACGCTAGCATACTTGAGGTAGTGGTTTTACCGTGAGTTCCAGACACAGCCAGCACCCAACGATCATGGAGTAAAAACTCCTGCAACCATTGCGGCCCCGAGGTGTATCTTAGGTTAGTATTGAGGACGTGTTCGACACAGGGATTACCCCGGCTCATCGCGTTACCTATCACCACCAGATCGGGGGCAGGGTCAAGCTGGGCTGGGTCAAAGCCTTCTATGATTTCAATACCTTGCGATTCAAGCATCGTGCTCATTGGCGGGTAGACGTTGGCATCGCTGCCCGTCACCTTGTGTCCGAGTTGGCGCGCTAACATCGCGGCCCCTCCCATGAATGTTCCGCAAATTCCCAAGATATGAATGTGCATAACGGCCCCTGCTATCGGCAAAAATAATCTGCTCATTATGGCGACAAAGCACTGAAAAGCGAACTACTTTGATCACCCTTCATCTTGATTGTTGTGCGATTTGGTCACTCTTTAACCTGTAAATTGAACTCGGCAAATAAAATGTAAGTTGTTGTTGAGTCGACAAATAAATTGAGAACTCAAGCAGTTAGTTCATTACCAATAAAAAGATCTAACTTTTAAACTTAAGCTTGGGTAAAGACGAAAGATCCGCAAGAGATCACTCCACCCCATCCCCCATATCATTGAGCGACTTTTTAAAGGAAAAAATCCATGTCTGGAATGCGCACCCTTGGCGAGTTCATTGTAGAAAAACAAGCGGACTTCCCCCACGCTAGCGGTGATCTATCATCCCTACTCTCTTCGATTCGTCTTGCTGCGAAGATCGTTAACCGCGAGATCAATGCCGCGGGCCTTGGCGATATCACCGGCGCGGTTGGCACTGCCAACGTACAAGGCGAAGACCAACAAAAACTTGATGTTTACGCCAACGACAAGTTCAAAGCAGCGTTAGAAGCACGCGACCAAGTGTGTGGCGTCGCGAGTGAAGAAGAAGATGAAGCAGTAGCGTTTAACAAAGAACTCAACAAAAATGCTAAATACGTGGTATTGATGGACCCGCTAGACGGCTCCTCCAATATCGATGTAAACGTCTCTGTTGGGACCATTTTTTCAATTTACCGCCGTGTGTCGCCAATCGGCACCCCCCCTACTCAAGAAGACTTTCTCCAACCTGGTCACAAACAAGTCGCAGCAGGCTATGTGATTTACGGTTCGTCAACCATGTTGGTTTACACCACAGGTAATGGCGTGAACGGCTTTACCTATGACCCTTCCTTAGGGACTTTCTGTTTATCGCACGAAAATATGATGGTTCCACAAGACGGCAGCATCTATTCGATCAACGAAGGGAACTACATCCGTTTCCCACTCGGAGTGAAAAAATACATCAAGTATTGCCAAGAGAGTGCACCCAGCGACAATCGTCCGTATACCTCTCGCTACATTGGCTCACTGGTGGCCGATTTTCATCGAAACCTGCTTAAAGGCGGTATTTACCTCTACCCAAGTACTGAAAGCCACCCAAATGGAAAACTGCGTCTGTTGTATGAATGCAACCCAATGGCCTTCATCATTGAGCAAGCGGGCGGTGTCGCCTCCGATGGAGTGAATCGTATCATGGACATCAAGCCGACCGAGCTGCACCAGCGTGTACCTTTCTTTGTCGGCTCAAAAAACATGGTCAAACAAGTAGAAGACTTTTTAGAGCAGAACCGCGATGAGGCATAGTGTGCTCAAGCGTTGAAGAGTAAGAGTCGACCTAGGTCGACTCTTTTTTTGATTAGAACATAGAACCGGCAGTGGAGTGGCGACCCGAGATATAGTCTTGGTAGAAAAAGGGATCTTGCTTGTCACAAATACCGTGATAAGGCTTACCGGTAACACCCAACATGTAGGCGCTTTGTGCACAGTAGGCTAACTGCCCATTAGCGTAACCATTTTCATAAGCGAGATAGAGCTGTGGCGTCAGCAAGCCAGCGCTATCGCGTTTCGCCAATGTGCTTGACGACTGTTTGAGCCAACCATTTTCTGCACGTTGTTGACCGAACTCATACCAATCTTGCTCAAGATTCGACATGGGTAGAGGCTGTCCGCTGCAACCAGCGAGCAACAGTAGAACCAAAGCCATCACACTTTTCATCACATTCTCCTTAGTCGTCGCTCGCCCAGAACAGCAAGCCACGCTATACCTTTTGACACCAATCACCCGACGATATTCGCACATCAAGTTGACTGCTATCTTGATAAATATAGATCCAGGCTAAGCCAAATGGCGTGTCAATTTGCTCACGTCGATAGGTAACAGGCACATCTTCTAACAAATCGAGCTGCTCTAACGTGGCTTCGTCGACCAAATACACTTCGCCAACAATGGAATCTCTTCCCTCTATTACGCCAGGATAGGGACCGAGATCATAAAGGCTGTAAATAGGGTCCGTAGTGTGGCGCCCAAGTAACTGAGCGCTGGCCAACAAATGATGATTGCACTCGCCATAGCGCAACGTTCCGTAGACAAAAACCAAATGTTGCATCGCAGCCTCCTACCGCTAATTAAATTCAAACTGATACAGCACATCAACCGCGCTATCAACACCAGAAATCGCTTCGAGATAGAGATCCTGCATTAAACGATAGCGCACGGTAAATTCCCCCACAGAGTCAAAAATACCGACACCATATTTCACTTGAAGTCCTGGTAAAATATAGCCACTGACCGTCACTTGCGAATCGTCTCCCGATCCGGCCGTATCGAGTTGCAAATCTTGCACACCAAATGCTTCACCAATTTCCCCGACCACACGACCACTTTTGGCTAAACTCAACCCGATTAAAGTGGTTGTCATGGCGTTGCCTCCCGCCTCACCATCAATGTCTTGCCCACGCAACAAGTAAGAGAGTGCGTTGGCTTGTGGCATCGCAGGTTCAGAGAAAATCGTCACCGTCGGCTCGCTGGCCGGACCGGTGACCTTGACCCCTGCAGTCACCTCATCTTGGGTATTGTCAGGATTCCGAATAGCACTAATCTGCACATAAGGTTGGTCTACTGGGCCATTCATCAGGATCTTACCTTCTTCAATCAGTAAGTCTTGACCAAACGAACGATAAGAGCCATCGGTAATATTAATTTCGCCAGTAACAAACGGGCCTTTGTCTTGCTGAGCAACGTTTAGTCGACCAACTAAGCCGCCCTCAAGGCCAAAAGCAGATAATTTGAAGTTGTCACCGATAAGAATATTGATATTGGTTTCAAGAGCAAAAGGGACACTGCTCTGCTGCTCAATCGGCTCTAACTCATCATTGAGGATAACTTGATCTTTCGATACCGCCACCGCGCTTGGGGGGAGGTCTTCTACCAGGATCCTGCCCCAAGGCAGAGCAATGTCACCATCAATCCGCGCAAAATTGGGCGTGGCTGATATCGTCATATCCGGTTGAACTTTGACCTTGACCATCGGCGGTAAATCAACCACCAGCTCTTCGGCAAAGACACGTAATTGACTGCTCCAATCATTGATATCCAGCCAGTCAGCATCACCTGACATCTCGAGTTTCCCATCAGGCGTATTTAGCGCCGCCGCGAGCGTCGCTTGATACCCAGAGAAGTCGATCACCACCCGTCCCGAGTCTACTTCGACAGGTGAGATTTCACCTTTGAGTCTAATCTGATCTACCAGAAACTTCCCCGTTACTTGTGGCTGCAATGCTGGCCCTTTAATCGCTAGGTCAGTTGAAATTTGCGACTTAAGCTCACTAAACTCACCGATAATCGGCGCAAGAAAATCGAGAGTAAACGTGGTCAGTTTAACACGGCCATCTAACTGCTTATCTTGGCTTAGCACATCCGCAATCGTGACATTGCCCGAGACATCACCGTTGTCAGTCACATCCAACAACCAATCGGCTTGCAGTTGGTTATTGTTGAGTAGCGCATTCAACTCGACTGATTGCCACCCCACCGTGACCGCTTGTTCTAATTGTTGAGTCACCGAGCCTTGTAAGGACTGAACAGCAGCCTTGAGATATGGCGGCGCGTCTGGTGACCATTTCGCAGCCAGCTGTGCGTTAACTCGCCCTGTGACTTGAGTCTCGCTGGGGAACAACATCGCGATTTGGTCAAAGTCGAACTCTTGCAGTGACAGCAAGGCCGTACCACTTTGGCCCACTTGAATGTCCTGATCGAGACAGAGCGAAGATTGTGCCTGCGACCAACAATGCGCCGCAACGGCGATTTGCTCGGTCGCCATATCAACGCCCAGTTGAGTCGCTTGATTTAATCGCCACTCTCCCTGCTCCGATGACACCGACATGCGTTTTAATCGACCGCTCCAGTTCAGTTGTGGCTGAGCGGTTAATGAACCGTTCAGCGCCAAACTGATGGAAGCAAGGTTAGAGTTTACATCCAGCTTCAGGTCATGCTGTGGCTGAGATCCCGTCAACAACAAGCTGATATCGTCGATAAGGTAATCTTGATACCGAGCATTGGCGACCTTCAGTGCCAATCGGCCCTTCAGCTCCGGAAAAGGACTGAGGTTACCATTGAGCCGAACCTTGTCGACTTGAGCTTGTTGTTGCCAATCTAGCTTATCCAGCGTCAACGCCAATCCGACCTTGGGTTCAGTCAGTTGCCCGCGCAGGGTGACGTTACCTCGCGCTCGGCCTTGTAAGTCAGGCACGGTTTTTTCAAACTCTGGAATGTTCATCGCCAGATCCATCTGCCACTCTTGAGCCAGCTCGCCTTTTGCCTCCACGGTGTTGGGACCATGAGACAACACCAAACGAGGGGTGCTGACCATAAACTCCCCTTTACCGGCCGGATCTGCGGCGCTAAGTGCCCCCTCTATATTGAGTGGATACTGACGCAACAAGCCGTCAATATCGAGCATAGGGACGTCTACCTGCCACCCTCCTTGTTCGGTAAGCTGACCCTGAGTCGTCAGTACGCCACTGATATCGCCTTCGGCTTGTGGCCACTGCATACCTGGTTTGATGTGGCTAAGATTCAGATTCGCCGCCCAATTGATCGGCGCTTGCCAGTTGGCCATCGCGTCGCCACTGACCTCACCACCGAGTGTGGCCATCTCAATATGATTGAGATTAATTTGCGACAGGTTGCCTTCTCCTTGGAGAGAGAGTGCCAGATCAGGGATTGCTTGCCCCTTGATATCACTGTTCAAGCTCAGGGTGTAATCATCCAATGAGCCTTGCGTTTGCAGTGACTCTAGATTAACGAAGTACTCGCCTTGACCAACCAACGGCCACTGAGCCACAACGTCAGTTAAGCGAAGGTCGAACGGAACATTCGCTGTTAATGGCTGAAGTTGAGCTTCAAGCTGAGCCTGAGCAAGCCCGCTCAACGTCGCTTGTAGGTTCAACTCAGCGACACTCCCATCAGCGGCAAGCGACACGGTTTGCCCTTTGGCTGTCGCGTCCTTAATCTCAGCGTCTAAGCGTAAGCTAAGCGGGTAGCCCCCCGTCAGTTCGACATCGCTCGCCAGCTCAGCATCAATCTGTGGCATATCAAGAGTGAGCTTTTTCACGCTGACCCGCGACTCGCGCGCATTGGCGACAAGCCCCAACTGATTGATGACAACTGGCGTGGCCTGATCAAGCACAAAGTCTTTCACATCAATACCGACCAACTCCAGTTGCAGCGGCAAGACCACTTGCGGCAAAACAAAGTCTTGTTCCGGCTCAATCGTGGATGATGAATGAGCAGCAGAACCTGATTGAGGCGTCGATGCCTCTGCATCAGTTTCAGCTAACCGAATACGCACCGATTCAAGTAAAGTTTTGTTTATTCTAAGACGATTGCCTTGAAACGATGCTCCGGTACTCAATAACCCCCACCGAACATGGTGACCCAAGAGATCAAGGTCAACGTCTGTTAATACCAGACGGCTCAGTTTGACGGGGATCGGCGATGTGATGGAGCGCTGTGGTTGTGGTGGATCCGATTCGCTCTGATTGGATTGGCTTGGCGCCAGTTCGGGCAGGGAAAAACGTAGGCCATCTAAGCCAAGCTCATCGATACACAAGCCTGGTTCAGTGAAACAGGCTGGGTTGAGAGCCAATGTGATTGAGTTGGCTTGGGTAGTGATATTGAGCGTTGAATCATTGAAGCTGACTCCATGCAATGTAAAGCGGGGCAGCAACGCGCCCTGAGTAGACTCGATTTTCAACTGCGGCAACGCTTGTTGCGCGCCCCAGACTATCAAGTTTAACCCTGGGTTGGTCAACAGCACCACCGCCAGTATAACCAACACTAGAGTTAAGACACTCGCGATGGAAAGCGACAACCACTTCGACCACTTCACCAACCGTTTGATCATAATTCAGGCCCCAGAGTGAAGTGAATCTTAAACTCGTCACCCGGCGCGGCATCTAGCCCCCATGCAAAATCGAGACGAATCGGCCCAACCGGCGAAGCCCAACGTATCCCTACCCCAGTACCCCGCTTAAACTCTGGTTTTTCGTTGAAGGCGTCACCAAGGTCGTAAAACACGGCCCCCCACCAGTTACCGTGAACGCGGTATTGATACTCCAAGGATGTGGTTGCCATGTATTTCGCGCCCGTTAACGCGCCACTGGCATCTCTAGGAGAGATAGATTCGTAGCCGTAGCCGCGTAAATTGTTATCGCCACCAGCAAAGAAACGCAACGATGGAGAGAGTTTGTCAAACTCATCCGCAATATTTGCCCCTCCATCAATGCGGAAGATCCCACGGTGATTGCCGCCAAGACTGCGAATCCAAGTCATCCCCCCCATCAGTCGAGTCACCCGAGTTTCAGACAACATACTCGAGTCACCATACTCAACGGTAAGAGTCTGGCGATCGCCCCACATAGGCATGGTGCCACCGCGAATACGACTACGTGAAAACGAGATGCCCGGCAGCACAAACTGCCCGGTATCATCTTGTAAACCCTGTTCATAATTTTCGATCAAATACCGCACAAACAGAGTGCGATGCCAGCCATTGTCCAACACCCAATGTCGCTCTAAAGCAAGATTAGACTCTAAGCTCTTCGTGTCGCGGCTATCGAGTTTTTTCATCCCATACTGGATGCGATAGTACTCTCGCAACACATCGTCGAGCGGTATCCGATAACCTGCCGTGATCGTTTGCTCAGGCGCAGAGAGCGAGAAACTGCTATCAAAGCTGTGCCCGCGACTGTTCACCCAAGGTTTTTTCCACTTTAAACTCCCACGCACGCCCACATCCGTTGAATAGCCTAACCCTGTCTCAAGTTGATTGCGCGCTTGTGGGGCCAGAGAGATTTTCATCGGTAACTCTCGTCCTTGTCCCAACTTGCTCAGATCAGGCTCAACAAACACCGACGAAAACCAATCGGTGTTAGAGAGGTTTTGATTATACTCACCGACTTGAGAAACGAGATAAGGTTCGCCACGCTGATATGGTGCCAGGGATTCAACCCGCTCTTGGTCAATTTGACTGCCATGAATGGTGCTTTCACCGAAGTGGTAACGAATGCCGCTATCGAAATGAAGTCGAATAAAAGCCTGATTGAGATCCGGTGATACCTCTAAGCGACTCAGCGTGTAGTTCGCTTCAAAATAGCCCCGCTGTAAAGCCAAGTTACGTAGGTTACTTTTTAGTGCATCATATTGACTATGGATAAGTGGTTGGCCCACTTTTAAACCACTTTTTTCAATGGCAGCGGAAAAGTCTTTGTCTGTGCTCGCTTCGCCGCTGACCTGAATGTCCACTTCTTCAATCAGCACCACCGGACCAGGCTCAATAGTCACTGTCACCCGAGTTTGATCCTCAGAGACATCAAACTCATAACTAGGATGATAGTAACCGAGTGCATTGAGGGCTTCGTTGAAGTTACGCTCTAAACGCGCTTTAAAGCGCAAGCTCACTTCATAGTCTTGTTCGGGAATAGCCGATAAGTAGGCATCCACATTATCCCGTAATGCCCCCTCTATACCTTGAATCTCAAGATCAACGCTCTGCGCCCAGCTCATGGGGGCCAAGCAAAGTAGTGAGAATAGAACTGGTAAAGAGTGTCGGATCATGATTAATTATCTGCTTACATCGGTTATCAGAATAATACCGCCTGTACAAATAGAAGTCTGTATGAAAACAGTCAATTAGACGGTCTATACAAAAAATGACGAGTTAAGGATGTGTATCATGCTCAACAAACAAACCCTAGTATCGGCAGAGAATGCGTTACCAGGACGAAACGAAACCATGGCGATCACAGATAGCCACTTCGTCAATCAATCTAGTTTGACAGCGGAGCCACCCCAAGGTTGCGAAAAAATCTTGTTTGGCATGGGGTGCTTTTGGGGCGCAGAACGCCTGTTTTGGCAGTTAGAGGGCGTACTCAGTACCAGTGTTGGCTATGCTGGCGGGTTCACGCCCAACCCCACTTATCAAGAAGTTTGTAGCGGTCAAACCGGTCATGCCGAAGTCGTTCGCGTCGTATTTGATCCCGCGGTCATCTCTCTAGAACAACTGCTGCATACTTTTTGGGAGCGACACGACCCGACTCAAGGTATGCGCCAAGGGAATGACTTGGGCACCCAATACCGCTCCGCCATCTATGTTTACAGCGACCAGCAATGGGACACAGCGCTTGAGTCCAAACAAGCGTATCAAGCTTTGTTGGGCGCCAAAGCGGGCGACATCACGACCGAAATCTTGCCAGCAGGGCGCTACTATTATGCTGAAGAATATCATCAACAATATTTAGCCAAAAATCCTCAAGGTTATTGCGGACTAGGCGGTACGGGGGTGTGTTTTCCACCTCAAAACTAAAAAAGTCGCCTACGGGCGACTTTTATCATCAGATGTTTGTTTACGCTGACAAGGCATCGATCGCCTGATTGATCTCTTTAAATGTCATCAGTTTCTGTTGATCATTAACATCTGGCAGCAACACCTTGCCATTATCAAAATCAAACTCCCCGACGCCTTGAATGGCAAACTGTCCTTTAAACAAAGTTTTAACAAATCGAGCAATCTGTTGGGGACGGTAATTGGTAAACTCACGCAGCATAACGACTCCAATATCCTTCTATGAGGCGACCAATAGTGGCCGCAGCGTTCTTATCCTTAGAACTTGAGTGGATTATACCGTATCAAAGTCGAATGTGTACTAATTTGTTAACAAAATGATCTTCGCTCACGCTATGCCAATCGATTTTTACCGACTAGAAAAGTTTCGGTATATACTTTTTGCGCTTACATAAGAGGAACAACATAATGAAAATCAAAACCCTACTTGCTCTCGTAATCGCATGCTCTCCAAGCTTTGCGTTTGCTCACAACATCACCCTAGGTCAATCCGTACCAGAGGTTGAGGTCACCGCTTATGGTGAAGTGACACTAAACGGTGACGACACAAGTTTTCAAACTTGGTCTAGCCAAGATATGCTCGGTAAGGTACGCGTCATTCAAGCAATCGCTGGACGCAGTAGCGCTAAAGAGATGAACGCCGCCTTGATGAGCGCCATTACTGACGCTCAGTTTGCCAAGCAGAGTTACCAAACTACCACCATCATTAATCAAGACGATGCGGTTTGGGGAACAGGCTCATTTGTCAAATCGTCCGCTCAAGACAGTAAAAAAGAGTTCCCTTGGTCATCAATCATCTTAGATGAAGAGGGCAGTGTCGCCCAAACCTGGCAATTAGCCGAAGAATCATCGGCCATTATTGTCCAAGACAAACAGGGCAAAGTTCTTTTTGTCAAAGAAGGCGCGCTAAACCAGCAAGAGATTGAACAAGTGCTGACCCTCATCAAACAACACATCTAATCACTCAAGTTAGACTTCGCCTTTCAAATGGAATTGTTATAGTATAACAGTTCCATTTTTTTACTCTCGGCTTGTGGTTTATCGTGAAACGTTTGGCTATCCCACCCTTGTGCTCAAAGATGATTGCCTGCTTGGCGATCGCGATGGTGCTATGGTTAAACGCCGCGTACCTTGACCACCAATATGACCTTGCCAGCGCTCATCATGCCGAGCACCATTGTCAACTGTTTGCCACTGGCCTGCATGGTACTAGCGCCGCAACGCCAGGTATCGTTTCGATGCCTATCAGCAGCGAGATTGAGCGGCTGACACCTTATCATTACTCCCCCATACTGGTGTTTGCCTATTTGGCACGCTCACCGCCTGTCCTGAACCATACTTAATGATTACTGCCTCAGCAGCCGTAACAACAAGGCTGTAAACCATCGATTAAATATTTCAGGATAAACAATGAAAAAACTGACTCCTATCGCTTTTGCCCTAGCCTTCACTTCCAGCACTTTCGCGCACGCTGACGAGGGCTTTCGTCAACACGATGCTCATGTTCACGGCCAGGTTGAGTTCAACATCGCCCAAGATGGCAATGAGCTTCTATTTGAAATCACCGCTCCGGGTGCAGACGTGGTCGGTTTTGAGCATGCTGCGCAAAACACAGATCAGCAGCACACCCTCGATAAAGCGCTAGCGACGCTGCAGCAAGCAGACAATGTGTTCACCATCGCCAACAGTGCGGGTTGCGAGCTTGAATATAAGTCGATCCGTCATACTCCGGGTGAGAGCGATGAACACCACGACCACGACCACGACCACGACCACGACCACGACCACGACCACGACCACGACCACGACCACGACCATCATGATGACCATGCTGACGACAACCACAAGCACCATGAACATGATCAACACGATGAGCATGAAGACCATGAGTCGCACTCAAGTCATGGAGAATTTACGGTTCAATACCACTATCAGTGCCAGAATATACAAGCCATTGATAACGTTGAAACCCAGTGGTTCACACTCTTCCCGGCGACTGAGTCAATCAAGGTCAACATCCTGACAGACACGAAGCAAGCCGCACTGGAACTAGGTCGCGGCCAAAACACCATCTCTTTCTAACCTTGTTCAGGCGGCTCAGTAAGGATGGGCCGCCTGAGATATGGGAGACTAAATGGACAATCAACAACACCAATCCGTCGTTGATCTAAACCACGTGAGCTTCACCTGGCCGGGTAACAGTCAACCGACACTGGACATTCGCTCACTAAGCGTGAAGACAGGTGAACACCTTTTCATCAAAGGACCAAGCGGCTGTGGCAAATCGACTCTGTTAGGTTTACTCACCGGTATCCATACCGCCAATCAAGGTAAGGTTTCGGTATTGGGTCGCGACCTTTCATCGATGACAGGCAGCCAAAGAGACCGGTTCCGTGCGGACAACATAGGCTATATATTTCAGCAGTTTAATTTACTTCCTTATCTGAACGTGATTGAAAACGTGATGTTACCTTGCCAGTTCTCATCTGCCCGTCGTCGACAAGTCAGCGGCGATTTAGCCGATAAGGCCCGCGTACTGTTACAGCAGTTACATTTACCCCGCACTCTGCTCGATAAACCCGTGACGGAACTGAGTATCGGTCAACAACAACGTGTGGCTGCCGCACGAGCTCTGATTGGCCAACCCAAAATGATCATTGCTGATGAACCCACATCCTCACTCGACTTTGATAATCGCAGTGCGTTTATTGAATTACTCTTAGAACAAGTCAATCAAGCCAATTCTACGCTGCTGTTCGTCAGTCATGACCCAACCTTAGAAGCTTGCTTTGATAAAACCATTAACCTTCAGCAACTTAATTACGCCGGAGGTACCCAATGACGCCAACGCTGACTCTAGCCCTCAAAAGCGTTCGCAACCGCAAAGTGACTGCCGTATTAACGATCCTGACCGTCGCTATCTCGGTGATTTTACTCCTCGGTGTCGAGCGTATTAGAACCCAAGCTAAAAGCAGTTTTGCCAATACAATTTCAGGCACTGACCTAATCGTGGGTGGTCGTTCTGGTCAGGTAAATTTGCTGCTTTACTCGGTATTTCGTATCGGCAATGCAACCAATAATATCGATTGGAAGAGCTATCAAGAGTTTAGCCAACACCGCTCGGTTGACTGGGCGATTCCTATTTCACTGGGGGACTCACACAAAGGCTTTCGCGTGATGGGGACTAACCATCGCTATTTTGAGCATTATCGCTACGGCCAAAAACAGAACTTGGCTTTTCGTCAGGGACGAGAGTTCGACGGCCTATTTGAAGCGGTGATCGGTGCAGACGTTGCCAAACAGCTCAATTATCATGTAGGGAGTGAGATGGTGATTGCGCACGGTATTAGCGATGTCGGTTTCAGTCGCCACGATAATCTTCCTTTTGTCGTGGTCGGCATTCTTGCGCCTACCGGAACCCCTGTAGACAAAACCGTTCATGTCTCTTTGCAAGCCATCGAAGCCATTCATGTCGGCTGGGAGAGTGGTGCCAATTTAGGTAACACTCCAACTGCCAGCCAACTCGAAGCGATGAACTTTGAACCCAAGCAGATCACTGCAATGATGCTGGGACTCAAATCGAAAATTCAAACCTTCGCGCTGCAGCGTCAAATCAATACTTACACCAAAGAACCGTTAAGTGCTATTTTACCTGGCGTAGCTTTACATGAGCTGTGGGGAATGATGTCTGTCGCCGAACAAGCTTTGATGGCGGTGTCGGTGTTTGTCGTCATTGCTGGCTTGCTTGGCATGTTGTCGAGCCTGTTGACGAGCTTGCAAGAGCGGCGGCGAGAAATGGCAATCCTCAGAGCGATGGGCGCAAGGCCACGACATGTGTTTAGTTTGCTGATTTTAGAGGCCAGTGCTCTGACACTGATTGGCGTAACGGTCGGCACTGCAGGCTTATATACGCTGTTGGCGTTTGCCGCCCCGTTCATTCAACAGACGTACGGCATCAACTTAGCTTTAGTCGGCTTATCTCATTACGAATTTATGCTACTTTTGGCCGTGCAACTGGCTGGAACCTTAATTGGCTTTATCCCCGCCTTGCGGGCTTATAAACAGTCTCTTAGTGACGGAATGACAATTCGAGTTTAAACAATGAAATTTATCTCTCTACTACTCACTACATTAATGATTTTTGGCGGGACAAGCCTCACTGCCTATGCAGATGAGCCACTCAAATTAGAGTGGATTGACTTGATCCCAGAAAGCGAACGTAATCAGTTCGACTCGTATGGCATGCCCGCTGTCGACCACTCAGGCGACGTGATGCAACAATCCAAAATTGGCGGGGTCAGAACGGAGCTTAATGGTAGCCAAGTGAAAATTCCGGGCTTTGTCATCCCATTGGAAGGCGATGAAAATCGGGTCACCGAATTTCTACTGGTTCCCTATTTTGGTGCCTGTATCCATGTTCCGCCACCGCCGCCCAATCAAATTATCTATGTGAAGTTTCCCAAAGGAGCACCGGTACAAGAGTTGTGGGACGTGGTTTATGTGATAGGCACACTCAAAACAGAAACCATTAGCCATGAATTGGCAGAGACGGGGTATGTCATCCAAGGCACTGAGATCGCCGAGTACGATGATATGTAAATGTGAATAGAATGAGCGACCTGTTAGCGCCCTTTTTAAGCTATATAGCGAGAAAGATAACCAAGCACCGCTAGGTAAAGCAGTAACAATAGGGCGATTGACAGGTGCTTCTTCAGTTTATTGTCATTAAAATACTTCATAAGCCCTCACAATTAATGATAACAATTTTAACAACTTGTTATCATTTATGGTAGCGATATTTTTATAAACTGGCTCACACTCTTTCTGTGGCGGGTTCACGGGTTCCGAGGTACAGTTAATACTCCAGTTAAGCATCTGATGGCGAAGGAAATAGCATGTCTGAAACCAATAAGCCCGTTGTTATCGAGCACGAAGCTGAGCAACCGCAGCGGCGTGAAAAGAAGTCGAGCTACATTAAAGACAGCGCTAGCCGGGTGCTTAATATTGCACAGACCTATGGCCTCGATGCCCTGTTGCAAACTGACAAACCCGAAAAAAGTACTCTTGAACGCGCGCTCATTCGCGAACGAAAGCGCAAAGAGCTCAGGCAGAAAAACCTCGAACAAATTCTCAAACTTGCCCATATTTCCTGTAAAGATGAAACCGCTGGCGACCCAGACCAAGACTGGCTGTATCGCTACTTCGATATGGCGCAAGAAGTTCACAACCACGCCATGCAGCGCTTATGGGCACAGGTACTCAAACGCGAAGTCACCAACCCGGGCTCAACCTCAATGAAAGCGCTCAAAGTCCTCCAAGACATGACCCCGAAAGAAGCGCAAATTCTTCAACGGGCGGCAGCGTTGGCGTGCAGTTTTGGCGGGGATAATAGCCGAAAGTTGCTGGTCGGCTATCGAGCGCAAGGCGGAATCTTCAGTTTTGGCAAGCGTTCAACCACCAGCAATATCAATGTAGGGAATTACCAACTCCCCTACTCGAGCCTGTTGGTATTATTTGAACTCGGCCTGATGCATGGTACTGAGCTTGAGTCAGGCGAGATAGAACTCGACTCTCCATTACCCTTGTTATACCAAGGCAAACAACTCGCTTTGCAAGCACATAGCAAGGGCGTTCGCTTGATCTACTATCGCTTTAGTCCCACCGGCAATGAATTATGTAAATTGTTGGGCAACAAACCCAATATGCAGTACTACGACCAACTGGTTGCCATGTTGAGTCAGAAATTTACCGCCAGCACCGAAGCCTCTCCAAGCATCGATACAACCGCTTAAGACATCTCTTGCCGCATAAAAAACGCCAACCTAATTAGGTTGGCGTCATAAAACATGGGTAGCCTAAATAATTGCAGTGGCAGCTAGGTCGCCGTGAAGTCCTGCCCAATGAAAATAGGAGATCTATTCGATTTGGGTCAACTTACGCAGTCAACAACGCTGCCGCTTCAAGTATGACGGCGATTAAGCTTTGAACGCTTTAAATGCGTTGATCAAGCCGTTCGTCGAGCTATCGTGCGAGCTGATTTCAGACTCGTCGGCAAGCTCAGGCAGAATTTGGTTCGCGAGCTGTTTCCCTAGCTCAACCCCCCACTGGTCGAAGCTGAAGATGTTCCAGATAACACCTTGTACGAAGATCTTATGCTCGTACATCGCAATTAGGTTACCGAGAGTACGCGGAGTGATCTGCTTAACTAGAATAGAGTTAGTTGGGCGGTTACCTTCAAACACTTTAAATGGTGCTAACGTCGCCGCTTCTGCTTCGCTCTTACCTGCTTTGGCAAATTCCGCTTTCACTGTTTCTTCCGACTTACCAAACGCTAACGCTTCTGTTTGGGCAAAGAAGTTAGACATCAGTTTCTGATGATGGTCACCCGCAGGGTTGTGGCTAATGGCCGGTGCAATAAAGTCACAAGGGATCAGCTTAGTGCCCTGGTGAATCAACTGGTAGAACGCGTGCTGGCCGTTAGTGCCAGGTTCACCCCAGATGATTGGGCCAGTTTGGTATGTCACTGCATTACCGTCTCGGTCAACGTATTTACCGTTAGACTCCATGTTGCCTTGCTGGAAGTAAGCCGCAAAGCGGTGCATGTACTGATCGTAAGGAAGAATCGCTTCCGATTCAGCGCCATGGAAGTTGTTGTACCATAGGCCAATCAAAGCGAGGATCACTGGAATGTTGCTTTCTAGTTCCGTTGACGCGAAATGGTTATCCATCTCGTGTGCACCATCAAGTAGCTCAACAAAGTTGTCGTAGCCAACAGCAAGAGCAATAGAGAGGCCGATGGCAGACCATAGCGAGTAACGACCGCCAACCCAGTCCCAAAACTCAAACATGTTGTCTGTGTCGATACCAAATTCAGATACGGCAGTCGCATTCGTCGATAACGCTGCAAAATGCTTAGCAACGTGAGCCTGATCGCCCGCTGATTCTAGGAACCAGTCACGAGCAGAGTGCGCGTTAGTCATGGTTTCTTGCGTGGTGAATGTCTTCGACGCAATTAGGAACAGCGTTGTTTCAGGATCAACTTTCTTAAGCGTTTCAACGACATGGGTGCCATCAACGTTCGAAACAAAGTGCAGGTTTAGGTGGTTTTTGTATGGCGCAAGAGCTTCTGTCACCATGTAAGGCCCCAGGTCAGAGCCGCCGATACCGATATTCACGATGTCAGTAATCGCTTTACCCGTGTAACCTTTCCACTCACCACCGATTACACGATCAGTGAATGATTTCATTTTTTCTAGCACAGCATTGACAGCCGGCATCACATCTTCACCGTCAACCACTACAGGTTTGTTGCTGCGGTTACGCAGTGCCGTGTGCAATACTGCGCGATCTTCTGTTTTGTTGATCGCTTCACCACTGAACATCGCTTCAATCGCTGCTTTCAGCTCAGTTTCATTTGCTAGAGCAAAGAGGTGTTTTAGCGTTTCTTCATTGACTAAATTTTTTGAGTAGTCGACGAGAATATCTGTGCCGAAACGTGCTGAGAACTTATCAAAGCGAGCTGGATCTTGAGCAAACAGCGCTTTCATATCCATATCTTGTGCCGATTCGAAGTGCGCCGTCAGCGCTTTCCAAGCTTGTGTTTGCGTTGGATTGATATTTTTCAACATGGTACCTATCCCGATGTTACAGTAGGTTCTATTCCATACAGTCTAGCGAAAACTGGTGGAATCCCCGATTAAGCAAAATAATAATATTAGGTATGTTTAGGCAAAATGCCACTAAACTACCTTTGTAATTTTTTTTCAAGCGTACATTATGGCGCAGGTGAGTTACCCTCACATTGAGTTAGGTCACGTTCCCTGATCCAAAAGTGAACAACAACCTAAATCACGCTAAGAATCTTAACACTAACCTTGATTAAGCTTAACCATTTGTCACAACACTTCTAGGATAGTTCTGTTTATGTGGACACAAACAACACTCCACCTTCGGGCGCGACCACGCGGGTTTCATTTGATAACCGATGAAATTGAACAACAATTGCCGCAGATTGCTGACTATTCTGTGGGAATATTACAGCTATTTATCCAACATACCTCAGCCAGTTTGACCATCAATGAGAACGCCGATCCCACGGTAAGAGATGATATGGAAAAACACTTCAACCACTTTGTTCCAGAGCGTGCGCCTTACTACCAACACACATATGAAGGCGACGACGACATGCCCGCGCACATCAAAGCGTCCACGCTAGGGTGTAGTGTGATGATTCCAATTTCAAATGGTCGACTGGCGTTAGGTACTTGGCAAGGCATATATTTGGGTGAGCACCGCAACTTTGGAGGTTCAAGAACCCTTATTGCGACAATTCAAGGGGAGTAACATGGTTCGCACCACTGGCTGAAGATGCCTAGAAAGGTTGGTTGATCATCACACGAAAAGTGCTTTCATCGTTACCCTGAGCCATTTCAGCACGAACGACGATTCCCTCAACCTGAAAGCGTACTGCGCCACCTAAAGTCCACTTCATTTCGCTATGTAGGGTTTTAACGTCGTACTCATCAGCGACGCGCCCTACCTCAGCAAACAGAACCCATTGCCACCAAGGCAAATCGTAGTAGTTAACGATTGGAATACTATCAAGGGGCTGCCAATCAGGTACGACTCGGTATTCCGCCGAGTAGTGCACCGCTGAGCGGCCATGGTAGCGACCACTGGTGTATCCTCGCAGACGATACAAGCCTCCTAATCGAACCTGGTCTTGTTCCGGCGGTTTTACACGGTTCCAGCTTGGAGTATCTGCCGTGTAAAAATCAAACGCTAAGACTTGCTGATTAAATAACTCACCCAAAGGTCCTAGCGCGTAATACTGACTAGTTTGAAAAGCCCATTTCGTCCAGATATCTTCGCTCTGCCAGCGCTCAGCGCCTAACGTCACTTCCAATGAAGAATGTGAGCCTTTGGTTGGATTTCTCACACTATCGCGGTTGTCCCAATCAAATGTCAGCTCAATCCCTGTCGCTTTCTCTGTTTTGGTTAGGATTTCCAAGTCCCGCGAGGAGTAGAACGGCGTCAAGACAAGTGAGCTCACGCCAGACTCGACAGGTGAAGCAAAATTGACATCTCGAACCGGTTGGAAGGCGCCCATCAAGCCGTCGTTTTTAACACTGCCCCAAGGTAGCAAGTATTTAAACTCAAACTGATAATTCTGCTCAAACCCGTTAGTCATTGTTTGATGACCCGTTTGCGAGTCGTTACGACCCTGCTCGCCCAAGTAATACGGGCTGTCATTAAACTGAGCGTGATACATCTGAGTACTAAACAGCAGATTATTAGATAGCGCATAGTTAAAGGCAGAAACAAATCCAACATAGCTGTCTTTGTCTGAATAGAGCGCCATACCGAACAGAGCGGCCTGTGGCTGACCCACCCCTTTGGCTACCCCGGCAACCCCAAAGGTATGACCCAGTGTGTCACTACTAAAATAAAAAGGCAGAAATGCCGAGTCTTTCTCAGTACTTAACCCAGGCGCGCAAACAAAAAGACTGGCAACCACTGCCAGCCTTCTCAGTAATTGGGAGGACATTAGCTTACTTCGAATACTCCATCTCAACCCTTGAGGTCAACTTGGTCACCAACTCATAGGCGATCGTACCAATATGTGAGGCCACCTCTTCAACGGGCAACGCTTTTCCCCATAAGGTCGCTTCGTCACCCACGTTGTCGGTCGCATCAGGTCCAAGGTCGACAGTCAGCATGTCCATTGAAACTCGCCCTGCTATTGGCACCTTGCGACCATTGACCCAAACAGGCGTACCATATGGGGCCATTCTTGGATAACCATCTCCGTAACCAATCGCGATCACGCCCACTTTGGTGTCACGCTCACTGGTCCAAATACCGCCATAGCCAACGCTCTCACCCGCTTTGACATCACGCACCGCAATTAGATGTGATTTAAGCGTCATCACGGGCAGGTAGCCCATTTGCTGAGCGGTTGTGTCACCAAACGGGGACACGCCGTACATGATTATACCTGGCCGCACCCAATCGAGCTGGCTATCAGGCCAAGCAAGTAAGCCCGCAGACGCCGCGAGAGAACGCTCACCTTCACACCCCTCGGTTAAAGACATAAACAGCTCGGTTTGCTCGTTAGTGGTCGATTTATTCAGTTCATCAGCACAACCAAAATGACTCATATAACGCAGCGGCTTAGCGACGTTACGACAGGCTTTTAAACGACTTATAAAATCTGGATACTGCTCTGGCCGAACACCGAGACGATGCATCCCACTATCAATTTTCAGCCAAACCACCACAGGGGTATCTAACTGAGCCTGCTCTAGGGCAACGAGCTGCTCTTCACAATGAACAACCGTCTGAATATTGTTGGTCACTAACACAGGCAGATCGCCCTGTGAGTAAAACCCTTCCAACAGCAAAATGGGGGTGACCACTCCACAAGCACGCAACTGGAGAGCTTCTTCAATACGTGCCACGCCAAACGCATCGGCACCATCGGCACTTTTAGCAATATGACGCAGGCCATGGCCATAGCTGTTCGCTTTCACCACCGCCATCACTTTGCTATGCGGCGCTTGACGTTTAATCTGTGCGAGGTTGTGCTTGAGTGCCGCCAAATCGATGTAAGCGGTCGCCGCTTTCATGTGGGTCATAAGTTACTCATCGTCCATATCGAATGCAGGGCCTGCATAGTTGTCAAAGCGTGACCATTGACCTTGGAAAGTCAGTCGCACCGAGCCGATCGGGCCGTTACGCTGCTTACCTATGATGATTTCCGCTGTACCTTTCATCGAACTATCTGGGTTGTACACCTCATCCCGATAGATAAACATGATCAAGTCGGCATCTTGCTCGATAGAGCCCGATTCACGTAGGTCTGAGTTAACAGGGCGCTTATCGGCGCGTTGCTCAAGCGAGCGGTTAAGTTGAGACAACGCCACAACTGGCACATTAAGTTCTTTGGCAAGCGCCTTTAACGAGCGGGAAATTTCGGCGATCTCAAGCGTACGGTTTTCGGTTAATGACGGTACGCGCATCAACTGAAGGTAGTCGACCATGATCATCGATAAGCCGCCGTGGTCACGGGCAATGCGACGCGCGCGTGAACGCACTTCTGTCGGAGTCAAACCAGAGCTGTCATCAATGTACATATTCTTCTTCTCCATCAGAATGCCCATGGTAGAAGAGATACGCGCCCAATCTTCATCATCGAGCTGGCCGGTACGGATTTTGGTTTGGTCAACGCGCGAAAGTGACGCCAACATACGCATCATGATCTGTTCTGCCGGCATCTCTAGCGAAAAGATCAGCACTGGTTTTTCCTGCTCCATCGCCGCATTTTCACACAAGTTCATCGCAAACGTGGTTTTACCCATCGAAGGACGTGCAGCCACGATGACTAAGTCAGAACCTTGCAAGCCTGCCGTTTTCTTATTTAAGTCGGTAAAGCCAGTATTGACCCCTGTTACGCCGTCTTGCGGGGTTTTATACAGCAGCTCGATTCGTTCTAGGGTCTTCTCCAGGATATTGTCGACGTTCTGCGGGCCTTCATTTTCGTTGGTGCGCGATTCGGCAATAGCAAAAACTTTACTCTCAGCAAGATCGAGCAAATCTTCGGAGTTGCGGCCTTGAGGATCGTAACCGGCATCGGCGATTTCATTCGCGACACCAATCAGGTCACGCACCAGAGCACGTTCAGCGACAATATCCGCATAGGCATTAATATTGGCCGCACTCGGCGTATTCTTGACCAGGTCGGCAAGGTAAGCAAAACCGCCGACGTCTTCAAGTTGCTCGCGCAGCTCGAGGAACTCAGAGAGCGTAATCAGATCGAGGGGCTTATTATCTTCAAGTATCGCTTTGACTGCTTCGAAGATCAGGCGATGTGGACGGCTATAGAAATCTTTGGCTACCACGCGCTCAGCCACCGTATCCCAGCGCTCGTTGTCGAGCAGTAAACCGCCGATGACCGACTGCTCTGCCTCCAGTGAGTGAGGGGGGACTTTGATCGCATCAACTTGTGCGTCGCTAAACTTTTTGTTTCGGTAATCTACTTTCGATTCAGCCATGGTATTGCTCAACAACTTGCTCTGGACCGCTAATTATAACGAGAATGGCGCTGATGTCTGTAGCCAGAACTGACTTTGTCGGATTCCCATCCAGATTTTACCTGTTGTTGACGGTAACCTTATCCTTTGGCTCTACTATTATCCCATTATTTTTTCTATCTTGAGGTCGTTAGTGTCTAAACTTTGGCTTTTGAGCTTGGGACTATTCAGCTCAATGTATGTATATGCCGATGAACAAGGACAGAACCACTCGGATATTGAATTGCCCTCGCCTTGGGAAACTGAGGTCGAATTTGGCTATCAAGCGCACACTGGCAACTCTGACTCACGCTCACTGAACTCGCGCCTCAACGCCGAGTATGTCTCAGGCCGCCATCGAACCAGTGGCGAATGGAAGTTCTACCTGCTATACAAAGATGGCGAGGAAGACAAGAGGCAGTCTAGTTACAGCGCGCAAAGTGACTACAAGCTTACGCCCAAAACATACCTTTACAGCAGCTTCCGCGGCGTTGATTCACTTTATAGTGCTTATTTTAAGGATTACACCCTATCAGGTGGTTTAGGCTATCAATTTTCAAACACGGATACCTTCGTGTTTGAGCTCGAAGTCGGTCCCGGCTTTCGTTATCAAGAGCCAAATCTCGATGAGATTGATGATGATGACATCATCTTTCCTGAAACCGTTCGTGAAGGAATTTTCCGCGGTAACATCAATACTCGTTGGCAAGTGTTGGACAGTCTATCTATCTCTGCGGATGTCACTATCGTCTCAGGCCATAGCAATACTCGCACCGACACTGACCTCAGCGTCACCAACAACATTACCGAAGACATTGCACTCAAACTCGCGCACTCACGCCAATATCACGATAAAGTCCCAGAAGGACTGACCAAGGCTGACTCTATATTTTCAGTCAACCTGCTGTTTTTGTTTTAGCCGCATCCCAAACGATAGACATAAAAAAAGCACCTGCGAACAGGTGCTTTTAAAATACGTCTTGATACTGAATTATTCAGCAGCAACAACTTGTAGGTTAACTGTCGCGAACACTTCAGAGTGAAGTTGAACGCTGATCTCGAACTCACCAGTGTTACGTAGTGCGCCTTCAGGAAGACGAACTTCGCTCTTAACCACTTCAACGCCAGCTGCAGTGATTGCATCAGCGATGTCGCGAGTACCGATTGAACCGAATAGTTTACCTTCGTCACCAGCTTTAGACGCGATAACAACAGCTTCTAGAGCGTTAACTTTCTCAGCACGAGCTTCAGCAGCAGCAAGTTGCTCTGCAGCTTTCGCTTCTAGTTCAGCACGACGTGCTTCGAACATTTCAACGTTAGCTTTAGTTGCCATAACTGCTTTACCTTGAGGGATAAGGAAGTTACGAGCGTAGCCAGATTTAACGTTAACAGTTTCGCCTAGAGCACCTAGTTTGCCGATTTTATCAAGTAGAATAACTTGCATTGTTTAATTCCTCTTTTTAAAAACGAACCGATTACTGATGCTTGTCAGTGTACGGTAGTAGAGCTAGGTAGCGAGAACGTTTGATCGCGCGAGCTAGTTGACGTTGGTATTTAGCGCTTGTACCAGTGATACGGCTAGGTACGATTTTACCAGCTTCAGTGATGTAGTTTTTAAGAGTTGCTACGTCTTTGTAATCAATCTCTTGTACGCCTTCTGCAGTGAAACGGCAGAATTTACGACGACGGAAGAAACGAGCCATGGGCTATCTCCTGATCTTAAATTTGAGTAATGTTGTCGGCATGCAGCACCAATTTTCCCACACCATTTCGGCCGGTTTGATAGGTGACAAAGCCCCCTACCTTAATGCTACTGCCTTGTACTAAATTCTGAGTGAATGCTTGTGACCTTTGCCCGCTAACGACTACCGGCATACGACAATACACTTGTCTCGGTAGGTCAGCTTCAATGACAGTAGAGCGATGCTCTAACCAAAATCGACAGTGTTCAATGCCACTGGGACTTTTACTCCGAACGGGCGGTTTGGCGATAGTGCCAGATAGCTCCATTCGATTGGTCATAAGACAAATTACTCAGCAGCTTCTGACTTAGCTTCAGGCTTAGCTTCAGAACGCTCTTCACGACGTGGAGCACGCTCTTCTTTTTGCTTAAGCATGATAGATTGCTCAGTGATCGCTGCTTTAGTACGCATGATCATGTTACGTAGAACTGCATCGTTGAAACGGAAAGCAGTTTCTAGCTCATCAATTACAGCTTGGTCAGCTTCAACGTTCATTAGAACGTAGTGAGCTTTGTGAAGCTTGTTGATTGGGTAAGCCAGTTGACGGCGGCCCCAGTCTTCTAGACGGTGGATAGTACCGCCAGCTTCAGTGATTGAACCAGTGTAACGCTCGATCATGCCAGCAACTTGCTCGCTTTGATCTGGGTGCACCATGAATACGATTTCGTAATGACGCATTGGTTGCTCCTTACGGATTATTCAGCTTCCACAATTGGCTCAGTCATCCAGAGGAAGCAAGGAACTAAAGATAATTGACTGAGTTTAAGGAGCACGAATAGTACAGAAACAAACCAGTTTAGGCAAGCAAAATGTGACGTAAAACAAGCCCGCCCGCTATTCGTTTAGCGGGCGGGCTCAAAGCGTCTTAGTGACGTGTTATTTTAAGCTAATCTTCGTCATCATCGACATATTGGGCTTGAAGATAATTTTGAATGCCCGTCATTTCAATCAGACCTAACTGAGTTTCGAGCCAATCAACATGCTCTTCTTCATCTTCAAGAATATCCTGGAAAAGATCACGCGACACATAGTCATGGACATCTTCTGCGTAAGCAATGGCATTTTTTAAATCAGGTATGGCCGCCATCTCTAATTTCAAATCGCACTCAAGCATCTCTTGAGTATCTTCACCGATCATAAGCTTTCCCAAATCTTGCAGATTCGGCAAGCCTTCCAGAAACAGAATACGTTCAATCAGATGATCGGCGTGTTTCATTTCATCAATGGATTCATGATATTCTTTGTCGGCAAGGTGTTTTAGCCCCCAGTCTTTATACATACGGGCATGGAGAAAATATTGATTGATCGCGATGAGCTCATTACCGAGCACTTTGTTGAGATGTTGAATAATGATTGGATCGCCTTTCATGACAAACGCCCTCCTCTTTGGCTCCTTTAACTCTAGTTCCAAATAGCAGGGTGTCAAAAAGCAATCAGCACTAGCGCTAACTGGCCTGTTTTAATTGTAGATAGCTTGTTTCGGCTAAAATCTCTTTCGTCGGTTTAATGCACTTGCCACATTGACTACCCAACGCAGTGCATCTTTTTATGCCTTTGATGTCCGTAATGCCTTGCTCAACGGCTAACTTCCTAATTTTCTTATCTGAAATGCCATGACAAAGACAAACATACATCGTCAGTTACTCCTATATCTCTCAACAAAGAGAAATATAAACAAGAACCGTTATCATTTCTAGTTGTATTTAAGTCGTAGCCAGAATCTTTTGTTATATCGGCTTGTTCCTCGAAGGGCTTATTCAATGCCTTAGAGAAAATCGCCATAACTTGAGATCGAGAGTGCGTTCAATAACTGTTGTTTTTCAGCTAATTACCGCTCTATCTCAATTTGACCTTCTTATAACCAAAAACGAAAAAGGGAAGCCTAAGCTTCCCTTTTTCTAATGCGTGTTCTTCAATAAAGAAGAAGTGCGCAAGATTTCAATTAATTCGTAAGAATTAGTCGAAGATCTTAGCAACAACACCAGCACCAACTGTACGGCCACCTTCGCGGATTGCGAAACGTAGACCTTCATCCATCGCGATTGGCGCGATTAGTTCTACAGTCATCTTGATGTTATCGCCTGGCATTACCATTTCTACGCCTTCTGGTAGCTCGATGTTACCAGTTACGTCAGTTGTACGGAAGTAGAACTGTGGACGGTAGCCTTTGAAGAATGGCGTGTGACGACCACCTTCATCTTTAGACAGTACGTATACTTCTGATTCGAACTTAGTGTGTGGGTTGATTGACTTAGGAGCCGCTAGTACTTGACCACGCTCTACTTCGTCACGCTTAGTACCACGTAGAAGTGCACCAACGTTTTCACCCGCACGACCTTCGTCTAGAAGCTTACGGAACATCTCAACACCAGTACAAGTAGTCGTTGTAGTCTCTTTGATACCTACGATTTCTACTTCGTCACCTACAGTTAGGATACCGCGCTCGATACGACCTGTTACTACTGTACCACGACCTTGGATTGAGAATACGTCTTCAATAGGCATTAGGAATGGCTGATCGATTGCACGCTCTGGCTCTGGGATGTAGTTGTCTAGTGCTTCTGCAAGCTCAACAATCTTCGCTTCCCACTGCTCTTCGCCGTTTAGTGCGCCTAGTGCAGAACCTTGGATAACTGGTAGGTCATCACCTGGGAAGTCGTACTCAGATAGAAGTTCACGTACTTCCATTTCTACTAGTTCTAGTAGCTCTTCATCGTCAACCATGTCACATTTGTTCATGAATACGATGATGTATGGGATACCAACCTGACGGCCTAGTAGGATGTGCTCACGAGTTTGTGGCATTGGGCCATCTGTCGCAGCAACAACTAGGATACCACCGTCCATCTGTGCAGCACCAGTGATCATGTTTTTCACGTAGTCCGCGTGTCCTGGACAGTCAACGTGTGCGTAGTGGCGAGTTGGAGTATCGTACTCTACGTGAGAAGTTGCGATTGTGATACCGCGCTCACGCTCTTCTGGAGCGTTATCGATAGATGCGAAGTCTTTAGCTACACCGCCGTAAACTTTAGCAAGAGTAGTACAGATAGCTGCAGTTAGAGTTGTTTTACCGTGGTCAACGTGGCCGATAGTACCAACGTTAACGTGCGGTTTAGTACGTTCAAATTTTTCTTTAGACACGATCGTGTTCCTTCCTAGTTATGATTCGCCGCGATCCTTATTGATCGAGACGCGCCAGAAATTGCTATTTTATGCGCCAACGTCAGTCAGCGCAATATTTCGACGCCTTGATCTTCAAAAAAAGCCAGACTTTTTTCTCGTTCAAAGCGTTTTATTAGTAACCACGGTCTGCAATGATTTTCTCTGCGAAGTTTTTCGGTACTTCAGCGTACTCGTTGAACTCCATAGAGTAAGACGCACGGCCTTGAGTTGCAGAACGTAGGTCTGTTGCGTAACCAAACATCTCAGATAGCGGAACTTGTGCACGGATAATCTTAATCCCCGCCACACCATCGTCCATACCTTCGATCATGCCGCGGCGACGGTTAAGATCACCAACAACATCACCCATCCAGTCTTCTGGAGTCGTTACTTCAACATTCATCATAGGCTCAAGAAGACAAGGTTGCGCTTCAAGTGCACCTTTCTTGAATGCCATCGAGCCGGCGATCTTAAACGCCATTTCGTTAGAGTCAACATCGTGGTATGAACCATCAAACAGTGTTGCTTTAATATCTAGCACTGGGTAACCCGCTAGTACACCACTGTTCATTTGCTCTTCGATACCTTTCGCTACCGAACTGATGTATTCCTTAGGAACCACACCACCCACGATTTCATCGACAAAGACAAAACCTTCGCCAGGTTCAGATGGCTCCAGTTTGATCCATACGTGACCGTACTGACCACGACCACCAGATTGACGAACAAATTTACCTTCCACTTCCGCGCTGCCACGGATAGTTTCACGGTAAGCAACCTGTGGTTTACCTACGTTACAGTCGACGCTGAATTCGCGCTTCATGCGGTCAACGATGATATCTAGGTGTAACTCACCCATACCCGAGATCAGAGTCTGACCTGTTTCGTCGTCCGTTTCGACACGGAAAGATGGATCTTCTGCCGCTAGTTTACCTAGTGCAATACCCATCTTCTCTTGATCAGCAACTGAGCGAGGTTCAACGGCGATCTGAATAACCGGATCAGGGAATTCCATACGCTCTAGAATAACCTTGTGGTTAGCATCACAAAGCGTATCACCTGTTGTTACATCTTTTAGGCCGATTGCCGCGGCAATATCGCCCGCACGAACTTCTTTAATCTCTTCACGCTTGTTTGAGTGCATCTGTACGATACGGCCAAAGCGCTCTTTTTTCTGCTTAACAGAGTTGTAAACGGCGTCGCCAGAATTCACCACACCCGAGTAAACACGCATAAAGGTTAACGTGCCCACGAATGGGTCAGTGGCGATCTTAAATGCCAGCGCTGCAAACGGTTCGTTATCGTCTGCGTGACGTTCCACTTCTTTCTCATTGTCATCCACGCCCTTAATTGCAGGAACGTCGATTGGTGATGGCAAGAACTCAACCACTGCATCGAGTACCGCTTGAACACCTTTGTTTTTGAACGCACTACCACAAGTAGCCAGTACGATTTCGTTGTTTAGTGTGCGGGTACGCAGTGCTTGTTTGATCTCAGCTTCAGTCAGTTCGCCTTCTTCAAGATACTTATCCATCAGCTCTTCAGTAGCCTCTGCTGCCGACTCAACTAAGTTGTTGCGCCACTCTTCAGCCAGTTCCATCATATCTGCTGGAATATCTTCGTAAGTAAAGGTCGTGCCTTGATCAGCTTCATTCCAGTTGATCATCTTCATCTTGATAAGGTCGATAACACCTTTGAAGTCTTCTTCTGCACCAACATTAAGTTGAATAGGAACAGGGTTAGCACCAAGACGGTTTTTAATTTGGTCAACCACACGTAGGAAGTCGGCACCTGCACGGTCCATCTTGTTGACAAATACCATACGTGGAACGTGGTACTTATCTGCTTGACGCCATACAGTTTCAGATTGAGGTTCAACACCCGAGGAACCACAGAACACAACAACGGCACCATCAAGTACGCGCAATGAGCGCTCTACTTCGATAGTGAAGTCTACGTGTCCAGGGGTGTCGATAATGTTGATGCGGTGGTCTGGGAATTGCGCTTCCATACCACGCCAGAAGGTTGTCGTAGCAGCAGAGGTGATGGTGATACCACGCTCTTGCTCCTGCTCCATCCAGTCCATGGTAGCAGCACCATCGTGAACTTCACCGATTTTGTGAGAAAGACCAGTGTAGAACAGAATACGTTCACTTGTGGTTGTTTTACCTGCGTCTACGTGAGCGACGATACCGATATTGCGGTAGCGCTCGATAGGTGTTTTACGAGCCACGATTGAATCCTCTTGAATTAGGGACTATTGCTATCTCTAGATGATATTAGGAGTGCTTAACGCAATTTTCCCTACCCCTAGATATAGCAATAGTTCCTAGGCTTGCGCATAGGAACTAGAGTAGCGCCGCAGGGAACCCTGCGGCACAGAAAGGTATTACCAACGGTAATGTGCGAACGCTTTGTTTGCGTCAGCCATGCGGTGAACGTCTTCACGTTTCTTAACCGCAGTACCTTTGTTCTCAGACGCGTCTAGCATTTCAGCAGCTAGGCGTTGAGCCATAGATTTTTCACCACGCTTACGCGCAGCTTCAACCAACCAACGCATAGCAAGTGCGTTACGGCGAACCGGACGAACTTCTACAGGAACTTGGTAAGTTGAACCACCTACACGGCGAGATTTAACCTCTACCGCTGGGCGAACATTTTCAAGAGCTTCTTCAAATACAGCTAAGTGATCTTTACCAGATTTCTCAGCCATAGTGTCTAGTGCAGTGTAAACAATTTTCTCTGCAGTAGATTTTTTACCGTCAACCATAAGGATGTTAACGAATTTTGCCAGCAATTCAGATTTGAATTTTGGATCTGGAAGGATCTTACGCTGACCAATGACGCGACGACGTGGCATGGATTTATCTCCGTTGTCTTCTTCAGGTTTTATCCAAAACTTTTCAGTTTTTTCAAAAAATTAAAAATAATTTAGTGTTTGGCCTTACTTAACGGATTCCATTAAGACTTAGGACGCTTCACACCGTACTTAGAACGACCTTGTTTACGGTCATTTACGCCAGCACAGTCTAATGCGCCGCGAACAGTGTGGTAACGCACACCCGGAAGGTCTTTAACACGACCACCACGGATTAGAACAACTGAGTGCTCTTGAAGGTTGTGACCTTCACCGCCGATGTACGAAGTCACTTCGAAGCCGTTCGTTAGACGAACACGACATACTTTACGAAGTGCTGAGTTAGGTTTTTTAGGTGTAGTAGTGTAAACACGAGTACATACACCACGTTTTTGTGGGCACGCTTCTAGTGCAGGCACGTTGCTTTTAACAACTTGCTTTGCACGTGGCTTACGTACCAACTGGTTAATAGTTGCCATTAACTAGCTCCTGATTTACTTGAAAGTAAGCTTTGTGAAAAATCTAGCCCCAACCACCGTCGGCAGTTAGGGACGCAAAATTCTATTCAGCAGTGAGAGGTGTGTCAAGAAATATACGGATCTTTTTTGTCCAATTCGGACATTTCGTCCGTAAAGTTTCATCGAGACGAACAAGAGATCAATCCCAAGTGAGAGATTTGGCTTGCTTTACGGTCAGCTCAACAAAACCTGCGTAATCGACCACCTTAATAGATGGACTAATCCGGTGACGGATACCGCGGGCATCCAAGTCGTTTTTTAGGGCAAAAACAGATAGCTTTTTTAGTTGATGAAAAGCACTGTGCTGAGGGATAGCCGCGTAAACCGCCTCTTCCACCAGCAATAACTCATCTTGTGTCTGACATAGTCGCACGGCGTCACTGAGTGCCGCGACCGATTTTATGATATGTAACATAGTCGCCTCAGAATGACAGCAGTTTAGCGGATTGTTGTAATTGAGCTTGGATTTGCTCAACAGTCAACAGTTGAGCATCAATGACTAAGTCAGCCTTTGCTAGGCCACGCTCTTGTAACGATTCACCGCACACAAATACCTGCTCGATGTCATACAAGTCGAACAGCTTTAACATCGGCGCATAGTCCTTACTCAAGATAGCACTAGGGTCTTGCCCAAGCAGAAGCTGATAAACACCATCACCGACAAACAGCACGCAAATATCTTCACAGTAAGCCGACGCTGCGAGCAACGCATCGACGCCTTCACGGCCTGCATTTTGGCTATGCGGCGCACTGCGAAATAAATAAGTTAGCTGACTCAAAACTGCACCACTCTATCTTGGGTTAACATCGCCTCTGCTAAACTACCTAACCCCGCCTGCTCAAAGCCAGTCGCGAGATTACTATGCGCTAGGCCATGCTGGCTTGCTTCATCTTCACCCACAATTCCACGACGCAGGGCTGCAGCAACGCAGGTTTCTAAACGGATAGCATGCTGCTTGGCCATGGTTTGCCATGCTTGGGTTAAATCAAATTCATCATTGGCAGGAACACTCAAAGCCGTGCCATTGGTCACACCATCTTGGTAGAAAAACACGCTGACGACAGTATGACCTTGCTCAATCAAGGCTTGGGCGAAGAGGTAGGCACTTCTTGCTGATTGTCGACCATAAACCGGACCATTAACCACTAGGGTGTAAGTCAAACCACTCACCGTTACTCGTCCTCAGTTTTGCGCTGGCGAATATAGAGATAAACCGTGTGCTTAGAGATATTGAGACGATCAGCAACGCGATTAATGGCATCTTTAATGTCAAAAATCCCTTTGTCATACAGCTCCATAACAATTTGACGATTTTTGGTATTGTTCGATACCGACTTATTCGCGTTGATTTCTTCAATCGTACGCTCAACCGTTTGGTCGACTAACTCTTCAACGTCGCTAGCAAAGTTGACTGAAGAGGCCGCTTGCTTCGCTTCTTCCGTTGGCATAAAAGATTGCAACACTTGAGAGAATGGTGCATCTAAATTCACATTGATACACAACAAGCCAATGACACGATTCTCTCCATTACGGATTGCAACCGTGATCGACTTCATCAACACTCCGCCCTTGGCGCGGGTAAAATAGGAACGGGAGAAGTTACGCTCAGATCCTTCGATATCTTTGAGCATCTTCAAAGCAAGGTCGGTGATCGGTGAACCAACCTGACGCCCGGTATTTTCGCCATTGGCAATTTTGATCGCGGACGTATTCAAATCTTCTAATGAGTGCAGAACGATTTCACAAAACGGTCCGATTAGGCTCGCGATGCCATCGACCACCGCTTCATACGATCTTAGAATTATTTTGTCGTGCTCGCTAAATGGCATCACATTGACAGATTCCATTTCGAGCAACATATCCGTGTTTACTGTTTCTGTAGTGGTCACTTTATTTAAGCCTTAGCGCGAAAAATCAACAAATTGGTGTAAGTTTATCAGAAATTTTGATAAGCACACCTAGCTAACCGACCATCTAGTGATTTAGAACAAAAAAATTTGGTTATCAAAGTCACGCTTTGGCATCAATAAAAAAGGCCTAGCTTATGCTAGGCCTGATGTTAATCGCTGCCAGTGACTATTGAGTCGCGTCTTCACCGTTATCGATTTTTAGCAATTCCACTTCAAACACTAAAGTAGAGTTAGCAGGAATGGTTGGCGTGTCTTGCTCACCGTAAGCCAGTTGTGGTGGAATCACGAACTTAAACTTCGAGCCAACAGGCATTAGCTGTACGCCTTCTGTCCAACCAGGAATCACTCGGTTTAATGGGAAAGTGGCAGGCTCGCCGCGATCGTAAGAGCTATCGAACTGAGTACCGTCGATCAAAGTACCTTTATAATGGACCTGAACCGTATCGGTATCTTTCGGCTGTTCACCTTCTGCCGGTGTCAAGACTTGGTAAAGTAGCCCGGTTTCTGTCTTCTTCACGCCTTCTTGCTTCTCGAACTCAGCTTGGAAGTCTTCCCCCGCTTTCTTCGCTTCTGCCGCTTTCTCAGCGGCTTGTGCTTGCATGGTTTCCGCCACTCGCTTGTCTAACGCTTCAAGCGCAGCGCGCGTTTCTTCTTCGTTGAGTTCTGGGTTACCCGCGAACACATGCTCGATACCTTTAAGGACTAAATCTTTGTTTAGTGTGATACCGATTTCGCTAGGCTTGTCTAAACTGGTGCTGAGGTAATTAGCAAAAGAGACACCAATAGCGTACGCAGCCTTGTCATCCTCTGTTTTGAACGCTACTTGTTTGCCCGTTTCAGCTTGGACCTGTTCAGCCGCTGGGGTGGTGTCTACTTTTGGCTCTTCTTCTTTCTGACAGCCCGCAGCCAGTGCAACAGTTGCAGCCAGCAGTGACACTTTAAAAATCGATTTCATTTAACTCTCCAATTGAGACTTTTGTCTTTGTGCACAAATCTTTAAGAAAGATTGGTACACATTTGCATGTTGTACCAATATAACCAATATGCGCTGTAATTAAACGTAAACCAAGCGGATATTTGGACTCAATGCGTATAATTTTTAACTCACTTATCATTACAATTGTCATCATCGGGTTAAATGGCTGTTTTTTCTCCAGCACAGACACTCAACGATGGACAATTGAACCCAAAGGGACCACGAGTTTCGCATTGAGCCGAGACGCACGTTTCGCACTTCTCTACTCAAAAGAGCACCAGCTTGTGTTGTGGGACCTCTACCAAGGCCAAGAGCTCGCCTCTTTAGGCGCACAAGACCCGCAAGCGAGTACAGTGTCTCGCATTCGTATTTCCGACAACGGCCGCTTTGCCGTCACGGCAACCCAGATAAACTTTGCCGTTTGGGACCTTGCATGGACTCAAGCTCAGGGGCTTTGGTCTATTTCTGACGGCCTAATTCGCGATATTGACATTGCCAGTAACGGTGAACAAGTCTTGCTTGGACTCTCAAACGGTAAAGCAATTTACGTCGATTTAGTCACTGGTAGGCGCCTAGAGTTCCTTGCCCACAACGAAAAAGTTAACACGGTGGCTCTATCACCCAACGGCCGATTCGCCCTAACGGGTGGAAACGACTACAAAGCTTATCTGTGGGACACCCAAACCGGACAAGTCCTAAAAACATTTGAGCACGAACAACGAGTCAATCGGGTGGCGCTGCACCGTGATGGTAAATACGCTTTTACATCCGATGGTGGCAATCAGGCCATTGTCTGGGATTTAACGACTGGCGAAGCGCTATCAAATTTACGCAGTTTTTCGCGCCAATTGATTTTCTCTACTGCGCGTTTTTCTGACGATGGGCGCTATTTAGTCACCGGAACCCCTTCAAGCCGCATCATGGTGTGGGACAGTCACAGCGGCAAACGGGTCGATGGTTTTGAAGCCGAACCACTAAAAGATACTCGCCCCCCACGCGCTGTGGTGTATGATGCTGCCTTTGATACGCAAAATCGCGTGATTTCGGGCACCTCCGCAGGTATCGCCCAGGCTTGGAATGTGGATTATTAGTGATGACAAAGCAGCAAGTTGAACAATTAGAAAGCCGAGTCAATGACTTAGAGTGTCAATTGGCTTTCCAAGAGCAGACGATTGAAGAGTTGAATCAGGCCTTAAGCCAACAACAGTTATTGATCTCCAAGATGCAAGATCAGATGAAGTACGTGGTAGGAAAAGTCAAAAACATCGACTCTTCGAACTTAGCCGACCCTTCTGAAGAAACGCCCCCTCCGCACTACTAGCTGAAAACGTAAGCGATCACGGCGCCAGCCACCACAAGGCAACCTCCAATGCGTCTAAGTTGCGAGTCTGGTTGCTGACTCAATTGAGCCACCATGTTGCGCCAGCCATTGGGGGCGATCAAGGGGCCTAACCCTTCGACAATGAGCACTAGCCCAAACGCTAGCCAGAGTGAGTTCGACATACTTTTCTCTACCAAAAATAAAGGCTCCATACGGAGCCTTTATGCTAACAAATAGCCAATTACTGAGCTTTGCCACCAGCCGCATTGTTCATGTACTGGAAGAAATCACTCTTAGGATCTAACACTAAAATGTCACTTTCACTGTTAAATGAAGATTGATAAGCGCGTAATGAACGAATAAAGCCAAAGAACTCAGGATCTTTGTTGTAAGCTTCCGCGTAGATATTGGCCGCTTCTGCGTCTGCATCACCTCGAGTGATTCGAGCGGTTTTATCCGCTTCAGCCAGAATGGTAGCGACCTCTAGCTCCGCTTGAGCTCGAATAATCTCAGCTTGCTCTCGACCTTCAGAACGGAACTGTCTTGCGACCGACTCACGCTCTGCACGCATACGATTATAGATAGACTGGTTGATACTATCAGGCAGGTTAATCTTCTTCATTCTAAAGTCGAAGACATGGATACCTAAGTCTTCCATCGCATCTTTACGTGTATCGTTTAAAACGTTCTTCATGATGATGTCACGTTCACCATCGACTTCCAATGCCTCTTTTGCCGCTTCAGTCGTTACCACGTCTGAATCAGCGCTGTCAGGCAATACATCAGTGTTACGCGGACCAGAAACGATTTGTTTAATCTCGCGCGAACCAATTTCTGAACGTAGCACGTCAGTGACTTTGCGGCTCAACAGCGTTTGCGCCGTATTTGCGTTACCACCGCCAGTTGCCAAGTAGTATTGACCAAAATCTTCGATACGCCACTTGATGTACGAATCGATCAAGACGTCTTTTTTCTCTGACGTTACAAAACGGTCAGAGCGTCCATCCATGGTCTGGATCTTCGCATCCAGTGTTTTGACACGGTCAAACAGCGGCATTTTAAAATGCAGACCCGGCTCGTAAATTCGCGCGATCTCATTATTGTCTTTCAATACTCGACCAAAGCGAATAACGATGCCGCGCTCCCCTTCAGGGATCACGAATAACGACATCAGCATAAGGGCAAGTGCAACGACTAAAACAGGGATCATTAACTTACGCATTCTTAATATCTCCCTTGACGTGATGTAGAACGAGAACCAGAGTCGTTAGTTTGACTATTTGATTGTGGCTCTAACTCGATTTGATCATATGCAGACGTTTCTTTCATTGAGCGACTGCTTGCCTCTTTTTGACCACCAGTAAGCTTGTCGATAGGCAGATATAACAGGTTGCCACTCGACTCTGAATCAATCAGAACTTTCGATGTGCTGGAGTAGACTTTTTCCATCGTGTCCAGGTAAAGGCGATTACGTGTCACTTCTGGAGCCGCTTGATACTCTGGAAGCAGCTTTTCAAATTGAGCCACTTCACCCAAAGCTCCGTTGACTACACGCTCACTATAACCTTGAGCTTCTTTGAGTAGACGCTCAGCACGACCTTTCGCTTTAGGAATAATATCATTTTGATACGCTTCAGCTTCACGTTTGAAACGTTGTGCGTCCTCACGAGAAGCCGTTGCATCATCAAACGCATCCTTCACTTCTTCTGGCGGACGAGCGTCTTCGAAGTTCACCGCAACAACTTCGATACCCATGTCGTAGTTATCAACGATATCTTCGAGAGTAATTTGAGTGTTCTGACGAATAGATAAACGACCGCTGGTCAAAATACTGTCCATCAGCGAGTCACCAATCACCGCACGCAGCGCAGAATCTGTTGCTTGGCGTAAACTATCGTCAGCATTCGTGACTCGGAATAGGTACTTGTATGGGTCAGCGACACGGTATTGAACATCCATCGCCACGGCCACTACGTTTTCATCTTTGGTTAGCATAAGACCAGATGAACGTAATGAACGAATAGCCTGCACGTTAACCGGTGTCACCTCGTCAATAAAACGAGGACGCCAGTTCAAACCTGGATCGACGACACGATCGTATTTACCGAGACGCAGCACGACGCCACGCTCCGCTTCACCAATAGTGTAAAAGCCAGCAAAGACCCAAATTGCGATAGCGATAACAGCAATCACACCAAAACCTAGTGCGCTACCGCCACCCATCGGCGAACCTTTACCACCTTTGCCACCAAACTTTCCACCCAGTTTCTGACTCAGTTTATTAAATACTTCGTCTAAGTCTGGCGGTCCTTGATCACGGCCACCCTTGTTACCACGATTATTACTACCCCAAGGGTCATTATCGCGGCCATTGTTGCCGTTGTTATTACCAGGCTCATTCCACGCCATTAGAAAGCTCCATCATTTGATATGACGTTATACTGTAGCAGTCATTTAAGTAACTATAAAGTCACGTAAAACTGCCCCTTCTCTTTTTTCAAGTCTAGACCAGTCTACCTGTTGCATTCGAACTTCAATCAACAGGTTACCGTCTTGGTCATATTCTTCTCGTTGAATACATTTCATCTGGAAGAATGTACTACGAATCCGGCCTTGATGTTGTGGCGGAATTCGCAATTGGTATTGAACCATTTGGCTAGCGAGGCGCTCGGTCAACGCATCGAATAGCAGATCCATACCTAGACCTTCCATCGCAGATACCCAAACGCGGCGAGGAACGCCTTCCTCATCACGCTCAATACGCGGGGACTGCCCTTCTAGGTTGTCAATTTTGTTCATGATGATCAGATAAGGCACCTCATGGGCGTCTATTTCTTCCAGAACTTCATCAACAGCTCGGATATTCTCACGAAAACGCTCATCACTGGCATCGACAACATGTAACAAAATGTCAGCTTCTTGCGTTTCTTGCAGTGTCGCTTTAAACGCAGCGACCAGATCATGGGGTAAATGGCGAATAAAGCCTACCGTATCTGCAAGTATGGCCGGACCGACATCTGCTAACTCAATTTTACGTAGCGTCGGGTCCAAAGTAGCAAATAATTGATCCGCGGCGTACACACCCGCTTCAGTAATGCGGTTAAACAGGGTCGATTTCCCTGCATTGGTATAACCAACCAAGGAGACGGTTGGGATTTCCGCTCGATGTCTAGCTCGGCGACCTTGTTCACGCTGCTTAGCCACTTTATCTAGGCGACGAAGTATGGCTTTAATTCGATCACGCAATAGACGTCGGTCAGTTTCTAACTGAGTTTCACCTGGACCACGTAAACCAATACCACCTTTTTGCCTTTCTAGGTGGGTCCAACCCCGGATCAGTCGGGTAGAGATATGGCGCAGTTGAGCAAGCTCAACTTGCAGTTTACCTTCGTGAGTACGGGCTCGCTGAGCAAAAATATCAAGGATCAAACCGGTGCGGTCCAATACTCGGCATTTGCACAATTTTTCGAGGTTACGTTCTTGGGCAGGAGAGAGGGCGTGATTAAAAATCACAATATCGGCGTCCGTTAAGTGCACCGCTTGGGCAATTTCTTGGGCCTTACCCTCTCCGACATAGTATTTGGGGTGTGGTGCTTGGCGGCTGCCAGTTACAACTTGTAACGCAGTCACGCCTGCTGAAGAGACCAGCATCTCACACTCGCTGAGATCTTCCCACTCCCCTTCTTGCGTGAAGTTGATATGAACAAGTACGGCTCGCTCACCGGCTTCATAACGGTCAAACAAGCAATCAACTCCTTAATGTTTTTCTAGATACTTCAGACTGATTAATCTTCTGACTTCTCTTGCTGACGCTCACCTTGTGGACGATCACCGCTGTGGTGGCTCACTGGACGAGCTGGAACAACCGTCGAGATAGCGTGCTTGTACACCATTTGGTTGACTGTGTTCTTCAGCAAAATAACAAATTGATCAAATGATTCGATCTGACCTTGTAGTTTAATTCCGTTTACAAGGTAGATAGATACAGGAATACGTTCACGACGTAATGCATTTAAGAATGGGTCTTGAAGAGATTGCCCCTTAGCCATTTTATTTTCCTTATTTTGTAATTTTGTTTTAGTTATTTAGCTAGTGGTGCGCGGCATAAAATGATGCGGCCTTTGCTCTGAGCTAAACGAATAAAATAACACCCTGTCGTTACCTGTTATGACGGTAAAACACCGAAATTTCAAGTAACAAAACCTTTACAGGATGGATTCACGCAAAAGCGATCACATTATACACAGCTAAAACCGTCCGATGCTATGGCATTTGAGACAGTTTCTAGTGCTTGTTCAATGTTTTCGCTATCCAACCAAGTTAAATTATCCCAGCTGCGCAACCAGGTAATTTGTCGCTTGGCCAATTGGCGGGTTGCACATATACCTTTGAAGATCGCTTCATCTAGCGTGCAATTCCCATCCAAATAGTCCCACATCTGCCGATAGCCAACACAACGAATCGATGGGAGATCAGGATGAAGATCTTTGCGTGCGTACAAGGCACGCATCTCTTGCTCAAATCCCGCCTCGATCATCTTCTCGTAACGTAGCTCAATTCGACGATGGAGTTCTGCCCTTTCCTTGGGAGCTATTGCAAATTGTTTGACTCTAAACGGCAGGCTTTCACCCTTAGTTTGTGTCAACTCAGTAAGAGTTTTACCCGAAATTCGATAAACTTCCAATGCCCGAGACAACCTTTGTGGATCATTGGGATGAATTCGCGCTGCTGAGACAGGATCAATCTGCTTGAGTTGATCGTGCAACTTATCCCACCCAAGAGTCAATGCTTGTTGCTCGATTTGCTGACGAATGTCAGGGTTAGCGGCAGGAAGTGGGGATAATCCCTCCAGCAATGCTTTGTAATAAAGCATAGTGCCACCGACTAAAAGTGGGATCTTGCCTTGCTCAACAATTTGATGCATTTCAATCAGTGCATCACGTCGAAAGTCAGCCGCTGAGTAAGCTTCACTCGGGTCTAAAATATCAATCAGTCGATGTGGCGCTTGTGCTTGCTCTTCTGCATCGGGCTTAGCGGTGCCAATATCCATCCCCTTATAAATTAAAGCGGAATCCACCGAAATGATTTCGACTGGGAATTTTTTACGCAGACGGATGGCCAACTCTGTTTTGCCCGATGCGGTGGGGCCCATTAAAAACAGCGCCAAAGGTAATTGTTCGTTATTCATAACTCTAAAGCTGCAATCGTTGCAGAAAAATCAATCGGTTTAACAAATGTGCTGTCATCTAAAGGCAGTTGACCCTGCCACAAGTGTTCAATATCAGACACAATTTGTATCGCTTCCGACAAAGTGTAGTCGCTTTTCACTTGAGTAATACGGTCACTAAGCCAGTCTGCCAACTCTGTGCGACTCAATGAAGGCGATGTTGCCGAGCGAGAAACAGCGTAAGATAACAGATCTGGCAACAGTTGTTGCAGGTTTTGCTGTCGCAACGGTTGGGGAACGCCCATCACCATCAGCGATTTGCTATTTCGTACTTTAAGTTCAATACCCAACTGTTTTAGTACCGCTGCCGATTGCTCTGCGGCCTCAAGCAGTACACTGTCTAACGTCAGGGCTAAAGGCACCAGTAAAGGCTGACTGGTTAAACCGCCTTGGCCTAACGACAACTGACCGCTGACCCTCAACCACTCTGCGCGCGCCAAACTGACCAAGCGCAATCCGGTTTTGTCCCCCATTGCAAGATAGCATCCGTGTACGACAGCGACGGCTTTACCCAACGCTTCAACCTCTTGATGCGGCTGAGACGCTGTCTGCGTTTGGGCTTGAGAAAGGCGCTCTTCTGGTGCCACATCCGGAGTAGAGAGTAGTGCTTGATATGCGCGTACTTCTTGCTTGCGAGGGGTTGGCTCACCATAGCGCTCATTCTGTTTGTTACGTGGCTCAGGACGGGATTCATGCCAATCACTGCGCGGGTTGCGTTCTCGCACTTGCCTCTGACTGGATTGATAGTCATTACGTCCTGGGTAAGTGGGCACTGACTCTATCGCCTCTTGTTCTTGCTCAAACTTAGACGGTTCAAGCTCTTGCGGCGCAATCGAAGCAACATCAGACGGCGTGGTTTCGGTATGGAAAGCCGACGCGGTTTGTTGTGTTTTACTGATATGCTCACTTTGCGCTAACGCATCGCTCAAGGCTTGATAGATAAAATCGTGTACTAAGCGCGCTTGGTGAAAGCGAACTTCATGCTTAGCGGGATGCACGTTGACATCGACCTGATGAGGATCAAGCTCAATAAACAGCACATAGGTAGCAAACTGATCAGGTCGTAAACTACTCTCGTAACTCTGCCGTATCGCATGGTTGATCAATTTGTCCCGCATCATGCGGCCATTGACATAGCAGTATTGTAAATCGCTTTGCTGACGAGCCCCTTCTGGCGTCGTAATCCAACCATGCAGCTTTAGGCCTTGATGCTCGAGCTCTATCTTGAGCATATGACGCACAAATGCACTCCCACAAACCGCGGCGATACGTTTCTCAGCCTGAGGCTCAGTTTTCGCCGCTCGGTACTGTTTAACCAGCTTTCCGTTGTGTTTGAGGTTGATCGTCACGTCAAAGCGGCTCAGTGCGATGCGTTTTAACAGCTCGTCAATATGGGTAAATTCGGTTTTTTCAGTTCGAAGAAACTTACGCCGCGCAGGGGTATTAAAGAAAAGATCTAAGACTTCAACTGTGGTACCAATCGGGTGGGCCGCAGGCTGCAGTTTAACCTGCATTTCTCGCCCTTCGCTGTATGCCGACCAAGCTTGTTCTTGCACCGCAGGGCGCGAGGTCATGGTGAGTCGAGAGACCGAGCTAATACTAGCTAACGCTTCTCCACGAAAGCCTAAACTAATGATGGCTTCTAGGTCGTCTAAAGTGTGAATCTTTGACGTCGCATGTCGGCTCAGTGCTAAGCCAAGTTGATCTTTAACGATACCTTTGCCGTTGTCGCGTACACGGATAAGCTTAGCGCCCCCTTTCTCGATATCGATATCGATACGCGTTGCACCTGAGTCTAGGCTGTTCTCCACCAACTCTTTCACCACAGAAGCAGGGCGTTCGACCACTTCACCAGCTGCAATTTGGTTGGCAAGGCGGGCAGGAAGGATCTTGATCGTCATCGGGTTCACTCCAGAAGCAATTGTGTGGAATGATCAACACTTGGCCAACCGCCAGTTGATCCGAGCGCAATTTGTTGGCTTTACGAATGCTATCAACGCTCACCCCGTATTTCGAAGCGATCTTACCAAGAAACTCGCCACGCTGAACTTTGTGCTTACGCAGAGGCTGATCTTTCAAGCTCACCGTTATCTTGAGTTTTTGCCCCAGTTTTAACGTATCTGACTTGAGCCTGTTTTCACGTTTTATTGCCGCAACCGACACTTTGTATTTGGCGGCGATCTTACCTAAATATTCCCCGCGCTGAACAACATGCGTCAGTGTTTTCGTTTCTACAGGATTGGTAATTTCAGGCACTTTGATCGCATTTTTCGCACCTGGAATGACAAGGATTTGACCGATTGCCAGACTGCTACTCTTCAGCTTATTTGCCTGCATCAATACTTGAACGCTAGTACCGTATTTACTCGCAATAATAGACAGTGATTCACCTCGCGATACCTTGTGCTTAAGGCTCTTACCACGGTTAGCAAACAGCGTCCCTTCTGGTGGACTACTTTCGAAGTACTGCACAATCGCTTTGGTCAACGAGCGTGCTAGCTTATCTTGATGACTGCGCTGGAACAGCAATTTTTCTTCAGTCGGATTCGAAATAAAGCCGGTCTCTACTAACACCGACGGAATATCTGGTGACTTGAGAACCGCCAAACTTGCGTTCACTGGCTCTTTTTTATGTAAGTAAATTCCCGCTCGGCCCATCTCTCGCAAAATATTCGTCGCAACTTTATAGCCCTCTTTTTGTGAGTGACTAAACTGCAGATCGAGTAGCGTTTGGCTGATATTGCGGTCGCTATTATTTTTCGCCAGTACCTCACCAGCACCGCCAAGCAACTGTGATTGCTCCTCATGATTCTCAACCCAACGAGCAATTTCCGAATTGGCGCGGCGAGTGTTTAGCACAAACACAGACCCGCCACGAGGTTTTGGCGAGTGGAACGCATCGGCATGTACTGAGACTAACAAGTGCGCTCTGTTTTTACGCGCAATTTCCGAGCGTTTATTCAGATTAACGTAGTAGTCACCACGACGAGTCAACACCGCTTTCATCCCCGGTACCGCATTAATCTGGTCAGCAATTTTTTTGGATACCGCCAACGTCGCGTGCTTTTCGTATTTACGCGTTGGACCAATTGACCCTGGATCTTCACCACCATGACCGGCGTCGATCGCGACAACAATATCCGCGGTACCTAATAGCTCAGAAGCATCACGACTCACCGTTGCAGGAGTGGCATTGTTCGTGGTTGATGCCGTTGAAGTACTGGTGCTATTGCGGTGCGCCAAATCGATCACCAAACGATGGCCGTATTGACCACCCGGAGTAGGGGCTAACTTAAAAATTTGGGCTGTGGATTTGCGCTTAAGCTCGAAGACTAATCGGTAAGTGCTTTTCTCCGGCGGGGAACTTTTACGAATTTTTTTCAGAACCGGGCTGTCTGAGATGGTTAGCGGCAAACGGGTATTGAGCGATGTTTTTTTTAAATCGACCACCAAACGTTCAGGACTTGAAAGCGAAAAATAGCTGTAGTCAGCCTCAGATTGGAGATCAATGACGACACGAGTCTCATCAGGTGATGGCCAAACACGAATCCCTTCAAGGGCATTCGCCATGACCAAACTCGGCAATAAACTTAGGGCGAAGAAAATAGGAAAGAAAACAGCCCTTAATACGGTAAGCTTCAACATAACTCCAACGGTTCCAATAACTGACATCCATATTGACTGTTCGCTGTTATCTCAACGATACGTTCTTTACCCTGGTAACGCAGCTCGATATCGAGATCGGCTTCAGGTAGCAAACCTTGGCCCTTCTCTGGCCACTCAACCAAACAGATCGCATCAGAGGTAAAGTAATCTCGAATGCCCATAAACTCGAGCTCTTCAGGATCGGCCAAGCGATAAAGATCGAAATGATACACCTGCCAATCCGCTAGTTGGTAAGGTTCAACTAAGGTGTAAGTAGGGCTCTTGACGTTACCTTCATGACCTAATGCGCGGATAAAGCCTCGGCTGAAAGTAGTTTTACCGGCGCCTAAATCACCATGCAGATAGATGGTGGTCTGCTGCGAACACAATTGCGCTAAAACGGTTCCTAGTTGAATCGTTGCTTGTTCATCTTTAAGGGCAAATTGTTTGGTGGTCATGAAGATCAATCTCTAGGCTGTGATTATATAAAAATCAAAAGAACTGGAATAGTAAACTGGGTTGGAATTGAGAGACAAGCGATCTTGTGTAAGTAAAACGAAAAATCATCAATTTGACGCTGTTTTCTGTTTTTTGCTGGCTAGATCCTAAGTATAAGATCCGTTAAGATCCTGCCCCCTTTATCAGGAGCACATCTACATGAACTACCAACAGCTCGCCGACAAGATCAAAATTTGGGGTCAAGAACTCGGCTTTCAGAAAGTAGGGATTTGTGATGTCGACCTTTCTGAACATGAAGCGCAGCTGCAAAAATGGCTTGATGCCGGTTTTCATGGTGAGATGGATTGGATGGCACGTCACGGAATGATGCGAGCGCGTCCTGATGAGCTACTACCTGGCACAGTGCGTGTTATCAGTGTAAGAATGGACTACCTTCCGCCACACGCACAATTTGCCTCCAATCTCGCCGATCCTACTCAAGCATACATTAGCCGCTATGCCCTAGGTCGTGACTACCACAAGTTGATACGAAACCAGCTTAAAAAGCTAGGGCAAAAGATTGAACAAGCAGTCTCTCAACTTGGTTATCGCCCTTTCGTTGATTCCGCCCCTATATTGGAAAGACCTTTAGCGCAAAAAGCGGGACTAGGTTGGACAGGGAAGCACTCACTGATTCTCGACAAGGAAGCAGGCTCATGGTTTTTTCTCGGTGAACTGCTCATTGATATTCCGCTTCCAGTCGATGAAGCGAGCCAGAATGAATGCGGAAAATGCAAAGCCTGTATCACCTCATGCCCAACCAACGCCATTGTTGAAGACGGTATCGTTGATGCAAGGCGATGTATCTCATACTTAACTATCGAACACGATGGCGTCATCCCTGAAGAATTTCGCCAAGCGATGGGAAATCGCATTTATGGCTGTGATGATTGCCAGTTGGTTTGCCCGTGGAATCGTTTTGCGGCGATCACGCAGCAAGAAGATTTTCATCGTCGAGAGGCGTTAAATAACGCCGACTTGGTGGAGTTGTTTATGTGGGACGAACAAACCTTCCTCAATAAGATGCAAGGTTCAGCGATTCGTCGAATTGGCCATGTCCAATGGCTAAGGAATCTTGCCATCGCGATGGGCAATGCCCCCTACTCCCTACGTATTGTACAGGCGCTTACCGATCGCCTTGGATTGAATGAGATGCTTGACCAACATATTCACTGGGCACTAGCAGAGCAACAACAACAGCTAGCTCACACCTCCACTCAAACTGAACGTCTGATCAGGATAGTAGAAAAAGGACTGCCAAGAGATGCATAATACTTGCCGATTAGACATCATCAGAACTTGATTTAGCTCCAAAAATCAGAATGTGGAAAAAATTAAGCAACATAGGCCAAATTGTTTCAGTTGAAAAAGTTAACCACATCACTAATAAATGATTAGGATCAAAAAACAATAACTTAATGATCGAATGGCTGACTTTCCCCAGACAAGAAAATCAAACAAAAATCACGATAAAACAATGACTTACAACATGACTCGCATTCTGACTGATACTAGATAGTAGCAAAAGATCGTTTTAGTCCCGTGTTATACAGAGAGAAAATTCAGCTTACCCACCAAGTTATCCACAAACAATATTCTGTGGATAAGTCTGTTGATGGTTATGTGGAACCCTAGCTCGCACCTAGCTTGCCATCAATTGGGATGAACACGTCACGTGTTGAAAGACTAAATTTAGACATAAAAATGCCCACCTAATAATTAGGAGGACTATTTTACTTTGGCATGATGCTTCTCAGCATTACAAAAGAGCGGTAGTCATAAGACCGATTCAAGTGATCTCTCACCTGAGGAGATTTGGAGCGACACACGAGGTTCGAACTCGTGACCTCAACCTTGGCAAGGTTGCGCTCTACCAACTGAGCTAGTGTCGCATATTCTCTTGAAGAGAAATTGGTTGCGGGGGCCGGATTTGAACCGACGACCTTCGGGTTATGAGCCCGACGAGCTACCAAGCTGCTCCACCCCGCGTCCGTATTATGTCACCGTTAGGTACGATGAAGACCATTAAATGGAGCGACACACGAGGTTCGAACTCGTGACCTCAACCTTGGCAAGGTTGCGCTCTACCAACTGAGCTAGTGTCGCATATTCTCTTGAAGAGAAATTGGTTGCGGGGCCGGATTTGAACCTATGACCTTCGCTGGGTTTTATGAATGGCTGAGCACGACGAGCTAGCGATTCACAACACCTTTAAAAATGGTTGCGGGGGCCGGATTTGAACCGACGACCTTCGGGTTATGAGCCCGACGAGCTACCAAGCTGCTCCACCCCGCGTCCGTATGTCATTGTTAAGCACAATGAGAGCTATCAATTTGGAGCGACACACGAGGTTCGAACTCGTGACCTCAACCTTGGCAAGGTTGCGCTCTACCAACTGAGCTAGTGTCGCAGTGTCACTGTTAAGCACAATGAAAGCTATCAAACTGGAGCGACACACGAGGTTCGAACTCGTGACCTCAACCTTGGCAAGGTTGCGCTCTACCAACTGAGCTAGTGTCGCATCAACAACGTTTATGTCGTTTAGGGCTGCGAATTATAAGAGCATTTTTTTGTGATGCAAGTCCTTCATGCAAAAAACATCCATTTTTTTTGTGTTTGAGCAAAAAGTGCACAGCGTTAGGGTAAATGACTTGAAAACCGACCAAAACCCTGTTGCAGCAAGTACCTAGCCGACCTTAAAAACACAAAGTGGGATATCGACCTGCCTTTTGCAAGCACTCCGTCGCCGAAGCCTAAATTTTTCTATATAACAGGACGTAGAAACCTCAATTCGCTGAATTAATTAAACGGATTTAATCTTGTATGCACTTTCGCCGTTCTCGTGCACCCTTAGCCGCATTACTCATGCTCGTACTTTTGCTTTCAGGATGTGGTTCCCTACCTAAGCCAGTCAGAAACTTAGGGAAAAGCGATGTTGACTTCGTCATGGACGTGCACGCCCGTCAACTCAAGGCCCAAGTGGCTGAGTTAACGCGCAAGCTCTATGTTCGCAATCCTATTCAATTGAGCAAGAAACCCGATGCAACGATTGAAAGTCGCATTGAACAGATCTTAGGCTCAGAAGAAGAAGTCGAGCTACCGTCATTGTTATTTGACGAGCTCAATCAAGTGACGGGCATTGACGCAATTTTGTTGAGCTTTGACCCCAACTATCAAGGCGATCGCGTCTTCGCTGCTGTGGTCGGCCTAACCGAAATGCTCAGACGTTCTTACAACCACCAGCAAGAATTTTTTATCCTTGATTCGCTCGACGAACAAGCTTTGTACAACAGCGCGAGAAACATCGAGATATTTGTTTGGCGCCTATACCACCGCAAAGATAGCGAAGGAAATCCGCTGATCTACACCAACGATACCAATGAGCAAGGCGGTGATATGAGCTTCGACCGACTATTCACCAAGATGATCATGATTCAAGATATGATGGCGCTGATTGTGGCGGATAAAACCAATCGCAGCATTACCAAAGTGGCCCAAGGTGTCGCACAGTTTGTCTTTTTACCTATCCCGTAACCTCATAGCAAAAGAGCCGCACTTTCGATGCGGCTCTTTTTACTGAGATTAGATGCTAAAGATGGTTTGACGATAATATTGCAATTCGGCAATAGATTCGCGGATGTCATCCAATGCTAAGTGGCTCCCTTGCTTGCTAAACCCTTCAAGCACTTCCGGCTTCCAGCGACGAGTGAGCTCTTTCAGTGTGCTGACATCAATATAACGATAGTGAAAATACTGCTCTAGCTCAGGCATATGCTTGTACAGAAAACGACGGTCTTGGCCGATACTGTTGCCACAGATTGGCGATTTACCTTTCGGTACCCACTTTTCTAGGAACTCAATGGTCTGGCGAATCGCTTCTTGCTCATCAATTTTACTTTCACGTACGCGCTCAACGAGGCCACTTCCTGTATGAGTGGTAGTACACCACTCATCCATTTTTTGCAGTTCTTGCTCAGGTTGATGAATGGCAAGTACAGGTCCTTCAGCTAAGATATTTAATTCACTGTCTGTCACTATGGTGGCGATTTCGATAATTTTGTGTGTTTCTGGGTCCAGCCCAGTCATTTCAAGATCAACCCAAATCAGATTTTGATCGCTAAAGGACATAAATCGTTGCCTATTGGTTTTGTGCTAAAAGAGGTACTATACCCAAATTCCGATATCCAAGATAGATTGAGATACGTTCGTCAAATGGGTATCACTCGATAAATTAATCAACTGAAGTAGAGAAACGTGGCTAAAAAGAAAAAGCTAACCAAAGGTCAGGTAAGGCGTGTTCGCCATAACCAAAAACGCAAACTCAAGCAGGAAGAGACCGTCCAGTGGGATGAGTCTATGCTTGGAGGCAGTAAATCCGGCCTGGTTATCACTCGTTTTGGACAGCACGCTGACATCGAAGACCTCGAAAGTGGAGAAGTCCAACGCTGCAACCTACGCCGTGGGATTGAAACGCTTGTTTCTGGCGACAAAGTGATTTGGCGCCCAGGACTAGAATCGATGGAAGGTATCAGCGGCGTTGTCGAAGCGGTCGAGCCTCGAACTTCAGTATTAACTCGTCCAGACTACTATGACGGCCTAAAACCCGTTGCGGCTAATGTAGACCAAATGGTCATCGTGTCATCTGTGTTACCAGAATTGTCTTTGAACATCATTGACCGCTACCTAGTCGCGTCTGAAACGTTACAAATTGCGCCGCTACTGGTACTCAACAAAATTGACCTTCTCGAATCCGAGCAGTTAGCAGAATACAAATCTTGGCTAAGCGAATACGAGCGCATTGGCTATAAGGTATTGTTTGTCAGTAAACAAACTGGTGAAGGCATTGCAGAACTGGAAGCGGAACTGAAAGACCGCATCAACATTTTTGTTGGCCAGTCAGGGGTAGGAAAGTCCAGCTTGGTCAACGCCTTAATGCCACAATTTAACGTAGAAGAAGGCGCGGTTTCTCAAAACTCTGGTTTAGGCCAACACACCACCACCGCTTCCCGCTTGTACCACATTCCAACTGGGGGCGATCTCATCGACTCACCAGGAGTACGCGAATTTGGCCTGTGGCACCTTGAGGCAGACGAAATCACCAAAGCTTTCATTGAGTTTCGTCCCTATCTTGGTGGCTGCAAGTTCCGAGATTGTAAACATAATGACGATCCGAACTGCGCACTTCGCCAAGCGGTTGAAGAGGGCGAAATCAGCGAAGTCCGTTTTGAAAACTACCATCGCATTTTAGAGAGCATGGCCGAGAACAAAGCGAACCGTCAGTACTCACGCAATAAAAAAGCCGACCTGTAGCGGTAATTTTGTAAGCAAACGCGCGCAACAGCTGACATCGAAAAACAATTTCAGTAACATCTCGCGCCCATAAACTCGTCAATCGTACACATAACATTGGAATGAAACACAATGGATAAGATTAAAGTTGGACTGCAATACTGGATACCACAGCACGGCTTAACTCGGCTTATGGGTAAACTCGCCTCAGCCCAGGCAGGCGGTCTAACCACGGCCGTCATTCGCTGGTTCATTAAACAGTACAACGTCAATATGGACGAAGCGCTGCATTCAGACCCTAAGCACTTCAAGACGTTTAACGATTTTTTTGTCCGTGAACTGAAACCTGGAATGCGCCCTATTGCTGATGGGGATTCAGTCATCACCCACCCGGCCGACGCGTGTGTGAGCCAGTTCGGCCCAATTACCGACGGAAAATTGATTCAAGCGAAAGGTCATGATTTTTCTGCCCAAGAGCTGCTCGGCGGTGACGCTGATCTGGCAGCAGAGTTTGCAAACGGGGAATTCGCCACACTTTACCTTTCTCCACGTGATTACCACCGTGTCCACATGCCATGCGATGGTACATTGCGTCAGATGATTTATGTTCCTGGTGATCTGTTTTCGGTCAATCCACTAACGGCAGAGAACGTACCTAACCTGTTTGCGCGCAATGAACGTGTCGTGTGTATTTTCGACACCGCATTTGGGCCAATGGCGCAGGTGTTGGTTGGCGCAACGATTGTCGGTAGCATTGAACAAGTGTGGGCGGGCACTATCACTCCTCCACGCGGCAACAGCGTTTACAAATGGGATTATCCCGCAACAGGCGACAAAGCCGTGATATTGAAAAAAGGTGAGGAAATGGGCCGCTTTAAGCTCGGCTCGACGGTTATCAACTTGTTTGCTAAAGGTGCAATCCAGTTCGATGACAGCATGCAGAATGGTCAATCCACGGTCATGGGTACTGCCTATGCTCATGTGCAAACCCCATCATCCGAGTCTCAGCAAAGCTAAACCCGGTAACCGACATATCGCCCCGCTACTGCGGGGCTTTTTTGACCCAAAACAAAACTAGTCATACAAATTCAACTGTTTATCAAAAGTCTAGACTCGGTCGAAGACGCTGCCCTGTTTGTAAATTAATCTATAGCCTGATATTTGTTTGCAACAAGGCTGTTCTTACTATGCTCAAGATTGATTCTGGCGTTCTGATTAAGCTTTTAATCAGTTTCGGCCTACCGGTTGGTGTGCTATTTATGCCCATTGATTGGATTCCGATCGCTGATCTCACCTTAATCCAACACCGCTTATTGGCCATTTTTCTGCTCGCCGCCCTACTGTGGGTGTTGGAGCCCGTACCGGTATTTGCGACCTCGATTTTAATTATCGCTTTAGAACTGGTCATGATATCCAACAAAGGATTGCATTTATTCAGAACTCCACCCGAAGGTCACGACTTAGGGGAGTTGATGAACTATACCGATATCTTTAGCGCGTTTTCCTCTCCGATCATCATCCTCTTTATGGGCGGATTTGCCCTCGCGATCGCCGCTTCTAAATATGAACTCGACAACAACTTAGCCCGAGTGTTGCTCAGACCCTTTGGTCACCAGCCTAAATTTATCATGCTCGGTTTAATGCTGATCACCGCCGTGTTCTCGATGTTTATGTCAAATACCGCCACCACAGTAATGATGCTCGCGCTACTTGGGCCCATCGTCGCGTCAGCGCCGAAGGGGGATATCGGGATAAAAGCTCTAGTGCTATGTATTCCTATTGCGGCAAACACAGGGGGGATCGCCACCCCAATCGGTACGCCCCCCAACGCTATTGCTCTCCAGTATCTAACCGGAGAAAACAGTATCGATTTCTTGACTTGGATGATGATGGGTCTGCCCTTTGTTATTGTTCAGCTCACAATTGCTTGGTTCCTACTGCAGAAGCTTTTCCCGGCTTCACAACAAACCATGACCTTAAAGCTGGATGGCCAATTTCAAAAGAACTGGCGCGCGATTGTCGTCTACGTCACTTTTGCCGCGACAATCCTATTGTGGATGACCACCAAGGTGCATGGTATGAACACCTACGTAGTTTCGATCATTCCGCTCGCCGTGTTTACACTCACCGGTATTATGGGCAAGTCTGAACTGAAACTGATCAATTGGGATGTGTTGTGGCTGGTTGCTGGCGGTATCGCGATTGGTATCGGACTCGACAAAACCGGCCTAGCTTCAGCGCTGGCTCACGCGATTGATTATGAGTCGCTATCACCCATTGCCGTCGTCCTGACTTTGTCTTTAGTGTGTTGGATCATGGCCAATTTCATGTCCAACACGGCAACGGCCAACTTGCTGATGCCAATTGCTGCTGCGATTGGCGCGTCTATGGAGAGCTTAGTCAGCGTTGGAGGGTTGCAAGGCTTACTGGTGGTGGTCGCTTTCTCTGCTTCGCTCGGTATGATTTTACCGGTTTCAACGCCGCCTAACTCGCTAGCCTACTCGACAGGCTTAATCGAGAGCAAGGATATGGCGAAAACAGGCGTCATCATCGGTGTGATCGGCTTACTGATCGTCTATATGGGTACGCTCATCCTAACCTGACCCTTTCGGTGACCTCTTGTTTTTGACTTGAGGTCACATTTTGTTCAAGTACTTCATTGCTCCTACACTACAAATCCTAGTTTCCCTACATGGATCAACCCTTTACCTGTGATGTGTATATAATATCTGCTGAATAATAACAATAAGATCCGCTTCACTCATTCATGTGAACAATAACATTCAGCGGTACGTTTCCATTTGTCGCTATACAGCTACAGACAGGTGCTCCCAGCGACCGCTTTCTCGATTTATTGTCTCGTAACTAAAGGAAAGGCAATGAGAAATACCATCAAACTCAAAATGCAGGTTGCGATTGCAATCGTTATCGCCATCGTAAGTGGCGTTCAAGCTTGGATATCCGTAAGCCAACTCAAGAATGAAACCTCGGCCGCGCTAAACAGCGAAATGGCCAATGTCAGCCATGCGACGGCACGCTATATTAGCGACTGGCTAGACATACGCAGTGACATGATGCTGGCCAATGAAAAGGTCATCTCAGAATCAAGCGACCCACAGCGTGAAATGCTGGTCACCAAACGGGCAGGTGACTTTCTCTCTGTGTACGCGGGCTTTGAGGATGGCTCCATTGCCTATGGCGACCCAAGCGAAGACTGGCCAGCGGATTATGACCCGAGAACTCGCCCTTGGTATCAAGATGCAATGAAAGCGTCAGGATTAATCTTAACTGAGCCTTATCAAGACTTTGATGGCAGTATTGTGGTCAGCTTTGCCAAAGCATTTTCCGGACAGCAACCCGGCGTGCTAGCGGCCGATTTAACGGTCACCAATATCATCGACCAAGTCCTCAATGTCACCCTCGACAACGATGGTTTTACTTTCTTGGTCGACGGCAACAACAATATTGTCGCCTACCAAGATGAAAAGCTAAGTCAAAAGCCGGTGACGGAACTTAACCCTGTGTTGACCGCGAACAAAATCCAATCTCTGATCAGCGATGCCACGATTTCAACCATCAGCTGGCCTAATCAGGGTGACAAGCTGGTTTACATGATCAACGTCCCTTCAACCGATTGGTCACTCGGTATTGTGGTCGACAAAACGCTTGCATTTGCCTCGGTCAGTGAACAGATCCAGTTCACGGCATTGGCCTCTATCATTTTGTATCTAGTGATTGCCACGGTCAGCACTTACACCATCACTAAGCTGTTAAAGCCGCTTCAAGACCTTTCGCTTTCCTTACAGCAATTATCCAAAGGCGAAGGCGATTTAACCCAACGTGTTGAGATCAAACGCCGTGATGAGATTGGTGAAGTGGCCGAACATGTCAATCAATTCTTAGCCCAAATGCAAGCGATGATAAGCGGAATTATTCAGCATAGCGAAACCCTTGCGGCTCAAGCGATCCAAGCCAATCAACTCTCGCAGCAATCTTCTCATCAAGTCGAAGTGCAGCAAAATGACGTCAACCAGATCGCGACTGCCATTCACCAAATGTCGGCCACCGCCGCAGAGGTTGCAAGTCACGCAGAGCTGACCGCCAACGCCTCGCAGACCTCCTCCTTGGCCTGCCAAGATGGTCAACAAGTGATCCAGAAAAACCGCCAAGCGATCGTCGAACTGGCCGATCAAGTGACGGCAGCGGCTGGTGTTATTTCTGAGCTGGAAAATAACACACAAAGCATCAACCAAATCTTGTCGACCATTCAGGAAATCGCCGAGCAGACTAACCTACTAGCACTCAATGCAGCGATTGAAGCGGCTCGAGCCGGAGAACAAGGGCGCGGTTTTGCCGTGGTTGCCGATGAAGTCAGAGTACTCAGTCAACGGACCCATGGGTCAACAGAAGAAATTCGCAATATGATTGAAACGCTGCAGACCAATACCAAGCAAGCGGTCAACAGCATGCAGACCAGCACCTCACTGGCGGATACCAGCGTCAACTACGCTCAGCAAGCTGCAGAAAGCTTGGGCCGAATTACCGATGCGATCACTGAAATCAATGATATGGCGCTGCAAATTGCTAGCGCAGCCGAAGAACAACGCGCAGTGAGCGAAGACATCAGCCGCAACACACAAGGGATCAAAGACGCCTCGGACACCCTCGCGGGACAAGCGGTTCAAAGCAGTCAAAGCGCCGATAATATGCGCAATTCAGCTCAGACCATGCGTGAGGAGGTCGGACGCTTTAAAGTTTAAGGTTTGTTTTAACGTATTTTTGATGCATATTGTCAGCCATTATTGTTCCCTACTCACAAGGAAATCGTGTCGATGGGTTATGAATGGCTGGCACTGGCAGCGGCTTTTCTTTGGGCGGTTGCCAGTCTCCTCTCGGTGGTTCCTGCCCAACATCTTGGTACTTTTGCTTATAGCCGTTGGCGTATGGGGTGTACTTCGGTCATTCTTGGCACAATGGCGCTTGTGACTGGCGGCTGGTCAAGTGTTGAAACAACCGCGATTTCGGCGATGATGCTCTCGGGAGTGGTCGGTATTTTTATTGGTGACACGGCTCTCTTTGCCTGTCTCAATCGCATGGGGCCGCGGCAAGCAGGTTTGCTGTTCTCTTGTCATGCGGTTTTTTCCGCCATTCTAGGTTACTTCCTGTTTAGCGAAACCATGACCAAGCTAGAACTGCTTGGGGCCTTGCTGGTTTTCTCAGGGGTATTGACCGCCATTTTCTTTGGTCGTAAAGGCCAATCAGCCAACCAATTGGAAGCGGTAAAAGGCAATGTCTGGATCGGGATAAGTCTTGGTCTGGTCGCGGCACTTTGTCAGGCTCTGGGCGGCATCATTGCCAAGCCCATTATGCTGACGGAGATAGATCCTGTTGCCGCATCAGCCATACGCATGATGACCGCCTTCGCGGCGCATTGCTTGTTATTTATCAGTGGGGCCAAACTTGCTCGCGCCACCCAACCCATGACTATCAAGATATTCTCGATCACCGCCATCAACGGCTTTCTTGCCATGGCGGTCGGTATGACACTGATCCTCTACGCCCTCAAGCAGGGTAATGTCGGCATGGTCGCCCTACTCTCTTCTACCACACCGATTATGTTGTTGCCTATACTATGGGTCTACTCGGGCAAACGTCCCAACCGCTTTGCTTGGATCGGCGCCATACTAGCGGTCAGCGGAACCGGAATCCTAGTGGGTTAATCACTATCATATTAATAGGCACAAACCGGTTTATTTTTGTCTATCAGATGCCAAAATGGTGGTGTTTTGATCGTGTAACAAGGTGCAGTAAACACTCAGCAACCGTGAGCATAGTGAAAGATAACAACGATATTTCGCACACAATATTTGATCTTAACCTACAGTTTTGGTTACAAAGTGTAGTAAAATTACGCTAATTTTGTTTCTAAAGTTACTTTGAAATTTGACGAGGTCATCACTATGACAGCTAAGAAGCCAATGGCTCTAGTTATTCTTGACGGTTACGGACACCGTGAAGATACAGCAAGCAATGCAATCGCTAACGCGAAAACTCCTGTATTGGATAGCTTGTTTGCAAACAAACCAAATACTCTAATCTCTGCTTCTGGCATGGATGTTGGTCTGCCTGACGGTCAGATGGGTAACTCGGAAGTTGGCCACACTAACATTGGCGCAGGTCGTGTTGTATACCAAGACCTGACACGTATTACTAAATCTATCGCTGACGGCGAGTTCGCTAAAACGCCAGCGTTGGTGGAAGCTATCGACGCAGCGGTGAAAGCTGAGAAAGCAGTACACATCATGGGGCTGATGTCTCCAGGTGGCGTACACTCACACGAAGACCACATTTACGCCGCCGTTGAAATGGCAGCTGCACGTGGCGCAGAGAAAATTTATCTACACTGCTTCCTAGATGGTCGTGACACACCGCCACGCAGCGCTGAAGGCTCTCTACAGCGCTTCCAAGATCTATTCGCCAAACTAGGCAAAGGCCGTGTCGCTTCTCTAGTGGGTCGTTACTACGCTATGGACCGCGACAACAACTGGGATCGCGTTCAAGTGGCTTACGACCTCCTGACTCAAGCGAAAGCAGAATTCACGTACGACTCTGCCGTTGCTGGTCTTGAAGCCGCTTATGCTCGTGAAGAGAACGATGAGTTCGTGAAAGCGACGGCGATTAAAGCGGAAGGCCAAGACGACGCGGCTATCCAAGATGGCGATGCGGTAATCTTTATGAACTACCGTGCTGACCGTGCGCGTCAAATCACGCGTACTTTCGTCCCTGCATTTGATGGCTTCGAGCGTGCAGTATTCCCAGCGATCAACTTCGTAATGCTAACGCAATACGCTGCTGATATTCCTCTGGCCATTGCCTTCCCACCAGCGTCTCTTGAGAACACTTACGGTGAGTGGCTATCTAAGCAAGGTAAAACTCAGCTACGTATCTCTGAAACAGAAAAATACGCACACGTCACTTTCTTCTTCAACGGTGGGGTTGAATCAGAATTTGAAGGTGAGGAGCGTCAACTTGTTGCTTCGCCAAAAGTCGCGACATACGACCTACAACCTGAGATGAGCTCTGAAGAGCTAACAGAGAAGATGGTTGCTGCGATTAAGTCAGGCAAGTACGACACTATCATCTGTAACTACCCGAACCCAGATATGGTGGGTCACACTGGCGTTTATGAAGCGGCTGAAAAAGCCATTGAAGCGGTAGATGCCTGTGTAGGTAAAGTTGTTGCGGCTATCGAAGAAGTAGGCGGTCAGATGCTGATCACCGCTGACCACGGTAACGCTGAAATGATGGTAGACCCAGAAACTGGTGGTACACACACTGCGCACACTAACCTGCCAGTACCTCTCATCTACGTGGGTGACAAAGCGGTTGAGTTTAAACAAGGCGGTAAACTGTCTGACCTAGCTCCTACTATGCTGTCTCTGACTGGCCTAGAGATCCCTGCAGAGATGACGGGCGAAGTTCTGGTTAAATAAACCTAATCAGAATATCCCAACTTGAGTTATTGAGCCCGAGCCTATGCTTGGGCTTTTTTATGGACAAGCGTTCACAGGAGCACAAGTTTTGACTTTCCTCTTTCTTCTCGATCAAAGGTTTGGGTATACTGATTCCCTCTCAAGATGTTAGGAAAGCCTTGTTCAATGGTGGTGATTGCAAACCGGATACGCTCAGTAAGCAAAACATGTTTTGCTCTCGGACTGATACTTTCCGCCTGTTCATTAGCTCCTAGCTACGCTGCCAGTAATGATGAGCTCAAAGGTGTCAGTGGCGAAATATCACGCCAAAAACAGTCATTGTCGACACAAAAAAAGCAGTTAGACACGCTACAACAATCGCTGAAAAGCCAAGAGATCACGATCAATCGCTTAGAGAACGAAATTAAGCAAACCAAACGCTCTCTGGCTAACACCAATAGCAATATTGCCAATCTCGAAAACAAAGTGGCGCAACTGGCACAGAAAAAACGCCAACAAAGCGACAAGCTGGCCGAGCTGCTGCAAACCTACTACGTCACCCAGCGTGCCAAATCATCGAGTAAAATCCTTAACCAAGGCGTCGAAGAAGACCGAATTAGTCAGTATTTTCAGCACTTAGCCAAACAACGAACCGTGACTATCGCTGAATTAGAGCGAGTGGTAGCAGAACTGGCGAATAGCCGTGAACAGCTTGAGCTAGAAAAGCAGCAGATCACCACTTTGCTTACCCAGCAAACCCAAAAGCGCGATCAATTAGCCAAAGCGCAATCACAACGCAAAGGGACCGTGTCTAAGATTCGCCGCAGTATTTCAAATGACAAAGTGTATTTGTCAGAGTTGCAGCGCAATGAAACACGCCTCAAAGCAGAAATCGCCAAAGCGGCTAAACGCAATGCTGTACCTATGGATGGCTTAGCGCGACAGAAAGGCAAATTATCTTGGCCATTGAAAGGCAAAATCCTCCACCATTATGGGTCTCGCCAGACAGGGCAGATCAATTGGAAAGGCATGGTGATCGATGCCAATTATGGTCAAGCAGTTAAGTCTGTTTACTCGGGGACGGTGGTTTTTGCTGACTATTTACGCGGTTACGGGTTAGTGGTACTGCTCGACCACGGCAAAGGCGATATGACGCTTTACGGCTTCAACCAAAGTCTACTGAAAAAAGAGGGCGACAAAGTCACTAAAGGTGAAACCATTGCACTAGCTGGTGATACAGGGGGACAACCTCAGCCCTCGCTCTACTTTGAAATTCGACGCAATAGTAAAACTCAAAACCCGAAAAGCTGGCTAACCCGCTAACACTTGTCGTAGACTATTCCAAATTCGCGGCCCCCTGCCGAGTTCAATCCTTTAGTCGCGGTAGTACTGCTCGACCTCCTCAATAAATGCGCTTAGCTGCTGTTTCGGTAATGCATTGACCCCTGCAGCGGCTGCCCGCCCTCCGCCACTAGGAAACTGAGCACAAATATCCCCTGCACCTTGTTTGTTTTGCAAAGGTGCTCGTAGTGACACGGTGTAGGTGCCATCGCTATTCTCGGTCAATACCGCATGTGCTGAGTGTGGAGACCGATTGGCGAGCGCATTGCCATACACACCACTGACTCGTCGCGAAAAAGCCTGGTTAGGCAATTCAAAGACCGTCAACCTTTCACTTTGATAATGAGGCGCTATGGCCATCGCTTGACCCATATCGGTTTTAAACGCTGCAGACAATGCTTGAAAGGGGGAGTTGGGATCAGCAATAACCGCAAACGGATCATCATAGGCCAAAAGCTGGGAAAACAAGTTAGCGGGATCAAAGTGAAGGTCTGCTAACTTCGCGCCATAGCCGTTGTAGTTGATTAACGTACCCAGCTCTTTTAATTGCGCTTTTTGCTCTGCGCTTAATCCCGCCTCATCGGCCAACTGGTCGGCAGTGTCAATCAAGTTATCACCATACGCCGCCGTTATCGCCCATAGTCGATAACGACCATTAAGTAACTTATCGATGATCAGTGCGGTGCAGGTATTGGCATCGAGATCAATATGAGCCTGTAAGTGAGAGTGTTGAGGAATGTCGCCAGACTGATGGTGGTCGGCGTAAAAAACCTGCGCCCCTACCGCTAATATTTTTTCTAGTGCGGCTTTGTTCTTATGCATCGAGATATCTAGGACAACAACAGAATCGCCGGGCTCAACAGCCAATCTATCTAGCAAGTGGATATCGCGCTTAACCCCTGTCACCAAAGTTGAAACTTTCGGCTCAGCCAATCGCAGCTGTAGCAAAGCAATAATGCCGTCAGCATCGCCATTAAAAACGTCGTAGTGCATAACAAAAACCCATTAAAGTTGTTAGCAATACTTTAATGGGTAAGCCGACAAGGGACAATTTGAATTGGTTATATCTTAGGTAGTTACGCGTGGATCGCTTTCACACCGTCTTCTAACAACTGGAGCTGCTCTAGACCCTGCGTGGTGGCTCTCGGCTTCATAACCGAGATCATCTGTAACATGCCTTGGTGGATCACTTGCTCAGAAATTTGGGTTTTCGGCGACATTGCCGCCTGGTAACCCAGCCAGCTCGACGCGATCATATGCAGCGTTTTCACCAACGACTTAAGTTCACTGTCATCGACAGTCACGAGCTCCAAGCTGACGAAGGCACGCATAATGTTGATCAAGTTACCCTGCAGTTTTTCTTGAACTTTAATGTACTCGTCGTGTAAGTCTTCATCACGCTGAAGAATTTCAGGTAAGTTGGCGTAGAAAAAACGATACTTCCACATCAGAGTAAAAATCGAGTCCAAATAGCGCTTAAGTAATACTAAGCTCTCTTGCTGACCTTGAATTGGGGTAAAGCGTTCAAGTAACTCGTTAGAATACAAAGCAAAGATCTCACGTACGATCTCTTGTTTATTGCGAAAATGGTAATACAGATTGCCCGGACTGATATCGATATACGCAGCAATGTGATTGGTGGTGATATTACGCTCACCGTGCTGATTAAATAATTCCAGTGCGGCCAGCACTATCTTGTCGCGAGTTTTCATGAATAATCCGTATTCCCTAATCTATCTAACGGCGGTGGAACCATGAGTATAACCGATAATAAAAAAGCGCCTGGTCATATCAGGCGCTTTTCATTGATTACTCAGTTATTTGTGGTATGGCTTAGATAACTCGTGCACCGCTTCGACAAACACACCAGCATTCTCTGGTGGCACATCTAAGTGGATACCGTGACCTAAGTTAAATACGTGACCAGTTCCTGCGTCACCGAATCCTTCCAGGATAGTCGCCACTTCTTCACGAATACGCTCTGGAGAAGCATATAGCATGGACGGGTCCATGTTACCTTGCAGTGCCACTTTATCACCGATACGCTGAACCGCATCTTGGATGTTGATTGTCCAGTCTAGACCGACTGCATCACACCCCGTCGCGGCGATTTGCTCCAGCCACATACCGCCGTTCTTAGTGAACAGAGTCACAGGAACGCGGCGACCATCGTTCTCACGAATCAGACCATCAACAATTTTGTGCATGTATTGCAGTGAGAACAGATTGTAGTCGCGTGGAGTCAGTACACCACCCCAAGTATCAAACACCATCACCGATTGAGCACCCGCTTTAATTTGCGCGTTAAGATACTCAATCACACTGTCTGCCAACTTATCGAGAAGTAGGTGCAGCGTTTGTGGCTCGGCATACATCATCTTTTTGATCTTAGTGAAGGCTTTTGAGCTGCCACCTTCAACCATGTAGGTTGCCAGTGTCCACGGGCTACCTGAGAAACCAATCAAGGGCACATCACCATTAAGGTCTTTGCGGATCTGACGCACCGCGTTCATCACGTATTGCAGCTCGCCTTCTGGATCTGGGATACCAATTTTCTCGACATCGGCTTTACACGTGATCGGTTTATCAAACACAGGGCCTTCACCGGCAGCAAAACGCAGCTCCAGTCCCATCGCATCTGGGATAGTCAAAATGTCTGAAAATAAAATCGCTGCATCAAGAGGAAAACGGCGCAGCGGCTGTAAAGTCACTTCCGACGCGAGCTCTGCGTTCTTGCACAACGACATAAAGTCGCCAGCTTGTGCGCGCGTCGCTTTGTATTCTGGTAAATAGCGACCCGCTTGGCGCATCATCCATACTGGGGTGTAATCAACTGGCTGCTTTAGTAACGCGCGAAGATAGCGGTCATTTTTTAATTCAGTCATTCCGTTCTTCCAATTATTAGGCTTACTTTTTTATGGCGGGTATTCTAACACTGTTTGGCTCGCAAAAGCGGTGTGCTTTGCAACCTAGATCATGTTATTAACTTTTAAATCAGTGCTTAATTTGCACCCACCCAGTATCAGTGTTAAAAATTTGTTTGCTAGCGAAAACTACAATTATAAACCGAGCACTTCGTGCTTGGCATCTCATAACGACATCTTACTTACCCCCTCCTTCTGGAGGGTTTTTTTTACTTATTTTCAGCAAGATAGCTTTATTTGTTCAATCGTATGTTCGATCAATTCGCGGGCGATTGTGCCTTGAGGGGCAACGGGTGGCAGTGCGTCGATTGTGAACCAACGAGCATCACTCAACTCACTATAATCGGGCTTTAACTGCCCCGATAGGTAATCAGCAACAAACCCCATCATCATACTCGACGGAAAAGCCCAAGGCTGGCTACCGAAATAGCGAATGTTAATCACTTCGATACCTGTCTCTTCTTTGACCTCACGGGCGACACATTGCTCAAGGGTTTCTCCCACTTCAAGGAAGCCAGCAATCACGGTATACATACCGTTGCGATGACGAGGGTGCTGCGCCAAGAGGATCTGGTGCTGTTTTCTGACCGCGACAATAATACACGGGAAAATTCTTGGATAGTGTAGCGTTCGACAATCACTGCACTGCATCGCAAGTTGATTGTGGTTAAGGTAATTGCGACCACCGCATTGAGGACAAAAACGCAGAGTTTGACTCATGTGACCATACTGAACCGCTTTACTCATCAATAAAAAAAGCTCAGATTCGACATTCAAACAGTCTCGTAAAGAGCTTAACTTCAGCTCTTGTTCGACTTCCGATTCATTCAGCCACATCACTGGGTGACCTTGGTAATAACCAACCTCTACCGCAGATTGATAAGGCAAGTCTAACGACTCTGCACTCGCAAATGGCAGTTGACCTTGATCTAACCAAATATCACTTCCTGATACCACACACCAATACGCCGCCTTGGTACGGTTTATGTCACCTTTCTTTAACATGAGCTCCCCTCATCGCTTGCAGTTGTTCTATTTTACTGGCAATCTAAATTCATACCAGAGTTTGTAGTGACGTAAATTTACGACTATAAATTTTAGTAAGGACAAGAGGTTATATCTCTGTATGTGCTTTGCTATTCAAAGCTTTACGATCACCGGAGTTGTGATCCGATCATGAGGATATGGTCATGCTAAATAAATTTAAAAAAACACAAGAACAATGGGGTGGCTCAAGTGAAGTCATCGACCACTGGCTTGAAACCAGACAGTCATTGATCATTGAGTATTGCAAACTCGCCGCACTGAAACCCTGTTCATCTAAACAAGCTCTCTCTTCCCTTCCGACTCCTGCCGAATTACAGAATTTTTGTCAGCACTTAGTTGATTACATCTCAGAAGGTCACTTTAAGATCTACGATATGGTGATGGATAAGTGGCGTGCAACTGGGTTTGAAGCGACTGATGATATTAACCATACCTACGGCCAAATCGTCCTTACCACCGAACCTTTACTCGACTTTACCGATAAATACGCCGATGTCAGTGAAGATGATGATCTTGAGTCATTCGACAGCGATCTATCGCTCATCGGCGAGATCATTGAAGCGCGCTTTGAAGTCGAAGATCACCTAATTCAATTGATTGCCGATAGCCTAGCAGTGCCGCCCGGCGCATAGACCTAGTGAATAGTTAAAGAGTTGAGAAGGTCGACGTGTGAACGTCGACCTTTTTTATGAACACACTTCTGAGTACGACTGAAGCGGGAGCAGATAACGCCGCATAGGTTGCAGGATAGCGCAACTCGATGTGTCCCATAGCGATAGGTACCTATGGCCCAGCATCACAGTTCGCCATCCGAGCGTCACTCATTCTTTCTCTCCAGAAACAAAAAAGGCACCCGAAGGTGCCTTTTCTCATTGCTTACTCAACGATTATTCGTCGGCAGGATTATTCATCCGCAGAAAAACCAGCGTTTAGCAGCGCTGCAAGATTGTCAGTCGCTTGTTCAGCTGAAGGACCTTCTTGCTCTTCTGCACGTTTCGCTTGACGATCTTGGTGGTAAGCGAAACCCGTACCTGCAGGAATTAGACGACCTACAATGACGTTTTCTTTCAGACCACGTAACTCATCACGCTTACCAGAAACTGCCGCTTCTGTTAATACGCGAGTTGTCTCCTGGAACGATGCCGCAGAGATGAACGATTCAGTTGCTAGCGACGCTTTAGTGATACCTAATAGTTCACGTTCGAAGCGTGCAGGCTCTTTACCTTCAGCTTCTAGAGCACGGTTAGCAATCTTAACGTTCGCGTATTCTACTTGCTCGCCCGCTAGGAACTCAGAGTCACCAGCGTGAGTAATCGTACATTTGCGTAGCATCTGACGAACGATAGTTTCGATGTGCTTATCGTTAATCTTAACGCCTTGCAGACGGTATACTTCTTGAACTTCGTTCGCGATGTATTGAGTCACTGCGTGGATACCACGTAGACGCAAGATGTCATGTGGAGACTCTGGACCATCGGCGATCACATCACCACGTTCCACTTTCTCGCCTTCGAACACGTTAAGCTGACGATGCTTAGGAATCATCTCTTCGTATGTATCGCCACCCTCACGAGTGATCACGAGACGACGCTTACCTTTCGTCTCTTTACCAAAGCTCACAGTACCTGTGTGCTCAGCAAGGATCGCAGGCTCTTTCGGCTTACGTGCTTCGAATAGGTCAGCAACGCGTGGTAGACCACCGGTGATATCTTTGTTACCGCCAGACTTCTGAGGAATACGTGCAAGCGTATCACCCACACCCACTTCTGCGCCGTCTTCGATATTCACGATAGCTTTACCAGGCAAGAAGTAGTGAGCTGGCATATCAGTACCAGGAATCGTTACATCATTGCCTTGCTCATCAACAAGCTTGATAGCTGGACGCATATCTTTACCTGCTGCAGGGCGCGCAGCCGCTTCCGTTACTTCGCTTGAAGATAGACCGGTTAGGTCATCTGTTTGACGAGAAACTGTTACACCGTCGATCATGTCCACAAATTGGATGCGACCAGCCACTTCAGTGATGATTGGCATGGTGTGCGCTTCCCAGTTCGCCACTGTTTCGCCGGCTTCAACTGCGTCGTTGTTACCTTTGGTCAATAGAGAACCGTAAGGAAGTTTGTGCTTCTCTTTGGTACGGCCGAACTCATCAATGATGGTTAGTTCAGATGCACGAGAAGTGATAACAAGCTTCTTATCTTTGTTGGTTACGAACTTAGCGTTGTGTAGCTTAACCGTACCTGTTGTCTTCGCTTGGATGCTGTTCTCAGCCGCTGCAGTCGAAGCTGCACCACCGATGTGGAACGTACGCATCGTAAGCTGTGTACCCGGTTCACCGATAGACTGAGCAGCAATAACACCCACTGCTTCACCTTGGTTCACTAGGTGACCACGTGCTAGGTCACGACCGTAACACTGTGCACAACAACCGAAGTCTGCATCACAGGTAACTACAGAGCGCACTTTCATGCGGTCAACTGAGTTCTCTTCCATGATTTGACACCATTTCTCATCGATCAAGGTGTTACGTGGAATAAGAACTTCGTCTGTACCTGGCTTAAGAACGTCTTCAGCGACAACACGACCTAGTGCAAGCTCAGAAAGTGCAACTTTAACGTCACCACCTTCGATGTGCGGCATCATGTCAACACCTTCGTGGGTGCCACAGTCATGCTCGTGTACAACTACGTCTTGAGCAACGTCTACTAGACGACGAGTTAGGTAACCCGAGTTCGCTGTTTTCAGTGCCGTATCCGCAAGACCCTTACGAGCACCGTGCGTTGAGATAAAGTACTGAAGTACGTTTAGACCTTCTTTAAAGTTCGCGGTGATCGGCGTTTCGATGATTGAACCATCTGGACGCGCCATCAGACCACGCATACCCGCTAGCTGACGAATCTGCGCTGCAGAACCACGAGCGCCCGAGTCGGCCATCATGTAGATGCTGTTGAATGACTCTTGCTGCTCTTCTTCACCGTCGCGGTTAACCACGGTTTCAGAAGATAGATTTTCCATCATCAACTTAGCTACGCGATCGTTGGTCGATGCCCAAATATCGATCACTTTGTTGTAGCGCTCACCCGCTGTTACAAGACCAGATTGGTACTGTTCTTGAATTTCGCGAACTTCTTCTTCTGCTTCAGAGATTTCAGTGTACTTAGCGTCTGGTACAACCATATCGTCGATACCAACAGACACACCAGATAGTGCCGCGTAAGCAAAACCTGTGTACATGATTTGGTCAGCAAAAATTACCGTGTCTTTCAAACCAAGCTTACGGTATGCCTCGTTAAGTAGGTTAGAAATCTGCTTCTTACCTAGTTTTTGGTTAACGATGCTGTAAGGTAGGCCTTGAGGCACGATTTGCCATAGCATTGCACGACCGATAGTGGTATCAACCAACTTGGTCTCTGTTGTGCTGTTGCCATCTTCGTCAACAACGGTCTCAGTGATGCGAACTTTAACGCGAGCATGCAGCTCAGCCGTCTTAGTGCGGTATGCCTTCTCAGCCTCAGCTGGGCTAGCAAGGTACATACCTTCGCCTTTCACGTTGATCTTGTCACGAGTCATGTAGTAAAGACCCAATACCACGTCCTGAGAAGGTACGATAATCGGATCGCCCGATGCTGGCGACAGAATGTTGTTTGTCGACATCATCAGAGTACGAGCTTCAAGCTGTGCTTCTAGAGTTAGAGGCACGTGAACCGCCATTTGGTCACCATCGAAGTCCGCGTTGTACGCCGCACACACAAGTGGGTGTAGCTGAATCGCTTTACCTTCGATTAGTACTGGTTCGAACGCCTGGATACCTAGACGGTGAAGTGTAGGTGCACGGTTCAATAGTACTGGGTGTTCGCGGATAACTTCGTCTAGGATATCCCAAACGATCGCTTCTTCGCGCTCTACCATCTTCTTAGCCGCTTTGATTGTCGTCGCTAGGCCACGAGTCTCTAGTTTGCTGTAGATAAATGGCTTGAATAGCTCAAGTGCCATCTTCTTAGGAAGACCACACTGGTGTAGGCGAAGGTATGGACCTACTGTGATTACAGAACGGCCAGAGTAGTCTACACGCTTACCTAGAAGGTTCTGACGGAAACGACCTTGTTTACCCTTGATCATATCAGCAAGAGATTTCAGAGGACGCTTGTTCGAACCTGTGATCGCACGACCGCGACGACCGTTATCTAGAAGTGCATCAACAGACTCTTGCAGCATACGTTTTTCGTTACGTACGATGATGTCCGGAGCCGCTAGCTCTAGTAGACGCTTCAAACGGTTGTTACGGTTGATGACGCGACGGTATAGGTCGTTCAGATCAGACGTCGCGAAGCGACCGCCATCTAGTGGTACTAGAGGACGTAGATCTGGCGGAAGTACCGGAAGCACAGTTAGGATCATCCACTCTGGGTTGTTACCCGATTGAACGAACGCTTCAACTAGCTTCAGACGTTTAGTGATCTTCTTACGCTTAGTCTCTGAGTTAGTAGACTGAAGCTCTTCACGCATCTCTTCGATTTCAGCAGGCAGATCCATAGACGCAAGTAGGTCTTTGATCGCTTCTGCACCCATCTTAGCCGTGAATTCATCACCCCACTCTTCTAGACGATCTAGATACTCTTCTTCAGTCAGCATCTGAGATTTTTCTAGATCTGTCATACCTGGTTCAGTGACTACGTACATTTCGAAGTAAAGAACACGTTCGATATCACGTAGAGGGATATCCATCAGTAGACCGATACGAGACGGTAGCGATTTTAGGAACCAGATGTGAGCAACTGGTGAAGCAAGCTCGATGTGGCCCATGCGGTCACGACGAACTTTAGTTTGTGTAACTTCAACGCCACACTTCTCACAGATAACGCCACGGTGTTTTAGACGCTTGTATTTGCCACAAAGACATTCGTAGTCTTTTACTGGACCAAAGATACGCGCACAAAACAGACCATCACGCTCAGGCTTGAACGTACGATAGTTGATCGTTTCAGGTTTTTTAACTTCACCGAAAGACCATGAACGGATCATGTCTGGTGAAGATAGACCGATTTTGATTGCATCAAATTCTTCGGTCTTATGCTGCGCTTTTAGAAAGTTTAATAAGTCTTTCACAATCAGCTCCTGTAAGGAGTTAAAAGGAGCTCACCCGCAAAAGTGAGCACCTTCTACCAAATAATCCCGTGGGATTACTCTTCGTCTTCTAGCTCGATGTTGATACCTAGCGAGCGAATCTCTTTCAACAGTACGTTGAACGATTCTGGCATACCAGGTTCCATGCTGTGGTTACCGTCTACGATGTTCTTGTACATCTTAGTACGGCCGTTAACGTCATCCGACTTAACAGTTAGCATTTCTTGTAGCGTGTAAGCAGCACCGTAAGCTTCAAGTGCCCATACTTCCATCTCACCGAAACGCTGACCACCGAACTGAGCTTTACCACCAAGTGGTTGCTGAGTTACTAGGCTGTACGAACCCGTCGAACGAGCGTGCATCTTGTCATCAACAAGGTGGTTCAGTTTCAGCATGTACATGTAACCAACAGTTACAGGACGCTCAAACGCATCACCTGTGCGACCATCAAACAGCGTTAGCTGACCAGATTCTGGTAGGTCACCTAGTTTCAGTAGCTCTTTGATTGATGTCTCGTTAGCACCATCGAATACCGGCGTTGCAATCGGTAGACCGCCACGGAGGTTGCTGATTAGCGTACGAACTTCGTCATCAGATAGAGACGCGATGTCTACTTTCTGGCGCGTTTCACCAAGATCGTAGACTTTCTGTAGGAAGTCGCGGAACTTAGCGAGCTCTTGCTGCTCTTTCACCATCTGGTTGATCTTGTCACCGATACCTTTCGCTGCCAGACCTAAGTGTACTTCTAGGATCTGACCGATGTTCATACGCGAAGGTACACCCAGTGGGTTAAGTACGATGTCGACAGGCTGACCTTTTTCATCGTAAGGCATGTCTTCAACAGGGTTGATCTTAGAGATTACACCCTTGTTACCGTGACGACCCGCCATCTTATCACCAGGCTGGATGCGACGTTTAACCGCTAGGTAAACTTTAACGATCTTCAGTACGCCTGGCGCTAGATCATCACCTTGTGTGATCTTACGACGCTTAGTTTCAAACTTCTTATCGAAATCTGCACGCAGCTCGTCATACTGCTCTGCTAGTTGCTCTAGCTGAGTCTGTTGAGCATCGTCTTCAAGCGTTAGCTCTAACCACTTCTTACGATCGATAGCATCGAGTTTCGCTTCAGTGTAACCACCGTCGATGAGTACAGCTTTAACACGGTTTAGAAGGCCACCCTCAAGAATCTGGAATTCTTCAGTCAGGTCTTTCTTCGCTTCTTTCAGCTGCATCTGTTCGATTTCAAGTGCACGTTTGTCTTTTTCAACACCGTCACGAGTAAATACTTGAACGTCGATGATGGTACCTGACACTGAGTTTGGTACGCGTAGAGACGTATCTTTAACGTCTGATGCTTTCTCACCGAAGATTGCACGTAGTAGCTTCTCTTCAGGCGTTAGCTGAGTTTCACCTTTAGGCGTTACTTTACCTACAAGGATGTCACCGCCTTTCACTTCTGCACCAATGTAAACGATACCTGACTCGTCTAGTTTAGACAGGGCAGACTCACCTACGTTTGGAATGTCAGCAGTGATCTCTTCAGCACCAAGCTTAGTATCACGCGCCACACAAGACAGCTCTTGAATGTGGATAGTCGTGAAACGGTCTTCTTGAACTACGCGCTCAGATACTAAGATCGAGTCTTCGAAGTTGTAACCGTTCCAAGGCATGAACGCGATACGCATGTTCTGACCAAGCGCTAGTTCACCAAGGTCTGTTGAAGGACCGTCAGCAAGAACGTCACCACGTGCGACTGGTTCACCCGGCATCACACATGGACGCTGGTTGATACACGTGTTTTGGTTAGAACGAGTGTATTTAGTTAGGTTGTAGATATCGATACCAGCTTCACCTGGTACTAGCTCGTCTTCGTTCACTTTAACAACGATACGAGAAGCATCTACAGACTGGATAACACCACCACGTTTCGCTACCGCTGTAACACCAGAGTCAACCGCGATGTTACGTTCGATACCAGTACCAACTAGAGGCTTATCAGCTTTCAGTGTTGGAACTGCCTGACGTTGCATGTTCGCACCCATCAATGCACGGTTCGCATCATCGTGTTCTAGGAACGGGATAAGCGATGCAGCGATAGATACAACCTGGTTAGTTGCAACGTCCATGTAGTCAACATGTTCGCGTGGGTGCAGGCCAGATTCACCTTTCTGACGAGCTGTGATTAGCTCTTCAGCAAATGTGCCTTCTTCAGTCAGAACCGTGTTCGCCTGAGCGATAACGTACTGACCTTCTTGAATAGCAGATAGGTAATCGACTTCGTCTGTTACTACACCATCTACTACGCGACGGTATGGAGTCTCTAGGAAACCGTACTCGTTACAGCGCGCAAACGCAGATAGAGAGTTGATCAGACCGATGTTTGGACCTTCCGGCGTTTCGATAGGACATAGACGACCGTAGTGAGTTACGTGTACGTCACGTACTTCGAAGCCAGCACGTTCACGAGTCAGACCGCCAGGACCCAATGCAGAAATACGACGCTTGTGCGTGACTTCTGAAAGCGGGTTGTTTTGGTCCATGAACTGAGACAGCTGTGAAGAGCCAAAGAATTCTTTAACCGCAGCAGAGATAGGCTTAGCGTTGATTAGGTCTTGAGGCATGATTGCATCAAGGTCACCAAGGCTTAGGCGCTCTTTAACCGCACGTTCAACACGTACTAGACCAACGCGGAATTGGTTTTCTGCCATTTCGCCTACAGAACGGATACGACGGTTACCTAGGTGGTCGATATCGTCCACTTCACCGATGCCGTTACGGATAGCGATAAGCTTCTTCATCACTTCGATGATATCAGTTTCATCAAGTGTGCCTTGATCGATAGCATCTTCACGTTCGATAGAGCTGTTAAACTTCATACGACCAACAGTCGATAGATCATAACGCTCTTCAGAGAAGAATAAGCTTTCGAATAGAGCTTCAGCGGCTTCTTTCGTTGGTGGCTCGCCAGGGCGCATCATGCGGTAGATTTCTACCAAAGCAGAAATACGATCAACCGTGCTGTCGATACGTAGTGTTTCTGACATGAAAGGACCGTGGTCTAGATCGTTCGTAAACAGAACTTCTAGCGCTTTATGGCCAGCTTGAGAAAGATTTGCTAGTGCTTCAAGAGAAATCTCTTGGTTAGCTGCAACGATGATCTCGCCAGTCGCTTCGTTGATGTAATCTTTCGATGCCACTTTGCCTACGATGTACTCAACCGGTACTTCGATATGATCAACGCCATCTTTTTCAAGTTGACGGATATGGCGAGCGGTTACACGACGACCTGTTTCAACGTAAACTTTGCCATCTGCTTCGATATCGAATGACGCAGTTTCACCACGCAGACGATCAGGCACCAACTCCATCAATAGAGTTTGATCTTTCACTTCGAAGTTAATCTTCTCGAAGAAGATATCTAGGATCTCTTCTGACGTCTTACCTAGAGCGCGCAGAATGATCGAAGCTGGAAGCTTACGACGACGGTCGATACGAACGTATAGGTTATCCTTAGGGTCAAACTCGAAATCAAGCCATGAACCACGGTAAGGAATAACACGTGCGTTATATAGAACTTTACCTGACGAGTGGGTCTTACCCTTATCGCTGTCGAAGAAAACGCCTGGGCTTCTGTGCAGCTGGGATACGATAACCCTCTCGGTACCGTTAATTACGAAGGTACCATTGTCTGTCATAAGCGGAATTTCGCCCATGTAGACTTCTTGTTCTTTAATGTCTTTTACAGTACCTGCTGGCGCGTCTTTATCAAAAATAACTAAGCGTAGTTTTACGCGTAGTGGTTTTGAGTAAGTTACGCCGCGAATTTGACATTCTTTAACGTCAAAAACTGGCTCACCAAGACGGTAGCTAACGTATTGCAGCTCGGAATTGCCGTTGTAGCTCTGAATTGGAAATACAGAACGGAAAGCAGCTTCAAGACCGTATTGACCTTCAGGATCCTGTTCGATGAATTTTTCGAACGAATCGAGCTGGATCGATAGCAGGTATGGAATGTCCAACACTTGTGGACGAGTACCAAAGTCCTTACGGATGCGCTTTTTCTCGGTATAAGAGTAAACCATGGGGTTCCTCAGCTCGCTGATAAGTGACCCAAACTGTCTCCAGTCGTTATGAGACAGTGACTAAATATCTGTTTGATCGTAGTGACAATTCATTAAGAGATAATGAACTGTTTTTTGCTAGGGATGGGGGCTCAAACAGCGGAAAAATCACCCTACCCCTACAGCGCAAAAAGGCCGGTGGTTATAAAACCACCAGCCATTAGCCGTTAGGCTAAGAAACTATGCAATAATTACTTAACAGTAACACTTGCACCAGCTTCTTCTAGCTGAGCTTTAAGAGCTTCAGCTTCGTCTTTCTCTACGCCTTCTTTAAGAGGTGCAGGAGCGCCGTCTACTAGAGCTTTAGCTTCTTTAAGACCTAGGCCAGTTGCGCCACGTACTGCTTTGATTACAGCAACTTTGTTACCGCCAGCAGATTCTAGGATTACGTCGAATTCAGTTTGCTCAGCAGCAGCTTCGCCTGCAGCAGCGCCGCCAGCTACAACAGCAGCAGCAGCAGAAACACCGAATTTCTCTTCCATTGCTTCGATTAGTTCAACAACTTGCATTACAGACATTTCTGCAACTGCGTCTAGGATTTGCTCGTTAGTAATAGACATAACAATTCTCTTTTAAATCAACAATAAGTTTATTAAGCAACCAGAAAAAAGCAAGGCTTACGCCGCAGCTTCTTCTTTTTGATCGCGGATAGCAGCGAAGGTACGTACCAGCTTGCCTGCAGAAGCTTCTTTCATGCACATCATTAGGCGTGCGATTGCTTCGTCGTAAGTTGGTAGTGTCGCTAGTACTTCAGCGTCAGTTAGCGCGCCTTCAAATGCAGCAGCTTTGATCTCGAAGTCTTTGTTCTCTTTAGCGAAGTCTTTGAAAAGACGCGCTGCAGCACCTGGGTGCTCGTTAGAGAATGCGATTAGAGTAGGACCAGTGAAAGTGTCAGTTAGACACTCGTAATCTGTACCTTCAACCGCACGACGCATTAGAGTGTTACGAACAACTCGTACATAAACACCAGCTTCACGAGCTTGTTTACGTAGAGAAGTCATCGCGCCCACTTCAACGCCACGAGAGTCAGCTACAACTGCAGAAAGTGCACCACTGGCAGCTTCGTTGACTTCAGCAACAATTGCTTTTTTGTCTTGAAGGTTTAAAGCCATCTTGGATTTACTCCTGGTTGTCGTTACACCACTCACTATTATCACAACAGTGAGAGCTATTGAGGTGCTTCCCAGAAGAAAGGTAACTATTTACATAGAGCTTTCTGTCAGTTCGGGCACCATCTACGTAGGAAAATTAAGTCTATTAGAAAACAGACACCTACGGTCTTGGACGGAGACTGGGTCATAATTCAGACTAAATTCTAAACGAATTTAATGAACCAAAGTTCAGCCCCAACCACAAATATTAGGCGCAAAATTATACATTAATTTCGCGCCTAAGCAAATAAATTATGCTTGAGTGTTCAGGCTACCCTGATCAACAGCAACACCAGCACCCATAGTAGTAGAGATGCTTACCTTCTGCAGGAATGTACCCTTAGCAGAAGACGGCTTAGCTTTCTTCAGAGCCACTAGAAGTGCTTCTAGGTTCTCTTTGATCTGCTCAGCAGAGAAGTTTGCTTTACCGATAGTTGTGTGGATGATGCCGTTCTTGTCGTTACGGTAACGAACCTGACCCGCTTTAGCGTTCTTAACCGCTTCAGCAACGTTAGGAGTTACAGTACCAACTTTAGGGTTTGGCATTAGACCGCGAGGACCTAGGATAGTACCTAGTTGACCTACAACGCGCATTGCATCTGGAGAAGCAACAACTACGTCGAAGTTCATTTCGCCTTTCTTCACTTGCTCAGCAAGATCTTCCATACCAACGATGTCTGCGCCAGCTTCTTTAGCTGCTTCAGCGTTTGCACCTTGAGTGAACACTGCAACGCGGATTTCGCGGCCAGTACCGTGAGGTAGTACAGTTGCACCACGTACGTTCTGGTCAGATTTACGAGCATCGATGCCTAGGTTAACAGCAACGTCTACAGACTCAACGAATTTAGCAGTCGCTAGCTCTTGAAGAAGAGCCACAGCTTCGTTGATTTCGTATTCTTTAGTTACGTCAACTTTTTCGCGGATTACGCGCATGCGCTTAGTTAGTTTAGCCATCTTATTAACCCTCTACCACTAGGCCCATTGAACGAGCAGTACCAGCGATTGAACGCTTCATTGCTTCGATGTCAGCACCAGTCATATCAGCAGCTTTAGTTTCTGCGATTTCTTGGATTTGAGCGTCAGTTACAGTACCCACTTTTTCAGTGTTTGGACGACCTGAACCAGACTTAACGCCAGCGGCTTTCTTCAGAAGAACTGCAGCAGGTGGAGTCTTAGTTACGAACGTGAAAGAACGATCGCTGTATACTGTGATAACAACTGGAGTTGGTAGACCTTTCTCGATAGATTCTGTTTTTGCGTTAAACGCTTTACAGAATTCCATGATGTTAACACCGTGTTGACCTAGTGCAGGACCAACCGGTGGACTTGGGTTTGCCATACCAGCAGCAACTTGCAGCTTGATGTAAGCTTCAACTTTCTTAGCCATGATAATTCCTAATTTTGGGTACTAGCGCTAATCGACTGATCAGCTCCCCGTTAAAACAAAAACTTTTTACTTCTGAAGAAGTAAAAAGGCGCGAAATTATAGTCATAATCCGCGCCTTATACAACCCTAAAAAGGTGATTTTTTATACTCTTCAGTAAAGAGTCTTAGTCGAGTTTTTCAACCTGACCAAATTCAAGCTCAACCGGTGTAGCACGACCAAAGATCGACACAGACACCTTAACGCGGCTCTTATCGTAGTCTACTTCTTCAACCGTACCGTTGAAGTCCGCAAATGGACCGTCAGTCACACGAACCACTTCACCCGCTTCGTACATAGTACGTGGACGAGGCGCTTCACTTGCTTTCTCAAGACGGTTGAGGATCGCATCCGCTTCTTTATCTGTGATAGGAGCCGGACGATCAGAAGTACCACCAATGAAGCCCATGACACGCGGCACACTGCGAACTAGGTGCCATGATTCATCGTTCATAATCATCTGAACTAGAACGTAACCAGGGAAGAACTTACGCTCAGACTTACGACGCTGACCTGCACGCATTTCCACTACTTCTTCAGTAGGGACAAGAACTTCACCAAACAGCTCTTCCATGCCGTGCATTTTGATATGCTCACGAAGAGATTGGGCTACACGGCCTTCAAATCCAGAGAAGGCTTGAACCACATACCAGCGTTTTTTTGGAGCTTCACTCATGAATTAAAACCCTCTATACCCCAGTTGCTAGAGCAACAAGACGAACCATAATGCCGTCGATGCCCCAAAGCACTAGAGCCATTACAATACTTACAGCTAGAACGATAAACGTAGTTTGCATAGTTTCTTGGCGGGTAGGCCAAACGACTTTACGTACTTCCATACGTGATTCTTTTGCAAACTCGATCGCAGCTTTACCTTTAGTTGTTGTAGCAGCAGCACCCAGTGCCGCAGCGATTAGCACAACAACACCTGCAGCTCGAAGCACTACAGACATTTCACCATACAGGTAATTACCCACAACAGCGGCAGCTAGCAGAGAAAAAGTGATGACCCACTTAAAAATATCTGCGCTATTTGAGCTATCAGGAGTTTCAGCATTATTTGCTTTCATAAAACCAACCTGTCTAAGTCTTAATATAGACGACAACAACCCCGCTGTTGCAGGGCAAATCCATGAAACGACAATTTAAAACAATTGACGTACTCTTTTATTGACCGAGACGCAACACCGCGATCAAAAAACCTGCAAAACGTCTGCTTGAACAACAATTCAGCAGCCATTTTCTTTAGTGCAGAAAAAGGGCATCAAATGATGCCCTTTTTGCTACTGGTTCGTCAAATCTTATTCCAAGATTTTCCGAAGACTTTAGCTAATTCCTAAGAATTAGTCGAAGATCTTAGCAACAACACCAGCACCAACTGTACGGCCACCTTCGCGGATTGCGAAACGTAGACCTTCATCCATCGCGATTGGCGCGATTAGTTCTACAGTCATCTTGATGTTATCGCCTGGCATTACCATTTCTACGCCTTCTGGTAGCTCGATGTTACCAGTTACGTCAGTTGTACGGAAGTAGAACTGTGGACGGTAGCCTTTGAAGAATGGCGTGTGACGACCACCTTCATCT
>NZ_SZQJ01000009.1 GCF_013369335.1 Vibrio sp. JPW-9-11-11
AAGCGCTTTTGCTCAACTACTTGAAATACAACTTGCCAACCATCTTGTGCATACTTGTTTAGCTCAGCTTCCATTTTTTGCACAGGTAAACCGCTTGCGCCTAACAAGATTGTTCCGCAGCCACCTTCTACAATGTGAACCACTTTATATTCTGTAAACTTTGTCATTTTATAACCAACTATTTTAGTAAAAACAAAATGTTACAGCATGCAACAAAATGCATCAAGATGAATATTGTGAAATTCGCTGTATAACACCCAATTAAGTAGCCCCAAAACGCGATGACTCACTTTCCGCATTACTCGGCAACACCTAACCCAACGCAAACCAAAATCGCCACGCGTTGAGGGGCTGCTTGAATTGTTTGTTATGTTTTACCATAAATGACTGACTTACTTAGCAAAGAACTGCGTTGTTAAACGTATTTCAAGAAGTGAACCACAAGCCTAACCTCACTTGGCCGTCAGACGCACGAAACACCAAGCGGGTCAGTCCACGTCCCTGCCCAATGAGGCAACTGCCAAGCTGAAATGATACTTGGAAAATGTGCTGGAAGCGACTTAGAGTCAGCTATATTCAAAACCAACCGCCAGGACGTGCAAATGAAGCAACCCACTGATATTGAGATGTTTTACTGGCTGAAAAATTCACGAATGTAGGCCGATAATGCGGATTTTCTGAGACAATTCAGACGAACTGCCAAAGGGGCAAAGAACATAGATCGAAGAATTTTTAAGTTATTGAAATTAAAGTAAACATAACGCCCAATTAAAGGGTGAGCAACGCTACCACCCAACCTAAAGCATTGTACCGTAACCATTAAATTTGAAGTAGAAGCAAAAATGCCAAGCGTTGTGAATCCCTCTTAAATTGCTTGTCATGTGTAACTCAAAGTGCAGAGATGATACTTTTTAGCTGCTCAAGTGCTTATGGAGAGAAGCGGATTGATTGACTCTTTTTACCCGTTTCCTGTCGTTTCGCTGAACCATATGTATCAACTTGAAGGTATTTCTCTCCATTGTCACCAAGCACTACTGTATATGTAGCGTTTACCTCAGAATGACTAGAATCGCGTTCAAGAGTCAATTTTTCCATTTTTCTTACAATAGCCATAGCTGCCCCAGTCTTTTAAATTAGAACTTAGTGTACCGACTAATATGAGTATAGAGTCTTATTCGAGAGCAAAATACCTCTCTGACACATAACGCCCAATTAAGGGGTGAGCAACGCTACCACCCAACCTAACGCATTGTACCGTAGCCACTAAAATTGAAGTAGAAGCAAAAATGCCAAGCGTTGTGAATCCCTCTTAAATTGCTTGTTATGTGAATTTACACAGCGCACAAATGATTTAAAGGAGCCCATGCCAACTCTTTCGGGCTACCCAATTTACTACCCCAGATCCAGCCGTTTAACTCATGTTCTTTTACTAGAATTTCACCGATCGCCAAACGATGCTCCTTGGCGAAATAGTCCTCAAGTGCAGTTACCTCGCCATTGTCGATAGCTAGTATTTGTTTAGGAACCCAACCTTCTTTGTTTTCCCCTCGGCAGAAAATCCAGTTTGCCCAGTCACCTTCTGGATTGGATTCCTCTACAAATTGCAATTTTTCGCCTAGAACTATTCGAATAGGCGATTCTGGAGCATCTTGATATTCTTTAACGACTTTGTATTCCATAGCTTATTCCACTTTGTTCACATAACGCTCTGTTAAGGTGTGAGCAACGCAATACCGAAGCTCCCGCATACCACCTTAAACACCAAGCGCAACGCATAGTAAAAATGCCACGCGTTGCGAATCACTCTTAAACAGTTTGTTATAACACAGTTTTACACGTCATCTTCCGATAAAATTTGACGACAATTACGAACTGTTAGTACGCGAATTTCGTGACTTAAACTGTAGATAATACGATAGTGACCAAAGATGATTTCGCGATAATTCGTATGGGGCATTTCAGGAACAAACCGCCCCATTTCAGGCATACTTCCAAGGAGTTCAGTTTTATCAAAAACTTCGTTTACCCACTTCTCTGCCGCAGGTGGATTATCCAAAGAAATAAACTCCGCTGCATCGCCTAGTTTCTGAAGTGCTAATGGAGACCAGACTACTTTCATTTCTTAATGCGCCCAAGTACTTGAGCACGCGCATCATCATTGGAAACACCGAGACCAGAAGCTAACTGAGCTTCTGCTGTGCGCATTTCTTCCAGTAATTCGATTTTCTCTTGCATTGCTTCATACTCAGCAACATCAAGAACAACAGCAACACCTTTGCCACGTTGCGTAATAACCAATGGACGACGAGTCTCATTGATCTGTTTGATATATGAAGCTACACCGGCACGAAACTCAGACAAAGGCTGAATATCTTGATCGAAATGAATACGACTCATATTGAACTCCCATTGGTACAAAATAACGTACAAATAATAGTTCAAATGACCGTTTTGAGCAAGAAGTCGATTCTGTGTTATAACGCCACGTTAAGGGGTGCAGGCACGCAATACAAAAGCTTCTGCAAAGCACCGTAAACACAAAACTCAACGCAAACTAAAAATGCCACGCGTGCCAAATCCCTCTTAAACGCTTTGTTATATGCGAACGTTTAAGCTTAAGATTTTATGCCAAGCCCCACTTTGAAACCATGATTTTTATGTGCTTTGATGCACTTAAGTCAGGCTTAGACTTGCAGCGACTTGCCACTGAAACCACTTGGAATTTTCAACGCCGCAGAAAACGGACTGACGACACCAAAAAGTGCTTTTGGAACGGCAATTTCACAATGAGGACTTTCCACAAACTCACTGAAACCACGTGAACTCACCACACCAGAGAAAGCGCCCTTTCAACAAGTAAACCAGCTTTTAGGAAGGCAAACTCTCAGAGCGGAATTTCAGCAGAAGATGTTGCCTAAATTGACCAGGCATTATCAGCACCAAAGAATAAAACCACCGATAAACGGTAGGCAAAAACTGAACCACGGACCGGAGAAAACGAGAATTGAAACCGAAAAATCTCGACGCCCAAAGACCTAGACACCAAGGCTGTAAACCTGAATTTTTAGGCTTTCTTCATCTGGCATATAACGCCCAATTAAGTAGCCCGAAACGCCCTGGCTCACCTTCCGCATAGCAGCGTAAACACTAAACCCGACGCAAACCAAAAGTGCCACGCGTTGAGGGGCTGCTTGAATTGTTTGTTATGTTTTACCACAAACGACTGATTTATTTGGCAAAGAACTGCGTTGTTAAACGTATTTCAAGAAGTGAATCACAAGCCAAACCTCACTTGACCGCCAGACGCACGAAACACCAAACGCGTAATTCCACTTCCCTGCCCAATGAGGCAACCCGAAAAACGTTCAACAAACGCCCTCTCTTTCCAACCAAAGCGCAGAACAATGGCAAATTGCCGAGGCAACTGCCAAGCCGAAATGCTAACTGACAAATACGCTGGAAGCGACTTAGAGCCAGTGAGATTTGAACCCAGCCGCCACGACCTGCAAATGAAGCAACCCGCGAACATTGACATATTTTACTGGCTGAGAAATTCATGAACTTGGGCCGACAATGCCGATTTGCTGAGGCAACTCGAACGAATAGCTAAAGGGACAAAGAACAGAGATCGAAGAATTCTTAAGCCATTGAAATACAAGTAAACATAACGCCAAATTAAGGTGTGAACAACGCTAACCACCCTACCTAAAGCATTGTGCCATAAACACTAAACTTGCATGAAGTGAAAGCGCCGAGCGTTGTGAATCACTCTTAAATTTATTGTTAGCCGTCGCTCATTTTGCTAACGATGAACTGTGCTCTTTCTTTAACTGAAACCTTAGGTACTTCAATTAAGTCATAGCCAAATTTAATATATGCACTCACCATTTCATGATATGTCGCTATTGCTTCAGTAAAGTCCTGCTTTCGCTCAGAGTCATTTTCGTAGATTTCTTCCCAAGGCGGAAAAATGAAAACTTTACGGCAATAAGTCAGTTCACCACATTTCGCTAACAAGAGATCCGATATAGGTATGTGCTCAAGCTTACTGTACCCATACGAGTCGATAATACTTCGGTCGAAAAACGTAATTTCAGTACCACCAAAGTTTTCGTAATTGTCGATTTCTTCAATGACCATTTCGTCGCGGAATGCGGCCCTGTCCAACCAAGGCAATGCTGTACCTTGCAATTCTACTTGGGCTTGGATAACTTTTCGCCCAACTTCAGGTGCACTGGCGTAACCCATCTGGCGCAAAAATTCGATAACTGAAGTCTTCCCTGAACCTGGGCCACCTGTAAAAACTACTCGATTATTCAAATAAAACTCCATAGACGGCTAACGCCCAATTAAGTAGCCCGATACGCACTGGCTCACTTGCCGCATTGCTCGGCAACACCAAACCCGACGCAAACCAAAATCGCCGAGCGTTGAGGGTCTGCTTGAATTGTTTGTTATGCGAATTCACACGCATAAGCCAAGTTGGGCAGATGAAGATTACCTCAGACACGAAAAACCACAAACAAACCAAGTACTTTTTGTGAGTCACTGAACAACCGAAGTCACTATGTTACAGACCCACTTCCAACAAGTGACTAATGGTGAATTTCAGCCAGTGACTCTGCTTTTACTTCGAGAAACTCAACGCGGCGGAAAACCAGCGAAGAAGAACTGCCGATAAACTTGCCCTTGCCACACTTTGCGCCAGCCAACCTCGCCACAAACCAACTCTGAAAACCAATGAGGCAACCCACGAAATTTGGCATGTTTTACGGCCTGAGTGATTCAAGAATTTAGGCCGACAATGCTAAATTGACGACACCGAAAACCGACTGCCAAAGAGAGCGAGAAAGAGAGATATAGAAGATTTTTGCCCAGTCGCATAACGCCGCATTAAGGTGTGAGCGACGCTTGGCTATACTTGAGCGAAGCGAAACTGCCAAGCGTTGCGAATCACTCTTAAATGCTTTGTTATGTGCGTAACTCACCTATGAACGCCTTTGCCTTTTTAGGGCTTGTTATTCTTACAAATGTGATATGACTATACTTCGGATCGTCTAGCAGTTCTGTGTAACGAGATCGATTTTTACTGTACGTTTTTAGCGTCCAAAGGATGATAGAATCTTTGCTAAGAAAAGACTTTCTAAACGACTCAACATTACCTGTTTTACCCCATAGCTCCTGCTTGGTCACTGTGCGAACTAAAGCCCTTTTCACAGCTTGAAACAGTGTTCTTACGAAGGAGTAATCAACCCAGACAATGGTATCTACTCTGCTCCATTTAATTTCAGCAGTTCGATTATAATTACCATCAAGAACCCAGCGTTCGGCGCTCAACCTGTCGGCCAATTTTGCAAAAAACTCATCATCTGAAGATTCTTGCCAATTAGGCTTCCAGAATATGGCATCCATTTCTACATAAGGGCACTTTAGCTCACTCGCAAGCATGCGACTGAAAGTACTTTTTCCACTACCACTAGTGCCTATTACATTGATTCTTTTCATCGCCTGACCTGATTTTTTGCCTGAGCACATAACGCCCAATTAAGTAGCCCGAAACGCACTGGCTAACTTTCCGCATTGCTCGACAACACAAAAGCCAACGCAAACCAAAAGTGCCACGCGTTGAGGGTCTGCTTGAATTGTTTGTTATGTTTTACCACAAACGACTGATTTAATTGGCAAAGAACTGCTTTGTTGAGCGCGTTTCAAGAAGTAAATCACAAGCTCATACTCACTTGGCCGCCAGAAGCACGAAACACCAAACGCGTAATTTCACTTCCCTGCCCGATGAGGCAACCCGACTTAACTGCAACAAGCGCCCTCTCTTTCCAACCAAAGCGCAGGACAATGGCAAATTGCCGAGGCAACTACCAAGCTGACATGCTACTTGGCAAATATGCTCAAAGCGACTTAGAGCCAGTGATATTTGAAGCCAACCTCCACGACCTGAAAATGAAGCAACCCTCGAACTTTGACATGTTTTACGGGCTGAGAAATTCACGAATTTAGGCCGACAATGCGGATTTGCTGAGACAACTCGAACAAACTGCCAAAGGGGCAAAGAACATAGTTAGAAGAAACTTTAAACCGCTGAAATACAAGTAAACATAACGCCGCGTTAAGTAGTGAGCAACGCCACCACATAACCTAACCCATTGTGCCATAAACACTAAAGCCAAACTTTTAACCGAAGCCGCCATGCGTTGGGAATCTGCCTTAAACGCTTTGTTATATGCGTACTATTTAGCATGCGTACAAACAAAATCATTTAGCTCGGACACTGTTTTGATAATGTAGACTTCTTTGTCACTAGCGTATTCCATTAGCTTAGAGGTAAATTCATCGTTCCAGAACTTAGGGCTTAACTTGAGCATTTTATAGCTATTTAAAGTGCCTTTTAAAACTGAACTTCCATCAGGCCAGCCATCTGGCTTCACAAAGAGCCCTTTCAGAAAGCGCTTAGTAACAAACCAATAGCTTACTGAATATGGTATATCTATGTAAACGAGAGTATCTGCCGCAGCTAAGCGTTCATTAAAAGAGCGTAAAGGACCAAGCCCATCAATGACCCACGACTCTGACTGAAGAATATCATCGTGAACAGAATCAAATTCTTCTCGAGCTACAAACTCACCGTTTGGTTTGTAAACAATTGAATCTAACTGATGGAGCGGTAAACCGCTCATTTGCGCTAACACTTTGCTTACGGTTGATTTTCCACTACCCGGCTTTCCAAAAACAGCTACCTTTTTCATTTTAAATTCCTCCAAGAGACTAGTTCCCTAAAGGCAGAAAAAGAAAACCCACCTTATAGGGTGGGGTCGATTTATCCAAAGCACACAAAATCCCACCATTCCTAAGGAGTGATGATAATTCGCTTGTTTAACTGCACTTGTTTGATTTTCATACAACCACTGTTATATAAATGCACTCTGTTGTCAATTTGTCTTTGAACAGGGTTGAATCGGCTGCCAAAGCACTTAGTATCAAGTTTGAAGTGCGACACTTTCTACAGATGCGCATGAATATACTCCAATGGTATTCTATAACCAAGTCTTTTGCGTGGGCGCGTATTTAATTTGTGTGCAATTTCATTGCAGAGCTTCTGTGTCACGTGTGACATAGAAGTTCGTTTTGGTAAGTATTGTCGTATCAAGCCATTGGTGTTTTCATTAGTGCCTCGTTCCCATGAGTGGTATGGATTTGCAAAGTAAAACAGACAGTTATGATGTTTTTCTAGTTGTACATAACCATGAAATTCAGTGCCGTTATCCGCAGTTATCGTCTTAAAAGGTAAGTCAGAGCGGGTCATGATTTTGCTCATTCTTACGTTGAGCGACTCGCTTGTTCTATCGTCCATTTGCCCAATAAAAGTGTAGCCAGTCATTCTGTCGACTAAAGTCACGATACAGTGCTTGGTTCCGCGGCCAACGACGGTATCAATTTCCCAATGACCAGGCTCTTTTCGATGCTCAGCATTCGCTGGTCTTTCGGTAATATGACGCTTATTTGCAAGCCGCCCTCTGCTGTCTTTTGAGTTGTACCTCTTACGCCTTTGCTTAGTCGATTGGCGTAGGTGTTTCCATAGTGTTCCACCGAGAGCTTTGTCGTTCCAAATGTGCTGATAAATGAGCTCGTGGCTCATTGTTGGATAGCCTCTCATTCTTAGGTATCCGACGATTTGGTCAGGGCTCCAATCCAGTCGTAGCAAGGCTTCAGGTAGCCTGAAGTCAAGTTTGGTATAGCGCTTATTTCGGCGTGAACGACTCAGCCGGTTGCGCGCCATTTGCTGTGCCCGCTCTGGTTGATATGAGTACCTATCGAAGAACTTGTTGTAACGACAATTGCGTTCAATTTCTCGATAGATAGTGGCTTTGTGACGACCCAGTTGTTTAGCTATTTCAGCGGTACTAATTCCTTGCTTTCTGAGTGCAGAAATCATATACCTTTCGTTCTCAGTGAGGTGCGTGTATTTCATGTTTTTTACTTCTTGGCGGGAGCAAAGTTCATGATTATCGCACCTTACTGTTTTTATGTTCAGAGGTGTCGCACTTCGTACTTGAATCCAAGGCAACTAACAAAGCATTCAAGAGGGATTCACAACGCTTGGCATTTTTGCTTCTACTTCAAATTTAATGGTTACGGTACAATGCTTTAGGTTGGGTGGTAGCGTTGCTCACCCTTTAATTGGGCGTTATGTTTACTTTAATTTCAATAACTTAAAAATTCTTCGATCTATGTTCTTTGCCCCTTTGGCAGTTCGTCTGAATTGTCTCAGAAAATCCGCATTATCGGCCTACATTCGTGAATTTTTCAGCCAGTAAAACATCTCAATATCAGTGGGTTGCTTCATTTGCACGTCCTGGCGGTTGGTTTTGAATATAGCTGACTCTAAGTCGCTTCCAGCACATTTTCCAAGTATCATTTCAGCTTGGCAGTTGCCTCATTGGGCAGGGACGTGGACTGACCCGCTTGGTGTTTCGTGCGTCTGACGGCCAAGTGAGGTTAGGCTTGTGGTTCACTTCTTGAAATACGTTTAACAACGCAGTTCTTTGCTAAGTAAGTCAGTCATTTATGGTAAAACATAACAAACAATTCAAGCAGCCCCTCAACGCGTGGCGATTTTGGTTTGCGTTGGGTTAGGTGTTGCCGAGTAATGCGGAAAGTGAGTCATCGCGTTTTGGGGCTACTTAATTGGGTGTTATACAGCGAATTTCACAATATTCATCTTGATGCATTTTGTTGCATGCTGTAACATTTTGTTTTTACTAAAATAGTTGGTTATAAAATGACAAAGTTTACAGAATATAAAGTGGTTCACATTGTAGAAGGTGGCTGCGGAACAATCTTGTTAGGCGCAAGCGGTTTACCTGTGCAAAAAATGGAAGCTGAGCTAAACAAGTATGCACAAGATGGTTGGCAAGTTGTATTTCAAGTAGTTGAGCAAAAGCGCTTTATGCTGTTTTGGAAGCGTGAGGCTGTGATTATCACGCTTGGCCGATAAGTTTGGTTAAATATCTTTCTTTAAAGTTGATCCATCGCTATCAAGCTAGCGGTGGATCAAAACAACTATTGAACATTGAGTGTAATTTTGAGCCTACTTGCTCAGAGTACACTAAACAATGTATTGAAAAGCATGGGGCTGTCAAAGGTTGGAAGCTAGGCCTAGCTAGAATTAAGCGATGTAATCAACCTGACCTCATTGGAAAAATATATGATGAGGTGCCGTAATGCGTTTATTCGAACCGATCGAACAATTGGAAAAAAATGAAGAGCTCTTGAGGAACCAGGTCAATTCATTGCCTGAAGGTCAAAAGAAAGAGTTCTATAAGCAACAATCTAAAAAGCTCAAAGATCCAGACACCTATGCTACTTTGAACTGGTTTTTTCTTGGTGGCTTTCATCATTGTTATTTAGGTAAGTACGCTTTATTTGCTCTAGAGTTGACACTGCTAACGATAAGTATCGTAGGCTTAACTCTAGGCCACTCAAGCGCATTTATTATCCTCGGGTTACTTGTTCTCTATGAGTTGCCGCAACTGTTTTTTTCGCAGAAGATCGCCAGGCAGCATAATTATCAAGTTTCTTGTGACATATTTAATGATGTACGAAGAGGATAGGTGGAAAGTGCTGTATAACAAAGCGTTTAAGAGGGCTCCATACGCTTGCTGGTTTCGCTTCACTCACGTTTAGCAAGCGCATGTCGCCCCAAGTTCTTGAATCACTCAGGCCGTAAAACATGCCAAATTTCATGGGTTGCCTCATTGGTTTTCAGAGTTGGTTCGTGGCGAGTTTAGCTGGCGCAAAGTGTGGTAAGGGCAAGTTTATCGGAAGTTCTTCTTCGCTGGTCTTTCGCTGCGTTAAGTTTCGAGAAGCAAAAGCAGAGTCGTGCGCTGAAATTCACCATTAGTCACTTGTGGGAAGCTGGTCTGCAACATAGTGACTTCGTCTGTTCAGTGACTCACAAAAAGTGCTTGGTTTATTTGTGGTTTTCGTGTCTAAGGTAGTTTTCACGTGCTTAACTTGGCTTATGCGCATAACAAACACTTTAAAACGGATTCGCAACGCTTGGCACTTATTCTTCTACTTTACTTATATACTATGCTGTTTGTGTTAACTCAATTGGAGATAGTCGCTATGAGTACAGAACGTCATGGGATCACATTGGGCATTGAGCGCATTGGCTCGGAGCCTGTTTTAGTGTTTAAAGCCAGAGGTAAGCTTACGCATGAAGACTACGAAGCGATTGTTCCAGTGTTGGATGCGACTATAGAGAAGGTTAACTTAAAGCATCTAAAAATGCTGGTTGATATTACTGAGTTTTCTGGCTGGGAGCTTCGTGCGGCGTGGGATGATTTTCAGCTTGGGTTAAAGATTGGCGTTACGATAGAGAAAATAGCCATCTACGGTGATAAGAACTGGCAGGAACTAGCCGCCAAAATAGCAAGTTGGTTTATAGCGGGTGAAGTAAAGGCATTTGGTAATTACGACTCTGCAGTGAACTGGCTAACTGATTGACCTTAGGTACGATTTTATCGGTGTTTCCAGTGGCATGAGGAGTGTGCCCGTTTAGATCCTCGGCTTAAAAGGGGCTTGTTGAGAACATACTGAGTTCATAGAAGTGAACAAGAATACAACCCACTGACTTGAGGCGGGTCATTAGCGTGTGATAGTTTTTAGTTCAAGTCAACGTTTGTGATTACGCCAAAGGCTTGGTTTTATCTGAGCGTAAAGCAAGGTTAAGTATCAGGGAGAGGGTATGGAGATTGTGTTGTACAGCGCGCAAGATTCTAACAGCTCACGTCGAGTGGAGTGGGTGTTAAACTATAAAGCGCTCATCTATCGCAGAGTGGAAGTAGACGTCTCAGCAAATAACTCAAGCTATTTGGCGATCAACCCGTTTGGCTATGTCCCCTCTTTGTCCATCGATGGTTTTGTGGTCTGTGAGTCGATGGCAATTATTGAATACCTTGAAGAGTGTTTTCCTGACCGCCTTTTAATCGGTCGATGCCCTAAAGAGCGAGCACAAGTGCGCCAAGTCTGTGAGTTCGTCAATGCGACGATTCATACGCCTCAAAATCGAACCGTGTTGGCATTTCTGCGCCCTGAGCTAGAAGAAGAACAAAAACGAAGATTGAGGGCAGAGTGGGTGGTGCAATGCCTCAACAAGTTGCGCCCCAGTTTATGCGTAGACTCCGGCTATGCAGTCGCCACCTATTTCACCATCGCTGATATTTTTGTCGCTTGTATGTACACTAAGGCTCGTCAGCACGGCGCTGAACCCATCGCTTTCTACGAACGTCACTTGTCTAAGCTACGCAGCGATAGTCAAGTAGCGTCTGCCGAGCCGCAACCCCGAATATGACATACCACCGCTTGCTTTTGAGAATGAAGCGTAAGAGCCTTGTTGCAAGATGGAACTAAAAAATACAGTGTTTGGTAAAGTCTTTGGCTTCGTTTGCGGTCCAATCCCCTTTCGGCTTCTGTTTCAAATCTTCGCACCAAGCTTCACTTCCGACCTCAGTACAGGCTGAGAGGGCGAAACTTAATGCTAGCATTGCAATGATTTTATTCATGAACCTACTCCTTAATCACTTTTTATTACTAACTATTAGAGTCTTGCTATCAATAAAAGTCAACGTAGTTAAACGTTTAGCGATGGCAGGTGCGCGTGTTATGGCGACAGCCACTGCTGCTTGTATCGCTATCTCTCAGCGAGATGGATTGTATGAAAAGGGCTTCATCACGGAAACGAGTATTGTTAGTATGCTCAGTGTTCTCCACATCACTACCCAGGAAGAGTATGGATACGCCAAAACGGCCGATTAATCGCCACGACCACTATCATGCCCACGTTTATTTCGACGCACCAAGCTTGGCATTCGCCCGCCAGTTGCGAAATGAGCTCGAACAGGAGTTTGAGCTTGAATTGGGAACCATGCATCAACGTCTAGTTGGTCCCCACACCATGTGGAGTTTTCAAGTGTTATTTGATAGCACTCAGTTCGAGTCGCTAATCACATGGCTAGACGTTCATCGTGGAGCGCTAAGTGTATTGGTTCATGCCGACACCGGAGATGATTTGGTGGATCATACACAATACGCCTATTGGTTGGGGTGCCCTGTCAAACTTGATTTAAGCCAGTTTTAAGAAAAGGGATTGACTCCAAACAAGCGGCACGCTGGCTCTGTCGGCAGGTTTATTCTAGTGCTAGTAAGAGGCGCCAATTGCGATGACGACTTACCATCAACAATTGATATCACTGATCACACAAGACATGCACCGTGTGGCGGCCCTGGATGCCGTGGCGAGGTTAGATTTACCTCAATGCTACATAGCGGCGGGGTTTGTGCGTAACCTCGTTTGGGATTACCTGCACAATAACGTCCTTCCAACACCACTTAGCGATGTAGATGTTATCTATTTTGATCGCTCAGAAGACGACGCCATGCAACAGTCGCACTACGAGAAGCGGCTTTCAGCAGTGATGCCTGAACTTAACTGGCAGGTTCGAAATCAGGCCATCATGCATGTACGCAATGGGGATCCTGTTTATGAAAGTACGCTCGATGCGATGAGGTATTGGCCAGAGCAAGAAACCGCGGTGGCAGTCAGAAAAGTCGACGACAACACCTATCAAGTTATTAGTGCTTTTGGATTAGCCTCACTTTTTGCAGGCATGATCACGCCTAATCCTAGACGTTGCTTGGAAACATTCAACGATCGCTTAGTGAGTAAAGGCTGGCTCGAGCAATGGCCGAAACTTCACGTGGCCAGGGCTTAAACGCAGGAGGCGACGATGGCAGAAAATGAGTAGTCTGCGAGTAAGATCGCCTCAATCAGTCCGGGTTGGCTGGAGGGCGTGTTAGACTGGCGTGCCCGAGACATAGAAACGAATAAGTGAGTGATACGAATGGAAATCAGCTTGAGACCGGCGGTTGAATCCGACATTGATTTTTTGGTGGCGCTACGCGATGCAACCATGCGTGAATACCTAGAACAAGTCGGTATGCCGACGACGTTAGAAGACTACCTGAATCGCATCGAATACAAGTTTGATTGTGCCGAAATCGTGTTGCTTGATCATTTGCCGGTGGGTTTGTTCAAAGCTGAGTATCAACCGGAGAAGCGCTGTTGGTATTTGATTCAAATCCAAATTCATCCCGGATATCAAAACTTAAAGATTGGAACTCAGTTAATTGAGCGTTTGATTGCTCGAACTGAGCAGCAAGGAACAACACTGGCACTGAGTGTCATTAAAACCAATCCCGCGTATCATCTGTATCAAAAGCTCGGTTTTAGTAAAGTCGCAGAAAATCAATCTGAGTATCTATTGGAGCGCTCACCTAGACGCTAATTAGTGACGTCAATCTTCACAACTTACTAGGCAGCATTGCGCTGCCTCACTTTCCTTACGCTTACCTCTCGCTCTTATCCTTAGCCTACATAAAAATGTGCCCTGGTCGACAAATTGACACAAAATCTGGATCTTTGTCATTTTACAGCCACAATTTAGTTATAAATATAATAATAGCGTTATCTGAATGGTCACTTTGGCGCTGTCTAATGTACTTGTTTTATAAGGATTATAAACGATGCGAAACCTAGGATTTAAGACGTTACTACTTATTGCCATCATTGCTTTGGTAGTGGTGTCTGTTTCGACGTCGAGCTACGTTGCTTACGTGAAGCAGCGAGACGCACTGGTTGAGTTAATAACGAAAAGCAACCAAAACTACGTAGATGCGGAAGCGGAACAGATTGCAAGTCGCCTAAATGAGAAAGTGGCCGGGCTAGAAAAGCTTGGCCAACGTTTCCAGAACGAGCCGATTACGGGTGAGCCGCAAGATTTCATTGAAATGACGCATATGTTTGCTGCCGCAATGAACTTAAATAGCTCAGTTGTCGCCTTCACTAATGGTGATGCCTACTGGAACCAAACCGCAAACACTTGGCCGAATCACAAGTTTGATGGGGATGTGACGACGCGCGGTTGGTATCAAGCTGGCCGACAAGCCACGACGACCAGTATTACTGAACCCTATCTTGGCAGTGAAGCGGGCGGTATCTACTGGGTATCAATCGTCAGGAAAACCTTTAGCGGCATGATTTCTGCTGATATGCAGTTAGATTTTCTCAATGACATAGTGAAATCGGCCAATGAAGTCGCGGGAAAAACGGCGTTCATTCTAAACCACGATGGCACCATATTGGCGTCTTCGCTTCAAGCGGTGAAAGCAGGTGAAAAAACCGACCGCTACCCTTGGCTTAGCAAAGTGTCGCAACAGGTTTTAGGCAAGGACAATGCCCACTTTGAATCATTAGTGGATGATAGGGAAAAGCTGTTTTTTTCCCATCAAATTCGTATCGCTGATAAAAGCTGGTATCTACTCGTTGGGTTAGATAAAGAGATTGTTTTCGCTGATCTATCGGCGGCTAAACGTAATGCGATCGTTACGGCTCTGATTGCCACTGCGGTCAGTGTCATCATCGCACTGCTTATTCTTCGCGTTTTATATCGTCCAATCTTAGTTCTAAAAGAGACGGTTATGAGCTTGAGTCAAGGCAACGGAGATTTGACTCAGCGGATTGAAGTGAAAACCAATGATGACTTGGGCCAAATTTCGCAAGGTGTGAATGCCTTCATTGAGAACTTGCAAACCATGATGCTGGAAATTCGTCAGGTGACGGACCAGCTCAATGAAAACGTCGATAGGATGAAAGATCAGAGTCAACGTAACAGTGCGATTCTACAAAATCATGTACAGGAGACTGAGCAGGTTGTTACTGCGATTGAAGAAATGAACTCGACCGCAGACTCCATGGCGACCGATGCGGCGAACACCGCTGACTTGACCAATAAAGCTAACGAAGCCAGTGCCGAGTCGAAGAGGACGGTAACGCAGGCTCAAACGAATGTCCAAGAGTTGGTTGATGATGTCGGCGCTGCGTCTGAGAACGTGAATAAAATGGCTTCAGAAACCGATGGTATTAACACCATCCTAGGTGTGATCGGTGATATTGCCGAACAAACTAATTTATTGGCGTTGAATGCAGCCATAGAGGCCGCTCGTGCTGGGGAGCAAGGACGAGGATTTGCGGTGGTGGCCGATGAGGTGCGCAACTTAGCCAGTCGTACTAAAACCAGTACCGAAGAGATTGAAGCCGCGCTATCGAGTTTACAGCGTGGTAGTCAGTCTGTAGTGAACTCTATGGAGACCACCAAACAGAAATGTGCTCAAACCGCAGAGGGTGCAGGAGAGGTGGCCGAAAGTCTTGATGTTATGACTCAGTTCGTCACCGACATTAACGACTTGAGTACCCAAATCGCGACTGCCGCTGAGGAGCAAAGTAGCGTGACGCAAGAGCTCAGTCGTAATATGTCGGCTATCAACGATATTGTTGGAGAGCTCGATAGCAATGGTCAGCAAGCCCTTGAAGAAGCGCAAACTATCTCGGATATGAACCAAACGCTAACCGGGATCGTCAGGCGCTTTAAGTTGAGTTAATGAAACTAGAGCAAAGAGTAAAGGCGCAAATAGCGCCTTTATTCATTCTGCCATTGGGGCGAGAGAGTCGGTGAACGGCTGATCAGCCACATCAAACAGACCGCGCCGAAGATGCTCATCGCCGCCAAAATAAACCCATATTGCGTGAGTCCCCATTTCGATAACAGAGCAATAAGCACGTAACTAATACTCTGCATGGAGGTTGAGAACAGAGCCAACCCACCGTCGACTCGGCCACGCTGACCAATATCTATACTATTATGCATCCAGTTGGTGCGCGCAATGCGGTTGAGGGCGTTAAAAAAGCCAAACACTAGGGTGAACATGAGCAGGTGACTGGGGTGTACGGCTTGGCTCATGCCAACTAAACTCAAGGCCACCGCTAGCATCGAATACAGCATAGTGGTTGGGTGAGGGTGCGCAGCAAGCAGCTTGATAACCAACGCGCCGCTAAAGAGGGAGCCTAAGCCAAAGGCCATACTATAGCCCGCAAACCATTCTCCTGATATTCCCGTTTCGGCAAACCATATGGGCACGAGCTTAAGTAAGAACGTCAGCACGGGATAGCATAAACAAGATAACAACAAGAACGCAAAGAAGCGTGGTTGGGCTGAAAATATGTCGCGACTTTGCTTGAGTTGGGCGAAGAAAGGTTCAGAGGTATGCGACGTCAATTGACGGTGATAGTAAGTGACGGCGTAACTTAATCCGGATAATGTCGAAGCCAAGGCGGCGAAGAGTGCAAACTGAACTATTCCCCACTTCTGCAGCAATACGACACCAAGAGCACCCGCGCCCAATGTCGTGACTTGCATAACGATTTCTTGCTTACCTGAAATCGCGGCATACTCGTGGCGTTGGTAGTTCTCCTGAGTGAACGCGTTGTTGGTGGCCCAAGCTAGGTTACTCGACACCCAAAATACCAACTGTGCGCCAGCTAAAATCCATGGGCTTAGCATATTAAGAGTAGCGCTGAGCAATACGCATAATGCGGTAGCGGCTTGAACGACTTGAACTAAAATCAGCAGTTGTTTACGTGAGTGTCGGTCGATCAACGTGGCGAAGAAGGGGGTGAGTATAAAAGAGGTCAGCGTGCATGTAAGTGCCACCAAAGCGACGAATGAGCCCATATTGGGACTTTGCAGCATAATCCAAGGTAGCGCCATCATAAACAGGCCAGAAGAGAGTCCATCAAAAAAGCGTCCGCTTAGGTAGCTAGCGGTTTTGTGCCGTGAAAGATTAAACATGTTTTTTCCTTGTATCAGCTTGGGTATAACTGCTACTGTAAAACCTCAAGTTAACTTAAGGTAAAGAAGTTTTTATTGATTCGAGGGATTGAGATGGACTTAAGTGTTGGGCAAGTGGCTAAGCGTGCAGGTGTAAAAGTGTCTGCGCTGCATTTCTATGAACAGAAAGGTTTGATACATAGCTGGCGCAATCAGGGCAATCAGCGTCGCTATGATCGTAGCGTATTGAGACGAATTGCGGTGATAAAAGCGGCGAAAGAGGTCGGGCTTACACTGGAGGAGATCGTGCAATCGTTAGCCCATTTGCCCAAGCATCAAGCGCCGAATCGCCGCGAATGGGAGCAGATGGCGTCTGGTTGGAAGCAGATGCTCGAACATCGAATCCAACAGTTAAAAGCACTGCAACAAGATTTGGGGGGATGCATTGGTTGTGGTTGCTTATCGATGGAATCGTGCGCAATTTACAACCCAAAAGACATTCGTGCTGAAACCTATCAAGGAAAAACGTTACTCAGTCACCCCGAAGAGTGGTTACAAGGACAGAGCGAACCCGAGCAATAATGGTAAAGTCACAATACTAAAAAAGTTGCCAAACAAGACCATGGAGGCCACTTTGGCCGGCTCGATGTGTAAGCGCTCGGCAAACAAATAGTTCATCACGGCAGGGGGAAGCATAGTGAATAAAACCATCATTTGTAGCTGCATCGTAGGTAAAGGGATAAACCAATAGATGACGGCAAATGCTATCGCTCCGGTAAACAATGATTGTAACGTGCAAAGTACCCCTATTTTGAGGCCGCTCAAACGCATGTGACACATCTGCGCGCCGAGTGACAGCAACATGACAGGCACGGCCGCTTGACCAAGCAAAGCGGTCGCTTCATAAAGTGGGGACCATACCTGGGTGCCTGAAAGGTTAAGCATCAGCGCAGCCGCAGCGGCTAAGAAAATAGGCATCTTGATAATCTGTTTGAATGGGTTTCCTTCACTCAGCAATGCTAAGCCCAAACTGATATGAACACAGGCCGAAACCACAAACAACAAAACCGCAGAAGCTAAGGCGCTGTCGCCAAAGGTATAGGTAAAAAGAGGAATGGCGAGGTTGCCGCTATTGCGAAACATGTGCGGAGGTGCCCAAGCTTTGAAATTCAACCCTGACAGACGGCAGATAGGGATCATCACCACTCCTGGCAGCAAGACCGCGACGAGCGAGGCGCTGAGGAGAGGAACCTGGTCAAGATCGAGTGGCATGGCGACAAGAGACGAAAATACCAACGCAGGGGTAAAGGTATCCATATTGATACGATTAATTGGGCGAAAATCTGGCTTTAGCCACTTACCTACCGAAAAACCGACTAACACCAGTGCAAACACTGGAAACAGTATCCCTACGACTTGCTCTAACATGTCTCTTCCTGAGGCTGCGTTTAACTCTGTCGTTCAAACTACCTGATTTGTCAGTAATAAAACAGAAAAAATGCCTAAATGCTGCGTTAAAGCCTCAGTAAGCTGCTCATCGTCAATAGTACTGATTATCGTGCAGCGGGACTTCGAGTTGGTTACTTTGTTGACGTATCGGCGTACCAATCATTTCATCGTAGGCGCTCTGATGACGTAACACTTGAGCTTTGGCTTTGATACGGCTGCACTGGCGTTGAAGGTCGACTATGGAGTGGGTGCGCAGAAACTGACCTTGGTCATCGATGATATAGAACTCTTCCCCATCGACCACCACTGAAGCGTGATAGAGCGCCATATCCAGTGAGTGAATGACAAGCTTATCGACATAGAAAAACTTTTCTAACTTACTGAGTGCCAGTTTCATGCCTAATCCCTTATTGCTGTTGATGCCTAGGTACGTTTTTTACGTATCTATGGCTGTTACGGGGAGTACGATGAAAAAGATTAACTTAGTTTGGTTTAAACGTGACCTACGCCTGACGGATCACCTACCTTTGCAGCTCGCGCTTGAAAGCGATACACCTTGTGCGCTGTTTTATCTGTTTGAGCCGAGTTTGATGGCCAACCCACACTATGACGAGCGGCACTGGCGCTTTGTTTATCAGTCTTTGCAAGACATCAATTCGCAGCTGAAACCTTTTGGCCACCAAGTTTTGATGGTCGAAAGCGAGGCGATTGAATTTTTCGAGGCTGTCGCTAAACACTACCGCATCGAGACTTTATACTCGCATCAAGAGGTAGGGTTACAAATCACTTTTGAACGCGACAAGCGAGTGGGGCAATATTGTCGAGACAGAGGCATCACGTGGCGAGAAACGCCTTCTGGAGCCGTGAACCGTGGTGCGAAGAGTCGTGAGCAATGGGACAGCCATTGGCAAAAAGTGATGAGGGCGCCTTTAGCAACGCCAGTACTGGATGGCAGAAGGATGTTGTCGCTTGACGCCACATCGCTAGATCTAGGCCAACAGGTTGCTAGCGCTTGGCGTGAGAAACGAGCAGGCATGCAAACAGGAGGCCCGTCATTAGCTTGGCGAACGTTAGATGACTTTTTTCAGCGCCGAGGACGAGGATACTATCGCTCGATTTCTAGCCCCAGTTTGGCGCGCAGTGCCTGTAGTCGAATGTCACCTTATCTTGCTTGGGGCAATATCTCGCTAAGGGAAATGTATCAGTCATTACTCAGTCATTGGTCTCAACCCGGCTGGCGACGCAGTTTATCGGCACTTTCATCACGCCTACATTGGCACTGTCATTTTATCCAAAAGTTTGAGTCTCAGCATGAGATGGAAGTGAGATGCGTTAACCTGGCGTATGAGCCATTGCTTGCCCGAGGTTGCCGACAAAACAGCCATGATCTACAAGCATGGATGCAAGGCAAAACGGGCGTTCCCTTGGTGGATGCCTGTATGCGTTGCTTAGTACACACCGGGTATCTCAACTTTCGTATGCGAGCCATGCTAGTCAGTTTTTTAACTCACCACTTGGCGATAGATTGGCGTCATGGCGTGCACCACTTAGCGCGTCTTTTTCTCGACTTCGAGCCTGGAATACACTATGCCCAATTCCAAATGCAAGCCGGGGTGACGGGTATCAATACCATTCGTATTTACAACCCTGTTAAACAAGCTCAAGAGCATGATAGCGATGGCGCATTTATCTATCGTTGGCTGCCTGAGCTCAAGTCGGTGCCCGTCCCATTGCTGTTTTCTCCATGGCAGATGACGTCCATGGAAGCGATCTTGTATCAACTGGATCCAGAGAGTTGCTATTTACAGCCGATTGTTGACGTTGAGCAGAGTGGTCGAGAAGCAAGAGATCGTTTGTGGACATGGAAAAAGCGCACCGATGTGCAAGCCGCGGCGCAGAAGGTGTTAGCTACCCATGTGCGAAATGAATGATCTATTTTGAAACTGACTGCGTAACAGCTCTACGAAGCAACAATAATGCTAACTGGAGCTAGGCTCCTCACTTAAGGATGGACTCATGGTTAAATACACACTTTCAATTGCCCTCGCGCTGGTCGCACTGTTTACTTACATTTTGCCCGCGCAAGCTCACAATCACGGAATGAAGGCAGACATCGTTGACGTTGCCGTGGAAAATGGATCGTTCAACACGCTCGTGGCGGCGGTGAAAGCGGCCGGTCTCGTGGATACTCTTAAAGGCGAAGGTCCGTTCACCGTTTTCGCTCCGACTGACGAAGCTTTCGCCAAGCTACCGGAAGGCACCGTCGAATCTCTGCTTTTACCAGAGAATAAAGATAAGTTGGTCGCGGTACTTACTTACCATGTTGTTGCGGGTAAAGTGATGGCGGCCGATGTTGTGAAGCTCGACAAAGCAACCACAGTTCAAGGCCAAGATGTGATGGTTAAAACCATGGGCGGTAGCGTGATGGTCGACAATGCCAACGTTGTGGCGACCGATGTGAAAGCGAGCAACGGCGTGATTCATGTCATTGACCAAGTAATTCTCCCTAAGTAGCGACCACCCAACGCTACGTTCCCCTGGGCAAAGCCACGCTTTGCCCTTTCTTATATTCGTATGGTGCCAATAATGCAGCAACAAACTTTGAACGCCCAGCAGATCGCACAGATGGAAAATCGTTATAGAGCACGGTTGGTCAATAGTTTAAGTGGTTTCAAAAGTGCAAACTTAGTCGGCACGGTCGATGCCAAAGGACAAGCAAACCTTGCCATTGTTAGCTCTGTGACCCATATTGGTTCGAATCCGCCCTTGCTCAGCTTTATTAGCCGTCCTAACTCGGTAGAGCGTCACACTTTAGAAAACATTCTTGAAACAGGCGTGTTTAGCTTAAATTCGGTTGAAGCTGACTTCGCGTCTCTGGCCCACCAAACGTCTGCGCGTTATCCGAAATATCAAAGCGAGTTTGATGCGGTGGGTTTGACACCCCAGTACCAATCTGGCTTTGCTGCGCCGTTTGTATTAGAGAGTAACGTCAACATTGGCCTAAACCTCAAAGAGCACCACACCATCAAAGCAAACAATACCGAAATGGTGATAGGCCAAGTGGAACATATCCAATTACCGACTGAGATCATTCAGGCAGATGGTTATCTCGACATTGAGTCGATGGAATGGGTCACCGTCAGTGGCCTAGACAGCTATCACGTGACTCAGCGCTTGTTTCGCTTGCAGTACGCCAAACCGGATAAGGCTCTAAGGCCACTCTCTGTCTCTGGTGATAACAGCGAGTGGCCAAGCCGAGTGGATGAGCTGTGTTAACTTCCGAAAGCTGAGGAAGGCGCTGTCGAGACAGGGTTAGACTTGACGGTACTTCCGCAGTAGGTCGAGTGGTATGTGGCAGTAGTCGTCAGGAAAACGGGTCAATCTGTCTTGGTGCTCAGGATCGCTCGTCACGTAGTTGGTGAGAGGTAACACCTCAACCGCGATTTTATCCGCGTCAGGTCTTGCGCTCAAATGACGACGCGCGGTGTTCAAATGGCTCGGGTCGCGGCTGTAAATGCCGGTACGATATTTGGCCCCCATATCAGCGCCTTGTCGATTCACGCTGTATGGATCGATGATTTCAAACAGATGATCAATGAGTTGTTCGAGTGTAATTTGGCTTTCATCGAAGCGGGTTTTTACGCATTCGGCATAACCATCATATTCGCCTTTCGTGGTGTGACTGCTGCCATTGGCACGTCCAGCTTCAGTCTCAATAACACCGGGTAGGTGGCGGAAAAACTCTTGAACGCCCCACAGGCACCCGCCTGCAAAATAGACCTCTTGCACTCATTTACTCCTTGAGCTCTCTCATTTCTGCAGAGCAGTGTGCCTGTAAATAGACCGTGAGTCTAGTTGTGGTTTTTAAGCCAGCGTGTGGCCTAAATGACGGTTATTGCCGTAACAATAAATAGAAAATATTCATTAATCACAGCCAATTAGGGGGTTCGCCTCCGCAATCTTGCTTATTTAAGAGGACATTCTGTTGGTCAATCTATTTGCATCCCTGTTCGACCATGTCGTCAAACGGGCTAACATTTCACGGCGCCAGTCTCGCTATGCCAAGTAACATTAAAAAACAGCACCTCCCTGTAAAGGTATGTGCGGCGTGCCAGCGCCCATTTACTTGGAGAAAAAAGTGGCAAAAGTGTTGGCACGAGGTCAAATATTGCTCTAAACGCTGTCGTGGTCTGCGCCAAGGAGTATCACCACGGTAGCGCTTCGCCACTGTAACTATAAAAAAGACCGCTGTCGTCGGGCGTACTGCGCTCGATGATAGCCAGTAAGTCTTGGGCGACATTTCCCGGCGTAAACAGCTTGCCAGTGGGGACATTGGTCTGGAAAGGTTTGGATAATGCCGTATCCGTTGTCCCAGGGTGTAAGGCCAGTATCACTCCCTTTCTAAGGGTTCGGTGCCACTCTATTGAAATCGTTTTGATAAGCATATTAAGTGCGGCTTTCGATGCGCGATAGCTATACCAACCTCCGAGACGATTGTCACTGATGCTACCCACTTTAGCGGACAAACTGGCAAACTTAGGCGCTGCGCTTTTTTTGAGCGGGGCGGAAAAGTGCTTGGCGAGTAACAGGGTCGGCAGGGTGTTGCGGCTGATATTGTGGTAAAAGAAGTTCGCGTCGACACTGTTGAGGTTTTTCTCGGGGCCTTGTTCCTCATTATGAAGAAAGCCAACGCAGTTGATCACCCAGTCCAGTTGCGCAAAATGTTGGCTCAAGTTTTTGATGTCAGCTTCACAGCTTGCATCAAACTGGTGCCATGTTGGGTTCATCTCGTTAGATGCAGGCGGTGGCGTAGTAAAATAGGTGGCGTGTAGTTCAGCGTTGGGATAGCGCTGTTGGCAATGTTTTAGTATGGCCGCGCCTATCCCACCGCTGGCGCCGATAATTAGAATCTTCATACTCGGTCTCATTCTTCTTTGATAGCCTGTCGTTGTGAACACTCATTATTGTGATTAGGTACGTAAAAATGGGGCAGACTCACTAATACGACCAAAACAATGTGATCTATCGCAAAATTATCACGGTTAGTCTTATTCATTGTGCGAGCAAAACGTCGATTTATGCATGAACAACGAATAGTGGTCTAAATTAATATGAGATAGGTTTCTTATTTTTAGGCGCGTTGAATGCAGGCTTGGTCAAAAAAACATTGGGTTTCAGGGATGGTCATCCTCGCGTTGACTGTCTCTGCTCTGTTGTTCTACCAGCAAAAAACGCGTTCGCAGGGGCCAGTCGAGAAAACCAAAATCGGGGTGTCTTTAACCCCTCTATCGGCGCCTTTTTTCGTCGCAGATCAAATGGGGCTGTTTAAACAGTTTGGTCTTAATGTAACGCTAGTGCCTTGCTCAAGTGGTGTGAGTTGCGCGGATTTAATGCTGAGTAGCGATGTTGATTATGCCACTGCGTCTGAATCCGTGGTGATGTTCAAAAGCTTTCAACGTGACGATATTCTGCTGTTGGCCAGTTTTGTTGAGTCAGATAACGATCTTAAATTGCTCAGTTTGGTGCCTTCGAAGATTACGCATGTAGCGCAGTTGGAAGGCAAGCGAGTTGGGTTGATTAAAGGGTCGGCCAGCGAGTTCTATTTCGATTCCGTACTGATCGGCAGTAATTTGCGCAACTTGAAGGTAGAGAAAGTCTACTTGCAAACCAAAGAGCTGGTGCCAGCGCTTTTATCTTATAAGGTCGATGCGATTTCTGCATGGGAGCCGATGGGCTTCCAAGTCGATTTGCTTTCAGTGGCAAAAGTGAACAACTTGGGTATCGATGGGGTTTATCAACTCTCGTTTAACCTCATTTCACGACCCTCGCACATCGAGTTTGCTGGTGAAGAACCGACTTACTTGTTGCAAGCACTGCAAGTGGCGATTGATTGGATAAAAACACACCCCGATCAAGCCATGACCTTACTGTCACAACGACTCGACGTTCCTGTCGAGCAAATTGATTGGTCGTGGGACGACTATGTATTTCGTTTGTCTCTTGGGAACTCACTGTTGTCAAACCTCCAACTTCAAGCACGATGGGCGATAGACAGTGGCCTGGTCACTAGATCGCCACCAGACTTTAGGCGAGTATTCTACTCTCACCCTTATCAACAAATGTTGGCAGAAAGGAACTAACGTCATGCTTGATTCGATGTTTAAGAAGATGTTCGTTCTATCCACTACCACTATGCTGTTGACCTTGTTTATTGTGGTGTCGTTTACCAAAATTCACGCGGAGCATAAATCAACCAAGATAGAGCTTGATCAAGTGATAGACTTGCAATTGAGCGTGGACTTACTCCGCAGCCAATTGTGGGCGTTTATGCAATTTCGTGACAAACCAAGTTTAGAGCAAGTTGAAATGGCTCAAGCTGAGCTCGATACCAAGCTTACCGCCTACAAACATGACGACATTCAGTTGGACAATCTTCAGCGCATGAATACTGGTTTGCTCAACCTGATTGAACAAGAAAAGTCACTGTTTCTCGTTCATCCCCAAGATATGAGCCCAGCGTTAGAAAGCGCGTTGGATACAAGAGGCTTATTGCAATCTCGCTACAATATGATTGTACAAAACATGACCGAAGAGCTGGCTTACATCCACAAACAAGTACTCAACAATAACACCCACGGTCTCCAGCAGGTGATGCGCACGGCTGCAGTATGGTTGATCGCGTGTTCTCTGTTAGTCAGTGGTGTGGCTTGGTTAATTTTGTTTCGCTTCAAATCGGGCGCTGGAGCAATTAAACAAGCGATACTAAATCTCGCGAGTGGTCAGCTTGATACCAAAGTGGAAGAGGTTCAAATGGACAGCGAGTTTAAGGTGATTTCGAGTTTCTTTAACCAGATGACGGTGTCACTGCGTCAATCGACGGTGACCAAGCAAGAGTTAGAGGAAGAAGTTAAGCGTCAAACTAAGCAGTTACAAAGTAAGCAAGAGCAACTGCTTTTTCTTTCCGAACATGATCCTTTGACCAATTTGATGAATCGCAGGGCATTTGATAAGCAGGTCGAGAGCGCACTGGTTAAAGCGAATCGCACCGAGCGTAAGTTGGCGATTATGTTTTTAGATCTCGATGGCTTTAAGCAAGTGAATGACACTTATGGCCACAATGCGGGTGATTTGGTACTGACCACAGTGGCAAGACGGTTGGAAGAGTGTATTCGAGAATCTGATTTTATCGGTCGTTTGGGCGGAGACGAGTTTGTCGTTTGCCTCGATTTGTTAACGAACTTCGATATTGTGGCGCGTAAGGTTGAGCAAATTCAACAGGCTATCCATCGGCCAATCCATTTTAATGATCGAACCTTGCAAGTGAGTGTGAGTATTGGCGTGAGTTATTATCCGGATGACAGCAAGAACAAAGAGACGCTGATGAGCTTAGCCGACGAAGCCATGTACCGGACCAAAGAACAACCGATTAAACAGACCAAAGGAAAGGGGGCCGGCGAGTCAACTACGAATGACATTAATGTTGTTAGCCTACACACCAGTAAACACTCATAGCCCAACTCAATCACAAAAGTGTAAATAATACTTAACACTGTTCATTATCAAGTTTTTGGCGACTCCTCTCGACATCAATATCAATAATCGACATCTTATGCGGGTTTGACCTGTGCCTATTTTGCGGGTCGTTAAGGGATAGGAAGCCTGATATGGATAAAGAACATAGTTTGCGCGAGAATTTACTCGCATTATTACTCGGGAGTGCCTTAGTGTCTCTCGGTGTTATCTTTTTTAACAAAGTGGGTTTGTTAACAGGTGGTACGGCTGGATTGGCGATTTTTCTTACCAAAGTCAGTGATTTCAGTTTTGGCCAGATGTTTTTTGCCCTCAACTTACCTTTCTATATCTTATCAGTGATGAGAATGGGTTGGCGTTTTACTCTCAATACTTTTATCGCGGTATCGATTGTCTCGTTTGCCGTTGACCACCTTTATCATGTGATTGAAATTGCACGAATTGACCCCTTCTATGCCGCGTTACTTGGTGGTGGCATGATAGGCATTGGTATGCTTGTGATATTTCGTCATAAAATGAGTTTGGGTGGTTTTAATATTTTAGCGCTTTTTCTCCAAGAGCGTTTTGGTATCCGTGCGGGCAAAGTTCAGATGGCGCTTGATTGCACCATTGTTGTTTTGTCGCTATTTATCGTCGATATCTCGTTAATTTTGCTCTCGGTTATGGGAGCAGTGGCGACGAATCTGATTTTGGCCATGAACCACAAGCCAGGCCGATATCAACCGCAACCGACCACTGCTTAGTAAAATATATAATCAAAGGCTTAGCCACTGTGGCTAAGCCTTTTTTTATCCTTGATTGAGGATTTGATTAAAGCGCTCAACTTCATCGCTTGTTAGCGAGAACCCAGACTGACAAGGCGCATGCAAAGTGGCGACAAACGGTATATCAAAGTAAGCAAATAAGCCGCTGAACAAGCCGTGAAAGGTGGGACACAGCTCTGCACTGCCAGAGCTTGCAATTAAAAAGCCGCGCTTAGTCGCCAAAGCACGAGCTGTGGGCCTTAAATGCTTAACGTCGAGCAGTTCGGTAAGACGGTCAATGAAGGCTTTCATCGGCGCTGTAACGGAATACCAATAGACGGGTGAAGCAAACACTAGGTTGTCTGCATCGAGAAGTCGCTCAATGAGCGGGTGGAAATCGTCGTCTGGGTATTGGTTACCGTAGTTGTAGGGCGTTATCGTCATATCGTCAATGTCAATCAACTCGAACTCATGGTTAGCCTCAACGCTTGCCACTGCCTGCGCGGTATTGCCTTCCTTATTCGCACTCGAAAATAACACGATAGTTTTCATTTATTTAAGTCCTTGTTTATTAAATAGAGGATGAAACTATAAAACCTCAAGTGTGGTTGAGGTAAAGCGGAAGTTACGATTTTCTACACGGCTGAGCGATTGGGTGGTGTGGCGTATTTCGCCAAAGGTAGGAAATATTCACCAGGTTAATAGATTTACTGAGTGGTTGGTTAACGTAAGGTTATGAAATTTAAAAGCATAATCATGGATCTATTCTTGCTGATACCTGTTACCAAAGTGTGGAAATGGTCATAATGAATCGAAACTGAGAAAAGATACAAGATTCATATAAAAGTGGTCTTATGTATGGATAGTTTGGTTCTCATTGATGTCGAACCTCTGTACATTCGTATGACAACAATAATAACGTTCTGATTTTTGACGACTATTTTTATGTATTACAAACAGATAAGGAACTCACATGACGATCAAGCCGTTACGTTGGCTAGTGCCGTTGTTTATTTTAGCCGGGGCTTACGCGGGTTATGCGGCGATTGCCTCCAGTGCCCCAGAGCCTCTTGAGAGCAAGCCACCTAAGGCACCTCCGCTGGTGCAAGTTGTCAAAGCGCAATCGAGCGATCACAAAGTGGTGATCACCGGTCATGGTGAGCTAAAGCCTGTCGAGGTGACACAGTTATCTGCGCAAGTGTCGGGAGAGGTCACGAGCTGGCACCCCAATTTCGTCGTCGGAGGGGTAGTGAAGCGAGGTGAAGTACTGTTTACTCTCGAAAGTGATAACTATCAGGCCGCTGTGTTGCAGGCCGAAGCGAACTTAGCGGTTGCGCAGGCTGCGCTTATCGAAGAACGTGCACGTGCCGAAGTGGCTAAACGCCAGGCCCGGAACTTGCCAAAGCAACAGGTCACCGACTTATACTTACGTAAGCCCCAAGTGCTGAGTGCGCAGGCGCAGCTCAAATCGGCTCAAGCGGCGCTGAAACGCGCCAAACGTGACTTGGAAAACTGCCAAGTCGTGGCGCCCTTCGACGCTTTAGTGGTCGACAAAACGATTGGTGTTGGCCAATTTATTTCTACGGGTAGTCATGTCGCCACGTTGAACAATGTGGAAGCGGGTGAAGTACATATCCCTATCGCGGGTTTCGATAGCGAGTTTTTGCCACAACAGTTCGCCGGTCAACCCGCTCACGTAATTCAGCGTGGTATTACGACGACACAACGTGATGGTGTTATTGACCGCGATCTCGGTATCGTTGACAGCAGTACCCGCATGACCAGTTTAGTGATACGAGTTGACGACCCGTACGCCATTGATAGCGATCTCGCTCCGATCCAATTTGGTTCTTATGTTGAAGTTCAGTTTAACGGTAAAGAGTTCAAACATATTTACCGCCTTCCTCAAGAACTGGTCAACAATCGCCAAGTTTGGGTAGTCAATCAAGATAACCAGCTAGAGCCAAGAACAGTCAATGTGTTACGTGCAGAAAAAGAGTTCATGTTGATCAATCAAGGCTTACAAGACAACGATCAAGTCGTGCTCACGGTCCCCGAGTATCCACAACAAGGCCTAGAAGTCACGATCAATCATACGGATAGCCAGCAGCACGCTCAGGACTAACAGATGCAACAGACAAAACAGACAGGCTTGATTGCCTATTTTGCCAACAACCCCGTCGCGGCCAATTTGTTGATGGTGTTTGTATTGATCGTGGGTACGGTGAGTTTCTTTTTTATTCAGCGCCAAATGTTTCCCAACATTGAAGTGAATTACATCAATGTGAGTGCTCAGTATCCGGGCTCTTCTCCACAAGAAGTGGAAGAGAGCATTCTGATTAAGCTTGAAGAATCACTGAAGGATGTCACTGGTATCAAGAAAGCAGTATCTAGTGCTTATCGTGGTAGCGGCAATATTGAGTTAGAGATTGATGTTGATGAAGACATCGACGATGTACTGGTTAAGGTGAAGCAGAAGATCGATTCAGTGTCCAATTTGCCTGCGGGTATGGAGCCCATTCAAGTTTATCAGTATGAATATCGTCAAGATGTGATTGAAATGGCGCTGGTCGGTGACCGTGATTTGCTTGAACTCAAACCGATTGCCAAACAAATCGAAGATGAACTTTTGCAATTAGGCAACGTGGCGCTGGTGGATTTGAGCGCGCCTGAATACGAAATTGCCATTGAAGTTGAACCGAGGATCTTGCAGAAATACAGTCTGACGTTGAATGACATCGTTAACGCGATTCAGCGATATTCGGCCAACTATTCAGCCGGTGAGGTCAGAACCAACGCCGGGATGATCTCGGTGCGAATTGAAAACCAATATTACCGCGGTGATGAGTTTCGCGACATCCCAGTGAAAATCGGCGCAAATGGTGGCAAAGTTCTTCTACAAGACATCGCAACGATCAAAGATGGATTTACGGAACAGGATCGCTATTTCAAATATTCGGGTCAAAACGCGATATATTTATCGGTGAAAGCAACCAAAGACCAGAATATGGTGGCGGTGGCCGAAACAGTAAGAACCTACCTAGAGCAGAAAAATCAAACCTTGCCCAGCGATCTTGAAGTCAAAACCTTGGTCGACATGACGTACTATCTGAATGCTCGCCTCGACATGATGCTGAAAAATTTACTGCAAGGCGCGGTGCTGGTGGCATTGATGTTGAGTCTGTTTTTACGGGTTAAGCTGGCGATGTGGGTCATGATAGGGCTGCCCGTCTGCTTTCTCGGCGCTGTTATGCTGATGCCCGCGATTGGCGTGAGTATTAATATTGTCTCTCTATTTGCATTTATTATGGTACTCGGCATTGTGGTCGATGATGCGATAGTGATCGGTGAGAGTGCGTACAGTGAGATAGAGAAGAATGGGGGTGGGGTCGACAATGTTGTTCGTGGCGTGAAGCGCGTGGTAACGCCAGCCACGTTTGGTGTGTTGACCACCATGGCGGTGTTCGCACCATTTTTAATGTCAAAAGGGATAGAGCGAGCCTTTTTCTTCGGCATTGCGGCCATCGTAATGCTTTGCCTGCTATTTAGCTTGATTGAATCCAAACTGATTTTGCCAGCTCACCTTGCACATTCCAAATTCGCACCAATTAAACCAGGCAGTTGGCGAGAACGCTTCAATACGCGTTTCTTTCGCTTGGTCAATGGTCCTTACAAACGCTTTGTTGAGCTCTGTACTCACTGGCGTTGGAGTGTGTTAGCCAGCTTTGTGGCTGTTTTGGCGATCAGTGTGTCGCTGGTGATGTCGAACTGCGTACGCATCGTTCCGTCTCCTAAAGTACCGCACGATTTCCCCAGTATTAAATTGGTGATGAACGACAACATCTCGAGTCAACAGACCATCGAAGCACTGAAGTTGGTCGAGTCGGCAGTGAACCAAGTTGACAGTGAAATTGAGCAACAGACTGGGCAAAAGATGGTGCGCGATATTTTGACGTTCAACCAAGGACGCAAAGAGGGAATGCTGGTGATTCCTTTGGTAGACGAAGAGCAACGCCCGTTTGATACCTTTGAACTGGCCAGGCGCTGGCGTGAGCGTATTCCAACGATTCCTGGAATGAAGACCTTTACTATTGCCGATGATGTCAACGGTGGTGGCAAAGGCGACGAATTTGGTTTCTTACTCTATGGCTCTGATATCGACGCGCTTAATCGTGCTGGAAGGGCGTTAATTGAGGCGTTGCAGCAGCAGCAAGGATTGTTTGATATTTCATCTTCGATTGATTCGGGAAGCCAAGAGGTACAACTTTCTCTTGCGCCGGTTGCGTACAATCTGGGTCTCGATCTGTTTGATATTGCCACTCAAGTGGGCGGCAGTTTCTACGGCGGGGAAGCCGAACGTGTGCTGCGTGACGGGGAAGAAGTTAAGGTGATGGTGCGTTATCCGAAACTCACCCGTGAAGCATTCTCCTCTCTGCGCTATGCGATAATCACTACGCCAGCAGGTAAGAAAGTGATGCTAGGCGACGTGGTCGAGATCAGCCAAAAACCAGGCGTGAGTAGTATTCGTCGTGAAGGCGGTTATCGCAGTGTTTATGTGTATGGTTCGATTGATGAGGAGCTAGTGGAGCCAAACGCAATTGTCGAACGTGTCTCGAGCGAGATCATTCCCGATCTTTTAGCCGATTACCCAGGGGTGAAGAGCGAACTCGGTGGTACGATTGAGGAGCAACAGGCTCAGCAAAATGAGCAGATCATTTTCTTTGTCGCGGGGATGATACTGGTTTATATCCTGTTGGCGGTGCCGCTTAAAAGTTACAGTCAGCCGCTTATTATTATGTCGGTGATCCCGTTCAGCCTCACGGGGGCGATTTGGGGGCATTACTGGTTTGGACTCGATCTAAGCATGATGTCGACCTTTGGCTTGATTGCCGCTGCGGGGGTGGTGGTGAACGATTCGCTAGTGATGACCGACTACGTCAATCAAGTCAGACGTGAGGGGGTGAGTATTAAGCAGGCGGTGATCGATGCAGGTTGTGCCCGCTTCAGAGCGATTACATTAACTTCGATCACGACCTTTGTTGGTGTATTGCCGATCATGTTCGAAACCAGCTTGCAGGCACGGTTTGTCATCCCTATGGCGGTGGCACTTGGCTTTGCGGTCTTGTTTGCGACCTTGCTGACGTTAGTCTTGGTACCGTGTCTGTATCTTATTCTCGAAGACATTAAAGGGCTGTTTACCAAGCTCAAACACTTGGTGCTGCGCCGAAGTAAACCGGTTCAGTCTTCTGTATAACTCTCAAAGCGGGCATTCAGCCCGCTTTTTTTATCTCCTTAAGCGAGTGCTCGCTTAGATTTCTTGATGCTTATGCACTAAGCCAAAGTCTGCCAGTACGGCATACGCGGCTGGAATCATAAACAGCACCAGTAGCGTTGAGGCGAAAATACCAAACACGATCGAAATCACCAGAGGCTGAATCACTTGCGCTTGCAAACTGGTTTCGGTCAGAAGTGGTAACAGGCCTGCCGCAGTCGTCATAGAGGTCAAAAATACCGCTCTAAAGCGCTCTCGGCTCGCCTTGACGACCGAGTCATGCACGTTATCGCCTTCATCAACGTGATGGCGAATGTACTGCACCAGTAAAATGGAATCATTGACCACGATCCCCGCCAGTGACACGAACCCCATCAAACTTGGCATACTGAGCGAATGGCCGAGGAGAATGTGGCCCCAGACCACGCCAATAAAGGCCAGAGGAATGGCGAGCATGACTACAAAGGGCTCAAGATAACTGCGAAATTGATAACTCAAAATGGCGAATACACCAAACAGCCCTAACAGAAACCCTTTGCCCATTGAGGCGCCGGTTTCTGCGGTATCTTTGGCTTCACCTTCAAAGTCAAAGCGTAGCCCAGGATACTTGGCCATCAGCTTAGGCGCTTCTTGGCTTTGAAACTGAGCGATAATCGCGGTGGAATTGGCCTTGGTGTTATCGGTATCACCAAACACGCTGATGGTACGTAGGCCGTCGATTCGTTGGATACGTACGTAGTTACGCTGGAAGTCGAGGGTCGCGATAGTGGCAAGTGGGATCTGGCTACCATTCGCTAGGATAATCGGAAAGTTTGCCAGTTGTTGTAAGTCGCCGGCTTGGACCTTGTTTAATCGCACTTCTATCGAGATGTTTTCTACGCCGACTTGTATCTCGTCTGCGGTCTGACCAAAAAATGCGCCGCGCAGTTGTGTGGCAACCAACTGACCATTTACTCCGTAGCTTTCAGCGCCCGGGCGTAGTTTAACTAACACCTCTTCTTTACCCATGCGCATGTCATCGAGTACGCCGTGTACGCCATCGAACTCGTTGAGGTACTGTTGAATATCGATTGAGGCGGCTTTGAGTGCGTCGAGATCATCGTGTTTGGCGCGTATTTCTATCGCGCGTCCACCAGGCCCCATGGTCGGCTGCTTAAAAACCAAAGAAATCGGGTCTGCCAAGTCGCCCACGTCGTCGCGCCATGCGGCAATGAACTCATCGATAAGGGTATTGCGACTTTCAGCGCCGAGTAGGTCTAGTCTTACCGTGGCGATATGTGGACCCGATTCGTTGGCATCGGCGTTGGCATTAAACTGGCTGGTCACATGCTCGATCAACGGCGTTCCGTTTTCTACCTGTTGCGACCATTCAGCGCCTAGTTTGCGCGCCGAGGCTACAATTTTATCGACCACCGCTTCGGTTTGAGACAGTGATGAGCCTGGCGGCAGAATGATCCGCGCTTCGGCAATGTCGCCATCTAGCTCTGGGAAAGGTTGAAACTTAAGTAGCCCACCTGCGATGGTGGCAATGGATATTAGCAATAGAGTGACGATACTGCCCAAAAAGGCGTAACGATATTTCACTACGCGCTCGACGCCATTGACGAGACTGGTGTTACGAAAATGCTCAAAACGTGTAAGGAGTACTTGTTTAAACTTGGCGCTCGGTTTGTCGCGTTTCTCTTTGTGTAGAGAGTGTGAAAGGTGATTTGGCAGAATTAAGAACGCCTCTACCAAACTTAAAATTAGCACTAAAATCAGCACTTGAGGAACGGCTTTGAGTACCGCCCCCATTTCACCTTGCAAGAACAATAAGCTACCAAAAATACACACGGTGGTGAGAAAGGAGGAGATAACACCCGGTAGCACTTTTTTCACTCCTTTAATGACCGCATTGTCGACATCCTCTCCGCGATCGAGATGCGCGGCGATCGATTCGGCGATAACGATCGCATCATCCATCATAATACCAATGGCCATCAGCAAACCGACCAGTGACATGATATTGATCGATAGCCCGAGTTGAGCCATTAAAAACAGTCCGCCAAGAAAAGCGACAGGTAGACCTGCCGCTACCCAAAATGAGTAGCGTAAGGTAAAGAACAGCCACATGGTTGCGAAGACCAAGACAATACCTTGCCAGCCATTGCGTACCATCATCGAGAGGCGATCCCAGAGCACTGAAGAAAGGTCATTGGTCAATTCTAGTTTCACCCCACCCGGTGCCATTGCCTGCTGATCTTGGACGAACTGCTCGACGCGTTCTTTGATTCGCAGTGCGTCGTCTTCTTTATTTTTACTGACTTTAAGCAACGCTGAGGGGTGGCCATCAAACAGGACTTTTTGTTCATCAAGTTCAAAACGGTCAGTGATGGTCGCGATGTCTTTGAGGCGAATGAGCGACCCATTAGCACCAGAGCCGATAACGATATTCTCTAACTGCTGCGGGGTCGTACGGCGTTCATCGAAACGAATCAGAAAATTCTTGTCTGGTGTTTCCACGTTGCCACTTGGCAGCTTAATGTTTTGTCGGCCAATTTGGTCGGCGATGTCGACCACACTTAAGCCGAGTTGACGAATTGCTTGAGTGTCGAGCTCGACACGATATTGGTGGTCAGAAAAGCCTGCAACATCGACTAAGGACACGTCGTAATCGAGCTTTAACGTTCGCTTAAGCTGCTCTGCATAAGCTTTGAGCTCTGGCCAAGTGGTATCGGCAGTAATGGCGACATCGACGACTGGCTCGTTCCAATCAAGCTCTTGAACGACCGGCGACTCAATTTGCTGAGGAAAGTCATTAATGGAGTTGATTTGCGTCTGAACGTCGACCAACATACGACCTATATCGGCTTTTTCGTTGAGTTTCAAAATCAAGCGTGCTGAGCCTTCAATCGCTTCGCATTGGGTCTCTTCAATATTGGCCAAACCGTCGACGGCATCTTCCATACGGACGCAGATACTCTCTTCGACCTCTTGCGGTGACGCACCTGGGTAGACGACACCCGCCATAATGTATGGAGGGTCGAACTCTGGAAAGGTTTCTCGTTTGATGGTGGGCAATGAAGTGATACCCAATAGCAGCAGAGTGAGCATCAACAAGTTTGCTGCAGTAGGGTGTTTCGCAAAAAATCGAATCATTACAACGGCTCCTGTGCAGTACGCTCAGACTGTTTGAGCGACATCCCCTCAATCGCTGGTAGCAAGTCGTTGAGGATCAGTCGTTGACCCTGTTCAAACTCACCATCGATGACTACCTGATTGTCACGGCGATAAAGAACATCGACGGTTTTCATCCTGAGTGTATCGTCACTCGCCATTAAGTAGACTTTGTCACCGTGTAACGCGCGCTCTGGGATCACCCAGCTTGGGTTCGCTTGGCCTTCAATCACTGCACGGACAAACATCCCATTGACCAAAGGTGGCACATTGGTAGGGTCGAGATGACGATAATCTTGATTGATCTCCAGAATCACGCCTGCTGTAGCTTGGCTCGGGTCGACCGTTTCACTGATGCGGCTTACTTTTGCAGGCCAGCTCGCGATAAGGTTGCCACTGCTCAGCTCTATGCTTGCGTTAATAAAGGTCATATCGGGCTGAGGAATACCCGATTCATCACGACGAATGTCGCCAATGCTTGCCGCCAGTGTTTGCATATCGTGAATGGACAACTGCGCTTCCACTTCCATTACGTTCATTCCGTGGGCGGTGACCATGGTCTGTTGCATGTTCACTACCTGATCTTGTTCGATGTCGACGTCGGCAATACGCAAGTCATAGGGCAGGGTGACAATGGTTTTATTCAATGAACGTTCTGCTTCTTCAACCTTTGATGCGTTGACTTTAACCAGCGCTTGCGCCACGCGTTTTTCATCCGGCATTAAGGCGATTTGGTTTTCGATGTCTTGCACGAGTTTGCGCTGAGAGAGGGCACTTTGTTGCTGCTGGTCGACGTCGGACTGTGAGGTTAAGCCTTTTTTACGCAAGTTGAGTTTGCGCTCAAGCTCTTTGTTGGCGATCTCCAAGCGATTGCGCTCAATACTTAAGGTTTGCTTGAGGTTAGACTCTTCTTGAGACAGCTTGGCCAGTGAGGTCTGAGCGGATTTATAGTCGGCTTGCGCTTGTACCAGCTTGAGTTCATAGTCGAGCGGGTCAATACGCAGAATCTCGGTGCCAGCGGTGAGAATTTGGCCTTTCTCCAGCTTTGGATGGCGATAAACCACTTTCCCCGTTACTTCTGCAATCGCCTTCCACTCGACCTTGGGGGTGATTTTCCCAAAACCGATAGCGATCGGAGCCATCGCGCGCAGTTCGAGGGGAATAGTTTCAACCAGGCGCGCGCGCTCTCCCGCCGGTTTAACCGGAAGGTCTGGCTTGAGTTTAATGGCCATCACCAATACGAATATTCCAACGGCAACCGCTGGAAAAAACAGGCGTTTTCTATTGAGGTTCATTATGAGTTGTCCTGGTTGTCGTGGGTTTGGAGAAATCCATGTTTCATCAAATTAATATTGTGCTCGAGTAGTTGATTCAAAAAGTGTTCATTGAGTTCGATACCGTGTACAGCCAGCAGCGCAGGGGGGGCAATGAATGGAAAAACCATCAGGCTGATGTAAGAGACTCGACAAAGACTAGGGTCAGCATCTGGGCGTAAAATGTCGCTGTTGACTAAACGCTCAAACATCACCTTTTGCATTGGTTGGGTAATGTCGATGAAAACCTTTTCGAGCAGTTTGCGTTGAGTTTCCGATGGGTTCATGTGCATCACTTGCGCGACCAAACGCGGGAACTGCGGGACTTTGATCATTTCTCGGTAGTAGGTTTTCATTAAGTCGAGAAAGTTCTGTTGAGAGCTGTCTTTGAGCAGTAACTGCATTTGACGCTTCATCGGCGCAAGCGTTTCTCTTAGCATGGTTTCGAACAAGCCGTCTTTAGACCCGAAGTAGTAGCGAATCATGGCAGCATTGACGCCGGCTCGCGTAGCGACTAAGCGTGTTGACACCTTGTCGTAGGGCATTACGGTAAACAGCTCTCGGGCGTGGTAGATCAGTTGCTCTCGCACATCAATGGAGTCGTTCGGGCGTCCAGCTTTGCGATTCGATGGGGTCACAGAGGCACTCTCAAAAATTAATCAGATGATTAATTATAGTGTGCGAACGCTCTGTCTGATATGACAAAAATTAACCGACATTTAATCAAGTGATTAATTAATTGCGTTCTTATCAATATAGGTAAGCACAATCGCCCATGCAGAGGAACACAGCATGGGCGATTTGAAGAGCGTTGTATTGGCTTCGCGTTCGTTACAGTTTGTCGGATATTACTGAAAAGAGAGGTGATGATTGGTAGTGAGTCGGGTCCGGCGTACCATTTTGCTCAGCTTTCCAGTAATCCCACCCCACCGTGCCTTTTTCTCCCAGCTCATAGTTCATCGCATCCCAGGCGTCTTCGCGAAAACTGTAAAACGCCCAATGAAGTTGGTTCGAATCAAGCGCAGTGATCACGTCATCTAAATAGGTCGCACAACTGTTCATTTTTCTCACACAGCCAAACTCACCGGCGACGAGATGTTGTGTTGGGATGCCGTGCATGTTGGCCCAATCGACAGGTTGCTGTAGATAGCGCGCAACACGGCTCTTATCCCAGCGCTGTGGCTTGGCGTCTGCGAAGGGGACTTCTCCCGGGTACACGTAAGGTTGGTCCCTGCGCAAGTTCGGAGAGCTGGTCGCTTGGTAAGGTTCGTACATATGGAAGCTATATAGAACCTTGTCATCGTTAATCGGCTTAAGCCAGTAGTTAAAGCCGTCGGCTGCCGCATACCAACCTGAGTCGAGCATAATCGGTGTTACTGGGTCGACGTCACGGATCGCATCCGTGATGGTTTGGTAGAACAGAGGAAGATCGCGACTGCCGCCCTGATGCTGTTGGTACCAGGCTTTCATCTGCTCGCTGGATGCATGCTCTGCAAGACCATGGCGCTTTTCAGGAGCGGGTTCGTTGAGGATGTTATAGGCTGCCACATAAGGGCTGTCTTTAAGCGCGAGAGCCAGATCAACCCAAAATTGGATAGCGACTTGCCAATTTTGCTTGGAATCGAACAATCGGCTGTCGAACTGATTCCCATTGTTTTGCGACCAGCGATAGAGTGGCAGTGAGAGTGGCGCAATCACCACTTTGAGCCCGGCTTGACCCGCTTTTTCAATCTCTTGTTTAAGCAGGGCGAGGTCTTCTTTAACGAGACCTTGGTAGTTGTCGGCATCACCAATCAGGAAGTCCCGTTGTTTGCTCGGCCATTTATCATAGGCTAAACGAATCCAACTGGCGTTGTAGTCATGTAAGTCTGGGTAGACATCTGCGTTTGCGGGTAAACGATTAAAGATGTTGGCACCGTGCTGCGGCGTGTGCCAAAACTCAATGAGGTCAGCGGCGGTGACGTTTGCACTGACCAACATAGAGAGACTAAGCGCGGTGAGGGTCATCAGTGGTCGAGGTGTAAAGCGAGACATAATCAGCTCCAAGTCGTGAATGAACCTGTACTATGCGCTCGAACTTGCAAGCAATTGTCACCTCACTGTCTCATTGACTGACAGGGAGAACATCGGTCAATGTGACGCGCTGAATATACTCAATTTTGATGTTCGCTTGGTATTCATATAACAAGGCAGAGGCGCTTAGGTATTGAGCATTATCGCGAAATAGATTATCTGGTAACTGAACGTGTGTTTGATTGAGCGTTAGAGGCGTACGTTCGCCGACCTGATCATAGTGGTCGTCAAACCATTGCAACAAGACTTGCAGAGGCTGGCAAGTTTGCGTGGTACTTGGTACATCGACATTTAAACGATTCGGCTTTGCCCCATCACGCATCAACCAACCCGACGTATCGAAGTCAGACAGCAGCAGAGAAATAGTCTGACTGGCAAAACTCAGTTGATAAAGTCCAGGCTTTGGCTTTAACAGTAAATCACGGGTTTCCCACTCCTGATAAAACTTACCGGGCAATACGTCGCCGTGAATTAACCGCTCTCCATCTGGTGAGGTCAGCAACAATGGGCCGCTTTGTTGCGCACTCTCGATAGAGATTTTAAGCTGATAACTACTGCTTGAATGCCCCTTTCTACTAATTAAGCTGAGAGTAAAAGGGGGGAATGGATGAGCGCTTGTCAGTCGGTGCCCGCATTCAGAGCGGGACAATATGACTTGTTTGACAGGTTGCCACTGTTCGCTAGCCACCGAATGACTGTCGAGTGCGACAAGCAGCTCTTGCCATGCACGTTGAGGGTTTTGCTGCAACAAAGCCTCAAGTGCTGGCCTAATTGGCGTAGGACGAAACCAGGGCGATTCGGCTTGTACTGGCCAACCGCTCACGAGTAGCAAAACGACGACTAACCAATACGGATTCATGGTAGCTCCTTACGTAAGCGATAACCGATACCGCGGTGAGTTTCAATCTCTAAGCAGGGAAGCGCTTGGCGAAGTCGCAGCACATGATTATCAACGGTTCGCGTGGTTGGAAATGCTTGATAGCCCCAAATCTTATTGAGTAGTTCATCTCGATGAAACACTCGCCCCTGATTGTTTAATAACAGTACCAGTAACTGGAACTCCTTTGGCTTTAGCGTCACAGCCACGTCTTGGTGTGAAACGGTACGACTGGAAACGTCAACGCTCAAAGACTTATAGCAAAGCGTGTTGGCCCCAACAGGGCGCAGTTGAGCCACAACTCGTGCGAGCAACTCTTGGTGTGAGAAAGGTTTCGTCAGGTAGTCTCGAGCGCCTGCCATCAATCCTTCCACGCGTTGGTCTACGTCGATTTTAGCGGTCAGCATGATGACTGGTATCGCCTTAAGGCTTAGCCAATGTGACAAGTGACGAATACTGTCTCCATCTGGCAACTGACGGTCTAGAATCACTAACTCTGCGTTGTACCAATGCTGAGCGACATCCTTAGCGTCGGTTACCCAGTGACACTGATAGCCTTGGCGTTCGAGAAAGTGTGCGAGCCCTTCTCCAAGAAGGCGGTCGTCTTCAATAATTAACAGTGAACTCAAAGGGGTAGCTCCATAGTCACTCGAGTGGGTTGGGTCTCTATCTTCAGTCGTCCGCCCATTTTTTGGATTAAATGACGGACCAATTTAAGGCCAATTCCCATGTTGTCTGGGTTTGGCGAACGTTTAAACCAGCGTTGGTAGCGTGGCGGGAAGTGGCCTTGATCGCAAACCGTGATCCGCAACTGCTGGTTGATACTCGCGTTGACGTGGACGGGTCGCGTCCCGTGATGGAGTGCATTGATAATTAAATTGTTCAGGCAAACACTCAACCAGTAGTAAGGGAGGGTCAATTGCTGATCGTGATTGAGTGTGTAGGGAACTTGGTGAGCGCTGCATACTTGCGCCAACCAATCCTCTAGTGATGCGGTTTGTATCGCGTAGTCGCCTGTTTCACTGAGGTAAGTTTTACTCTGTTCGGTCAGTTGTGATAAGCGTTGGTAGTCTTCCGTTAGGCGCCAAAAGGCACGCTGCGCCTCTTCATTGAGATGGTCAAACTGGTCGCGCAGCATTTCTGTCGTTAAACCCAAACTGGCAATTGGCGTTCTCAACTCGTGGGTTAAGAGTTGTAAAACGAAACGCCGAATGTTGCTTTGCTGGCGCTTTACATACCAAGCGCGGAGCAGCAGGGCAAAGAGGCATATCGACAGCAGCGCTAGTGCAACTTGACTAATCGTTAGGACTGAGTCGCGCCTAGCGATGCAGAGGTTACTGTAGCGAAAGTCACACTGCGTTTGATCGAGTGTGATATTAAGCTGCTTGGCAATTGGACGCCAGCTTGAGCTCGGAACTTGCTTCCAACCCCGCTCTCCACTTAGCCATAGGGTTTGGCCTTCTAGCCACGCGCGAGAGCCCGTTAACAACGCATCGCGTCCGGGCGGCGAAACTTGCTCGAAGATGTCGGCCAATGGGTGACGAGGGCTATTGCCGCTTGTCAGCATCAGTAAGGTTGCTTGCTGCTCTGGTGACAAAACTGCTTGGTTGTGTTCTAGGTATCTATCGACATAACTGCCTCCAGCAGGATGAAGGAAAGCGCCATCCGAAAACCATTGAAAAGGGAGAACGCGCTGGGCGCAGAGTGCTAACTCAAACTCGACCGCCTTTTTTAACCTGTCGCTGATTGGTGTTGAAGCTATACAGCTTTGCCTGATGGCATACAGCGCCTCTATGGTATCCCAAGAAGTTTGAGTGAAGTTGGGGTAATCACTACTGCTGAGTAGAAGAGGAAGCGGGTATTGAGAGAGCTCAGTCTGGGTAACGAGTAGTGCGTTTGAATCCCAACTGCGTTGATAAAGACTCTGCCATAGAGCTTGTATTGATGAGGCCTGCAATGGCATCGAAGTGCAAACAGAAATAAGGGTGACTAACAGGTTTTTTTGCATCAATCGCTTGGCTGATTAAGAGCTGGATAGATAAAGAGTAGTGATTTTTGGCGGAGATTTGTAACCTCTCTGTCAACAAATGGGAGATTTAGCTCAAGAGAGGTGCCCGGCACCTCTCTGGTTGTATTAGGAGTTTGAGCGTCGCATCGTGCCACGATGAGCTTGAAACTCTTGTTCATCAATGATTTGATCTTGGTTGGTGTCGATGCGCTCGAACATCCACTCACTCTGGTTGGCATTTTTCATCAATCGGCCTTCGGCTTGGCGTGCTTGCTTTTTCGCTTGCTGAAAGTCAGTAAACTCTTGCTCAGTAATGACGCCGTCTTGATTGAGATCGATATCAGTAAAGATAGGGGGTTGCTGCATGTTCATCGGGCCATTGCCCTTTGCTTGTAGAGTAAAAGGCAATGAGAGTGCGACGAGAGTGAGCATGGCAGAGACGAGATAGCGGTTCATGGTATCCTCCGATTCCTTGGGGTTCACTATAAGTATACCGTTTAATAACCACTTGAAGTGTAAGGTTATGTAAAGATGGCACACGTGCACACCCAGCTCTCACCGTTGAGACAGCTTAAGGTCGATATTTTGCCGCTAGTTGCTCAATCGAGATCGGACGTTCAATTAAGAAACCTTGTAGCACTTCACAGCCGTAACTCTCTAAGACTTGTTTCTGTGCTTCGGTTTCAACCCCCTCGGCAACGACTCGCATGTGGGCAGATTGAGCGATTGCTAGGATGGCTTTGACCAATGAATCACTGTGTTTTGAAGAGACCATTTTATCAACAAAGACTCGGTCGACCTTTAGTTCGTCTAGCGGCAAGCTACTAAGGTAGCTAAGTGATGAGTAGCCGGTACCAAAGTCATCCAGAGAAATAGTAAAGCCGAGCTCCTTCAATTGACTGATGATCGGGCCGGCTTTAGGTAAGTCACTAATGAGCACGTTCTCGGTGATCTCAAGAGTAATGCGATGCGTCGGGATGTTGTGCTTGGCGACAATCCCGCTTAACTGGTGAGTAAAACCTTCACTCATCAGCTGCACTGGCGAAATGTTGATCGACAACATAGTACTGTAATCGGGTGACGGGAATAGATGACTAAACTCATCACAGGCGCGATCGATGACAAAATGCCCCAGTTTACCGATCAAGCCGATTTCTTCTGCGAGAGTAATAAACTCCAGTGGGGAAACGTGACCCAACTGCCGGTTGTGCCAACGCAGAAGGGCTTCGACGCCATAGAGCTCACCGGAGCGAGCGTAGACCTGTGGTTGATAGACGATAGAGAGCTCGCCTCGGTCAATTGCGCCCCTTAGCTCACGCTCAAGTAGAAAATCGTACTGCACTTGTTTGTTGATCGAAGAGTCAAAGAAGAGCACATCGCCCTTCTGACGCGCTTTAGATTTGTAGAGTACGATGTCAGCTTTAGAAATCAACTCTTCGGGATCGTCACCGTCATTAGGGAACATGGACACACCAATTGAACAACTGGCAAACAGTACTTTGCCATCGATGACAAACTGGCGTTTGAACACGTTTTTGATATTGTCAACTTTGCCTTGGGTTTCGCCAATATCATTCAAACCGGCAAAACAGAAGATAAACTCATCGCCGCCAAATCGGGCCACAAAGTCGTTGGGTCCCATAAAACTCTCAAACTTGTCGCCAATTTCACTGAGGAGTTTATCACCCGCGGTATGGCCGTATAAGTCATTGACTTTTTTAAAGTCATCTAAGTCAACAAACATCACTGCTAGCTGCTGGCAATGCTCAGTCGAGTAGGCGATGCCTTGGGCGATCTTTTGATGTAGTTGCGATCGGTTGGGCAGGCCAGTAAGCTCATCATGACTGGCGAGGTATTCGAGTTTGTCCTTAGTGGTTTGCAAGCTTGCAAAGTCATGATTGATACGGCGTTCAAAGCGTTTGAACCTTTGGGCAATCATTCGGCTTAGCGCGATAGAGAAAATACCGACAAACAAAGTGGTGACCACGCCAATAATGGCCATCTGTTGCATACTTTGGCGCTGTTCTACACGCGCAGTTTGTTCGCGTTGAGCAAGAAAGCGTTGGCTGAGCTCGTCGTATACACCGGCGCCGATACTCCACCCCCAGCTTTGATCTTGAACCACATAGCTGGTCTTAGACAAGTCCCTCAGTTCAGGCGGACCTGAGGGGGCAATATAATGGACAAACTCTTCGTTGGCCGACATTAGGGCCTTAGCACCCTCAATGTTGGCCTCGCTGCCCACGCTGAGCGCATTTTGGCCCAGTAAATCGGAGTTGATGTGTGACAGAATAGTGCCATCTCTGTCGAGCACAAAGACATAACCGAACTCACCAAAGCGCAGATTGGTTAACCAACTCAGAACGGTTTTCTTGATATCGTTTTCAACGTCTACCACATAGTCGCCGGTGCCAATGAACCAATCGTAAGGTTCGAAGTATTTGCCGAAGCCAATTTTTTCAAACTCTTTGTTTTTGTTATCGGGCTTTACAAACCACCAGCGATAAAACGCCTCTCCTTGCGCTTTGACTATCTCGCCCATCTCACGCACGATGTAGCTGCCCCTAACATCTTTGAAGTCCCACAGCGACGTTCCTTCAACCCGGGGTAGCAGCGGGTGCATGATATTGAGCCCATCGGTTTTGTAGATAAAAAAGTACCCGCGGCCGTCATTAAAACGTATGTCGCGTAGGGCGTCGGTGATTAATCGAGTGACCTCGGCTTCTGGTAAATGCTTATTGCTTTGGTAAAGGCGGGTGGCGATGTTATGCGCTTCGTAGATTCGCGCTTGAATGGTGCTCTCTAGCTGCTGTTCTGTTTGCGCGCGAGCGTGAGCAATCTGTTGCTGAACGTACTCAACGCGGTTGGTCAGTGTGACATATTGGCGCTGCTCGGCCTCTTCTCTTAGTGACACTAACTCTTGCTGAGAACTGAGTAGTTGATCTCTGGCGGCGACGGCAACCCAAACTAAGGTAAAAAACGCAACAATTAAAGCGGGAGCGTAGGTGATCAGGTTGAGTAGTTTTTTGTCGGTTAACGTGGTCATAGAGCTCCGCGTATCAGGCAGTCAAACATTTGTTCTTGTTATAATAATGAATGACTTTATTACAGCTAAATTCGCTTTTGGTCTAAAAAAGTAAAAAATTAGTGACAGCAAGGTCAATTTTATACATATCTCGATCTCTGTCTCATTTCTGAGATGGTGACGCGTGTCTCACTGTGATGATTAGCGTACGCTTTTTCCTCCCGCCGATGATTTTCAACCATACTTGGTGTAGGTATCGAGGGAGAGTGAGTGCGAGTGAAGCGAATATTACTCTGGTTGACGGTTTTTACACCGACACTGTTGTGGATCAGTTTGACCTTCTATGAGGCTACGTGGTGGATTGAGAATCTGGTCGCTTTTCCGGCGCTGTTTCTAATCGTCAACCTGTGCCTGTTTTTGGCTATGACACTATTACGAGCGTGGGCGCCAGCAGCTTTATGTGTGATTTTTGCTTTGACTTTCTTTTTGTTGAGTCCAAAAAACAACCATGATTTCGTCGTCAACTGTGTGAATCCAATCACTGTTGCGCAATACAACCTCTACTACGAAAATCCAGACATCAACGCGTTTATCAATGACCTACTTTCTTCTTCTTATGATCTGGTGGTATTGCAAGAAGTCGCGCCGGAAGTGGGAGAAAAATTGCATTCTTTGGACGACCACTATCCTTACTATTTTGGCGGTCAAGAAGGGGTGGGCTACCCTGCGAGTCAGATGATTTTAAGCCGTTACCCTCTCAAGGCAATATCGGTTTATATGACACCGGATCAGCAGGCGATCATTCGTGGTGTCTGGTACCCCAATACGCAAAAAGCGATCGATTTTATCGCCGCTCATCCTCCATCACCAAGGACAAAAGCTTTGTGGTATCGGCGCAACGCGCTAATCCGTACAATAGAGTCACTCATCGAGATTTATCCGAGCAAAGAGTTGTTGGTTGTTGGAGACTTCAATCTGTCATCGGTTAGTTTGCGTTTTGGTAAAATCTTGCCCAGTTTCCAGACTGCGCCTGTTGCAAGTTGGCCCAACGTTGTGCCGTTTGAGACACCGAGCTTTTTGAAAATTGCGATTGACCACTTGTGGTTAAAAGCGACTGAAACGGGTAGAAGGATTTGTCAGCGAACCAGTTTCACTGAGCCGAAAGGCTCGGATCACAACCTTGTTGTTACCACCATAGGGTACTGAAGCCATCAGGCTAGCAAAAATGGCATCGCGGATAGCTCTACCATTCTTGCTAGGGTGTTGGGTTTGGTGCTAACCCTGCACAAGGACGTGTGGTTTTGCTTATTGAGGTTTTCGAGCGAGCACTTGGTCAATATCTTCCGCGCAGTGTCGTTCTGCTAATTGCTCCCACTCTTCACCGAAAGTACGGTTAACAATGCGCCCGCGTTGAACACCTAGACGGGCTTCAACTTGTTTGGCCCAGCGCACAACATGAGTGTATGAACTCACTTGTAAGAATTCAGCGGCATCATAGAGTTTCCCTAGCACTAAGTTCCCATACCAAGGCCAAATTGCCATATCGGCGATAGTGTAGTCTTCACCCGCGACATAAGTGTGTTTCGCTAGTTGTTTATCCAGTACATCTAACTGGCGTTTTGCTTCCATCGCAAAGCGGTTAATTGGGTATTCTTGCTTTTCATCTGCGTAAGCATAGAAGTGGCCAAAACCACCACCGAGGAACGGGGCGGATCCTTGAGCCCAAAATAACCAATTGAGGGTTTGAGTGCGCTCAGGACCGCTGGCGGGTAAGAAATGACCGAATTTTTCGGCTAAGTGAACTAATATAGAGGCCGACTCAAACACATTCACCGCTTGTTCGCCACTCAGGTCTAGTAGCGCTGGAATCTTTGAATTGGGGTTAATGTCAACAAAGCCAGAAGAAAACTGCTCTGCTTCACCTATGTTGATTAAAAACGCGTCGTACTCGGCCTCCTTGATGCCAAGAGCAAGCAGCTCTTCGAGTAGGATCGTCACCTTTTGCCCATTTGGCGTGCCCAATGAATACAGTTGAAGGGCGTGTTCACCTTTGGAAAGCTCTTGCTCGTATCGGGCCCCTGATTCTGGGCTGTTGATGTTTGCCCACTTGTTCCCTCCACTGACATTATTGACCCATACTTTTGGCGGTACATATTGGTTTGTCATCGTGAATCCTCGGTTGATTATTGTCCGGCATGATCAGAGATTGGGCTAAGGTGATGGGATTAAAACCCTTGCTGGTGGTTTTTATTAGAACGCTTGGTTATTGGACAACAACAAAGGGTATAAAGCGGGCAAGGCAAGCACAGCCAACACTGTGCTTGTAGAGATCAAGGGTGCGACTTTAGATAACTGAGCGCATGGTTCAAGGAAGGCACAATATGATGACCGAGTGCCTTAACCTCGTCACTCGGTTCAACCAAGTCTGGGACTTGAAACGTTGTCATGTTGGCAGCGACTGCACTGCGCACGCCGTTATTTGAATCTTCAAATGCGATGCATTGTTGAGGGTCGACTCCCAGCCTTGAAGCCGCCAGCAGGTATATTTCTGGGTGGGGCTTGCCATGGCTCACTTCACAGCCACAGGTGAGATTGGTGAAGTATTGGCTGAGGTTGGCAAGTTCAAGCTTGACCTGCGCCACCTCACGGTGGGTGGAGGTCGCCACTGCAACGGGGATCTGCTTTGCATTAAGCCACTCAAGCAGTGCCACGACGCCTTCTTTTACCGGAATAGCCTGATGCTTAACGACACTGTCGTATTGCGTGCGCCACTCTTGATGGAGTCGCTCATAGTTCTCGCCATACGCTCGGCGAAAAATGGGCTCAATCCCGGCAGAGTTTCGACCGATGATTGACAGATAAATGTCTTCATAAAATGGCACATTGACGGTTTGGCAAGCTTGTTTAAAAACGTGCATACAGAGACGTTCTGTATCGAGGAGTAGGCCATCCATATCAAAGATGGCGGCTTGAAATTTCATAGGTACAGCTCAATCCACAACAAAGGTGGCCAGTATTCTTGCACAGTTGGAGCAGAGAGTAAAAATGATTGAATGGGCGTAAAAAGCGAACACGCGCATTGGTGGGCTGAATGAACCTTTGGCCCAGCAGACGCGCTGGGCCAAAGCGTGGATTACAACATCCACATTCTTGCGCTGCGGGCAGGCAATGTAAAGTTGTGATAACGTGAGCTAACGGTCGTACTCTCACCACTCAATGGGTCTTTATAAGGGGTGTACCAATTGAACTCATGTTGGTAGGTATCCACCGTGACTTGTTTGCTCTCGCCACATTTATTGATCCCGACGACCCCTTGTTTGCCGCGCTTGAACAGTAAAGTGCACTGATCGCTTGAGAGTACAGTCATACTCTGTCCTTGCATCGCGTTATGGAATCTGAGCATGTTGATCATAGTGGCGTCTCGCCATACATCAGCCCAACGGCCATTATCTCTGTCTTCATTGTCCGGTAAGTCGTCGCTATAAATAAGCGGGGTTCCACCATCTTTTCCTAAAATGTAAGCATAAGCGAGCTGTTCATCTGTTGAGTCCATTATTTGATAGCGAAAGCCATCATTGGTCGGAATATCGTGGGTGATGGTAAAAGTGATCGCACGTGAGTCATCTAATGCTTGACCATAGGCTTGTGGGTCGTGAAGTTGGTTCATTCCACCAGAGAATGAAAAGGCCGCTCGAATGGATGCAAACAACGGGAAGTCATAAGCCGCGTGATCGGTGTTATTAAGATAAGGGGCAAGAAAAGCTTCATAGCCGCTATCGCCTTGTCCGCCACTGGTAATCACCTCTCCGAAGATATGCATGCCTGCGGTGATCTCTGAGCTGAATATTTGGTCGATTTGATACTGGCTCATATGCTTGACAGCATCAATGCGAAACCCTTTGATTCCCATCGCTTTCAGTGCGTTTAAGTAGTGTTGTTGTTGGCTAATAACCCATTGATTAGGGTCGAGATCGGGCAAGCCACTATCGCCTTGATCCCCGCATAAGCGCCAATACTGAACATGGCCTGGATCACTCCAATTGGTAATACAGCCTGCTGGATGGAAATCATCGGCGGAAAAAAGATTGTCCTGCAGATCACCGAAAAGCGTTTGAGCTTGATAGTAATCCGAGCGGTTCTGATAGTCGTTGAGCACTTCAGTACCTGGATAGTTGAGGTCACTGCGCTGCCATGATTCATTCGCCATGTGGTTGAGTACGACATCGGCGTAAACGTCAACACCGACTTTGTTGAGTGCTTGGATCATGACGTTGAGATCTTGCTTGTTTCCCAATGGCGAATCGATGACTCGCAAATCTTGAGGCTGATATCGAGCCCACCATTGACTGCCGCTGGATTTCATCGCGGGTGATATCAACACTTTCTTGAAACCGTTCGCGGCAATCTGAGTCGCGTTGGCAGTGACATCGGTATATTTCCAGTTAAATGCGTGCAAGATCGCATCGGCGTAACTGATAGGCGAAACGGTGAGTATCGCGCTGGCAGCGCATAGTCGTATTATATTTTTCATAGGATATTCTCGTTATTGGTATTCAGTAAAATGATATTTTTTTGCGTTTTTATGGGTAGTGACGAGCCGCGGCTGCGGAATCCTGATCACCTTCGGTAGGGGCGAAAATGCCAACTTTGTTAGCGCGATAGTAGTTTGTACTAACTGGTTAATATTTGTACGTTTACCGTATGCACGGAGGTTGGCACAGCGCAAAGTGAGCGCCGAGTCACGTTTATATCCGCTGTAAACTAGGAGGGGTCTAGTGGTAAAGTGAACGTTCGCACGATAAACATAGAAAGGAAGAAAATGAGTCAGCATAATGTCGCTTTTATTGGCCTAGGCGTGATGGGCTATCCAATGGCTGGATTTCTAAGTCGAGCAGGCTTTACCACCAAGGTGTATAACCGTACTACCGCCAAAGCTCAGCAGTGGGTTACGCAGCATAAAGGCCAAGCCTGTGACAACCCGCGACAAGCGGCCGAAAACGCTGATATTGTGTTTGTCTGTGTCGGCAATGACGACGATGTGCGCAGTGTGGTCTACGGCGAGAACGGAATATTGGCAGGAATGAAACCAGGGGCAATTCTTGTTGATCATACCACCACTTCCGCCGAATTAGCCGTCGAGTTGGGGCTGGCTGCAGATAAGCAAGGCAACGCGTTCATTGATGCCCCGGTTTCTGGTGGGCAAGCCGGTGCGGAAAATGGAGTACTGACGATTATGTGTGGCGGCGAGCAAGCGGTGTTTGACACGATCAAACCTGTCATGGACGTGTATGCCAAGCAGATCTCTTTGATGGGTGAGAATGGCCAAGGACAGCGCTGTAAAATGGTCAACCAAATTTGCATCGGCGGTATTTTACAAGGCTTGAGCGAGGCCTTATTGCTGGCCGAAAAATCAGGGTTAGACATCGCACAAGTGGTTGAGACATTGAAACACGGCGCTGCTGGGTCTTGGCAAATGGAAAATCGCGCAGTGACTATGTCACAAGGCCAATTTGATTTTGGTTTTGCCATCGATTGGATGCGCAAAGATCTAGGCATTTGCCTAGACGAGGCACAGCGTGCAGGGTTGTCACTGCCTCTTACACAACGAGTTGACCAGCAATATGCACAGCTACAGCAAGACGGCTTGGGGCGAATGGATACCTCGGTGTTGATCAAAGCCGTGGCCAAGGGTTAGTAAAAGATAAACAACTCTTTGGTATCAAATAGTTTGAAGAAGTTGAAATCACTCATCGCATTTTCCTTCTCTAATCGGGTGACAGCCGCATCGATAGTTATGCATCATTGCACTTATCTGTGCGGACTCTTTAAACTTAGTGCAGCTTTGTTGCTTTCGCCACAATGTGCTGTGTTACTAGAGAGAATAGGACTGGAGTAAGGGGATGGCTAATCGCTAGTTTGGATTAGTTTGATAGGCCAAAGTGATGATAAAGGGGAGCATGCAGCTCCCCTTAGTGTTATCAGCCATATTTGACTTCAAGTTCCAGTGCTTTTTGGTAACACGGATGTTGAGCCAGTTGCTGTTGATATCGGGCGATATTAGGGTAGTGCTCGAGTAGGCCAAACTTGGTCAATACATCAAACACAAACGACATCATGATGTCTGCTCCGGTTAAACGCTCTTCTACCAGGTAGGTTTTGCCTTCCAATCGCTCGTTGACGTAAGTCATCACTTTTTTGATTTCTGCGTCGGCATAATCTGCGACAAAGTTGGTCGGCGCACCATCTTTCGCGATAAACACTTTTAGCAGCAGCGGTAAAATGGCAGAGCTTTCTGCAAAATGCAGCCACTGCAGGTAGTCGATATACTCAGGGCTCTGTTTCTCTGGCGCGAGTTGTGTTGGTGCATATTTTTCAATTAAATATTCGGTAATCGCACCAGATTCGGTTATCACGCGGCCATCTTCTTCAATCACGGGTGATTTACCCAGCGGATGGACCGATTTCAACTCTGGTGGCGCTAAAAACGAGACGTTGTCACGTTGGTAAGGCACAATCTGGTAGTCGACTTCTAGCTCTTCTAGTAACCAAATAATACGCATAGAGCGCGATTGGTTGAGGTGATGTAATTTGATCATTGTCGCTCCTTACAATGGTTGGTTCGTTTGCACGACTAACTTGCCAAAGTTCTTCCCTTCAAGAAGACCAATAAAGGCTTGTGGCGCGTTTTCAAAACCTTCAACCAAGTGTTCACGGTAATGAATTTTGCCTTGCGCAAGCCACTGAGTCATGTCGGTGGCGAACTCGTTGTAGCGGTGCGCGTAGTCATCAAAAATGATGAAGCCTTGCATTTTAATACGCTTGACCAGTAACTGGCCCATCAACATTGATAAACGATCCGGTCCCTCAGGTAGAGAAGTGGCGTTGTATTGAGAGATAAGTCCACAGAGTGGGATACGCGCGCTAGTGTTAAGCAAAGGCATAACCGCATCAAACACTTTGCCACCCACGTTCTCAAAATAGATATCAATGCCTTGATCACAGGCTTTGGCTAACTGCTCGGCAAAATTGTCGGCTTTGTGATCGATACACTCATCAAATCCGAGCTGCTGTTTGGCGAACTGACATTTTTCTTCGCCGCCAGCGATACCGATGACTTTGCAGCCTTTGAGTTTGCCAATTTGGCCGACCATTGATCCAACCGCGCCGGTCGCCGCGGCAACCACTAAGGTTTCACCTGCTTTAGGCTGGCCGATATCAAGTAGTCCCATATAGGCGGTAAAACCTGGCATTCCCATTACACCCAAGGCGTAAGAAGGATGGCTTGGATTTTTACCCAGCTTGATCAGTCCTTCGCCATCAGAAAGGCCATAGTCTTGCCAACCTGTGTATGCCAGCACCCATTCGCCAACCTCGAAGTCAGCGTGATTGGATTGTTCAACTTGACACACGGTCCCCCCAACCATCACATCATTGATTGCTACTGGTTCGGCGTAAGATTTCGCATCGCTCATTCGACCACGCATATAAGGGTCGAGAGAAAGATAAACAGAGCGAAGGAGCATTTGACCTTGGCCTGGTTGCGGTTTATTCGTGTTTTCTAGGCGAAAATCGGACTCTTTGGGCGCACCTACGGGTCTTGAAGCCAATACAATGCGTCGGTTTGTCGTCGTTGTCATGGTTGTTTCCTGTTATTAGACCAGTCGTCTAGTTGTGGTGTTAAAAAATCCCGTCGTATCTTCGACGGGAAGGATTAGGCGTTGAGTAACTGCTTGGTTGCTTCAAAGCAGTGGTGCAAATTCACTTGATCTTGATTGAGCTTATTGAGCAGGCTTGCACCGAGCCATTGTTGGTAAAGAATGCGCGCCGTTACGGCCGAATCCAATGTTGCAATCGAACCATCTTGCACGCCCGACTCAATACTGGCTGCCAGTTGCTCAATAATTTTATCCGCGCCTTGGGCCAAAGTGACTCGCATTGTGTCGGATAAGTCAGAGACCTCAGCGCTCAGTTTAACGACTAAGCATTTGTTGGCGTTACATACACCGTTTTCGATCTCCAGCCAACGTGAAAAATAGTTCAATACACGTTCACGACCGCATGCTTCTCCACCATGAAGTACATCACGAGCGCGAACTATATAAGTCTTGAAATACTCTTCGATCAGCGCCTGACCAAACTGCTCTTTCGATTTGAAGTAATGGTAGAACGATCCTTTGGGAACGTCAGCGGTTTTGAGTAGTTCGCTTAGACCAACAGCGGTGAAGCCTTTGGTGACCACTAGTTGATAACCGACTTCGAGAATATGTTGGCGCGTGTCTTGAGTTTTTGCATTCATGGGTGGACTATAATGCAAATTAGACCAGTCGTCTAGTGTCGATTGGCAAGCTATAGGCGATAAACAGTCAAGCCAGTCTCATTGTCTGGCTTGACTGCGATGGATTAAATCAGCTCGTAGCGGATTTCGAATAGGGCGTCGGTATTGGGATAAATCTCACGAATGAGCTGTTTGAGCTTTGGTAGCTCAATGGCCTCTTGTTCGGCGTGAAATTCATTGATCTCTTCAAACTTCAGCGGCGTGACCGATAAAATGCGAATGTCACACACTTTTTGATCCGTTTCTAAAGTGAACACTTCCACTTCAGTGCCAGGAACATAATCGGACTCAGACTCATCACGGATAGTGATGGTTTTCATCCCCGAGGTAATCAGGGGAGTGAGGAACTCGAAAAAGGTGATTTTCGTCGGCGCGCTCATGAATTCTCCTTCGCTTGACGTTTATGTTTGGGCACGTAGTTGAGGATTGACACAGGCACAGGTTTACGTGGCTCGAACCCTTCCACTTCACGACGTTCAATTAGGTGGCCTAAACGCGATTCGATCATGCATAGGTTTTTAAAGTTATCTTTAGCGACAAAAGAGATCGCTTCACCTTGAGCATCTGCGCGACCGGTACGACCAATGCGGTGAACGTATTCATCTGCTGGGAACGGAAGATCGTAGTTGACCACGCGGGTTAAACCTTCGATGTCGATGCCACGCGCACCAACGCCCGTGGCGATCATGTACTTGATTTTGCCTGCTTTAAAATCTTCTAACAGTTTTGCGCGCACTGCTTGACTGCGACCACTATGAAAGGCTTCAGCGTGGATACCACGTTTTTCAAGCTGAGTCGCAAGCTTAGCGGCACCATGTTTGGTTTCGATAAAGATCAGCGCTTGGTCCCAGTCATTTTCTTTAATTAGGTGACTAAGTAGTGCTGACTTCTTATCTTTATCGACGGTAATTAACCATTGCTCGATGTTCTTTTTCGAGGCTTGGTTGGCAGCAATAGAGATCTCGTAAGGGTTGTAAACCGCGGTTTTGGCTAAATCGCGTACCTTGTTCGAGAGCGTCGCTGAAAACAGTAGGTGCTGAATATCGGTTGGTAAGCGGTCGAGGATTTTGTTGATGTCTTCGATAAAGCCCATATCGAGCATACGGTCAGCTTCATCAAGCACTAATACTTCGATCTCTTCAAAGTAAACCGCGCGTTTGCCATACATGTCGAGTAGACGACCAGGCGTTGCCACCAGAATATCAACACCGTCAATCAAGGCTTGTTTTTGCGCTTGTTCATCAACGCCGCCGTACATTGCCAATGAAGTCAGGTTTAGGTGCTTACTGTAGTCTTTCACTTTTTGATCGACTTGCATTGCCAGTTCGCGAGTTGGAGCAAGAATAAGGGCACGAACGCGCTTCTTACGCTGTGTTTCACCTTGCGCTAATTTCTCTAGAATCGGCAGCACAAAGCTTGCTGTCTTACCCGTACCGGTTTGCGCCGCTGCAATGAGATCTTGGCCTTCGAGAATGACAGGGATCGCTTTGGTTTGAATATGGGTTGGTTTGTCGTAACCAAGTTCAGAAATCGCGTTAGTGATAGGTTGGCTTAAGCCAAGTTTTGAGAATGACATGTTTACACTCTGTATCTAGTCGGTTCGTTACCCGTATATTGGACGCAAAGTGTAACAGAAAGCGTGGTGATGCTCAGCTTTGTTTCATCAGCTTGAAAGGTCAACTCGCGTTAAATACCAAGTCCCTTTACATGGCCCATTAGTTAAGTACCATTGGCCTTGGATTTTATTTCGATTAGCGACGCCACTGAATCGGTAGTCCCATTGCCGGTGGGTTGCATAAAGAGTCAGGTTGCCACCTTCCTCTGCGACCCAACCTTTCAGTGACGTGCCATTGTACGTGAGAGTTAAACTGGCTAATCCGTCTTGAATAGTGCCAGTGATAGTGGTTCGCTCGCACATGTTGTTACCACTAACATCGACTCGTCTGCCGACCCATTCTCCGTCAAACTGATGAGAGATCACGAAATCCGGTTGACTGGGCAACTTAGGAAAGGACTCTGGTTTATGAGAGCCAAATAGCCCTTTTTGTTGACCGACCACGACAAAAAGCCCAAAGGCGAGTGTGGTAGCAACAAGCAATGGTTTTTTCATTTAGGGCGACTCTATGATCTCTGTGGTGATCTCAGTCTTAACCGAGTTGGCGATAAAACAGTGTTGATGGGCAAGGTGGTGGAGTTTTTCGAGTTGTGCTTTATTGGGTTTATTTCCGACGAAGACAATAACGGGCTTGAGCGTCACCTTAGTGACCGAAGTTTTACCATTGGCATCCTCCTCCATAACACCTTGCGCAAGATCGGTGTAGCTATCTATCACATAGCGTCTCTTTGCGGCGATACCAAGAAACGTGAGCATATGACAGCTAGAAATCGACGCAATAAACGCTTCTTCGGGGTCGACATTTTCTTCTACTGAAAAAGGTAGCGGTACCACATGCGGAGAAGCAGATGCAGGAACGCTTACGCCACCATCGAACTCCCAGGTGTGGGCTCGGCTGTATTGGTTGTCGTTAAATGCTTCTTGAGCATTACGCTGCCATTTTATCGTGGCAACAAAATGTTGAGACATAGTAACCTCCATGTTGTGTGTCATGGAGGTTAACTCATCATTGTGCCCAGTGTAAACGCGCTAATGCTTACCTGCTATTGCTTGTACTCACCACGGAAAGAAGCATCTCGATACGCTTCGAGTTTGCCTTGTGCTTTCAGTTTGGCCAGCCCGCGATTAAATGCATCAACCAATTCTTGTGCACGCGGGGATTGTTTAGAAATAATGACAAAATAATCTCGGTCTGAGAGTGTTTTGGCATGGGGTTCAATCACGTCGGTCAGGTTTAGCTGAGTGATCAGTTCCATACCGACATCTTTATCCTCTAACACCACATCTAACCGCCCGGCACTGAGCTTTTTATAGTTGTTTTCCGCGCTGGCAATACGCTGGATTTTAACTTGGCCAGACTTTTCGTACTCTTCGATGCCATAGGCGTATCCAGTCACACCGCCAACTTTGAGTGCCCCAAGGTCGCTGGGATCACTCCAAGATACTGGATTGCTTTTTTGTTGAAATAGGGCAGTACTCAAGGTGATGACTGGATCGGTAAAGTGAAATGATTGCTCGCGCTCTGAGTTGCGGCCCCAAATAAGCGAGCCGTCAAACTTGCCCGCTTTGGCCTCTTCAAACCCCCGCTTCCAAGGCAGGTAAGCAAATTCAACTTGATATCCCTCTGCCTCAAAAGCCTCTTTGACGACTTGAGTGATAAAGCCACCTTCTTTTAAAGACTTAGACATATAAGGAGCCCACTCACCGTTGGCAAGGGTGACGGTGTTGGCCTGGCTCAGACCGCTAAGTGACATTGCAGTTGCAAAGCAAAATAAAACGACGGTTCTCATCAACATTTGAGTATCCTCTGGAGTGTTCTTTCTCCTAAAGAATAGTTGTTGATTTAATTATCACCAAAAACCGTTTTCACTTGGTCACTATCACAAGACTAATTAGTGGCTAAAAGCTTTCCGCAACTTGAAACGTCATTCTCTGCTTGGTGTAGGGGTGGTCAAGCTCAAGACGCTCGGCATGTAAATGTAAGCGATTGGCCTTTTCACCGTATAAAGTATCCCCAACCATAGGCGTCGCTAGGCCAAGATGATGGGCGCAGTGGACACGTAACTGGTGAGTGCGGCCGGTCTTGGGTTCAAGATAGAGTTTGGTTCGCCCATCGTCCTGCGCAATTTTTTGCCATGTGGTAAAAGCGGGCTTACCGTGCTCAAAGCAAACCAACTGGCGAGGTCTGTCGACAGGGTCGCCGCGCATGGGTAAATCTATCGTCCCTTCCTCGCCATCTATCCGTCCTTCTAGGAGTGCAACGTAACGTTTATGTACCCCACGAGACATAAACTGCTTTTGTAAGCTCTTGTTGGCGCGTCTGGTAAGTGCAAATACCAATAGGCCGGATGTTGCCATATCAAGACGATGAATGACAAATGGCCCTTCCACATCAGGGAATTGGGCTTGTAATCGGGTGTAGGCTGAATCGGTGATCACCTTACCCGGCACCGAGAGCAGCCCCGAGGGTTTGTTCACCACAACCATCGCCTCGTCTTGATAGAGGATTTCGAGGGGCTTGTCCTCGGCCCAGTTCTCTTCTAATGGATTGTCGTCAACCTCTAGACCTTGCAGCATATGGCCCAGAATCGGCTGACACTTGCTGTTGCAAGATGGATAGAACTGACCATGCTGGCGAACTTCCGATTTTGGTGATGCTCCCCACCAGAACTCGGCGAGTGCGAGCGGTTGATACCCGTTGGCATAGGCATAATGAAGCAACTTAGGGGCAGCGCACTCACCTGCACCCGCTGGAGGGGTTGGCGAGCTGGTATCGGCAAAGATAGATTTGAGTGAGCGCGTCTCTCCTCGAGCATTCAAGAATCGATACTGTTCAAACAGTTTGTTTTGCAGCGCGTTAGATAAACTCGCGCGTTGAGTGATGAGCTGCTCAAGCTGTTGCTCTAGTTGTAACAGCTCGTTTTCGACACCCGCTAGCTTCTGTTGCCACTCAAGCTTGAGGTACTTAAGTTGGTTTTTGTCCGCGACACTTTGTTTGCCTAGTTCATTATTTAGCTTAGCCAAAGCTTGAGGTTCGAGGGTTTTCTCGCCATTTAAGCGCTCAGCTTTGCGTTTTGCGCGACGCTCAATCATCGTATTTCGGTGCGTTGCTTCTTGTTGCTGAAAATCATCTTGAAGCTGTGTCAATCTCTGTTTGAGCGCTGCGCGTTTAGGGCATTGCTCTAGCGATGTGATTTGCTCGCTTAGTGTGGTGATCTCCGCCAGCTCAGAGTGAAAAAAGCTCTGCTCAGTTAACATGTCAAACACCGGAGGTACGAACCCGGGCAGTAGATTTTGCTCGGCCACTTTTCCTGAGAAAGCCGAGAGAAAACCGATTTCTCCCGATGGATTTTTAACCAGAAGTACGCCGAACATCTTTCCAGTACCATTGTGACTTGATCCAAGGCCAAAATTATGCTGCCACTGAGTTTGTGTGCTGAGGTGGTGCTGTAGCTGTTTCGCGGCCAATACACAAAGTGGATGGGGCTGGTAGTAAAAAGGAAAAGTAAACTTCTCTGGCAAAGCGAGGTCTTCAATGGGTTGATTGAAGCGGGTAAAACGGGAAACAATGTGCGACATACGACTATTTAACATCGGGTAAAATCAACTGACGCTGATTTTACCCGTTTGTGCTGGGATTGCTAGGTCAGGTTAGATCATGGGTAACGTTGAGCCGACAAGCAGCAAAGCCATCGCGAGGTTAAAACTACGCACTCTCCACTGGGTGGTCAGCCAGCGCTGTAGCTCGCGCCCCGCCAAAATCCAAAACGTGCCTGATGGAAAGTTGATCACAAGAAAGGTCAGCGAGATCACCGCGAGTTCTAACCAACTACCGCCATTACTGTACAAAGTGACCGAGCTTAGTGCCATTGACCATCCTTTAGGGTTGACCCATTGAAAGCTGGCGGCTGCGAAGAAACTCATAGGCTTAAAGCTCGCGACATCTTTGGCTTGCCCACTTAGCGCAATTTTAAACGCCAGATAGGCTAAGTAGGCCAAGCTGACATATTTTAGAATCATGTGGGCTAATGGATAGGCGTCAAACACCGCTGAGAGACCAAGCCCGACCAACAACACCATAAACGCAAAACCAAAGGCAATACCGCACATGTGGGGAAGCGTGCGCTTGTAGCCGACATTGGCACCTGATGTCATCAACATCAGATTATTGGGCCCTGGAGTAAAGGTCGAAACGAAAGCAAATACGATAAGTGCGCCGAGTTGTTCAAATTCCATGTCATGTTCCTAAAAGTAATCACAATAAAATTGCGCGTCGTGACTGAATGATTGATGAATATTTAGTTTATTTGGATATTGGTGCAATTGTGTGCTTTTATTGATGGTGAAATCGGTGTTGACGCAATAAAGGTGAGGTATGGATCGATTTGACGAAAGAATATTGCATGAACTCAAGCGTGACGGAAAAATGTCAAATGTCGAGTTAGCGGAAAGAATTGGGCTTTCTCCCTCAGCGACATTGAGAAGAGTACAAGAACTAGAAAAGAACGGGGTCATCAAAGGCTATCGCGTGGTGTTAGACAACAACTTGCTCGGTGTTGGCTTTATCGCTTATGTCTCGATTGGCTTGGCGAGCCACAGTAAACAAGCTCAGCAGGAGTTTGAACAGCACGTACGCTTTGTTGACCAAGTAGTGGAGTGCCACAATATTACTGGCGCTAATGAATACTTACTTCGAATTGAAACAACCGATCTCCCAAGTTATAGACGAATTCACGCCGATGTGCTTGGCGAGTGTCGTCAGGTTCAATCTATTACAACTATGGTGGTGATGGACTCCCCAAAAGATCACAGATAACTTTCGCTCTCCAATAAACTAACGTTTTAGTGTCGCTTAATGCCCAGCAGTTAATAACTTCCACTTATTAACTGCTGGGCATTAATTGTGTTGGTCTATCAATATTTGTTTCGGTTTTGTATTTTTGTGTCAAGTAGTTATTGCAAGCTTGAGAACGCCTAACTGCTTGATTAATAAGTGTGCAAATTGACGCTATACACCCATTTTATAAATTGATTGCATAATTGGGTTTCAGTATCCTTGCTCGGCCAAGGGGTATCACCCAACGTGAAAAAGCGCCTCGTTTTTAAGTGAGTGATGCGCCTTTGGTTAGGTCGCCCGAGAGTAGAGCCTTTTTTAGTCGCCTGCTGATACAACATCAAGAGAACCAAAATAATGAATATGTCCTTGAAAAACTTGTCCATTCGAGCACAGGTGTTGCTGCCTGTACTTTTCACCACGCTCACACTTGTTGTCGCATTGTGGGTAACCAAAGCGAATCTTGATCACGAGCAACAAGCGGTAAAAAACAACACCGACGCGTTGGTGTTGTATAAAGATGTGTTGGCCGATATTGATGATCAGCTCTACCCATTGCGAATCAGTGCCGTGTACGCGATATACGATGCGTCGCGTCGCGAGCAGTTTCTTAAAGAGATCCAGACGACATTGACACAAGTTCATAAAGATCTCGATAGCATGGCCGGTCAGCCAGAGTTTAAGCAGCAAGTGGCTATAGCGCGCAAAGCGATTGACCACTATGTCGAATCCTCAAACAAAGCGGTCGCCATGTTTGCGCGCCGCGATACAGGGCAGGTGACTGAGCAAGAGTACAACGCGTTTATTAGCCAATACCGTCAAGCGGGTGGAGCGATGATCACGGCGACCAATCAGCTGTCGGTGAAAGTGAACGACTATGTCAGTGACGCCATGGCCCGAAGCGATGCGCAGAATGCCAAGGTGAAAAACACGGCGATGGTGTTGGTACTTGGCGTACTGACAATATCGCTCATTGTCGCATGGTTGCTATCGGGCATGATCGTCAATCCAATTCTGTTGCTGCAGCAGGTGATGCGTAAACTCGCCCAAGGTGAGCTCTCTGTCCGCGCCGAAGTGAAAGGTGATAATGAAATTGCCAAGTTGGGTAAAGACGTCAATCAAACCGCTGAGCAGTTGCACTTTACAGTAGAAGAACTCAGCCGCATCAGTGAAGAGGTCGCATCGGCGTCTACTGAGCTGGCTGCCGTAATGACTCAAGCACAGGCCAACGCCGAGCAAGAGCTCGCCGAAATTGAACAAGTGGCGTCGGCGGTCAACGAGCTGTCGAGTACCGCAGACAACGTGAGCGATAATGCGCAACTGGCAGACTCAACAGCACGTGAGGCCGATCAGCTTGCGCAGTCGGGCATGAACATAGCGCAAGAGAGTAAACTCGCCAGTCAACAGATGGGCAGTGCACTCAATGAGGCAGCACAAGTGGTAACAAACTTGAAGCAGCAGTCTGAGCAGATCAACGACGTAATTGAAGTGATTCGAAGTGTTTCCGAGCAGACTAACTTGTTGGCGTTGAACGCGGCGATTGAAGCGGCGAGAGCAGGAGAGTCGGGACGCGGATTTGCGGTCGTTGCTGATGAAGTGCGGATGTTGGCGGCAAGAACGCAAGAATCGACTGGTCAAATTCAAACTATTATTGAAGAGTTGCAAAAGCAATCGGGCCAAGCCAACGATAGTATGCAAGCCAGTCTAGACCTGCTAGACAAGAATAATCAATTGGCAGAACAGACCAATGGAGCACTGTTGGGTATCACAGAGTCGGTATCAAACATCAATGATGCTAACACCCAAGTGGCGACGGCTGCCGAGCAGCAATCTCAGGTCACCCAGGATATCAATCGTAATGTGGTGAACATGTCTGAACTGGTCAATCAAAATGTTTCAGGTATTTGTCAAAGTGCCAGTGCCAGCCAAGAGCTATCAACCTTGGCAGAGAAACAAAAAGCCCAGCTGGCGTTTTTTAAGCTCTAGAGAGACGTATATCAGCCTAAAAGCAGTCTTTTGACTGCTTTTTTTGTTTGTTCCCCGCTATTTGAGGAGGGCAAAATATTAGCCAAATATCGAATAATGCCAACTGGAACGGGCTCATCACTGGCTAGCTTGAGTTAGTAGAGAACGCAAAGGTTTGCGCGTTCATGGTACATAAGTCCAATAACCTATTGTAAAAATAAGAGTTTATTGGAATTTGTACGACGATGGGAAGTGATTAGGTATGCAACTTAACCGGACTGTAACATAAAAAAATTGCAAATATCAGTCTTGCGAGAATGAAATCACAGCCTATAATGCTGAAAACCGGAGCGTCTGCCAACGCTCCGGTTTTTTTGTGTCCGAAACTCAGTAAAGCGTCTGCCAACGCTTACCGAAAACGCACCGACACTCCGATTTTTAAGAGAAAGGAACTGTAATCAATGCGTATCGAACAAGAACTTAAGTTAGGTTTTAAAGACGTGCTATTTCGCCCTAAGCGATCAACGTTAAAAAGCCGCTCTCAAGTTGAATTAACCCGCGAGTTTACCTTCAAGCATAGTGGTCGTCAATGGTCGGGGACCCCCGTCATCGCTGCCAATATGGATTCAGTCGGAAGCTTTGAAATGGCGCAAGCGCTTGCAGAGCATGATGTAATGACCGCGGTACACAAGCACTACACGGTTGAAGAGTGGGCTGAGTTTGTTAAAGGCGCAAACAGCGCGACGCTAAAGCATGTGATGGTATCTACTGGGACGTCAGACGCTGATTTCCAGAAAACCCAAGATATTCTGGCGCTTAGCGACGATTTAATCTTTATCTGCATCGATATTGCCAACGGTTACTCGGAGCACTTAGTCGAGTATGTTGAAAAAGTACGTGCGGCTTTCCCAGACAAGGTGATTACCGCGGGTAATGTTGTCACTGGGGATATGTGTGAAGAGCTTATTCTCGCGGGCGCAGACATCGTAAAAGTCGGCATCGGCCCAGGCTCTGTATGTACTACACGCGTGAAAACAGGCGTGGGTTACCCTCAGCTTTCAGCAATTATCGAATGTGGTGATGCCGCGCATGGCCTTGGCGGTATGATCATCGGTGACGGCGGCTGCTCTTGTGCCGGTGACGTAGCGAAAGCCTTTGGCGGCGGCGCAGACTTTGTTATGCTCGGTGGTATGTTAGCGGGCCATGAAGAAGCTGGTGGTGAACTCGTGGTCAAAGATGGTGAGACCTTCATGAAGTTCTACGGCATGTCTTCTCAGTCGGCTATGGACAAGCACTCAGGTGGTGTAGCTAAGTACCGCGCCGCTGAAGGTAAAACCGTACTTCTTCCATTCCGTGGCAGCGTTCACGGCACTATCTCAGACATCCTGGGTGGTGTACGCTCAACCTGCACATACGTAGGCGCAGCAAAGCTTAAAGAGCTAACTAAGCGTACGACTTTCATCCGTGTACAAGAGCAAGAGAACAACGTATTCGGTAAAGAGAAGTAATCCAATACTTCGGAAAATGTTGAAACAACCATAAATTGATATTGCCTCTTCATAGTCTAGACTTACGTAAGTTTACGTCAAAATCGTGATGAGGCAATATTATGTCTGATCTACCTTCTCCTTCTACTGCCACCCTGCTTGAACTTGAAAGTGCGTTTGACACCCCTGCTCGGAACTTAACTAAGTCACGCGGAAAAAACATACACCGTTACGTCAGTGCTAAGACGGGAAAAAAGAATCACGGTAGAATCTTTTTTAGAATGTGCCGCTTGTTATCATTTTGATTCGAACCTAGTATCGTTCGCTTTTGTTCTCAACCCATAAGATTTTCATGCAGCCTAAATGGTAAGACTCATACTTATGTTCCAGACTTTCTAGTTCAATTTGATACCGGTGAAGGCTTTGTTGCTTAAATCGATGGAACTAAATCAAGAAGCTGCGATCTGATCGGCTACACCCATCAATCGTTGTAACCTCATGCCTAAACCTCGTTACAAAACAACTAACTGGAAGCAGTACAGAAGCAGTACAATAAAGCCTTAATCAACCGTGGTTCTTTGAACTTTTGGATTGATGAGGAAGCGATAGCCGAGTGGAAACAAACAAGACAAGCGTGGTAGACCTCGCCGATTCAGCGACCTAGCCATTACTACTGCACTGATGGTGAAGAACGTTTTCTCTATTCCATTGAGAGTGTTGCAAGGTTTTCTAGACTCCGTATTTAAGCTTGCTAACGTCCCACTAGTTTGTCTGCACTAGATCTGTATACCCGTGATCATTGAAGATACTTGCTTTTCAATAGAATCAGAATCATGCTGCGCACCATGAAAATTACGCTGACTCCTCAACAGAAAATACAACTCGAACATATGCACGACATTGAACGTGATAGTCGAGTCTGCGACCGTATTAAGGCTGTTTTGCTTGCTTCCGAAGGTTGGAGTCAGACCATGAACGCGCAAGCTCTTCGCATTCATGAATCGACCGTTGCACGTCACCGCAGTGACTTAGTCAGAGATGCGGCGTTTGTCCTTAATATTGAACTGCATTATCTTCCACCTTAATAGCCCAAACCTCAACCCAATATAGCGGTTATGGAAAGTAATGAATGGGAAGTCGAGGAACAACGTGTACTTCAAAAGAAAACGGGACTTCAAGGCGGCAATAGACCAATTTTTTGCAGTGACTCTTCCAGAGATCTCAGGCTCTTTGACATCTCGAATTAATGATAATTTTCAAGCTCTCAAACCTGCATCTTCAAGTTGATTCGGTATACATAAGAAAGCAACGTTAAGATAGAGTTTCACATCTACTTAACATTGCCCGTTTTAGCTAATACTTACTTTATTTTGCGTGAGGTGGTTTGACATCAGAACCGTATTTCTCGTTCGCATCTTTATAAATATCGGTTACTACGTCTTTAAAAACTTCGCGACCTTCTGCAATGAACTTAGTAAAACCAACTCGGTCTTTTCCATCTGCCGGTTTTTTCTTCGTCAATGAAGGCTGTGGCCAAGTGTGCTCATCCACCACTGTCATTCGAGTTTTGATTTCATCTTTAGTGATGTTCCAAACCATGTAATCATTTGCCAATGACAATGGTCCACGGTATGTCGTACGCACCTGCTCAGCAATTTCTTGAGTTGAGTCAAAATCATTGTAGAAATGGTACGCTACGGCCAAACGAGGCTTCGTTACTTCCATGATCTTGCCAAACATAGCAGGAGCAGTGTGTACCTGCGTTCCTACGTTTAGTGCATCTTCCACAGGGAACTTAAATTTGCTTACTAGCTGTGTGGGGGGGATGAAGCTCTCATGAATCGAAATATCCACGCCTTTAGTATGTTCCATCCACCATTTGTTCGGGTACGTATCACCAGAGAACGCAAACTTAAGGTCGTTCCACTCCAAAATATAGCTAACTGGTCCATCCATCGCGTGTACAGCAGGGATAGAGCGAATGGTGACACCATTATCTTGGTAAACAACGGCATTTTCACCTTTGTAATCAAATTCGGTCACTTCGATTTGGAAACCTTTGGTGTTCACGTTTCCTTGACGAGAATCCCAGTCCCAACGAAGGAAGCTCTTCATGCCGTCAATCGCGAATTTCGTACCCCACTCCGGTTTTGTACTATTAGGGCCCCAAACTCGTAAAGGCACCTGACGGTTGTGGATCATCCCACCAACAAACAGAGCATCTAGGTCACCAACGTGGTCGCTGTGCAAATGCGTTATGAAAACCTTGTCTAGCTTATCAAAAGGAATGGCCAACGCAGCCAGACGTTCCATAGAGCCTGTACCAACATCAAAAATAAAGTTGTCGCCATTACCAAGCTCAACTAAGAAACACGCACCTGCTTGTTTTGGTCGTGCTGCTGGCATACCTGTACCACACGCGGTTACACGCATCTCGTAAGGTTTGATTTGCTCGGTGCCCGGAAAGTAAGCATTGCGCTCAACGGAGGTTGCATGGAAACTCCCGGTATCTGTGTTTGCATATACAGGTGCAATGCCACTTGTAAGAGCAGCTATTAGCGCGAAAGAAGCGGTCGAAAGTTTGGCTTTCATCAATCATTCCTTAGTCTAGCGGCATGAACCAAGACTGAGATCATATTGGAAAATTGCTTTCATAAATTGAAATCAAAAGGAACCTGAAAGCCAATAAATACACTCTGTATCCCAGTTCAAAGCTAAACATCATCTGGTTTATCTGAACAGCACTAATGTTTGCGAATTTACTAAGTTATGACAAGTTATTGCAGATATACCAAAAACGCATTAGCGATATTTAAAATAAAAACCATTTACCTAACTAAGTGACGAAATGATCTAAATCAAATTATAGTGTCTTTTTTTGTTGGTAACATTCACAGTTAATCAATTTACTCATAACCACATGGCTAATATGACACTTTCCTTATTTGGAAAAATGATTAAAAAGTATAGCGATCGTACGCGGCATGCATATATGCATAAGTTACGGTATAATTCCCAAAATAAAATTAATTAAAATATGCATGCGTAATTTCGATTTAAATTTGGTTAAAGTCCTGTGCGCCCTTATCGAGCATAAGAACACACGGATTGCCAGCGAAGCACTGGAGATCAGCCAACCTGCCATCAGTCGTGCTTTAGGACGGCTGCGTATCATCTTTGATGATGAATTGTTCATTCGAACGCAGACAGGACTAGAACCAACACCAAGAGCGTTAGAGATAGGCTCTCACCTTCCAAAAGCCCTCGACCAGCTCATGCTCTCTTTGGAAGATTCAATGCCCTTTAAACCGGAGGAGCAGACAGAAACGATTACAATTGCAGCCAATGACTTTGTTGCTAGCTGGCTGGCTCCGTTACTGGTCAAAAAGGTGTTTGTTCAGGCACCCAATGTTAAGATAAACATCGTAAGCTGGGATTCTAACTCAGTAGCAAATCTGCAAAGTGGAAAAGTACAGATAGCCATCAATTACTTTCCTCTCGCGTTACCAAAAAACTTAGTTCAGAGAAAAATCGGCACCGATGACTTTGTGTTAGCGATGCGTAAATCACACCCTTTAGATGTCGACATTGCCACTGTCGAACATTTGCAACAGTATCCGATTGCTACGATTCTCATTGCCGACTGGAACGATAGCAAAGACTTTGCCGGTGAACGTTTAGTTGATGCGGGTTACAACGTTAATACCAAGTTACGCAGTACTTCAATCAATGTCATTTTAAGAACGTTAGAAAGCAGCGATATGATCTTTCCTTGCTCAAAGTATTTAGTCCCTTACTTTGGCAGTAATTTTCGGGCAATTCCTTTGCAAAAAATCGACATTTTTCCTTCTTGTGAAATCTGCGTTGCTATGGCAAATAATGTGAGAAATACCCCTATGACTCAATGGTTACAGAGCATAATCAGAGAGACATTGGATGAAGTACTTTGCTCATCACTCCAATAAGCCGCCTTGCGTTTTGACATGGTGCATTTTTTCTTGCCGGTGAACAATGCCTAGCGGTTTTTCACCACTACATTGTCATTACTCAGGTTAAAGAGTACTTGCGACAAATCATCAAGCCGAGGATGCAATCACTCCCTGCTTGCATAAGCTAGGACAGATCCTGCTCCGATAAAAAGACAACCAAAGATCTTATTCATCATCTCCATACGCTGCTCGTTACCAAGCCATTGCGCCAAATTTATCGCTAGCAATGCGTAACCCATCATCACTAAGGTATCGACCACCAGCATAGTGCTTCCGAGTATCAACATTTGGGTGATATAACCTGCATCAGGGGAAATGAATTGTGGTAACAGCGCAACCAGAAATACAATGCCCTTTGGGTTAGTCACGTTCACAATGACGGATTGAAAAAACAGCGCTTTGGTATCCACCCGACTCTTGTTTTCAACCCTCAAGTCAGAGACATTCTTTTCCCTAAATTTCTGTACACCCAAAAATATGAGATAAGCAACACCTAACCACTTGATGACAGAAAACACGACTTCAGACTGACTCAGGAGTGCACCTAATCCCACTCCCACGAATACAATATTGATTGCATTACCCACTTGTAGTCCTGCAGTAGACAACAAGCTACGTCGGAACCCATATTTCATAGTTGTTGCCATGGTGTTGACCGCACCGGCACCCGGTGATACCGCCAGCACCAGACACGCCACAACGAAAGTCATCCATATTTCAACGTGCATCTATTCTGTCCTTTTTTCTTTATGCCTAGAATTTACGACAAGTTACGTCTCAAACAACTGCTTTTCGATGTCTCTGAATGCTTTAAATTCCAGTGCATTGCCAGACGGATCGTAGAAAAACAGGGTCGCCTGTTCACCAGACTGCCCTTTGAACCGGACATAAGGCTCTATAACAAACTCGACACCAAAACCTCTCAACCTTTGCGCCAAGCTCTCCCACTCAGACATCTCTAACACCACACCGACGTGAGGCACCGGCACGGCATGGCTGTCTACCGTGTTGTGATGCAACTTAACAGAACCGGTTGTACCTATGTTGGCATCGTAGTGAATCACCAATTGATGACCATATAGATTAAAATCAACCCAGCATTCACTGCTTCGCCCTTGTTGGCAATTCAGTACATCTTTGTAAAAGGCACGCGACTCTTCAAGATCGCGCGCCGGGATTGCGGCGTGAAATGGGGTAAGTGCCATAAATTCTCCTTTGCGTTTGCTTCCTAGCGATGGTTTGTCATCGGACGCTTATAATTTATCTTCACTTCACAATAACTAATTAATTAGCTAGTTTAAAACCATGTTTTCTTAAGACTTGAATAGTTAATCTAATGATGAAACCAAGAAGGCTGACGCCCTCTCTCAATGCACTGCGGGCGTTTGAGGCATCTGCAAGGCATGAAAGCTTCGTAAAAGCGGCAGAAGAATTGGCCGTAACACCCGGGGCAATCAGCCAGCAAGTCAGTGCATTAGAGGAAAAGCTAGGACTGGCTCTATTTGATCGCGTGAAGCAGAGGTTGTATTTAACACAGGCAGGGAAAACCTACCTTTCTCCGCTCAGAGAGTCATTCGATCGTATGGAGTCAGCAACCCAGGATCTGCTCACGTATGGCGGGACAGGTGGCAAAATAAAACTTGGAGTATTGCCAACTATCGCCACCTACTGGCTTATTCCTAGACTGCCCGATTTTTCAATGCATTATCCGAACATTGAATTGCAAATGGAGACCCTTGAGCTCAACTTTGTCTCGCCAGAACGCGCACCCAATATCGAAGGGGGATTCATTGACGTAGGTATTTTTTACGGTGATGGATACTGGAAAAACCTACACGCAGAAAAGCTGCTGGAAGAAAACACGATTGCAGTCGCCACGCCCGAATCCGTCGGTAGCTGTAAAGGAAGCAATCCATTTCACACTCTCCCTTTGCTAAGACACTCGACGCGTCCCCAAACTTGGGAACAGTGGTCTGAGTTTACCCAAGACTTGACACTCACCCCCAAAGGTCCGTCATTCGAACACTTTTATATGCTGAAAGCCGCTGCGCTTTCATCAATGGGCATAGCGCTACTTCCAGATATATTCGTTCAACAAGAAATACAGTCCGGCGCACTGATCCAACTAAATGAGAACGCGATGACATCGAACTACGCTTACTATATCGTCTATCAGGATAAAGGGAGAGAAAACGTCAATATTGATGCTTTCTGCCAATGGCTACTTGTGCAGAGTTCTGTGTAATGACCACTATAGCCTGTTGCCACTGTTCAACTAAACTCTCAGGTAGATGGGGAGTTAAGCCTAAGGAACTGCAACACTCTAGTTGGTGGAACTTACGCTATGGTCAAAGTGCTGAAATAAGAAGACAGGGTTAGGCATCGTTTCTCTACTACTTAAGCAACAAATCCTATTTGGATTAGGAAAGCTATGCGGCGAAAAAAAATTCATGATGAACCTAGCTAAGGAAACGCCCTAACTTAGATAGGGCGTTTATAGAGGGTCTAGAGGCGGTTCAGGTCGGTTTTCGGGAAGAAGTCGGACCAAATAATCCAGTACGCTCCTGCTTTTACTGTTTCAACGCGGTCTAGTTTGCCGTGGGCGGTTTCACCAAAAAAGTTAATATGTTCAATCTCTTGTTTGGTGTCATTGTAATAGAAACCTAAGCTTTCATATTGCGCATCGTAACTAATCACAATGTCTTTGCCGCCAATTTGCGTGTTAATTGGCTGGTCTTGAAGTCGAACGAAATGTTCAGTGTACGCAACAAAGTCATCCCCAACATTCAAGCCCCAAACTTTCTCTTTACTTGGTAAACGATGATCATTGTATTCCACTGTAGGGAAGGTTGGCTCGTCATAGTATGATTGGTAGGCAATCGCGAGCTTAAAAATAAACTCCATGATAGGATCGTATACAGCTAGGAATGGATTTTCCCAGAATGTCGGGCGCATATCTTCGACTAAGTAGTCGTTTACAAACACTTCACCTTGTGGATAAGCTTCAGCAAAGCGGTTAAATGGCATGCGGAAAGTCGGCCATTCCTGCATTTTACTCTCTTTACCCATGTTACGGTCTTGCTCTTTTTGACCCCATAGTTGCTGTACTGGTTCGCCTGTATTGCGATCCCACATCACTAGGTTATTACGCAGTTGGTTAGCGGGGGCGAGATCGAGGGGTTTGCCGTCAATCTCAGGAATAAATGCCATGCCCAGATTGGTAAGACCGCAGTATGTCATAACCACATTGTCTTGCTCAGCCGATTCTGGTTTGCCCGCGACATGGGGGCGTAGGAGCTGTTTATCGGAGTGAGCACGAGCCTTTCCGTTGACCTCCATAACAATCACGCTTTCATGTGGACGAAGGTATTTTTTACCTTCTTCGACCGACACGAAATGCCCATCACTCATTCGATCTCGCATCATAAGGTGGGGGTTGATCATGCCGCTGTAAAAAGTGAAGGCAAACACCAATCCTAGTACAGATAAAGTCAGGTTACCCACGATATCTCTTCGGGTATATTTGAGGTAGGCCATGATACCAACCATGACCACAGCGGTTACACCAAGCAAGTTGCGGTTATACCAAACCCACATCGTGGTCTCTCGGTCTGATTGTACAAACCATTGGCTGACATCTGCCAAGTCTTTGAATAGCAATGCGCCTATGTATTGGGCAATGATCATACATAGCCAAAAAATGGCTTTGCCATATTTATCGAGGATTGAATTCATACGTTTACTCATCAAGTTGTTTACCTGACAGTTAGTGTAGTGAAGCAAAGTAAGCGTATAAATGATCGCAAATAGAATAGACTGTTGCTAAAAATGAGACAGTTCTAGCTCTATGTTTTGGATTCAAGCTCTGTAATTCGCTGTGGTAACTGTTCTTTGATCGTCTCAATTAATAGTCGAACTTTTTGCGGAACAAAGCGTCGAGAGTGGTAAATGGCGAAGATGGTTTGGCTAAAAGTTTGTTGACCTTCAAAAAGTCTGACCAAGTGACCTTGTTCAATATCTTTGCTCACCATAGCGACGGGTAAACAGCCAATGCCTTGAGCATCTTTAGTTAATGCTCGGCAGATATAAGGCGAGTTTGCCACATACTTTGGTTGAGTAGGGAGGATTACTTTTTTGTCGTGCCAGACAATGGCACTTGATGGCAGTTCATGAGCAATGAGTTTGTGATTTTTGTTCAACTCATGCAGCGAGAATGGTTGGCCGCACTTACTGAGATAATCAGGGTGAGCAAAAAAGTCAAAGCTGATGTCTATGATCGGTTGGGCGATAAAAGACGAATCAGGTTGTTGGCCTATGTCTATCAATAAGTCAAAGCGTTTGTCGCTCATGCTCGTTAAAGGTTGACTGGTGTTGTGAAAGGTCATTGATAAGCGCGGGTATTGACGACAAAATTCAGAGACCTGATCAATACAAAGCTCGAGAATGTGGTCAGGAGCGTAGATGGTGAGGTTTCCTATAGACTCATCTTGTGCCTGCGTTATCTCGTGCTGGGTAGCAGCGACTTGTTCAAGGATAGAGAGACATTTTTGGTAAAAGACTTCACCAACTTCAGTCATCACTACCTTTCGTGTTGTTCGTTCAAGAAGACGACTATGCAGGCTCTCTTCTAACCCTCTGATTCTTCGACTGACTGTCGATTTAGGCATATCGGTTAATTGTGCTGTTTTGGTAAAGCTTCCTGTTTCGACAACCTGAACAAACAGCTCCATATCTTCTAATCGCATATTGACTCACAACGTAAAGGTTTATGAATAGTCTAACGGATAAGATTAAAACGCCAAGCAATGTTTTACTTATTGCAACAATCTGGGTTGAGTCAGTTCTCACTGAAACCGGTGGGTCAGGTCTTGCCTTTTGCTTTGTGGTGAGAGTGACCTAACCTTAACAGCTAAGATCTGAAAACGTAGAGTCGGACGGATAGGATGCAGATGTTAAATGTTGGAAAAATACAAGACCTGAACCCGCTACTCCTTGCAGTAGATGAAGGCTTCGTTGTACTGCTTCCAGTCAGTCGTTTTGTAACGAGGTTTAGGCATGTGACTACGACGATTGATGGGTGTAGCCGGTCAGAACGTAACTTCTAGACTTAACTCCATCAATTTAAGCAACACAGCCTCGCTTTAGCTGTCAACTGACCATTCACCTTGTACCATACAGGCTCTTTATCGTCTCTCTCAACCAAACGATTTTTGGGTTCTGGTTATTGCGCTTGTGCCAAATCATAGTAAATGGAATCATTAGCTTGTGCTGATAGTCTTCGGCAATTGGGATAGGCAATGCGGTTAAGTTTGGATGGAGCTGTTCGCAGTATCGCTGACAATACTTTGGTGCAGTGGTTAACATTTGATGGTCGGGCTTTTCTGCAACAAATAAAGCTTGCTCGAAGCTTGCCATCGTTAAGCTAACGTTTCGGGTATATCCCTGTTCAGCCAAGATCTCATCCAATACCCAACTGTCATTTTTCTCCCATGCTACATTGATATGGGCATAGCTTAAAAAAGTATCTAAATTCCACTCTTGCTTGAGCGCAGGATGATCTTTGCGGACATACACCATAGGTAAATCTGAGAACAACACTTCGAAGTTAATGAAATACGGTAGCAGTTCTAACGACTCTTTGGAGCGAGGATGGCTTTCGCGGCCAGTAAAACCAATATCCACTTCACCGCTAGTAATGGCATCTAATGAGTCCTCATCCCAGTTATGGTACTTAACCGTTGAGTCCGGATAAAAATCATGGATTCGTTTGGTAAGTTCGTCGACCATGATGAGTGACAATGGCGACTCTACTCCAAGATTAAACTTCACTCCGCTTGGGACGTCATCACCTCTGAGTGAAACAATCTGGTTACCGAGCTGCATCCAGTCTGATAAAAGCTCTTGCACATTTGTCGCGAGATTTGTTGGTTTTAGGCCTTGCGGCGTATTCACAAAAAGCGGGTCATCAAACCAAGTACGCAATTTGCCTAAAGACTTACTCACTGAGGAGGGAGACACATTAAGTTTTTTCGCCGTTTTAGTGACACTCTGCTCTTGCAGTAGCAATTGCAGAGTGAGCAGTAAATTAAGATCAAGTCGGGCAAGAGATTTCTTCATGAGGCTCACTAACATTATGATTTGGAAATAATAATATTATAGAGAGCCCAATAACACTACTGGCAACCAACGCTATCATTAACATCATCACGGCCGACACTCCTAACGTCGCCATCAACCAAATGTAAAGTGCAGACCAAGAAACCTGCCCTATGCCAAGCATAGAACTCGCCTGACCAGCTTTACGAGAAAACTGACTTAGCGCCTGACTCATCGCAACACCAAACCCCATAGGGAAACTCATGCTGAGCAGAGTGAACCCTACCATATAGAGTGTCGGACTATCGCTATTCAAGTGAGCCGCGAGAATAACGATAGCCGACAGAAAATTGGTCATTTGTGCAGCGAACATCAATGTGATTTGTTTGAAGTAAGACAGAGCAAATGGGACTGAAAACGATGTCGTCATACCAGCCAACGCGAGTAGTGCCATCGTGGTTGAATATTCGCCTCGATTAAAACCAATCGAATCCATTATTATCATTGGTGACGTATTTACATAAGAGAGAATCGCTGTGACGCCTAAAGATGTATAAATAACGCGCGATATGAAAAAGCGATTAGATAGTGATTCGTTCGAATCTACACTCACTTCTAAAGTTGTGCGCTTGGTTTTAGGCAAGGTTTCTTTCAAGACAAAGCAAGCAATTAAACCTATCATTACACCCATTGTTGCCATGGCAGTGAATAACACGGGCCAAGGAAACTTGATCATAATCAGATTACCGATCACGGGGGCAAGTACCGGGATAGAACAGATAATTCCATTGAGCATCGACAGAACCTTAGCTCGCTTTTGTTCACCTAAAGTGTCGCGCAAAATGGCGAAGGCCACTACATAGCAACATGCGGCACCTACACCTTGGAAGAAGCGCATTATTAGGAAACTATCACTGGTCTCAGCAGATCCCGCGAACATTGATGCAAGGGTAAATATGACCGCACCGCAAATGGCAACAGGCTTGCGCCCAAAACAATCAGCAACTCGCCCAACAAAAACCATAGTCGAAGCTAGACCAGCAAGGTAAATAGAAAAAGCAATATGAAGTTGTGATTCGCTCGCAGATAGGTCATTGGCGATTTGTGGTAAAGCAACTAAGTAGAGATCTATTGCCGTAGGATACAGCAACACAAAGGCAAAGCTACACATTAGATATCGGGGTAAATTAACTTTTTTCATTCCTACCTCGCAGACGAATTGGGTTTACGAGGATGATATGCAACATTGCGCTGTTTGGCTTGTTACCATTTTGAAAACAGGTTTTTCCATACATGAAACCGGAGGGTCAGGTCAGGTCTTTTGCTTTGAGGAGAAATTGACCTAGTCTTATCAGCTAGGCCATTTTTGTATCTGGAAACGTAGAGTCGAACGGATAGAATGCAGGTGTTAAATGACGGCAAAACACAAGATTCACCGAACCTTACTCACACGCGCATCTTGGCTAGTTTGGCCTCCAATTGCATCTTTCTAGAGGTAAGCTTTTGGCGGCGTTGCTCCTTGGTGAGAGGCTTACGACCACGAGTCGATTGGGTAGGTTTAGGCGGGCTTGGCTCCCTTTGCTCAAGCAGGCGTAATTGCTCGATGATCTTATCGACTTCCCGTTCTATTTTTTCCTTTTCTGTTAATGGTTTGCGGCCAATTTTAGGTTTTTTAGGATTGTGGAATTGTCGCCATAGCTGCTGAGGTGTATTGGGGATCTGCTGCAGTTCAAAGCAGATTTTTGAGAGTATTTTATACTCGTTAATTAAAGTTTGCTCTGCGCGTATCAGCATCACAGGCAACGGAAGCTTTGGACGACCGGGCGTCTTCGCCCCATCAATGGGATAGATCAGGCCGAGGCGATACTCCAAAAAGTGATTGAGTAACGCTCTGATCACGGCTCGCCAGGGTTGAACATGTGTGTTTGGGTGGGAAAGATCGCACTGGTTGCGTAGCCACAAAACAACGCCGTACAGCACTAAGGTTTGCTCGCGAGCTGGCTGTCTCTTGAGGCTCGCAATCGCTTGATTTATTTCGTCTATATCGGCGTGTTGCCACTCATGTTCACAGGGGGTTATCGCTTGTTCCCGCTGGATTAAGATCAGCTGATAAGTATCACTAAGTTGGTTAAGGCACGCGCATAGCGGCGGGCACTGTTTAACAAATTGTTCTCTTGGTTTGGCATGTCGTTGAACAGAGAGCAGGCGATTATCGAGCTCAGCCCATAATCGGTACTCTTCGGCTGTTGCGAGTACAAGTTGCGCAACATCACCTAGCGAGGCGGGATCCAAATCGGGATAGCGCTGCTTAAGCTCAGCGTCGAACTCGCTGCGAAGCTGCAACAAGTGATGATAATGCGTGGCTATTTGCCGCTGATAGTTTTCGTGTTCTGTTCGCTTAGGTCTACCGCGTGTAGCGGCCTGTTCTTGTGGTGTATTTGGCATGGGTTAAAGTGGAATTAAGGTGGTGGCTCGAAAAGCGCCGTCCTGCTGCGCTTCTACCTCGATATAAATGCGCTGGCCTAATGTCAGTTCCAGCTCTGAACGGTTAATACTGCTTAGGTCGATCAACACATCGATTGGCACAACATCGGGTACCGCGAAACCAAATTTTTTCTCATCGTTAAACCAAGTAATTTTTGCTTTCAACCCTAGCATTTCTAACGGCGCTCTTTAATTAATAAGTAATAAATTAAATAGCAAAAAAAGCCGAGCGTCGCCACGCTTTTTCCTTTCTACCGCAGCGAAAGCTGATCTGAAACAATTCCTGTTCCTCCAAGTCTACGTTTTGCCCGAGTTTGTCAGTAAAACAGCGTTATTAAACACGATTAATCACGTAATTACGTTGTAAACCAGCGAGTAAAACTATGAATAGATTACTGTTAAGTGCAGTTGGTATCAGTTTGGCCCTTGGCGGCACGACCGCCGTGGCACAAACTGTCGACTTGCAACAACTCTATCTCGATTCACTTGAGAATAATCCCATCCTCGCCAGTGCAGCGCTAGAAATGGATAGTGCGCGCAAAGGCAGCGACATCATTGATGGTCAATATCGCCCACAGGTGGATGTGGGTGTTCAGTACGGTGGTCTGCGCAATGATTGGACCACGATGAATGAAACCGACGGTCATGGTGCGGAAGTCTCGGTATCCGTTGGGCAAAACATTTTCAATGACCAGCTTAATAAAGCCAGTGCCATTGCCGAGCAGCAGCATGAGCTTAGTCAGATTAGCTATGATTATGCGTTAGCAACGATGCAGATGAGTGTGGTCAATGGCTATTTCAATGCACTCAAAGCGCAAGAGAAGCAAAAGCAGGTCAACGCGACCAAGCAAGCGATTGGTGAGCACTTGGTTCAAGTTAAGCATCGTTTTAGCAACGGCCTCGTGCCAGAGAATGATGTCAAAGAAACCCAAGCGCAATATGACCTAGCGGAAACAGCGGTGATTTTTGCTCAAAATGAGTTGGAAAAGGCCCTTGACTACTTGTATGAGCTGACGGGTCGTGAATATACCCAAGTGGCATCGTTAGGTACCAACCTACCTAAGATTTCAATTCCGCAACCTAATGGCCACATTAGTTGGCAAGAGCTCGCGCAAGCAGAGAGTCAGCAAATGGCGATCCAACGTCAATTGGTCGAACTCTCGCGTGAACAAATTGCATTGGCGCAAGCTGGCCATATGCCAACCATTGGCTTAGTTGCCGAGTACCGCTATGCGTTTGCTACTCAATCACGCAGCAATGCACCACAGCAAGCAAAAGGCTCGTTTCAAGATTTAGACAACAATGCCACAGTGTTTGCCGGCGTTGCTATGTCTTTGCCCGCTTACCGTGGTGGTGCAACAGATAACCGAGTTGAGCAAGCCAACATTCAGTACCAACAAGCGCTTGAGCTGCAAAGCCATACTTGGCGACAGGTAACGCGTAAAGTGCGCAGCGCAGAGAAGGATTTAGTCACACTTGAGAGCGCGCAATCGGCGTATCAACAAGCGGTGATTTCGGCACAATCGGCTCTAAAAGCGACGGAGCAAGGGTTTGAAATTGGTACGCGTACCATCGTTGATGTGCTTGACTCGACGCGTCAACTCTACTCAGCGAAAGAGCAGTTAACCGCCGCTCAGATTGATTTTTTGGTGGCAAATCTTCAATTACATTTCCTAGCTGGCGTTCTTGATGATGAAGCGCTAAACGCGATTAATCGCCTACTAGATGTTTAGTGATTCAACCACACCCACTCATTCAAATTATTTAATAAAGAGAAACTCATGAGAAAATTGCCCTTATACACAGCGATTGCCCTTTTGCTATCTGGTTGTGGTAGTTCAAATGAAAATGACCAGCAAAATGTGGCTCAAGCAACTCCTGTTAGTGTCGTCAATGCAAAGGCGCATATGCACAGCCCAACCAGCTATTACGTTGGCCGAATGCAAGCGATTGAGTCAGCCAAGCTGACGCCAAGAACTACAGGTTACTTACTTAAGAAAAACTTTGAAGACGGCGCAGTGGTTGAAAAAGGCGACATTCTATTTGAGATTGACCCAACCTCATACCAAGCCGCATTGGATGCCGCTAAGGCTTCTATGAGCGAGGCGAAAGCAGCGCTGGCGCTCACTGAGCTGAACCATAAGCGCAATGCAAATATGTTGAAAACTGGCGGCCTATCGCAAGCACAGTTTGATGTGAGCTCGGCAGAGTTGGCGCAAGCCAAGCACCGCGTTGAGTCAGCGCAAGCCAACCTGGTTGTCCAACAAGACAACCTAGAGCAAACAAAAGTAAGAGCGCCATACAGTGGCAAACTGGGTAAGAGCCTGTTCTCGATTGGCGATATGGTTGGCCCTAACTTTGGACCACTTACCGACTTGGTGCAAATCCATCCGATTGAAGCGAGCTTCTCACTCAAGCAAAGCGATGTTTCCGCACATGATTTTTCACGCCAAGACGCAACACTGGTCTCACTAGAAATCGGTGGTGAAGTTGTCGACAGCGAAGGGATTATCTCTTTTGTTGATAACAAGATTGACCCGCAAAGTGGCACGATTGATTTGGCAGCAACCTTCAACAACGAACAAGGCCAGTTGACCGCGAATCAGTATGTACGTGTTGGCCTTGCGCCGACTCAAGCGCTTGCTGGTGTAAAAATTCCGCACGCGGCGATTCACCAAGACTACAAAGCGCAATATGTACTGACGATTGAAGACGGGGTGGCGGCTCGCCGAGACGTAGAAGTGTCAGAGCGCATTGGTCAAAACGTCTTTATTACACAAGGTTTGGCCGTGGAAGAGCCAATCATTATCGGTGGTCTACAGCGCATTAGGGAAGGTGCTCAAGTAGTGGTAGCGGAGTAGGTCCATGTTAAGTCAATTTTTCATCAATCGACCAAAATTTGCGTTTGTTATTTCGATCTTCCTGACCTTGATCGGTCTAATCGCGATCAAAACCATGCCAGTGGCTGAGTACCCAAGTGTGACACCGCCGCAGGTACGTGTGATCGCCGTTTTACCCGGAGCGAGCGCAGAAACAGTGAAAGAGGTGATTGGTAACCCAATTGAAGAGGAGGTCAACGGCGTGGATGGCATGGTGTACATGCAGTCGCGTTCGACTAACGATGGCCGTTACTTCCTCAATATCACGTTTGATAACAGCGTCGACTCTGACATGGCGATGGTCAACGTTTCAAACCGTGTGGCGGTAGCGGAAAACATGCTGCCGTTCGAAGTGCGTGCGCGTGGTATTCGTATCCGTAAAGCGACGCCGGACGATTTGCTTGCGGTCGCGTTTTACTCTGAAACCGAGTCAATGTCTGAGCTTGAGCTCAACTCGTGGGTGGAATCCAACTTCATGGAGCGCATCGCGCGTATTCCAGGGCTGGCGACCAGCGACCTCATCGGCGCGACGTATGGTATGCGTGTGTGGCTTGATATGGATCGTATGGCGGCTCTGGGCGTGAGCACAGTAGAAGTGAAGAACGCGATTCGCGAGCAAAACGCGGTTGTCCCTGCCGGTCGTATTGGTCAAGGTCCGAGCCGTGAAAATGCCGCACTTCAGTTTAACTTGATCACACAAGGGCGTTTAACCAGTGCTCAAGATTTTGAGCAAGTGATTGTCAAAACACTGGCTAATGGTAACCATATTCACCTTGCGGATGTGGCTGATATCGAAATTGGCAGCCAGTTCTATGACGCATACGCCAACTACAATGGTCAAGAAGCCGCGCTAGTGATGATGCAAGCGAACCCAGATGCAAACGCATTGGAAACGGGTGAAGCGGTTAAAGCGGTGCTAAAAGACATTGAATCTATTTTGCCAGCCGGCATGTCATATGCGATTCCTTACGACACCACGCTTGCGGTAGAGGCATCGATTAAGAGTATCGTAGAAACGCTAGTGGTTGCGGTTCTGCTGGTTATCGCCGTGACCTACCTATTTTTGGGTAATGTGCGTGCAACGTTAGCGCCTGTTGTGGCCATTCCTGTCTCTTTGATTGGTACCTTTGCCTTTATGCAAATGGGCGGCTTTAGTATCAACACAGTGACGCTATTTGGCTTGATTCTCGCGATAGGTATTGTGGTCGACAATGCGATCTTAGTGGTAGAAAACGTCGAACGTATTCTGGAAGAACAGCCGCAGTGGTCAAGTAAAGAAGCGACCATTCAAGCGATGAAAGAGGTGACGGGGCCTATTATCGCGTCGACGCTGGTTATGCTGGCGGTGTTTATTCCGGTTGCGATGCTGCCGGGTATTACCGGCTTGATGTTCGCTCAGTTCTCAATCACGATTTGTATTGCGCTAGTATTGTCTGCGATTAACGCGCTGACCCTATCGCCAGCATTGTGTGCCATGGTGATGAAGCGCAACAGCCAGCCAGCGAAATGGTTTGTTGCTTTTAACCGCATGTTTGACCGCGTGACTAACGCCTATGGTAAAGCGGTGGCACTGATGGTTCGTAAGAGCTTGGTGTTGGGCGTGGCCTTTACTGTTGCGATTGGTGCTATGGTTGCCATGAACGCTAAGCTACCGACTGCATTTGTCCCTACTGAAGACAAAGGCGTATTGGCACTGGCGATGTTCTTGCCGGACAACGCGTCAAAAGAGCGTACTCATGAGCTGATTCGTAAAGCGGAAGCGATTTTGAATAACGATCCCGCGATCGAAGATTATGCAGGTGCGATTGGTTTTAACGCCGTAACCGGCAGTGTGGCGTCAAACTCGGCGACCATGTTCATCAACTTAAAGCACTGGGATGAGCGTCTTGAGCTAGAGGGCGACCATACTCAGGCAGCGGTTGCACAGCGTTTGAACCGTCAATTGCACGGCATCGATAAGGCGATGACATTTACCATGGGTATGCCAGCGATTCCGGGTGTAGGTGCCGGTGATTCACTTGAATTCATGCTGCAAGACACAGGCGGTCGCAGTGCACAAGAGCTGGCCCAAATGACGTACGCGATGGTGGCGGCGGCAAACCAAGCTCCAGAGATCACTCGTGCGATGACCACCTATCGCGCAAATGTGCCTCACTACAATGTTGACATTGACCGTGAAAAAGCGCGTCAAATGGGGGTAACGCTCGGCGCGATCAATGATGCGATGGCTACCCACCTTGCGTCTTCTTACGTCAATGATTTCGCACTGAATGGCCGTAGCTACCGTGTGTTCGTTCAGGCAAAAGGCGAGCAGCGTAACGACCTTGATGACGTATTGCGCATCCATGTGCCATCAAACAGCGGTAAGCAGGTTCCTTTGTCGACCGTGGCGACCATTTCACCGACACTTGAACCAGACTTGGTGACCAGCTACAACATGCTACCAGCCGCGCGTATTCAGCTAAACGCCGCGCCAGGCTACTCTTCAGGTCAAGCGATTGAAGCGATGGAGCGCATTGCAGGCGAAGTGCTTGAGTCGGGTTACACGTTTGAATGGACCAACATGGCGTTCCAAGAGAAACAAGCGGGCGGTACAGCACAAATTGCAATGATTCTCGCTTTGGTGTTCATCTACCTGTTTTTGGTGGCGCAGTATGAATCTTGGGCACTGCCTGCGGCCATCATCATTGTTGCGCCAACGGCGGCAGTCGGCACGTATGCGGCCTTGCTTATGGGTGGTCAAGCGCTATCGATTTATGGCCAAATTGGTTTGATTCTGTTGGTCTCGCTGGCGGCGAAAAACGCCATCTTGATGGTCGAGTTCTCCAAAATTAAGCGTGAAGAACAAGGCCTGTCGATTGAAGAGGCGGCCATCCAAGGCGGTAAAATGCGCTTTAGAGCGGTGAACATGACGTCGTGGTCGTTTATTCTGGGTATTCTACCGCTCGCGTTTGCACAAGGTGCGGGTGCGACAGCGCAAAACACTACCGGTCTTGCCCTGCTTGGTGGCATGTTGATGGTACTGGCGGTGGGCTCGATTATGACCCCGGGTTTCTATGCCGTGTTCCAAAAACTGCGTGAAACAGTAAAAGCGTAACAAATACTATTATTAAGGTGTAAAACGGAGCTCAACTGAGCTCCGTTTTTTTATGCGTGATATTTCGTTGTCATTGCGGTTGGAACGTAAAGCTGATGGCTCGGTGAGGGGGAGTAGACGTCGCGCAGATGGAACAAAGTTTCTATATTGCTTGAGTAACTAGATAGGGTGACAGAATCAATGGAAGTTCAAACAACAAGGGTTTTTGACTAGGCTGAGGGGCTTTGAAAGGAAGAAGAAGCTTATAGAAGATGCAAAAAAAGGTGCGTCCGTGCACCCTACATTTTGTTAATGAGGTAACACTATTTTTCCATGATCTTAAGGATGATGTCTGATGCCACTTTGGTTCCTTTACCAATCGCATCAAGGTCAACTTGATAATCAGGGTTGTGGTTCATAAATGGGAAGTGCTGACCATTCTTATGTGCTTGTTCGACCAGCTTAGGCTCTGCTGAACCAACGGCTAGGTAAGAGACTTTTACCCCTGGAATATGATCAACTAGGGTGGTTGCGTCATCCGATGCAGGCGCTTGGAACTGAGGCACGACTTTGTTGACATAATCCGCGTCACGCAGCTCTTGCTGAATTAGACTCGTCAGTTCTGGGTCATTGACCATGGCCGCCGCAAAGCCTTTGTAGGTAATGGTCGGCAGGTCTTGTTCTGTTACGCCGTTTGAGCGCGCGATATTATTCACGATGTTGGTAATGGATTCGTGCATCTGCTTACGAACATCGTTGTCTGAGAAATGGAGCTTCAGTTTCAGCGTCGCTTCTTCAGGGATCACGTTGTTGTCGACGCCCGCTTGCACTGAACCCACGGTTAATACCGAGACATCCGTTGGGTCAATATGGCGAGAGACTACGGTTTGCAGTTGAACAATCGCTTGTCCAGCCATCAGCACGGGATCTTTTGCTAAATGTGGAGAAGAGCCATGACCACCAACGCCGTGGAAAGTCACATCGATATGATCAGAGCCGGTACTCACGCGACCCGGTGAGGCCAATACCGTACCCGTGGCAAATGGGAAGGTATGCATTGCGATGAAGTAATCTGGTTCAGGTACGCCATGAGTGGTGTACATACCATCTTGTACCATAGATTGCGCGCCTTCAATCGGCTCTTCTGCTGGCTGAGCAACCAATACCAGTGTGCCTTGCCACTCAGATTTCATTTCGGCCATCACTTTGGCTAAACCGATCAGCCAGGTGGTGTGTGCGTCATGACCACACATGTGCGAGACGTACGTTTCCTCTCCGTCTAGGTTGGTGACTTTAACGTTGCTGGCATAAGGCAGTCCGGTTTCTTCTTTGACCGCGTTGGCATCCATATCGGCGCGGAACATTACAACCGGGCCTGGCCCATTTTCTAAGATACCAACCACGCCGGTTTTACCAATGCCTGACTTTACCTCAAAGCCGAGTTTGGTCAGCTCATCGGCAACCACACCTGCAGTGCGGTACTCCATGAATCCTAGTTCTGGGTTGGCATGCAGGTCTTTGTATATGTCTTGTAGACGTTCAGATTTGCTGTCGACAAACTGGGTCATTTCAAGGGATGATGCATTAACTGAGGTGGCGAGCGCCATCGTAATAGCGAGTGTTGAAGCTTTTCGTAGAAATTTCATTATCTTTGACCTTAAGTAAGTGTTTTTCGATAGCTTTTATTAGCCTTCACTGCGATTTTAAGATGGATGTAGAAATCAAAAAAATTCATAATGATAGGGAAGTACGTTCATTTTCTGGAGGGCAATGATGTTTACCCTTGAACAAATTCACTGCTTTAATCAGGTCTACGTGACGCATTCTTACAGTCAGGCTGGGCGAATATTAGGTAAGACACGCACAACGGTTAGAGAGCAGGTCGTGGCGTTAGAAGACTCGACCGGACTGGTTTTGTTTCAACTTGAAGGTAAGCGATTAACGCCGACCCAAGCCGCACAAGCGATTTATGAGCGAACCGTGCACTTAGCCAAACATGCTAGAGATTTGCAGGAAACGCTGCTTTCATTGCATGACTCGGCGCGTACAGAGTTGGTCATTTGTTACGATCCTTTAGTGCCGATGGATTTGCTCACCAATATCCATGTCGCTATGTCGAAACAATACCCACACTTAAATGTTCAATTTCTCGAACGTATCCGTGAAAAAGCGTTTGTCGAGGTCAAACAAGCAAGGGCACATATCGCTTTAATGGCGAGTGAGAACCTCATCGCGACCTCGCACGAACTGGATGTGATTAATCTTGGCACGATGCGGTTTTCAGCTTACCTGTCAAAACAGCACCCGTTGGCTAAGGAAGCGTCGGTGAGCCTTAATGATCTGCGTTTGGTAAAACAATACATGACGGAGAGCGCTGCAAACGGGGGACTTGGGGCTTATCCCATGTCGGTAAACAAACAAATTATTACCGATACGAACCTGTTGTTAGAGATGGCCGCGCAAGATGGCTGGACCATTATTCCAGAATGGTTGGCAAGTTCTCAGGTAAAGAAAAAAGGGCTAATTAAGCTCGATCTCGAAGAAGTATTGCAATCACAGCCACATAATCTGTGTGCGTTTTTTCCCATTCATTACCGCAGTGATGAGCAATTACGTGAGATTGCGAAAACTGTGTGTCAATTAAGCAAGCAATACCTAAGCTAAAAAAAACGCTCCATCGTGATTGATGGAGCGTTGCTTTGAGTGTTTAACGATTAAAAGCGAATGTTGGTACGAATACCTGCCAACCACGCTTTGTCTTGGGTGTCGAGCGCTGACGTGACGTATTGAACATCAGCGGTGACGGTCAACCAAGGTAGTGGCTCATACGCGTAGTAAGCTTCGAACCCTTGTTCATTTCGTAGCTCAAACGGGAGTGGTAACGCATTGATGCTGTTTTGTAGGTCATCGGATAGATCGTAGTAGTAGTAACCTAGGCCCCAAGTGTCCATTGGGCGGTCGAAGAATAGCGCTTTACCGCCTAGGCCACCCGCAAAGGTCGCGTTAAAGATATTCGGGTTACCGTCAGCCAATGAGCCGCGTAGGTGCAAGCCCCAAGACTCCGCGGGATTGCCCTCTCGCTCCACTAAGTTGTGTGACAGTTGGAATCGTGCGTTGTACTTGTATTGTGCGGTCGCATCAAAGCCCATATCTGGAGTGAGTGAGCTAAAGTCCGCGCCTTTTTCTGTGCTGTAAGCGTAGTTCACTGACAGCAGGGTTTGGCGGTCAAACAGTTGGGTAAAGTGGGCAAAGCCTAGGCTGGCACTAACGCCGTCATCAAATAGCCCCTCAGCGTTTAAGCTTTCTGTATAACGATCACGTGGGTCGAATACCATCGCACTCCACAGGGTGTTGCCAACTCTGTGATTGGCAATGACTCCGACAAACGAAGGCGGCACGACACCACTTGGCGGCGCAGTAAACGCTAAATTCATAAAGCCATGACGTGTGCCACCACCATAGAAAGTGGCTGGGCGCATCATCTCAATCGCATCAAATTTACCGACCATGAGTTGGGTGGCTGCGCCAATCTGATGGCTGTAATTGAAACTCGTCACCATCACTGAATCGTCATGGGCGAACAGGGTGGAGTTTGGGCTGGAAATCTGTACAAGACCAAAGTCATTCGCCTTACCACTGCTAGCAATCACTTGTGTGTTAAGTTTGCCGCCTTGCCAGAGGCCAAGTGCCTCAAAATCAAACTGGGTAAATAGATCAAAACGGTGAGAGGTGTTTGATTGATCCAATGGCGTAGTGCTGAGCGGTGCTTGATAGACGTTAGTGTACTCGGCATTGACCGTCACCCCCGACTCGGCGAGATGCGTTCTCGCGCCAGCCCAATCTTGAGTCAGTGTGTTGTCAAAGGTCGAATTGGCGATAGCCGCGGCGCTGTAGCCACTAACCGTGGCTGTTAACGCGAGTACGATGGATGAGCGTTTCATATGAGTTCTCTGTTGTTACGATATATGGCTTAATGTCTAGTTAAGCCGTTACTGATGCGCACGAAGCGCGGAGTTGAACAAATTGCAACCTATGCTGACAGGCAAGCTGAGCGCGATAGGCGTCGATGGCTTCGCTAAAATTGAGCAGGCCCCTACGGTAAGCGGTGGCAATATGAAGGCCGTTGCCCTCTGTGAGTTGGGTCGGTTTTGAGACCATTTGTCGGTGCTTCAGATACGAAAACAACAGACGCATTTTCTCTTCATCTTGACAAGGCGTTGAGGCGTCGTTGTTAAGCAAATACGTGGCGACCTTTCGTGCTCGCTCGAGCAGTTGGTTAAATTGCTCATAACGGTTCAAATTGACCACAATCGACAGACGCTCGACTAATTTAAGGGCTTGGTCAATGTGAGTCGTTTCGACTTGCTGTTTCTCTAACGTGCTTGCGACTAGCTGCTCGACGAGCGCGATAATGCGGTGTTTCTCTTTCGGGAAAATTTTTACTGAGTCGTCCCTAACATGAGCAATAATTTCCTGAAATAACGTGACAAAATCTGTCAGTTCAGGTTGTTTAATGATCATGGTGTTCACAGTGTTTAGGTTAATTAACATACAACACGACTGGATGGGATTAGCGCTCACGCAGTAGTGCATAGATATGATTGATATCGGTTTGGCTCGCTTCCCAACCCAAATTCGGCTGGGCCACGGAGTAGTGAATAAGCCGAGCAAAGGCAAGGGGAGCAATCAGCACAATCAAGAGCATGAACAGTGTCATCACCAGCGTTTTGTTCATTCTGAAAACTCCCTAGTGGCAATCAGAGTGTGGGGTATTCCCAAAGCTTGATGCTATTGGGCTCACACTCTTGTTTTTATTGCGTGTTAAAAGAACCACTTCATGCCGATTTCGACACGTAGCTCAGGGTCGTTATCAATCGCAGTACCGTCTGGTAGTACTACATCAGCTGAGCCATATTCAAAACGCGTCATTAACCATTGAGTACGATCCGAGCGAGTCGGGGCGCTAACAAAGAAGTTCAGTTTGCTTGATTCCATCGATACCACATCGCCTTCGGCTTTGAAGTACTCTGGTGAGAACTGGATGAAGCTACCTGAATCACCAATCTCTTTGGTCAGGAACATGTTTAACATGTAACCATCTGCGCTTTCGCCAAATACGCTACCCGTCGTATAGGCAACGTTCGGGAATACTTTGGCACCCAAGGTGTAGGCAGGGTTGATAAGACCAATCACGCCAGCTGAAAACAGAGTCGTGTCTTTAAGGCCTGAACCTTTTGCTGTACCTGCTTCACCGTTTTGGTGGATCAAATCTGTTGAGAATCCGACACGTGGCATTAAGTGGTTGTCTAGCGCGTGAACTTGGAAGTACTGCGCGCGACCTTTCTGGTAGTCGGTGCCCAGTTTATGCTTTCCATCTATCTTCGCGTTGTCGTTGCCAAATGTGCCTTCGGCAAAGCCAGCAAATTGAATATCGTCTGACCATGCGCCCGTCATCATTCCTGACACGCGAACGTCGGCATTAGAATCTAGGAAGACAGCCGCTTGGGTATAAACGCGTGTCAGATCGGACGGATTGATCACTTCGCTTTCTTGATCATCGGCAATCGCTGCACCGGAAAAAGCGCAAAGAAGTGAAACGGTAACGGCAGTTTTTTTCATAGTTTTACCTTGTATCAATACTCGTCGAACATCCCTTTTGTGAGTGGAGGTGCGTCCCTGCATAGCTTTTCATTGGTTTTTGGAGATAGTACGAACTGCATAAAATAGCGATGGAACATCGATTTACCTTACGTCGATCAGTGGTACTGAAACCATGACTATTTAACCAAGCCGACACGTTATTAGCTTGGCATTTTAGGTCAGTCGGTTAGCTTGCTAGGACAATGACGTGATTGTTGATGTAGGTCATAAAGATATGCTGACTACGAAGATCGAAGCGAGGTCAGTAATAAAGAACTGGGGGACAATAACCTGAGAGAGCGTTGCTCGCGGCCTCTATCAGCGTGATGAAAAGCGTTGTTGGTTCGACAGAATCGCCAGTGCTGAAAGAGCCAAAATGCAGCGGCTCTGGTGTTAGGTTTTGGTGGCAGACTATTTGCCAAATAGGTTACGAGGAAAGGGGAAGCTCTTGTAGGAATGAGTAGGGACGGACGGAAATCATCGAATGGTATTCTAAGCCCCGCACAGGCACTGTACGTCGCTCGAGCGGGCGGTCGAGATTAGTTAAAAGCTTGAGTCAGCCACTTTTTTACCGCTTCTCGCTCAGCCTTTGGGCCGTTAACGGTGATCCATCTTTGGTCAAAAGCCTGCTCAATGGTAATTTGCTGCTCCAACAGTGCATTAAAAACACTTAACTCGCTAAGTATCATAAGTTCGCCAAGCTTAGGTTTGCTTTCGCCCTGATATTGACTAAGCCAACCGCTCGAGCGGCCAGTCACACTAGAATAGTGCCCCTCAACCACCTGATAAAAGGTGAACTGGTCAACGGGCATGGTGCTGTTGAGCTTTTGGGCCAATAGCCAGTTGATCATTGCGTGCGGTTTTTGAATCTGCGCTATCTGATGGCTTTCGCTCGCTTCGATTATGCTTGGCAGGGTCAACATGATCGCTGGGTAGTTGGGCACGGACAGTCGCCCACGATCTTGATGAAAGTTGCAAGCTAAAGCAGAGGGTGTCGCGATGAGTATTAATAGCCAAATAATACGGCTCATAGTCACTCCAGTGGTTTGTTATGCGCACATCTATTGGCGGCCAGCCCTCTGTGGTACGTTGAGGACTGGCCTGTTGGCTCAATGAGACACTATAGCGTGGCTGGTGAGTTTTCAGAATAGGTGATGTTACCGTTCATAATGGTCGCTTTTACTTTGATATTTCTTAGCTCTTGCGGTTTAACGGTAAGTGGGTTGCTATCGAGTACCACAAAGTCGGCGTATTTTCCTGCTTCTAGACTGCCTGCTACGTCCTCCATACCAAATTGATACGCTGCGTTGACCGTATAAGACTCTAGCGCTTGGTATGGCGTGATCGCTTGGTCGGCACCAAGGACACGGCCCGATGTCGACTGACGCAATACAGAAATTTCCATATTCAAGAATGGATCGATGTCAGATACTGGCTTGTCATTATGCATTGACGGCTTGAGGCCCATGTCAAATGCATCTTTCATCGCACTCAATCGCTGCGCTCGCTCTGCACCCAATGTATGGTCGTGGTGCAAATCACCCCAGTAGTAGACATGCGTGGTAAAGAACGTCGGATTGGTCTTCAGTTCAGCCATGCGCTCTATTTGATCCGGGCGAGTGTACTGAGAGTGAATCAACTGCGGGCGAATCTCTAGGTTTTTAGTGGTTTTCTGAGCATGCTCAATGGCGTTAAGAGCGGTATCTGTCGCGCCATCGCCATTGGCGTGGAATGCAGGCCACAGCCCAAGTTCATAGATGTCGATCATCTGCTGGTTAAAGTATTCTTGAGTACCCTGTGCGCCGCCACTTCCGTAGCTATCATCATAGTAGCCTTGTGACAGGTTGCCCGTTCCACCTTGAATCGAACCGTCTGTCCATGTTTTAACAAACGGTACTTTAAATTTGTCGTTCTCGTAGTCGCTGACATTACTGGCTAACTCGGTAAAATTTGGCGCTGTAGAGAAGAGCCCACCCACTAGGCGCACTGCAAAGTCATCTTCGGCGGTGACATTGGATAACAACTCTAAAATAGGTTGATTCATCACACTAAAATCAGACGCGGTGGTGATACCGACTTGAGCACGCTGTTTCGCGGCAATACGCGCGGTATGTTGGTTGGCTGTCGGGTAATTGGTCACCAAGAACATCGCAGGTTGCCCCGAAAGGTATCCGGTGATTTTACCATCTTGGTCTTTTTCAATACTGCCGCCTTGCGGATTAGGCGTTGTCTCATCAACGCCTGCCAGTTCAAGCGCTTTGCTGTTTACATACACCCCGTGGCCGCTTAAGTGAAAAACGGCAACCGGTTTGTCTGGGTGTAAGGCATCGAGCTCACTGATGTGAGGACCACGGCGTTCTTCATACAGGGTTTGATCCGCGCCAAACGCAATCACCCAACCGTCTTCATTCGCTTCGGTCTCACCAATTTTCACTAAGGCATCGGCAAGCTTGGGCGTCGAAAAAGGGGCAACGTCGGTAAGGATCGCTGAAGAGCTAGCCAAGAATAGGTGATCGTGGGTTTCAAATAGGCCTGGGATGATCGTTTGGCCATTGAGGTCGATGGCGTCAACCGGCGTGTCAATCGCTGCGCGTACCTTTGCCTCTTCGCCAATCGCGATGATATGACCATCTCGATAGGCCATTGCATTCGCAGAAGGTTGGGCTGGGTTCATGGTGATAATGTCAGCGTTAACGAGCAATTGCACTGGAGAAAGGGCTTGTGCTGAGGCGCCAAAGCTGAGCGAACTCATTAGTACTATCAGACTCTGCTTTTTAAATGATTTTGTCATGTTTCTATACCGGATTAAGCTAAAGAATCTCTATTGTATAGTTGTACAAACTGTCCATTCAACTGCATAATGGTGGGGTTTTCCGTCCATTTTTTAGGGGTGATATGTTTACCATTGAACAGTTAGCAAGTTTTAAGGCTGCGTACGAAACGAATAGTTATAGCGCTGCGGGCCGGATGATAAACAAAGATCGAGCTACCGTGAGAGAGCATGTGATCAGTTTAGAGATTGGCATCGGGAAAACGCTGTTTACCGTTAAAGGTAAACGACTTGAACCAAGCCCTGTGGCAGTTCAACTCTATTCCAAGGCGAAGCACATTATTAAGCAAGTGTCCGACTTTGAGCATAGCGCAAGAGTGATGTACGACACAGAGTTGACGGAACTCACCATACTCCATGAAACCGTATTACCAACCGCGTTTTTATGTGCCATTGAGCAATCAATCGCGTCACGATACCCCGGACTTAAACTCAGGTTACTACACAAAAATCGTCTCGAGAGCTTGAGGTTATTAGAAGAGGGGGAGGCGCACTTTGCGATATTGGCTAACCAAGGTCAGGCATTTCCTAATGAGAAAGTCGAGGTGACGTATCTCGGCGTATCGCTATTTTCAGCCTATGCGCATCCAAGCTCATCGCTGTTTCTTAATCCTACTGTTTCTTTGCTGGATTTGGCTGAGGAGATGCAATTTGTCAGTGAAAACATTGATGCTTTACCGTTAAATGCAATGAAGCATTCAAATCGCCACTGTGTAGTGAGCAATACTGATCTGATCGTAGAGCTACTCGAATACGGTGGTTGGAGCGGACTAAACAGACTTGATGCCGCTCGCTATGAAAAAGCAGGGTGGGTAAAAGAATTATCAATCAAAGATTTAATTCGGCCCTATAGCGTTGGCATCGCGTTGTTTGAAACCTATGCGTTACAATCCAACCAGACGATTGCAGAAATAAAACAACTGATCGTTAGCCAAGCAAAACACTATCTGACCGAAAAGGGGCATTTCTGTTAGTAAAGTGTCTTGCTTGAGCATGGGGCCTTTTAACTTAATAAAAAGGGGGCAGCATGGCGGTTGAAGCAATCCAACGCAAAGCGAATTTCTTCGCGATTATTGCTGGTAAGGCCAAAAAACAGACACACACCTCGCACGTAATTGCGCGTCGCCTCACTGAGTGAAAGTGGTGTTAGAAGGCCTTGTTGGACAAAGGGTTCCGCCATGGGAATTGATAAGGCTATCCAGCCGCCTTGCGTGAGCAGAGAACAGGCCAAATTGAGTGAACTCACTTTCTCTATCGTGTTTGAGACGCGAAAGCAGCCTAAATCTCCTTCTCGGGTTTGCGATAGTTCAAATTGGGTTTCGAGCCTGAGTTGATCAATCGCAACATTTGGCTGTTGAGCGAGAGAGGCGTCGGGACTGACATAAGCGCCAAGGGCGAGGTTGCCGATATAAAGTGAATCAATTCGAGCTTGGGTTCTGGGCGAGTCTTCGGTGGCCATAATTGCAATGTGACACTGGCTTTGCTCGAGGCAGTGGTAGGCGTGCTCTCTTGAGGCGCACATAACATCAATCGCCAATTGAGGGTATTGGTTTTTAATCTCTAGGATGGCATGACTCAGCCATGCACTTGGGATTTGATCATCATGCATGACAATCAATTTTTCGAGTGGTTCATTGAGCAGAGAAAAGGCGGTTAACTCAAAGTCTTGGGCCTGTTTACTTAGGTTGGTGGCCCGAGAGATGAGCTGGTGGGCAGCTTCGGTGGGTTTGGCTTTTCGTCCTTCAATTTGAAACAGCTCAACCCCGACAATATCTTCTAAGGTTACCACCTGCTCACGAATTGTACTGCGCTCTTTTTGTGCGGCGCGAGCAGCAGCACTGTAGGAGCCGTGCTGGTAAACCAGAGTAAACGCGTGAATCTGTTCAATAGAGATCATAGAGAAACCTTGTCGAGATATTTTTGTATAAGATACTGGTTTCTTCGGGCATTGTCATGACTACAAGGGGCTCAAAATGAGCCGGAAAAAAAGCCTAAGCGTTTCCGCTTAGGCTTTGGTCTTATCCCGATAAATTCATGTGCTTATTTAGCGTTATCTAGCTGCTCTGCCACTTTGCGGAAGTATGCTGGCGCTTTGATCTCACCATAAGGTGGCACATATGGTGTTGCTCCGAAGTAAACCGCGGCAAAGTCACGTGCTGGATCAACGTAGATGCCTTGGCCAGAGTTACCGTGCTTGTACAGTGCGCCGTCTTCAAAAATGAAGTCGAACTGGTAAGCACCTTTGACTGGTTTTTCAGCAAATAGACCCACAGCTTGACCTTCTTTTTTGCCACCTACGAATGCGTCTGCACTGCCCGCAGAGCGAATGCGATCAAGTAGCTCAGGCGTAACGACTTGCTCGTGTGCCACTTTATCCCAGCTTGGCGTAAACATGGTCGCGTACTTAGCGAAATCTTCCAGCGTAGACGAGATGATGGCTAGGTTGAGAGGTGTACCGTCTGGTGTTAGGTGAACCTGTAGCGGCATACGCGCGCCCAATTTGCCCCAAATGCGCTCTTCAGCAACGTCAGTCCAGCGTTTGTTGGTCACGTTTTGAATCACTTGACCCAGTACGTGCGTGTTCAGTGAAGAGTAACGGAAGCGATCGCCCGGCTTTTCGTTTTCTAGCGGTTTAACATCTTTAAGCACATCACGCCAAGTTTCACCCGTTGTGCAGCGTTCAGTGGTGCCAAGCGCAGAGCTGATGAAGCGCACGAATACACCTTCTGGATCTAGAATAGACTTGTTGTTCTCTTCGTGGTCGAGGCCAGCAGTGTGGTTAACCAGATCAAGGATAGTCACTTTTTCCCATGCGGTGCCTTTAAGCTCAGGCACGTATTGAGCGGTTGAAGCGCTCATGTCGAGCTTGCCTTCTTCAGCCAGCATCGCTGTGATAAGGCCAGTTAGTGTTTTTGAAGACGACATCCAGATGTGAGAATCGGTTGGTTTCATACCTGGGTAAGCTTCATAGACCACTTCACCTTTGTGGATCATCATTACACCTTGGTGACGGAATGTTGGATGAACGAAGTAGTCGTCCATCTTCAGTTCACCTTCGCTGTCTGTTTTGACCGTGATGTTGCCAATGTCACTATTGATATTGCGCGCCAATATTTTTTGCTCTGCCGCAGGGTTAACGTTGTCAGTGCGCATCACAGTGCTGAAGTTGGTCATGTAGTAAAGTGCATGGTCGCCGCCCATTTGCGCATGGAAGCTTTCGAAGCTGTCGTATGCACCTTGAACAAAATCAAGGTCAAAAGAATTTTTCGCAGCCGTCACTGGCAAGTTAACGCTTGCGCCAGGCGCATTTAGGTACTTAGCCAGTGGGTGATCCGCAGGTACATTGGCGTGAACAGAGGCTGAAGCCAGTGCAAAAGTTAGTGTGGTTAAGGCAAATTTTTTCATAATTTTCCCCGAAGGTATTTTTTTAGGAACAGGATGTTTGTTTCGATAACGATAATAGCGCGAATAACGAAACAAAAAATTCAATTATGTAGGGAGTTTCCTTCCAAGATTCTTTGTGACGATGGTTTTCTGTATACCGCCGAAAAAATTGTTGATTAATGAGATCTCGCGCAGATTCAATGACAAATACCCTATCAGGTAAGTCAGTAGTATTGGTGAGACTAGGCGCGTACAGATAAAAAAAAGAGCTCTGGGTAGGACAGAGCTCTTTGACTTAGGCTGACTTTAGTTTTCTTTATTCAATGCGTTCAATAATGGTCGCGATACCTTGACCCATACCGATACACATGGTCGCAAGACCGTAACGACCGCCACGTTGCTCCATGATGTTGATCAGAGAGCCAACAATGCGCGCGCCTGAACAACCGAGTGGGTGACCCAGTGAAATCGCGCCGCCATGTAGGTTAACTTTGTCTTCACGTTGCTCCCACAAACCCAGATCTTTCAGACAAGGGATCGCTTGAGCGGCAAACGCTTCGTTAACTTCAGCAAAGTCGATTTGGTCAATGTTCAATTCGGCTTTTTTTAGCGCTTTTTGTGTCGCTGGAACCGGGCCGTAACCCATGATCGCCGCTGGAACACCTGCGCTGGTTGCAGCAATGACGCGTGCTCTTGCTTTCAAACCGAGTTCGATGGCTTTTTCTTCGCTCATCACCAGTAGACATGACGCGCCATCAGACAGTGCCGATGAGGTACCAGCCGTCACTGTGCCGCGTGGGTCAAACACAGGGCGTAGTGTAGAGAGTGACTCTGCTGTCGTTTCAGGTCGAATCACTTCATCGTGCTGGACTAGAGTAGGTAAACCATCAGCATCATGGCCCATCGTTGGGACAATCTCGTTATCAAAGCGACCTTCAAGGGTAGCTTGATGAGCTAAACGATGAGAACGAGCGCCGAGCTCATCTTGTTCTTCACGTGATACTTTATGCATCTTGCCAAGGGCTTCGGCTGTCAGCCCCATCATAGCTGACGCTTGTGCCATGTTGCGGTTATATGGGTTCATGCTGATGCCTTTGGTCATCGGTACGTGACCCATGTGTTCAACACCACCGACAAGCACCACATCTGAGTCGCCCGCTTTAATCGCACGCGTTGCCATGTGAAGGGCATCCATCGATGAGCCACATAGTCTGTTGACTGTGGTTGCCGGTACCGTTTCCGGCAGGCCTGCTTGCAGGGCCGCGATGCGAGCAAGGTTAGCACCTTGCTCTTCCGTCTGTTGTACACAGCCCCAAATCACATCGTCGATCAGTGTCGCATCAAGGTTAGGTTGACGCGCAATCATGCTTTTCATTAGGTGCGCAGACAAATCGTCGGCACGTACGTGGCGGAAAACACCATTTTTTGATTTACCCATAGGAGTACGGATAGCATCAACAATCACTACATTTTTCATTTTGTTTCTCCCAATTAGGCGTAAAAGCTTAGGTTGTTATTCGCACGTTCAATCAAACCTTGAGGTATCGCGTAGAGTGAACCCAATGATTCGTATTTCTGTGCCATTGCCACCAAGTTATCGAGACCAAGGCTATCCATGTAGTAGAAAATACCGCCGCGGAAAGGAGGGAAGCCAGTGCCGTATACAAAGGCAATGTCGCCTTCTTGAGCTGAGCTGATGATGCCTTCATCTAGGCAACGAATCGCCTCAAACATCATTGGCAGCATCATACGCATGGTCACTTCTTCGTCGCTAAATACCGCAGGAGCCGCACATTCGCTATCAAGCAGTACTTGAGTATCAACACTTAGAGAAGGCTTTAGGCGACCTTTGCGGTCTTTGCTGTAGCTGTAGAAGCCGTGTTCCGATTTCTGGCCTAGTTGCCCACGTCCACACAGCATTTCAATTAGGTTAATTTGAGGTTTACCTAAGCGAGCTGGGAAGGCTTCATCCATCACGTCCATACAGTGCTTAGCCGTATCTAAACCGATCACATCCGCAAGGTGCGCAGGTCCCATCGGCCAACCAAAGCCTTTGCTCATCACTTTGTCTGCTTGCGCAATGTTCCCGCCGTCGACCAACAGTTGGTTGAACGCTAGGAAGTAAGGCGTTAGGCAGCGGTTGACTAAGAAACCGGCGCAATCGTTGACCACAACCGGCACTTTGCCTAATTGCAGAACATAGTTCACCGCTTTGGCGATGGTTTCCGTTGAGGTTTTCTCGCCACGGATCACTTCGACGAGCGGCATACGGTGTACCGGGTTGAAGAAGTGGATGCCACAGAAGTTTTCTGGTTTTTTCAGCGCCTGAGCTAAACCGCTGATCATCAGCGTCGATGTGTTTGAGGCGATGATGGCGTTCGGTGCTGTCTCTTCAAGTTGAGCCAGTACTTTCTCTTTCACCATTGGATTTTCAACCACCGCTTCGATGATCATATCGGTGTCTGCCAGTGTTGCGTCGTGCAGTGTTGGCACGATGCGATTTAGCACATTACCCATCTCGCGTGGGGTTTTCTTCTTGCGCTCAACTTGCTTGGTTAGAAGGTTGTTCGCTTCTGATAGACCTAGGTCGAGACCTTGCTTGTTGATGTCTTTCATCACCACATCAATGCCTCGGTCAGCACTCACGTAGGCGATACCGCCACCCATGATGCCTGCGCCAATCACACCGACTTGCGCTGTTTTGCTCGCTTCAGATTGGTCCGCGTGTTTCTTAGCTGCCGCTTTTACCGCCATATCGCTTAAGAACACATTCACTAGAGCATCAGCCACGCCACTTTCAGCACAAGCGACGATGCCTTGTGCTTCAACTTTTAGCGCCTCATCACGAGTGCAACGCGCCGCGTTGAATACGGTATCGAGGATAATGCCCGGGGCAGGGTAGTGAGGGCCTGCCGCTTTTGCCACCATACCGCGAGCGACGTTAACTGACATCGCTAGCTCTAGGTCATTGATTGGTAGAGCTTGACGTTTTTCTGCTTGACGTGCTTGCCAGTCAAGCTCGCCGCGCTGTGCACGCTCAATAACTCGCAATGCTTGCTCAACTGGGTTTTCTTGGCTTGGGTCAATGATGCCGTCAACCACGTGATCGCCTAGTGCTTTTTCAGCCGAGAAGTTTTTGCCTGTCGTAAGCCAAGCCAGTGCCGTATCAACGCCAACAATACGTGGCAGACGCGTTACGCCACCCCAACCCGGCATAATGCCTAGCTTTACTTCTGGCAAACTGATTTTCGCGTCGGCCGTTGCCAAGCGGTAGTCAGCCAATAGAGACAGCTCAACACCACCGCCCGCGGCGACACCATTGATGATCGCCACTTTAGGACAATCGAGATCTTCAACGCGGTTGTAGATAGAGTGTACCCAATCTAGGAACGGTGTAATCGCCGCGTCACCGTCTTTAAATAGGTCACGGAAGGCTTTTACATCGGCACCTGCACTGAATAATTTCTTGCCAGAGCGAATGATGAGGCCTTTTGGCTTATCTTGTTCAAGAAGCGTAATACACGCTTCTAGTTCTGTTAGCGCAGCATTGCGTAGTGTATTGACTGGATCTTTTTCAGCGTTGAAGACTAGCTCTACCGCTTGATTGTCGCCCAGTGCGTTTAGGGTGAAAAATTGACCTTTGTACATAATCTGGGCTCCTTATTTAGCCAAACCAAGTTTTGTTGCTTGCTCTAAAAGCTCATCTCTAAACTCTGGGTGAGCAATGTTGATGAGGGCTTTGACACGTTGTGGGGTGGTTAAACCACGTAGGTCGGCTGCGCCGTACTCAGTCACCACAACTTGGGTGTCATTACGAGGCGTAGTAATCGGTGTGCCTGTTGGAAGCGCAATACGAATGTTTGACTCCAGACCTTCTTTACCATCACGTGTTGACGATAGGGCCAGAATGCTCACGCCACCTTTTGACATGCCCGCTGCGCGAACAAAATCAAGTTGACCGCCAGAGCCGGAAATTTGTGAGAAGCCGACACCTTCAGAAGCGACCTGACCCACCACGTCGACCATGACACAGGTGTTGATGGATACGAAGTTGTCGTTCTTGGCTACTTCATAAGCGTCGACCACGTCAGCCATACCACCCATTTCAATCGCTTCGTTATTGTGCAGGAAGTCCATCACTTCTTGAGGCCCTGCCGCAAACGCCGTGATGATCTTGTTCGGCTTGTAGTTTTTCAGCTTGCCACTCACCGCGCCCGCTTTGCACATTTCCATCAATGACTCAGTAAACATCTCAGTGTGGATACCCAAGTCTTTGCGGTCGCGTAGCGCCATGCCCATAGCGTTAGAAATGGTGCCAATACCAATTTGTACCGTCATGCCGTCTTTAATGTACGGGCTAACGTGCTCGGCAATTTGTTGCTCTAGCTCGCTTGGTTCACCCGCTTTTGGCATCGCAACGCTATGGTGGCCTTCAATAATGAAGTCAGCGTAGTCAATGTGAACAAGGTTATCTTTGTTGCCGATGAATGGCTGTTGGTCGTTCACCACGAAAAGCACTTTTTTGGCGTACTTTAGGGCTTCTTTGCTGCCCACACCGCCACACGCGCCTAGGCTTACGTAGCCGTCAGCATTTGGTGGTGTCACCTCAATGATGACTGTATTTGGTTTTAGCGTTGCGAAGGTTTGCTTGAAGTTTGAGAAGTGGAAGTTCATCACTTCAATGTTGCCGCCATGCTGGCATTTGCGCTCAAGCGGGCCCATGAATAAGCTGATGTGTTTAAAGTTCTTTTTGTACTGAGGCTTTAGGAACTCGTATGGGTAGGTCATCAGGCCAGTGTACAGTTCACAGCCGTGAAATTGCTCTAGATGCTTGTCTAGTTCTTGAAGAAAGACCACTGGCATCGCAAGTAAGCCGCCAGCCCAGATTTTATCGCCCGATTCAATTTTGCCTACTGCCGACTCCAATGAGATAATTTTTTCGGCGAATTGATTTTTCCAGTCAGTCATAGTGACGCTCTCTGTTTTCGCATATTGAACGATTCGACACCGACTTCTCAACCGTGAAAATGTCCGATGCATCGTGTTCAACGTGATTTATGTAGGGAAGAAAGTCCGTTTCACTGCGTACAGCTTACTCTGTTGATGGAGGTCAATATTTGGCTTTTTAAGACAGCTAGTATGCAAGTTAAGACAGTGTTGACCTTTGTGTATTGAGTCACAATTTTGGGGTGTTAAGTGATATGAATCATAAAAAATCGGTGTTTGATAATGCGCTTTCTGTGCATGCTGGTTGGGCAAAACTATTAAAACCAATAAGCGAAGCAGCATCGTTCGACGTCATTCGGCACAATGAAGAGGGCCGGGTGAATGTGCAAGATTTGCGCTCGGTGCTCTATCAAGCTTATGAGCAAAATAAGACACCAATGATGCTGGCCGACATTGCCGATAGCATTGAGCCATTGTCGTTTGGTGGATTTTCAGCGGCTTTATGGACGGCGCGCGATCTAGATAGCTTGTTGAGCGTGTTGCAGGAGTTCGTGATCGTGTTGAGTGCGCCAGTGCGCTTAGTTTACAAACGTGATCGCCAAGGCAATGCCGAGCTCTGGGTAATGGATACCGAGTCGCTGGGTAACGATTCAAGAGTCAGTTACCTTGGGATCACCTTGTTTATCGCCGTGGTGATTAAAATCATTCACAAGGTGTTAAGCGAGAATACAGTGACGCTAGAGGTGTGTTTGATAGAGCATCGTTATCGCGAGGAGGAGAACGCTTTACTCGAGCAGGCCATGCGCTGCACGATAGTCGAAGGGGCGCCAATCCGTAAGTTGGTTATTCCGAAGCGTTTTCTTCATATTCCTCTCATCCATAGTGACAAAAACCTGCACTTCGCTTGCGTGAATTTATTGCGAGAAGAAGCGGAACGGCTGAAAAAAGATGATTTGATTCTTCAGATTTATCACTTTCTCAACAAGCAGAGCAACTTAGTTGATGTAAATGGCTGCGTGATTGCCGATGCGCTCAATATGAACTTGCGCACCTTAAATCGACATCTTTCACAGCAAAACACCAGTTATCGAGGAGTGGTCGAAAAGTACAAACTTGAAAAAGCGTTGCATTTACTTGATGCCGGTAAAGTGAATATGACCGAAATAGCCTACCAACTGGGCTTTTCAGATTTGAGTACGTTCTCGCGTGCGTTTAAGAGGTGGACGGGCGTATCGCCAATGTCGATAAGGCAAGACACCAAAGTGAAAGACGACTGAACATGATACATATCAAAAAATGTTAGGTTGTCTTGAATGGCTAATGGTCTGTCCTATAAAGCCAAGTAATGCACCTAGAGGGTTGTTTTAATACTCGCAGATTCTGTCACTAGTGATTTTGGTGACATACCAATAATGTGGAGTGTTCAATGTTAAAACAACAGCACAAAATTCTGTTTGAGCCCATGCAAATTGGCTCTTTGAAACTGAAAAACCGTTACTCTATGGCGCCAATGGGCACCTTGGGTTGTGTCGATGGTGACGGGGCGTACAACCAGCGTGGTGTCGAATACTACGTCGCGCGTGCGCGTGGCGGCGTTGGCCTAATTATCACTGGTGTACAAATGGTCGAGAATGAATTGGAACAGTTTCCAATGCCTTCTCTGCCGTGTCCTACCAACCACCCGACGGCCTACATTCGTAGCGCTAAAGAGATGACTGAGCGCGTTCACACTTACGGTGCGAAAATTTTTGCTCAGTTGACGGCAGGCTGGGGACGCTCTTGTATTCCAGGTTTTACCCCAGAAGATAAATCGATCGCGCCTTCTGACGCGCCAAACCGTTTTGATCCTTCTATTCAGCATCGAGAGCTAACGACGGATGAAGTGAAATACTTTATCGGCAAGTTTGTTGAATCGGCTGCTATCGCACAAAAAGCAGGCTTTGATGGTGTAGAAATTCATGCGGTGCATGAAGGTTACTTGCTTGATCAGTTCACGATGGAATTTTTCAACCAGCGTACCGATCAGTACGGCGGCAGCTTTGAAAACCGCTACCGTTTCGCGGTAGAAATCGTTAAAGGCATTAAAGCGATTTGTGGTGATGATTTCCCAGTATCACTGCGTTACTCAGTCAAAGGTAACATGAAGGGCTTTGGCCAAGGTATTCTTCCGGGTGAAGTGGCAGAAGAAGTCGGCCGCGATATGGAAGAGGGCCTCAAAGCGGCCAAGTACCTACAAGATGCCGGTTTTGATGCGCTAAACGTCGATGCGGGTACCTACGACTCATGGTACTGGAACCATCCGCCTAACTATTTTGAACCAGGCATGTACAAGCCTTATTGTAAGGCAGTGTCAGAGGTTGTCGATGTACCCGTCCTGATGTCTGGTCGCATGGAGAACCCTGACTTAGCCGCGCACGCGGTTGAAAATGGTATCTCTGATGGTATTTCACTGGGTCGCCCCCTGCTGGCAGATCCAGACACAGTCAACAAGATTCGCCGTGGCCGATTTGAAGAAGTGCGCCCTTGTCTTTCGTGTCATTTAGGTTGTTTAGGCCGTATGGCAGAGGTGGGCAACTTGTCGTGTGCGGTGAACCCAAGTTGTGGCCGCGAAGAAGAGTTTCGCCTAGCGCCAACCCATCGTAGCCAGAATGTCGTGGTTGTTGGTGGCGGCGTCGCGGGGATGGAAGCTGCACGTATTGCCTCAGAGCGTGGTCATAAAGTGACGCTACTTGAGAAATCACAGCAACTGGGTGGTAACGTTATTCCTGGTAGCCAACCTCCGTTCAAGCACGATGATAAGCTATTGATTGAATGGTTTGCGGGTGAAATGGAGCGTAAGAACGTGGATGTGCGTTTTGATACTACGGCAGATAAAGAGACCATCGAATCGTTCAATCCAGATAGCGTGATCTTTGCGACTGGCTCGCGTCCAGTGAAGCCAAAATGGTTATCAGGTCAAGATAAGCCGCATGTGATCGTTGCAGAAGATATGCTACTTAACCCAGCAAAGATTACCGGCGACAAAGTCACCGTGATCGGTGGTGGTTTGGTTGGCGCTGAAGCGGCGTTGTGGATGGCACAGCAAGGCAAAGCGGTCACTTTAATTGAAGGCAGCGATGACATCATTGGTGGTCCTCACGGTACTTGTTTTGCGAACTACCAAATGCTCAAAGAGCTCTTGGTGAAAGAGCAAGTGAGCGTGCTGACGTCAACCTTGCTACAAACCATTACTGATACGGGCGTGTTGGTCAAGAGTGATCAAAAAGAGATGGAAATCTTTTCGGATCACGTGGTTTTGGCGCTTGGTTATAAAGCTGAAGATCACTTACATGAAGCGTTGGCTAACCAGCTTGATGTCGATAACGTGTTTAACATTGGTGATAGCCAGAAAGCCCGTACCATCATGACCGCCATTTGGGATGGTTTTGAGGTCGCGAGAACACTTTAATCATTGAACAAGAAAGAGAGCAGCTAATAGGCTGCTCTCTTTTTATTGAACATTTTGCTCTGTTTTAACTGACTGATTCGCATATACTGTGGTGACTGTTTCACGAAAATTGATTCTTATGTCAGCTGCAGAGAAAAAATCCCAAAAACTGAGTCTCTATATTATCGTTGCGGTATTGGCCATCTGGCTTTATAGCTTGTGGTCAGACCGAGTGGCGCCAATCACCAATGATGCGAAAGTGCATACCTATCTGGTTCGAGTCGCGCCAGAAGTGTCGGGTAACATTGTTGAAGTTGGCGTTAAAGACAACCAAGTGGTTGAGGCGGGGCAATTGTTGTTTAGCATTGACCCGCGCAACTATGAGATTGCGCTGGCCTCGGCGCAGGCAAACCTCGCGTTGGCCGGACAAAATATCGGGGCGAATACGGCAGCGGTAGAGGTCGCGCAGGCGCGAGTGGTCGATGCCCTTGCGGCAAGAAATAATGCCCGTGAACAAGCAAACCGCACGGCAGAGCTGGCGACACGCGGCGTGTTAAGCCAAGCCGATCTAGACAACGCCATGGAGGCAAAGCAGCGCGCTCAAGCAGGCCTTGAAGCGGCACAAGCTTCGTTAGCTCAAGCGCAGCAGAACCTCGGTCCGACAGGCAATAATAACCCGCAGATACGCGCGGCCATGGCAAGCTTAGAGAAAGCGCAACTTGATCTGAAGAAGACCCGTGTCCATGCACCATCGCACGGGTTAGTCACCAATATGCAGTTGACTCTAGGTCAAAGCGCGGCGGCGGGTTCACCCCTAATGACCTTTATTGATCCGCGCAGCGTTTGGATTTCAGCCTTGGCTCGTGAAAATTCACTCGAATTTGTTAAGCCTGGTCAAACGGTGAAAATTGTTTTAGATGCTTTACCAGGTCGAGTATTGAGTGGCAAGGTTGAAAGCATAGGCTGGGGAACTGGCGGTAGCAATGACATCGATCCTGCCACTGGTTTTTTAAACGCAGGGCCCAGTTCATTCACTCCACAGCGCTATCCGGTCAATATTGTGTTCGACAATCCCGACGAGCTGCATAACATCCGTTTTGGTTCGCAGGCAACGGTCGCCTTTTATACCGAGCAGAGTTCATTAGGCGAGTGGCTAGCAGGGCTTTGGATGCGAGTCTTGAGTGTTTGGACTTATGTTTCGTAGTTCGGCCAATCCCATTATTCGCTTGGTGTTTGCACCGACATTGCTCTTGTTCTATTTGCTAGCGCAAGGCAACCCCGTGCCTTTTTTGGCCCCCATGTTCGTTGTTATCTTTCTCACCTTAATGCCAGTGAAACCACCGCTAGCCATTATGCTTAAGCTCATGGCGATGATGATCCTAGTCAGCATTGGCGTGATTGGTTTGGGTGAAGTGCTCATTGACTCCCCAACTGGTTTTGGGCTTTTTTGTTGGTTGATCTTGTTCTGGAGCTTTTACCGTAGCCATAAAGATCCCAAAGATATGATGGCGACCTTTGCATTATTGTTCGTCATTATTTCTTGTGTCCTAAACCTTCAGTTTGGTTTTTCAGTCGTCAACTTGCCGCTGATTATGTTTGAGGTATTTCTCACTGCGTTGGTGGTGACGTACGCGAGTTTTTTATTGTTCCCTGGTGATGAAAAAGAGATTCTGCCAGACGAGCAAGACATGGCAGGGGCCGAGCTGCACTTAGGTGTGATTGGCTTTAAAACTACGGCGTTACTGCTGGTGTTGTATGCGCTCATTGGCTACGGTAGTTCTCAGACCTTATTGATTGCGATTACCATAGGCAGCATGATAAAGATCCCCGTTTCTAGGGATCAGCGAGTATTTCGTAATAATCGTTTGATTGCCACGACGGTCGGTATTTTGACCACGATACCTATCATGCTTCTGCACAGTTTCGGTTTGCCCACTTGGGTCGTTCTTGGCGTGACATGCTGTTTAGGTTTGCAGCTTGCCTGCTTTGCCATTCGTCGTCGCTGTCGTTTAAGTATTTATCAATTGCTGTTTACTAACTTTATCATTCTGGTCAACCAAATTATGTCGTATCAGGGCGATGCGCCGCTCACCGCGGAGCTGACTCGGCTGGTGTCCATCAGTCTAGCGATCATTATTGCCACCTTGCTCTTGAATCTGCTCTCTGTGGAACCGAAAGTCGTTCAAGCGCCGAAGTAGTTATTTAACATGAAATTAGGACTGTTATGAAATCCATCTCACAACAACTCTCGCAGCTCAAAGTAGTCCCAGTAATTGCCATCGAGGACGCATCCAAAGCGGTGAAACTGGCCCAAGTGCTGATTGACAATGGTTTGCCGTGTGCAGAGGTCACGTTCAGGACTGAAGCGGCGGCGCAAGCGATCAATAACATGCGCCAGGCCTTTCCAGACATGCTACTGGGTGCTGGAACGGTACTCAATACTGAGCAGGTCGACCAGGCGATCGCTGCAGGTGTCGATTTTATTGTCAGTCCAGGGTTCAATCCAACCACAGTGAGATATTGTCAGCAGCGAGGTGTCGCTATCGTTCCTGGGGTCAACAACCCGAGCTTGGTTGAACAGGCAATGGAGCTAGGCCTAGAGACGCTGAAGTTTTTTCCAGCAGAAGCCTCAGGCGGCACGGCAATGTTAAAAGCACTCAGCGCAGTCTATCCCGTTCAATTTATGCCCACGGGGGGCATCAGTCCGAGCAATGTCAAAGAGTACCTGTCTATTTCAAGTGTCGTCGCGTGCGGCGGGACCTGGATGGTGCCAGCGAACTTGATAGATAACGAACAATGGGACGAACTCGGCCAGTTGGTTCGTGGGGTCGCTCAGCTAATTAGTTAAGCGCGTACAGTACAATCTTAGCTATTCAAACCACCGATTTGTGATGGAAAACTTACGGTCAGACAGATAGTCTGGTCAAGCATATCGCGCTTCATGCTTTGCTGCTGTGACGCGAATAACCGGAGGAGAAACAAGGATGACGTACAAGGTAAAAGGGGCGTGCCAATGTGGCAATGTCAATTACACCCTTAAACAACCACCTAAAATGGTGCTCGCGTGCCATTGTATTGAGTGTCAGAAACTCTCTACGGCGCCGTATAGCGTGACAGCCGTTGTGGCGAGCGAAGACATTGAGTTTCAAGGAGAACTTGCACAGTGGGAGCGCATGGCGGAAAGTGGAAACAAAAATTACGCCAAATTTTGTCCAACCTGTGGCAACCGAGTGTACCACTTTAACCCTGATGACCCATCAACGCTTAAGCTGAAGTTAAAAGCAGCAAGTCCTGAAGATCGTCATGTATTTGAGCCTACCGTCCACGTTTGGACCAGCGAAAAGCAAGACTGGGTGCAAATCCCCGCTGATGTGACGGTATTCGAAAAGCAGCCTTAAGCCGATGATCACCCGTTTGCGTCAAATCCGATGAGACGTAAACGGGATTCTCCATCTCTTTGTGGCGTTCACTCACACCATTTCACCGCTTACTTCTACACTTCCTTATTTACCCCAGTACTGACCAAAGTGCCTCAGACGCTGATTTAGCGGCTGTAGGTTATCGACTTGTATTGCCTTTCGAGTGCAACTCTCAAATGGAGCAATCAGCGAGTGGTGGTGGCCACTGTTTTAAAATGGGTAAAAATTATCAATAGAAGTCTAATCTTTTGGCTTAATTCTCCGTTGGAGAAAAAAGTTTAGGGTGGAAATGACTTTGTTTTTTCTAAGTTGCTTTTTTGTAAAAGACGAGCTTTGACTTTTGTAGATAGCTCGAGTCGGCATCCCTTCCTTTCAAACCGATCGTGATGTAACTTACTGTAAATAAGATAAAAAAATTAGAATTGAAAAACACCTGTCTAGATGTGGTTTTAACAAATTGGTAATCATTTTTCATTTGTACTGAATGCTATTTCTTCCACTAACTGATCATTTGTGAATGCAAAGATTGAAAAAATAGTTTGAGTTCGAAAGGAAATTTTGGCATTTTATATTTAACTAATCGTTCAATTAAAAAAATGAGGTGCTCAAAATGCCTAAGGTGGGGATGCCAAGTATCCGTAAGCCACAACTTGTAAATGCCACTATGTCGGTAATTGACCGAGTGGGTTTGCATGCTGCGAGCATCGCTTTGATCGCTAAAGAGGCAGGCGTTTCTACGGGGATTATTAACCACTACTTTGGCGGCAAACATGGTCTGCTCGAAGAGACAATGCGCGAAATCTTGCGCCAGCTATCACAGACGGTGACGGCTAAGTTGACTGCACTACCCAAAGACGCGCATCAACAACGTATCAACGCAATTATTGATGGCAACTTTGTCGGCTTTCAGGCAGAAAACAAAGTCGCAAAAACCTGGTTGGCGTTTTGGTCTTACTCGGTACATGACCCAGAGTTAAAACGTTTGCAAAAGGTGAATGAGCGACGCTTGTTATCGCACCTCAAAATTGAACTTAAAGCACTTTTTGATAATGAGCAGGCGGAAACCATAGCACATGGTATTGCCGCGCTTATCGATGGTATCTGGCTGCGTGGAACGCTCAACCCACAAGGCATAGACGCAGAAAAAGCGAGACTCATTATCAATGATTACTTGGATAAGCAGCTCACCTTCTACTCACAAAAATAAGTAAAGTCAGACACATGCATATGAAATCACAATTTATTGATGGGCAGTTATGTCATGCCACATCGGATGAAAGCTTTATCACATATAACCCTGCGACTGGCGAAGCTCTGGCTACGATTGGCCAAGCCAGTCACGAAGATCTTGAGCGCACTATTGAAGCGGCTAAAAAGGGATTCGCGATTTGGTCAGCGATGGCGCCGGTTGAACGTAGCCGAATTTTGCTTAAAGCGGTGGCTTTGCTCCGTGAACGTAACGATGAACTAGCGGCGCTCGAAGTGGCCGATACGGGTAAACCGATGCAAGAAGCTTTGGCAGTAGACGTAGCAACAGGCGCTGATGTCATAGAGTATTACGCCGGGCTTGTTCCTGCTATGCAAGGCGAGCAGCAGCCACTTGGCGAGAACCAGTTTTTCTATACCCGACGTGAACCGTTAGGCATTTGCGCGGGCATTGGTGCGTGGAATTACCCGATTCAGATTGCAATGTGGAAGTCGGCGCCTGCACTTGCTGCGGGTAATGCGATGATTTTCAAACCGTCAGAAGAGACGCCACTCACCGCGCTTAAACTGGCCGAAATCTATCGAGAGGCAGGGGTGCCTGATGGTGTGTTTAATGTGCTGCAAGGCGACCACCGAGTTGGCCAAATGCTTACTGCGCATCCCGAGATTGCCAAAGTGTCATTTACCGGCGAGTCGGGCACGGGCAAGCAAGTGATGGCAGACAGTGCCAAAACGCTCAAACAAGTGACCATGGAGCTTGGCGGCAAATCGCCGATGATCGTGTTTGCTGATGCCAAGCTCGACGATGCGGTGTCGGCTGCGATGGTCGCCAACTTCTACACTCAAGGTGAAGTGTGTACCCACGGAACTCGCGTGTTTGTGCATGAGTCGATTTATGAGCAGTTTGTCGCTCAGTTGAAGCAGCGCACCGAAAAACTCATTGTCGGCGACCCCATCCATCCAGATACGCAAATCGGCGCGCTGATTTCTAAAGAGCACCTAGGCAAAGTTTTAGCAGCAATAGAAACGGCCAAGCAGAGCGGTGCGACGCTATTGACGGGCGGCTATCAAGTGACAGAAAACGGATTAGCTGAGGGTAATTTCGTTGCCCCAACGGTGTTTATCGATTGTGATGATGAGATGCCCCACGTACAAAGCGAAATCTTTGGCCCTGTGATGTCGGTACTTAAGTTTAGCGACGAATCAGAGGTTATCGCGCGTGCGAACGACACCGACTACGGATTGGCAGCCGGTCTTTTTACTCAAGACTTGAGCCTTGCGCATCGCGTCATTCATCAAATGCAAGCGGGTATTTGCTGGGTTAACACTTGGGGAGATTCGCCAGCAGAAATGCCAGTTGGCGGTTACAAACACTCTGGCATCGGTCGAGAAAATGGACCAGAAACGCTGCGCAGTTACACCCAGACTAAGAGTGTACTCATTGAACTAGGCGGCTTCGACAGCCCTTACGCTTAACCCAAACCTTGGAGAGACAAATGCAACAACACTACGATTATATTATCGTCGGTGCGGGTTCGGCCGGCTGTGTATTGGCTGATCGTCTAACCGAAAGCGGTCAACATCAAGTGCTGCTCGTTGAAGCGGGGGGAACCGATAAGAGCATTTTTATTCAAATGCCAACGGCACTCTCTTACCCGATGAATAGCGACCGTTACGCATGGCAGTTTGAAACGACTCAAGAGCAAGGCCTAGACGGTCGCCAGCTTCACTGTCCGCGCGGCAAAGTGCTGGGCGGTAGCTCTTCTATTAACGGAATGGTGTATGTGCGTGGTCACGCTTGTGACTTTGACGAGTGGGAACAACACGGCGCATCGGGTTGGAACTACCAAGCTTGCTTACCTTACTTTAAGCGCGCTGAATCATGGGTCGGTGGAGAAGACGATTATCGTGGCGGTGAAGGCCCGCTAGGAACATGTGCAGGCAACGACATGCAGCTTAACCCCTTGTACCGCGCATTTATTGACGCAGGCGTAGAAGCGGGTTACCCAGAGACCGATGATTACAACGGTTATCAACAAGAAGGCTTCGGCCAAATGCACATGACGGTGGACAAAGGGGTACGAGCTTCAACCTCTAACGCCTACTTAAGGCGTGCACTAAAACGTCCAAACCTGACGCTAATTAAAGGCGTCGTGGCGCGTAAGTTCCTTATTGAAGGCAACCAAGCGGTCGGACTCGAATTTGAAAAGTCGGGTAAGATCCATCAAGTGAACGCCAGCAAAGAAGTGATCTCTTGTGCCGGTTCTATCGGTTCACCGCAATTACTGCAATTGTCGGGCGTGGGACCGAAAGCGGTACTTGAGCAAGCGGGGGTTGAGGTCAAACACGAGCTACCGGGCGTTGGACAAAATCTTCAGGATCACTTGGAGGTTTACTTCCAGTATCACTGTAAAGAGCCGATCAGTTTAAACAGCAAGTTGGGTTTAGTCAGTAAAGCGAAGATTGGTACCGAGTGGATCTTAACGCGCAAAGGGCTAGGGGCGACCAACCACTTTGAGTCGTGCGCGTTTATTCGTTCACGAGAAGGACTGAAGTGGCCAAACATTCAATACCATTTCTTACCGGCAGCCATGCGTTACGATGGCCGCGCTGCGTTTGACGGTCATGGTTTCCAAGTACATGTTGGGCCGAACAAACCCGAAAGCCGTGGCAGCGTCGAAATCACCAGCGCCGATCCTTCTGTGCATCCGCGTATAGAATTTAACTACATTTCGACCGAGCAGGACAAACAAGACTGGCGTGATTGTATCCGCTTGACGCGTGAGATTTTGCAGCAGCCCGCGTTAGACAAGTACCGAGGCGAAGAGATTCAACCTGGCATGGATGTGAACTCCGATGCCGACATTGACGCTTGGGTTAAGCACAACGTCGAGAGTGCTTACCACCCATCGTGCACCTGCAAAATGGGCGCGGACACCGACCCCATGGCCGTGTTGGATGAGGCGTGTCGTGTACGTGGTATCCAGTCACTGCGCGTGGTCGATTCATCGGTTTTCCCAACCATTCCCAATGGCAATCTCAATGCGCCAACCATCATGGTTGCCGAGCGCGCCGCCGATATGATTCTGGGCAAACAGATGCTCAAACACGAATATCAACCGGTTTGGTTGGCCCCTGAATGGCAAAACAAACAACGAATTAAAATTCCAAAAAGGGCTGTTGAAACAGCCAAGTAAATAGTCAGCAATCATTACAAGGAAATCACTATGTCTATGATGACAAAAACAATGACTACCCTCGCGATCAGTACGTTCGCTTTTAACGCTTACGCTAATCAATGTGAGACAGTGCGTTTCGCTGATGTAGGTTGGACCGATATTACTGCAACAACGGCAGTGACCAGTGAACTGCTGAAAGGCATGGGCTATACCACAAAAACCGATCTGCTTTCTGTGCCTGTGACTTACTCATCCATGGCCAACGGTGATATCGATATCTTCCTTGGCAACTGGATGCCAACGATGGAGGGAGATATCGCTAAATACCGTGAAGCAGGCACTGTGGAAACCGTGCGCGCCAACCTTGAAGGTGCCAAATACACGCTTGCGGTTCCTAAGTACGTTTACGATGCCGGTGTGAAGAACTTCGCTGACCTGGTCAAACATGCCGATAAGTTTAAAGACCGTATCTATGGCATCGAACCAGGTAACGATGGGAACCGCCTGATCCAATCTATGATTGATGGCGATGCGTTCGGTCTTAAAGGTTTTAACTTAGTTGAATCGAGCGAAGCGGGCATGGTGTCACAGGTATCCCGTGCGGTACGCCGTAATCAGTGGATTGTGTACTTAGGCTGGGCCCCACACCCGATGAACAGCAATGTTGAGATGGAATATCTTGCGGGCGGCGACGACTTCTTCGGCCCGAATTACGGTGGTGCTAATGTGTACACCAACGTGCGTCAGGGTTACCTAAACCAGTGCCAAAACGTTGGTCAACTGCTGAAAAACCTTGAGTTTAGCTTAGAGATGGAAAACCAGTTGATGGAAGCGATCCTCAACCAAAATGTTAAGCCATCAAAAGCCGCACAAAAGTGGTTGAAAGAAAATCCACAGCAAGTGGAAGCTTGGCTTGAGGGCGTGAAAACGCTCGATGGTGGTGACGCAGCCACAGCCGTAAATAATTACATCAAATCAAACGCGTAATCTGATTGAGGAGGAGTGGGACTGCCACTCCTCCTATCTAAAAAAGGTCTTATTGTGAATTTTATTACAAACAACAAAATCCCTGTGGGTGAATGGATGGAAACCGTGGTCGACTGGTTAACGCTCAACGGCGCTGGCTTTTTCGATGCGGTCTCTATCTTTCTAGAAACTGTGATTATTTTTGTTGTCGATGTGTTCAAATGGATGCCACCCGCTGCGCCTATCATACTGACGGCCGCGATCGCTTGGTATCTACATAGAAGTATTCCTTTGGTGTTGTTCATCGTTGGTGCATTACTGACAATTCTTAATCTCGGTTATTGGCAAGAGATGCTGGAAACCTTTGTTCTTGTGTTTGCAGCGACAACGATTTCCGTATTAATTGGCGTGCCGCTTGGAATTATGGCTGCGCACCGTTCATGGTTATATGCTCTGTTAAGACCCATTCTAGACTTGATGCAAACCGTCCCAACCTTTGTTTACCTTATCCCGACGTTAGTCTTGTTTGGCTTGGGGATTGTACCGGGACTGATTTCAACCATCATTTTTGCCATCGCGGCGCCCATTCGTCTGACCTATCTCGGCATGACTAAGGTCCCTGAGGAATTGATTGAAGCGGGGAAAGCGTTTGGTGCAAGTCGCAGAAAGCTACTGTTTAAAGTTGAGCTACCCGCGGCGATGCCAAGCATTATGGCTGGCGTAACTCAGTGCATTATGTTGTCGCTGTCTATGGTCGTGATCGCCGCGCTGGTCGGCGCTGATGGTTTGGGCAAACCGGTTGTTCGAGCACTGAATACCGTCAATATTTCGCAAGGTTTTGAAGCCGGGTTGGCGATTGTTCTTGTCGCGATCATTCTCGACCGCCTATGTAAAACACCCAACCAGAAAGAGGCTTAATCATGGATGCAATCACTATTAAAAATCTGGATGTTGTGTTTGGTGACAAACAGCAACAGGCGCTAAATCTGCTCGACCAAGGCAAGAGCCGTCAAGAAATAATTGATGAAACCGGCCAAGTGGTGGGGGTTGATAATGTATCAGTGACGGTCAAAGAGGGCGAGATATGTGTACTTATGGGCCTGTCAGGCTCGGGTAAATCCAGCTTGCTGCGCGCCGTTAATGGTTTGAATACCATCTCTCGAGGCTGTTTAGAGATCAAAGATGGCGACCAAAGCGTCAACTTGGCTAACTGTGATGAACAGACACTGCGTCATCTGCGCACCCATCGCGTGTCGATGGTGTTTCAGAAGTTCGCTTTGATGCCATGGCTGACGGTTTTAGATAACGTCGCATTCGGCTTAGAAATGCAAGGGATGGCGAAAGCACAGCGCCGCGCTAAAGCGCGTGAACAACTTGAAATGGTGGGTCTGGCCGAGTGGGAAAGTAAGTATCCTCATGAGCTCTCTGGTGGCATGCAGCAGCGCGTTGGTTTAGCTCGAGCGTTTGCAATGGACACCGATATTCTGCTGATGGATGAACCATTTTCTGCGCTCGATCCTCTTATTCGTGCTCAGTTACAAGATGAACTATTGCTACTACAGAAAAAGCTCAACAAAACGATTTTGTTTGTCAGCCATGATTTAGATGAAGCGCTCAAAATTGGTAACAATATTGCCATCATGGAGTCAGGCAAGCTTATCCAGCACGGAAAACCAGAACAGATAGTCTTGGCACCCGAAACCGAATACGTTAAAGACTTTGTCGCGCACACCAATCCTCTCAACGTGCTCAAAGGTCGTTCACTGATGCAACTGCGTGACAAGCTCGTCAATCAAAACGACCGTTGGCAGATCTGCTCGCGCGATGATTTATGGGTAGAGCAACAAGACCAAGGTGTGGTGCTGGTTGACTCAGATAAAATCTTGCTGGATTGGAACGATAGCCAGGTAAACATGAATGACATTGATAGCACGAATGTGGTTCAAGCAAGTCCAGAGATCGGTATGCGTGAAGCGATTGAACTCAAACAACGCAGTCATCAACCTATTTTGTTGGTCGAGGATAATCAATTAGTCGGTGTACTGACCGATCACGAGTTATATGATGCGTTACTCGGTAACTTTAAAGAGCGCCAAGTCGCTTAAGTGATAAAGTAGCAAAACCCAGCGATGCGCTGGGTTTTGCTACTTTTTCGGTTTGGAAATCTCGGGTTACTTGCCGCGCGTCATGGCACACGCGTAAGCGGTAGCGAACGCTTGTTCTTGATACTGTTTTAGCCCCGTCTCTTTAAAACTTATCGCAAGCGGGTTCTTTTTCAAACTTTCTTTGATAGTGCTGGGGGAGACCACTTCAACATTTAACCCGTCGATTAATTGAATCGCCGCTTCGAGTTTAAAACCAACGGCACCGCCGGCAAATTTACCTTTGGTTTGACGCTGGCGGATCACCACTTTCTCAATTTTGTAGTCTTCGACTAACTTGGCAAAATCGAATTGAAATTTACGTACTTCTTGCGTGTCGTTAGCATTGCCAATTGCGATTTTCGCTACGCGGCAGTCAGGTAAATGAACCACGTTATCTTCATAAGAAAGAAGACAAATAATTGCGTCATTCGCTTTAAGTTCTACGCCACAGATTTTCATGTTTTACCCTATCTATTGTTGAAGCGCTATTATATCGATGATTGACAATGATGCGACAGGTATCTGCGATGAATTGTCATCGCGGTGTACGCTAAGGGCAGAGTGGTCCTAATTCGGCCACTTGGTCGACCATGTAGTCGTTGCGCAGGTTGCGATACACTACTGCGTGCCAGGTTTCGCCATTTTTTAAGCTATATTCGATAGCATAGTTTGTACCGCTCACCACTTGAGTTAGCACTTGATCCACGCTCTGCAGTTCTGAGCGACTGCCCATATGGGTCATTAGTACGTTAACCGCGGCTTGGACGTCGGGTGTTATGTCGCTGGTTTGCCACCCGCCAGGTATAGCTTGTTGCTGGCACATAGCGTTGCGAACTAACGGCGCGTTTTCTGTGGAGGAGGTTTGACTACATCCCACAGTGGTGAACGTCATCAATAGTGTTGCGAGAGTAGCGGTTTTCATATTTTATCTTCTTTTGAAAATCGAACGGCCAGTGAGGTACGCGGCAAACAGTCATAGCGAGTATAGACGTCTGGCCATGAATTGGGTCAGAAAAGCGTCATAATCCCTCTCTCAGTGATGGTATGGGCGCTGAGAATATTGAGCCAATAGCAAAGTTGGGACGTATAATATAAGTATCTGTTTAATTGAGTTGTTAGTGGGCTTTCCAACCGTGTCTAAATTTATTTAGGCGCTCAGTCCAACGCAGCGTCGGTCACTGTTTAGCTGGTATGTTCGGGATAAGGATAATTATGAAGAAATGGAGTCTGATATTACTGCTTGTCGTGTTGGGAGGCTGCAGCACGAGTTTTGTGTACGATAACATCGATTGGCTTGCCGTTGAGTTCGTAGAAGATTACGTCGAGTTAGAAGACAGCCAAGAGCAACTCATCAGTAACCGAGTCGAGCTTCTTGGCCTTTGGCATCGTCAGCAAGAGCTCCCCAACTATGTCGCTTACTTAGACGAATTATTGGTCATAGAGCCTAGTGGGTTCACGCCTGAAGATATACAGTATCACGAGAATAAACTACGCACCTTCACGGAGCGTTTGGCCGAACGAGTGGCCCCCGATATTGCCGTACTCGCCAGCAAACTTAACGATGATCAAGTCGAGGAATTCATGAATAGTTTGCGTGTGAGGCATACTAAGTACAAAGAGCGTTATCAAGCCTTATCAGACAGCGACATCAAGCAGCGCTATCGTGAACGTATCGAAAAAAACTTACAACGCTGGCTCGGTCATTTATCTCAAGCGCAGCAGCAAGCGCTGTCAGCTTGGGTTGACGAAATGCGTATCACCTCGCGTGACTGGATCTCACATCAGACAACCATGCGAGTAAAAATAAAGTCTCTTCTTGCCCAGCGCGCAAACGTGGAGGTATTCAATCCCCGCTTGAACGCACTTCTACTCTCACCAGAGAGTTACTATTCAGCGGAGTTGGCACAAAAAATCGAGCACAACCGCGAGGTGTCAAGAGTGCGTCTCATCGAAATTATTCATCTTATGAGTGAAAAACAGACACAGCATTTTCGCGATGAAGTCAAAGATTGGCAGCAGTTAGCCGAGGATATTCAATAAGCGACGCACATATTTTGCTCAAGATAGTTTGGTATTAACACAATGCGCGTTAAGGTATAACATCTTGGAAACAAAAGAGTTTGCTTATGGAATGGATTCTACTCTTTGGTGCAGGAGTGTTAGGAGGCATATTAAACAGTATTGCCGGGGGAGGCAGCTTTATTACGTTTCCCGCGTTGATGTTTGTTGGCTTGCCCGCTATCGCTGCCAATGCAACCAATACGTTCGCTGTGTGTGCTGGCTACCTAAGTGGTGCTTATGGTTTTCGCCAAGATATCTCCCAATCAGCGACTAAGTTACCCACCATTATTGTCCTCAGCCTGGTTGGCGGCGCCCTTGGCGCTTATTTGCTGCTCAAGGTGTCTGAGCAGCAATTTTTGGTTGCGATCCCATGGTTACTGCTGTTTGCTACCTTATTGTTTTTGTTTGGTCATCGTCTTAGTTATTGGTTAACAAAAGCGGCTCGCGCCACTTCTTTGCATCCGGTTTGGACAACGATTGCGATTAGTTTATTGTTGCTGTTAGTGTCATCTTACGGCGGCTTTTTTAACGCGGGCCTCGGGGTCATTGTACTGAGCTATCTTGTGCTGGCGGGTTATAGTGACATTAACCAGATGAATGGCTTGAAGCTGTTGGTTTCGTCCTGTGTCTCGGTGATTGCCATTGCCGTATTCATGCTCGATGGTGTCATTGATTGGCAAAAAGGGGCTGCCGTTATGCTGGGTACTTTGGTCGGTGGCTATGTTGCAGCGAGAGTCTCTCGACAAGTTGAACAGAAATACGTCAAGGGCTTTGTTGCTCTCTCGAGTATCTTCATGACCTTATACTTCTTTATCGACGTTTATTGGCCAAAATCCTAACTCATGCGTCGCTTCACGTTTGTCATTAGATTGAGGATCTTTTAGCTTTATTTACCTTATTTCGCGGCATAATTACCGTACAGAATGGCAGGTTTGTTGGATTTGTACCGCTAAGGAGGCGTGATGAGTAGAAAGCTAGGCAGAGTCATGTCGAGCAGCCGCATGATAACTTTTGTCGCATTTTTGGCCGCAACATTGGCGTGGATACTGAAAATGCCAGCGCTGTTTACCGTGTCGTTTGTGGCATTGTTAGCCAGTGTCGCTCTGTTTATTAAGGATAGGTTTTTTGCATCGAAATAGAGCGCCTTTCGGCGCTCTTGGTCAATTAACTACGCTCGCCCACTTCTAGAAAAAGCCGAGTGGGTTAACATCGTAACTAATGAGTAGGTTCTTGGTGTTCTGATAATGGTCGAGCATCATCTTGTGGGTTTCACGGCCGATCCCTGATTTCTTGTAGCCCCCAAATGCGGCATGAGCAGGGTAGGCGTGGTAGCAGTTAATCCAGATCCGCCCAGCTTCAATATTGCGTCCCATTCGATAGGCGAGGTTGGCGTCACGTGTCCAAACACCAGCCCCGAGGCCATACTCAGTATCATTGGCAATCTCGAGCGCTTCTGCTTCGTCTTTGAACTTGGTTATCGCAATTACAGGACCAAAGATCTCCTCTTGGAAGATACGCATTTTATTATGACCTTCCAACATGGTCGGTTGAATGTAATAACCTTGATTGAACGATTCTGGCTGTTCAGAAATTCCACCGCCAAACACTACCTTAGCCCCTTCTTGGCGACCAATCTCAAGGTAGCTGAGAATCTTATCGAACTGCTCTTGCGAGGCTTGCGCGCCCACTTGAGTCTCGGTGTCTAGTGGATTGCCTTGGTTAATGGTTTTTGCACGCTCTGTCAGCTTGGCAACAAATTGGTCGTAAATCGATTCGTGGACCAGCACGCGCGAAGGACAGGTACAGACTTCACCCTGGTTAAAGAAGCCTAGCAAGGTGCCTTCGATGCATTTATCCAAATACTCATCCTCATGGTCAAAAATATCGGCAAAGTAGATATTGGGTGACTTGCCCCCAAGCTCAACCGTCGACGGAATGAGGTTATCGGCAGCACATTTTAAGATATGGTTACCAACCTGGGTCGAGCCCGTGAACGCTAATTTTGCAATGCGATTGCTGGTTGCTAATGCTTGACCCGCTTCATGGCCAAAGCCATTGACAACGTTGATGACGCCGGCAGGAATGAGGTCGCCAATTTTTTCCATCAAGAGCAAGATCGACGTCGGGGTTTGCTCCGCGGGTTTCAAGACGACACAGCACCCAGCTGCTAAAGCAGGTGCCAGTTTCCAAGCCGCCATTAACATCGGAAAATTCCACGGGATGATTTGACCAACCACGCCGATAGGTTCTGGGAAGTGGTAGCTTGCCGTCGTTGCATCAAGCTCTGCTGCGCTGCCTTCTTGAGCTCGAATACAACCGGCAAAATAGCGGAAGTGGTCCACCACCAAGGGTAAATCGGCCGCCAGGGTTTCACGAACCGGCTTGCCGTTTTCCCAAGTTTCAGCAACAGCGAGCTCCTCTAGGTTCTCTTCTATGCGATCGGCGATTTTAAGTAAGATGTTGGCACGTTCGGTAACGCTGGTGCTGGCCCAACTTGCGCGAACCTGATGCGCGGCGTCGAGCGCGAGGTTAATGTCAGCCTCGCCAGAGCGAGCGACTTTACAGTAGGGTTGACCGTTGACCGGAGAAGTGTTGTCGAAGTACTCCCCGCTGGTGGGTTTCACCCATTCTCCGCCAATGAAGTTATCGTAATGCGTTTTAAATGAAACAACAGACTCTGTGCTACCAGGTTGTGCGTAGATCATACTATTTCCTTATTTGTATCTCGTTGTTGTATTAACTGTTTAAGCAAGCTGAAACACCGAAGTGTTAAGTGAGATAAACGCAAATCACAGACCAAGTGTTAAAAACTTGTTGCATTTCATTGCTAGCGCTAGAGTAGATAAGGCTTGGTTTGCGAGGTGTTGAGGCTTTGTTAAGGATGCGGTGTGTTAACAAAATGTTCAATTGCTCCAAAATGGCACACTCTTTTTGCTCATAAATGGAACAACTATGCAATTACAAAACAGACAAGCAAATGATTGGCTGACGTCATCTTGGCACCGCAGTAGTGAAGCGGGGTTGAAAGAGATCAAACGCCCTAATGACGCAGTTCTGTCTAACTCGGTCATGAAAGAGCGGCGCTACAATAATCGGCAGGTCATTGAGGCCGTTGAACAGGCCGCTTTGCCACTCTTTAATCAAGTGTTAAGCCGCACTGATAGCCGTTTGATCGTAACCGATGGTGAAGGAGTAATTCTCGCGAGTTGGGGGCAAGAACGTTTTAGAGAAAAACTACTCGAAATCGCCTTGGAGTCAGGCAACTGTTGGCAAGAAAGCCTTAAAGGAACCAATGCTATTGGTACCGCTTTGTACGAGCAACGCGCAGTTTCGGTGATAGGGGAGCAGCATTTTATTAAACAGCATCGTTTTATCAGTTGTTCGGCGAGCCCCTTGTTCGATCACCGTGGTGAGCTAGTCGCCATATTAGATGTCACCAGTGAGCAAGCTCAACATGATGTAACAACACAACTGCTGGTTCAGAATATGGTGCAACTGGTCGAGAATCGTTTGCTGACCCACACTCCTGAAGCGGCAGTCCAAATTGATTTAGCGCTGAGTGAGTCGGTACTTAACACTGGATGGCAAGGGATCGTGATTGCCGATCACGATGGGCGAGTAGTGGCCCATAACCATGTCGCGAGTGAGCTGACGCGCCAAACGAATATGCTAGGCGTTGACGTAGACACCTTGCTAAAACGGTCAAAACACCAGACAGCATTGGTATATAAGCAGCATCAGCTTAAGCGTGCGTCGGTGGCGAAATCTTGCTTCAGTGCAGCGAGTGAGCTGCATTGCGGCGAAGATAAAGTAGAAAGCGCGTGGCAGCAAGCGAATAAGGTGCTGGGTAAGGACATTAGCCTACTTATATTGGGTGAGACTGGGGTCGGAAAGGGCGAGTTTGTCAAAGCGTTACATCAGCAGAGCGATCGCAGTTCGGAGCCGCTAGTCACGGTGAACTGTGGGGCTCTTGCTAAAGAGCTGATAGAGTCAGAACTGTTTGGTTATGCGCCAGGGGCGTTTACTGGCGCCAACAGTAAAGGTTATGTGGGGCGCATTCGCCAAGCCGATGGCGGGATTCTGTTTCTTGATGAAATCGGCGAGATGCCACTAGATGCCCAGTGTCGTCTGTTAACCGTGCTGCAAGATAAAATGGTGATGCCTGTAGGCTCATCACGCAGCTATCAAGTTGACCTGCAAATTATTGCCGCGACTCATCAAGATCTTGCTAAGCTGGTGGTCGAAGGCCGTTTTAGAGAAGATCTCTACTACCGCTTGAATGGTTTAATCATTGAACTGCCAGCGCTAAGAGAGCGTAATGATAAGCGCGCTTTGATCGAGCAGTTGTACGCGAAATATAAGCCCGCTGGTCAAACCCTGTCGCCAGCCCTGCTTGACACTCTGTGTCATTATCACTGGCCGGGAAATTTGCGCGAGCTCGATAATTTATTCAAAGTGACGTGCCTTATCGCTAGCGAGCAGTCCGAACTCACGCTAAGTGACATTCCTAGTCACCTAGCGAAACAGATTTTGAATCATCAGGCGCTCGACCAAGAGCCACCCGCGAAAGATTTACAATCGACAGTTAACTCGACACTCCTTGACACCTATCGTGCTCATGATGGCAATATCAGTAAGGTGTCACGCGTGCTTGGGGTTAGCCGCAATACTATCTATCGTAAACTAAAGGCGTTGGGCGTGTGTTAATTGGCGGCTTTTGCCAAAATCAGGGAGTGAGTCAAGAGTGACACAAACCGAGATTTCACTTCTCAAAAAGTTATAATCTAGCTCACACTGAGCGGCTGTCTTACATTTGCGAACGAGAGTAACCTCATGAGTATTAAAACAATACTCCAGTGGGTTACTATGTCGTACTTGTCTATATCGAAGAAACTGTTGTTATCGCTCGCCTTGATTCCAATTAGCATTGTGAGCAGCGCTATCATCTCGTACAACCAAAGTCAGCAGCAGGCGCACGCAACTAAGATGCTCAATCAAGTTGTTCAGCCAGTGAATGATAGTTTAGAAGACGCGTATCGCGATTTCTATCAAGCCATTGTTGCTGTAAATGGTGTGGTCAAAGCGGACCAACAGGATGAGCTGGACTATCACATCGGCGAGTTCAAAGACAACGCTTACAAGGCGGTCCCCAGGCTTGAGAAAGTCGGGGATTTGTTTGACCATCACTTGTTAGCGCCGAGTGAGCGCCATCAGCTCAATCTATTAGTCTCTCAGGCCAAAGCATTGGTCGCGCTCTACGAGCCGATCATTCAATCTCCAGAGACCTCGCAGCGCTATTTTGCTGCACATGAACAAGAGTTTCATCAAGCGTTTACGACCCTGCGCAAACAGTTAAAGCAGATCCACGGATTGATATTGGAACAGCAAGAGCAGTTGAGACTCCAAGTGGATAGTGCGATGGCAACGACCGCAAAAGTGGAGCTTATCTCTTGCCTGGTAATTTTGCTCACAGTGGTGCTCTCGCTGTGGACTACCCGCAAAGTCGTGGTGAACCCAATCCGCGATATCGATCGCGCTATGGCCGATATCGCCAGCGGTGATGGCGATCTCTCATGTCGATTGAACGTGTCGACTCGCGATGAAATCGCATCACTGGCCAGTTCATTCAACCAGTTTGTCTCTAAAATACAAGTCACCGTTGAGGGGACGGTTGGAGCGTCAAATAGTGTCAAGTCGGCAACGGAAGCGCTAACACGCGCCTCCCAACAAGCCACTGAGTTTAGCCAAGCACAGCAAAGTGAGTCAGAGCTGATTGCAACCGCCGTAGCCCAAATGCAAGTGACTAGCGAGAACGTCAGTGAGCATGCCGGTGAAGCCGCTCAGTCGAGCCAACAAGCCAATGATGAAACCAACACGGTGGCAATCAGTATCGCGACGGCACTGAGTGCAATGAACGATTTATCTCAAGAAATTGCGAATGCCAGTGAAGTGGTTAACTTGCTTGATAGTGATGTGGCCAATATTGCGTCGGTGCTAGATGTCATTCGCGATATCGCTGATCAAACGAACTTGTTGGCGTTAAATGCGGCTATCGAGGCAGCAAGAGCTGGCGAGCAAGGACGCGGTTTCGCTGTGGTGGCGGACGAAGTCCGTTCGTTGGCAGGTCGAACTCAACAGAGCACAGGTGAGATTCAAGCGATGATCGAACGATTACAATCGGGGGCAAGTCAAGCGGTGAAGTCGATGGCTCAAAGTGAAATGAGTAGTAGACAAACGATAGACAAGGCCAACTCCGTCTCCAGTTCAATTAAAGTGATTCGTGATTCTATTAACAAGATCAACTTAATGAATAGTGAAATCGCTGCTGCTGCGACTCAACAAACAGCGGTGAGTGAAGAGATTAATTGCAATATTCAGCAAATAGCAGATAACAGTCGCGAGTTAGTGGCTAGGTTGCGTCAGGGGGACCAAGTGTGCGATCAACTCCGGGTGGCTAGCCAAGAGTTAGACCGCCACGTCTGTGCATTTAAAATTGCCTAATAGTAAAAAGGAGCCCTTTATAGGGGCTCCTTTTTACTTTGAAACCTAGCCTACAGGCCGCCTTGTTGCTGCGCCTGTTTTACTAAAGCCTGACGTTGAGCTTCTTTCGCTAACAATTGCTGTGTTTCCTTTGTTAGCTCGCTTTGTTCTTTGCTTGGAACAAATACAAAGTACTTATTAATAGTCATGTTAAGAACCTCAATTATGAGCGATAACCGTCCGGGGTTAACTAAATCACCGTTGTCGACATCGTGTAGATGTTGACTCCTTGTAGCAGGTTTCAAAAAATAGAGGATGTTAACTCGGTTAACATCCTCCATGCAGCGATAATTATAGTATGAGTGTGAGGTATGAATAAATACCTAACTCATCCTTATTTTATACGTCGTACGTAGTCGATGCTGTATCGCCGCCTGTCCCTGTCCAGTTTGTGTGGAAGAACTCACCACGTGGACGGTCAGTTCGCTCATAAGTATGAGCACCGAAGTAGTCACGTTGAGCTTGCAATAAGTTCGCTGGTAGGCGAGCTGTTGTGTAGCCATCTAAGAACGATAGAGCAGAGATAGTACAAGGCATTGGGATACCTGCCTCTAGCGATTTCGCTGCCACTTTACGCCACGCCGGTAGGCTGTTTTGCAGGATGCCTTTGAAGTAGTCATCTGAACCTAGGAACGCGATATCAGGGTTCGCTTCGTACGCATCACGAATGTTACCTAGGAATGCCGAGCGGATGATACAACCACCACGCCACATAAGTGCCACGTTACCGTAGTTTAGATCCCAGCCGTTTTCGTTAGACGCTTCGCGCATCAGCATAAAGCCTTGAGCGTAAGAGATGATCTTAGAGGCAAGCAGCGCTTGACGAAGTGCGTCAACCCACTCTTGCTTGTCGCCTTCCACTGGTGTGATTGTCTTGCCGAATAGAGACTGCGCTTCAACACGTTGATCTTTAAGCGCAGATAGACAACGAGAGAATACTGACTCAGAGATAAGCGTTAGTGGAATACCTAGGTCTAGTGCGTTAATACCTGTCCATTTACCTGTGCCTTTTTGGCCAGCCGTATCTAAGATTTTCTCTACGAGAGGTGCACCATCTTCATCTTTGTAGCCAAGGATATCGGCAGTGATTTCTACTAGGTAGCTGTCTAGTTCAGTTTTGTTCCAGTCAGCGAACACCGCTTGCATTTCGTCTGCAGACATACCAAGACCATCTTTCATAAACTGGTAAGCTTCAGTGATTAGCTGCATGTCGCCGTACTCGATACCGTTGTGTACCATCTTGACGAAGTGACCTGCACCATCATTACCGACCCAATCACAACAAGGTTCTCCAGCGTCTGTTTTAGCAGAGATGCCTTGGAAGATAGGCTTAACCGCTTCCCAAGCTTCTGCAGATCCGCCAGGCATGATTGAAGGACCAAAACGCGCGCCTTCCTCACCACCAGATACGCCAGTACCGATAAAGTGAATACCTTTTTCACGCAGTGCAGCAACACGACGATTAGTGTCAGGGTAGTTAGTGTTGCCGCCATCAATAATGATGTCACCTTTGTCTAGTAGCGGAACCAGCGCTTCGATGAATTTGTCCACCACTTCTCCTGCGCGAACCATTAGCATCACTTTACGTGGAGCTTCTAGTTTCTCAACTAGTTCTTCGAGCGAGTAAGCACCGATGATGTTTGTACCCTTTGCTGGGCCCTCGAGGAACTCATCTACCTTCGCAGCAGTACGGTTGTGCGCCACTACTTTAAAGCCGTGGTCGTTCATGTTTAGGATAAGGTTTTGACCCATCACTGCGAGGCCAATTACACCGATATCACCTTTCATTGTTTCTCTCCAATTTAATTATTTGCGCACTCGCGTTACGCGATTTTTGCTGCTGCGTCTGAATCTAGGTACCACTCTGTCTCACCAGTTGTAGACTGGATTTTAGCTGCCGGGTAAGGCAACTCGCTTGCCGGAGTGGTATGAATTTCGTTTACGATCTCTACTTTGCCTGCGCCTAACACTAGGTAACTAATGCGTTTTGCCGCTTGCAGTACTTTGGCTGTTTTTGACACTCGGATCTGGCCTGACTCAGGATGGCGGGCGACCAAAGCCAAGTTTTCGTCTTGATAGTCAGTTTGACCTGGGAACAGCGAAGCTGTGTGTCCGTCGGCGCCAACACCGAGCAAAATCCAATCAAAAACAGGGGTGTCATTTTCACATGGAATCACTTCGCTCATCTCTTGTGCGAAACGCTCGGCTTCGCCTTGCGGGTCGTTCTCACCAAGAATGCGGTGGATGTTCTGTGCTGGAATGTTAACCTGGCTAAACAGTAAGGCATTCGCTTCACCGTAGTTGCTTTCTGCGTCGTCGGGTGCCACGCAGCGCTCATCACCCCACCAAAAATGTAAGTTTGCCCATTGGATGTTTTGTGCATAAGGCGCTTGAGCCAATAGCTTAAACAGCATTTTAGGTGTGCTACCGCCGGACAGCGAAATGTGCACAGGACGATTTTGCTCGCTAAGTGCTTGCATATCATCGGCTAAGCTCTCAACAACTTGTTGAGCTGTTTGAAAAATCTTATGGTTGATCATAATTCACAGTAATCCGTGTCAGTTAGGTTTTTACATGGGAAACGCCAAGCGCGATTGTCTCGCTGCAGCAAGTCGTCAGATTCCTTTGGACCCCATGTGCCACAAGCGTAGCCAAACAGTGCTTGCGGATCTTGTTTGAAATCGAGAATAGGTTGGACATATTGCCAACAAGCTTCGACGGCGTCACTACGAGCAAACAAGGTGGCATCACCATTGAGTGCGTCAAGCAGTAAGCGTTCATAAGCGGTCAACATCTGGGTTTCATGTAAAGAAGCGTAATGAAAGTTCATTTTAACCTCTTTCGCGTTGAAGCCAGCGCCAGGCTCTTTCAGGCCAAAACTCATTTGAATGCCTTCGTCGGGCTGGATGCGGATAATGAGCTTGTTCTCTGGTGCATTTTGCCCAAACACTGGGTGTGGTGTCTGTTTAAAGTGGATGACCACTTCGGTAACGCGTGTGGGCAGGCGTTTACCCGTGCGCACATAAAACGGCACGCCATTCCAGCGCCAGTTATTGATGTAGGCTTTCAGACCTACATAGGTTTCTGTGCGTGAATCTTCTGCCACACCAGGTTCGTTACGGTAGCTCGGTAAGAATTCACCGCGAACGTCTGACTCTGTGTATTGACCAAGAACTAGGTTGTTACGCAGGTCACCTTTATCAAGTGGCTTTAAGCACTGCAGAACTTTGACCACTTCATCACGCATCGAATCAGCGTTGATTTGCGCGGGCGGCTCCATACCGACCATCGCCAATACTTGCAGCAGGTGGTTTTGGAACATGTCGCGCACTGCGCCTGAGTTATCGTAGTAACCGCCACGCTCCTCAACACCGAGGAACTCGGCACCTGTTATTTCAACGTACTCAATGAAGTTGCGATTCCACAAGGGCTCAAACATCGCGTTAGAGAAGCGGAACACCAACAGGTTTTGCACGGTTTCTTTACCTAGGTAGTGGTCGATGCGGTAAATCTGGTGCTCTTGAAAGTGTTCGTGAATTTCTTGGTCAAGATTTTGTGCAGAGGCTAAATCGTACCCAAACGGCTTCTCAATAATGAGTCGCTTCCAACCATCGTCTTCACTATTTAAACCATGCTCAGCGAGACTGGCTGGGATGACACTGTAAAGGCTTGGCGGGGTGGCGAGATAAAACAGCGTATTGCGCTGGCTAAACTGATACTGTTCAGCAAGTTGGTTAAGTCGAGCGCTTAACTTACTGTAATCGACGCTGTCAGAGGTGTTGATGGCTTGATAGTGAAGATGATTGATAAAGGCATCAAGAGTCGCTGGCTCGGTTTTTTCCATCTCTTGCAGCGAGCGTTTTAGCTTTTCTCGGTAAGACTCATCGCTGTACTCAGTGCGGCTAACACCAAGAATGGCGAAATTCTCTGGTAGCTGTTTGTTTGAGTAAAGGTGATATAAAGCTGGGATTAACTTACGGTAGGTTAAGTCACCCGAAGCACCAAAAATAACGATGCTGCTGTTTTCTGGTATTACCATCATCTTTCCCTTAAAAACGAGGTAGTAAGCATGTGCCTCATTGGCTGGCACGAGTAGATGACCAACCCTATCAACGACACCTAAAAGTATAAAATCGGTCTTACCTATTGCACTAATAGGCAAAACAGAATAAACATGCCAATCTCTATGCATCACAAACATTGTGTGAAAAATTGAGAGCTGAATCCTCAGTTGGCAGCGTATTGTCTATGACTCTTTGACATACATCAACCTTTGAGTGGGCAATCGATTAAATAATGACACATCTGTTAGCTAAGGCATTGATATTTAGCTATTCATCGGATTATTCAACCCAAATGAGAATTTACGTTTTTTACTCTAAAATGGCGCACTTTTGAACGACGTCAAAATTGGTTTCTGAGAAACGTTTTAACGCGTTGGATGTGCTGGGTTCGGTCAATGGCAACGCATTGCTCTGGCGCTAAAAAGCGTTTGGCATAAGTTTGGTCGATTTCTTGTTCAAGGAACAGTAAGTAGAGTTTAGGGTCGATATGGCCACTTATTGCCATATCGGTCATGATCTCGATGGATTCAGCGAGGGTTTTGGCTTTTTTGTAGGGGCGATCACTGGATGTGAGCGCTTCAAACACATCGGCGATCGCCATAACTCGGGCGGGAATGGAAAGTTGCTCCTCGTTTAAACCTTTTGGATAGCCTTTGCCATCCATACGTTCATGATGACCACCAGCGTACTCGGGCACTTCTTTTAAGTGTTTTGGATAAGGGAGGCGTTTGAGCATCATAATAGTTTGAATGATATGGTCGTTGATGATAAATCGCTCTTCGTCGTTGAGCGTGCCTCGTGTAATCGATAGGTTGTACAGCTCGCCGCGATTATACTTGAGCTCACCCGGCGCTAAGACAAACTCTTCTTGCCAGGTTTCTTGGGGTTTAGCGCCTTGTTGCCAAGCAACAAAATGGACGGGTTTGTCACTTAATAATGGCTCCTGAACAGGCAGTGTGGCTTTATCACCAGCGCGCTGCTTCTCTATCCAAGACACACCGATTTGATCGTCTAATGTGCGTGTCCAAGTGTACTGACTGATGGTTTTTAAACGCTCTATTGCGTCTTCACTCATTGACTCACCGCCGATATTGCACTGCCCAATAAAGGTGAAATCGTCATCAAGCTGTTGATGTTTCTTTTTTAACGCCTTGTTAAGCTGTTCTTCATCCTCTCCACGAGCTACGCCTTGCCAATACTCTATTTCGGCTTGAGACTTTAATAGCTCAAAGCGCATTCTTACTTCGTGAATCCGGTCATAAATGGTTTCGAGTTTGGTCGCTTTATCGATCACGTATTCAGGAGTGGTCACTTTACCGCAGTCATGCAACCAAGAGGCAAGGTGCAGTGCTTCCCATTGGTCTTTGGACATCGAAAATATAGGGAAGTACAGCTTGTCCTTGTCTGCGGCAGTCACTAATAGTTTGGTCAGCTCAGGCACACGTTGGCAGTGGCTACCTGTATAGGGCGACTTGGTATCAATCGCAGAAGCGATGAGTTCAACAAACGCATTGAGCATCTCTTTTTGTTGCTCGATTCGGTCAATGTTCTCTTTCGCTATCTCACCAAAGCTTAATAGTTCCTTGAGAAACGCATGCTTGTCGGATTGCTCTGAGGTAATGGCGCGCTCGTAGCCGAGTAATAACACGCCAACCAAGGTATTGTCTCGGTTATGCAGAGGGAAGAGATACACATCGGAGTTATAGAGTTGCTCGCGGAACTTAGCCAGTCCAACGTCGTCGCGATTGAGGTGGACAATTTCGCCTTTTTTGAGTTCGGTTTTTATCCAAGCGATAGAGTGAACTAAGGTATTGATGTCGATTTTAAACGGAATAATCGCGTGGTTGGCCACGCTAGATAACCCTTGCTGTTGTTCATCGTCAACAAACAAAACGATGGTTTCTGCTCGAGTCACGAGAAAGCTTTGGTGAGCAATGGTTTTGGCGAGCACCGAGAAATCTTGATTGCTCGCGGTTTCACGTAACAAACGCAGCAGGTCGTAGAGCGTATGCTCCATTAGTTCAATCGACTTGGTGAGGTTCGCCACCTCGGTAATCACGCTGCGTGAGTAGCGTGTTTTTTTGAAATCGAAACGAGCGATGTTGTCAGTTTGTTCCATCAGTGCGCGCAAAGGGCGCGCCAGACGTTGGGACACGAGCCAAACTAAGATAAAACTGAGTGATAATAGGCTGATTGCGACGATCACTTGTTTGTCACGCAGAGAAATCAGTGGGGCAAGCAAATCTTCTTGTGGTGTCGCTTCAGCTAACAACAGGCGAGTAGAGCCATTGAGTTGAACGGGCGTAAGCGTGAGTGACCAAGATTGCTGCTGGTATTCTGGCGTCTCATAAAGCGTTTGACTTGAAAGGCGGTTGAGTACCGGAGCAAACACGGTTTTAGACAGATGTTCGCGGGTCAATTGGTCGTCGTTAAGTCCGGTGTTGTGATGACCAAGTACTTGGAACTTATCATCAAATAACATGAGTTGCGTGCCTAACGAATAGCCCATCAAACTCAGCTGTTCGGAGAGTGCGGAGAGGGTAAAATCAGCGCCAACGACACTCATGCCATTAGCGGAACGCCTAGAAAGAGTAACGCCTGTCGTTTTAAGGAAATAAAAAAAGTAGGGGTTAGTTAAGCGAATTTCGCCGTCATTACTGGCGTTTTGAAACCAGGGCCTCACGCGTGGATCAAATTGGTTGTCTTGCGTGTCGCGGTAACCGACATGGTGCAACTGACGGTTAAGGAAGTAAAAACGATTCATCCCTTGTACATTGGTGACATTGACCATCAGTGTGGCAGTATCTGGCGCTTCAAATCTTGATCTGTCTGCGCTGTTTCTGAGTGGCCTCGCGAGGGTAAAGTTTCCATCTTCATCGGCATAGTAAAGAGCGGCAACGCCTATGTGTCGTTCAAATATCAACTGCAGCGAAGACCAAAAATTGGTATGTTCAGTGGGCGTATCATAGTGCTCAATAGCCTGGCTCATCGCCATAAAGTCGAGTGTGGTTAAAACGGGTCCAGCCTTAACTTGGAAAGTCGACTCTAGCTTCAAACTATTCTCTCTGCTCAGTTCTTTCGCACTTCCAGCCAACAGCTCTTGGGCATGCTGATAACTGATCGCAATGAGAACTATGCCGATCAAGGAAGTTAGGGCTAGAAAAAGACTCGTGATATGAATACTGAGCGAGTAACGTTGCTTTCTCATAAAGGCACCACAATGTGAACACTTCTTAAGTATCGAACAAACTCACCAAGCTGCAAAAAAACTCATCCATATTTCTGTTATCTCTTTGTTTTAATGTTGCGATAGCACGAAAAGGCTAAAAAATGGTCTATATACAATATTAACCATGTAAAAAGGGAAGTTTATGTTGAGTTTGACTTATCAAATCGAAGTGGACGCCACACCTGAAGTGGTCTGGGAAACCTTAGTGAATCCAGAAGCCTATGGCCTGTGGGCCAGCGCATTTTCACCCAAGTCGCAGTTTTCCGGTCAGTGGGAAGAAGGAAAGCAAATTCTGTTTTTTGACCCTGACACAGGAGGCACACGGGCAGTGGTCGATGTGATTGAGCCGAACAAGCGTCTAGAGTATCACCATGTCGCCGTGTTTAGCCCTGATAGGGTCCAGCAACTTGATAGCGACTCAGCGACCAAATGGATCGGTAGTAAGGAGTGTTATCACATCAAACAGACGCACAACTCGGTGCTATTGACCGTGACGATAGAAACACATCCAGACTTTGTGGCCATGTTTAATCGCGGTTGGGAGCAGGCGCTGCCTATGATCAAGACAATATCCGAGCAAGAGAAGACATAGGCTGGTAACATAGGCGAAACCTAGATAGAAGAATGTGTCAGAAAATGAATTTAGTTGTTGATACTCATACGCATACTTATGCTAGTGGTCATGCGTATAGCACTTTGATTGAAAATGCCAGAGCAGCGAAACAAAATGGTCTATCGATGTTTTGTACCACCGACCACGCTGAGTCGATGCCCGGTGCGCCGCATTATTGGTTTTTTTCAAATCAACGTGTGCTGCCACGCTTTATCGACGGGGTTGCGGTGATTCGTGGCGTTGAGGCGAATATCCTTAATGAGAGTGGAGAGATCGATGTTCACCCGACGTCTTATAAGAGCTTGGATTGGGTGATTGGCAGTTTTCACGAGCCTGTATTTCGGCCAAGTGACAAAAAGACCCATACTCAAGCCTTGGTGAACACCATTAAAAGTGGCAAGGTTGATGCGCTCGGTCATCTTGGCAATCCCAATTTTGATTTTGACTTTGAGCAAGTACTGCAGTGTGCCAAACAGCACAATGTCGCGATTGAAATCAACAATACCACTTTGAGAGGGAATAGCCGCGTTGGCAGTGTTGAACGTTGTTATCAGATAGCGCAGCTTGGCAAGCAAATTGGTGTTTACTTTACCACTGGTAGCGATGCTCACTTTTGTCATGACGTTGGCAATCTAAGTTTAGTTTCGAAACTGTTCGAAGAAGTGGGGATTGAAGGTCATCAAGTGATCACTCGTTCAACCCAACAATTTTTGGCTTTTTTAGCTTTGCGCGGCCGTGAGGAAATCGTCGAATATCAAGATTTATAACTTGATACAAAAATCGGTTTATTCTCTCTATCGGCTTCCAGTAGACTGACAGCCTTAAATCACTGACAAAAGAATAACAACAATGAGAAAGCTACTCCCGATCGTCGCTCTCGTCTTGTCTGCGCATGTTTACGCAGAAGACGTTGACCTAAAAGCGACCATGAAGCAGATGAAAGTCGAATTCAAACAGGCCGCTCAAGCAGAGCAAATCGAGCCGATGCAAGCTGCGATAGCGAATTTAACCTCGCTGGTTGCGCAGTCTAAGCAAGGTGATTACCCACCAGAGAAAACAGAGCTCTATTTGGAGGGATTCAATAAGCTCTCAATGGCATTAGCGGAAGTCGATGCTAAGCTCAGCGCTGGAGATTTGGCGGCGGCGAAACAAGCGCTTAGAGAAGTTGATGCGTTACGTGAAGAGTACCATGACAAACGTAATCCAAGTATCTGGAGCAAGATTTTTGGTTGACCGAAAAACCATGATCAAAGCAGGATTTTTAACCCTAACTTACTGAGCTTGTTAACAAGAAATTATATATTGGCGCTCTAACTGTTGAGAGTGGTCATGATCAGAGCGTCTAACTTCAAGCGTAACATGTTGTTTGCAAGTGCCCTTAGCTGGGTGCTTGTGACTTTGATGCCTGTAATAAATGCTCACGGCGCTAGTGCTGGCGTTTGGGCGACGCTTTGTACCATTAACGGTTTCGAACTGGTTCAGATTGAAGAGGGCAAGGCACAAACTCAACACAGTAAGCCGTGTCCTTTCAGCCACTTTTCCAGCTTTCATCAGGATTCTCTTCCAACACCCCAACACGCACGCAGAACCACCTTAGCGAAGTTTGATGCGTACACTTTTTTGGCTCTAAGTGAACGTTTTCAGCTCGCTATCCCCCGTGCTCCACCGATACAAAAGACCTTCACTTAATCAAACGACTGATCCGCTCTGTTCTCTCCCATCATTTTCTCTCCAATATAATCAATAAAAGCTCTCAATCGCGCAGGCATGTACTTGGTCTGTGCATATTGCATGGCAATTGCGCCGTGATAGTTACTCTTTATCGTCCAATCAGAAAGTACCGGAACCACGTGTTTAGCGGCGATAGCGTCGGCAATAACGAAGTCGTGAAAAATCCCGATACCCAGCGCATTTTTGACCCCGGTTAACCGCATCTGCGAATGGTTGACCGCGTAGCGACCACTGACGGGCACTGAGTGGTATTCGTCTTCTTTAAAAAAGTCCCAAATATGGTCGCGGTCTGTCTCCGCAAGATACAAACAGTCATGCAGCTCAAGCTGTGTTGGATGGGTGGGCATACCGCGTTGCTCAATATACTCGGGGCTTGCGCACAGCACCAGATTGGTTTTGCTTACCTCTCTTAGTACTAAGTTTTCATCGGGTTTATCGGTCAGTTTAAACGCGACATCAATCCCGTCCCGGATCAGGTCGATGTTGCCATCTGCTGCGCGCAGTTTGAGTTGAATCTCTGGGTATTTTTTGAGGAAAGGAACCACATAAGGCTGAAGCACAGAGTTCAAGAAGGCTTCTGGCGCTGCCACGGTGAGCGCGCCAGACATTTCGTAATGATCAGAGCTAGAAAGCTCGACAGCATGTTTGGCCGCATTGAGCATCACCATCGCTTGATCATAAACCTGTTGCCCTGCTCGGGTGATGATCAGTTTGCGTGTGGTTCGCTCAAATAGCTTAACCGATAGGGATGTTTCGAGACGGGTCACTAACTTACTCAATGCCGAAGGCGTGACGTCGAGCAGCTTTGCCGCTGCAGTAAAGCTTCCTTCATCAACGATAAGGATAAAGCTGGCTAAATCGGGTAACAGAGCGATCAGTTTAGTGTTTTTCATAGTGTGAAAGCTGAATGGCTGTGGCTTGAGTCTAGCGATATTTCCCATGTCCGTCATCACTAAACTGAGTTATTTGTGCTTCAAATTCAATAATGTTTTTCCGCCCGACGGGATAATGAAAACTACGCGCATGAATTACACTTAAATCAACCGATTTTTGTCTTTAGCTCTAAGCTCTAGATAAGCGAAAGGCTTACTACCATAATAATTAGCAAGGAATTTGAAATGTCTTCTGCATTCTACCAACAGATTCAGCAACAACTTGAAGAAGTAAAGGCGGAAGGCCTTTACAAATCAGAGCGTGTCATTACTTCTCAACAGCAAGCGCAAGTTAAAATTTCGACAGGCGAAGAGGTACTTAACTTCTGTGCCAACAACTACCTTGGGCTTGCTAACCACCCAGCGCTTATTGAAGCGGGTAAAGAGGGCATGGATGTACACGGTTTCGGTATGGCATCGGTTCGTTTTATCTGTGGTACTCAAGACATCCATAAAGAACTAGAACAAAAACTGTCTAAGTTCTTGGGTAAAGAAGACACTATCCTTTACACATCTTGTTTCGATGCGAACGCGGGTCTGTTTGAAACTATTCTTGGTAAAGAAGATGCGATCATTTCTGATGCACTAAACCACGCTTCAATCATTGACGGTGTTCGTCTGTGTAAAGCGATGCGTTTCCGTTACTCTAACAACAATATGCAAGAGCTAGAGCAGCAACTTATTGCGGCGAAAGAAGCGGGTGCGCGCAACATCCTGATTGTTACTGACGGCGTATTCTCAATGGACGGCGTAGTCGCGAACCTTCCAGCCATTTGTGACCTTGCTGACAAGTACGGCGCACTTACTATGGTTGACGATTCACACGCGGTCGGCTTTATGGGCAAAACAGGTGCCGGTACTCATGAGTACCACGATGTTGTAGACCGTATCGACCTAATCACAGGTACGCTGGGTAAAGCAATGGGCGGCGCTTCTGGCGGTTACACTTCAGGTAAAGCAGAAGTGATAGACTGGCTACGTCAGCGTTCGCGTCCATACCTATTCTCTAACTCAGTTGCTCCGGCAATTGTGAATGCTTCAATCCGCGTTCTTGACCTGCTTGAAGAGAGCGCTGACCTGCGTGACCGTTTATGGGAAAACGCGGCACATTTCCGTACACGTATGGAAGCGGCGGGATTCACTATGGGCGGCGCTGACCACGCGATCATCCCAATCATGCTAGGAGATGCAAAAGTGGCGGCTGAGTTTGCTGAGCGCGCGCTCGAGAAAGGCATCTACGTGATTGGTTTCTCTTTCCCTGTCGTACCAAAAGATCAGGCTCGTATTCGTACCCAAATGTCAGCGGCACATTCTCGTGAGCAACTCGATCGCGCTATCGATGCCTTTATTGAAGTTGGTCGTGACATGGAGATCATCAAATAATGAAAATCAAAGCACTCTCAAAACTTAAGCCTGAAGAAGGCATTTGGATGACTGAAGTCGACAAGCCTGATCTTGGTCACAACGACATCCTAATCAAAATTAAGAAAACCGCGATTTGTGGTACCGATGTACACATCTACAACTGGGATGAATGGTCACAAAACACAATCCCGGTTCCTATGGTGGTTGGCCACGAGTATGTGGGTGAAGTGGTTGGTATTGGCCAAGAAGTGCGTGGCTTTGAAATCGGTGACCGTGTATCGGGCGAAGGCCATATCACCTGTGGTCACTGCCGTAACTGTCGAGGCGGCCGTACTCACCTGTGCCGTAATACAACCGGTGTGGGCGTTAACCGCACTGGTGCCTTTTCTGAATACCTAGTGATTCCTGCATTTAATGCGTTTAAGATTCCAGAAGGTATTTCTGATGATCTCGCGTCTATCTTTGACCCGTTTGGTAACGCGGTACACACTGCGCTGTCATTCGACCTAGTCGGTGAAGACGTGCTGATCACAGGTGCAGGCCCTATCGGTATCATGGCGGCAGCGGTGGCCAAGCACGTTGGTGCTCGTCACGTAGTGATTACCGATGTGAACGAATACCGCCTGGACCTAGCACGCAAAATGGGCGTGACTCGCGCGGTTAACGTTGCGGAGCAGAAGCTTGAAGACGTGATGGCTGAACTCGGCATGACAGAGGGCTTTGATGTGGGCCTTGAGATGTCTGGTGTCCCTTCAGCATTTAACTCAATGCTCCAGACAATGAACCACGGTGGTCGTATTGCTCTACTAGGTATTCCACCATCAGACATGGGCATCGACTGGAACCAGGTTATCTTCAAAGGCTTGGTAATCAAGGGTATCTACGGACGTGAAATGTTCGAAACGTGGTACAAGATGGCGTCATTGATTCAATCTGGGCTAGATCTTACACCAATCATCACTCATCACTTTAAGGTCGATGACTTCCAAGCCGGCTTTGATGCCATGCGTAGCGGACTTTCTGGCAAAGTGATCCTTGATTGGGAGTAACCGCAACCGGTAGTACTTTGTCACAGCCGAGCTATATGCTCGGCTTTTTCATCTTTACCTTACGGGATCACGGCGCAAACTATTGAGCAGCAACATGATTGCAGATCACTCGTACCTGCTTCCAAAATTTCAATGTAATCATAGATTACCGACTACTTTATTTCCTTTGTCACTGGCTATGATGGAATCGCTACATGAGCAAATAAAAGGAATAATGATGAAAAAAAGTTTAGTGATGCTAGGTGTATTAGCTGGGTTAATGGGGAGCGCAAACGCAGCTGAGTGGGGCTATCATGGTGCTCACGGCCCAGAGCATTGGGGTGATGTATCGGCTTTATGCCAACAAGGTAAAAACCAAAGCCCGATTAACATCGAGCATGTACTCGAGGCTGACCTTGCCAAACTCGACATTAATTACCAAGGACGAGTGACGGAGTTGGTCAATAATGGGCATACTTTGCAAGCTGTTGTCGGTGGTGACAATCGAGTTGTGGTTGATGGTCAGACGTTTGACTTACAACAGTTTCACTTCCATACCCCGTCTGAGAATTTGATAAAAGGCCAGCAATTTGCAGTGGAAGCGCATTTTGTGAATGCCGATCAACAAGGTAACTTGGCAGTGATCGCTGTGATGTTTGATTTGGGTTCGGAGCTGAACAAGCCGTTGGCAAGTTTAATACAACAGGTACCCAAAACGGGAGAAAGCGTAAAACTTGATAGTGGGTTAGACGTGCGTAAACTGCTGCCTGATTTTGACGGTTATTATCGCTTTAATGGCTCGCTAACCACTCCGCCCTGTAGTGAAGGGGTGCGCTGGTTAGTGCTAAATGAGCCATTATCAGTGAATCAGCATCAACGTGATGTACTTAACCAAGCAATGGGTGACAATAACCGCCCGACTCAACCGATCAATGCACGTCAGGTACTAGGAAACGATTAAGAGCTCACAATAGCAACGCCAGCATTGGCTGGCGTTTTCGTTTACGAGTGCTTCTTTTGTGCAACTTGTGCATATTGACGGAGTAAATCAGTCAAGGTCGTGACCCATTCAAGCGCGCTTTGTGGTGGCTGTTTCAATAACACATCAACGTGATTACAGTGTGTTTCGAGCGGAATGGCTTGTTCTAAGTGAAAAGAGACTGCATAGAAATGCCACAGCAACAAGCGTTGCATTCGCAGGATGTTTTGCTGTCTATTCTCTGATTCTTCAAATAGCGCGGGTAGTTCGCTCAACGCAATCGCGCTCATTCGCAGCATAGCGTCAAACTGGGCTTCTTGCTGCTTGTCTGGCGAGTCCACCTCATCACTATCAAACGTGAATAACTCAGACATTGACTCCTGTGGAACCAAGCGATGAATCATGCGTAAGCTTAGCTCTTCGAGTTCTTCTCGAGGCATAGAAGATAGGGCATCGTAAGTATAATCAAGGGACATAAAGGCTCTCAGGCAAGAAATTGAGCTGGATATTCTAGCGTGGCCGCGACAAATTACCAGTTGGCGAAAGGTTAGAAGGCTAGAAAGTACAAACCCCGCACGATGGCGGGGTTGCTAGCGAGTTAAGCCTAGACGTTATTAGTGTGCCAGTCTGTTCCTATGAGCACGTTAAGTATTACTTATCTAAAACTAGAAGCTATTGATAAATACGCCAGTAAATCAGCGAAAAAAAACCTCGAATATGATGTCATTGTGATCTTTATCCAAAATTTGTTTGCGCTAACTTCATATAAGTAAACACTAATTTATCAAGATTGACCTTAGTGCTGCGACAAATTGAGCGTTTATTGTGCGCTTGATCGTTTGCGTAAAAATATGTGATGAAACTCTCATTCTTGGCGTTATACTCTCCGCCCGGTTGAGAATCACAGCTCTACCAATACAAGCCGTCACATGGAATGGTGAATGACCCCACGGACCGGACCAGCTACCCACTCAATGCTTGTAGAGGTAATCTTTAATGAATGTTTTATTTGGCTTAATCGGGATCGCAGTTCTGCTTTGTTGTGCCGTACTGTTATCAGAAAGTCGTCGGGCGATTAATTGGAAAACTGTGTCGCGCGCGTTACTGCTTCAAGTTGCGTTTGCCGCATTAGTGCTCTATTTCCCATGGGGGCAAGCGGCGTTGACCAGTTTAAGTAGTGGCGTCTCCAGTTTGCTCGGGTTTGCCGATCAAGGAATCGCCTTTCTATTTGGCGATCTTGCCAACAGCGGTTTCATTTTCGCGGTTCGCGTCCTTCCTATCATCATCTTTTTTAGCGCTCTTATCTCCTCCCTTTACTACTTGGGCATAATGCAAAAAGTGATTGCGTGTATCGGCGGTGCCATTCAGAAATTTTTGGGGACCAGTAAAGCCGAGTCTTTGGTGGCAACCGGTAACATTTTCCTCTCTCAAGGTGAATCTCCACTGCTAGTTCGTCCTTTCCTTTCGCGCATGACTCGATCTGAACTATTTGCTGTTATGGCGGGTGGTATGGCATCAGTCGCGGGGAGTGTACTTGGCGGCTATGCGGGCTTAGGTGTTGAGCTGAAATACCTGATTGCTGCAAGTTTCATGGCGGCTCCGGGCAGTTTAATGATGGCAAAAATCATTGTTCCTGAACGTGACACGCCAATGGATCAATCAAACATCGAGATGGATCAAGCGCAAGAGAGTAATGTCATTGATGCGCTGGCAAGTGGCGCAATGAACGGAATGAAAGTGGCGGTCGCGGTAGGGACTATGCTGATTGCTTTCGTCAGTGTGATTGCGATGGTCAACACTGGGCTTGAGAGCTTGGGCGAAGTCGCCGGTTTTAGTGGTGTGACACTACAAGCTCTGTTTGGCTACTTGTTCTCACCGCTCGCTTGGGTCATCGGTGTACCTTCTCACGAAGTGTTGATGGCGGGTTCTTATATTGGTCAGAAAATCGTCATGAATGAGTTTGTTGCTTTCATTGATTTTGTTGAGCATAAAGCGCTTTTATCAGAGCATACGCAAGTGATTGTGACTTTTGCGTTGTGTGGTTTTGCCAATATAGGATCGATCGCGATTCAACTCGGGTCCATCGGTGTTATTGCGCCAGAACGTCGCTCCGAAGTCGCTAACCTTGGCCTTAAAGCAGTACTTGCGGGTACTTTAGCTAACCTGATGAGCGCCTGTTTGGCGGGTATCTTTATCCTGCTGTAAAGTGTCACCAAACATGTTTTTGGCCCGAACAGGAAACTATTCGGGCTTTTTTGTTACCGTCGGTTATTGCTAAAAAAAATGATTTATAGCAAAGCCCTACGAGTAATTAGGCGTAGGATGAGAACTCGTCATGAGGACAAAATTATAAGAGACTGCTTTATGAATGAATTAGTTCAACGTTTTCTGCGCTATGTGACATTTAATACTCAATCTAATCCTGCTAACTCGTCGTGCCCGAGTAGTGAAGGGCAAATGACATTTGCTCAGTTTCTAAAACAGGAGTTGATCGAGCTAGGGCTGAGTGATGTATCACTCGATTCCAATGGTTATTTAATGGCACGACTACCAAGTAATGTTGACTATGCGGTCCCGGCGATTGGCTTTATCGCCCATATTGACACAGCACCTGATGCCTCGGGTGAGAACGTTAAACCGCAAATTGTCGAAGATTATCAAGGTGGCGACATCGCTTTAGGTAAAGGTGACCAAGTATTGTCGCCGATTCAGTACCCGGACTTACATCAACTCCATGGACACAACCTTATTACCACAGATGGTACAACGCTGCTTGGTGCCGACAATAAAGCAGGGATTGCAGAAATTATTTCGGCCGTCGCCGAGCTTATCGCCCATCCTGAAATCCTACACGGTGATATCTGTATCGGCTTTACGCCTGATGAGGAAATCGGACGCGGCGCTGACAAATTTGATGTCGAGAAGTTTGGCGCCAAGTGGGCTTATACTATCGATGGCGGTCCGGCTGGAGAACTGGAATTCGAAAACTTTAACGCAACCAGTGCCGATGTCATTTGTCACGGCGTTAACGTTCATCCGGGGACAGCGAAAGGAAAAATGGTCAACTCGATGAACATCGCAGCGCAATTTCAATTGATGATGCCAAGCGAAGAGACGCCTGAGTGCACCGAGGGTTATCAGGGATTCTTTCACTTAAAATCGGCTGACATGTCTGTTGCCCGCAGTGAACTTGGCTACATCATTCGTGACTTTGAAAGGCAAGGGCTAGAGCAGCGCAAGCAATTTATGCGTGATAGAGTGGCTGAACTGAATGAGCGCCTAGAAAAAGGCCGAGTTGAGCTGGTGATGAATGATAGCTACTTCAATATGAAAGAGCAGGTTGAACCTTACCCCCACATTATTGAACTGGCGAAACAAGCGATGATAGCGTGTGATGTGGAGCCGCTGATTAAGCCAATTCGCGGTGGTACAGATGGCGCACGTTTATCATTTATGGGCCTACCGTGTCCTAATATTTTTACGGGCGGTTATAATTTTCATGGCATCCACGAATTTGCCTCTATTGAGTCGATGGAGCAGGCCGTGAAAGTAATTGTGACCTTGGCAGAGAAAACCGCGTTAAATTACCGATAACTTCGCCGAGCAAAGCTGATATTTCATTGCAAATCATATACATTTATCTGTATCGATTATGCAGTGAGTATCACTATGAAAAGGCTCTTCTTACTCTTCACTCATGTGGTGAGTTTAGCGATAGGCTTCGCGTTAGGGATTTACGCGTTGCCTATTGTTATTCAACCGCCATCACCCGATGTCAATGACGTCCAGCGTATTACCGACCACGCCCTATACACAGGTACTTTCCAGCGCGATCGCAAAGACAGCGACTTGCTGCATTGGGGTGAAGGCTCGTTGTCGATAAGCGAAGATCATGTTGCTTTTATCGGAGAGCTTGCTCCTGGGCCCGATTACCGCCTCTATTTTTCTCCCAATTTTATCGAAACTGAGCAAGGCTTTACTGCTATTAAACATCAAATGGTTGAAGTAGGAGAGGTGAAAAACTTTGATCGGTTTATGCTTGTATTGCCATCAGAGTTCCCTCTCGAACAATACAATACTGTAGTGGTTTGGTGTGAAACATTTGGCCAGTTTATTACTTCGGCGCGCTATCGATAGGTCAACAACGGCTCAACACTGATTCGCTAATGATTTTACTGGACTTGTTACAATTGGATACATTTTGCAGTCTTCGGATACAGTCTGACAAAGCAATGACATTTTTAGGGTGTTGAAACTAATAATGCGTAGCTTCCTCCACCTTTCGCCAGATTACGTATCGTGTGCAGATGATTATTGCTCATAGGATTACAACGTTTTGTTAAAGCAACTTTTCTCTTACTTTTCAACTTGGATAACTGTTTTGACAGTTTTCTCGGTATTTACTGTGTCTGCCGCGGATATCGAAGTAACGGTGACTCCTGTTAGTGCAAAATATCAAAACTCACAGAGCATCGACTATCAAGTTTTGATCAAAAATACCTCAGCCAAAACATTGCGAGGTATTATAGTTAACGATCCTGTTTGGCAAACTAAGGTGGAAAGCGAATCGGGCAACGTAAACGCATTTAGCGCACTGACCATTAGTGGATCTAGCAGTTGGGGCTCAAAACCTGGTGTTTTCAGCAGTGTCGATGCTGATCTAAATGTTGAGAATGCCGTTTTGTTCCCATATGGCCATATTGCCTATCAAATTCAAGCAAACGTCAGTAGTGAAGCTATTGGGGAGATTGTTCTCGATAAGACTACCGTGCGAGCGGACGTTGATGGTGATGGCAGTTCGGAAGTCTTCGTACCAACAACGCCAAGCATTTTTGCCCCAGTTCCGTATCAATATGATTTAGACCTTTTGGTTGATAAAAGTGAGTATCAAGTCGGTAGTTCGCTCACTTATACCTTGACGGTAACCAATACCGGTAGTTACCAAGTTCAGGGGCTTGATATCAGTCAGGCGTTTCAGTCATTAGCGGTGGAAAACATAACTGGCTCAGCTTCCTCGCCATTTAGCAAAATCACGATTAGTGGAAAAAAAACGGGTAGTGATAGTGATCTTGGTAGCTTTACTACCAGCGGTGATCTTGAAGTTAGTGACGCCAAAGTCGCGGTAGGCGGTAAACTTACCTATACCATATCAACGATTGTGGCTGACAATCTAGTCGGTGATATCGTAACTTCAGCAAGTGCTCATACTAAAGATGGTGATATTGAAACTCCTCAGCGAACGACGCCTCCTGCACAGCCTGTTGTTAGCATTGAGCACTCAATCAACAAGACCGCGCCGTATTTAGTCGGTTCTGAACGTGTCTTTACTGTTGAAGTTAGTAACACTGGTCAGGGCATCGCTTATGGTTACCATGTTAAGCACAACATCAATGAACTGATTTCAGACTTGGGCTTAGGTAATAACCTTAAGCCAGAACATAACAGTAGCGACCTTGCGGGTAATCCATTTGCTCACTGGAGTGTTGAGGTGACTGATATCGGCGCTAACTCTCAATCGAGCTACAAAGACTTGGGCTCGCAAACAGATGTGGATTTTGATGATCAGGTTTCAATTTTCCCCAATGAAACTATTTCCTACCAGATCAAAGCCAATATTTCGCCTGTCGCGATTGGTGAAGTTAAAGGCGCTAATGCCGCGATTTTTAACTCAGGCGGCGTACTAGAACAAGATGCTCAAATCAGCAACATTTTTGGTGCAGAGCGTACGCTTAACGTAACCGACTCGGAAATCAAAATTGTAAAAACCACCAAAGAGTCTGAGTATATTCCGGGAAATACGGTTGAGTACGAGATTAAAGTGTCTAACTCCTCATCCAAATATTTTGCCAACGACTTACAAGTTGTCGATGACTTAACCTGTGTCCAAACTGAGTTGGCGGCGGGCGCGGGGCAGGGACCAGCATTTAAACGTTGGAAGTTGGAACCAATCAGTGCAGAAGACGATTTGGGTACCGATCACGGTCAGTACAGCTATGGTTCTTGGACCACCTCTCCAGTGACAGTGTCACCAGACATTGCGCCAGGTAAGTTTGTTAGCTACAAACTTACCGCGGAGGTGAACGAGTCTAGCGTCGGTTTGATTGTTGATGATAATCCAGCGTGTAGCGATAACGTTGGCGAAGACGGCTCTGGTGTTCAGATGCCTGAAGATAATCTACGTGCCAGTAAAGATGTTGATTCTCGTTACTACTCTTCTGGCGATGTGCTCACTTACACTATTCGTGTCGATAACGATGGTGATGGCTTTGCCGATCAAGTCCATGTTGAAGACGCTATCGATGCGCTTGAGACAGTTGATATCTATGGTAAAACAATCAAAGCCTTTGATAGTTGGACGATTACAGCGCAAGCCTTCAAACAGAATGGCTCGCCATCAACCGCATCAGACACCGGTATCAGTGGTAGTATCATCAGCCCTGATAATCTTGATGTAGACGCGACTATCGAACCACATGGTTACATCATCTATACCATAGAAGCGAAGACTAATCCGCTGGCGAATGGTCATATCCAAAATAGCGTAACGGTTGATGATTCTGTCTATGCTGACCGAGGCTCAGATCCGCGTGATTTCAATATCAATTTGATTAAAGAGGTCAAGACTAACAATGACGCCGATTTTCATTCTGAGCGCACCAGCTATTCGAAAATGGATAACGAGATCACGTACCGTCTGCGTCTGATTAACAAAGAAGGCAATGGCTACGCGACTAACGTAAAAGTCAAAGACGCTATCTCATCCATTGAGGCTGGGATTCTTGAACCCGATAATGTAACCAAGAAAGTGTTCTCTTCTTGGACGATTAGTGCGGAAATTATCTCGGACAACCCTCTGCTTAACGGTAATAGCACGTATACCGACGTTGGGGTGTTTGAAGACAACAAAGACCTTGATACCGTTGCTCAGATCCCACCCAACGTTGAAGTGGTTTACACCATTACTGCGCAGATTGATCGCAGCAATGGTGACGAAATCATCTATAAACGAATCGATAATAGCGCCGTGATTGAAACTCCAGATTCTGATTCGCAGTCTGGCATGCAGGACGCGGCGGTTGTCTACCCGAAAGCACCTAATGTGGTGGTGGTGAAGACAACCAAAGAGAATGAGTTTGTACCCGGCCAATGGGTCGAGTTCGATGTGACGGTTTACAACCGTGGCGCAGGTTATGCGAATGAAGTCAAAGTAAGCGATGACATTGTGGGAATGAATGCCTTCTCTGAATGGACCATTCAAGCGTTCACCGACAATAATAACTCCCCGTTCAAAACGGGTAGCTATCCAGATGTTAAAGCCAACTTCCCTAATAATGGCAACATAGACACACGTATTGACATTGATCCTCAGACCGTTCAGGGGATGGGGTTTGTCACCTATAGAATTCGTGGTCTGGTTAAAAATGACTATCAAAGGGAAGAAATTTCTAACACAGTTGAGATTCACGATCCTGTTAATAATCTTGACCAATCAGCAACGGCTGAAATCGGCGATAGCGGTGACGCCAAGCTAAACGTTTCTATCCTTAAAACTGCAGATGTTACCCGCTTCACCCCTGGCGAAGATGTCACCTATTTTATCTATCTGCAGAACAACAGTGAACACAATGCGGACAACTTAAAGTTGATTGACCCGCTAAAAGAGATCAAGTCGGTACTTGCTAACCAGAAGAACAATCAGTTTGAGGATTACGAGGACCAGTCCCCGTTTGAATACTGGCAGTTCGACTATGGTGATGGTGCAGGGTGGCAGGCACAGACCAATGAAGATTTGGTCTACCCACCTGGCGGTGTTAACGAATCATTTACTCTTGGTGCTGGAGAAACGCGAACCGTTAAGATCAAAGCTCGTGTAAAGGATAATGTTATTGGCTCACGCAATGGTGCAGGGATATTAGAGCCTATCATTGCCAACGATGCCTATATTTTCCGCGACTACAAACAGGTAACGGAAGAGTCACATGTTTCTCACCATGAAATGGAGCGTGTAGACAGTGGCGGTACGACGACGCGTGAACTACTGGTAAACGGTAAGAAAAGTGCCTTCTATGCTCCGGGTGATACGTTAACTTACACAGTCAAAGTTAGTTCAAATAACGGTTACTTTAACAACCATAGAGTGGCTGAAAACATTAAAGGTGTCAGCGTACTTCTACTCGATGGAACTAATGCTAACCCGTTTAATGACACCTTCTCTGTTGCTGTAGAAAAAGAAGATAGCGACGGTGGTGATGGCACAACTGACGGTACTTTAGATGGTGTCGTCAAGGACAACGAGAATATCACCACAACGATTGACGTCGCGGGTGGGGACTATGTGCTTTACACCGTAGAGGGGGTGGTACGTGATGATGCGGTCGGTGACATCACAATTGGTGGTATCACGGTTGAGCCGTACGACTATCACCTGGCCTTTACCAAAACCGTAGAGCAGAAAAACTATCAACCAGGCTCAGAGCTTACTTACCACTTAACAATCAAGAATGATGGCAAGGGGGGGGCTTATGCTATTCCTGTAGTTGATACTCTTTCGACGATCAAAGTTGCTTTGATTGATGGTAGTGAAGGTTTAGCTTTCCCAAGTGGCTGGACTATTGAACCTAAAGTACTGGGCGGTAATCCGAACGCTGAAGTCGATCTCGACAAGACTATTGCTGATAACAAAGACATAAGTACTCATGCGTCAATCCCACCGGGCGAGACCATTGAATATGTCGTGCGTGCACAAGTTAACCCGAATGCGGTTGGCAATATTGTTAACTTACTTAAGGTCGACGGCGATACGGTGAGTGCAGAGTCTAAAGCGGATACTGAGAAATACGATTTCGAGAAGCATGTCAGCAAGATATACGATGTTGATGGCACTACGGAACTGACCGGAGGTTACACTCCAGGTGGCTACATTGAGTATCAAATCCTGCTTAAGAACAAGAACAATGTCCACCTAAAGGATGTGCCTGTCTTCGATGATATTGCGGGCATTACGACAGAGTACTTTGATGGAACGACAGGTCGTGCCTTTACTCAGTGGACAATCAGAACCGATGTCGACAAATCGACACTTTCGAATGCAGGAAGTGTGACTGATAACGCCAACATCGATACTGAATTTGATTTGGCAGGCAGTACATTTGATCCGGATGGGACGTTTGTTAAATACACCATCAAAGCTAAGGTCTCTGAAAAAGCGGTGGGCTTGATCCAGAACACCGCAAAGGTAAACAACAAGCATAACCTTCCTTCTGAAAGGGTAGATATGCAGGCTTCAGATATTCGAAAGCTACATAAGGCATATACAGATGCGAGTTATGCTACGGACAAAACAACCTATAACCACACACCAGATGGTCAGAAGGTTGTCTACCATTTGCGTCTCGACAACAAAGGTAAAGGTACAGAGTATGATGCTAGTCTGACTGAAACCTTCAGTAAGCTTAAATCGAAGTTGGCGCAGATCGCGGCAGGCCAACCAGACAATCAACAAGGTGTGGTTTATCAACCTGCGAGCTGGTTCGTTACGGTTGAAACATCAACTGAAGAGGTGACCGATATCGGGTCGTTTAGCGGTGGTAGCGATATGGATATCGATATTGCTAAACTGTCGATTGCTCCAGGTGGTTGGATTGACATCAAAGTTGAGTCACAAATCCGTGATGATGCGATGACCGCAGTCACCATTCAGCCTAAATATAACGGGTCCGGATTTGGTAAATCACAAATTAAACCGGAACCCTCAAGTCTGGATGTGAGCAAAGAGATCATCTCAATTGGTGGGAGACCATACTCAAACGGTGACACTTACAAGCCTGGCGAGGAAGTCATCTATCACTTCACGGTAACCAATACTCAACCTGTCTGGCGCGATAACGCTGTGTTACGCGATCTGCTGTCGAACATTACGGTAGAAGTGTTAGGTGGCAGCGTTACTCAGGCGCTGAACGATACAGAAATCACTCACACCATCACTAATGGTATAGACGGCGATGTCGACACCTATTTACCGTCTTATGACGGCAACGGTGATCTGGATATTGTTGCCGATATTGCACCGGGTGAAGAGATCCAGTTCGTTATCAAAGGCACTATTCGACTTGACGCACTCGGTGTTATCGGTGCTAACAAGGCAACGGGTGGGAATAACGAGGTCACCACTCTTGAGATCCCTCCTGTTGCGCCAGATCTCGTATTCGAGAAACTGGTCACCAATACCACAGCGGATGGTGGCAGTTGTAGCTTCCCATCGGACAGTGGTACTGGCTGTGAATATAACCCAGGTGGTCAGGTGAGCTACACGATTACGGTCGAGAACCGTGGTGAAGGTATCGCTAATGACGTTGCTATTATCGACAAGCTGAATGCTATCAACACCTCAACAGGTGCGAAGGCGTTCAGCGGCTTATCGACCACGATTGTTGAACAGCCAAGTAGTGACCGATTCTCAATCTCCGGAAATTACGAGGGAAACAAGCCGCTTGATGCAACGTTCGACTTAATGCCAGGTGACAAAGTGGTATTTGGCTTGTTAGGGTCAGTAGATGCTGATGCAACCGGTACCATTACCAATATTGCTAAAGTTGATGGTCAGGATTCAAACTCGATTGTCCTAGGGCAGGGTGAAGCGGATATTGTCGCCGCTAAGTCAACCGACACCCCGAGTTACACACCGGGCAGCGAAGTACGTTATACCATGTATATCGCCAACCGTGCTGACTCGAATGCTGACGTACGTGTTGAAGATGAAATTTCTAAGTTCATGGTCGAGACGGCCGATGGCTCGATGCAAACAGCATTGCAATCCTGGTCGACGACAGCAACCTTCGTATCGAACGTAACTGCGGCGCACAATGATGCCAGTGCGATTCAAACCACCGGTGACATTGATGCGATAGTGAAGTTAGGGGCGGCAGGAACAGAGCCGACTGTGCTCAAAATTGAAGTGGTTGGCAACGTCAGAGATGACGCTGTCGGCAAGTTCGGTAACACCTTGTATGTCAACAACAAACAATACGACCTGCAACAACATTTCATCTACCCAGAGCTAGGTGCGCTGAAAGTAACCAAGCAAGCGTCATTGTCTCCGGCCCTTTATGCGCCGGGTGACTCAATCGGCTTTGATATTGTGATTGAAAACACTGGGGCGGGTTACCTGCAAAATGTCAAAGTTGAAGATATCGCGTCGAATATCCGCGCTGATGTTGTAGATAGCCTACTCACAGGATCTGTCTTCGATTCGTGGGATAAAGCATCAAGTTCGATGACGATTGTTGATCCTTCAGCAAGCAAGACTGTGGTGATCTCGCAGACCGAATTTGACGCGCCTGATGGCTTTAGTGGTGAGTTTAACTTAGCGCCAGGATCACAGATTCAACTTCACCTAGAGGGGACGGTGAACAGTAACGTGATAGGAGCGATTACTAACCGTGTAAACGTCACAACAGACAATGTTGAACCTGCAAGTGATGAGGCAACATACTTACCTCTTGATGCGGAAGTGACGGTTTCTAAGAGTGTCGACAAAAGCGTTTATCAGGCTCAAGACACGCTGACTTACACGATTGTCTTGACCAATACGCAACGGGTTTGGGCAACCGACGTGAAGGTTGAAGATTTCGTTGACCGCATGAGTGCTGATACCATCTATGGCAGCACTATTTCCGTATTTGACCCTGCAACGATTGAAATCAATGGGGTATCGGCAAACGGAACGACGAGTTTACCGGCGCTATCGGGTAATTACATTGACAACAGTATCGATATTGCGCCGCAAGACATCGTTACTATTACCATTAAAGGTAAGCTTAAGCCTGAAATTATTGGGGAAGTCCGCAACCTGGTGAGCGTCGATTACGATGGTAAAACACTGGAAGACGATGCCGTAAGCACGCCGCTAACTCCGTCTATAGAAGTGACCAAAGAACCTCTCGAGCCACTCTACACTCCCGGAACGGTTAATGGTTTTGAAATCAAAATCGTCAACAAGGATGCGGCATTTGCTAATGATATTGTGTTAGAAGATCTTATCTCAGCAGTGATGGTTTCGACTGCAGATGGCGTTGACCGACAGGCATTCAGTCGTTGGACGTTTGACTATTCGGCGAGCGACCCAATGACTTCAGTCGGTATCTCGACCTATAGCTGGAATAGCGATATTAATACCAATATCGACTTGGCTCCGAACGATACCATTGTCTTCACCATTCAGGGTGAGGTTGATGCTAAAGCAATTGGCGAGATCGTTAACACAGCGAAAGTGACTTACGATGGCAAAGAGTTCGAGTCAAGCGCAACCATTAAGCCTAAACCTGCGGATATTACGTTAACTAAAACGGCCGACCGTGAGTTTTATCAGGCAGGGCAGAGCGCGCAGTTCGTGGTCACGGTTAGCAATGGTGGTGAAGGCTTTGCCAATGATGTTGAAATCAAAGACATCATCAGTGATGTACTTGTTACCTTGGTTGATGGTACTAACGGGACCGCATTTGAAAGTTGGACAATTAAGACACAGCTGAGTGATATCAGTTCTTCCTTGTCATCTACGCCAAGTGGTCGCAACCCTGATATTGATACTTTGGCTGATATTGCGCCAAATAGCACGGTGACTTTTACCATTGACGGTAAGGTTAATCGTTATGCGACGACGGATATCGTTAACCAGGCAAGTGTGGACTTTGTTGGTCAACCAACCTTAGATGCTCAGGCGATCATCAAGCATCGTCCGGTTTCACTGACCCTCGAAAAGTACGTTGGCGAAACTGGCACGGATACAGAGATGACTTATGAGCCGGGTAAAGAGTCAGTGTTCCGCGTTATTGTTGCCAACGAGAACGAAGCGTTTGTTGCTGGTATCCAACTTAAGGATTTATTGGCTTCCATGACGGTAGATACGGTCAACGGTTCGAAAGAAGCCGCTTTCTCTAGCTGGAACATCGAAGTCAATAAGGGAAACGAGTTGACTCAGGTCTCACCGGATCCAAGCGGTAGCAACAAAGAAATTGATGCTATTGTCGATCTGGCACCTAACGACACCTTAGAGTTTGTGATCACAGGCAAAGTCAATGAGTTTGCTAACGGTCAAATCGACAACAAAGCGACCATGGTGATAAACAACAGTGGTCGTCCTCAGCGCTTTAGCGCGCTGGCAAGTCTGCTTCCAGAGCCTGACAACGTCGTTATTACCGAATCAGCTGACAACCCGATCTACATTGCAGGCCAGCAAGCGACCTTCCGTATTAAGCTGTTTAACGACAGTAAAGGCTTCGCCAACGATATTATTCTGCGAAATTCAATTTCGGGTATGAAGGTTCCAACCAGACCTGACATTGCAAGTGGTAACCGTGAAGTTGTCGGCGCTTTTACCGATTGGACGATTAGCGCAACCAGTAATGACCCGCGCACCAATATTGACGTAGGCACCTTGTCGGCGAATGACGACATAAACATTGCCGGTGACATTGCCCCGGGTGACACGGTTGAGATTGCGATTACCGGTACGACAGACTCGCGCGCAATGGGCGAGATTGTCAACACCACTCATAAAATTGATGAAGCCCAGCCATCAACCTCGACTGCGCGTAGTGCATCCGTTGAAACCGTCAGTGCGATGATCACGCCACAGGCCGTTAGCTTTGCGATCGATAAAACTACCGATAAAGGTGATAACGCAGAGTACACCAATGATGACTCTGAGCTGACTTACATTCTGCGCGTAAGCAATGAAGGTTCAGCTACCATCACTGGCGCACAAATGGTTGATGAAATCACTAAGCTGGTGGGTTCAAACGGCAATGCCTTGTTCACAACTTGGAAAGGCACTATCGAAGAGTGGCCAAGTGGCCAGAAAAAAGGTGAGTTTACTGATAAAGACCTGATGCTACCGGATGGTGCTCTTTCACTCGACCTGTTGCCTTACATGGGTAACGGTTACGAAATTAAGATCACTGGTGAGCTGAACAAAGGGCTTGATGACGATATTACCAACACCTTCACAGTAACTGATCCTGCGACGGGAATTAGTGGTTCTGACGATGTGACTATTCACGTCAAGAAATTTGCCGATAACGAAGGCGAGCTGGTTGTTGCGAAAGAAGCAATGAAAACAGACGCTCAAGTGGGTGATGTGGTTGAATATGAAGTGACTATCGTCAACAACAACGAGTCGGAATTTAAGGACGTTAAGCTGGTTGACCGTTACCCTTCTGGTTTTGCCTATGTTCCGGGCTCGACCGAGATTACCAATAGTGGTCCGGACGGTCAGTTTGATACCAACGATGACGTAATCAACACTGACGATCCTGCAGTCACCAACTCTCTAACCTTTAACGTAGGCGACATGCTTGCTTACGGTGGGGCAGATAAGACGATTACCGAGCAAGTACGTATCCGTTACTTATTGCGTGTTACTGTCGGCGCGACTTTTGGTAAGTATGTCAACTCAGCGGTAGCGATGGCACCACCGGAAGGGCAGGCATCAGGGGCGCTTGAAGAGAAGTCTAACACAGCCACTGCAACAGTTGAGGTCATGCCAGACAAGGTATTCGATACCGCCTCCATTATAGGCAAAGTGTTTGAAGATCATAACAAAGATGGTTTCCAGGCGGATGCTACAGCGTTTAACGTTGATATAACTGTGGACATTGATGATGGTGACTACATAGTGGGTACGACCAATATTCAATATCAAGGCACTGAAAAGCATTTGAAAGATACTGAGCATGACAAAGGTCAGCATACGGCTAAAGTTTATGGCATTGAGGTAATGAACCCTGGTCAATACCAGTACAACTACACCACAGGCTCCTATACGCCTAAATCAACGATTGTTAAAGACTCGGCATTGGTGGCAGGTTACCGAATAGATAAGCTGTTCGGCCTATCGAATAACCGTACCTTGCCACATAGCAATAAAGTGGTATTTCAGTTTGAAACGCGCACTGATCAGGGCTTTGATTTCAGTGTCGTAACTAAGTCAGGTACTCGAATTGTGTTTGACAAGCAAGAGCTGCGCTCGACGCAATACGTTGGCGACCGAGAGCAAGGTTTGTCTGCGGAGAACCTCAATGTAACTCGACATCTATATAAAGATGGAGATCACTATCTTTGGGAGATCGTTATCGAGAACAATGGTATATACGAAGACGGTATACCTGGTGTTCGCTTGCTTACGGTTGAGGGGATTGTAATTGAAACCGATGAGTATGGCCGCTATCACGTGCCGGATCAGTGGGTACTGGATAAGAAGGGACAAAACTTCTTGATTAAGGTAGATACCGACTCTTTGCCGACAGGGATGAAGGTTATTAGTGAGAACCCACGTGTTCAAAGAGTTTCACCGAACAAACTGACTAAGTTTAATTTCAGTGTTGCGGTAGAGGATGAAGATTAATCGTGAACAACTATAACGACAAACAAACGCGATTGGTGGATGAGTTATGAAAAAATTCAAGATGACACGTATAGCAGTGAGTATTTTAGCTGCGATTCCAATAATGACAGTGGCAAAAGATACCAGTCAGTTGCAAAAGCTTGATACCGATACCACCGGTATCGAGGTGGAGGTTCATCAGCAAGAAGATAGCTCACGCATCTACCTTGACGAAGGTGCGATTTGGGCCAGCCGTGATATCACCCGTTTTGAACCGGTTCTGGATGTCAGTGTTGGTGATGAACTGGAAGTGGCGCAGGGTAAGCTATCGGATTCGGTGAATTTTACGGTCAGCTCAAACTACAGCTACTACATGACGCGCTACCAAATCGAGATCTTCCGAGGTGAAGATCGTAGTTTATCTCAACCACTTAAGGTGATTGAAGGTACTGAGGTGGCGAACGATATTGATATCAGCTGGGATGGCAGTACCGATATCGACTACGCATTTGAAGTCGGTAATCAGTTGCAGTTCAGATTCAAGGCGTGGGATAACGACGACAACATGGACATCACCACCATCGGTGTGATTGATTTAGTTCGTCCGGATTCCGAAGTCGATATCGATCGTAACCAAAGTGAAGAGCAGTTGGCGCGAAGCTTCGGTCGTGCTCAGTTAATGCGTCACAACATTCCCACCAATTCAGGTTTGGCTAAATTTATCGGAACTGGGCTTAAGGGTGTCGATAAAGTTGTGATTGGTGACGACGAGTTTGAAGTTGAAGATGGTGAACTCTACGCCGAGCAATTTTTACCCGCGGATGCTTACCTTTTCCCTACTAAGGTCATATTTGATAACGGTGATGAGCGCCGTTATCAGTTATATGTGCGTATTCCTGATGTTTATTACGCACAAGCTGGCTTGGCCGATTTGTATATCGGTAGAAATGAAGTCACGGGTAATACTGGTGCGCTTGGGGTTAATGAACAGTATCAAGATGATGTTTACAATCAGGGGCGAATCGCCTATTTCAGTCAAGGTAAGTTTGGTGACAAACTTAGGTTAACCACTCATTTTGATAGCAAAAATGGTCGCATACAGGACATCTTTAAGCACCCTTTTGCCGCAGAGGACTCAACGGTTTTCGACATTTTAGAGGATGACGATGAACTGTATTATGGTGATTACGGTGATGGCGCCAATATCAAAAAGGTGGTCAATACTAAAGGCAAAGTCTATCTCGACCTAGAGTACGACAAATCTCGCGCGTTATGGGGCAACTATAATACTGGCCTGACGGGTACAGACAACAACGACTACAACCGCAGCTTGTATGGTTTCAAGGGGGATTATCGCACCCGTTCCACCACTAAATATGGTGAAGATAGACTGAACCTTGTGGGCTTTGCCGCTTCTGCTGATTCATCGTTTGCTCATGATGAGTTTCTAGGAACAGGCGGTTCTCTATATTTCCTACGTCATGGTGAACTCGTACCGGGTAGCGACAAAGTCTACGTTAAGGTAGTGAATAAAGACTCGGGGATTTCAGAGCGTGAGGTACCACTTCAGTCCGGGCGTGACTACGAAATTAACCCGTATCAAGGGCGTATTATCCTATTGCGTCCACTGAGCAATATTATCTCTGATAGCTTTGGTAGCGTCATCGATGATACGCCAACCGATGGCTTTGAAAACTATCTGGCGGTTGACTACGAGTACGTGCCAAAAGGCTCAGAGGTCAAAGATTCACTGACCTATGGCGGCCGCGCCAAAGGCTGGTTAAACGACTATATTGGTGTTGGGGTTAACTACGCAACCGAAGAGCGTGATGGTCAAGACTACCAATCATCCAGCGCTGATTTAACCTTACGCGCCACCGAAGGGACCTACATCAAAGCCGAATTGGCCCATAGTGAAGGCCGTCAAACCGACTCTAACTTTGTCTCTTTTGATGGCGGTTTGACGTTTACTCCTATCGGTGAAGATTTCGATGAGCGTAAAGGTGACTCAATTCAGGTCAAGGGTGTGGCTAGTTTGTATGACGTCGCACCTAGCATTTTTGGCGCGGTAGGTAACGATGTTAAGGCCTGGTATAAATCAAAAGATGCGGGTTACAGTTATGCCAGCCAGAGTGATGATTTAGAGCAATTGTCGTATGGTACCGAGCTAAGACTCCAAGCGTCTGACCGATTGAGCTTTGCTACTCGTTACACGTCGATTGAAGAGACAGAGCTTGATGGCATAAAAGAGACTGATACCCAACAGGCTGAACTGGAAGCTCAGTTTAAGTTAACCGAGCACGTAAAATTGTCTGCTGCAGCCAAGCAGGTTGATGAGCTGAATCGCGAAAACGAAAAAGGTAAGGGTACTTTAGCGGGGTTAAGAGCGGACTATATTTGGGACAGCGACAACAGCGTTTACGTTAAAGGTCAGTCGACCGTTGACAAAACCAATCAGTACGATGACAACGACAGTGTTTCGCTAGGTGCTGCATTTCGCGTGTTTGAAGACCTCTCACTGGGTGCGCAATATACCACAGGCGATCGAGGGGACGCGACTGAGGCGACAGCCAGCTACGACATTACCGAAAACTACACCACATACGTGACCTATGTTGATGATAACTACGAAGGGAGCAACAACGTTGTGGTCGGTCAGCGCGCTGATCTAACTTCCAATGTTGACTTCTATCAAGAAAATCAGTTTGTTGATGAAAACAACGGCAAAGGCCAGATCGACTCATTTGGTTTCGGCTATGACATGAGTGATGATGTCGACTTCGGTATCGGTTATCAGCAGGGTGAAATCGAGAAGAAGAACGAAATTGACCCGACCAAGCTAGAGGTCACTGAGCGCAAAGCGGTGACCTTCACGGCAAATGTCGATATTGATGATGTTAACCTCAAACATAAGATTGAGTATCGTGTCGATAAAGGCAATGAGAATGTCGATGTGAATAAGCGTCGTGTTGATCAATTCGTGACCACCAATCGCTATACACAAAACTTAACCGAAGAGTATACCTTGTTTGGTAAGTTCAACTATTCCAAGTCAATCAGTAAAGAGACTGACGAGACCTTAGAGCGCTTCGTGGAGGCAACTGCTGGTTTGGCTTACCGTCCAATTTACAATGACAGATTGAACCTGCTAAGTCGTTATACCTACATTGCAGATACGGATAACCTTGACCGTGATGTCGATTACAGCAATGAAGAATCCCATATCATTGAAGTCGAGGGGATTTACTCGGTGAACGCCAAAGTGGACGTGGGCGCAAAATACGCGCACAAAAATAAGAAAGAGGACTTCGAGCGGGCCTCTGGCAAGTTTGAAACGGTCGAAAGTAACATTAATCTATATGGTTTGAGCGCTTCATACCACGTGATTAAAGAGTGGGATGTCACAGGCGAGTATCACTGGAAGACAGACACACTCAACGATGAACTCGAGCATGGTGCGTTGATTTCCGTCAACAAGCACCTATCCGACAACTTTAAGGTCGGAATTGGTTACAACTTTTCAGGTTTTGACGGCAACTTAGCGAACGACGATGACTACGATGCCAGAGGCGTGTTTATCAACTTAATTGGTAAGATCTGAGGATGGAGAAATGACAGGCTTAAAACAGTATGGTGTAGCGTTGATCTCGCTGATTCTTAGCGCGTGTGCAACCGAGACCTATGTAAGCAAAGAGAACCTGGATAAGTTTGGCGATCCACTCGTCGAGAAGTTTTTAATTCGAGAGTGTATCGTCCCAGAGCGAGATATTCGTATTGCGGTGGCGTCTCATTTTGATTTTGACAAGGCCGAGCTACAACTTGCTGATCAACAACAGATAGACCAGTTGATCAGTAGTATCGGCAAATATCATGGTCAGATATCGATAGTCGGTCATACCGATTATCAGGGTGACGATGACTATAACCAAAGGCTATCTTTACGAAGAGCGGAATCAATAAAAGCGTACATGCAAAGTAAGTTGGCGGCTTCTCGCTATGATTGGGAGGTGAAGTACTACGGCGAGTCTCGTCCTATCGTTGAAGGCACCTCTGTTCAGGCCAACGCGCAAAACAGGCGGGCGTATGTTGTGTTCGAGCAAACTCAAACTCAGCAGGAAAATGCGTTTTGTGAGCCACCAGAGCCAGAACGCAAAGTGTATGTGGCAATGACATCCCATTTTGCTTTTGACGATGCCCAACTAAGCGATCTAGACCGGCAATCGCTGGATGAGTTCGCCGACAACTTACGCGGCCTAAATGGACGAGTACTGATTGCCGGGCATACCGACTACCAGGGGGCGATCAGTTACAACCAAAAGCTCGCGACACAAAGAGCGCAATCTGTGCAACACTATTTGCAGACCAAGCTAGACCCAACGCAATTTGTATGGGAAGTTAAAGCGTTTGGTGAACTCGCCCCGATAACACAACAACAAGACCTTGAATCCAATGCGTTAAACCGTCGGGCATTTGTTGTTTTTAAACAGGGTGAGCTCCCCGATCTAATTCAAGAATAAGTGAAGTCACTCAAGGGGCATAGTGCCCCTTTTTATTGATCTATTAGGAGTATCGAGTGGAGAAAGCGCAGGTCGTTATTGATTTTCTTCTAACTCATAAGTTGGTGTTTAGTGCACTGATCATCATCACCATTTCGCTGATAAGAAAGTTAGTGCTATCGAAGATACGTGGTGAAGTGGCGTTTGTGTCTGAAAAGCAGCGCAACTGGATGTCACGGACTAAAAACGGCACCTTTATCATTACTGTATTGACGCTGTTTGTGTTGTGGCAATCGGAAATCAGTGAATTTGCGTTTTCGGTAGCCGCAATCGCAGTCGCGATCGTCGTCGCCTCGAAAGAGATTATTCTCTGTTTTACTGGTTCAATCCAGCGCGCCAGCTCTCGTTCGTTTCGCATTGGTGACTGGATTGAGGTCGGAAAAACCTGTGGCGAGGTGATTGAGCACAATATCATGGCGACAGTGATTCAAGAGATTGACCTTCACCATGGTCAATATCACTACACAGGCAAAACGATTACTCTACCCAACAGTATGTTTTTTACCTATCCAGTAAAGAACCTCAATTTTATGAAACGTTATGTGTTTCATAACTTTTCGATTGTTGTTCGCGACTTCGTCAATCTTTACCCTTTGCTTCCTCTGTTGAACGAAAAAATCGAGGCGCATACGAGTTACTTTCTCGATGTCGCAAAACGTTATAACTCAATGATAGAAAAACATGCCGGAGTTGATTTACCCGGCTCTGAAGCGCACATCCACATCACGAGTGGGGCAACGGGGGAGCAATTTGTTCATATTATGCTGTTTTGTCCCACTGACAAGGCGGTACATTTAGAGCAAGAGATACGGGCCGACTTCATGGCACTGTATGAAGAACGATTCCCGCTAGCTTTAGATAAGGCCTAGGTTTCGTTGTATCAAATTGGCTCAAACAAGGAGTGTTTATGATCAAACAAATAGGCGAAACCCAGATTAACAAAAAACATATCGCAACTTGCCATTGTGGTACGGTGAAACTTGAACTCTCGTTGCCTAATGGGATTGAAAAACCACGACGTTGTGATTGCTCGATTTGTCGGCGAAAAGGGGCCATTGTCGCGTCGGTGAAGCTCGATGGAATACGAATTCTTGAAGGCGAACACGCGCTCACTTTGTACCAATTCAATACTCAAACGGCAAAGCATTACTTTTGCTCCGTATGTGGTATTTACACTCACCATCAGCGTCGCTCGTTTCCGGATGAGTATGGCTACAATGTTGGCTGCTTAACTGGCGTCAATCCGTTTGAACTGGGTGATATTGTGACTCACGATGGTGTCAATCATCCTGCCGACCAAGACTGACCGCCATCAGTGGAATACATCGGAAAATAACTGCTTAAATTGTGTGAGTGCAGCTTGGTTGATTCGATAACACACCTTAGGTGGCATCTGATGCGCATTAATAAAGCCTGCACTTTTCAATACGCGCAGATGCTCAGAAACAGTAGACTGAGCCAACCCTAACTGGCCGACGATATCATGGTTTAAACAGCCGCCTTGTTGGTCTAAATCGATAAGTATCTTCACGATACGAACCCGCACCGGATGGGAGAGTGCTTTCGCTTGCATTGCGAAGGCGTGCTGTTGTTCAAGCTGAGTATCAGTCAAAGTGAGGGTGGTCAGGTTTTGGTTGTCGCAGCCGCTCATCGGGGGCCTCTAGATGATTCGTTAGTCTCCTAGAAGATCTTATGCCGTGGGTATCAGATCTGCAACATTCAACCAGATTTTTCCCTGTCTAGAACGAAATCAATAACCACAAAGATAGTCTTGTTGTATATTTGGGCGCAGACCAATAACAAAGTAGTATGGCCATGCGTAAAGTATTCATTTTATTCTTATTTATATTAGTAGGCTGTAGCCAGCCCAAGATTGAAACACCCATTGAACAAGACCCAGATTGGGTATCTGGTCAACTCGACAATGGCATGCGTTTTCATATCTATCCCATTGAGGAAAGTGAGCCTGTTTCTGTGCGCTTGTTGTTCCATATTGGCTCTGCCCAAGAGACACAGCAACAACGTGGTTACGCCCATTTCTTAGAGCATATGGCGTTTAATGGTTCGAAAAATCTATCAAGCCAAAGCGTGGTCAATATGTTTGAACAAGCTGGATTGACCTTCGGCTCTGATATCAATGCCTATACCTCTTATTATGAGACCGTGTATGAGCTTGACCTGCCCGATAAGGGGCAATTGTCGACCGCAATGGTGTGGATGCGAGACATTGCAGACGGTCTTAACTTAGACCCTGTGGAAATCGCGAAAGAGATAGGCGTTATTCAAGGTGAAATTCGTCGCAATCGACCAGAAAATCGTTCGTTTGCCGATAAGTACTATGACGACTTGATCGCGGGTACGCTACTCGCCGATATGGACCCTGTCGGTACGATGAATTCGGTGAGCAATGCGACCGCTGAAAGCATCCGCGAGTTTTACCAAACTTGGTATCATCCCCAATACAGTGAGATTATCATTAGTGGCGACATCAGCGTCAATGAGGCTAAGGCGATAATTGAAAAGCAGTTTGCGAGTTGGCAACCTGCGAATGATGTCCCTACCAACCAAAAAGCCCCAATCACGTTAACGCCAAGTGATTATGTCGGTAAAGTGGGAGAGTATGATTCACCAAGTATTGCGCTGATGGTCGATAGAGGCAGCTCTGTCATTAAGCATCGCCAACAGCTGTTAGATACTTGGTTGGATCAGTTGGCGCAAACTTTGATTTTCAATCGTTTGGATTCAGCATTTAATAGTGCGGCAATTCCATTGCAAGGATTGTCAGTCACGAGTGATTATATTAACTATCGTCGATACAGCAGTATGTATGTCGCGTTTGCCGAATCTGAACGTGCCGAAGCGCAGCAAATGTTGGCCTCAACTTTAGCGGCATTACGTGACTTTGGTGTCAGTGAACAAGAGCGAGACACCGCGTTAAGTACTTATCGTCAGCGGTTAGAAAACTTAGACTACAACTGGCAGAATCAAACTAGCATCGATCTGGTCGAGAGCATGGTGGCGAGTCAAACCATGAGCGTCGCCAATCAGTCAAAGCGTGATTATCAGCGTAGCTTGGAGCAGTTATTGCAACTGGCAACCCAAGAAAGATTGAATCAACAAATCCAACAAATATTATCCAGCGACGCGGCATTTATCTTAGCAGGTGAGGACAGCCAAGCGGTAACACGCCTAGAGAATAACCTTCCAGCGTTGAAAGCGCAGTTTGCAAAGCCTGGCGTTAAGCCTATTGCCTTGGGCAGTCCTGTCGCACAGTTAGAAGCGCCCACAGTCGCCGGTGATATTGTCAGTAAAAGTCAGCAGCAGGGGTTTACTGTCTGGACACTATCAAATGGGGTAGAGGTTTGGCTTGAAGCCGATGATAGCGCGGGTGAGTATGTGCAAATGGTGTACATTAGCCGTGGTGGTTCGAGTGCGCTAGAAAGCGACCTTCACGCAGCGCAAAGTTTGGCGGGATCAGTGATTGGCCGCAGCGGTGTGGGTGACTTTAACGGCAGTGAGTTTGATGCGTATTTGACGCGAGAAGCGATTGAAGTTTATCCCTTTGTTGGCTATACCCATCATGGGCTAGAAGTCGCAACGACTAAGCCAAAGTTGATGGACTCGCTCAATGTGGTTTATAACGCAGTGCGTTATGCGAACATTGACCCTCGCCAATTGGAAGTGGTCAAACGCGAGCAGATTGAAGATCTGCAAAATTACCTGATGACCCCGGTCGGAAAATGGGGCTCGGCGATAAATAAAAACATCTATTTGCCAGATAGTTACCATCGTTTAACCACGGCGCCAGAATTGTCTATGGTGACCGAGCAACAGATAGCTGAAGTCTATCAACAGCTATTTGCGGTTAACCGTAACAACAAGTTGGTGATTGTGGGTGATCTTACTTCTGCCGAAGTAGAGCCGCTACTTACGCAATTTATTGCGGCGATTCCATTGTCTAAAACAGACATTGTGCCAATTGATGCTGGGTTGAACCGCAAGCCAAAAGCGCGTATCGATCTGCCCATTCACAACGAGCAAAGTAGCCTCTATCTTCTACGCGCGACGAACCCTAGTGCTTCAGCGACCAGCGTACGAACTGCGTTTATCGATGATATGGTGCAGCGTTTGATCGCGAAGCGTCTCACTGATTATGTACGCGAAGAGTTGGGTTTGGATTACGCTCCCGACGCCTTTAGCGCGACACAAGACAGTGAAGCGATGACGGATTGGTTAATTGAGGCACAAGTGAACCCAAGCGATATAGATGGCATTGACCAAGCGACAGAAAAAGTCGTTCAAGGCTTGCTGAATAAGGTAACACAAGACGATCTCGATCTCGTGGCTAAGCAGCTTAACGTCGCATTGGCACCACTGGCAGATGATACCGTCGAGCGAACATGGTTTTATGCGCGCTATCTAGTACATGATTATGGAGTTGAGGCATTGAAGGATATTGATGCGATGACGAAGTCGGTCACACTTGCGGAGTTTAGACAGCGTATCGATGAGTCTTTTGGTGAAAATGCGCTGATCACTAAATACACCTTAACACCAGAGAAATAATCAAGCGCTATCAGACATCGTTGTTGATGTAAAAACAAACCCCACTTTTTCAAGTGGGGTTATTTTTAAAACCCCTTTTCATCACAGGGGCTTGACTGTGCGAGCTGAATCAACAGTTAAGCGATAAGCTCTTTCGCTGTTTTCACAACGTTTTCAGTGGTGAAGCCGAACATCTTGAATAGTTCACCTGCAGGTGCAGATTCACCGAATGTTGTCATACCGATGATCTTGCCACCGAAGCCAACGTACTTGTACCAGAAGTCAGCAATACCCGCTTCGATAGCGATACGAGCCGTTACGTCTGATGGCAGTACTGCTTCGCGGTAATCCGCATCTTGCTTGTCGAATGCATCTGTTGATGGCATTGAAACAACGCGTACTTGCTTACCTTCTGCTGTTAGCTGTGCTGCTGCTTCTACCGCAAGTTCAACTTCTGAACCTGTTGCGATAAGGATTAGCTCTGGCTTGCCAGCGCAATCTTTTAGGATGTAACCACCCTTAGCAATGTTCGCTAGTTGCTCTGCATCACGCTCTTGCTGTGCAAGGTTTTGACGAGAGAAGATTAGCGACGTTGGGCCGTCTTTACGCTCGATTGCCAGTTTCCAAGCCACTGCCGATTCTACCTGGTCACATGGACGCCATGTGCTCATGTTAGGCGTTAGACGTAGCGAAGCGATTTGCTCAACTGGTTGGTGAGTTGGGCCATCTTCGCCTAGACCGATAGAGTCGTGTGTGTACACTTGAATGTTCTGAACTTTCATCAGAGCAGCCATACGCATTGCGTTGCGAGCGTATTCCATAAACATCAGGAAGGTTGCACCGTATGGTACGAAACCACCGTGTAGCGCAATACCGTTCATGATTGCTGTCATACCGAACTCACGTACACCGTAGTGAATGTAGTTACCAGACGCATCTTCAGCAGAAACAGACTTCGAACCCGACCACATAGTTAGGTTAGAAGGTGCTAGGTCAGCAGAGCCGCCTAGGAATTCTGGTAGCATAGCACCGAACGCTTCTAGAGCATTTTGCGACGCTTTACGTGATGCAATGTTGGCTGGGTTAGCTTGAAGATCAGCAATGATTGCGTTTGCTTTCTCTTCCCATTCGGCAGGTAGCTCACCGTTTACGCGGCGTTTGAATTCTGCTGCAAGCTCTGGATATGCTGCTTCATAAGCTGCAAGTTTCTCGTTCCACGCTGCTTCCTTAGCTGCGCCTGCTTCTTTCGCGTCCCATTGCGCGTAGACATCTTGCGGAATTTCAAAAGGACCGTGCTCCCAACCAAGTTCTTTACGTGTCGCTGCAATTTCTTCAGCGCCTAGTGGTGCACCGTGACAGTCGTGTGAACCCGACTTGTTTGGTGAACCGAAACCGATGATTGTTTTAGTACAAATCAGGGTAGGGCGAGGGTCAGCTTTCGCCGCGATGATAGCCGCGTTGATCGCTTCTGGATCGTGACCATCTACCGCTGGGATAACATGCCAGCCGTACGCTTCGAAACGCTTAGGTGTATCGTCAGAGAACCAGCCTTCAACGTGACCATCGATAGAAATACCGTTGTCATCCCAGAACGCGATCAGCTTACCAAGACCTAGCGTACCCGCTAGAGAACATGCTTCGTGAGAGATACCTTCCATCAGACAGCCATCACCCATAAATGCATAAGTGAAGTGGTCTACGATGTCGTGGCCAGGTTTGTTGAACTGCGCTGCTAACGTTTTCTCTGCCAGCGCCATACCAACAGCGTTAGTGATGCCTTGACCTAGAGGACCCGTTGTCGTTTCGATACCCGGCGCGTAACCGTACTCTGGGTGACCTGGAGTTTTAGAATGTAGTTGACGGAAGTTTTTCAGATCGTCGATTGATAGCTCATAGCCAGCAAGGTGCAATAGAGAGTAAATCAGCATAGAACCGTGGCCGTTTGAAAGCACAAAACGGTCGCGGTCAGCCCACTCTGGGTTAGCTGGGTTGTGGTTTAAGTGAGAGCGCCAAAGAACTTCAGCGATGTCAGCCATACCCATAGGGGCGCCTGGGTGACCAGAGTTTGCTTGTTGTACACCGTCCATACTTAGTGCACGAATAGCATTAGCTAGATGTTTGCGATCCATAATAAATACCGATTAATAGATTGTTGCTTAAAAGATGTGAAGAGGGGAACGCAAACGTTCCCCTCTGTAAATTCTGTTGATTAAAGCTTGGCTTCAATCATTGCTTCAAGTTTGCCTTGGTCTACAGCGAAGTTGCGGATACCTTCTGCAAGCTTCTCTACCGCCATTGGGTCTTGGTTGTGTTCCCATAGGAACTCAGAGTGAGTCATTGGAGCCGGACGCTCTGCTGCGCCTTTCGAGTCAACCAGTTTTTCTACGACTTCACCTTCTGCTGCTTCTAGCTCGGCAAGAAGAGCAGGAGCGATAGTTAGACGGTCACAACCCGCAAGCTCTAGAATCTCGCCGATGTTACGGAAGCTTGCGCCCATAACGACTGTGTTGTAGCCGTACTCTTTGTAGTAGTTGTAGATCTTAGTTACTGATAGTACACCTGGGTCTTCAGCGGCTTCGAAATCACGACCTTCTTTCGCTTTGTACCAGTCCATGATACGACCCACGAATGGCGAGATTAGGAACACACCAGCTTCAGCACAAGCACGAGCCTGAGCGAAAGAGAATAGTAGAGTCAGGTTACAGTTGATGCCTTCTTTCTCTAGGATTTCTGCTGCGCGGATACCTTCCCAGGTAGAAGCCAGTTTGATCAGGATACGGTCGTTAGTGATGCCCGCATCGTTGTACATTTTTACTAGTTGACGTGCTTTCGCTACGCTGCCTTCCATATCGTAAGACAGACGAGCGTCTACTTCAGTAGAGATACGGCCAGGGATAGTTTTTAGGATTTCTTTACCGATGTTTACCGCTAGCATGTCACAAGTGTCTTGGACTTGTTGCGCTTTGTCAGAGCTCTGTGCTTTAGCGTATTCAATTGAAGCATCGATAAGAGGCGCATACTCTTCGATCTGAGCTGCCTTAAGGATTAGAGATGGGTTAGTTGTTGCGTCTTCCGGTTGGTATTTTTTGATTGCATCAATTTCACCAGTATCTGCTACTACCGTCGTTAGTTTACGAAGTTGCTCTAATTTGTTGCTCATTTCGATCATCCTATTTAATGGGCTGCACGTGAAAACTGTAGACGTGCATAGTGCATTTGCAAGCGAGGTTACTGAGGCGTTGAATGGCTCAAAGAATCAGTAAACCGGAATTTTTCAGCGTCTGAGCATTTGTTGTGAACATTTGCTCTAACGTTGAGTAAATGATGGGTTCATAATTATCTGAACCGGCGAGAAAGTCAATCGTAGAAATGAGTTTCTGATGACTTGTATCAAGTATTTTTCAACGTCCAAAACAGAGAGAGTATAACTAAACGTTTGCTAGCTGGGACAAGGGGCGAGAGCAGACGCCTGTTCGTGAAAATTTACGCTGAGAATTTGTCATGCTCGTGAGCAAATGTTGGCAAGGTGGGCGTGATGACATATGCTATCACGGTGAGCAGATGTAACCTGCTAGACAGACAAAGAGTTGATGAAACATGAACAAAAACCAAAACGACATCTCCGACGATAGTACAGACTTATTGACTGAGATTGCGGTTGCCTATTATCAAGACGGTGCCACTCAAGAAGAGATATCGAAGAAGTTTGCTGTCTCACGAGCCAAAGTGGGTCGAATGCTCAAGCAAGCGCGAGATGAAGGTATTGTCGAGATCACGGTTAAGTACCATCCGGTGTTCAGCGCCAAAATCGAGCAACGCTTGGTTGAGCGTTTCGGGGTGAAACGTGCACTAGTGGCTTTAGATCAACCTGATGAAGAGCAGCAACGTCAGCAAGTGGCCGGTTTAGTCTCCAAGTATATGGCGAGCACGTTGCAAAACGGCACCGTGGTCACAGTCGGGCAAGGGCGTAATGTTTCGGCGGTTGCCCATCACACTGGTGTAATTCCGCAAAAAGACGTCAAATTTGTCTGCGGTATTGGAGGCATTCACCCACGCGGGGGGATGTATAACGCCGACCATATTTGTCGCCAGTTTGCTAAGAGCTATGGCGGGTCCTCGGAAACGCTTTATGCCCCTGCTTATGCGGAGAATCGTGAACAAAAGCTTGCCTTTATGCAGAATGAAACTGTCAAACAAACGCTCGATCTGGCGAGAAAAGCGGATGTCGCGCTGGTTGGTATCGGTGATATGAGTGAGAACAGTTATATGGTTGATCTTGGTTGGTTTACCGCTGACGAAGTGGTCCAATCACGTATGCAACAAGGCGTGGTGGGGGATTTTGCTGGCTACGATTTCTTTGATATCCACGGTCAATCCGCTATTACCGTAATGAGTGACCGAGTGATTGGGCTCGGTCTTGAAGAGTTTAGACCTATCTCCCAGGTCATTGCGATCGCTGCGGAGAACAGTAAACCCCTTGCCTTACTTGGTGCATTGAGAACGGGTGTTATTGATGTCATTGCCACCAGTGTGAGCAATGCGTTGACCGTACTTAACCTTGATGAGCAACTGGAGACTAAAGCCAATTAAACCAGGTCACAAGCTTTGGCTATAAGTGACTGTTATGTGAAGATTAGGTTTTGTTATAAGCTATTGATAATATAACGTTTATTTATTTGATTAGAACAAAACTTGATTGGTTGATATACAAGCAAGTTGATAGAGTCGTTCCTCTTTAATTGGCAGGAGATGATGATGCATTGTTTCTCTCCTGCGTATCACGACGGAAATGACAATGAGGATCAGAACACTCTATTTGGGCATCATTGCCACCTTGGCATCGGTTTCAGCCCATTCCACCACACCTCCAGCCCCTAGCTGGCTTTCGATGACACTTTCAGACGGTAGCTTTAAAGAGTTACGCTTGATGGGATCTGAAGATCTTTTTTGGTATCAGGATCAACAAGGTACACTTTATATCCAGGGCAAAGACCAGCAGTGGTATTACGCCGAATATGACGCTAGTAAAGATGGCGGTGCTATCAAGTCCACAGGGGTTCTGGCTACCAGTAACACAACGCCTCCGACCCAGTCAAACAGTGAACGAGTGAAAATTACGCCTGTTCATTCATCCATTGACGATGCAGAACCGCGAGCGAACACAAACCCTAATCACTCGTCGATGCTAGAAGGGCGACGATTCTCGCGATCGCTAAATGCCAGCAGTAGTGTGGTCGAGCAGCCGCTGCTAGTGGTACAAGTCAGTTTTACTGACGTGAGTATTGAGAACGACTTCGCGGACACGATATTTGGTCAAAATCAGCAAAGCGTTCAAGACTACTTTTTAAAAAATAGCTACGGTAAGTACAAAGTTATCCCCGCGCAAGAGACCCAAGGAACCAAAAACGATGGCATTATCGATGTCAGTTTAAGTGTGGCGCATCCAAACTGTCATTCGAAAACGGACAGTCGCTGCCAAACAAAACTTAACGATGTATTTAAAAAAGCTTACACCGCGCTCGATGGCGACTTAGATCTCGCCAAGTACGACAACGACAACAATGGCAGTATTGAACCTTCTGAGCTGTCGGTTATGTTCGTGTTTGCAGGTAATGATAAGTCGAGTGGCACCAACAAAACCCCCACTATTTGGCCCCATAAGTACGCCCACTCAACGGTGACCATTGATGGCAAGCGTATCAGTGCCTACTGTTTGTTTGCCGACTATCAACACGATCACCAGTCAACCATGGGAGTGATCGCCCACGAACTGGGTCACTTAATGCTTGGCTTGCCTGATCTCTACTCCTACAAACATGATGGCTCTATCGGACACTGGGGATTAATGGGCGGTGGTAGTTGGGGCCGAAAAGCCGGCGACCTTTATTCAGGGCAAACTCCTGTGAATATGTTGGCATGGAGTAAAGAGGCGGCGGGTTTTATCGAGCCGCGAGTCTTAACTCAAACAGGTGTTGTAGATTTAAAAACCACCAAAGGTGAAAGTGTTATCTACCTAGACCCTTATCTCAAGCAATTCGGTCCAAGACTCTACGTTGAAAATCGTCGAAAAACGGGTTACGACCGCGCGCTGCGCGGCGAAGGCTTACTCGCAACAGCCGTGAACATTGATAATCACTTTAATAGCGATGGTCCCATGCAGGTGCAAGTGCTCGAAGCGGATGCCGACGGCTGGTTAGAAAGCGGTCGTTCATCTGGTGACACAGGCGATGTCTTTCCGGGCCGTGAAAATGTCACCTTGCTCAATGATGGTACATCACCTTCATTAACCAGTATCACCGCAGGCAGGGAGACGAGCATTGAACTCTCTAACATTGAGAGTGTAAGTGACAGCGCCTCTTTTACCTTGACGATACCAGACAGTCACAACCAATCAGCATGGGTGACTTCGTTAAGCCGAACGTATCCAAGTTATCAGTTGAACACCAATGTGTTGGGCTTCTCGGTGAATGTGGTACAGGAATCCCAGCAACTGGTTGGTTTTCAGTTCTACGCAAAACCCACCACGGTCGCGATGCCGATGTTCTACAGGCTGCTTAAATACCCTTATCGGGTACGCTTTGGCCGAGCTTTGGTCGATCAAGATGCGGTTGAGGTATTGGGTCGCGGTGTGGCGCCAGAGAATGGTGGACAAGTCTTGTTGGACCGTCCAGTTTCGCTAGACAGGGGGAATCATTTTCTGGTTTTAGAGATAGAGAATGGAACGGCAGAATACTCAACCCAGTTCCTAGACGCCTATCTAGGCGATGGCGTGCGCAAACCCCAATACTTTGGTTCGCTAAGCGATTACACGACCCATGGCTTACAAGATGGTTTTAGTCGAAACTTTCCGTTTGCTGCGCTGTTTGAGACCCAAGTTGCCGCAACCGAAGTGACAGTAGACGATTATTATCGTACCAATGAAGATGTTCCACTAAAACTGACGCTCACCGAAAACGATTTAGGTTTAGTCGAAGGTAAGCGATATCGCGTTGAAATAGGTCAAAAGCCTAAGCTAGGGCGAGTAGTGGGCGACGTGTATTACCCGCAAAGAGACAAGAGCGGTCATGATGAGTTTACCTATCGTTTGGTTTCCACTGGTGGCACCGTTACCGATTACGCTCATGTTGTGGTTGATATCAAATCAATTAATGATGCGCCTACTTATAGCCTTGTTTCGAGTGCAAATCTTATTGCCCCTAGTGACAACGTCACACTTTCATTGACGCAACTTAATGACGTGGATTCACCCCACCTATCGATCCATTGGCGACAAGTTTCTGGAGCGCAGCTAAATCTAACGGGGGTGAACACGCCGTCTTTAACGTTTATTGTGCCATCGGCGGCACGCGTTGGAAGCCGTATTGTTTTAGAGGCATCGGTAGATGATAACCAAGGGCAAGTCACTCGACGAGAATACGCGTTTACCATTGTTAAGTCTTCAGGCGTACCCAAGCAAACCATCATTACGGCGACATATGGAGCTAAATTAACATTGTCACCCGATCTAACGGCAAATATTGTCTCGCTTGAGCTTATTGATTTACCGCAATACGGGCAGGCCAGAGTTGAAGGAAACACCATTGTTTACATCGCCCCAAATGGTAGTGATAAGCACCGCCGCGACACCTTGTCTTATAAAGTCTTGGATGAAAATGGTAATGAACAGCAAGGGCGCTACCAAATTGAACTTAATACCAACACGGATGCAACCCAGGTTGTGGTTACGCCTAGTCAAGACGAGGGGTCTGGAGGGAGCAACTCGTTGCTTGCTCTCTGTTTACTCGTTTGGATAGCGGTAAGGCGTAAATAATAATTTACATGTAGAGTGGGGTGAGTGTTCTATCACTCACTCCGTTCAAAAATGTAACTCAAAACAAGCCCTCGACTTTATATGCACTCTCTTTAACATCGGCAGCGTGATGTAAATAACAAAACATAATAAAAAACACTTTACATTTGGTTAAAAATTGTGCGGTTAAATTTAGGTGTATGGAAAGAAAACTTTACCATTTGGTATGGTTGAAATGATATATATTACCAAATTGTTACAAGCTGGTTGGTAATTGCGCGAAATATCAATAGTTCTAATGCTAAAGTTTATCTGCGATAGAGCAGATATTCTAATCTCTCTCTTCCAGTCTGATCATCGCCGGCAGCAAAAAAATGTAACTTAATTGTAGCTACGCTTGTTTGCGTTACTCATGCAAGTTGCATAACAACTCTTTATAGCTCCATAAATAATGTTTTTTTGAATCTATGTGAGACAATTGCTACTTTGACGCTGTTTTTTTTAGATAACGAAAAAAATAATTAAAAAACCGCAACATCGAGGTAATTTCGACAATGAAAACCGTCAATAGATGTATCGACGTAAAATATTTAAGAACGTTTTCGCAGGTGGCTAAACACAAGAGTTTTACTGCAGCGGCTGAGTCTCTATTTATGACCCAGCCGGCGGTATCTCAGCACATTAAAAAGATTGAAAATACGATAGGGGCAAGTATTTTCGATAGAAAAGAAGGGTTTGTACTGACAAAACATGGTCAGGTGCTACTGGAGTATGCTGATCAAACCATGTCTATGTATGAACAGTTGTTTGAGGATTTAGAGAATGTAGAGCTACGCGGTCAATTTAAGATAGCCATTGCTGAATCTTTTTGTCCAGAAACTGTCGACAAAATAATTAACGAGTTTCGAGCACTGCATAACACAGATTTATCCATTACCAGTTTCGCCAGTTGTAAGAGTTTAAATGTTAATGATTATGATCTTATTTTCTCAATCGACAGGGTTGCCTCTGATATAAATGGGCGGTCGTACCAGCTCAATACAGTTAACTACGCGATTGCGCATGCCCATATGATGGATCCCAATGAGTGTTATCCGCAGCGCGTGGTCTATTGCCACACGCTTAGCCGTGCTTATGTTCAAGATATGCTAAAGCAATATGGTATAGATACCTCAATGGTGACCAGTTGGGTATCGACCAATTCGTCGCGTCTGATTAAGCACGAACTGGAAACCAACGGCACGTTGCTGATATTTCCAGAATGGTCGCTGAGAAACTTAGATTGTCGCAAGCGTTTTGTTGATCAAAAGGCCAATATGTATGTGTGGTGTAGCGATGAGGTGTCTCAGGAACTAGAAGAGTTGGGGGTCAAAAGTAAGATTCAAGATATGTTCGAGCTGTGCCAAAACTCACGCGCTTCTTGTTCAAACTCTTCAATGCTAGTCTCTATTAACGCTTAGTTAAGCGGCTAAAAAAGAAAGCATTACAAACACAATGCCACTTATCGAAATGGGTATGCCGTAAGGGATGCCCATTTTGAAACGATTCTTGCCGCTTAGCAAACTGACTAAGCCCATTATCAAGACCTGAGCTCCTCCCAGTAGGCCAATTGAAACCAGGTAAAAAGTGATCAAGCTTGGTTCAATCCCAACAGAAAACGCGCACAGCAGCTTTATATCTCCTGCACCAATCACATTTAAAAGCCACAACCCAATTAATACAATAAAGCAAATTCCTGTGCTAAACAGCGCGTCGAGAAAATAACTGAAGTACAGTGCGCCAAGCAGATTCACAATAAATAGTAGTTTACATATCTGGTTAGATATCGTTCGTGATTGATAATCACTGATGCTGGCTTTAGTGGCTAAGTAAGCGTTAACCGATAGCAATGATATAGCTATTAATAAATTTATGTTCATTTCTTAAATGATATTTAATGATGAGAAGCTTAGCAATAATAAAAAGTTAATGGCTATATAAGAATCCGTTATCTAGATAAATAAAAAAACATTATGCGCTTATAAAAACTCTTAATTGGAGTTGTAGATTACTGACTGGTTAAATAGCACGTGAAACATTCATTCGGCTTCGGCCAAAAACTCTATAGGAACATTATGTACTACAAAACTCTAGCTAAGCTCGCTGGGCTTAAAAGAAAATTTAAAGATGACATTCGCGGTGTGACAGCGGTGGAATATGCAATTATTGCTGTGGTTATGGCCACTGCAGTATTGGGAGCGTTCAATAGCGCAGGATTTGAAAAAACATTTACAGACGCTTTAGGGGTAGTTACTGAAAAAATGGCACCACCTAGCGGTGAAGCAACGGGCGAAGAAGGCTAATAATATCTAGTCTAAGAGAAATGATATCGATAGTCTCACCTTATAATTAAGGGGCGTTAGCCCCTTTGTTTTACTTTAAGCTAGCTCCAGTTATGAATAGAATTTTTGTTATTCTTCTTATTGCTTTATCTATATTTTCTACCATGTATTTTTTTGGTGGTGAATATTTTAATGAACAAGATGAACCGAAGGCGATTAAGGTTGACGAAGAGCCGTCAGTATATGTGTCTGTTCTTGGATTAGATGTTGCTAAGGGCACGTTTTTGTCTGAAGAACTATACCAAAATAAGTTAGTTAAGGCCTCAGAACTCGCCGGATATAATTATACAGAGAGTGGTGCTCTTCATATTGAACCAGGGGCGCTACTAAGAAAAGATTTAGTAACAGGTAGCTACCTCAATCAAGATGACATATCCAATCCAGGAGATAGGGATTATATGTTTTTGTCGATGAATGATGGCGAATTACCATATTTCTATCACGTGTCAGGCGTAGGCATTGTCCAAACTCAATCGCTGTTTGCCGGTGATAAAGTGAGCTTTGTTTCTACCACATCATCAGAATCAAACTTGCTCGAAAATGGCTACGAGGATATTGGCGGTTTAACTAGTCGCGTGATCATTAGCGGGGCGCGGGTACTGCAAGTTATTGATGGCAGTGAAGACCAAGATGCGCAAGACGCAGACGATAAGCAATACAGCGTGGTGGTGGCATTGAGAATGCGCGATGTACTTAGACTGGAGATGGCGCAAAAAATTGGCGATGTCAACATTGTTCCGGCAGACCTAGAAAAGAGTTACCTATCGATACGCAGTAGTGACTTACTGGAAACCCAATTCGGCGTGCGAGAGCTGAGAGGCATCGATTAATATGAGTTTCAAATTGGCTAGAACAAGCGCAGTTTTATGCGCGATACTTGCTTTACCCGCTTTCTCATCCCAGTTGATGAGTTTAGATCAAGGGGCTGCGAAAACCATCAATCTAAAACGGCAAGTGGCCACGGTATTTGTCGCCAATCAACTGATAGCCGACTATAAAGTGATTGATGAAAACAAAGTGGTTGTGTACGGCGTCGGGCAAGGTAGCACCTCGGTGATTGTGTATGACCGAGGTGGCAACGAGATATATAATGCAGAATTGGTGGTAAATAAAAGCCTACGCCTATTGAAGCAAACGCTCATCGCTCGTTTTCCTGACGAAAATATCGTGGTATCCAATGTCGGAGAGCAAGTAGTACTCGATGGTATTGTCAGTAGTGAGGAGGTCAAAACCAAAGTGTATCGTCTCGTTGGCGAAATGTTAAAAAAAGAACGAAAGCGGGAAGTCTATTCGCTCAGAGATACAGATGGAAAAGAATCGGATGATCTCGAATATACGGCTAAATACAGTTATGATCAGGTAATTAACAACCTAAAAGTTCTTACTACAGAGCAGATCAATGTAAAACTGACGGTGGCCGAGGTGTCGAGCTCATTCCTGACCGATATCGGCGTTTCCTACAACGATAACGGTAGCTCAGGTCAATTTGTCAATAAATTGCTCGATTTTACTGCTCAAGATATTGTTGCGGTGATTTCAGCCAGCGGTGATGACAAAATTGGCCAGGTGTTGGCAGAGCCTAACTTATCCGTTATCTCTGGGGAGCAAGCGAACTTTCTCGCTGGTGGCGAGATTCCTATCGCGGTTCGGGACGAGGACGGCATTTCCATAAGTTATAAAGAGTATGGTGTTAAGCTGTCAATGGTGGCTAAGGTTACTGACACCGAAAACATTCGTTTGACTTTGATTCCCGAAGTCAGCTCGATAGACGAAACCAACAAAACATCTACAGGTTTGATTTCGGTTCCCACCCTTAAAACTCGCCGTGCGCAAACGACCGTGCATTTAAAAGATGGTCAGAGTTTTGTACTGGCTGGATTGCTCACCTCGGAAGAGCGTGAGTCGATGAGCAAAATCCCTATCTTAGGCGATATACCCATCTTAGGGGCGCTGTTTAGTCACAGTACCACCAATCGCTCCAAAACCGAGCTTATCATCGTTGCGACCGTTAACCTGGTTGATCCGGTTGATTCGGAGCAAGTCAAATTACCGAGCTTTAAACGTAGCAGTGATATTGAACGATTGTTGCGCCTCGACCTGTCGGATTTAAATCAACCAGAGTTAGAAGAGACCATTGAACAAGGAGGATTTAACTGATGCGTTGGGTCGTGATTAGTTTACTAGCATTGTTGTGCAGTGCTTGCGCACAAGTCAGCAAGCCAAACTCAAGTGTCATTGAGCAACTTGAAGAGCGTTTGGCGTTCGATATAACTGAAACAGACGACGCAATGAGCCGCGCAGTCGCATTCATTCGCGATGTGAAACGCCGTGAACCTAAGGTGCGATTTTCCATCGCATATAAAACTACCTCTAGCGAGTTTGTGGCCAATTTACACGACAAGTTTAAATCCGAAGGTATCGCCAAAAACAGGTACAAAGTTGCACTCGCAGAGTCCACCCAAGAAAAGAACATCGTAATGACGGCTCGTTATTTGCGCATAAAAAGTAGTGACTGCGGGACACTAGATTTTACAAGCCGTAACAGTTACCAGTTCGGTTGTGTTGTAGAACACAACCGCAACCTCAGTCTAGTTAATCCTGTAAAACGAGTAGAATAAAAATGGATCTCGATATTTTATTTAAAAACTCGTCCTCTAAAATGGCATCGAGTATTGAAGCGACCGATCTGATTGTGTCTGATGACCATGACTTGATCGAGGCGGTGAATGAACTGTATGCCATTGAAGGTTACGCTAAGCCCATTGAAGTCACCGATATTGATAACGATAGCGCTTGGAATCGCTCTGATATCAAGCTAAACAATGTGATTTTGGACTTTCGTGGTGATGGCAACATTGTTGAACAGGTGTCTGAAATTGCGACGCGCTTGGATGTGAGCATTTCTTTGCTGGTCCTTTGCGACCTTGACTCTTTGACACTGCGTAACCAAGTTCACTCACTCGGGGCGTCCTACGTATTATGGGACAGTGAGCTTGACGGGTTACTTGCGGCAATTAAATCGAATGATCAACACGAAGTGACCAACAAAAGAACACGGGTCGCTAAGCGTGTGTTAGTGCTTGGAACCAAAGGCGGCGTGGGAGTGTCGAGTGTGAGTGCTTTGTTATCACACGCGCTAGCCAATCAAGCCAGCCTAAAAACCTTGATCGTCGATCACGATTCTGGAGCGCTGAATAGCGATATTTATTTGGGCATAAAGGGTTTAAAGCCCAAGCAGAATAGTATCGATTTAAATCAAATCGATATTGATGACGCTATCGCGAAAACGTATTTGCATAACGTCTCTGACAAGTTAGATTATTTGGTTCTCGAACGTAATGTTGCTTGTTTATCGGATCATTCGACTACTCTTTACAACTTGTCGAGTCAATTGGTTGACCAATACAACTTCATCATAGATTCAGTGCCACTCTCATCATATGAAGAGATCCACGATCAAGAATTACACGAAAAGTACCACCGTATTTACTTGGTCTGTGACCCCTCGGTTTCCTCACTACGTTCATACAACGTTTTGTTGAAGAAACTCGGCAAAGTGGATCATCAAATCATCTTCAACCTTAATCGTCCGGCAAAAGATTATATGGTGGGGCTAAGCAGTGCCAAAGAGCGTATCCGTGCGAATAAAAGCATAGATTTTGCGTACGAGCCGAATTTCGAAAAACTGCTGATCCAGCAGGGCGCTCAGCAGTTTGTCAGTTCCAAATCCGCGACTCCTGTTGCCGATATGGTCGCGGGACTCACGGGTAAAAAAATCAAAACCAAATCACGTTTTTCACTGTTTAGAAAATGAATCAATTAAAAGACATTTATATCCAACTGCGCGACGAGATATTTGACGCGTTAGATGCGGCAACTTTGGTTGAGATCAGCAACGATGAGCTTGAAGAGCAACTCAAAGACTCCGTCAACATTCTGATTGACCAGAAGCAACTACAAGTAAGCTCAATCAAGCGAGTTGAGTTGGTCAAAGCGCTGCTTGACGAGTTAAAAGGGCTTGGACCACTGCAAAAGCTGGTTGATAACGACGACATATCGGACATCATGATCAATGGGCCGACGGACATTTTCATCGAGATCAGCGGTAAAGTGGAGAAATCGCCGATTCAGTTTGTCAATGAAAAGCAGCTCAACACAATTGCAAAACGAATCGCCTCCAATGTCGGCCGTCGGATTGATGAGTCAAAGCCTTTGTGTGATGCGCGCTTGGCCGATGGTAGCCGTGTTAACATCGTTATCCCACCGCTAGCCATTGACGGTACATCGATTTCGATTCGTAAGTTTAAAGAGCAAAAAATCAAGCTCGAAAACCTGGTTGAATTTGGTGCGATGTCGGTAGAAATGGCCAAATTGCTCTCTATCGCAAGTCACTGTAAGTGCAACATCCTCATTTCAGGCGGTACCGGTTCGGGTAAAACCACGCTGCTTAACGCTTTGTCAGGGTTTATCGGCGAAACCGAGCGCATTGTAACGATAGAAGACGCCGCGGAACTGCAACTGCAAAAGCCTCATATTGTACGACTTGAAACACGTCAAGCGAGTGTCGAAGGGACGGGCGAAGTGACGGCACGCGACTTGGTGATTAACGCTCTGCGTATGAGACCGGATCGCATCATTGTTGGTGAGTGTCGTGGTGGCGAGGCGTTCGAGATGCTGCAAGCGATGAACACAGGTCACGATGGCTCTATGTCCACGCTTCACGCCAATACGCCGAGAGATGCCATTGCACGTACCGAAAGTATGGTGATGATGGCGACCGCCAGCCTGCCTATTTCCGCTATTCGACGCACTATTGTCAGCGCCGTCGACTTGATTGTTCAAGTTAAACGACTCCACGATGGTAGCCGAAAAGTGATGTACATCTCCGAGATTATCGGAATGGAGGGCGACAATGTTGTAATGGAGGATATCTTCCGCTACGAGGCGAACTCTGAGTTCAAAGAGGGCAAGGTTGACGGTCAATTCAGAACGCCGGGTCTCTCTACTCGCTCCATTATCTACGAGCGTGCGAAATTTTTTGGTCTTGATGAAACCGTTAAGGAGATCTTTGCATGATGTGGGTTGTGATTGTCTCTTGGTTAGCGCTGTTCATCTATTGGCTAGTTTATCGCAGCAAAAAAAATCGCGAGCTGTCTCAGATTATAGATATGCAAGCTGAGTTCGAGGGCGTTAAAGGCATACGTTCTGTTATTGATGCGCAGCAATTCGAAAAAAGTTTTAAAGCCGCACTCTGGCAGCACTATAAGGCAACAGTCGAAGTTTTCCAGCCAAATATGGCGCTGAAATTGACGCTATTTTTCTCAATCAGTAGTGTCGCAATCTACTTCGTTAACAATATATTCTTTTATCAAGACTACCTGACGTGTCTATTGTTGATTGAGCCTATATTGTTCGCGGTATTTTTTATTAAGCTTAAACAAGCACGGGCTACGCGTTTTAAAAATGACTTTCCCGATGCACTAAATATTCTCAGTGGTGCGGTGTCATCGGGCCAGAGTATCGTTCACGCGTTTGAGTATGTAGGCAAGCAGCTAGATAACGAGGTCGGAAAAGAGTTCAAATATATGGCGGATCGTTTACTCATAGGTGAAGATCCGGACGATGTGCTGGAGAGAAGCAGTGCGACCTTCCCCTATCTTGAGTATTTCTTTTTCGCTTCTACCATACGTATTAACCTAAAGCGTGGTGGTCAACTGAAAGAGGTGATTGGGCGTATCAACCGATTGATGTTCGACTCGAGAGCGATTGAGAAAAAGAAAAACGCACTCACTTCAGAAGCGAGAGCATCAGCTAAAATTGTCGCCTGCTTACCGGTTATCTTTATTATCATTCTTAAGTTCTTCAGCCCAGAAAACTATAACTATGTGATGTTTGAACCTGACGGGAAGGTGATCTTCTATTACGTGCTAATCAGTGAGTTAATCGGCTTCTTTATCATTTGGATGATACTGCGGGGAGTAAAATAGTGGCTTCGTCATTTAACTTATTTCTCATTGTCGGTTTTGTTGTTTCTTTGCTGTTAGCGACAATTTGTCTGCGTATATGGGAAAGTAGCCGAGCAAATATTGCGACGCGTAAGATAATCGGTTCTACCAAAGAAGAAAAAGCGCGCTCTGAACTCATCAAGTCTCTGTTACCCAAAGTCAACTTTAATCGTGAAGAGACCAAAAACAACTTGGTTGCTGCGGGTATCTATAACGATTTTATTGCAGATATTTACTATCTCATCAAAATTGTGCCTTTTTTATTGGTACTTGCTTGGATTGGTTACGGTTACTTCCTCGATAATAACGAGCTAACCACTTGTTTGCTGTACTTAATGGTCGCGCTGTTAGTATTCATCATTGGACCAGACGCCTATTTGTCGAGTCGCGCCAAGGCTAATGTCAAGCATATTAGTTCTCGGTTACCATTTTTACTAGACCTAATGAACGTCTGTGTTCATACCGGGATGACTTTGGAGTCGAGCCTAGAATATTTGTCTAAAGAGCTAGAGACAGTCGACAAACATTTGGCTTATGTGATTCGAGTGACGGTAGAGCGATCGCGTTTAGTCGGCCTCGAGAAAGCGTTAGAAGAGTTTAGGCTTATGGTGCCTAGCAGTGAAGCTCAAAGCTTTGTGATGACGTTAGTACAGAGTTTGCAATTTGGCTCTTCTGTAGGGCCAGTGCTCGCCACACTGGCGGCCGATATTCGAGAGCTGAACATTATGGTTCTTGAGGAGAAGATTGGCAAAATGGGCGCCAAAATCTCGATTCCACTGATCACTTTTATTATGTTTCCGATCGTTGTTTTAATCGCAGCCCCAGGCATTATGAGGATGATGTAATGACGAAAACAACACTACTATTTACTCTCTGTTTTTCCCTGGTCGGTTGCGCGACGATTGATAGTGAGCTGGTAACCAAAGAGAAGTTATTAATTGGCTCTAGCAATAGCCAACAGCTAGTCGAGTTTTACAAAGCCAATCTTAAAAATGACCCGAGTTATAAAGCCAAACTAGTTAACTTATATCTCGACCAAAAAGACACTAAGTCTGCAGAGCTCTATAGGAACACTTACAGTCAAGACGAACTGGATGAACCGGCATACATTTTCACTAACGCAAGACTGAATTATCAGAATAAACGTTACGAACAAGCACTTGGCGATCTCGAACTCTATCTCGATGAGGGGGGAGAGGAGAATCAGTATTACCTACTCAAAGGCAAAGTTTATGCTCAGCAAAAGCAGTTTAAATTAGCCATTGAACAGTTTGAAGAGAGCCGAAAAGAGGGCGCATCGGATAGAGAAGCGGGCAACAATATTGCCGTTGTTCACATGATGCAAGGTGATTACCTATCTGCAACAGACATTCTCTACGATTTGTACATTGCCAGTCCGAGTGACTCCAAGGTGAGGTCGAACTTGATTGTCTCTTCTGTTCACTCTAAGCGGCCGGACATTGCTTTGGAAGTGCTCAAACAATCGAATAGCGATGAGCAGGCAAGAAGACAACTCGCCGCACTACTCGACTCGCTGGGTAAAACGAAAGGAAAGGCAAAACACGTGAATCAACAACAAAACCCAATTAGCGCAAAAAATCGATCTGATACCAGCTTTGTAGCCCCAACACAAACAGTCAGCCATCTCGTCGGTTCTGACGAACGTCTGCTGGGAAAACACAGTTCAGATGGTTCAACACTCGATCCGAAAAAGCTCAAGCCTGGAGCAGAGCCTATTTACCGGGTGCAGGTGTTGGCGACTTACACTGTGATTCCTGCAGACTATCTCAACTACCTGAAGTCAAATTATGGCGCTGTCTATTCTTATACCCACGGCTTATGGAAGCGTTACTGCATCGGAGAATTCGATAATGTGACCGATGCGCAGGCTTTCTTAGACAGTTTGGATATCAAAGGCGCCTTTGTGGTTGATTACACCAAGAAAAGGTATGTTCAGCTGTGAAGATAAAGCGACATAAAGGGGCTTTCACAGTCGAAGTAGCAATAGGGTTGCCAATTCTACTGATGTTTGTTTTCGGGTGGATTGAAGTGTGCTTGATGACGTTCAACGTAAGCATGACGGACCATGCGCTGACCACCGCGGTTATTCGCACCAAAAAAGCGGGAGATTCGAGTGGCAGAGATACCGTCAATTATCGGCAACAGATCAAAGATGAGCTAACTAAAGCGGGTGGTTACTTGTGGGGGCGCGGCGTTAAACCGGGAAGCGTCAAAATTGACGTTGATTACTTTCGTGATTTTGGCGGCTTTTTGAAGTGTACGGACGAGTATAACTCGGCAGCCGAATGCCCAGAGCGGCGAAATGACCCGGAAAACATGGCACTTGCTGTATACAGCCTTGAGTATGTGTATAACCCCCTTTCATCGATTTGGTTTCCGGAAACCACCATTAACCGGGAAATTATTACCATTCAAGAGTATGAACGGTGCTCATTCAAAATCGGCAAAGGAGCGGGATGTGCGAAGTAGACAAGTGGGAGCATTTACGGTTGAGTTAGCATTGGTTCTGATGGTGTTTACTGGTCTGTTCGCTGCGATTGCCAATCACTTGCTCGTTGTGGACAGAAAAGGCCAGCTAGATCGAGCGACTTACTCGCTAACCACTATCTTGGCTGAGCGGAAGCAGCTGTTTGATGCCAACTTAGATATTTGTGCAGGTGACTGCCGAGAGACGGAGCATGTGACCTTTTCAATCGTCTCGGCTTCGTTAAAGCGTATGTCACAAAGCTTTGATAAGACAAAGCTCGGCATGCGTATTGACGAAATAAGGCTTGAAGAAGAGCTCGATGCCAGCGGCAAATTGGTTTATAAGCGCGTGCACAAAACCTTGACCAAAGGCGCGATTCACGGCTGCAATTTTCCCAATATGAGTGACATGACCAAAGAAAAAGCACTGGAACTTTTGCCTGTGACTTCGAGGGGAAGGCGACTGCCTATGTATCAAGTCTCTCTTTGTTATGAGACTCCGCTTGATGTATTGGGAGTGGCGACGGGAGAAGTGCTCAGAATAGTAAGTAGTTCTTACTCATTTGCGAGGGTGTAACATGAGTTCGATAAAAAGGAACCGAGGCGCGGCAGCCGTGATATTTGTTGGCCTATTGCCGTTTCTCGCTATGTTGGTGGTGTTCTCTTTGCAGGCATCTCAAAGGGCGCAAGCGCATGCGCGTTTACTTGAAGCAACCGAAGTCGCCAGCTTGGCTTTGATTGCTAGCCCAAAAACGAATCAAGATGACAACGTCAAATATGCGCGCCAATTGGTTGATCGCTATATTGACAATAACATTAACGACATTGATGTCCGGGTGTACACCAAAAAGTGTGAGTACAAAGACGGTTGTGTGCAAGCGAGTGGAGAACTCGCACCCTTTAGTGACTTTGTTGTTGGTGCAACTTCTAAGCACAAGTCTTGGATTTCCTATGCTGACACTGCGATGACGTCTGAGTTTCAAGTTGCGGGCAAGTCCGTTACGCGCAAGTACCTGCCGCAGCCTGTCGATGTGTATTTTATTGGTGACTTTAGTAGCTCAATGACATATGACTGGAAAGGAGGTAAATCCAAGCTCGATGTGGTTAAGCAGACTATAAAGCGTGTGGTAGAAGATATTGAAAACTTCAATACCGAAGAGAAAAGTCGTGTTGCACTAGTTGGATATAACACTCATCATGTCAAGCAAACTGACGAAGTTGTGGTCATGCACCACGCTGAGAGTACAGAAGGCATTAAGAGTGGCCGTTGGCCGAAAAAAACAGTCTATGACTATAAGCGCAACATGCCGAGTGAAACTGTACAAAAGATGTTTGATAAACCACAAATACGTTTTCAAACCATGGATTATCGGCCCGGTATGAGTCGAGATGAAGTATATAGAGTGTGGTACAACAATGAACAGATCCTTGCTGACTACTATAATTATTATGATATTCCGTTAACCGAAGATTACAATGAGTTTAAACAGCGTTTGATGAGCAGCGAATTGGGAGCAGCAGGTGGTACTGCCTCTTGGAACGGTATTATTGCTGCGGCGCAAGAAGCGAGTAGAGCAACCAATATCAACCCAGAGCAAGTGTTTATTGTTTTATCCGACGGTCATGATAATGAGGAAGAATATCTTCAAAGGCTAGTTGATAAAGGACTGTGTAAAAAACTGCGCGAAACGATTTCATCGAAACGCAACCGCTTTCAAGGTAAAGGTAGTGCGGCGGGGAAAACCAAAGTCACTATGGGGGTGATTGGTATCAACTATATCGTCAATGAAACCAATGGATTTGGCGATTGCTTCGGCCGCAAAAACATCTATCACGCCAAAGATGGCGATGACGTTTATAAATACATACTCAATCTTATTAATGAAGAAACAGGAAGACTTAAGGATTAACATGAAATACCCAGTTATTATTGCTTCAATCATACTCTCACCGCTGGGTTATGCGAACTGCTTAGGCAGTGTGGATGAGTACGTAACTTCTACCACCTTAGTCGCTTCTCATACCGTCAAAACGCAGGTAACGGGGCAGTTGTTAGAGCGTGAGCAAAATATTGAAAATACGGTATTAAACACCGAACGCGATGTCGTTCATGTGCAAAATCAGGATGAAGCTTGTTTTTATGACAAGGCGACGCAGTCATTGGTACTTAACTACGCGGTTGATGTCTACACGCTTTCTGATAGCCACAAGCAGGTATTGCAGCAATATTTAGACATGGTTGATGCCAATGCCAAGATATACATTGAAGGGCATGCAGATAGCTTAGGCAGTGATAGCTACAATAAAGCGCTATCGGCTCGACGTGCCAAACAGGTGACCCAGTATCTGCAAAGTGACCTTAAGCAAGGCAACCGAATTGTGGAACATGCTTATGGCGAGAAGGCGCCGATATGTCAAGTTGCTGAAAATAAAGCAACGGGGTGCAATCGACGTGTCGTCATCACCGTACAGTCATAATGCGTTGTTTGGTGTTCGCTTTGCTTTGTATTTTATGGGCGATGGCGATGAGTGGTTTATAGCGAAAAAGAGCCAGTAATAACACTGGCTCTTTTTGATCATTCCTGCTCACACTCTACGTCATAGACCAAATCACTTACGTGTTGCGGCTTAAGTATGTATTTATCGTCGACTTGGAATCGGCAAGACATCATGGTGTTATACATTTGCCAATGGTTTAACAAACACACTTCAATATCGTCGGTCTCGTCGCACCAAGTTTCTTTCATAAAGGGGGTTAGACTGGCCGCGCCGTGAGCAAACATGATCATCTGCCATTTGACTTCCCAGATTTTGACTGGGGTCTGAGGATGTTCTTGGTTGTACTGTTCTGCGAGCTGATTTATCAGTGCTTCGATCTCACCAGAGTTATCGATGAAGTAATCGAACAGGGCGTCTTCTTGACGAACGGCATCAGCGATAAGCTGGATCGGTTGTTTAAACTGCAGCATATGAGCCAACAAGCGAACAGAAAATAGGTACAGCTTGACGTTTGAACCCACATTGCTTGGCATGTGTTTGATGATAGTTCGCATGTAGGCTTCCATGTAGCGGTGTAATCCATCGCTAATCGCATACCAAATCTGTTCTTTGCTACCAAAGTGGTGACGAATCAAGCTGTGAGAGACACCAGCCCTATCGCTGATGTTACGCAGTGACACTCTTTCATATCCCAGCTCACAAAAGAGTTCGGTCGCGACACACATAATATCGCGCTTAGTTTTCTCTGCGTCTTGCGCACTTCGTCTGCCTTGTTTTCTTTCAGCCATAATACCAATCAACTTTTTTTGACTTGCTCTTTCTACCAGAAAAGTGCCGCGATTTCATTAACTGGCGAGCTAAATCTGAACGTTTGTGTGATTTTATTGCACGGCTGGAAAATATATTGATCTTGCTGATGCGATCTATATACTGCACGAATGTACAATATAATGTGATGATTGGTTATGAATGCATCAAGAACAAGATTGAGTACGCCGTTACGTAGTATCGGAGTGCTTGTGTTAGGGCTTACATTGATGGGGTGTAACAAAGCAAACTCGGAAATTGCTCAGTCGTTAGTCACACCGGTGAAAGTGATGGTGATTCCTGATCAAACGATGCCTGAGTACGACTCGTTTATCGCAAGCATTGATGCGACTGAGAGAGCGCAGCTTTCGTTTAAAGTGCCAGGACAAATTGACAAGATGCCAGTTCGAATGGGCAGTATGGTCAAAAAGGGGCAAGTGTTAGCCACGCTCGATCCAACCGACTATCAACTCGCGTATGACGCCAAACTGGCGCAGTACGACCTCGCCAAAACGGCGTATCAACGATCTTTAGAGCTGTATGCAAAAAAGCTAATCAGTGCCGATACCTTTGATCAGCAAGAAACTCAATACAAAGCAGCGAAAGCCGGATTAGAGAAAGCCAAAACCGACCTCGATGATACGAAAATCATTGCGCCTTTCGATGGCGTGGTGTCCCTTACCTTAACCAAACCTCATCAGGTGCTCGGCGCCAACCATACGGTTCTCAACTTAATCGGCAACAGACAAATGGATGTGACTTTTACCGTGCCTGTTAGTTACGTCAGTCAATATGGTTTGCAGCAAATAGAACAAGCCTCCTTCGCGTTAATAGTCGATAGCCAAAACCAAGTAGCAATTGACGCCAAGTTCAAGGAAATCTCAACTCAGCCCGACACTGATACCAACAGTTACAGCGCAAGTCTGACGTTTCAACGTCCGCCAGCGATGAACCTGTTGCCTGGTATGACGGGAGAAGTGCGCTTAATCGAACATAATCAACACACCGGGCTTTTGCTTGCAGACACTGCATGGGTGTCGAAAAGCGACGGCCTTGGCCAAGTATATCGACTCGTTCGTGAATCACAGACGATTGAAACGGTAAAGGTTGAACTGGATGCTCAAGGCAGAGTGGTCAAAGGCCTTAATAGCGGAGATTTGATTGTTGAAGCTGGGGTCAATCAGCTTGTTGCTGGTCAGCAAGTGAAAGCGTGGAGTAAAGAAAGTGGAATTTAAAATCTCGATGTCTCGAGTTGTACTTTTAGCGACAACGGTGTGTCTATTGAGTGCGTGTATGCCAGAAACCCCGCACCGCGCTGCACCGGCTTTGTCGTTTGATACCTACACGGTAGCCAAGGCAGAGCAAAGTCACTATCGCTCTTTTAATGGTCAAGTCATGCCAGCAGAACTGACACCGCTCTCGTTTCGCATTAGTGGAGAGCTAATGTCGGTGCTCGTAAAGGAAGGTGACAATGTCACAAAAGGCCAAACATTGGCGATACTGACTGATAGCAAAGCGAAACAGGACTTGTCCGATGCTCAAGCACGCTATGAGCTCGCCCTAAAACAAGTCAACAGGGCCAGTGAGCTTAGGGCCAGTGCGATGATCTCGAGTGCCGAGTACGATCAGTTAAAAGCAAACTATCAACTCGCCAAGGCAAACCTTTCTGCTGCGAAAGCGCAGATAAGCTACACCCGCTTAAAAGCGCCATTTGCAGGGGTTGTTTCTTCGGTCGATAAAAAGAGGTTTGAAAACATCTCTGCAAGTGAGCCCGTGGTATCGATTTATCAAGCCGATCGTGTGCAAATTAAGCTTGATGTTTCAGATTCGGTGCTGGCCTCACTAAACCCTCAAGTGCGTTACAAAAGCTATCAACCGACAGCAACTTTTACTGGTTATGACGGTGAGTATTCGGTTTCTTACTTAGAGCATACCAGCGAGCGTCACCCTGAATCGCAAACCTACCAACTCTGGTTGACGATGCCGCAAGTTCCAACGGAAATCCTACCCGGAACAAGTGCCAAGGTCACCGTAAATCTCCGAGAGGCTGGAATGGCGCCGTATCAAGCCTATCAAGTGCCTTTGACCGCCATAGAGGCAGGTAACGAAGCGCATCAGTTCTATGTGTGGAAGCTAGAACAAGGTCGAGCCTCTAAACACAGAGTGAATATCGAACAAGTGACAAAGGGTGGTGCCACTGTGTTGACTGGAGTGAAGCAAGGTGACTTGTTAATTAATTCAAATCTTAGAAAGTTACGTCAAGGTATGGAAATTAAGGGAGCGCAAGGTTGAACATTGCAGAGTATTCAATTAAAAACAAAGTCATCAGTTGTCTCTTTCTGATCATACTCGCGGTAGGGGGCGTTACCTCTTTTACGGATTTAGGACGCTTGGAAGATCCCGCGTTCACCATTAAAGACGCGATGATTATTTCAACCTACCCAGGCGCAACGTCACAAGAGGTAGAGGAAGAGCTGACTTATCCTTTAGAAAAAGAAATTAGGCAGCTTCCCTACATAGACCGTATTACGTCAATATCATCCAACGGGTTGTCTCAAATAATGGTAAGCATGGACATGCAGTACGGGCCAGATGAGCTACCACAAATATGGGATGAGATGCGACGTAAAATTAACGACCTCAGGCCTGTGTTACCAAGTGGTGTCGACTCAGTGCAGGTCTTAGATGATTTTGGTGATGTCTACGGCATTATGTTAATGCTGACGGGAGAGGGCTACGACTACGTTGAGTTAAAACGGTATGCCGATTACTTGCGTAGAGAGCTTGAGCTGGTCGATGGTGTTGGCAAAGTGGCGGTTGCGGGCGATCAGCAAGAACAGGTGTTTGTTGAAATCTCCTTGGAGCGCTTGGCTTCTTTGTCTTTAGACATGAATCAGGTAGTTGGACTTCTCACTGAGCAAAACAGCGTATTACCTGCTGGTGAGGTGATGGTTAATGGGCAAAGCTTGACCATTCGACCGAGTGGCACATTGAACTCTGAACAAGAACTCGAAGACTTAGTGATTCACGGTCGCGACAGCGGCAATCTCATTCGTCTGAAAGATGTCGCGACAATCAGTCGTGGCGTACGTGAAAAGCCAGATAATGTGATCACTTTTAACGGTCAACCAGCAATTAACCTCGCAATCTCGTTTAGTTCGGGAGTTAACGTCGTCGAAGTCGGGAAGCAAATTGAAACTGAACTCGCCGCCCTAGAGAGCATTCGTCCCGCTGGACTTAACATCGACTACTTCTACAACCAGTCGGCTGAGGTGGAACGTTCGGTGAATGACTTTATCGTGAGCCTGGGTCAAGCCGTGGCCATCGTCATTATTGTTCTTTTATTTGCGATGGGATTGCGTAGCGGGTTAATTATTGGCGCGGTACTTCTGTTGACCGTATTGGGTACCTTTATCTTAATGAAGCAAAATGACATAGAGCTACATAGGATTTCCCTTGGTGCACTGATCATCGCCTTAGGTATGCTGGTGGATAATGCGATTGTGGTTGTGGAAGGTATTTTAGTAGGCTTGAAGCGAGGCCGAACTAAACTGCAGGCCGCGATCGATATTGTTAGGCAAACCCAATGGCCTTTGCTGGGTGCAACGGTTATTGCTATTACCGCCTTTGCCCCCATCGGTCTTTCAGAAGATGCGACCGGTGAGTTTATGGGCTCTTTGTTTTGGGTGCTCTGCTATTCACTGACGTTAAGTTGGGTCACTGCATTAACCCTAACTCCATTTCTTGCTGATCTACTATTAAAAGAGCAAGGAGCTGATCAGACTCAGCAAAGCGACCCGTATCAGGGCATGTTATTTATGTTGTTTGGCGGATGCTTAAAGATTGCTTTGCGCTTTCGCTGGTTAACCTTAGCCAGTATGGTCGGGCTGTTGGTATTGACGGTAGCCGGATTTAGCCAAGTCAAACAACAATTTTTCCCCCCTTCAAATACACCGATGTTTTATGTCGATATGTGGATGCCTGAGGGAACAGATATACGCGAAACAATTCAACAAGCAAAAAAAGTTGAACGGTACCTGCAAGGTCAAGAGGAAGTTGACTTTGTTTCAAGTTCGACCGGACAGGGACTTCAGCGTTTTGCTTTGACTTATGAACCAGAGAAAAGTTACGAGGCATATACCCAGTTTCAAGTACGCACCTACGATAGGGAAACCATGTTTGTGTTGCTCGACAAGTTGGGTCAAGAGCTCAGTGGCAACTTTAGTCAGCCGACATTCCAGTTTAAGTTGATGGAATTTGGCCCGTCTCCTGCGTCTAAAATTGAAGCTAGGATCACAGGGCCAGATCCGCAAATATTGCGAGAAATCGCCGTTCAAGTTGAGGATATATTGCGCCTTGATCCTGGTGCGCGAAACGTTCGACACGATTGGCGTGAACGCACTAAACAGCTTGTGCCCGTATTCAATGAGTCGAAAGCAAGACGTTTGGGAATCTCAAAGCAAGAGCTGACCAATAGCTTGCAGATGGCTTTCGGCGGGACGCCCATTGGATTATTGCGCGACGGTACTCATAGTCTACCTATCATTGCTCGCTTACCAGAAAATGAGCGGGTAGATTTCGAGTCGTTGACCAACGTGAAGTTGTGGAGTCCGAGTTTACAAAGTTATATCCCCGTAGAACAGGTTATCGATGGTGTCGAGCTAGACTGGCAAGAGCCTTTGATTCAAAGGCGCGACCGTAAACGCACCCTCACCGTGCTAGCCGACCATGACGTATTGGGAGCAGAAACGCCAGCAAGCTTATTTGGTCGTGTCCGGCCGCAAGTTGAGGCGTTACCTCTTCCCGAAGGATACCGAATTTCTTGGGGTGGAGAGTACGAGTCATCAAAAGATGCTCAAGAGGCCTTGTTTGGTTCATTGCCAATGGGTTACTTGTTGATGTTTATTATCACTATGCTGTTGTTCAACTCGTTAAGAAAGCCGCTGGTTATATGGTTTACCGTACCTTTATCGATTATTGGTGTCTCGATTGGTTTGTTAGCGACCAACATGCCGTTTAGTTTTACCGCGTTCCTTGGCTTATTAAGCTTAAGCGGTATGATTATGAAAAATGGTATTGTTTTACTTGATCAAATTAACATTGAACTTAGCACAGGAAAGGACCCTTATCAGGCTGTCTATGATAGTGCAATTTCACGGGTTAGGCCCGTTAGTATGGCGGCGTTGACCACTATTTTGGGGATGATCCCACTAGTGTTTGACGCATTTTTTGGCTCGATGGCGATTACAATTATGGCAGGACTCGGTTTTGCTACGGTATTGACACTTATTGTGGTGCCAGTATTGTTCGCCACATTTTACCGAATCAACCCATCCACTGCCGGATAATTCATGGATTGAATACCGATTCGTTTGAGCTAGCCCGGAAATATCCGGGCTTTTTTAGTTCAAAATTTATTTAAACGTATACACTCAATAACGAATTACATTACGACTAAAGTGTATATCTAAGGTGGTTATTAACGAACTGATAAATAAAGTTTATCACTATCTAGTGATGAAAATGTTATTAAATGAACCTATAAAATAAGACCAAAGTAAATATAAAAAATTTACTTCAGACACAGCAGTTATTGGTGGTTATGTTAATGACATCAGTTCTCAATAAAACAGTGATAAGTTCTCGCAAATTTATGTAACGTATTTTTCTGTTTATAAAACAAAAGGATACATTTAAGTGATAAATGTAAATTTAAATTATTTTTCATTTAAATCAATAGCTTGCAGTTGGTTAACATTGTAATAACATTTCATTCCGTATGAGATCTTGTTCAACATTATGCATTTAATTTCTCAAATTATTTGAAGTGTAACAAATAAGGTTTAGCTTAAATTATAGAAAGGCAATGGAAAGTCTTAGCCAGAAATATGATTTGCATAGGTTGATACCATCAGCGCTATGACAGGGTTACTAATCTATATTTATATGCTGTTTAGAATGGAGTCTCTAAATGAAAAAACTCGCTTTGATCACAGGATCGAAAGGCGGAATTGGTTCTGCAATTTCCACACAATTAGTTGATGATGGGTATCGCGTAATTGCCACTTATTTCACGGGTAATTATCAGTGCGCACTCGATTGGTTTAACTCTAAAGGTTTTAACGAACAACAAGTGCGTTTGTTTGAACTGGACGTGACTGATACTGCGCAATGTGCTGAACGTTTGGCGATGTTGCTTGAAGAAGAAGGGACGATCGATGTCATTGTTAACAATGCTGGCATTACACGCGATTGTACCTTTAAAAAGATGAATGCGTCTGCGTGGAAAGATGTTATCGAAACCAATTTGAACAGCGTATTTAATGTGACTCAACCGCTTTTTGCCGCTATGTGTGAGAAAGGCAACGGTCGTGTGATTAATATCTCCTCGGTAAACGGTCTGAAAGGTCAGTTTGGACAAACCAATTATTCTGCGGCGAAAGCGGGGATGATCGGATTTTCCAAAGCGCTCGCTGCAGAGGGGGCAAGAAGTGGCGTGACTGTCAACGTTGTCGCGCCGGGTTATACCGCGACTCCCATGGTTGAAGAGATGAATTCGGAAGTGCTTGAGTCGATCAAAGCACAAATCCCCATGCGCCGATTAGCTACTCCAGAGGAGATCGCTAAGTCTGTTTCTTACCTCGTTAGTGAAGCCGGAGCCTATATCACAGGAGAAACTCTCTCAGTGAACGGCGGCTTATACATGCATTAAGGAGAGTTGAGATGGGACGAATATTTATTGTAGGTGCAAAAAGAACACCGATTGGTGCGTTTGGTGGATCACTCAAAGACATTTCTGCAGGAAACCTCGCGTCGATTGCGATCAAAGCTGCGATAGCTCAAAGCGGAGTTTCGCTGGACAATATTGATGAAGTGATTGTCGGCAACGTCGTCAGCGCTGGTCAAGGAATGGGGGTTGGGCGTCAGGCCGCGTTGTATGCGGGTATTCCAAACGAGGTCCCGGCTTACTCCGTCAATATGGTTTGCGGAAGCGGGATGAAAACAGTAATGGATGCGGCGAGTCACATCAAAGCTGGCGATGCTGACGTGATAGTAGCGGCTGGTGTTGAAGTGATGTCACAAATTCCGTTCACTGTGCCAGCTCGCGTACGTGACGGAAACAAAATGGGAAACATGTCATTGACTGACCTTCTGATAAATGATGGTTTGACCGATGTGTATAACCAGTATCACATGGGCGTGACGGCGGAGAATGTTGCCAAGCACGTTGGCATTAGCCGAGCGCAACAAGATGAATACGCCTTGTCTAGTCAGCTAAAAGCGGTCTCAGCAATTGAAGCTGGAAAATTTAAACATGAGATTGTTGGGGTTGAGGTTAAAAAACGTCGAGAAACGGTGCTCTTTGACACGGATGAGTACCCCAAACCAGAGGCGACGTTGAGCGGTTTAGCTAAGCTTCGTCCGGCGTTTGACCGAGAGGGCACGGTGACCGCGGGTAATGCGTCAGGCATTAACGATGGCGCGAGCGCGATTGTCGTTGTCAGCGAGGCTGCGCTGCAAAAATACAACCTTGAGCCCATTGCTGAAGTCGTGAGCTACGCGCAGTCTGGTTTAGCGCCCGAAATAATGGGGCTTGGGCCGGTTGAGGCTGTCTCACAAGCGCTAGCTAAAGCCGATTTGACCGCAGAGCAAGTTGGTGTCTATGAGCTAAATGAAGCATTTGCGGCTCAGGCGTTGGGCGTTATCTATCAATTGGCAGAAAAGCATCAAGTACCGGTTGAGTCGATTTTAGACAAAGCAAACTTAAACGGCGGTGCGATAGCACTCGGCCACCCGCTTGGTGCGTCGGGAAATCGAATTTTGGTTTCCCTAATCCATGAACTCAATCGCAGCAAGCATCAATACGGTGTCGCATCACTTTGTGTGGGCGGCGGTATGGGCACGGCAGTTGTGATCAAATCAATTCACTAACCTTAATAAATGGACTTTCATTAGGAGTATTACCCATGTACACAGATTTTTTTAAGACTTTTACAGACCAAACAGAAAAGACGCTTGAACCGTATGTGAACTTTAATAAGCTGGTGACTAAAAATGTTGAAGTACTCACCGAGCTTCAATTGAACGCGATTCGTACGTATAGCGAAATGGGCCTTACGCAAATGAAGGCAGCGAGTGAAGTGAAAGATGTCACTTCATTGACGGCGTTCAATAGTCAACAACTATCGGTCCTAACTAAGCTTTCTCAGCAAATGATGGACGATAGCAACAAGCTACAATCGATTGCCAAAGAGTTCAAAGATGATGTTGAGAAAATGACATCGGAAAACCTTAAGACAGTGACTCCTGCATAACACTGACTTGTTTTGCCGCCGCAAGGCGGCATTTTTCCGATCTTAGGAGTAGTAATATGTTACAGCACTTCTTTTCGGACTACCTTGTTAAGCTCCAAGAGACCAATCAAAAATGGTGGGATGATCTAGAACTCAGCAGGGCAGCCGCGAATACCCCTCTCAATAAAGCAATGCAGGAAGTCAATTTCGAAGATACCGCTAAACTCTTTGAAAGTGCCGCAAATCAACCTGCAGCATTGTTAAAAATTCAATCAGACTGGTGGCAACAACAGCTTCAAATTTGGCAAAATGTCGCGTTGGCCGCCAATACACAAGATGAAGTGGTTGAGGCAGAAAAGGGCGATAAGCGCTTCACCAACGAAGAGTGGCAAAAAGACCTATTCTTCAACTTCATCAAGCAATCTTACTTACTGTTTAGTAAAACGTATTTAGACACCATCGATAGCATCGAAGGTTTAGATGAGAAGAGTAAAGAAAGAATCAGCTTTTTCTCTCGTCAGGCCATCAATGCTCTTTCACCAAGCAATTACATTGCGACCAACCCAGAACTGCTTAAGCTCACGTTAGAACAGAATGGCGAGAACCTTTTGGCAGGACTAGAGAAGTTGAAAGAGGATGTCGAATCGAGCGCCGATATTCTAAAGATTCGCATGACTAACAACAATGCGTTTCGAATCGGAGAAGACATCGCGAATACTCCCGGAGAGGTGGTGTATCGCAATGAACTGTTTGAACTGATTCAGTATCGACCAATGACCGAAATGGTTAACGCGACCCCCTTGTTGATCGTGCCGCCGTTTATCAACAAATACTACATTCTTGACTTGAGAGAAAAGAATTCTATGGTGCGCTGGCTTCTTCAGCAAGGTCATGCGGTGTTCATGATTTCTTGGCGAAACCCGAGTGAGGCGCAGCGCGATGTTGAATTTGGCGATTACGTAACCGAAGGCGTGGCCAAGGCGGTGAGTGCCATTGAAGATATCACCGGACAAGACCAGATTAACGCTGCTGGCTACTGTATCGGTGGTACGGTACTGGCGAGCACCATCGCCTACTACGCGGCGAAACGGATGAAAAAACGCATTAAAAGTGCCACTTTTTTCACCACGTTACTCGACTTTTCACAACCTGGTGAAGTTGGCGCGTACATCAACGACACTATCATCAGCGCGATTGAAGCTCAAAACAAGGCCAAGGGTTACATGGATGGACGCTCGTTGAGCGTGACATTTAGCTTGCTACGAGAGAATAGTTTGTACTGGAATTATTATGTTGATAACTATTTAAAAGGCCAAAGCCCTGTCGATTTTGATTTGTTGTACTGGAATAGCGATAGCACTAACGTGGCGGCGAATACGCATAACTTCATGTTGCGTGACCTCTACCTCAACAACAAGCTTGTACAAGATAAAGGCGTTAAAATTGGTGGTGTTTGGATTGATCTAAATAAGATCAAAATTCCAAGTTACTTTGTGTCGACTAAAGAAGATCATATCGCTCTATGGCAAGGTACGTATCGTGGTGCATTAAACGTGGGCGGCAACAAAACATTTGTATTGGGTGAATCAGGACATATCGCTGGCATCGTTAATCATCCAGATAAAGGCAAGTATGGTTTTTGGATTAACGATTCACTCGATGACAATGCGGATGAATGGTTAACAAATGCTGCTCATCATGCTGGTTCTTGGTGGACACATTGGGATCAGTGGCTACGAGGCTTTAACCCAGATGAACAAATTGCACCGTTTAATATCGGTAGCGAGCAATTCCCAGTGCTAGGGACTGCTCCGGGGGATTACGTGAAACAGGTGCTCCCAATTAAAGCCTAACCCATTGTTTAGGTCACCTAAGCCTCTAGCTGACGCTAGAGGCTTTTTGTTTGTATTCCGTTAACTAATCTGGTTAATTAGCTGACAGGGAAGTATAAATTGACCTTGTTAAGGACAGAGTATGAAAACAATCGGAGTGATTGGCGGAATGAGTTGGGAGTCGACGGCGACGTATTATCGCTATCTCAATCAAGGGGTAAAACAGGCTAAAGGCGGCTTGCATTCCGCGAAAGTTGTGATCAATAGTGTCGACTTTGCCGAAGTTGAGAGTTTGCAACGCCAAGGCGAGTGGCATAAGAGTGGTGAGTTATTAGCGAGCGCTGCGCGATCACTTCAATCGGCGGGGGCGGACTTCATTCTTATCGCCACTAACACCATGCATAAAGTGGCGTCACAAATTGAACAAGCTGTCGATATTCCTTTACTGCACATAGCGGATGCCACTGGTGAGGCATTAGTAGAACAAGGGATCACGACGGTTGGACTACTTGGTACGGCATTCACCATGGAGCAGTCATTTTATAAACAGAGGCTGACGGAAAAATTTGGCATAGAAGTACTTGTGCCCAACGGTGTACAGCGCAAACTGGTGCACGACGTGATCTACCAAGAGCTCTGTTTAGGCAAGGTGCACCAGCGTTCTAAAGATGACTATTGCACCATTATCGAAGAATTAGCGTCTAATGGCGCGCAGGGAGTAATATTGGGTTGCACTGAAATTGGGTTGCTTGTCGAGCAAACTGACAGTAGGGTGCCGCTGTTTGATACGGTTGCGATTCACGCCAGAGCCGCGGTTAAAGAGGCGTTAAGTATTGAATAAGAATGTTTGGCTGCTGTCGTTGTGTCAGGCCCTACTGATGACCGGAAATATTTTGTTGATTTCAGTCGTTGGTCTAGTGGGCAAGACGTTAGCTCCCAACTCCAGCTTGATTACTATGCCAGTCGCATTGCAGTTCCTGGGTTTAATGACAGCGACGATTCCAGCTTCACTGATCATGGGGCGTTTGGGGCGCAAGAAAGGTTTTAGTATCGGTAACCTTATCGGCATCAGTGGTGCTTCAATCGCTACATTTGGTTTATCACAACAACAGTTTTCGATGTTTTGTGTCGGTACGTTTTTACTCGGCATTGGTATTGGATTCGGTACTTTATATCGTTTCGCTGCCATTGAAGTGTGTGAGGCACATGCACGACACCGTGCCATCTCTATTTCTATGGCGGGTGGTGTATTGGCTGCAGTATTGGGGCCAAATTTAGCCATCTATTCACAGCAGTGGTCGAATGATGGCTTGTATGTTGGTGCCTTTATCGCGCTAATTGGGTTAAACATTCTTGCTTTGGGTCTACTACAGACGATTCGCTTCCCAATTCCAGCGAAAGCAAAAGTGCAGGGAGAAGGCGATTCACTGGTCACGATTGTTTCACAGACCAACTTTTTAGTGTCGGTGTTTGCAGCCATGGTGGCTTACGCGGTGATGAACATCTTGATGACAGCAACACCTCTAGCGATGATTGGCTGTGGATTCGACTTCCATAAAGCGGCTGGCGTAATTGAGTGGCATGTTTTGGGCATGTTTGTACCTGCATTTTTCACCGGACGATTAGTGGAAAAATTTGGCCCACGCTGGATGATACTGGCTGGAGGTGCGCTGTTTATCCTCTGTATTGCCATCAATATTCATGGTCAATCAATTTGGCACTTTAGGTTCGCTTTAGTATTACTTGGAGTCGGGTGGAACTTTATGTTTATCTCGGCTACTGGACTGTTTAGTCAATCATACCGCACCGAAAACCAATCTAAAGCGCAAGCATTTAATGAGTTTTTTGTTTTTAGCTGCGTAACCATTACGGCGTTGTTGTCTGGTTGGCTGGAAGCTGGGGTGGGGTGGCAAGCGATGAATCTTTATGTATTGCCATTTGTGCTGGCGGTGATGGTAGTGTTTGTAATCAATACCTACCGCGCTAAGCAGTATCGTTATCAGTAATGGTTAAAATAAGCGAAAGGACGCCGCGTTCAAAGTGATTGAGCGCGGCAGACAGAGTTAGCGAGATGCTATGGGTAGCCATGGATTGGCGCCCCATTCAGTCCAAGAACCGTCGTACACGGCAAGGTTTTGAACACCACAAATATGATAAGCGAGTAGAAGGATACAGGCCGTGACGCCAGAGCCACAACTAAAAATGGTTTGCTCAAACGCACTAGGCTCGAGTTTGCTGATCGCCTGTTCTAACTGGCGTACCGGCTTGAATTTATGACCTTCTATTAACTCTGCAAAGGGTAAACATACTGAATTTGGAATATGTCCACTTCGAACTCCTGGGCGAGGCTCTGCGGTTTCTCCGTTAAAACGTGCTTGGCTGCGGGCATCAACGGTCAGGCTTTTGGCGTTATCTATTTGTGATAGGACGTAATCGGCATCGACGAACATATTGGGGTTTAGTTTGCCAGAAAAATTCCCCAAACTTGTTGTTTCACAATAGCGTTGAGTAACGTCTAAACCTTGCAGTTTCCACTCGGTCAGCCCTCCATCTAACACATAGACGTGTTCGTGTCCCATCGCTTTCAGCATCCACCACGCACGAGGAGAGGCAAAGGTACCACTATTGTCGTACACGACAATAATAGAGTCATTGTTTAATCCTAGTTCACGCGCACGCTGATTGAATAAAGTTTCACTTGGCATCATGTGCGGAAGAGAGGCACTTGGGGCACAAAACACTTGGTCGTAGTCAAAACGGCGTGAGCCAGGAATAAGGTTGTGGCTGTCTTTCTCGATTTCACCAGGAATTTGAAATTCAATGCTGGCATCAAGTATCACCAGGTTGGGATTATTGAGGTGCTGGACAAGCCACTCAGTGTTTATAAGCGAAGACATAGTGATTCCTTTCTTGATCAGTTTTTTAGGCAACGTATTAAATGAAATGAGTTAACCTTGCTAAATAGACTTTGCCGTTGCTCGATAGCCACTTCTGATCCAGCTGGGCAATCAATTGTCGCTGCGACCTGCAGCATCAGTTCACCTTGAGGTGACGTCACTTTTAAGTAGCGTCGATGACCGTCGAGTGATTGCGTCACGGTTTGAGAAAGCACGCGGCCATTAAATTGCTGACCGTGATCGGTTTTCAACCACAACAGAGTAACAAGTACGACACACGCGACGGCCAATGTTGCGAGAAAAATCTTGGGTGTATCCATGCTGATTCCCGTTGGCTCACTCACCGCATACCGGGCAGTTTGCAATTTTGACTAAGTTCATTTCGCGCCAAGACATAGACAGAGCATCCAAAATCAGCACTTTACCACGCTTGGGCGTTCCATAGCTGGCGAGTACCTTTATTGCTTCCATTGCTTGTACGGCACCAATGATCCCAACGACTGGCGACATCACACCCGCTTCAACGCAACTGAGTGCACCGCTACCAAATAACGTGCTGAGGCATTGATAACAAGGTTCGCTGCTTTCTTGGTAAGTAAAGACGCTCACTTGGCCTTCCATACGAATTGCGGCGCCTGACACAAGCGGCGTTTTATGACGATAACAGAGTCGATTAAGTTGGTTGCGTGTTTCAACGTTGTCGCTGGCATCAATAATCAAATGATGCTGGGTGATGAGTTCGCTGAGTTGGTCGTCATCGAGGCGACAATCAACTGTTTCAATCTTAATAAAAGGGTTGAGTTCGCGCAGTGATTTGGCTGCAGAGGTCACTTTTTTGGTTCCAATATCTGCGTCATGGTGTAGAACCTGACGCTGTAAGTTGGAGAGTTCAACCACGTCATCATCAACGAGGGTTAATTGACCGACGCCAGCGGTCGCGAGATATTGGCTAGCGGCGCAGCCTAATCCACCTGCACCTAAAATGAGCACTGCACTTTGTTTGAGTGCTTCTTGACCATCAAAATCGAAATTCTTTAGTACGATCTGACGGTTATAACGCAGCATCTCTTGGTCAGTTAAAATATTCAGATGACACCTCTAATACAGCGTTGAGTTGAAAAGCTGAATGTTGACCGTTTCGCCAGCTTCGACGCGGCCACGCTCACGCTCTAACACGACAAAACAGTTAGCCAGACTCATAGAACGAAAAGCGCCAGAGCTCTGATTGCCGGTCGTTTCGACAACAAATTGTCCGTTTTTGATAGAATATACGCCGCGCTGGTAATCGGTTCGACCTGGGGCTTTTTTGAACGCGCTTCGGGTAAGTGCTGGAATAGACTCGGGGGCTTTCCATTGTGTGTGACCTCCAAGCTTGGCCAATAATGGCTGAACCAAGACGTACATGGTGAGCACAGCGGAAACAGGGTTGCCAGGCAGTCCACAGAACCAGGCCGTCGACAGCTTACCGAAGGCAAAAGGTTTGCCCGGTTTAATCGCCAGTTTCCAAAAACCAATTTCTCCTAGCTGTTCGAGAATGTCTTTAGTGTAATCCGCTTCGCCAACGCTGACTCCTCCCGACGTCACGACGACATCGGCGAGAGTTTGCGCCTGCTCAAAGGTCGCTTTGAGAGTCTCGGGACAATCTGGAACAATGCCTAAGTCGATAGCTTCACAGCCAAAATTTTCGATTAACGGTTTAATCCCGTAGCGGTTGCTGTCGTAGATTTGACCTTCAGCTAATGGTTCGCCCAGAGCCTTTAGTTCATCACCGGTCGAAAAAAACGCCACGCGCGGTTTGCGTACTACCGTGACGTGACTGATACCTAAGGTGGCGATCATTGGAATGTCGCGAGCTGTGAGGCGGGCACCTTTATCTAACACTACATCGCCTTGGTTAATATCGTCTCCAGTTGGTCGGATGTTGGAGTTAGGTTTGACGTCGATTTGATTAAACTGGATACCGTTTTGGGTTTCTTGGGTATTCTCTTGCATGATCACCGCATCACAGCCCTGAGGGATCTTGGCTCCGGTCATGATTCGAATGCAAGTGCCGCTTGGCCATTCTCCTTCAAATGGTTGGCCAGCAAATGACTTGCCCGCTACTGGCATAACATCATTGTTCTTTAAATCGGCGATACGAATGGCGTAGCCGTCCATCGCTGAGTTATCAAATGGCGGCACAAAAATAGGAGACAGGATCGCTTCGGCGAGTACGTAGCCGATCGCGTCGGCCAAAGGAAGTTGTAACGTCGTTTGGATAGGTTTAATCGGCGACAGCATTTTTTCCATCGCTTCTTCAATTGGCATCAAGCCTGGTGCATCGCAGCAGCCCATATCAGAATCCTACTTTATTCTCTCGTTATTATCGCTGGGCCACTTTACCACAATATCGCTTAGGCAATAATGACCCCTGTAAAATATGGGTGTAATTATTCAAAAATCCGAGTATCCTTGTCTGCCATCCTAAAGGGGTAAATAAGAGGAAGTGGAATGTCAGGTCTTAGCGAATCCGCAAAGTTGGTCAAAGATGCGCTAGAACGACGAGGATTAGAGACGCCTATGGCGCCTAACCCGTTTAGTCGAGAAGAGAAAAAAGAAAAAATTCAGCATCATATGCGTGAAATTCTCTCTCTGTTAGAGCTTGACCTCACCGACGATAGCCTAGAAGAAACGCCACATCGCATTGCTAAAATGTACGTCGACGAGATTTTTTCTGGTTTAGACTATGCCAACTTCCCCAAGATCACCGTCATCGAAAACAAGATGAATGTGAGTGAAATGGTCCGTGTTAAAGATATTACGGTAACCAGTACCTGTGAGCATCATTTGGTGACCATTGATGGTCGCGCGGCGGTCGCTTACATTCCACGCGGTAAAATTATCGGCTTGTCGAAAATCAACCGTATTGTGCGCTTTTTCGCTCAGCGCCCTCAGGTTCAAGAACGCATGACGCAGCAGATCTTAGTAGCGCTGCAGGCATTGCTAGAGTCTGATGATGTCGCCGTTACCATTGATGCGACGCATTACTGCGTGAAGTCTCGTGGTGTCATGGATGCGACCAGTGAAACCACCACAACCGCTTTAGGTGGTATTTTTAAATCTAACCCTGCAACCCGCCACGAGTTCCTGCACGGAATTCGTTAGGCAGAGCTGCAACGATTGACCGAATTCAAAACCGCTTCATTTGGAAGCGGTTTTTACTTTTTACGCCAGTTCAATTGAACTGGTTGATCCTTAAAGGATAATACAGTGACAACTTCGTTTAAAACACTCGCTTTGCGCCCTGAGTTACTCGAGACTCTTGACAGTCTTGGCTATACCGAAATGACACCGATTCAACAGCAAGCATTACCGCTGGTACTTGCAGGCACGGACGTTATCGGCCAAGGCAAAACAGGGTCGGGGAAAACCGCCACTTTTTCTCTAGGTTTGCTAAGTAACTTGAACGTTAAACGATTTCGCGTGCAGACCTTAGTGTTATGTCCTACCCGTGAGCTTGCTGATCAAGTCGCAAAGGAAATTCGCACCTTAGCACGGGGTATCCATAATATTAAGGTATTAACCTTGTGTGGTGGCATGCCAATGGGGCCGCAAATTGGCTCATTGGAGCACGGCGCGCACATCTTAGTGGGTACGCCGGGTCGTATTCTTGACCATCTGTCTAAGGGAAGAATTAACCTAGATGAGCTGAATACGTTCGTTCTTGATGAAGCTGATCGTATGCTCGACATGGGCTTTGAGGAAGCGATCGATACGATTATCGACGCCGTTCCAGAAAAGCGTCAGACGCTGTTATTCAGTGCGACTTTCCCGAGCAACATTAAATCACTGGCTAAGAAAGTGATGAATAAGCCGGAAATGGTTAAGGTAGAATCGACGCATGAAACCTGCACCATTGAGCAGCGTTTTTACCAGTTAAATAGCACTGAAGAGCGAGACGATGCACTAGAAGCTTTGCTTTTGACTCATAAGCCAGAGTCTTCGGTTGTGTTTTGTAACACCAAAAAAGAAGTGCAAAATGTTACCGACGAACTCAAGCTGCGTGGGTTTAGCGTGGTTGAGCTGCATGGCGATATGGAGCAGCGCGAGCGCGAACAAGCACTGACAATGTTTGCTAACAAAAGTATCTCTATTCTGGTCGCGACGGATGTGGCTGCACGTGGCCTCGATGTCGATAACCTAGATGCGGTGTTTAACTTTGAGCTGTCTCGCGATCCAGAAGTGCATGTACACCGGATCGGTCGTACGGGCCGCGCTGGTTCAAAAGGTATCGCGTTCAGTTTTTACAGCGAAAAGGAACAGTATCGAGTGGCTCGCATCGACGAGTATATGGATATTGCGATTTCTCCTGTTGCGCTACCTGAAAAACCGATTGAACGCCCGTTCTACCCAAAGATGCAGACAATCCAGATTTTGGGTGGTAAAAAGCAGAAGGTGCGTGCAGGTGACATTTTAGGCGCGCTGACAAAGCAAGCGGGTTTAGATGGTAAAAAAATTGGTAAAATCAATATATTAGCAATGGTTTCTTATGTTGCTGTTGAACATGATATAGTTAAGCCCGCCCTGAAACAGTTACAAACGGGCAAAATGAAAGGGCGCAATTTTAAAGCTAGGGTCATGCGCTAAATTGCCGCCGTAGTTCATAAAGCCAACTCGCTTGAGTTGGCTTTATTGTTTTTACTGCTCGAACAAGTAGAGATATTCGCCATATCCCTCTTTAAGCATATCGGCTGCGGGAATAAAGCGCATAGCAGCAGAGTTCATGCAGTAGCGCAATCCGGTAGGGGCGGGGCCATCTTTGAACACATGGCCTAAGTGAGAGTCAGCAAATCGACTCCTGACTTCAGTTCGAGGGTAAATGAGATGATAGTCTGTTTTGGTGACAATGTACGCCTCATTTAACGGCTTGGTAAAACTCGGCCAACCTGTCCCTGATTTGTATTTGTCTGTCGAAGAAAACAGCGGCTCACCCGATACGATATCGACGTAAATACCGGGCTGTTTGTTATCCCAATAAGCGTTGTCAAACGCACGTTCAGTCCCTTCTTCTTGAGTCACATAAAACTGAAGGTCGGTCAGCTGGGCGCGAATCTCGTCATCAGAGGGTTTGCTGTAGGGTTTAACACTCTGGGCTTTGTTGTGTTCGTCAATCATGGCGCGCAGTGTGACGGGATTTTCATTTCGGTCGTCGCCAAATATTTCATCGAGGTACTGATCACGACCAGAGGCATAACGGTAGTAGTTGTAACGTATTTTGTTGCGAAGGTAGTAATCTTGATGATAATCCTCAGCGGGCCAAAACTTGTCAAACTCGATCAGCTCGGTTTTTAACGGTTTACGGTAAATACCGAGTTGTTCAATTTCATTGATGAAGCGCTCAGCAATCTCTTTTTGCTGTGAGTTGTGATAGAAAATCGCTGGTCGATATTGTGGCCCTCGGTCGACAAATGAACCTTTGTCATCGGTCGGGTCGATATGGCGGAAGAATTGATCCAGCACTTGCTCATAAGTGACGGTACTGGGGTCAAATGTCACTTTAACCACTTCGATATGTCCTGATTTACCCGAGGAAACCTGTTTGTAGGTTGGGTTTTCTAGCGCGCCCCCCGAGTAGCCAGACACAACGTCAAGTACGCCGGGCAACTTTTCTAGATCCGACTCAGTACACCAAAAGCAGCCACCGGCGAGCGTCGCTACTTCGCTGCTTTGGTTGCTTGCTTCACCCATGTGGTTGTCAGCAGCACCGAAAAAAGAGACCAGTGCGGCCAGTGCAACTGCAGTGGACAGGGCTAACTTTACCTTCACTTTCATTTCAACCTCATCGATTGTTTTTTTGTTATCGATAATTAAGAACGGGCGACGACCAAAAAAATTGCGTGCTAATGACAGTTTTTAACGAAAAACAAAGGTAAAAGATCAAAAAAGGCGCTCGAAGAGCGCCTTAAAGTTTGAGGTAAAATCAACCCAAAGAGGGAAGCAGGCCTGCGGTAATGCAGATTTGTGTTGTGACGATAATGATGCCTACTCCTGTGCTGACAAGCAACGCAATGTTACCCCCTGCCACTTGATAGGTGGCTTGTTTCGTTCCGCTTCTTGCTTTTTTTACCATCATAATCGGCAAAAATATCGCTAGTACAACTAGCGCAATGGCGGCATAGCCGAGCGCTGTGATAAATCCTTGTGGGTAGAATAGGGCAAAACCCATAGGCGGTAAAAATGTCACTAACCCCACGCTCATACGAGAGCTGTTGATGCCGCGTTGCTTGAGGCTGTCACCCAGGAACTCAAACAGGCCCAGGCTTACGCCAAGAAATGAGGTCAACAAGGCTAAATCTGCAAAGACTCCAATGGTTTGACTCAGGTTTGATTGATGAACCGTGGTTGCCAAGGTCGATATTAATGCATTCAGCCCTTGGTTTTCTAACAGGGTCGCTTGATTGACAACACCGAGTGTAACCAATTGCCAAAATACGTAAATGAGTAACGGAATTGCAGAGCCGATGACAATCGCTTTGCGCAGCGATGGGGTATGGCCATCTAGGTAGTTCACAATCGCAGGAATGCTGCCATGAAAACCAAACGATGTGAAAATAACCGGGATGGCAGCAATAATAAGACCTTGTTCGACAGGCATGCTCAGAAGATAGGATTCCGTGACGTTCGGAGCGAGAAACGTCAGCACGATCGCCATAGCAACCACTTTCAAACCGAACAAGACTCGGTTGACCTTATCCACGGTCGAAGTGCCAATCGTTACAACCGATGCGACAACCAGGGTAAACAGTAGTGTCGCGTTAGTTGCAGAGATATTCACTCCTATTAGAGTGTCAATACGTTCGGCAAACTGAGCGCCACCACCGGCAATATAAGCGGCGCATAGCGCATAAAACAAAAACAACATCGCGAAACTGGCTAACCATTTCCCTTTTCTGCCAAGAAATTGGCTCGCTAACGTATGCAATGTAGCACTTTTGTGGGCGTGTTGGTGAACTTCTATCATGAGCAACGCGGTGTAGGCCATCAATGCCCACAATGCGAACATGATCATAAGCGAAGTGGTGAAACCGATTCCGGCGGATGCTAAGGGAAGAGCTAACATACCAGCACCAATAGTGGTACCCGCGATGATCAAAGTGCTACCCAATACCTTTGAATTTCTAATTGTACTCATTTTTTTACGACTATATGTTGTGTTTCGAGTTAATGGCTAGTTAATGCGCGATAATTGAATGAATTAGCTAGCACGGGCGACATTGTGGAGAACTATATGGGGATTTTCAAGCGAAATGTACAATATAATTACCATTGGTGTAAATTTATCATTACATCCTGTTTGTGGTGGATGGGGAAACGTTTGCTTGAGAGTTGAATCAAATCACGATCAGATTTTTCTTTAAGCTTTCAAAAAACTGTCATATAAGAGGTTTAAAAAGGAAGCGTAGGCCCGCATAGTAGGTAATGGACTTACATAGTCTATATTGTGTGTTATTAAGGAGGTCCCGATGAGTGACCAAACAAGAAACGAAGAATGTCTTGAGCTTCTTGACGCAATGGAAATTGGTTTCGAATTGTCTGAGTATGAACAGTCAATTGAAGAGCTCGCACAAGAAATTTTTAAATAGTTAGCGTTAAATTCAAAATAGGCGATTTGAGTCGTCCAAGTTAAGCCAGTGTATTAGCGCTGGCTTTGTGCTTTTATTAAGGTTTCAATATGACTGTTGACTCTCTATGAATTATCTCGCCCATCTGCATATTGCCGATCATTGTCAGTCGAATCTTCTGGGGAACTTACTGGGAGACTTTGTTAAAGGTGCACCAGAGCGACACTATCCGCTAACAGTTGCTCAAGGTGTGCGATTGCACCGTTTTGTTGACTCTTATACCGATCACCACGATGAGGTGACAGCGATAAAAGCGTTGTTTCCAAATGGCACTAGGCGTTACGCACCGATCGCACTCGATATGTTCTGGGATCACTGTCTTGCCGCCCAGTTCAATCACTATCACGACCAATCATTGTCGTCTTTTTGCCGCGCCGCTCACCAAAGGGTTATGCAGGATATGGGAATCGCATTGCCCCCGCGTTTTGTTCACACTCATGCAGCCATGGAACAAGGACGTTGGTTGGAGTCCTATCAGCGTTTAGACAATATTGGTTTTGCGCTCGAGCGAATGTCACATCGGTCACCGAGAATGGCACCTCTTGTTGACTGTTTTGCATACCTTGATCGGCATTACTCGTTGTTAAATGAGGTATTTACGCGCTTCTATCCCCAGGTACTAAACGCTAGCAAAAGTTTCTGTTAGAATCGTCGCCCTCGTCACTATAGGTACTCCTTATGTCATCACCATTTTCTGCGCTTGGGCTTAGTTCAACACTTGTTACCACACTCGAATCTATAGGGTTCAATGAGCCAACAGATATTCAAAGTCAGGCTATTCCTCATGTCTTAGCGGGCAGTGACGTGCTGGCGGGGGCTCAAACGGGGACTGGAAAAACCGCGGCATTTGGACTACCGATATTGCAACAATTACTAGAACAAACCCGACGCAGAGACCCACAAAGTAACGAAGTGACCGCGTTGGTACTGGTGCCGACTCGAGAGCTTGCGCAACAAGTGTTTGATAGTATTAATCAATATGCGGCGAACACTGAGCTCCATATAGTGACGGCGTATGGTGGCACTAGTATGAACGTACAAACGCGTAATTTGATTCATGGCTGCGATATGTTGATCGCGACACCAGGTCGACTGTTAGACCATATGCATTGTAAAAACGTGACGCTAACGAAGACTCGTCATCTGGTCTTGGATGAGGCGGATCGTATGTTAGATATGGGTTTCATGCCAGATCTCAAACGTATTCTCAAACAGTGTAACCCAGAGCGTCAAACTTTGTTCTTTTCTGCTACGTTTGATAAGCGGATTAAAAATATCGCCTATAAAATGTTACAGCAGCCGATTGAAGTACAAGTGAATGCATCAAATTCGACAGCAGAAACGGTGAAACAGATGATTCATCCGGTGGATAAAAAGCGTAAAGCGGAGCTGCTTGCTTATTTGATTGGTTCGCGCAATTGGCACCAAGTGTTGGTGTTTACTAAGACCAAACAAGGCAGTGATGCGTTGGCGAAAGAGCTCAAGTTGGATGGGATTAAAGCGGTGTCAATCAATGGCGACAAGAGTCAAGGCGCGCGGCAAAAAGCACTCGACGACTTTAAATCTGGGCAGGTGAGAGCCTTAATTGCGACCGACGTAGCGGCTCGGGGCTTGGATATTCAGCAGCTCGAGCAGGTGGTCAACTTTGACATGCCCTATAAAGCCGAAGATTACATTCATCGTATTGGACGAACAGGACGAGCCGGGCAACCAGGTTATGCGGTTTCTTTAATGAGTAGAGACGAAGAGTATTTGCTCGAGGCGATAGAGCGTTTACTGGATGTCAAACTCCCTCAAGAGTGGCTCGCGGGCTTCGAGCCGAGCTTGGTCGAAGAAATCGAGTCTGACAAAGGTCCGAGGCGTAAAGGACGCGGAGCCGATAAACGTAAAATGAAAGCAAAACTGAAAATACACGCCAATCGCGGCAAAAAGAAATAACCGAAGGGTTCCTATCGTGCACGATAAGTCCGTCTGTTTTATTCATTAAGGAGTCACTCTTGAAGCTTGCCTTACTCAATCTGAAGGATGCCGCCGAGTTACTCAAGTTTGAGGCGGAGAATAGAGAGTGGTTTGACCGTTTTATTCCGCCTCGTGAAATAGGCTTCTATACCTTAACTGGGGTGAAACAACACATTCGCGAGTTTTTACTCGACTATCACTGTAGTGAAATGCTGCCGCTGCTGATTAAAAGTGATCAAGATGAAATTATTGGCCGACTCAATCTGACCAACATAGACACCAACAGACGTACTGCGCATCTTGGTTATCGAGTTGGGCAATCTTCGGTTAATCAGGGAGTGGCTAAGTGGGCGGTGGCCCAGATGCCTGAAATGCTTAAAAGATATGGCATTGAGCAGCTTTATGCTTATGCACAAACGAGCAATCTCGCCTCACAGAACGTGCTATTGGCAAGTGGCTTTGTTTATACAAAACGGGTGGCTAACTTCGCTGAGTTACATGGTAAGCCTATCGATTGTTTGGAGTATAGGCTAGAGGTTGGTGTTTGAACTAAGAAATACAAACAATTTAATATCAGGCTGTTATAGTGATACTAATAGTTAACATATTGAATCATCGGTGCTGAGCTTGACTTGACCTACCATTGAACTATTACTTACCTGTAGCGGAAAAATGTGGCTTTCCGGCCATTTGGGAGGAAGTAATGCGTTATATTGTGGTCTTAATCAGTGTATGGTTAACCAGTTTGTCCGTGCAGGCAAAGACGGATATCACTATTTATGGGGATGACTCATACCCTCCGTATTCCTATGTAGAAAGTGGACGTTTAACGGGAATATATACGGTGATACTGGAAAAGATTTTTTCCAAGATGCCTGAATACAATGTGACATTAAAAGGCACGCCATGGAAGCGTGGGCTCTCTGAAATTGAAGCAAGTAAAATTTTTGCACTTTATCCTCCCTACAAAAGGCCCGAGCAACGCCCCTATATGGAGTACGAGGTTCCGATATTAGACGAAAAACTCGTAGTCGTCTGTCAGAAATCGGTTTTGAGTAACCCAAGGCCAAATTGGCCCCAAGATTATATGGGTTTGCTCATAGGGAATAATTCAGGCTTTTCAGCTGGAGGAGATGAGTTTAGAGCGGCGGTGAAAGCAGGTGACATAAAGCTAACAGAAACGAAAGGAACACCAAAAAACCTACTCAAGCTGATTGCTGGAAGAGTCGATTGTTACATGAATGATGCACTTTCAATTCAATGGGAGCTTAAAAAGTTAGCAAACGAAGGCAAATACGACGGGAAGAGTGTTGTACAAGGGGCAACTATTAGCTCTGAGCAAGGCTTTTTAGGCATAGTTACGGATGGCACCGCCTTCCCATACAAGCAGGACTTCAAAACCAAGTACCATGAAGTTCTAAACCAAATGAAAGCGAGTGGTGAGATAGATTCAATCGTAAGTGACTTTATCCAATAGGTTATTATCAATAAAAACGGAAGCGTTCAGCTTCCGTTTGCGTAGGTGAAGTTAAGAATATTGAGCGATAAGGTTATCCCAACTTTTACGTTGTTGGGCTAGGTCTTGTTTGATTTGCTGGTATCGCATTTTCAACAAACTGCGTTCATACTTTTCTACCAAACCATTTCGCGTTGCCTCTAGCATCTGCTTTTTCACCTCATAGTAGTCAGACATTTTACCTATGAGCTGTTCAAACTCTTTATTTAACGCTTCATTAAGCAGCCTAGCGTTGGGAAGTTGATGAATTTTACTGGTTGCCGTTAGTAATGCTTGTTTCGCTCGCGCTTTCTCTATCTTGAGCTTAGGGGTGATCCTGAGTTTTGAAGTCAAACCAAGCCATGAGCAGCTTTTAATCAACCACTTGGTTGGGTCGTATTGCCACCAATAAATGCCGTTGCGATAGTCATTTTCGAAAATGTGGTGGTAGTTATGATAACCCTCTCCAAAGGTAAACACGGCGAGCACAGCATTGTCGCGAGCGGTGTTTTTATCGGTATAAGGTTGAGAACCCCAGATATGCGCCAACGAGTTAATAAAGAAGGTTGAGTGGTGACTGAGCACCAAGCGCAATACGCCGACGATCAACAGCATTCCCCATACATCTCCATAGATCAACCCTAGCGCGATAGGCACGCCAAGGTTCATGACCAATGCTAACACGACGTAGTACTTGTGCTGCCACATCACGATGCGGTCTTTTTGCAGATCACGACAATTGCTGTAGTCGGAATATTGGTTGGCGTTGTACTCACGCAACATCCAGCCTATGTGTGAATACCAAAAACCGCGTTTGGCTGAATAAGGGTCTTTGTCATTATTATCGACGTGTTTGTGATGAATACGATGGTCAGAGCTCCAATGCAATGCACTGTTTTGCAGTGCGAATGCACCACCTAATGCAAACAGGCTGCGCAACGACCAATGGGCTTGATAGGTTTTGTGCGCCCAAAGCCTGTGATAACCGGCTGTAATTGAAAGATTACAAAAGGAGAAGCTAATCAAAAACCAGGCAAGATGCTCGCTACCATAGCCATAGTGAACGCCATACCAAGGCACGACAATCACAGCCACTAAGAAAGACGATAAAAACAGGGTGATATTTAACCAAATCAGAGGGGGCTTTTGAGGATCCGACATGGTGATGATTTCCTTTCAGCTAACAGTTGTACGCCAGAATATCAGCGTACAACTGTAAGTCAAATAAATTTCTATTCATTGGTGTAATCGATCACGAGCCGGCAATGACATGCTGATAGGAATGCTATCTAACTCAAATTAGTACTCGCTTATATGCATAAAAATTCGAGACTTTCGATAGGATTCCTTAGAATGTTTGGCTTTTTGTTAAATGTTTTATAGTATGAAGAAGTTAAATAATCCTTACAGGAAGTAATAAGGAACTATAAATGGAATTAAAGTTAGCTGAATATAGTGATTATGAGCGTATTGCCACTTTGCATGCTCAGAGTTGGAAGTTGTTTTATCAAGGCATTTTGGGCTCAGACTATTTGCAACAAGAAGTGGACGAAGAACGCAGCGCTATTTGGCAAACCCGTCTTATCAATCCTCCTTTTAATCAACATGTCGTCCTAATTGAAGAGGGCGGTTTGTTGTGTGGTTTTATTTGTGCCTTTGGTAATCATGATTTTGAGAAAGGTACGATGATCGATGCTTTGCACGTTGATCCCGCCTATCGTGGTAAGGGCATTGGGGCGAAGTTGCTGGCTGAAATGGCCAAATGGATTGCCCAGTACTTCCCAGATAATGGCGTGTATCTCGAAGTAATGAAAGACAACAAACAAGCTATCGACTTTTATCGCCACATCGGGGGTAAATACGCGGTTGAGAGGCTGTGGAATGCACCTTGTGGTAACCAAGTGCCTGAACTTGTTTACACTTGGGGATCTGGCCAAGAACTATTAGACAGTGTTTTACCCCACACCAAACCATCGCTTGTAACAGGTTGATACAAACTCGTTCATATCCCTGATATTTCTCGGACAATCTATCAAAGACCGTTGAGTAACGTGAACTCGCCATTTTGTTATCTAACGGTCTATCAATGAAAAAAACTTTACTTTCTACTGCACTACTCAGTGCACTTTTTCTCGCAGGATGCGGCGAAACCAGTAAAGGACACCAAGACACTCAGGCACAGCTGGTAGTTGCTGACCCAGCCAAAGTTATTCAGCATCAGCAAGGTAAAACATATATTGGTCGTGTAGAAGCGGTTGAAGATACCAATATTACCGCCCAAATCTCAGGGTATCTCAAACAGCGTCATTTTGAAGAAGGTCAAATGGTCGAGAAAGGGCAATTGCTCTTCACTATCGAACCGGCATCATTTGAAGCGCAGAGAGCCAGTGCCAACGCGGCACTCGCGCAGGCTCAAGCCGGGTTAAAGAAAGCAGAGCTCGATTTTGCTCGCGGTGAAAACCTTCTTCCTAAAGGCAGTATTTCCCAATCAGAATTTGATCATCTTAACGCAGCACTGTTGGGCGCGCGTGCGCAATTAGAAGCGACTAAGGCGCAGTTACACCTAGCAGAGGTCAACCTTTCATACACCGAAATTCGCGCGCCTTTCTCGGGCCGAATAGCACAGAGTAAAGTCAGTACTGGAGATCTTATTTCTCCTCAATCTGGTCCGCTGACCACCTTGGTCAGTTTGGATCCTGTGCATACCAGTTTTAGTCTCAGTGAACGTGAACGTCTCGAACTAGGAATTGATCAAGTTCAAGGCAATGGCAGCGGTGAGCAGGTTGAAGTCCAGGTGATGTTGGAAAACGGAAAACCGTTTAATCATATCGGCAAACTCGATTTTATTGGCAATCGAATTGATTTAAATACTGGCACCATTGCCATGCGTGCAGTTATCGATAATCCCCAATATCGTTTGTTGCCCGGGCAACATGTCAAAGTAGAGTTACGAGAAGCGCAAGCAAAAGACGTGGTCGTTGTCCCAAGACGCGCAGTACAAACCGATCTTGAAGGTCACTTCGTGATGGTGGTGGCTGAAAACAATGTCGCTGAGCGTCGCAATGTAGAGTTAGGTCGTCAAGTAGAAAGCGGTGTGATTATCCGTAGTGGTTTGAGTAAAAACGAGCGGGTAATTACTCAAGGGTTGCAACGTGTTCGCAACGGTGTCCCTGTGCGTTTTGCTGAATCTGACGTGAAATAGGAGGCGGCGAAATGTTAAGTCGATTCTTTATTCAACGTCCAAAATTTGCGCTGGTTATCTCCATCATCCTGACTCTTGCCGGCCTGATATCCTTGGCTTTGTTGCCGATTGCGGAATATCCAAAAATTAGCCCACCGTCGGTCAGCGTGACAGCATACTATACGGGTGCGAGCGCCGAAGTTGTCGAACAAGCGGTTGCAGACCCGATAGAAACGTCGGTAAATGGCGTCGAGAATATGCTTTATATGTCATCAAAAAGTGCTAACGATGGCTCCTATAGCTTAAATGTGACCTTCGACGTTGGCACGGACCCAGATATGGCACAAGTGAATGTGCAAAACCGCGTTTCGCAGATCGAATCAAAGCTACCCCAAGAAGTACGTATGGTTGGCGTGACGGTAAAAAAACGCTCTCCTGATCTTTTAATGGTGCTGAACTTCTACTCCCCAGACGGAAAATATGACGATCAGTTTTTGATCAACTACATCAACCTTAATGTTAAAGACCAGCTCGCTCGAGTCAAAGGGATCAGCGAGGTTAATGTGATTGGTGGCGGTGAATACGCGATGCGTGTGTGGCTGGACCCTGAAAAAATGGCCAACCTAACCCTGACAACCTCCGATGTCCATGCAGCGCTTGCCGAACAAAATGTTCAAGTGGCCGCAGGGCGGGTCGGCGCAGCGCCGTATAGTCGCGCACAAGACGTTCAGTTTAACCTTGTCACCAAAGGGCGATTAGAGAGTGTCAGTGAGTTCGAGAATGTCGTGCTGCGAGCTAACCCGGATGGTTCATCGGTCTACCTCAAAGATGTCGCACGCGTCGAGCTAGGTAAAAAGTTTTACGATGGCAGTGGTCAATTCCGTGGTCAAGACGCGTCAATTGTTGCCCTGTCTCTGCAATCAGACGCCAATGCGCTAGAAAGTGGTCAAGCTGTGATGGATTTGCTCGATCAATTGAGCGTTAGCTTTCCTGAAGGCATGGCCTACGAGACCAGTTACGACACCACTGTATTTGTCGCAGAATCGATCAAAGGTGTTGTAAAAACACTGATCGAAGCGATATTGCTGGTGATTGCCGTCACTTATCTATTTTTGGGGAGTATGCGAGCAACCTTGATTCCCGTAGTGGCGATTCCTGTCTCCCTGATAGGCACGTTTGCCGCTATGCAGTTGACTGGCTTCACCATCAATACCGTGACCTTGTTTGGTTTGATTCTGGCGATCGGTATCGTGGTGGACGACGCAATTCTGGTCATTGAAAATGTCGATACCACGATGGCAAAAGACCCTACTCTTAGCCCGAGAAAAGCAACGCTCATTGCTATGAAAGAGGTGACCGGTCCGATTGTGACGTCGACGCTAGTATTATTGGCGGTATTCCTTCCCGTGGCCATGTTGCCGGGCATTACAGGTATTATGTATCGCCAGTTTGCATTGACTATCTGTATTTCGGTTGTGATCTCTTCGATTAACGCGTTGACCTTGTCGCCAGCTCTGTGTTCGTTGGTTCTCAAACCCGGAGGAGGAAACACCGCCCGTTGGTTCAACGCTTTCAACCGAGGATTAGAGCGATTGACCCAAGGATATGGAAAACTCGCCGGAGTGTTCGTGAAAAAAACGTTATTGCTCGGCGCCTTCTTTGGTCTCGCTCTGCTACTGGTTGGCTTTTTTGCCAAAACCACGTCAACGGCGTTCGTTCCTCAAGAAGACAAGGGGATCTTGTTGGTTAACGTGCAGCTACCGGACTCCGCTTCTTTGTCGCGTACCGAACAAGCGACTGAAAAGCTCATTGATATAGTGCAACAAGAGCCGGGTATCGATGGCGTTACTGTGGCCAATGGTTTTGCGTTTATGACCGGTGCGGCAGCATCAAATGGAGCCTCACTCTTTATCAAGTTGCATGATTGGGAAAACCGCAATGCTTTGGGCGAAGGACATTCGGCCAATGCCATCGCGCAGAGAATCAATACCCGTGCAGCGACCGAACTTCCTCAAGCGACTGTGTTCGCCATGGGACCTCCGGCAGTACCGGGCATGGGGGCAGCATCAGGCTTTGAGTTTGTGTTGGAAGACTCACTTGGGCGAAGTCGCAATCAGCTCGCGATGGTGATGGGACAAGTTATCGAAGAGGCCAATAAGCAACCGGAAATTGCATATGCTTTCAGTACCTTCCGTGCCAATGTTCCGCACTATTACCTCGATATTGATCGAGAGAAAGCCAAACAGCTAGGCGTCTCTCTTGCAAATGTATTCCAGACGCTACAGGGTAACTTAGGCTCACTATACGTCAACGACTTTACCATGTTCGGTAAAAACTTCCGTGTCACTATGCAAGCCGACGGGCAACATCGAAATAGTATCGAAGATCTGGAACGCTTTCATGTACGTTCAGCAACTGGCGCTATGATCCCACTCAGCACTTTGGTCAGTAACGAACAAGTGTTCGAGCCCGATGTTGCTTGGCGTTACAATATGTATCGCAGCGCGATTATCCAGGGGCAGCCTGCACCTGGTTACTCGAGTGGTGATGCAATTGCTGCGATGGAACGCGTTGCAGCACAGGTTTTGCCCCAAGGTTACCAATACGAATGGACAGGCATGGCTTACCAAGAAGTCATGGCTGGTAACCAAGCGATATTTGCATTCGCACTCGCCTTAATCTTTATTTATCTATTTATGGTGGCTCAATATGAAAGTTGGACGATTCCGTTAGCAATCATTTTGGTGGTACCGATAGCCACGCTAGGCTCATTCTTAGCGCTCAACGCAACTGGCACACCGTTAAACCTTTATGCGCAAATTGGATTGGTGTTATTGATCGCGCTAGCGGCGAAAAATGCCATACTCATCGTTGAGTTCGCCAAAAGCGAACGTGAGGATAAAGAGGTTGAGATCGATCAGGCGGCGGTGAATGGGGGTAAGCTGCGCTTTCGTGCGGTCAACATGACGTCTTGGTCATTTATCTTGGGGATCTTTCCGCTACTATTTGCAGCGGGGGCAGGGCATGTGAGTCAGAACTCGCTTGGGGTTTCGTTAATTGGTGGACTGCTTTGTGTGTTATTGGCGGGGACGCTTTTGATCCCTGGTTTCTATGCATTCATTCAGCGTAAACGAGAGAAACTTCACGGTGGAAGCACTAAATTGATTCCTCTAGATGACGAGTAGCTAACGACAAGATAACGAATAAATATCCCCTTACCATCCGGTAAGGGGATATTTTGTTTTACGATGTTTTGAACTCAGCAACGGCACTGTCCATATCCGCTGCTTGAGCAGACACGCGGTCAACTTCGCTCAGGCACTGTTGCGCTGAACTCATGTTTCCTTCTGATATTGAGTTAAGCTCAGTAATCGACTCGCTAACCTGGTTCATCACAATACCCTGTTCTTCGATGGCAGAGGCAATGCGCTCAGAGTTGGCTTGAATCGTTTCCATATCATTGATGATTTGGCTCAAGCTACTATCTAGAGTGCGTGATGCCTCCAGCGTTTGCACCCCTTGCTCGTTACATTGATCGATATTGGTCACCACTTCCGCCATTTGGCTTTGAATGGCCGAAACCACTTTGGTGATTTCTTCCGTTGATTGATGAGTGCGGCTAGCGAGAGCGCGTACTTCGTCGGCCACTACCGCAAAACCGCGTCCCTGTTCACCTGCACGCGCTGCCTCAATAGCGGCATTGAGCGCGAGCAAATTGGTTTGCTCGGCGATTTCTTGAATGATATTGACCGCATCGCCGATTTTATCTACGTGATTATTGAGCGAACTGATCGACGCTTGGCTGCTACCAAGAATGGATGACAGTTGGTCGATATTGTTAACAGTAGAGTCCACCACCTTACGTCCATTTTTCGCATTGACCGACGCTTGTTGAACCCCTTCGACTGCAACGGCAGTGCTTTCAGAAATCTCATTGATGGTAAGCACCATTTCTTGCACTGACGTGGCCATCGTACCAGTATGGTCGGCTTGAACATGGAACTGTTCGATAACGTTTTGCAGCTCGTTGTGCATGCTCGAGGTGCTATGCGTCAACTCGCGAGATTTGGTTTGAGAGCCTGAGATGAGCTGTTCGAATTTATCGAGTAACTCATTGAAGAAGTTACCGATAACAGACAGCTCGTCTTTTTTGGTCAACTTGGCTCTTAACGAGACATTATTGGTATGCGCAATCTCTTGGATAGCCTGTAGCAGATTGGCAACTTGTTGGTTGATTGTGCGAGAAATTTGGAAGATAAAACCGAAAATAATCAGTATTACGATAGCGGTGACAACAAGTTTGAGAGTGTTCAACTGTTCGCTGGTGGTTTTACTTTGCTGTGCCAACGCGCCTGAGAACGACTTAAACTGCTCTTCGACCGTGTGAGAAAGCGCGCGAGTATTGCCAAGTAGCCCCTGATTGTATTTCAGCCCAACTACTTTGGCTTGATTAATATACGCTGTTGCGGCATTGATGAGCTCTGTCGCGCCAGATGGCAAGAGATTGGACTGAAGTTCACCTTTGAGAACATTTTCGTTGAACTCGGCTAATTGCACTAATTGTTCACTGCTTAGCGATGGACGAATTTGATCGATTGTTCGGTTATACGCACCGATTAGATTACTTTCTTCATCGAGTCCGAGCTGTTGAAAGGCTTTGACGAGCTGGTTGAAGCCCTGTTGGTAATTGACGATATCAACACGAAGTTGCTGACTAGAAGGGAGTTGGTATTCCTTGAGGATAACCGATAGCTCTTTTTCTAAATCGAGGAACGTTTGCATGTTTTTATTGAATGTATCTAGGTATTTCGTGTCTTTGCGGAGCAAAAAGTCCTTTTCATTACGTCGTAAGTTGAGCAAACGGATTTCGAGTTTTGCGACTAGCAGCGTCGCTTGGTTAAGTTGAGAAGTGGTTTGGGCAAAATGTGTGGTTGCGAAAAGTACAGCGACAACCCCAAAAATGGCTACAACACCCAATGAATAAAGTTTATTCTTAATATTCATGAGATTACCTTAGTTCGTAAACAGCGCATAGTTTATTAGTATCAGTTTTGATGGTAGATGCTATTTATATATATATCAATTAAATCAATCTACTCGCCGATTAAATTTATGTGAATAATCGAACTAAAGCGACAAAGAGAGTAACGTTTTGGAACGGATCGAAAAATATCAGGCATTAATTTTTGATATGGATGGCACACTGCTCGATACCATGCCCGCTCATTTACAAGCATGGGAAATGACGGCAGAACACTTCGGCTTTCCCTTTAACCAGCATTGGTTACACAGCCTTGGTGGAATGCCGAGCTACAAAATTGCGGCTGAAGTCAACACTAAATACAGCCTAAGCTTAGACCCAGCTCAAGTCTCGCGGTTTAAAATGGAGACGTTTGCCTCTATCGATCAACCAGGCCAACCGATCGAATGCACGCTAGAGGTGCTGAAACAGTTCGTCGGTAAAAAGAAGTTGGCGATAGGAACCGGAAGTCAGCGAGAAAGCGCACTACGGCTACTGACCATGACAAATCTATTACAACACATGGACACCGTAGTTACAGCGACAGACGTAGAGCGTCATAAGCCAAATCCAGACACATTTTTACGAGCCGCCGAACAGATGGGGGTGATTGCGTCAAGTTGCGTTGTGTTTGAAGATACAGCGCTAGGTTTAGAGGCAGCACATGCTGCGAATATGGACTGTTTTTTAGTCGAGGATGGCCAACTAGTGTTCTATCCCTGCCCAAACAACAAAGAGCCGCATTAAGCGGCTCTTTATGCACTAACGGTCCCAATAGGCTTCTTCTAAGCTATCTTCTCGCTCTGGCAGAGCGCGAGCAAGCCGAGGCGAATGCTGAGTGAGCACTTCATAGCTGACGCGGTTCGCGTACTTACAAATTTGGGATAGCGAGGAATAAGTAAGGTAAGGTTGATCGTGCTTAGACGAGTTCGGCACGTTGACCTTGTGGTGGCTGTTTGCTGCCATATCGTGAAGCAATGCAGACAGTGCTGCATCACCCGCGCCATTGGTGTTTTTGATCTCCAGCGGACCACCTAAATACGGGCCTATGTGAGAGTAGACTTTGACCGGAGTTTGACAGTCTGCTTTACGCATCGCTCGGCTAAACTCGTACTTATTGAACTCGGCAATATTGCCGGGTAGTAAAGGCAATTCGGTTTCGCGTTTTACGCTGTCTTCGATATAGCCTGCCATGTACAAGCCTACCGCGCCGGCGGTGCATAAGACCAAATCAACCCATTCGAGCGCTTTGTCCGCGGCAAGAAGCGGGTCTTTCTCGCCCGTAAGAGCTTCGCCTTCTTCCTCGTTCATGGCGATAATTGAGATATTGTCTTTAATGTAATCCTGCCACCACTTGGCGTTGCCCTCGATAACCCATTTCGTGCCTAATGTCAGAACGACAGGAACATTTTTCGATTTAGCGATCTCAATCGCTCGCGCGACAGCTTGAGGCATTGGATCCTCAGGTTTACCGCGCATAAGGTAAGACGAGACAACCAAGGCTGACGCTTTATCAAACACCTCTTCAGGAATACTCTCAGGGCGAAGCTGGTTCATATGACCTTCGTTGATTGCAAAGGTGCGTTCGCCGTTTTCTGAAATTAAGGTGTAGCAGCGACCAATTGAGCCTTCGACCATTTGCAGGTGGTTAAGGTTCATACGAGATGAGGTACGACACAGGTAGCGGTAAGCAAACGAGCCGACTTCGATATTTCGCGACATCACGCCAAGCAGTACGGACTTGCTGTCTGCTAACACCGAATAGTTGTGCAGTGTATTACCTATAGTGTCACCTGGATATTGATGAGTGATGAGCTCACGCTCCACTAGCTCTTTATAGAGCGCGTCCGCTTTGCTCTCTTCGAGAACCAGAGAGTGTCCTTTACTCAGTTGGTATTTGCTCAAAAACTCATCATCAACTCTCGCTTCGATGTCGACAATCGTTTGACCAACGCCGACCACGATTGGACGGTACAGTCTCGGAGTTTGTTTCATTTGATTGACGAGAGGATCTCGAGCGTGAGTAGGAAAGTAATGCTTTGATTTGCGCTGTCCAGGAAACTTCATTGTGTGTGTAGAGTTAGAAATTTTCCGGGATCATATCACAGAAATGTAAGAGGGCTTTCATATTTATTACATAAAATAGGTGGCAAACCCCGTTTGCCACCTACATGAAGATTACTTATCGCCTGAATAAGCACCGTACGCTTTGGTACCCCACAGCGGCACCGTCGACAAACTGTGTTTGAAGCTGCCTGAGGTCTCCTTAGTCGAGTAGGAGAGGTACATGATCGTTTGATTTTCGGCGTCTAAAATGCGGCGTATTTTCATACTTTTAAAGAAGATACTTTTAGACTTTTTGAATACCACTTCACCATCGCTAGACTTATCGATCTGCGCTATCATTTCTGGCGTAATTTCACCGGTTTGACGGCAAGAAATCGAACTATCACTCGGGTCGGCAAAGCTAAAGTCGGCTTCTATAGAGGCGACATGGCAAGTCACGCCAGTGACGATAGGATCTTGCATGTGGTTGAGTTTGATATCTTTCATGGTGAACAAGCCTAAACTGACATCACCGACCTCGTCGCCGGAACAAGCGGTTAAAGTTAAGCCTAAAATCGCGATGCCCACTGCCTTTTTAAACATATTGGTTTTCTCCAAATTCTATATTCTGTTGCTTTTTACTATATCAGCTTTTATCGACCCATAGTGGATCGTTAGCCAAAAGACTTGTGGCCTCAAGCGGTTATCGAGTAAGCTTCAGCAACACTTCTCGATTTTGCAATAGGTAAACTCTTAATTATGTCGATACCAAACATCGCTGACATCAAAAACCAATGGCTTTATCAGCAAGTAGAAGTGGAATTTCCGACCCAAGAGAGCCTAGCGGGCTTAGCGCTTTATCGCTCAGATGCTGCTGAGAAAGAGTTCGTTGAACTCGCTAATAGACCGATACCCGATGCCAGCTTTGATCAAAACGATATCTTCTTAGTTGATTTTCACCGTTTGACCGTAATGTTTGCTCTGCTACAAGCCAGTCGATGGCAACAAGAAAAACACAAAGAGCTGATTGTTGAGTTCCTCACTCAAATCATCTATTCAGACCCTTGCGAGCTCTATCTTGGATTCGAGCACGGGGAGCCTGTTGCTGCCGCTATTCTAACCCTGAATGGACAAGATGCTCTGATATCAGACGTGGTGGTCAAGCCACAAGCGGATGCAAGTGAACAGGACTTTATTGATGCCTTGGTGATGAAAGAGTCCCATAAGCTACAACAGGTTCAACATCTTTGGTTAGAAAAGTAGCGCTAGTCTACTCATTCTTCAATTCTCTACCCTCAAAGAGTGATGTGCTCTAAAATTCTGCAGCTACAACGTTAAATATCCAACAAACTGTTAAGCACATCATTTCATTCTAACAATCGTCGCTTATTATTTGCTAACTGCAACTGATAAGGTAAGTCAAATGAATGAGCCTCAGACCAAATGTGTAATATTCGATTGTGATGGAACTTTGGTTGACAGCGAAAGACTCTGTTGTTTGGCCTTGTGTGCCACGTTTAAGCAATTTGGGGCCACTCTGACAATGGACCAAGCGGTAAAACATTTTGAGGGTGGCAAGCTGGCTGATATTCTCAGTTCTACCTCACAACGTCTTGGAGTGCAGGTCTCGCTTGACAAGCTTGAACCAGTTTATCGCCAGTTGTTAGATGACTTATTTGCTCAACAGCTCAAACCCATGGATGGCGTGTTTGAGCTGCTTGAATTTCTGATTCAACACAACATTGAATACTGTGTTGCATCAAATGGACCTAAGGTAAAAATTCGCCGAAGCCTTGAACTGACAGGGCTCCTACCATATTTTGAAGGGCGGATTTTCTCCGCATTTGACACCAATAGTTGGAAGCCTGAACCTGACTTAGTTCTGTATAGCGCGATGTCCATGGGGTTTACTACTGATGAGTGTCTCTACATAGATGATACGCCGAAAGGGTTGGAAGCGGGGATTCGCGCAGGGGTAAAAACAGTGCAGTTACGCGGACTGAACGACAAAGGCCACGCCAGCGCAAGTCAAAGTTTCGATGACCTACACCAGTTAAAAGATTGGCTTTCTCAGTCTAGTGATATTGCAATCCAACAAATGTGATCGATTCAGTGCCATGACTTAAGCTTGGAGATAGGGGAGTAATTTGAGTTACCGACTCAAAAAACGAGCCGCATTCGGCACACAACATGTTGTCACTCTCCGATAGCAAGTATTCTTGGCTGCCGCATAGCGGACAACAGAGTGTTGGCTGTTCATTTAGATTTGTTTTCATAGTAATTTCTCAGCAGCAAAGCAATATTTAAATCGTTATGTAATTATTCTGGTGCCAAACATCGACGAGAGCACCTTAATCCCTTAATTGGACTAAAACCATTCTATCTTAGTCTAATAAGGACCGGGATTTGAGATTTGCGTGAAGAATTACTCAAGAATGGGAAGCAATTCATAGATTAACGAATGCTTATGTATGTGGGCACCATAGAAAGAAAATAGTGAGAAATCGATATAACGCCCGCACACGAGGCGGGCGTGGACAGTTTAGGTGCGCTTAGCTAAATAAGCTTCATAGTCCGGTATCTCAATTTCTACTTCTTGATTCATTAGGTCAGATTCGATGATGAATTTTGCCGTCGCGCGGTTGGTGGCGACGGGGATATTCCATACACTGGCGATCCTTAATAGCGCTTTGACATCTGGATCGTGAGGGACGGCATTTAGCGGGTCCCAAAAGAAGATCAGAGCGTCAATTTTGCACTCGGATATCATGGCGCCAAGTTGTTGATCGCCCCCCATAGGACCACTGATCATGCTTTTTATCGCAAGGCCCGTTTCTTTACTCAACATGCTACCCGTTGTTCCGGTTGCGAAAAGAAAATGCCCTTGGAGTTTTTCTTTGTTCTCTTTTACCCAGCGCAGTAGCTCTGGTTTATAGTTATCATGCGCGACCAAAGCAATATGCTTATGAGATGGTAGAGTACGAGTTGTTTTTTCCATTAAAGATAGTTCCTAATTGTTTTCGTTATAAATATAAAATGTGGGACGATATTCTGAGGGCGAAAGAGAGTTAGCAATGACCTCAGGAGATAGTTGAGTAGGAGTTAACGGCTCAATTATTGGCGCTTGAACATGTTCATAGGGTTGGTTGCGCAAATAGCGGACAGCTTGCTTAACGGACAAGCGGCCTTGAAGAACCATCTTATCACTTGGCGCAAACTCAATACGATTACGCAGTAGCCCGCGATAGACTCCATGACTTAAGTAGGTTGAAATTAAACCAATCTGTTGCTGTTTACCACTGCTTCTCAGCTCACTGACCGCCGCTTCTATCGCCACCGCACTTCCAACGATATATTGGACATCAGATTGTTCAATAACTTGCTGAACAAGGTTACGCTGTAACTCTTTATCATTATCCGCCCAGTAGGTTTCTTTGATCTCGATGTCACTATTTTGAATTGCCGAGTAGAAACCTTGAATGACAGGTTTGGTACCACCGCTAGACTTAGGCCCAGGTAATAGCGCGATCTCAACAATGCCGCTGCCTTTGGGGTGTTTCTTTTTGAGATACTCACCGGCGTAGTAGCCCATCCAATACCAGTCGACGCCGACTTCGCCTTTAACGACCGATTGATTTTCTTGGTCGGTAATCAGCTTATTAACCGTGGCAAACACCGGTGTCTGATTGACTTCATATTTGAGTGATTGAGCGTAAAGGTCGGGAGCCACAGTACCAAGAATGATAGCGTCAGCTTGCCATTCGGTGCATAGCTCCAACTGCTCTCTTTGCTTATCGAGGTTAGGGTAGCCACCCGCTTCCAATACGCGCAAATCTACCCCTTGAACTCGCGCTTCATCCACCATGCCGTAATTGACGGATAACCAATAGGAATCTTTTAAGTGTGGATAGACGGCGCACAGGCGTTCGACCTGCTGCCCAACAGCCCTCGGCGTTATTGATATCGCGAAAATGGCGGCGATAGCGAGCCAAGCAGGGTTTTTCAGTGTGAAGATCAAAGGCATGCAGTAATTCGTTGGTAAAGGCAATACAAACACTGCAAAATATAGCGCATTATCGAATAGTTAAGAAGTGATGAATCTCAATGTTGCTTGCTAAAGCCAGTATCGGGCGTAAGTTATTACTGGCATTTCTAGCTATGGCTCTACTCGTACTGACATCAGCGTCGATCGGTGTTTCTGGCTTTAGCTCCGTGGCGAAAACCGAGCGTAATGTAGTCAACTCTGCAATCCCGTCGATGCTCGAAGCTCGCCAAGTTTCTGAGTTGAGTTCAAAGATAATCTCGTCAGTGCAAACCTTATCGAATGCAAAGACCGAAGCGCAGCGCCAGCAATCAGGCAAAGAGCTCTTTACTCAGCTTGAGTCTCTACTCGATCATATTAAGCGACTTGGGTCTGACGCGTTTGATGCTGAGCTGTTGGGTCGTTTGGAAAGCAACGTTCAAAGCGTTATTGATACCTTAGCCCAGTTGGGAATTGCCGTTGAGCAGAGGCTGTTACTCAATCAAGATTTAGCCCTACAAACAGAAGCGTTGCGCCGGTTGGCGCAAGAGTTGGAGCAATTGACGCGAACTCAGGTTGCCAACACCTCTACGATCGCGGTGGCTAATGTGACTCACATTTATTCGCTGCTTGACCAACAAGACCTCTCTCAAGCTTACCAAGCGTTAGATACGCTGGTGGAAGTCGATCTCGATCTTGCCGAGCGGTTGCACGAATTTCACTTGTTGGCGTTTAAACTGCTTAATTACATCGAAGAATCGCGCACGGTGTCTGACATTAACCGGATTACCACCATTCGCGATGAGTTTAACCAACATCTCACAATTATGAATCGGCGTGTGAACGCGGTAGAAGATCCCACTCGATCAATGCAGATGGTAGCGTTACTGCAGCGCATTCAAGAGCGCTCAGACGTGTTTGATACGCTTATTAAACGCCATCAGAATGAACGCTCCGCCCAACAATTAATGCAAAATACTCTTACTCAGTTCTCTGCCTTGAATACGACCGTGAACAAGTTAGTCGATGAGTCAAACCTGGCTACGACACGTGCTGTCGAGGCGCTCAAAACAACGCTCGAATACGCTCAACTAACCCTAACTATCATCACATTGCTTGGTATGGTTATCGTGGTGTTTATTGTTTGGAAAGTGGTGTATGTGTCGGTGGTTAAGCGTCTTGCTGAATATTCGTCGGCTTTAATGTCTATCGCAAAAGGTCAGTTGCAGGTTGAGATAAACGCCGAAGGCAACGATGAACTTGCTCATATGGGGCAAGCGATCATTACTGCTCAGAACACAGCGAAAGCGCTAAAAGTGGTCGCAGAGAGTGAAACCCAAGCCAAGCGAGAGCTGCAAGAGCACAAAGAACATTTAGAAGAACTGGTAGCACAGCGTACAGAGCAGTTACAACAAACGAATCTGCGTTTAAATGAAGAAGTGGCAAATCATGCCGAAGCGAGGGTGGCCGCAGAACAAGCGAGCAAAGCGAAAACCGCATTCCTTGCGACCATGAGCCATGAAATTCGTACCCCGATGAACGGGGTACTTGGTACTGCACGGCTACTCAAAGATACTGAACTGAATACTCAGCAACGTCATTATGTTGATGTGATTAATCGAAGCGGTACCAACCTCCTTGCGATTCTTAATGATGTGCTCGATTATTCGAAAATTGAGGCAGGGCATATGGCAATTAGGCCGGTCAATTTTAATCTCCACGCCATGGTTGATGATACGTTGCAGTTGATGACAGGAAAGGCCAACGAAAAGTCGCTTGAGCTCAGTTGCGTGATTGAGAGTGACGTTGACAAGTTTTGGTATGGTGACGTCACCCGAATCAGCCAAGTGCTTAATAACTTAGTGGGAAATGCGGTTAAGTTTACCGACAGCGGTTATGTCGACTTGTATGTTGCCAACGATCCTAACCGCTCCCAATGGGTCTGTTTTGAAGTGTCTGATTCTGGCATTGGCATCGCCGCCGACGCTCTACCAACACTGTTTGACGCCTTCACTCAGGCTGGGCCTTCTCAAGCCTGTAAGGGGGGGACGGGGTTGGGGCTTGCGATCAGCAAGCGTATCCTTGATGCGATGGACGGTGAAATTACGGTTGAATCTGAACTCAACAAAGGCAGCCGTTTTTGGTTTTCTATCCCGCTTGAACAGGGTGAGGTGATAGAAGAAGCCGAAATCTCTCAAGATTGCAGCGTCAAAGCTCGAGTCTTGCTGGTTGAAGACAATCCGGTTAACTGTATGGTCGCAGAAGGGTTTCTTAACAGTTTGGGCCACCAAGTTGTCACTGCCGTGAATGGGGCAGAGGCAAAACAGGCGTTTTTAACCCAAGCGTTTGATATTGCGTTGCTTGACATCAATTTGCCAGACTGTAACGGTGTAGAGCTGCTAAAAGAGCTCAAACGGTGTGCAAAACAACAGGAAGTGAATCACGGTATTCCGTTAGTCGCGATATCCGCTCATGTTTACAATGAAGAGGTGGCCAGTTATCTGTCTGCTGGATTTGATGGTTACCTTCCTAAGCCCGTTGACAAAGAGGCGTTGCGGCATTTGATCCAAAGTCGTCTGGAGGGGAAGCCTTTATTGTTGGCGCAACAAAGCGACCAAGCATTGGATAAGAGCGCCGTTTCGACACACCAAGTGATTAACTCAGCGCTGGTACTGGCCGACCTTGAGGTGTTGGGTATAGAAAAGATGCAAGACATCGTGGCGTTATTTGATCAAGGAGCTGAACAAATCTTATTGCAGCTTGTGCAAGCTTATGAGCAAAATGATGCATCACAGATCAAACAATTAAGCCATAAATTGAAAGGCTCTGCTGGCAGTTTGGGGTTAGATGCGCTGTTTCAAGTGTGTTTGAGCATCGAACAGTCGGCGCAGCCAATTCAGTGTTATTGGGACCAGCGCCAAGCACTTATAGATAACGTCACCGCTGCTCAGCGAGCGTTGACCACTTTAATAGAAAGAGAGGGCAAATGAATTACCTAGAATCAGAACAGTTGCAAATGAAAGCGTTGACTGAGCAAGATTGGCCTCTTTTCCAACGCTTGCATCAAGACGATGAGGTGATTCGTTACGCTTTTGATCAACCCAGTGTCGAGGAGATCCGCCAACGGTTTGAATCTCGTTTGCCTACGTGGAATTGGCCAGACAAGCACTGGTTATGCTTAGTAATCCGTGAAAAACAAAGTGGACAGGCGGTTGGAGTTACAGGGCTTTGTATTGCAGAGCAAGATAAGCAACAGGTAGAAGTGGGTTACTTACTGCTACCCGAGCATCATGGTAAAGGATATGGTACCGAGTCTCTGATTGCCCTAATAGAGCATGCAACTCACAATCTGCCTATCAGCGCCGTTAACGCAATTGTCACAGATGGCAATATTGCATCGTGCAAAGTGTTAGAAAAAGCCGGTTTCACACTCAGAGAGCGTGAAAAAGATGCGTATCAGATTGGCGGCCGTTACTACGATGATCTTATTTATCGCTATCAGGTCTAATCATTCTTGCTGGAGCCATGTTGGCTCATGGGTCGACGAAACACACAAAAAAGCAGCTTGCGCTGCTTTTTTATTACCGACGGGTTTAGTCTAGGCGATTGCCAACTCTAAGATTTTGCGGCTTTGCTCTAGGTCAATGGCTTGATTTTCACCCAGTGCAACCATGCCATGTTGTTCTAGTTGCTTAACCACTGAATTAACAGCGTGTTGTTTATCTCCTTGGTAGTCACTGAACTGTACCTGAACCCCCAACGATAAATAAAACGCCTCAATGGCCTTAATAGTTTCTTCGGCGAGGTTATCAGACTGAGCCAAACCAAACACGTTTTGTCCCATTTGTTCGAGCTTCGCCTTCTTAACCGCGAACTGATTACGTAGCAGTGAAGGTTGAACAATCGCGAGTGAGCGAGCATGGTCGACGCCCCAAAGCGCGGTAAACTCGTGACCAATCATATGCGTTGCCCAGTCTTGCGCTACACCAGACCCAATTAAACCGTTTAATGCTTGGTTGGCGGTCCACATAAGGTTGGCACGCCACTGATCATTGTCGCGTTGATCGAACTGATCGGCTAAAGTCTTGAGGTTTTTCAGCAGCGTTTCTGCGTAACCGTCTTGCACCATCGCACCATGAGGCACGGTCAAATATTGTTCGCAAACGTGAACCCAAGCATCAACTAGGCCATTCACCAGTTGCTTTTCAGGGAGTGTTTTCATCACATCCGGGTCCATGATCGCGAACTTTGGTTGGACGTGCGGCGTCATGAACGGCAGTTTATCGTGTGTTTCTGCTTTCGTGATCACAGCGCCCATATTCGACTCAGAGCCAGTCGCAGGTAAGGTCAGAATGGCGCCGAGTGGCACTGCTGACGTCACTTGGTGTTGACCGACCATAATGTCCCAGCCATCGCCATCATATTTAGCCGCCGCTGCCACATACTTTGAACCATCAATAACGGAACCACCACCTACTGCAAGAATAAAATCGATGCCTTGCTCTTTCACAATGGCAACCGCTTTATCAAGTGTCTCTTTAGTTGGGTTGGGTTCTACACCGGAAAATTCCGTCCACTGATGATTGGCTAAGGCTTGGGTGACCTGGTCGTAAACGCCATTACTTTTGATTGAACCGCCACCGTAAATGACCAATACTTTTTGATCGACTGGCACGGCACTTTCTATGGCTTTGATCTGGCCTTGGCCGAAATGAATTTGAGTAGGGTTTACGTAGGAAAATTGCATCATTGATTGCCTCTTATTTCCGTGTAGGAACATTGTGTTCATATTTCATTGTGCATATTAGTATTGACAATGGGCCAAATAAAGGTCAATTTCTCCTTTAATCATGCCTAATTCTATTTTTATGGTGGTCAGTGTGTCATTAGCCTGTTGGATGCAACTTTATGTAGAACAAAACAACCTTGAGCAGTTAGAAGGCGTAACCAAAACGGCGATTGATGGTGTTCATTTCTATCGCAGTAGTAAAGGAAATCAGCGTCATCCGTTTGTTTATCAATCAGGCGTGATTGTACTTGGTCAAGGGACGAAGAATATTTATTTGGGCAATGAGCCAGTGCGCTATGGCCCCGATGATTATCTTGTCGTTGGGGTTCCTATGCCATTGGAATGCGAAGCCATTGCTGAAAATGGACAACCCTTGCTGGGATTAAGTATTGATATTGATACCTACGTATTACATCGACTAGTGAATCAACTCCAAAGCCAAGCGGACTACCCCATATGCGACAATCATGGTGCGTGTTCTGGGTTAAAATCCGTGGCAATGGATAATGATATGCTCGATGTTTGCCAGCGGCTTATGAAAGCATTATGTCATCCAATCGAAGCCTCGATTCTCGGGACAAACTTGATGGAAGAGCTGACACTGCGCGCCTTAATGAGCAAAGAAGGGCATGTGTTGTTTGAGCTTGCACGCCACGAAGGTCATTACGCTAGAGTGGCAAAGGCACTGGAGTATTTACATCAAAACTATACGCAGACGGTTACCGTGCAAGACTTAGCGCAAAGCGCGAATATGAGCATTTCAGCCTTTCACAACGCGTTTCGCAGTGTAACGTCGGCGTCACCAATACAATATATTAAGAAAGTTCGCCTCAATAAAGCGCGAGAACTGATTCAACTCGAGGGATTAAAGGTTGGTGATGCAGCGCGCTTGGTTGGGTACAATAGTACCTCACAGTTCTCGCGTGAGTTCAAACGTCATTTTAACGCGACACCAACGGAAAATAACTGGAGCAGTTAAACGAGGAAATGCTATTTAACATTATTTACAGTGTTTTTCCTGGGTAATTTCAGTAGTATGAACAAAGAGAATTATTCTCGTTTCCCCTGTAGGAGACTTAGTCACTCTCCTCAAAAAAAAGCCTCTCTTATCTTTCGATAGAGAGGCTTTTTTTTAATGAAAGAATTAAATCGTTTTTTAGTTATCGATACAAAATAAGTGTGATGTTGTTGCAAGCCTGATCAACCGACTTGCGAGGCATTTTGGATTATAACGATTCTTTACGTGTCATTTCTACGATCTTATCTAAGGTTATTTCACGAAGTGTTTTAAGTGCTTAATTCTAATTGAGCACAATTTAATACGTATAAACAATAACTTAAGGATACGGTAATATGCACAAAGCGAAGGCAAATGCAGCAAAACGAGTTTTTACACTCAGTACGCTCAGCGCATCGTGTTTAATGGCGTTTAATAGTTATGCAGCGGTAGACTGCTCGAGCATGAACAGTTGGCAAGCTAGCACCATTTACAACACAGGTGATCAGGTCGAGCACTTAGGCCAGGGTTATCAGGCTAACTATTGGACTCAGGGCAACGATCCGGAAATAAGCTCCGGAGATTGGGCGCACTGGTCAGAACTTGGAAGCTGTGACACCGGCGCAGTTAACGAGGCGCCCAGTGTATCACTCGTCTCTCCTTCGGCTAATGACCTCATCACTGAGGGCGAGCTTGTCACCATTAGCGCAAGCGCCGCGGATAGTGATGGCGAGGTAGTTAATGTCGAGTTCTTAGTCGATGGCGCAGTGGTTGCGCAAGTTTCGAGCGCTCCGTACTCCTCGATATGGACTGCAACTGCTGGTGATCACCAAATTAGCGCTATTGCTATCGATGATAAAGGGGCAAGAAGCGTTGTCAGCAGTGTCAACATTGGGGTAGATAGCAGTACGCCAGGGAATGTAGCACCCGCTGTTGACGTCACATTGTCAAGCAACACGGTAGACATCGGCGGCGTGGTTACACTCAGTGCCAATGCGACCGATAGCGATGGTAGTATCGAAAAGGTAGATTTCTACATTAGCGGAAACTTAGTCGGCACGGTAACCACTGAACCATATCGTCTTGACTACACAACAACACAGGCCGGCAATCTCTCAGTATCAGCGAAAGCAACAGATAACCTCGGTGCGAGTTCCACTTCAGCGTCGGCCAGTCTGACCGTCAATGGGCTACCAACCGTGGCTAGCTGTCGCCCTGATGGCCTCTACCAAACGGAAGGGGTTGATGTTCCTTACTGTACGACGTATGACGAACAAGGTCGCGAAATGATGGGAGCCGACCACCCAAGACGTGTCATTGGTTACTTTACCAGTTGGCGTGCAGGTGACGACCCACAAGCAGCTTACTTGGTGAAAGACATTCCTTGGGAACAGCTTACTCATATTAACTATGCGTTCGTCGGTATTGGTCCTGACGGTAAAGTCAATCTAGGCGATGTGACCGACCCCAACAATGCGGCGACCGGTAAAGAGTGGCCAGACGTTGAAATCGACCCGTCTCTCGGGTTTAAAGGTCATTTTGGTGCACTGGCGACCTACAAGAAACGTTATGACGTAAAAACACTCATCTCAATTGGCGGTTGGGCTGAAACCGGTGGGCATTTTGATGCGAATGGTAATCGCGTGGCTGATGGTGGTTTCTACACCATGACGACCAATGCTGACGGTTCAATCAATCATGCAGGGATAGAAAAGTTTGCCGCGTCTGCCGTCGAAATGATGCGCACCTATCAGTTTGACGGCCTGGATATCGACTACGAGTATCCAACATCGATGGCAGGGGCAGGTAACCCATACGATAAAGAGTTTATGGAGCCTCGTCGCCAATACTTGTGGGCTTCTTATCAAGAGCTGATGAAGGTGCTGCGTGAAAAACTCGACGCCGCTTCAGCACAAGATGGACAGCACTACATGCTAACCATCGCAGCGCCGTCATCAGGTTACTTATTGAGAGGTATGGAAACATTTGATGTCACCAAGTACCTCGATTACGTGAACATTATGTCCTACGACTTGCACGGAGCTTGGAATGATCACGTTGGTCACAACGCTGCTTTATACGATACAGGTGAAGATTCAGAGCTAGCGCAATGGAATGTATATGGAACCGCAGCGTACGGCGGTATTGGCTACCTCAATACTGATTGGGCTTATCACTACTTCCGTGGCTCTATGCCTGCAGGACGCATCAATATCGGCGTACCGTATTACACCCGCGGATGGCAGGGTGTGACAGGTGGAACCAATGGTCTCTGGGGACGCGCGGCGCTCCCTGATCAGACGCAGTGTCCAGAGGGAACAGGTGAAGGAGAGAAGAACAACTGTGGCAACGGCGCAGTGGGTATCGATAACATGTGGCATGATACGGATCCGAAAGGCAATGAGATGGGCGCAGGCTCTGGTCCAATGTGGCATGCTAAAAACCTTGAAAAAGGAATCTTTGGCTCTTATGCCTCCGCATACAAACTTGACCCAGTCAATGATCCTGATGATCGATTGGTGGGCAGCTACCAGCGCCACTATGACAGCGTTGCAGTCGCCCCTTGGTTGTGGAATGCGGAAAAAGGCGTGTTCCTCTCAACCGAAGATGAAGCTTCTATTGCAGTGAAAGCCGACTATGTTATCGATAAAGAGATTGGCGGCATCATGTTCTGGGAGCTCGCAGGTGACTACAACTGTTATGTGCTCGACGAAAATGGCCAACGCGGTGCGGTCGATACCAGCGAGCAGGCGTGTAATAGTGGTAATGGTGAATACCATATGGGTAATACCATGACCAAAGCGATTTACGACAAGTTTAAGTCTGCGGTGCCGTATGGCAATAAGGTAGCAACAGGGGCAATACCGAATGAGACAGTAGACATTGCGGTTTCCATCGGTGGCTTTAAAGTGGGCGATCAGAACTATCCGATTAATCCAAAAATCACCTTTACCAATAACACAGGTCAAGCGATTCCAGGGGGAACCGAGTTCCAGTTCGATATTCCTGTTTCGGCACCAGATAATGCCAAAGATCAATCTGGAGGCGGGCTCACGGTCATCGCATCAGGTCACACTCGCGCGAACAATATTGGCGGCCTAGATGGCACCATGCACCGTGTGGCGTTCAGCTTACCTGCGTGGAAATCCCTTCCTGCTGGTGGAACGTATGAGCTCGACATGGTCTACTACTTGCCTATTTCTGGACCTGCCAATTACTCTGTGAACATTGATGGTGTGGATTACGCGTTTAAGTTTGAACAGCCTGACTTACCGCTTGCCGACCTCGGTTCTGGCAGTGGTAATAGCGGTGGCGATAACGGCGGCGACACGGGAGGTGGCTCTGGTACAGTCACACCATGGCAGCCAGGCACTACTCAAGCGGTGAATGGTGATATTTATTCATACAATGATAAGTGTTTCATTGCTAAAAACAGTCCTGGAGTTTGGGAGTCGCCAACCCAATCGAACTGGTTCTGGGAAGAAGTGACTTGTCCTTAACTCATTGATAGTAAGTAGATGATAGCAAAAAGCCTTGAGATCTCTCTCAAGGCTTTTTTATAGGATTAAAACTGATAGCTTTCTGGCACGACGACGATGCCGTTCTCAGAAATATGGAAGCGCTTGGCATCTTCTGCGGGATTGAGGCCAATTTCAGTATAAGCAGGAAGCTTAACGTGTTTATCTATAATGCAGTTGACCAACTTGCACCCTTCACCCACTTCGACGCCGCCAAAGATAATGCTGTCGACTATGGTGGCACTATCATTGATCGTCACATTTGATGAAATGATCGAATGCTGTACTGAGCCCCCCGAGTTAATCACGCCACTTGCTATCATTGAGTTGATAAAAATGCCCTCATTACCTGTGGCCGACGACACGGTGCGTGCAGGGGGAAGCTGTGCTTCATAGGTTCGAATGCCCCAATCCGGTTGGTAAAGATTCATTGGCGGCATCGGTTCGAGCAAGTCCATGTTGGCTTGATAGAATGAGTCAATAGTCCCGACATCTCGCCAGTAGCAGTCACGTGCAACGCGTCCTCGGTCAGAGCAAAAGTTATAGGCATATACCTGCTGTTCATCGATCAGTTTAGGGATAATGTCGTTGCCAAAATCATGCGATGACTGAGCGTTATTAGCATCGTCTCGAAGGACTTTTTGTAGTGTTTCCATTTCGAATATATAGATACCCATCGAGGCCAAACTTTGATCTTGGTTGCTGGGCATGGGCTCTGGGTTAGCGGGCTTTTCGCTAAACGTCCTGACACGCTGGTTATCGTCAATAGAGAGTACACCAAAAGCACAAGCCTCTTGCCTTGGAACGGCCATTGACGCGATGGTCAGATTTGCATTGGTTTCGATATGGGCTTTTAACATTTCGGCGTAGTCCATACGGTAGATGTGGTCGCCGGATAGGACGATGACGTGTTTGGCATCACTGCGCTCAAGTAGCCATAAATTGTGATAGATAGCGTCGGCGGTCCCTTCGTACCATTTGCCTCCTCCGCGCATTTGGGGCGGAACCACCGTGATGAACTCACCGAGTTCAGGATTAAAAATAGACCATCCGTCGCGTAGGTGTTTTTGTAGTGAGTGCGACTTGTATTGAGTAAGAACAAGGATTTGGCGTAAACCTGAGTGAAGGCAGTTGGTGAGGGTAAAATCGATAATGCGATACTTGCCCCCAAATGGTACAGCGGGTTTGGCACGATCATCAGTAAGGGGGCTTAATCGTGAACCCATACCACCGGCGAGGATCACGGTGAGAACGTCTTGCATTGGAATCTCCATATAGCGCGTCGGGAATACGTAGGTATTAAGCTTAGTTCAAGAAATGCGCCAACTACAAAACAACGTGCGAATAAGGACTTAGCGAAGTAGGTGAGGTGAAATGTGATATTTTGGTGCGCCGCTGAGTGCAGGCGCACCAGATTTATGCAATGGAGTCAGCTTCGTTGACCGATAGCGTGGAGACTTGATTGCGGCCCAGAGTTTTTGACTCATATAGTGCAATATCGGCACGTTTGTAGGTCGCTTCTGGCGATCCGGATATTTCCGTTAGGCCCGCACTCACCGTGATATTCAGTTCGCTCTCTAGGTTGATTGCTATACGAATGCGGTTCAGTACAGACTCAGCTTCACGCAACTCAGTGTGAGGCATAATGATGGCAAACTCTTCTCCGCCTATTCGAGCGACCAAATCGGTTTCTCTTAAGTGGTATTTAAGGGAACGCGCGACGTCTTTAATGACGTCGTCACCTTTATCGTGTCCATACTTATCGTTGATACGTTTGAAATAATCGATATCAATCAAGCCCAGCGTGGCGGTTTCGTGTTTGCGATAACGGCGTATGCGAGAGGTTTGGGTTTGCATTTCTGAATCAAACTTACGTCGATTCCAAAGCGAAGTCAGCGGATCTTTTTCGCTCAACTCGCGCAGTCTGTCTTCGAGCTCTTTTCGGTGAGAGATATCGACAAACGAGGCGACATAAAATTGAATGGTTCCGCGACCATCTTTGACCGTTTGAATACGAAGAATTTCGGTAATTAGCGATCCATCGCGCCGTTTATTAATGACTTCCCCTTCCCATAAACCTTGCTCTTCGAGTACTTTCCACATTTTCATGTAGAACTCTTGTTGGTGCCGACCAGAGGCAAAAACAGAAGGCGGCTTACCTTTGACGTCTTCAAGGGTGTAGCCACTGACCCGCGTAAACTCACTGTTGACTTGGATAATTCGGTTGTTTCTATCAGTGATAACCACCGCTGACATACCATTCATCGCAGCGCGGGCAATTTTGCTGTCTAGGCTATTTTTCACATGGTTATGATTCCAGGCGACAAATGTAAAAGTGAGCAGAAATAGGATAATGAGAATAAAGCTCGCTTGAATGTAAAGATCACGGCTTTCCATGTCGGTAAAAGCCTGTGCGGTCGCTAGATCAGTGGCGATGAAGAACGTCAGCTTTTCAATGTTTTCAATATTGTCGAATGTGGCGTTAGTAAATGACAACCAATGGTCGCCAGTGCGGAAAGTACCGGAGTCTTGCCGTTGAATCTGTTGCCAAAGCATAGGGAATTGGTTGGCGATATTATGTTGCTGATTGGCCGCGACGAGATGCCCCATAATGCCGTCATTGGTCGGAGACATAATATAAAAGCCATCTTTATTGACAATATTTGGCAGGTAGTCGACGTTCCGTTTGTAAGCTAAGCCGCGGTAAATACGTGGCAAATCGAGATTGGCAATGAAGTAGCCAAGCCTTTGACCGTTTAACGCAATAGGGTAAATCACTCGGTAAGCTGGAGTGAGCGGGGTGGTGATTTGTCCATGTTCTGACTCTAGATCAATGCCAAATTCACCCACTTCGGTGTTGGTCAGTGTTTGCGCGTACTTAAAGTAGTTTCGATCGCCTTTGTACTGCAGTTGACCAGGTTCCACGATTTCAGCAAAACCTTCCTTACTGTTAATTCGCACGATTTCCATGCCTTGAGCGTCAATAAATCTCAGGTGTGAGTAGTAGCCTTGCGTGCGAACGATCAACATCCAAAAATCTTGTAATGCGTCGATGTTCTCTTTGGTTGGTTCTGACAGTGCTTTGTTGAGCATGCCATTGTTAGACAAATAGTTTAACGACGTCGAGACTTTAGCGAGAGAGGCTTGAAGCTCCGCTTTGGCGTATTCGAGTTTGTTACGATTTAACTGCTCGACATATTGCTCAGTTTTAGCCTCTAACTGACCAAACTGAGTGTAAAAATAGAGAAAAGGAACAAACGCCAGCGCTGAAAATACAACGAGGAATTGAACAATAAGCTTTGAACTGCGTCTATTCATTATCAGGTCTTCAACATCCTTGGCGACAATATCTCGGCCAATATAGCGGAACATTGGGCGCTTTGCAGTGAGCATAATTGAATAGTGTGGCCTTAAGCAACTGATTTTATTTGGAAGACAGAGCTATAGTCAGAGATAACAAAAAAAGCACCTTCGTAGTGAAGGTGCTTGAGCCAATCATCGGGGGACGAGGCAAGTTAAACGGTTGCAGCAGTGGCTTGCTTCGCGTCAGCTTTATTTTTAATTAGCGCATAGACAAAGCCAGTTACAGCAGTACCTGCAGCTATAGCGACTAAGTACATGACGACTGGAGTAATTGCGTTCGGGATCAGTAGGACAAACAGACCGCCGTGGGGAGCCATCAACTTAGCGCCGAACAACATAGATAGGGCTCCAGTTAATGCGCCACCTGCCATACACGCAGGGATAACGCGCATAGGATCTTTGGCTGCAAATGGGATAGCACCTTCAGAGATAAAGCAGAGACCGAGAACAAATGACGCTTTACCTGCTTCACGCTCGCTTTGGTCAAACTTGTTCTTCGCGATGAATGTCGCTAATCCCATTCCTAGCGCAGGCACCATACCCGCTGCCATGATTGCTGCCATTGGTGCGTAAGTCTGAGAAGCCAACAAGCCGACACCAAACGCATAAGCTGCTTTGTTCACTGGGCCACCCAGGTCAAAACACATCATCGCACCCAACAATACACCAAGTAGAACAGCACTGTCTGAACCCATGTTGTTTAGGAACTCAGTTAAGCTGTTCATAATGCCAGAGACAGGACCGCCTACGATGTAAATCATCACCAGGCCGGTAAACAGCGTCGCGACAAAAGGAATGATCAGGATAGGTTTGAGCGCTTCCATTGACTGAGGTAACGTTACTTTTTCAGCAAGCAACTTGGCTGCGTAACCGGCGATAAAGCCTGCAGCGATACCACCGAGGAAGCCTGCACCAGTTGAGCTAGCAAGCATGCCACCGACCAAACCTGGGGCCAAGCCTGGGCGATCAGCAATAGAGAAAGCGATGTAACCCGCTAGAACGGGGATCATCAACGCAAACGCAGAGCCGCCGCCTATTGTCATCAGAGCGGCAGCCAATGTGCCTTCTTCCTTAAATGCTTCGATACCGAACACAAAAGAAAGCGCGATGATAAGACCACCGGCCACTACGACGGGCAACATGTGAGAGACGCCGGTCATTAGGTGCTTGTAGGCGCCTTTTTTCTCGTCACTGCTGGCCGAGCTTGTGTTGCCGGTGTGCTGATATATCGTCGCGAGTTCGAAAGCATTGTCGATTTCTTGCGCGGTTTTCTTTAATGCAGGCCCCGTTTTGGTGCGATACATTTTTTTGCCATTAAAGCGGTCTAGTGGAACTTCAATGTCGGCCGCAATGATGACCAAATCTGCCTCCGCAATGTCTTGTTCGGTGAGCTGATTTTTAGCGCCAACAGACCCACGGGTTTCGACTTTGATTTGATGACCACGTCGCTTACCTTCTTCTTCCAGTGCCTCGGCGGCCATAAATGTGTGCGCGACACCTGTTGGGCACGCAGTGATTGCGACAATTTTTTTACCGGTCGCGTCAGTTTCTCGAGCGCTTGGTTGTAGGGTAGTGGCTTGTTCAAGTAGTACGGCCTCATTGACCGCCTGCTGTAAAAAAGCGCTTGGATCGGCAATGACTGATTCAATCTCTGCTTGATACACTTTTTTACCAATGAAACGGTTAGTCTCTACCCGGCAGTTTGCAGCGATAATAATCGCTTGCGCTTGGTCAATGTGATCTTGAGTAAGATGTTGTGGTTCGACGACCGTTGATTGGCATTCAATCACCGCATTCCAACCCAAAGATTCCGCCGCTTTTTCAAGTAGTCCGGCGGCTAACAGACTATTCGCCACGCCACTTGGGCAGGCGGTAACAATCGCAATATTCATACTGGTAACCCTTTGTCCTTTAGTTTCCGTTATCATTTTTTGCTTGTTCAAGTTTTACAACTTGGGTTTCAAGCGTGATTCGTTCCAGTTCTTGCTGACTGGTTACTCCCACGCCTACCTGATTTACTGCTAGAGCCGACAGTGCGGTGGCAAAGCGAAGTAATTCAATTTTTTCCAGGTTCTGCATATGTCCCCAACACAACCCGGCAACTAATGTATCGCCTGCACCAACGGTGCTAACCACTTCCATTCTTGGAGGTTGTGCACGAAGCCATTGGCCTTGGTGGAGCCACATCACTCCGTCGGCACCCATAGAGACGACGATGTTTTCAATGCCCGATTGATTAAGCTGCTGCGCGGCGTTTTGGCACTGCTCAGGCGTAGTTAACTCTTCTCCAACGAGGTCACTAAGCTCTTCGTCATTGGGTTTAATTAACCAAGGTTTGGCTTCAATCCCAGCGCGCAGCGCGGCTTTACTGCTATCAAACAACACTTTTTTTCCAAGTGTGTTTAAGTGTGCGATCCATGCAGCATATTGATGTGGAGAAACCCCTAGCGGGAGACTACCGGCAAACACGAAATAGTCATGGGATTGGGCTAGGCGATACAGTGTCTCTTCAAATTGAGCGATTGCCTGCGCACTTACGTGGACACCGGGAAAGTTAATATCGCTGACTTGACCGTTTGACTCGACCAGTTTGACGTTGATTCGCGTTGCCCCGTCAACCTCAACAAATTCGTTTTCTGCTCCGATTTGGCAAAAGAGCTGTTGGAACAGCTCGGGGTTGTCTTTACCCAAGAATCCGGTGACCGTGACTTGTGCGCCCAGGTCGCAGAGTACTTTTGCAACATTGACGCCTTTGCCTGCCGCGTGAAGGTTACTCTGTTCAACTAAACTCACACTGCCAAGGTTAATAGACTCAACGTTACCGGTGAGATCGAGAGCAGGGTTAAGAGTGACGGTTACAACCCGTTTTGTCGTTAGATTGCTCATTGTGTCCCCTTAACTTTCACCTAAACCAGCATTAATCGCGCAACCAATTGATTCCAGTGCTTGAGCCGCATCGTGACCTTCGGCGGTAAACTGCAGCTGATGGCCATGTTTGACGCCCAAAGCAATCACCTTCATTAGGCTTTTCGCGTTCACAGGTTTGCCATCACCATCTAAGTTGGCCACCCGGATACTCGACTCAAACTTCTTCGCTTCGGCTACCAACATAGCGCCAGGACGAGCGTGTAAACCATGAGCATTTTTGATTTTAAACACAGCCGATTGGTCACCAGTTGCTGGTGTACTCGTGGCAATAGTTTGCTCAGTTAGAAGCTCAATCAATCGTTCCGCTGTGGCGTCGACAAGTGTGTCTTGCTGCTGTAGATAAATAAGGTCAGTAATGCGCTTTAGAATGGCAAGGTGTGCGTTGTTGCAAGCAGAGAAAGCAATCAACGCTCGTACTTTGTTCCCTCTATGTTGACAATCATTATTGGTTGATACAAAAGAGAGACCGGTGCGCAACACATGCTGATCACTACCGACCAACCAAAGGCCTTTACCTAAGTGGGTCGGCTCTTTAGTCACCAAATCTGCAACAAAACCGCTTTCAGCACACCCAGTGTTTTTGAGTAATCCACCCGCTACCGCCGCCATTTGTATCATGTCGCTGGCAGGGAACTGGAGCTGGATCAATGAAGGATCGAAGTCGACGTCCAACTGAACTTCGCCATTAAGTAGCGCAATGATTTGCTCCTCGGTTTTGGCATCACGAAGGCGTTGTTCAATCCCGTCGGAACTCAATACTTTGGTCAGTTGTTTTAAAATACCCAAATGTTCATCGGATTTTGCTGCGATACCAATCGCGAGATAAACCGTTTGGCCGTCACCCCAGTCAACCCCTTGAGGGAAATGGTGTATCGCCACGCCTGTGGTATTGACTTGATCTCGAGTGTCAGTCGTTCCGTGAGGGATTGCGATACCATTGCCAAGATATGTCGAGTTTTGATTCTCACGGTTTAACATGCCGTCTACATAGCCAGGTTGCACCAACTTTAGAGAGGCAAGGCTCTGTGCGATGTTCTTAATTGCATCGATTTTATTACTGGCCGATTGCGATAGTGTGATATCGCGTGAATTGATTTTAAGCATGGGGCTCTCCAGCTTGATAATAATTGTTCGATCGATTGCTCGACTTAAGCAAATCACTTACTGCTGATTAACGACGCAATTGTCATTGTTTAGTGCAACTGAATCGATTCAGCAAAAAGTTAAAATATATTGGAATCAGCAGTTCTACTCATTCTCGCCTCTACAATCTCAGTTCAGAGAGAGGGCGCTAAGCAAAAATGGGCCTATAGTTGACCACCTTCACTTTTTGAACTCTTGCTGAATCCTTTCAGCTTTTATACTGAATCGTTTCAGCGTATAATTCAACTCCAGCTTGGATCATTTGCTTTGTTCTATGATCCGGCGCACAGAACAAAGGTTGAAGAAATGACTCTGGATGAAATCGCGAAACTTGCTGGTGTGTCGAAAACGACAGCCAGTTACGTCATTAATGGCAAAGCGCAGAAGTATCGAATCAGTGAGAAAACACAGCGTAAAGTCATGGCTGTAGTGGATGAGCACAATTACCGTCCTGATTTAGCTGCGAGTACATTGCGTGTGGGGCAGAGCCGCTCATTTGGATTAGTTATTCCTGATCTCGAAAACACCAGTTATGCTCGCTTAGCCAAACTTCTCGAACAGAACTCACGTTCAGCTGGCTATCAAATATTGATTGGATGTTCAGATGATGAACCAGATACAGAAAAGCAGGTGGTTCATGCATTGATCAGTCGTAAAGTGGACGCACTGTTTGTCGCGAGTGTTATACCAGGTGCTAGCGACTACTATTTAGCGCTACAAGATAAAGGTACGCCAGTAATCGCACTCGACCGCCCGTTAGATGACGAACATTTTTCATGTGTACTAAGTGAAGATTTCAGTGGTGCGCTCGAACTGACAGAATCTGTACTCAGCAATAGCGTGAACACGGTTGGCCTCATCGGTGCGTTACCTGAACTGAATATTTCAAAAGAGCGGGAGTTGGGCTTTAAGTCTGCCGCCGAAAGTGCCTGCGTTGTAACGCAAATCAGTTACGGGGAGCATTTTAATCGGGAGAATGGTAAACAAGTATTTGAACGTTGGTGCGAGGAAGGCAGAGTGCCCGATGCCATTGTAACGACATCTTATACTCTGCTTGAAGGTATTTTAGATGTATTAGCCAAAAAACCGCACCTTATGCCTAAGCTGAAGTTGGCGACATTTGGTGACAACCGTTTACTCGACTTTCTGCCAACGAAAATTAACTCGCTACCGCAACAGTTTGAACTTATTGCCGATAGTGCCATGGAGCTCGCGTTGAATGCTACTGCTAAGCGTTATAAACCGGGGATTGAACTGATACCAAGAAAAATTATCGTACGTTAAGGCAAACGTCCCGCCATGTGGCGGGACTGACGCGAACTATTTTAGAATTGAAAACGTGCTGACATAGTGATTTGTGGGCCATACAGGCCGTTGTTGCGCGTTTCTGCTGAGAGAGAAAGCTGGGAAGTCGAATGGAAACGTACGCCAGCGTGGAAAACTGAAGCGTCTTCGTTGCGTCCTACGCGCCCGGTCACTTCGAGTTGATCGGCTAACCAAACACGGCCGCCAACATTGATTTCAGCTCGAGTTTCACTGCCACCGCCAGATTCTCTGTCGAATCTGACTCGGTGAATCAGTAACTGACCATAAATGTCTGCAAACTGATTGATAGGACCATTGAAGCCAATTCCACCCGCTAAGTCGTAATCTTTATCAAATTGGCTGTCAGCACGAAAGACAAAGTGTGAGTTTTCGGTAAAGTAAGTACTGAACTCGGCCCCAAAAGTCTCGGGCCCCATTGCCGTGCGGAACTCTAGGTAATTATAGTTAAAGTTGTTCGCTTGAACGCTTCCACTGAACCCAACAAAGGCGAGGGCACTGGCCAAGATGATCTTTTTCAAAGTGGTCTCCGACTGGCAATAAAAAATTGACTAAAAATTTGGCTTGCAATAAACAAGCCAAATGATAACGCAATCAGAGAGTAAAATCAGTCATTTATAAAACATGGATACGCTCAACTTCTATTTCTGGCGTGCTTCCCCCTTCATACTCGCCAAATAGGCGCACATGAGTCTCACTGTCGAGGGGTTGCATGAGCGTAATGTCGTCATCCAGTTCGACTTGAATCTCTCCACTTCCATCTGAGAAAATGAACGTATCGTGATTCACTTGGCGCGACAATACCCCTTCAACCACGACATCTTTATCGGTCAAAAAATTGGTTTCTTTTAACAAGGATGCCACCTCGCTTATTTCAATGGGTCCCTTGTAGTCAACGCCCTGATTGATGCTCGTTTGTTTGGCTATGACCAATGAGGGGGCCAAAACGATGCTCATTGCTGTGACGAATATAACTTTGTTCATGCTTTTCTCCTGTGGCGATGAATATTTGACGATGTGATTAAAGCAAAGCGTTGTTGAATTCATGCTGAGCACTCAGTTCATATTCGATTCAGATTATTGAGAAATTTGGTAAAAAGTCGTTATTATGGCGCTTCGTTTAATAAGTAAATCAGTCTCATGCTAGCAACCAATCAAGCGTTAATGGTCCAAGGAACAACATCAGATGCAGGGAAGAGTGTTCTGGTGGCAGGCTTATGCCGGATTTTGGCCCGCAAAGGGGTGAATGTTGCCCCATTTAAGCCGCAAAATATGGCGTTGAACAGTGCCGTCACGCCCGATGGGGGAGAAATTGGCCGTGCTCAAGCTGTTCAGGCAATGGCGGCCAACGTGGTTCCAACTGTAGATATGAACCCTGTACTGCTAAAACCCAATAGTGACATGGCGGCGCAAGTCATCTTTCAAGGTAAAGCAACCACAACGGTTGATGCTTTCGGTTACCAAAGCTATAAACAAGTGGCCATGCCTGTTGTCATGGACTCTTTTGCGCGTTTGCAAACAGAGTATGATTGCATCTTAATCGAAGGGGCGGGAAGCCCAGCTGAAGTCAATTTACGTGAAAACGACATCGCCAATATGGGCTTTGCTGAGCAAGCCGATGTCCCCGTTATTATCATCGCAGATATTGATCGAGGAGGCGTGTTTGCCCACTTATATGGCACCTTGGCGCTATTGTCTGAAAGCGAGCAGCGACGTGTCAAAGGCTTTGTAATTAATCGCTTTCGTGGTGATATTGGCTTGTTGCAGTCAGGCTTGGATTGGTTGGAGAAGAAAACGGGTAAACCCGTGTTAGGCGTACTGCCATACTTGCACGGGTTTGACTTAGAAGCCGAGGATGCGATTGACGTACAACAGCGCCGCGGCGGCAAAACACAGTTAACAGTTAAAGTGCCTGTGTTGCCTAGGATCAGCAACCACACTGATTTTGACGCTTTGCGCTCAAACCCTGATATCAACTTGGTATACGTGGGTAAAGGTGAAAGCTTATCTGGTGCGGATGTCATTATTTTGCCGGGCTCTAAATCTGTGCGCAGCGATCTTGACTATTTGCGCAGCCAAAGTTGGGACAAACAAATTAGGCGACACCTGCGTTTTGGCGGGAAAGTGGTCGGTATTTGCGGTGGGTATCAAATGTTGGGCCATTGGTTACACGACCCGTTAGGGATTGAAAGCGCCGCAGGTTCGAGCGCGGGGTTGGGATTGCTCGATATAGAAACGACACTTGCCAGTGAGAAAAAGCTTACTAATGTCAAAGGCAGATTAACCCTCGGAGAAGTGACCGTTGATGTCAGCGGCTATGAGATTCATGCTGGGGTGACCCAAGTGACAGGTAAGCAACCAATCGTTCTCAATACCAATACACGAGATGGTGCGCTTAGTGATTGCAATCAGGTGTTTGGCACCTATCTCCACGGTATTTTTAACCAGCCAGATGCAGTGACCGCGCTTGGTCGCTGGTGCGGCATCGAACACATTGCAGAGGTTGATCATCAGCAAAACCAGCAACAAGCAATAGACCGCATCGCAGATGCAATTGAGCAACACTTAGACCTTAATAAACTATGGCCACAATAATGTTCGCTTCTTGTTTTTTGAAACGCAGGCTGCTTTTGTCTGTTTGTCTGTCGTTAATCAGCTTGTCGTCCAATGCTGCCGACACCTTACGCGTCTATGCGGCGTCATCGATGACTAACGCGGTGTCTAGTTTGGTTGAACAGTTCCAATATCAGCATAAGGTGAATGTTGTCACCGTGTTTGGCGGTACTTCATCACTCGCACGCCAAATTGAGCATGGTGCGCCAGTCGATATCTATATCGCGGCGAACAGAAAATGGGTGGAATATCTTATTCATCAACAAATAGTCAAAGGTGACAACGTCACTAATTTGGCTTCTAATCGACTGGTGGTGATAAGTAAGCAACGCAAGTTAGCACTTGATGTCACGCAAACACAAGATTGGTTGTCTATCCTTGGCGAAGGAGAAAGGCTCGCCATCGGTGATCCGAGTTCCGTACCAGCAGGCATGTATGCAAAGCAGTCGCTGCAAACACTCGGTGTATGGACTAGCCTCGAGGCGAGCTTGGCACCAACGAATAATGTCAGAGTCGCCTTGACGCTTACAGAGCGGGGAGAAGTGCCGTTAGGAATTGTTTACCAAACTGACGCGCTGCAAAGTGATGATGTTGCCATTATCGCTGAGCTGCCCGAAAACAGCCACGAACAGATAGTGTACCCCATGGTTCAATTGACCCATCAACCGAGCAGTGCGTTGTTTGCAAACTTTGTAAACAGTGCCCAAGGCCAACAAATTTTAGCTCAATACGGTTTTATATCGCCTAAGGAGTCTCTCTAGTGCTGTCGGTATACGAGTCTCAAGCGCTGTTGCTTAGCCTTAAAGTCGCGGCGTACGCGCTGATTTGGTTGATTCCAATTGGGATTGGGCTTGCTTGGCTGCTCGCCCGTAAACAGTTTTTTGGTAAAAGCGTGATAGACAGCTTCATTCATCTCCCCTTAGTGCTCCCTCCTGTGGTGATTGGCTACTTACTGCTCATCACCATGGGACGTCAAGGTTGGCTTGGGGCTTGGCTTTATCAACAATTTGGGCTGGTGTTTTCGTTTAGTTGGAAAGGAGCGGTATTGGCCTGCGTTGTGGTGGCGCTGCCTTTAATGGTGCGAGCTATTCGATTAAGCCTAGAAAGTGTGGATACTAAACTAGAACAAGCGGCTGCGACACTCGGAGCCTCGCCGTTGAAGATCTTTTGTACCATCACGCTGCCATTAACATTACCTGGCATCATTACCGGTAGCATGCTTTCGTTTGCCAGAAGTCTTGGCGAGTTTGGCGCAACTATTAGTTTCGTTTCAAATATTCCGGGTGAAACGCAAACCATTCCCTTGGCAATGTACAAGTTTATTGAAACACCTGGCGCGGAAGATCAAGCGATGCGTTTGTGTGTGATTTCGATTGTGATTGCTTTGGGGTCACTGATGGCCTCGGAGTGGCTGGCACGTTCGAGTGCAAAACGCGTGGGGGCTCCCCATGAGTAACTTGGTCATTCAGTACCGACAACGGCTAGGCAGCACTGATTTTGATGTTGATCTGCGCTTACCCGACAAAGGTATTACCGCGATATTTGGTCGCTCTGGGGCGGGCAAAACATCGCTAATCAATGCAGTCGCTGGGCTTACCACACCGCAACAAGGCGTAATTAAAGTGGGGCACGAAGTGCTGTATGACTCGAGTCGTCGTATTGATGTCCCCGTTCACCACAGGCAGATCGGCTACGTGTTTCAAGACGCCCGACTATTTCCGCATTACAAGGTAAAAGGTAACCTTTTGTATGGTGTTGAACAATTTGATCCTCAACACTTTGCTCAAATTGTTGATTTGCTTGCTTTAGCGCCACTGTTAACTCGCTATCCTAATCAACTCTCTGGCGGTGAAAAGCAACGGGTAGCGATAGGCAGAGCATTACTGTCTAAGCCACGTATATTGCTAATGGACGAGCCTCTCGCCTCGTTAGATTTACCGCGCAAACGCGAAGTCATGCCCTTCCTTGAACAACTGGCTAAATGCGTGCAAATCCCAATCTTGTATGTCTCTCATAGTCTTAATGAAGTGTTGCGATTAGCAAGTCAACTGGTGGTGATTGATCTGGGCAAAGTTGTCGCCTCTGGGCCCATAGAGCAAATTTGGGCGTCGCAGGCGATGAAACCTTGGCACAGTTTTTCTGAGCAAAGTTCGCTGTTTGAAGGACGCCTGATCGCTCACAACGAGTCTTACGCACTGTCACAAGTCGAGCTCGCGCCAAGGGTTTCACTTTGGGTACAAAAAATCGAAGGGGAAATAGGCCAATCAGTCCGCTTGCAAGTGAGAGCAAACGATGTATCTGTGGTGTTAGATAAACCACAGCGCACCTCAATTCGAAATGTATTACCGGCAACGATCGCCGACTTAGAGCTACGTAGCCACGGACATGAAAGGCAAAGTATCGAGTTAAAAATTGAGCTCGCGCCTGATTGCCTTTTGAATGCGACGATTACCGCCTGGGCACGGGATGAGTTAAAACTCGAAAAAGGAATGCCAGTGTATGTGCAAATAAAAGGGGTTAGTGTCACTCAAAGAGACATCGTCGTGAACTCGTCAACTCAGTGAACAAAGAAAAACGCCGCAAGAGCGGCGTTTGATTTTATTTTGCGAACACGTCAGTAAAGTCGCGTTTTAGAATAGGATCGCGACGTGCTTTCTTAATCTGCTTTACCATGTCTTTAACACAGTTATGTAGCACTTGATCGAGCAACTGCGCTCGGTACTCTTCTTTGTCTTGTTCTGTCATCTCTTTTGGCAAATCTAGGCTCGGAAGCTCTTCCATGACATTAAGCCCTGCAAATGCCTGACTGACAGAAATGAGAGCATGAAACTGCTCGAAGTTATCCAACACATTCTGTGCACTATTCGGTAATTCGCTCCAAGCTTCGCGAACCGCTTCTTCTGAGACTTCGTGAATAGAGGTCACCATGTGGTGCATTGCTTCTGGCACTTCATCAAATTCAATAACCTGGCGAAGCTCTGCCGAAACCTCTGCTAAGTCGACTTTCGGTTGCTCGGTTGGATTAACATCAGACATGTCGTAATTCTCTTAAAATGTGTATGTATCGGCGCTATCGTAAAAAAAAAGCGCTAAATGTCAACCATGGTTGGCTGATTGGTTTAAGGTAGAGTATGCTTTTGTTTAGCGGTATTGTCGATTTTTGTGTAAGCAAATCAATTTACTAGCTGCTATTACCTTTACCAATTCATTCAGTTTGGGGTAGTGATCGCGTGAAAGTGACCGGTTCTTCAATGAAGATTTTGTTGGTTGATGATGTCCAAATGGAACGAATTCAGCTAGCCATTCGATTAAAACAGCTAGGGCACACGGTTGAAATGGCTGAGTCGGGTCAGCAAGCTCTAGCCTTGTATCCCGAGTTTGAACCTGATCTAATCTTATTGGATGTCACAATGCCTGATATGGACGGGTTTGAGGTCTCGCGTAAAATTCGTTCCCGATTTCCTGACTGGGTACCCATAATCTTTTTGAGTGGTCACGATGAGCCGACCATGATTGCGACAGCGATAGAAGCGGGGGGCGACGATTATCTGATCAAACCCGTCGATAAGCTGGTGCTCAATTCAAAACTCATTGCCATGCAACGTATCGCTTTTATGCGACGTGAGTTGAAACAAAAGTCTGCCGAGTTAGCCAAAGCCAATGAGGAACTCGAGAAGCTTGCGCAAGAAGATGGGCTGACCAAGGTGAAAAATCGTCGCTATATTGATAGTAAACTGCAAGAGATGATCGCTCTGCACGGACGGCACCAATTGCCACTGAGTGTGATTCTACTCGATGTTGACCGTTTCAAACTATACAACGACAATTATGGCCATATCGAAGGTGATAAATGTCTGATTAGTATTGCCAAATGCTTAAATCAGTTATTTGTTCGCAGCGGTGAAGTGGTAGGCCGCTACGGAGGCGAAGAGTTCGTTATCTTGCTTGGCCATACCGATAGCGACAAAGCGAAAAACGATGCGTTGCGAATTCAAATCGCCCTTGCCGATTTGGCTATTCCTCACCAATTCAGTGATGTGTCGTCACTGGTGACAGTGTCACAGGGGGTGTTGACCCTCCAACCTAACGGGCACGAAGAATGTGCGGAGCTGTACAAGCAGGTTGACAATAAACTCTATCAAGCCAAGTCACAAGGACGTAACCGTTTTGTTGTGTGATCGAAACGGTTTAGCTTGCGGCCTTTAAATTAAGCCAGACAGACGCGGTTTCGCCCAGCCTGTTTGGCTCTGTACAGTGCGCTATCGGCACTTTTTAGCACCTCTGACACCTTGTTTGATTCGCTACTATCGGCAACGCCAATACTAATGGTAATGGTGACGCTGTCACAATCCTTCTTGGCGCCGCGGGTTTTGCTGCCTTGTTTATCATTTTTGGGGCGTTTCTGCTGATCACGAATCACCATTTCGTAACACTCAATGGATAATCTCAACTGCTCGAGGTGCTCATGAGCCTGTTGGGCGGTCTTCCCTTTGAATAACACGGTAAACTCTTCGCCTCCGTATCGATACACCTTTGCTTTTCCACCTACGTGCTTGAGCTTTGACGCCACAAGCTTAAGTACATCATCCCCAGTGTCATGACCGTAGGTATCATTGAATGATTTAAAGTGATCAATATCGAGCATTGCGATGGTATAGCGACGGCCTAGGTGGCGCATATCCGACTCTAGCGCTAAGCGCCCGGGAATATCGGTGAGCGTATCCATGAAAGCCAGCTCGTAACTGGCTGACAGTAATTGAACCAGAAGCAAAATCCCAGCAAGCGAGAAGAGTGTACTGGATATATAGGTGATATCGAAAAAGACGAATGTGACTGATGACAGTAAAACCGCGGTATATACAACGGAATCGATAATTCGGTTTTGGCTCAAAACACAGATAGCCAGCAATAACACCATAGCGAGACTGTATAGTGTCAGGATGAATGGCAGCTTAGACACTTGTGGAATGACATAAAGGAAAGTGTCGTTAATGTTTTCAAACCCGCCTTCATAAAAATACGTCAACGTCACGTAAGACCAACAAACCAACATTGCTAATATCAAGCAGTAAATCCCGAAACCACGAGACAACAAGTTGGCATTCTTGTAGCTATAAACCAGAATTAAAGCAACGGGCAACAACCCGGCTAATAACGATAACTCTAATATGGTGGTGCCGGAAGAGAGAGGGCTCTGGAGTCGAGTCTGAATTATCCAATACGCGAGCATCATAGCGCACGCTACCATGGCGATGCGACTTTGCTTAAACACATGACCTAAAACAACGGCAACTGAAAATAAAACTAACGGCAGGTTGGAAACGATGTCTAAGTTGGTTCGTGTGAGGTGGATAACATTGTCGATACCTAGCGCGATAAACGTCATAAGGAGCAATGGCAACGACAAGCGAAACCCATTTGTAGTGACGAGCGAAAACGACATTTAACCTAGCCTAAATAATTCGTAGATTGGTAGCCCGTTAAGAATACTTTTATTTGATGAATTTCCAAGCTTTTTACTAAACTTAAGAGTGAAAATTGCCAAGATGGGTAGTTTACGTGCAAAAATAGCCGAAACCGTATTCGGTGTTGTGTTATTCGTTGCTAGAGTGCGGAATAGATAAGTAGCGATAAATGAATTCGTAATATACGAGTCACTAAAGGAGCCGGTGAGCATGCAAATAAGCGTAGACGTACATAACTACATGGAAACTCTCGTTGGACAAGAGTTGGCCAAACCAGAATACACGGACCACTTTGATAATGAACAACTGGCCGATCTTGCCTGTTTAGCGCTCAGCCAGTTGAGGCCTGTCTACATTCGTTATGATATCGATTTTCTTTCTGCTTTACCGGAGGAAAGACTAGTCACACTCAAAGAGTACGCTGCAAACGCGATTGAAGCCGCGAAAACAATGATAGTTGACGATCGGCGCAAAAACCGCAAAGATGAGGTTCCGGTTATGTTTAGTCGTCAAGCGTTTGATGATGACGTAGAACTGGAGTGGTTTGAGAAACCGATATTGCAGAAAACTAAATAGAGACTAGGAGCAGTGTGTGGGACTTTTTTCTCGCTTTTTTGGTGGGGCCAAAACAAAGGTGGAGCCTCAAGTAGAACCTGTTGAATACAAAGGATACTTAATTTATCAAGAAGCGTTATCTGAAGGGGGACAGTTTCGGATTGCAGGAAAGATTACCAAACAATTTGGTGATGAAACCAAAACCCACCGTTTTATTCGCTCCGATGTTCTGGCCAGTGAAACTGATGCGAATGAATTCATGCTTAAAAAAGCACAGATGTTTATTGATCAGATGGGCGACAACATTTTTCAGTAGATCCTGTTCAAATTGATAAACATCATAATTTTGAGAGCCATTAGCCGCTATGCTGATGGCTCTTTTTTTCATTTTGGACGCAACATAATCTCTTGTTTTTGCGTAATTTTATCTATACTGGTTAGACCTCTGTTCATTGAAAAGAGTGTTGTTAGGTAACTAGATGGGAAGCACAATAATCGATTACCAATGGTTATATGTAATGATATTTTGTGTTTTTGTTACAAAATGCTTGAAGTATCGGAATACGTTGGATAAAAACAGAACAATCATTGTTGCCAATAGTCAAGGAATAGCTAATGCAAATTGGTGTGCCAAAAGAAATACTTGCGGGTGAAACGCGAGTGGCTGCATCGCCAAAGTCGGTTGAGCAGTTATTAAAATTAGGTTTCGAGGTCAATATCGAAACCGGAGCGGGAGAGCTAGCGAGCTTTGATGACGCGGCCTTTACTGCCGCGGGCGCAAATATCGTCAGTGCTGAGGAAGTCTGGAACTCAGATCTGATTCTCAAAGTGAATGCGCCACTCTCAGATGATAATCACGATGAGATTGCGTTATTGAAAGATGGCGCAAGCCTAATTAGCTTTATCTGGCCTGCACAAAACCCTGAGTTGATGGAAAAGCTTTCGAGCAAAAACATCAATGTCATGGCGATGGATGCCGTGCCTCGTATCTCGCGCGCTCAAGCACTCGACGCGCTATCATCAATGGCGAATATCGCGGGTTATCGAGCTGTAGTCGAAGCGGCGCATGAGTTTGGGCGCTTCTTTACCGGGCAAATTACCGCAGCAGGTAAAGTACCACCAGCAAAAGTATTAGTCGCTGGCGCTGGGGTCGCAGGCCTTGCAGCCATCGGCGCAGCAGGTAGCTTAGGTGCCATCGTTCGCGCGTTCGACGTTCGACCTGAGGTTAAAGAGCAAGTCCAGTCTATGGGCGCTGAGTTCCTGGAAGTTGACTTCAAAGAAGAGTCAGGCTCAGGAGATGGCTACGCGAAAGAAATGTCGGATGATTTCAACAAAAAAGCCGCTGAGCTCTATGCTGAGCAAGCAAAAGACGTTGATATCATCATCACAACAGCGCTAATTCCTGGCCGTCCGGCACCGAAGCTTATCACCAAAGAGATGGTTGATAGTATGAAAGCGGGCAGTGTGATTGTTGACTTGGCTGCAGCCAATGGCGGTAACTGTGAATACACTGTGGCCGACAAAGTCATTACCACTGAAAACGGAGTCAAAATTGTCGGTTACACCGATATGGTAGGGCGTCTTCCAACCCAGTCCTCACAACTTTATGCAACCAACATCGTTAACTTGCTTAAGTTATTAACCAAGGAAAAAGATGGCAACATCAACATTGATTTTGAAGATGTTGTTCTACGTGGCGTGACTGTTGTTAAAGAAGGCGAAGTGACTTGGCCAGCGCCACCGATTCAAGTTTCAGCGCAACCTGAACAAAAACCGGCACAACCGAAAGCAAAACCTGAACCGCAAGTCGAAGCGCCTAAATCTCCGGTGAAAAAAATTGCTGGTTTAGTGGCCGCTGTCGGCGCATTCGCTTGGGTAGCATCAGTTGCACCAGCGGCATTCCTATCTCACTTTACCGTATTCGTTCTCGCTTGTGTGGTCGGTTACTATGTGGTTTGGAATGTGACACACGCACTTCACACCCCGTTAATGTCGGTCACTAACGCCATCTCAGGAATCATCGTTGTCGGTGCTCTGTTGCAGATTGGACAGGGTAATGGTGTGGTTTCTGTGTTGGCATTTATTGCCGTATTGATCGCTAGTATCAATATTTTCGGTGGTTTCACCGTGACCAAGCGTATGCTTGAAATGTTCCGTAAAGACTAAGGAGTAACAGGGAATGTCTGCAGGATTAGTACAAGCCGCATATATTGTTGCTGCTTTATTCTTTATTATGAGCTTGGCGGGTTTGTCCAAGCAAGAGTCGGCGAGATCGGGGAACTATTACGGCATCGCGGGTATGACGATCGCCTTAATAGCAACGATCTTTGGCCCTGAGTCTCAAGGTTTCACTTGGATCATTATTGCTATGGTGATTGGTGGTGGTATTGGTATCCACTACGCCAAAAAAGTTGAAATGACTGAAATGCCTGAACTGGTCGCGATTTTGCACAGTTTCGTTGGTATGGCGGCGGTTTTGGTAGGCTATAACAGCTATCTTGATGCACCTGTGGCAGCGACCCATGCTGAACACGTTATTCACCTTGTTGAAGTCTTCCTTGGCGTGTTCATCGGTGCGGTAACGTTCACAGGATCTGTGGTTGCGTTTGGTAAGCTTCGCGGTGTGATTTCTTCTTCACCACTGAATCTGCCACATAAACACAAAATGAACTTGGCGGCTATCGTTGTTTCGACATTGTTAATGCTTCATTTTGTTAACGCTGACGGTAGCATGTTCGCCTTGATCGTGATGACACTGATTGCGTTTGCTTTTGGTTACCACTTGGTCGCGTCGATTGGCGGTGCGGATATGCCAGTCGTGGTTTCTATGCTTAACTCATACTCAGGTTGGGCTGCCGCCGCAGCGGGTTTCATGCTAGCTAACGATCTATTGATCGTCACTGGTGCCTTGGTCGGTTCTTCTGGTGCCATTCTGTCCTACATTATGTGTAAAGCAATGAACCGTTCATTTGTCAGTGTCATTGCCGGTGGTTTTGGTCAAGAAGTCGTAATTTCGGGCGATGAAGAGCAGGGCGAGCACCGTGAAACAACGGCAGAAGACGTGGCGGAGATGCTGAAGAACTCTAAGTCAGTCATCATCACTCCGGGATACGGTATGGCCGTGGCGCAAGCTCAATATCCGGTACATGAAATTACCGAGAAGCTACGTGCACAAGGGGTTGAAGTACGCTTTGGTATTCACCCTGTAGCGGGGCGTTTACCAGGTCACATGAATGTGTTACTTGCTGAAGCGAAAGTACCATACGATATCGTATTAGAGATGGATGAAATCAATGACGACTTCCCAGAAACCGATACGGTACTTGTGATCGGCGCTAACGACACGGTCAATCCAGCAGCACTGGAAGATCCAAACAGCCCGATTGCTGGTATGCCAGTATTGGAAGTATGGAACGCTCAAAACGTGATTGTCTTTAAACGCTCAATGAATACAGGTTATGCTGGTGTGCAAAACCCATTGTTCTTTAAAGAAAATACACAAATGTTGTTTGGTGATGCGAAAGAGAGCGTTGATGCGATTTCTCGCGCCCTATAGTTGTTAGTTTACCGACTAAGAAGCCAGCCTATGCTGGCTTCTTTTATTTCTGCATTTACATTTCTGACATTAATATCACATTTCAATTTTATATTTTTGCAATAATGTTTTATTCTGAGTCATAACTAACTGATTTAATGAATTTTTGCATTGATTAAGACGACAATTACCGCATTGATATTGAGTTCAGCTGTTTTTAGCACAACCGTGCGCGCTGAGTCATTACCGGAACGCATTGATAAGTTTGTGGATCTTTTTGATCAAGCTGACGCGACGGCTTCTTACGACATCCGCAGCTTACAGTCAGACTACCCAACGCGATTGCTAACGCCTCAATCAATGCTCCCTCAAACGTCGTCTTATCCATTAAAAGATATTCAGCGCCTTTACCAGTTAGCACAAAATTGCACCGGCAAACTACCGCTCAGCCCATTGATCACTGAGCCTTTAGTGTTTACCCGTGCGTTGTGCAAGGGCAACACCTTAAGTGATAAATGGTTTGCTCGAAGTGCATTGATTCATCCGGGCGGAGGCACATACGCGAGTCGATATGTGCGTATCTACCCAGAAAAGCTCGACCCACTGCAGCAATATATGCATATTAAAGAGCGCTCATTGGCGGCCGAAAATACACTTCTAGGCCGATTACAGCGAATGAAAGAAGATTCCATTATTGCGTTAATTTCTGGTTCTAGCATGTTCATCGAAAGCCGGGAATTGTGGTTACGCAAAAATGACAACTATTTGATTTATCCTGAGTCGTTGTGGCGCCAAAATTTAGAAGCCGCAGAACTTATGTTTAAGCTTAAGAGTGAATCAAATAGCTGTTTTGTCCAGCGCGGTAATTTGTGTTGGGATGTAGAGGATCATTCAGACCTACTGCGTATCTCGATGATCGTTTTGGTTATTGCGAATATACTCTTGGTGATTGGTTGGTCCGCGTATCGTTGGAACACAAAGCGTCAAGAAATGCGCAGCCGTATGCTGGTGTTGCAGATCTTAACGCATGAACTGAGAACCCCGATTGCCAGTTTATCACTAACGGTTGAGGGCTTTAGGCGTGAGTTCGAGAAACTTCCCGAGTCGGTGTACGATGAGTTCCGGCGTCTTTGCGAAGACTCAAGACGTTTGCGTCAACTTGCAGAGGCGAGTAAAGACTATTTGCAATCGGATAATAAGCCGCTGGCTACGGATTGGGTATCCTCAGTCCAAGAGTGGCTGGAGTTTAAAGTAGAAGAAGAGTTTGGTGACAACGTGGAATTTGTCATCAACCAGGATATTGCTGCCAAGTTAAATGTGTACTGGCTTGGAACGTGTATCGATAATTTGATTAGAAATGCTGTTAAATACGGTATTGCGCCAATCGTCATCGACGTCACGACAGCAAAAGAGAAAATTACGGTTAAAGTGATGGACCAAGGTGAGTTGACGGCAAAAGATTGGCGTCAACTTCGCAAACCGTTCGTAAGTAAAAGCGGCCTTGGGCTCGGGTTAACAATCGTCGAGTCGATGGTCGGAAGGATGGGTGGTAAAATGTCCCTAGTTGGTCCACCGACAACGTTTATTTTGGAGATACCTTGTGAAACAGACACTGCTTCTCGTTGAAGACGATAAAAACTTAGCGGATGGGTTACTTGTTAGCCTAGAACAAGCGGGATACGAATGTTTCCATGCCGAAACCATCGCTGAAGTTGCGCAATATTGGGAAAAGGCAGACTTGGTCATTCTCGATCGTCAACTGCCAGACGGAGACTCTGTCGAACACTTAGTCGACTGGAAACTGTTAAAAGATGTACCAGTCATTCTACTGACAGCATTAGTTACCGTAAAAGACAAAGTCATGGGGTTAGATGCGGGTGCCAACGATTATTTGACCAAGCCTTTTGCGGAAGCGGAACTGTTCGCGCGTATTCGTGCGCAGCTACGCTCACCAGAAGGTGACGCCAATGATGACTCGCGCGTAGTTACCGAGCATTTAGTCATCGATAAATCGACTCGCGAAGTTTTTTACAAAGACGATTCGATTACCTTAACCCGAACAGAGTTCGATTTACTGCTGTTTTTGGCCAGTAATTTGGGCCGAGTGTTCACCCGTGACGAACTGCTCGATCATGTTTGGGGCTACAACCACTTTCCAACTACACGTACCGTTGACACTCACGTTTTGCAGCTACGTCAAAAGTTGCCAGGGCTTGAGATTGAAACCTTGCGCGGTGTTGGCTACAAAATGAAGGCGTGATGGTTAAACGTTCCCTGTTAATGGGTGCACTGATCAGTAGTGGGCCCTTATTCGCTGAACCGGTGCCTTGGTTTGACACCAATTCACCCTTGATTCAGGCTCATAAGAACCTACTTAACGGCGACCTTACCGGCATGTTTGGTTCGCTGGTTGAAGTGTGGCAGTTAGAGTCCAATCAAAACATCACACCACATCTAAACGAACTATTTGTTCAGTCTCTTCAAGTCGATTGTGGTAAAAGTCTCGACAACAACCCGTTGCCCCAATGGTTAAATAATGTTGTTGTACGACGTACCGAGATCCAGAGCCCAGGGCGTGACGCTTATAGGGCGATTATTGAAGCGACTTCGAACAAAGATATCGCCGATATTAGTTTGACCAAATGGGTATCGAAAGTCGTATCCACTGACAACACATTTACCATATCTAAGCCTGTTAGTGGCAATGAGCTCAAAACATTCATCAAGCGATACAATCTGAACAGCCGTGTTGATATGGGACTTTACCGGATCGACATTACCGCCGAAGATCAAACTACCTGGAGTTCGTGGCTAGTTCTTGGTGAACCATTCTCTTCCACCACGGTAAGGTGGAACGCGAAGGCCGAATGGCAAGTCGAAAGAAACGCATTGCTCAACCCACATTGTCCACTGCCTAAGTTGGACGTATCGCTCTATGATTATATCGATGGTAATTACATTCAAGTTTGGGGTGAGCGCTATGAATCTGACTATCCTACGTCTATAGAAAAAATAGACATCGAACCAGGCCGATACGTTCTTGCCGTTTCGGTCAATAGTCAGCGTTGGCAAGGGCCAATAATCGTTGAGCAGTCACAAATAATTAGTAAAACGTATGATGTTTCAGTAGAGGAATAACTAAAGATAATAGACAATAGGTCGATATAAGCCCATGGAACCAAAAAAGTTTATATCGCTATGGAAAACAAAACAAAACTTCTAGCACTGTCTATTGCGTTGGCTGCAACATCGGCATCTGCGGCCAATTACGCCATTGAAGCCCGTGGTGATGCGATGGGGGGAGTTGGTGTCGTATCCGCAAACTTTCTCACCGCCCCATTTTACAATCCTGCTATTACAGCGATTTACCGACGAAACGACGACGTAGGCATGATCACCCCGAGCTTCGGCCTTTCATATAGCGATGAACATATGATGGTTGACGACTTGGATAAGGCATCTGGCATTATTGACCAAGCAATCGCTGGTGACTATTCAAGTGTTTCAGAGCTAGAAACGACATTGAACGCATTAGAAGGTGATATCGCAAAACTTGAACTGGGTGGTGTCGTTGCATTCGCGATCCCAAATCGATTCGTCGCGGCTAACTTAGTTGGTAAAGCCTACGCGGAGTCTTTCGCTCAGACCGACATCTACACCGGTGCTAACAGTGGCTTAGATTCATCTCTTAACCCCGCAATTAACGCGGAGCTCAGCGCAGTCAATGCAGTTGGGGTCGGTGTAGCTGAAGTAGGATTGTCTCTTGCCAAATATCAAACTTTTCTTGGCCAACACATCGCATTCGGTATCACTCCCAAACTACAACGAATCTATACTTATGTATACCAAGCAAACTTAAATAACTACGATATAAAAGATATTCGTGAAAACGGCACTGGTGAAACCATGTTTAACATGGATGCTGGTTTTCTCTGGTTTCATGGACCATTACGAATTGGCTTCTCTGCAATGAACTTGGTCTCTAGGGATATTACGACGCAATCATTGCCAGGCACAACGGTGACATCGAGAATAGACCCAAGTCAAAGCCGCACATTTTCGGCAACCAATTATGCTTACCAAATGCGCCCACTATATACGGTTGGGGCAGGGCTGATTGGTGACTACGCGTCGTTAAGTGTTGATTATGATTTAAACGAGGAAGAGCGCTACACCAATTTCGATGATAACACGCAGATGCTTCGAGTCGGTGGCGAAATCGATATACTTCGTCAGCTCAAGTTGCGCGCAGGTTGGAAACGTAACCTTGCCTACGATGATCTAGACGACACGGTAACCGCTGGTATTGGTTTGTCTCCTTTGAATTTATTCCAACTAGATGTTGGCGCTAGCTATACCAATGAAAATTCAATGGGCGCCTATATCAACTTTTTGACCAGCTACTAAAGTATGAATCCGACAAGGCTGGTTTTTCAAAATAATTCGTAATATAGTCGGCTCCTACTTGTTTAGGAGCCTTTTTTATGTTCGATGATTTACCACCCCTCTCTCACGAAGAGCAGCAAAAAGCTGTAGAAGTTATTCAACGTTTAATGGCAGAGGGGATGAGTACCGCACAAGCAATCAAAGTAGTTGCTGAGCAAATTCGAGAACAGGCGGCGAAGCAGCAGCAGTAAATACACACACGGATACGATTAAAGAGCGCAATAGCGCTCTTTTTTTTCAACCAAGTGCACTATAACTAATCACAACTTAGAGAATAGAATTAAACCAGCATGAGGGTTCTAAAAGACAAGCAGAAACTCAAAACTATAATTCGTATAGGATAGGGCGGTGGCATTAACGCATCCTAATCGGTATAGCTATAAAAGACGTTAAAACAGAGACTTACATTAGTTGAATGTGCTACCCAATACCGTTCTGTTACGGGAGTTGTAATTTTATTACAACACTGAAAGTTGTGAATGAGCGCGCACTGCTCGAGGTAGTATTTTATCCTGCGTGGTGATGGTGTAACAAATATCAAAACTAAGGGTGTCAGTTCAGTGACATAGCCAGTGTTATACACGCTATGCAGTTCCAAATAATACCTCTCCTGATATGATCAATGGTGTTGTATAGACACGTTGATGATGTCCACGAGAATGGAGCCGGTCTTTATAGACCGTCATAGTTTAAGCGTGGTGACAATGTCACTTTATAGGAAGGTAATAATGAAATCAGAACACAAGCGTTATTTAGAGCGCTACACATCGCTGCTGTCCGAGCATCAACTCGCCGAAATACCTGACACTATTGCAGAGTATTTTTGTGCCGATGAATACAACGCTAACGAATGTGCTCGCTTGGTAAGTGCTGGGATTAAACGAGCCTCTTGCAGTTTAAAAGCTGCTTATGATATCGAGCAAGAGCCGATGCCCAAAGTAGGCCGTCTTACTGTCGTACTCGATTGGAATGAAAAACCAGTATGTATTGTCAGATTAACCGAGGTTTCTTATTGCCCATTTAACCTAGTGCCTGAGGAGTTCGCAAAGCTTGAAGGTGAGGGAGATGGTAGCTATCAGTGGTGGTACAATGCACATCTCGAGTTTTTTACTAAGTACGCTGAATCCATCGGTACAACGTTTTCGCTAGACGATGAACTCGTATTGGAGCGGTTTGAGAAGGTATATCCATAGCGTAAAGATGTACAGTTATTCAACTGTGACCTGGTAACGCAATGTGTCTGGATAAGCGTCTAGCCAAAGAACACGATCGATATTTTGAGTCATCGATTCAAGTATCGTCTCTACACCAGCTTGGTATTCACAGCACATTGCATGTACAACGGTCTCATCGGTGAGTGTCGAATTGTCGATTCGTGTAAAGGTTTTGCTATAGGTGTTCTTAACAGCTTCATCAGCGCTGTTCGCCTTAACTAGATAATAGCTCTTCCAGTCAGTAACGCTAAATAGCTTCAAATCTTCTTTCTGGGTCATGTTAATACCTTCTAATACTATTCAAGCTCAGCAGCATAACCAAAGGGGCTATAGAATAAAGCGATAACTCTAATCTAGTCTGCACAATTCGACTCATACGACAAAACTGAGCCTTGTATTTACGCTACTACGAATTTGAGCAAATCTAATCGACAGCGGCAACGTGTCGTATTTGAGCGCAGAATGGACATTTTATAGTTATCTAAACCGTATATTACTAAACTTCACTCATACCTATAGTGCGTATTATCTATCTTATGTTAAATATTTAACGAAATGATAAAGAGCGCCAAAGCGCTCTATTACAAATTTGCTCGACTAGGTTCAATGTAACCAACTCATTAAACATAAGCATTTACCATAAAATACCTAATAATCAGTTTGTTAATCAGAGATTGCCAAACCAATGATTAGGCTTAGCCTCCAGCAAGTTTTACTGTGTAGCCTTTCTTTTCTAGCAATTGTTTAATTTTATCACGCGCGTCACCTTGAATTTCAATGGTTCCGTCTTTCACCGAGCCACCACAGCCGCACACTTTTTTTAGCTCCGCTGCGAGTAGCTTGAGCGGCGCATCGTCAAGATCTAACCCTGTGACAATACAAACGCCTTTACCTTTGCGTCCTTTCGTTTGGCGTTGGATACGGACTGTGCCGTCACCTTTTTCGCGCTGTGGTTTGTGTTCTTCAGGTTTAATACGACCTACATCAGTGCTATATACAAGAGTCATATAATTTACTTCTTCTGTTGCTGTTCTGCTTTCTGTTTGGCAACCAAGTATGCCTCTATGTGCTTCTGGATGGCAAGCTTTCCACCTTTAATGAGTCTCCCATTAAAGAAACAATACCAAGCGTTTGCATCGCCGGTGTCGTTTTTAATTGTGTAGCCGTGGAAATTTTCTTGTGAGGGGTGTCCGTCGCCCTTTTTGGCGTGATCTAACGAGCTAAACTCTTTAGGGTCGATGATGGTCGCAGTGTCGCAAAACCAGTCGATACTTTTTTTGACTGCGGCCATATTTCCAGACAGTACATGGTTTTTAATTTGAACTTGCCAAATTTCAGTCGAATTCCCAGCAGTTTTGAGGTGGAAACCTCGGTAAGTCGCAGCAGCCATAAGCATATATCTTTTTAATTAGTTAGTTTTAATAATAATTGTAAATCGCTCATTATCAAGTATATTTAGTTTGAGTTTTTTGGTTATAGTGCGTATCAATGAGAAAAAATGTTCGTGTCATCACATGTGATGCTGCTCGCAAGCTAGCTATCGGCAGGTTTAATAGTTTGGTGGACTTAGAAGATTTTCGCGATCTTACTGATAACCAGTATTCGCATAACTCGTTGCTGGCAATGCGCAAAGATTGGAATTTGTTTGTCCAATTTTGCGTCAGTAAACATGTCTCTGCACTCCCCGCTTCAGCGACCGCAGTAAGGCTATTTCTCGAGCGAGAATCCAAACAGAGAAAATATGCCACGCTAAAACGTTACGCTGTCACTGTATCTTTGGTCCATAAACTGGTTTCTTACTCTGACCCGACATCAACGACTGTTGTGCGCACGCTGCTTGCTCAACTCCGTTTAGAAAAAAAACTCGACGCCAACAGCACTACTCCATTCTCACGCCAGCACTTAGATAAATTGACCAACATGTTAGCGTTGTCGTCCAGCCCATTAGAAATCAGAAATCTTGCGATCTATCACCTTATGTTTGAATGTCTACTCAAGCGTGTTGAGTTAAAAAGGCTACGTTTTGAGGATCTCTCACTTGCCCAAGGAGAAACTACCATGAGGCTCGGTGATAACCGCTACCCCCTTTCTCTTTCTGCTCGGTTATATTTAGACAAATGGTTGCAACTGCGTGGCTATGCAAACGGGCCGCTGTTTTCCGCGATTGACAAGTACGGTAACGTCAGTTGCGCTTCCCTTGATGATTCATCCATTTACCGTATTTTGCGCACCGCCAGTGATAAGTTAAAGCTCGACGTGAAGTTTTCGGGTCAGTCACTGCGTGTGGGTGCAGTGGCAGAGATGGCGTCGCAAGGGGTTAAAGTTAAAGATATTCAACAATACGGCCGCTGGCAAAGCGCTGCTATGCCCTATCAATACCTTGGCAATCGAGCGCAAGCAGCGGCTGAAAGATTCGTTTTTAAAACGTTTAAACCGTGGAACTAAAGTGAGCGACGTACACAGTCGGCTAGAAACTCAGAAAAACTATGACCATTGTTCATCACCATCTTAGGGAACATGGAGATCGGCGTCATACCGGGAAAGGTGTTGACCTCATTTAGGTATATATCGCCTTGTGGCGTTAGGAAGAAATCGATACGCGACAAATGACGCAAACGCATCTGAGTAAATACTTTTTCAGAACTTTCGCGAATAATGTTGAGTTGTTCTTCGGTCAGGTTCGACGCTTCAATCTCTGTTTTAGAGTGGCTAGTTGAACTGTACTTTTCTTCGTAGCTGTAGAAAGCATCTTCCGGAGCGATTACCTCACCAGGTTTAGTAATGTGGAGCTCACCGTTAAACTGATAAGCAGCTACTTCAAGCTCGCGTGGTTTCACCGCTTGCTCTACTAAAACTTGATCAGAGTATCCGAATGCATTGTCGAGAGCAGTTTTTAGCTGGTCAATATCAGTTACCTTGTAACACCCTACCGAAGAACCTTGTCTTGCTGCCTTAACAAAAATATTGCCCCATTTTTCGAAAGCCTGTTTGCTTTGTTGATATGCCGCTTCGTTATTTTCCGATAGGAAAATATATGGCGTGTTGGGTATATCAAGCGCGTCATACCATAGCTTTGATGTGATTTTGTTGAAACTATTAGTACTTGCCTCTGGCCCGCAGCCTAAATAAGGGATTCCGGATAATTCCAACATGGATTGGATGTTGCCAGTTTCGCCTGGGAAGCCATGAATACATGGCACGACGAAATCTAACTTCACCGAACGACTATCGGTATTGATCGTGCCTGAATTGGTATCGAGATAAGCAAGTTCACCATTAGCGGTGTACCAACCGTCAGATTTCATTTCAACACGAATGACATCAAATTCGGCGGTTAATGAAAGCTGAGATTGTAGGAAATCAGCTGAGACCAAAGAAACTTCGTGCTCAGAAGAGCCACCGCCGCATAGCAGCAAGATTGTCGTATTTGTCATTAAAAGATCTTTCCATGATACAACAGGAGAAATGTTGTCCCAATCATAATAGAAACTATGTCGAGTTACACGAGTTCGAACGAATAATTGGTGAACACTTGATTAAGTGTACAACGAGTAGACAATAAAAAAGGGCTTACGCCCCTTTTTATTAATTGAGTTTGTTCAATGTTGGGTATTGAGAGTTCTTAATGGCATCAATACTCTTAACGAAAGGTTTTAAATCTTGGAACTCAGTTGGGAGCTCATTGATAGCGGCCTTCGCGTCAGAACGTGTCGCGTAGTCTCCATAAAGCACAGTGTACCATTTGGTTCCATTGACAACTTTGTAGTTTTCCCAAATCGGTTGATTATCTCTAGGTAACTTACGAGCAAAGTGGTCGACTTTCGTTTGTGAGCCAACTGCCACAACCTGAATTGTAAAGCCGTAGCGCGGATTCATCGCTTTTTGCTTTGCCGTAGGTGGAATAATTGTCACCGCTGGCTTCGCTTTAGGTTGAACCTTAGTCATAGGCTCAGAAGACATGGTTACCATTTTAGGCTGCACGTTGTCTTCAACGATAGCGCTGGTCGTTCCTTGCTGTGAAACAACGGGTTGTTCAACCTTCGCTGTTTTGTAATCCTCACGATAACTTTCTGAACTTACGTCTGTTACGTAGTCGCTTGATACACAAGCAGAAAGCACCACTGATAAGCCAACAATCGCTACTTTTTTCATGAACTCTTCAAATGCCTTTACTAGAAATTACTGTAAATCATGCCGTTTGCTCGGCGGATAATCAACCCGACATTTTAATTATATATCAATACTCTGTGACAAATGACACAAAGTTTGGTTCAACCTCAGTGATCTGATTAAAAGTACATCGAAATCAGTGAGAATTCTTTGATTGGGTTGGTTAGGATAATGAGTATCTGCCTTGCAGGAGTCACTGTATGAGTCAACTCAATCATCTGTTAAAACCCCGTTCCGTTGCCGTTATCGGCGCATCGTCTAGACCGATGCGCGCCGGCAATATCGTTATGAAGAACTTACTTCATGGTGGGTTTGAAGGCGCGATTATGCCTGTCACACCGAAATACGACGCCGTCTGTGGTGTGCTTGCCTATTCGTCGATCGAACATCTGCCCATTGTCCCAGATGTCGCCATCTTGTGTACACAGGCCAAATACAACCAACGTATTTTCACCCAGCTCGCTGAAAAGCAAGTTAAAACAGTGATTGTACTCTCTGCCGATATGCACCTAGCCAACGACGAAGGCGAAAGCATTCAATCGGCCTGTTTGGCCATCGCTAAGCAAAGTGGCATGCGAATTCTTGGCCCTAACAGTCTTGGTTTGATTTTACCGTGGGCAAACTTCAATGCTTCTTTTTCGCCGGTAACAGCAGATAAAGGAAAAATAGCCTTTATCTCCCAATCTGCCGCGATGTGTACCACGATCTTGGATTGGGCCAACGACAAAAACATCGGCTTTTCTGCCTTTATATCGCTAGGTAATGCGCTCGATGTTGACTTTGCTGATCTGCTCGACAAGTTAAGCACCGACACTAATACAGAGTCTATCTTGTTGTATGTCGATACCATTAAAGACGCGCGGCGCTTTATGTCAGCAGCCCGAGCGGCGTCGCGCAACCGAAGGATTTTGGTGCTTAAAGGTGGACGGACCCACGCAGGTCGGTTGGCCGCCCAAGCGCATACCGGTGGTGATAACACGCTAGATATCATTTATGACTCCGCCATACGCCGGACAGGTATGCTGCGTGTTAACAATTCTCATGAACTCTTTGCAGCAGTTGAAACACTCACCCATTCTGTACCACTGCGCGGAGAGAGATTGGCGATTATCACTAACGGAGGCGGACCTGCCATTATGGCGGTGGATACCTTACTTGAACGAGGCGGGAAACTTGCCGAGCTGTCTCAGACGACATTAGATGCGCTCAGCGACATTTTACCCGTGAGTTGGAGCCATAATAACCCCATCGACATGGTAGGTGATGCCGATCATCACCGCTATGTGAATACACTCAACGCGCTGATGGACACAGATTGTGCAGATGCAATATTAATTATGCACAGCCCGTCTGCTGTTGCGCATTCTGAACAAACCGCGCGCTCCATCGTTGAAGCTATCAAGGCTCACCCAAGACACAAGCGATTCAACTTCCTGACAAACTGGTCTGGTGAACTCACCGCAAAACCCGCGCGCGATATATTTACTCAAGCAGGCATTCCGACTTATCGCACCCCTGAAAGCGCCGTGGTCGCATTCATGCACTTGGTCGAATATAGGCGCAATCAAAAACATTTGATGGAAACCCCCACAACTGCAGAACCTGTACATATCACCGAACTCAACGAAGCCAAAAACTGGATTGCAGAAAAACTACTGGACAAAAACACAGTCTCCCTTGATACCCACCAAATTGGACCATTTTTACGCTGTTTTGACTTTAATGTTTTGCCAACTTGGATCGCTTCCGATTCGAGTGAAGCGGTTCATGTTGCCGAGCAAATTGGCTATCCGGTGGCTGTCAAACTCCGTTCCCCTGATATTGCGCACAAATCTGATGTACAAGGGGTGATGTTAAACCTGCGTAACAGTAACGAGGTCGCGAGTGCTGCTGAAGCGATTCTAGATCGCACTAAGTTATCTTATCCTTCTGCGAATATTCACGGTTTATTGGTTCAAGGTATGGCCAAGTTAGCTGGAGGAGAAGAAATTCGAATCAAGGTGATCACCGATGAAACTTTTGGCCCGGTCATTTTGATCGGCCAAGGCGGCTCCGAGTGGGATGAATCTCTTGATGCCGCGTCTGCTTTACCACCGCTAAATATGGCACTGGCGCGCTATCTCATTGTAAGAGCGATTAAAAATGGAAAGATTCGATTGCAGAAACTCCCAGAACCTATGGATATTCATGGATTGTCTGAGCTGCTAGTTCGTATATCGCAAATGGTAGTCGACTGCCCTCAAGTTCATGAGCTGGATATACACCCAGTGCTTGCAAATGGTGCCACGTTTACCATTCTCGATGCTGATCTGGTGCTCAAGCGGTACGATGGGGATGCGCAGCAACGTCTGGCGATTCGACCATACCCGGTTGAGTATGAAGAATTGATCACGCTTCGCGATGGTGAGGAAGTATTGCTCAGGCCTATCTTGCCAGAAGATGAACCTCATCATGCCGACTTTATCCATAACGTATCGAAAGAAGATCTCTATAAACGCTTTTTCACCGATGTTGGTGAGTTTAATCACGAAGCATTGGCCAACTTGACCCAAATTGACTATGACCGTGAAATGGCTTTTGTTGCGGTAAGCCAGTCTCGTCCTGGTAGCCCCATTATCGGAGTTTCGAGAGCGTTAATAAATCATGATAATACCGACGCTGAGTTTGCGATTTTGATTCGTTCCGACTTGAAGGGGAATGGGTTAGGAAAAGTATTGATGAACAAAATCATTCAATACTGTCGCCACAAAGGCACGGCACAAATGTCTGGAATGACCATGCCCTCTAACCGCGGCATGCTAATGTTAGCGCAAAAACTTGGTTTTAAGCTTGACGTTCAGTTCGAAGACGGGGTGGCAGATATGGTATTGCCACTTAACAAGTGAGTATGAAAAGGGAGCCTTATGGCTCCCTTCTACTAAACTAGCGCGTTGGCTTTCCAGGTTTTCATCAAATATTGAATACACCATGATTTTGCTTCGCCAATTTTATTGCGCTTCCAAGCCAGAATGATGTCCATTTTCATGGGAGGCGCATCGCTAATCGGTTGAAGTTTACCTTCATTTATCAACTGCTGCGCCCGCTGTTTGGGCAGGGTACCAATACCAAGTCCCGAGGTTAACGCATCCACTTTCGCACTGAAATTGGTTACGGTCAGTCGTGGCTGACGCTGAGTAATATTAACACTGATCGCTGGCTGCTCTCGTGCGGTATCGGCGATAGCAATCACGCGATATTTTTCACGCGCTTTATCATCAAATTCGCCATTTCGTTTATGCACATAATGATCCGTTGCTGCAACCCAGACCATTTCCATACTGCCAATCACTTCCGCTTTGACATCTTGAGGCAAAGTATCAAGCTTAGGACACACCAACAGGTCGGCTCGGCCACTGTTTAATGACTCCCAACACCCTGCGAGGATCTCCTCTTGTAGTTTGACCCGAGTTGAACTGACATTGCTTAAGTCCGTAACGAGTTGAAAAAAATTGCTGATTGGAATAATTCCATCGTACGCCAAAGTAATATCCAGCTCCCAGCCATTGGCAAGTACACTGGCATCATTAACCAATTTTTCAGTCGCACTTAATATCGAACGCCCGCGCTCCAAAATCAGTTGGCCCGCTTCAGTGAAGTTCGCCTTGTGCCCAGAGCGATCGAAAATCATTATATCGAGCTCTTGTTCAAGTTTCTGGATCTGGTAACTGAGTGAAGATGGCGCCCTATCGAGCTCGTTGGCCGCCGCCGCGAAACTTCCTCTGCGATCTATCGCATCAAGAATATGTAACGCTTCCAACGTAATTGGACTTTGCAAATGCCTTCCCTCCAAGATTTATTGTGATTTAAATCACACTATAGCTACGCGTTTGATTTTTTAAGACTGACAGAAACATTCTCTATCTATCTAATAAATAGAGTATTTTTCTTTCAGTGGTCAGATAACTAGCAAAATAATCAATAAACACGCAAATGCAAATGATAGTAATTATTATTTAGATCAAATAAAATGCCGCCCATCCTAAGAACAACGAATATGGATTAAGGATTAAGGTAGCTCATAATGTACAATCGCTCACTATTGTCAGCATCAATTGTTTTTGCTTTGACGTCAACCGCATACGCTCAAGACTATGCCCTTTTTGATGAAGTTGTTGTTTCTGCAACTCGTACAGAACAAAACAAATCAGACGTTAGCTCTTCTATAGAAAAGGTTTCATCTGAAGATATCGACAACGCGCTTTCAACAGACGTAAAGCAAGCGCTTAAATATACGCCCGGTGTTAATGCTCAAGGTTCAGGTCGTTTCGGCATTTCTGGTTTTAATATTCGCGGGATGGAAAACAGTCGCGTTAAGGTTATGGTTGATGACGTTCAGCAGCCAGTCCCCTACAACCCTGGCGCTTCAGAACAACGTAAATATCCTAACAATATCGAAATTGATACCCTACAAGCAATCGAAGTCAACAAAGGGCCTTCCTCTACGCTATACGGTTCAGATGCGCTAGGTGGTGTGGTGCTCTTTCGCACTAAGAACCCAGAAGATGTGTTAATCACCGATGGTGATGAACACAGATTTGGTATCAAAAGCAGCTATTCGTCAGTCAACGAGGAGTTTAAAAACACCCTAACTTGGGCAATGCGTCAAGACAAATTAGAAACCCTACTCATAGCTACTTACGCAGATGGACAAGAAACGCAAACACACGGTTCAGGTTCAGACGTTGAAGGTCCAGATCGCGGCGCGGCTAACCCAGCAGATAGTGAGCTAGGTAACTTGCTGGGGAAAGTTTTTTATCAAGCGAACGATTATCATAAATTAGGCATCACGGTTGAATACTTCAACAAACAATACGATGAAGACGAGCTTAACTATAACGGTCATTCGATGTCACCCATGTTTACCTATACTGACAACTTCAACGAAGATACCAACGAACGCTTAAGAATTGGCTTTGAACATGAATGGTTATTAGCAACGGCGATCACCGACAAAGTTGATTGGTCGATTAACTACCAAGATTCGAGCTCATTGTCTAAAAACTACGATACGACACCATACTATGGCAAACGCATGCGTGAACGTGATTCAAGCGATCAATCGATTCAAATCAATGCGCAAGCGTCTAAACTGGCTGAACTAGCATCAACTGCGCATGAGTTTACCTACGGTATGAACTATGTTTCGACCAAATTTAGTTTAGACAATACCGATTATAAATTTGACCAAGGCACTTCCGGCCCAGGTAGTACCGGGATCCCTGATGCTGATCTCCTTCAGTGGGGTGTGTTCCTTCAAGATCAAGCCTATTTCTTAGACGACGCGTTGGTGATGACAGCAGGTGCACGTTACGATGCATTCAGTGCAAAGCCTAAGACGGATGAGGGTTACACAACAGAATACGATAAAAACCAAGACAGTGCATTAACGGGCAAACTTGGCGCCGTTTACCACCTGAACGACAAGCTATCGCTATTTGGCCAAATCAGCCAAGGCTTCAAGGCTCCTACCGTTTACGACTTGTACTACTTCTACAATCACGGTGCCATTATTGAGGCGAATCCTGACCTAAAATCTGAAAAGAGTGTCTCTTATGAAGCGGGTCTACGTGGTCAAAATGACAGTGCTAAATTCGAGCTGACAACGTTTTTCTCTGATTACAAAGATTTCATCGTCCAAGAGAAAACAGGCGAACAAGGTGGCAAAGATGTCATTTCCAAGAAGAACCTCGACGAAGTTGAGATCTTCGGTGCTGAGTTCAGCTCAACGATTCTCATGGACAAGGCATTTAACGCACCGCAAGGGGTCTACACTCGCCTAGCGATTGCATATGCTGACGGTGAAGATAAGCAAACCGGCAAGGCATTAGACTCTGTTGCACCACTGACTGCTGATTTCGGTGTTGGTTTAAATCGCGATACTTACGGTGCACTAGCGAACGTTAAGATGGTTGCTCGTAAATCAGATTGGAATAACGATACAAACGTTGATGCCGCGGGTTATACCTTGGTGGACCTAACAGCTTACTACCGTCCAATGCAAGATTTAACGCTGCGCGCAGGCTTGTTTAATGCACTCGATAAAAAATACTGGCTATTCGACGACCTTTCTGGCCACGATGCAACAGGTGAGACGTTTAGTATCGACTCGAAGAGCCAACCGGGTCGAAACTGGGGTGTTTCAGTTGACTACCAATTCTAATTTAAACACATAAAACAAAAAGCCAGCGACAACGCTGGCTTTTCTATACTTAACTATAATTACTTAACATTTACAGTTGGTTAGATACAAAAAAACTCCAGTTAAGGAGCTTTTTTTAGCACGAATTCATCAAAAAGTTGAATAAAAATGGGACGAATTGGTGTCTTACTTAGCTGCTGCCATCTCTTTCTTCACCATTACAGCTGCTGAAACGATGAAAGCGATGATAAGACCTAGCTCCATTGTGAACCTCTAAAGTAAAGTTGGAAATACCGAAAAGAAACTGCGGGTATTCTAACACCTTTACAAAACAATGATAGACGTTAACGAGATTTTTACGTTTTTTATCGACTCAGGTCAAAAAAGGTCTGGTATCGCTCATTTTCAACAATTTCTTGTATTGTTTGCCGAGCGACAAAATACCAATTGTTTGTGCTAAATCTGAGCTATTTCATGGTTACCTTTCCGCCGATCATTTTATAAGCGGGGGTTCCTCTAACTAAAGTCTCTCTTGCAAACTCACCGCCACATTTGGGACAAATACACGCTTGTTGAGTAAAGTCTTCGCTGATCCGCTCTTTGAAACACTTTACTAGCGCCCCTTTGCCCCCTTTCCGATACTTGAACAACTGGCTTTTGCACTTCGCACAAAACACATCCACAGTTTTTGTTGGTTGCTTCTTATTAGGTTTCGCCACGTTCACCTCGCGATTCATTGGTCAGCAGTGCAGGTTTGACCCAAACTTGGCTAAAGTCGAACCAACCCAACGCATTGCATTTGGCATTTTGCAAGGCGCCACAGTGATCTTTACTGATCCCTAACCAACAGTGAAACATTGGGATCAATTGTTTTTGTTCGACCAGAGATTTACCCAGTAATTTAGCTGGAAATGGCGCGTTTTCTGTGGCTTGCCACTCTTTAACCACGTGTGACCAATAATCGAAATCTTCACTTCGACTCAATGACTGAATATCGCTGTAGTTGAGTAACCATCCTGCGAGCGCATCGTCTCGATTGGTAGCAATCCCCATAGGTTTGATCCAAATGTCGACCTCTTGAGTGCTTTCGACAGTTAAGTCGTACTTAATAAGTTGAACGCTCAACCCATCTTGCTTAAGGATAGCTTCAATGCATTTGACAAGAGTGGGAAACATGGGGTGCTGCGCATGATAGGCGACTGTGACACTTCGTATGCTAGGTGGCACTGCCTCTCCTTGCCTGGTGTGATGATACCAACCGGGTTTTAAACCGAGCGCTGGTAACACGCCTAAATCCACGATCTTGTCTTGAGGTAATAACTGATAGAGGGCGAGCGAGTTAAGCCTTTGACTGAAATAATTTGCCCACTCATCAGCTGCGGCCAGGCCATTGTTACGATTAAGCAAGAGTAAGGTACTGCCGGGGTCTAGCTCTACCTCGTCACTGTAGTTCACCACATCGGGTTTGATAGGTTTACTCAAACTGGGAAAGACCATAGACGAATATGCTTCATCGATGACCCACACCTCGACGCGATCCAGCAACGGCCGAAAACCAAAATATCCATCAAATGCTTGCAAAACGAGGCGCTTGTCATCATTTTGGATAACTTTATAGGGCCCAGTTCCCACAGGAAAACGGTCAAAGTTCTCTGCCCTACGCTCCTTGGGCAGCACCACTTTGGCGCAAGACTCTGCCAGCAACAGCGCCAACTGATAATCATCTTGGCTAAGATAGACATCGACCACCAGCTGGCCGGGCGACTCAATCCTCTCAATATGCGAGAAAAGCGGTTTATGCTGTAATTGCTCTAGGCAATCTTTGATGATGGCCGTCGTCAGTAAGTCACCGTTATGAAAGCGAACACTAGGACGGATGTAAAATCGCCAATGGCGCGGTGTAAGCATTTCCCACGTGTGGGCCAAATCTGGTTGCAGTGCTTCTTTTTCATCTAGCTGGGTTAAACCGCTAAAAATTTGCCGAGCGATATGGAGCTCCGAACGACGCATCTGTACATTGGGATTGAGATTACTAAGCGGACGATAATAAGGTAAGCGCACAACTTGCTGCCCTTCCTGGTGGACAATGCCAAGGTAAGTTTCGACCACTTGAGCAAGCTTGGCGGTATCATTGTCGAGTACTTTGAGCGCTTGGCCAATCTTTCCTTCATCGAGATAACGGCGAGCAAGGTTCTCGCTTACATCAGAACGACTGCGTTTAAAAATTAACTGAGAGAGCTTGCCGCGTCCTGGCGCTGGATGCCACTCGATCCAACCTTCCTCTTCCATTTTATTGAGAACAATTCGGGCATTACGACGAGTACAAAATAAGATCTCTGTAATGTCTTCAAGTTGTACACCAGAGTCTTGTCCTTTGTAGTGTTCAAACAAGGTTTCAAACTGAACACGTAAACGCGGGCTACTCATAAAGGGGAAATCTCAGTTAAGTTATGATAGAGAGAGTTTCCTCATTTAGTTGGCGACGATCAAGTGTTGTCGAACATTATTGTATATCGATGCCAATTTGTTGGGCGATGTCGCGTAACTGCTGTTCATCATCAAGCTTGATTGACCAAGTGGTTTCGCTGCCATGGGCGGCAATGACATTGGCCCCTCGCCCAATTAGAGAGATGGCATCGATTTGAGACTGGAGCGAGACCATATGAGGCCCAGTCAGCTTCACCACTAACTCATGCGCGGACGCAATCACTTTACCGCCACTGAATGGAATAATCATATCGTACTCGCTTTGGTTTTTTTGTGCTTTTTCACGGCGATAGTCAGCCGACTGGTACAAACGAGCCGTTCACGCTCATCGGTAATGGTGATTTGCCACACTTGAGTTGACACGCCCAAATGGATTGGTGTCGCGGTCCCAATGACTTGTCCAGTGCGCATCGAACGCACATGGTTTGCATTGATATCCAGTCCAACACAATAACTCTCTTTGTCTACACAAAAATTCGCAGCCACCGAGCCTAAGGTTTCCGCCAGCACAACAGAGGCGCCACCATGTAGCATTCCTAATGGTTGATGAGTAAAAGAGCACACTGGCATAGTGGCTGAAATATAGTCTTCACCCACATCGCTATATACGATCTCAAGGTGTTCAATCAAGGTATTGCGAGAGGTTTGATTGAGAAGGTTTAAATCGATCGGTCGTTTCCAAATACTCATATTTGTTCCCGTTATATTCATTTAACAGCGATTGTAACCTAATGTTATGATTAGCCAATTGTCATTTTACTCTGAAATGGAGATTTCAATGCGTGCCTGGCTTAAAATTTCGACTATCGCCGCTTCGATACTGGTGTCTGCGTGCACTTCTTCGCCGACTGGCCGTAATCAGTTGCTGCTGTTTTCCAACGCTGATATGAGCAGTTTGGGCGCTCAATCATTTGAACAAATGAAGCAGCAACAGACCATCAATCAAGACCAAGAAACCAATGCTTATGTTCGCTGCGTCACTCAGGCGATTACCGCCAATGTTGCACCACTCCCGGGTGCTCAAGCTTGGGAAGTGGTGGTGTTTGATAGCGATCAAGTCAACGCATTTGCGCTGCCGGGCGGTAAAATTGGCGTCTATACTGGGCTACTAAACGTTGCAGTGAACGCCGATCAACTAGCGACTGTGATTGGCCATGAAATTGCCCACGTACTGGCAGACCATAGCAACGAGCGTTTATCACAGTCACAACTTGCCAACGCCGGATTGCAGTTGACCAATGTCGCCTTGGGCAGTTCCGAATACGCCCAGTATCGCGGCATGACGATGGCGGCGCTTGGGTTAGGTGTCCAATATGGGGTTCTTATGCCCTATGGGCGCACGCAAGAGTCAGAAGCCGACATTGTCGGACTAGAGCTGATGGCAAAATCAGGTTTTGATCCCTATCAGAGCATCGAACTGTGGAAAAATATGGCAAAAGCCTCGGGCGGTAATCAACCACCGGAGTTACTGTCTACTCACCCATCACACAGTACACGAATTGAAGACTTGGCGAATAAGATCAAAGCACTGCCTAACTACAAGGTGGCTAAGCCCAAGTGTTAAAGGCTCTAAGCCGCTGATCTAAATCCGTGATTGCAGCAATTTTGATGTGACCAACAATCCGATAAACCTCGTTTATCGGATTTTTTATCAGTAAACTCGTATCAGATCGCTATGAAGCCGCTCGTTGTTCAGCTTGACGTAACCTCATTGCAATCAATGTTAAGCTCAATTGTCATATAAGTGCCTTATTTTATTTCACTTATTTTTCATGGAGGAATTAAAGTGAAATATGCAGTTAAGGCTCTCTTGGGCCTAGCCGTCACTAGCCAGCTTATTGCCTGCGTCAGTGCAGACAGACCATCTCACGACCTAAGTATCACCTGTAAAAATAGGGCTGATACCCCAATAGACGTATTGGAGTCAAAAGTTAGTGGTCTTTCTTTGCGAGGGAGTTATGTTTCTGACAGCCCTTTCGATAGCTCAGCGGCTGAAATTGTCAGTTACGATCAATGTTCAGATAGACTCTACGTCGTTAATGCACACGCTAAGCATGTCGACGTTATTGGGTTCGATGACAAAGGGGCACCAACCGGCTCTGGAAGCCTAGATCTGAGCGTTGCCGCAACATCAGCGGGAATTGAGATTGGCGCAGCAAACAGTGTGTCAACATTTGATGGTTTGCTCGCGGTCGCTATCGAAAACAAAATTAAGCAACAGCCTGGTATTATCGCGCTGTTTCGCACCGATACGCTCGAACTGCTCACAACGTACCCGACTGGCGCCCTTCCTGATATGGTTAGCTTCTCCCCGGACGGGCTGATTCTTGCTACTGCCAACGAAGGCGAACCCAACGGTGAATACACCGTCGATCCTGAAGGCAGTGTGACCTTGGTAGACATTCGCGATGGGGTCAACAATCCAACCGTTCATCAAATCACCTTTACCGAGTTCAATCAGGGCCAAGCGAGGCATCATCAACTTAGCTCCAAAGTTAGAGTTTCGGCTCATAGCAAAACGGTGGCACAAGACTTTGAGCCAGAGTACCTCACGTTTGACAACAAAGGTCAGCTGTTTGTTGCGCTACAAGAAAACAACGCCATTGCAGTCATCGATGTCGACACTGCGAGTATCAAATCTGTGCTTGGTCTTGGCGCAAAACATTGGAGTGCCCACACGCTGGACGCGTCCAATAAAGATGGTGTCATTGGCAACCTTATGCCCTATCAAGGCCTTGAAAGCCTATACATGCCAGATTCGATTGATGCGTTCAGCATGGATAATGTCAGCTATTTCGTTAGCGCTAACGAAGGTGACGGCAGAGAGTATGGAATAAAGACCACGCAAGCCCAATGTGACAGTAAAGGGTTCAAATGGGATGGCGACGATTATACGGGCAGCCCGGATTACACCCAAGAAGTGGATTTTTGTATCAGTTATACAGACGAGGTGCGCGGGAAAAAACTTGATGTACCAGACGATCACCCTCTCGCCTCTCAGTTAAAAGACGGCGCAAAGCTCGGTCGAATTAAACTGATTAAACCAGATAACCCGTTACAGGCGGATGATCCTATTACAGGATTTGGCGGACGTTCGTTCTCTATCTGGAATGAACAAGGCGAATTGGTTTTCGATAGCGCAGACGAATTCGCAAAAATTGTCCTCAATGCTGAAACGGAGCATTTTAATAGCAGCAATGATAACAACGACAGTGCAGATGACCGCAGTGACGACAAAGGCGTCGAGCCAGAAGCCATTGAAGTGGCGATGATTGGCAATCGCACCTATGCCTTTATTGGTTTAGAGCGTCAAGGAGGCATCATGGTCTACGACATTACAACCCCAAAAGCCGCCCAATTCATTACTTATGTGAACAACCGCAATTTTGACCAGCCAGTCTGCACGCAAGTCGATGACGGCGATTGTGACAATGACACATATAATCCTCAAGCCGGAGACCTAGGCCCAGAATCGATTCATTACTACACCCGAAACGGCGTGCACTACATTGCGGTGGGTAACGAAGTCAGCGGCACGACTTCGGTTTTTGAGCTTCTATTCTAAACTCAGCCAAACGTGACGAAAGATGTAGAAGAGATAGTCACTGAACACCGCGGTACTTAAGTGAGACTGCCAATAAACCAAAAATCCGATAAACACTGTGTATCGGATTTTTAATCAAAGTTTTTCGAGGCTTAGGTACCTAAAATCATTAACGGCAAGCGAAGCAAGTCGTCTCCGGTCGAGGCAAAGAACCAAATAATCCCGACTAAGCCTGCCACTAAACCCAAGTACCAAATGGTTGCGACCACCTGGCCATATCGGTCTAGAGGTAACAAGTGGCTATGATGCCGACCGCGCCATTCAAACAGTATCTCGGCCATGCCCATGATTAACAGAAAACCGAACAAAGTTAATCCCAGCCAATAACTGAGTAACACACCCCCAGCGGCAGCCAGCGTACAAAGTACGATCCCAGCAAGGCTATTCATAGAAAAACTAATACTTTTCAGCACGTGCCCACCGTCAAGCGGTAAGATAGGCAGTAGATTAAATAAGTTCAGAAATGCGTTGAAAACGGCAAGTCCGGCAAAAAACATCTCACCGCTTATCAGATAAATGACCAGCAAGATCAACGATAAAATGAAGCCAAACATAGGGCCTGCAATGGAGATAACCACATCTTGCCAACGTGTGTTGATCTTTTCATCGCTAAGTGCAAGCCCGCCCAGAAATGGCACGAGATAAATGCCTTTGGTTCTTAGCCCAAAATACTTCATCGCCCGCACATGGCCGTACTCGTGAAACACTAAACAGGCGAGAAGCGCGAGCGCAAACTGAAAGGAAAATAGCCATGAGTAAGCCGCCAAACTGGCTGATGCTAACATTACCTTGATCAATTTGGCGCTTTTTAGTGCTTTCATACCGAGCGACACCAAACCAATCAAGCTAAAGCGCTTTTCTGTGGCGGGAGGAGTAAAAGGGACTTGCTGTTCAATATCTTTAGTGTCGCGACTGCCCTGCTCAATCACTTCGTCATCGACTTGAACTTGGTATCCGAGTTTAAAGGGTTGCCATACTAGCGAAAGCTTAAGTTGGCACACTAGCGGCCTTTCACCAGCCATCAACGTAAACGTATGCTCAACATGTTCACCACGCTCAGAATTTGCATCCAATTGTGACACTAATTGGTTGTCCCAAAACAGTTGCTGCCAACCAGCCATCGAGCCTTCAAGACGCAGCGGTTTGTCAAACAAGTTGATGGAGAGTAGTTCCAACTTTCGACCTATTAAATTGATATAAAGACGATTCTGATTATGCCTATCAAGTCTAAAGAGGTAAAGATAATCAGTTTTTAGTGACGCCGTCACAAACCTTAACATGCTGATAGATAAGTAGTTCAACTAGTACGCAGGCACTAATGCCGTATTTGTATGGTTTTGGAAGCTTAAGTAAGAGTAATTGGGCAAAGCCCTTTATTTTCGTCGGATAAAGTGCATAATATCCCGCTTCAATTACACCCTATAAAATGTGAGTCCATTATGTCTTCTCAAGCTACTATGCTAGAACGCTGCCAATCAAAATGTGAATTGTGTGCTGCTGATGCACCATTAACGGCATACGCTGTTCCTCCGCACAGCCATGTGACAGTGGATTACGGGATCATGGTTTGCGATAAGTGCCTAAGCGAAATCGACGACCCTAAAGATATTAACCACTGGCGTTGCCTAAACGACAGCATGTGGAGCCAAGTTCCACCAGTACAAGTCACGGCTTGGCGTCAACTGACACGACTGAACAGTGAAAGTTGGGCTCAAGACGCGCTAGACATGATGTACATGGAAGAAGAGCAAATGAACTGGGCCATGCAAGGCATGTCTGCTGACGACAAACCATTCGATTGCAACGGCGTTGAACTTAAAAAAGGTGACGACGTAACGGTTATCAAAGACCTACCAGTTAAAGGCACTAACCAAGTCATCAAGCAAGGTACGGTTATCCGTGGTATTAGTATTGGTGACGACCCTAAGCTTGTTTCTGGTAAAGCGAACGGCGGCCAATCTATGTACGTGATCGCTGAATACTGCCGTAAGAAGTAATGATCATCCCATTCAATAAAAACGCTCCTATAAGGAGCGTTTTTTGTTTTGTGGTAGCGTTATTTCACCAAAAGTATTCGACCTGTCAGCGCTGGCACTTGTACAGACGCATTGTCAGCCGGTAGCTCGATAGTCTCACCCGTCAACAAATCGACCAGTTGGCTCGCAGGTTTAAGACGCGATAGGTCCAGAGTGAGCGTTCTGCTTTCATTGCCCGTATTTAATGCATAAACGATTTGTTGCTCACCGTTGACTTTAAGATCAGCGTACAAAGTATCGTCAATCCATAGGCTTCGTCGCTCGCCCATGCTCAGTGCGGGGTACTCACTGCGGATACGCATTAGTTGGCTGGTATACGTTTTAAGTGACTGCTGCTGTGCAGAGAGAGTCGCCACAGTAACGCCCTCGACTTTGCCACTTGAACGCGCAACATGATCGTCACACACTCCCACCTCGACACAGCTTAAAACCTGCTGGTCAAAATTTTCGACCTCGTCGCCAATTTCTTCGCCGTAGTAGAGGGTTATCGGACCCGAATACGCGGCGAGGAAACTCAACGCCGCTTGATGGCGTTTGACGTAATCGCCCAGTTTTCCGCGCTGAATCAAATCGCCAAAGCGCACCAAATCATGATTACCTATCATTAGATTTGGCATCGCGTGATACGGCGACTTGCTGCGTGTATTCCAACTGGCCGCTAAACCGCGTGCATTTCCTTTCGCACCAGATTCTTCGGCCGCTAAGGCTTGAACTAGGCCATAGCGAAGTGGGAAGTTAAAGGCTGAGGATAAACCGGGCTCTAGATCGCTGCCATATACAGTGCGTGTAATTTCATCTGCCCCGCTCCAAGCCTCGCCAACCATATAGCCCAGGGTGCCCCACGCTTTTCCGGCAACGAGGTTGTCCATTGACACTTGCTCCACTGCACTACGGATCCGTCGCCAGCTCTCTAAAGGGACTTGATACGCTTGATCAAGCCGCCATCCATCAATGCCATACTCCTTGATCCAATAAGTCGCAACTTCGGTAAAAAAGGCTTCGCTCTCGCGGCTTGGGTACACAACATATTGGCCTGGATAACCCGATTGTGCCTTTAAGTTGGGCAGCTTACCTGTCGGTGACGGTTTTACGCCATTGACGTGAGTATGTCCAAATACCCCATCAAGAAATACGTACATTCCCCGCTGGTGCGCAGCATCAACTAACGCTTTGAGGGTTTGATTCGAGCCAAACTTAGGGTCGACATTAAAGTAGTCACACGCGAAATATCCGGTTGCATCAAGTTTGTTGTCTTCCCCTTCTCCGGCACATGAATCGAAGACTGGCGTCAACCACAGCGCATTCATATTCAGGCTGGCTATGTAATCCAAGCTGTCTATAACACCTTGTAGATCCCCCTTGTGATGCGAGTTGCCGTATCCAACGCCGTAGTCGCGGCTCTTATCTCCATCGACAAACGATTCGACCATTACTTGATAGATGCGTAAATCGCACGCGGGCTGCGCATTGTTGTAGCACGCGTAATCGATTTGGGTGTTAACCACCGAAGCCGTCAATGACGCTTGGTTACGGGCATCCAGCACAAATTGATACAAACCTTGCTCTGTGACCACAAGTTTGAGGTTGCCGTTACCAGCATCGAGCAAGTCAAGCGAGTCATCAGTTTGTGTGAACGCGCCAAAGCCAAGATTGACAGAATTCCAATCAGAAGACGCTATCTTGAACTCATATTCGCCCGGTGTGAGGTAGCCATTAAACTGGTAGACCCCATCCCCTTGATAAGTGAGTTCATCATCAGTGCTCCAGCCATTCATAGACCCACGTAGGTACACTTGAGTATCACCAAACGGGGCCACATCGACGGGTGTCACCTCGCTATCGAGACCTAGACCTTGCTCATTACCTTGTGGAATAACGAATACCGCAGCTGTTAATGCAGGCACACTAAACGTTCCGTTTGCAAACTTGGCTTGTTTGACACGTGTATCTGCCGAACTCATCAGCGCTGGATGCAGCTCGAAGCCCGCTGCATTTGCAACCTGCAGCTGCTGGGCTTGAGTGTTAGCGTTGATGATCACCATAATGGCGTCGTGCTGACCATCTAGATCGGCGCCAACCGAAATACCATCATTGACTGACATCGCAATCAATCCGCCAAGCGCACTTGGCCCCGTATTGTGGAAACGAACTCGTTCGATGACCTCTTGTTCGCTGACCAAACGCAACAAGGGTGTTGATGCACGCACTTGGAGCAGTGCTTTAAATGCATTGTCGGTCCATTCAATATCGTCTGAACTGGCTTGAGTATTTGGGTTACTGATCACCGATTTAATCGCATCCCAGTTAGCCTGATCTTTATCTGCTCGCGGCAACCCTACATTCCAGTTATTGGTTTGCTTGCTAAAGTCGACTTTGTTATACCAATCTCCACTGTCGTAACTGTCGCGTTCCATCGATTTTGAGCGCAGTAGTTCAGAACCCATGTGTAAGAATGGCACTCCTTGACCGAGCATCACCGTCGATAGACCGACGATTTGCATCCGGGCGCGATCGGCCGATGTCACCTCTGCAGACGCTTTGTATTGATTAAAGTCCCACAAAGTTTGGTTGTCATGTTTGGAGACGTAGTTAATCGACTCTTGAGGATCCAGCGTATAAGCGGCGCCCTGTCCGCCATATTGGAAGTCTCTACCGTACACGACGCTACCGCTTGAGGTTTGCAATGGATAGTTCTGCAAGTTTCCCGTCATACCGTAACGAATCAGATCCATTTTGGACTTTAGTTCAGCGCCAAAACGATCGCCTGCATTGGCAAAACCGGGGGTTTCGAGCAGGGCGTCGCCACTATCGAATGGACCGCCCCCTCGCACGCCATCACGTAATCTATCGTTGTAAGTACCAATACCAGTGCCCGCCATTGGCCACTGGGTGGCGTTTTCCCCACGTTGACCGTTGGCCACTTCGCCAAAATTCCACCCTTCACCGTAGAACCAGGTGTCAGGATCGACGTGTTGAGCTTGCTCGTAAATGTGTAGCATGCTCGATTTCATCAAGTGGCCCATAAGATCGAAACGGAAACCATCGATCTTATAGTCTTGTGCCCACATCATGACACTATCTGCGACCAGTTTTTCAAACATTCGGTTTTCTGACGCGCTGTTATCACAACAAGTTGAGTTCTCGACTGCTCCTGTGATTGGGTTGAGTCGATGGTAGTAACCCGGCACGGTTTTATCTAGTACAGATTTATCGTAAAGGCCTGACGAGTAAGTATGGTTGTACACCACGTCTTGTACGACTCGAAAGCCTAATTGATGGAGCTTTTGCACCATCTCTCGATATTCACGAATCCGCTCATGACCATCACTCGATACTGCATAGCTCCCTTCTGGGGCACTGTAGTGGAATGGGTCGTACCCCCAATTGAAGCTGTCTAAAGGACGTATGTCGGCTAGCAACGCTTGGGCTTCGCCGCTTGAAGGCTCCGTCTGCTCAAGAAGTTCAACAATGGTGATGCTTTGGTTTGTCCCATCACTACACAATGATGCTTTCGGGTTGATTCCACATAACTTGGCAACCGTATCGGTTAAGTTCACCGTTTTAGCCTCATCTTCTGGAATCGACGCAAGATCGTAACTCGGCAGCAGATGAATGGTGGTTAACCCAGCTTCTTTTAATGACTTAAGTTGCTTAACACTATCGCGCTCTTCTTCTAAGAACGCGCCGTACTTACCGTTTCGCTCAGGGGAACCCGATTGATCGCTGGCACTAAAATCACGAATGTGCAGCTCGTAGATTATATTATCTTCTGGATTTTCCAACTCCGGTACAACTTGACTATCCCAACCAACAGGCTTTGTCTCAGGCGCATTGAGATCGACTAACTGCGAGTATAAGCTGGATGTGCTGAGCGACAATGAGTACGGGTCTGTGGTCATCATCCATTCTATTTGGTCCGTTTTAGGGTGATACGCCTTGACACGATAGCGGTAGAACACATTCTCAAGCTCGCTTGAACCTTGATAATGCCAGACACCCGAATTCGGGTTAAGGACCATTTCGACCGGAGAAGATGGAATGAGCGATTTATCTTGATCATAGAGATAGAGCTCAACCTGCTGCGCTGTTGGGGCCCAAAGTGCAAAATTAGCGGTCTCTTCATCAATCCAACTGCCTAGTTTTGCTTCATCGGCATCATTACTCGCTGACGTATAGACGGCATCGATAACTCCAGGTATTTGCACTCGAGTCGCCGCCAATGGTTGATTATCACTGTCAAGTGCAACTGCAATCAGTTGGCCTTTGAGCAACGCTTTGGCTTCCGAGTCACTCAGATCAAGCATAAATTCTGCGCGATCATCTAAGTGCGGAAAGCTTGGATGAGAGAGTGCCCCCACATGGCTCAGTTCTCTTTTGGCAAACAGGTGAGGTTGCGTGATCTCTGCGCCGCCTTGTTGATTTGACCATAACTGATATTTGGCGGCTTGCGAATGGTCAAACCAGGCAAAGGTGTTAACATCGATCCAATGCGCGGACGCGCCACTCAGTTCAACGATGTTTTGTTCATTTGGCGAATATTTGAGCGTAGAGCTGCCGTGCTCTGTATATAGGGTGTTGCCTCTGTTGAACTCAATTTTCAAATCGTCAGCGCCTAAAGCCTTATCGTTCCCCTTGTGGACGATAAAGTTCATACACGTCCCATGGGCGTCTTTAAGTGGCACTAGGAATTTTGCCCCAAACTCTGGGTCTATCTCCTGCCATTGATACGGACTGCCCCAATCCACACCTTCTAGTGCTGAATTAGCTACAGCATCACAACTGCCATTGTTCCAAAGGTGTAATCCCCACCCTTCATAGGCAGTATCTGAACGTTTGTAATAAATGACGGCTTGTTGGTACGTTGGCGCCGGCTCGGTTGAACTGTTGTCCGGGCTTTTAGGGTTAGGATCGATGGAATCAGGGATACCATCGCCATCGTCGTCACTGGAGGCAAAGTCACCCAAGCCATCTCCGTTGGTATCTCGACTTTCAAAGCGATCGTTAGGAAACGCATCTAAATCATTAACCGCACCGTCTCCGTCGATGTCAGGATCTTCACTGTCGGCAATGCCATCTTGATCGTAATCGCCGGGTTGATGTTGTGCTGAAAAAGGATCGCTGCCAAGACGAAGTTCATCTTGATTGCTCCAGCCATCGCCATCGATATCAGGATCAACACCATCAGGCACCTTGTCGCCATCAAGATCGGCGGGTTGGCTATTGGCATTGTAAGGGTCACTGCCCTCTGAGAATTCGATGACGTCACTAAATCCATCGTTATCGTCATCTAGATCAGCATGATCACCAATGCCATCACCATCGAAATCAGCCGACTCCTGGCGATTGAATGGGAAACGATCATCGCGATCCGCAATGCCGTCTGAGTCACTATCTTTTGCGACTATCGGTCGGTTCTCATCATCAAGCGTTAAGGTCAAATTATCTAGCTGACCTCGGTGTTGCTTAATCGCTCTACCCAGTTCTTTGCTGCCCTGCTCTAACTGTTGTAGCAATTGGCTCTCGTCATAGTCATTTCTGTTATCCGAAAGTAGCTGGCTGAGTGCTTTGGCGGCTTGTGCGGTCGTTGTTTGCTGCGCTTGCAGATAATCTAAGTCCAGATTCAGTTTGGGTAGTTTGAGATTACGACGCAATTTTTTTATCGCACGTTTTTCACTCATGCCCGTTTTCATTTGCAACGCAACATAGGTTGAAAACGGCGTAATGTAAGCGTGGTCGGCCGGGGCCAACATGACATAATCACGCGTCGAAGTAACACCGGGAATATCGCTATCAATCGAGACACCTCTTTCGACTCGGGCAATAAGTAGCGATTGCTGCTGCTGGCGACTCACGCCACTGAGCGATAGCGCTGCGTGACCTTGTTGGTCGGTGGTCGCGTTAGGTTCATTGTCATTCAACTGATAATCGCCGTTGGTGTCTAACCAGACTTGTGCATTTTCGATGTAGCCATCCATTACTTGGACGTCAAGTTGGTCGTTGCAACCGGCAAGCAACCCTAGCGACGCCATCGCGAGGCTGAGTTGTGTTAGCTTGATGTTCATTATTTGAAATCCATTATTAGTTCACGTTCTTGTTATTTAGGCTGTCTTAAGCACACGCTTAGAACAGCACCACTCAACCTTATAATTGGGCCAATATTAATTACCTCATCCTATGTAACTGATTTAAAAGGCGTAGATCCAAAGGAGGAGAAAAACGATTGGACTGGAGATCACATTGGGGGAACGAAGTTAGTTAGTGAGTTACTAATAATCGAGGAAATTAGTGAGTGAAGTGACATTTTGTAGTGGTAGGTAGGGGCAAACCTGTAGGAATAGCACAAAGTGTTGCATATTTGAGAAGTATGATCTGTTACCAGTAATAGACAACGCACCACTCAACAGGGATTCAACTTTCTAAATAGCTGAACACAAAAAAGCCAGCAGATGCTGGCTTTTTAGAACGGGTTACCAAATTAACGGTATAAACCGATGTCTTTTTGCAGGTGACCAGACAAATCACTCGCATAATGTGCGCGTGGTTCGCTGTTGTCTGTGAAAAGAATATCGAGTAAATGAGCAATCAATCCTTTGAAAGAAACCGAATAGGTTTTTTTATCCATAGAGATAGGAGCATTGATGCTACCCATTTGCATTACTTGTGCCATGATTGCCTCTCTATAAACTGGTGTAATTCGTTTCGATGGGCTAATGATAGGCAATATTTTTGTGCTCAAAAAATGACAAATTTTCCATTTTTAAATTAGAAAATCTAATGAAACAAACCATTAACAGCCGTTTTTTTAGACTATCTTGCCAGAATGAATATTAATGCCAAATACTCAATTATTGGTGAATTATTATTTTACCCCTTTGCTACCCTGCCATTTAATTTCACACAACTTTTACAACTGTTTGTGATTGAATGCTCAGGGTAGCAATAACGACTAAGTGCCCCTAATCTAATAACGATTTAGCTTGTGCGAGAGTACGTGCCTTCACTACTGAAGCCATCATCGCGCTAGCCATTGTCATTACAAGCACCATCAGTGACCAAACCGTCGGTATTTCCCACTCACTCCCCACAAGAAGCATCTTAATGCCAATAAAGACCATGATGAACGCCAGCGCTGGTTTAAGATAAATAAACTTATCCATCATACCTTGCAGTACGAAATACAAAGAACGTAACCCTAATAAGGCGAACACATTTGCGGCTAGGACCAAAAACGGCTCTCTAGTCACGGCAAATATCGCGGGAATCGAATCAAGTGCAAACATCACATCCATACACGCGATCACCGCAATTACGATAAACATCGGTGTTACCACTCGACGTCCTTCTTCTAAAACCGTCAATGCCCCGCCCGCATAATCTCTAGTCACGGGCATCAAACGTCGAATAAGGCGCTCTGGTAATGGATTGACCTGGCTCTCACCTTGTGAACGCACCAGTTGGATCCCGGTCCAAATCAGGAACACAGCAAATAAATACAGAAGCCAATGATACTGCGCCAATAGCTGCGAGCCGACCGCTATCATCACTGCACGCAGGACTAAAGCACCAATCACTCCCCAGAGCAAAGCTCTTGGACGTAAGTCATCAGGCACCAAATACTGATGAAAGATAATCGCAAACACGAATAGGTTGTCGACGCTCAGCGATTTTTCGAGCAAATAGCCCGTCACGAATGCTATCGTCGCTGTTTTCGCACTGTAGCCACTGTTGGGAGCATAAAGATCCCAAAAGAAATAGAGGGTTGTGGCAAATACAAACGCCAACATGAACCAAAACAGGCTCCATATTGCCGCTTTTTTTAAAGAAACTTTGCCTGTGCGAGTTTGCCAGATGTCAATCGTAACGAGCGCTAAGGTAAAAAGCGCAAAGAGAGTATAAGTGAATGGGGTCATGTGTCCTCCTACGACGGAGGGATCGAGTGAGAAAGGTGAATGTGACGATCCCTACCGTAAACAAACCACCTGCAATACTCAGTAAGCGTTGCAGAATCTGATTACGTTGGTCTCGTCGAAGCCTTGCTGATAAACATCATCAGCAACACTTATACTTACCGGATAGCGTAAAACTATCGAGATGACGATAAGTAAACCAAAGGCGACTACTCCCCAAACAGCGCGGATAATAGGCTGCAATTGCTCAGTCGTCTAGTAAAAAAATCAAAAAGGAGCACATAATGCTCCTTTTACTGGTCGGGGCTGCTCAAACGCCGCCAACTGGGACAAAATAGACGAGCGCGGACCAAGCACTGATCCAACCCACCACTACCATTACATCAACCCAATCTTTACTCCACATAGATCCCCCTTTACTGTGAACTTGCGCGAGTTTGGATTCATTGATGGATTAGCAACCTTTATGCCATTTCTGGTTGACCGTTGTGGGACAACGACGGTTAAGCGCATTGGGTTGATCTTGCAGTAAAGTGATCAGGCAGTCTGCCATAGAGAACGAAGTGATGGTCCCTTCACCTTGCATATTGGTGATGGCCTCGTAGCCCTCTTTTCCTTTCATGGTATAAGCAGACGATGTGCCGCAATAGATCTTATCGTCTTCAACCGACACCCATTCGCCACTTGAATTGAGCAACATCAGCTCTTTAATTCGTGAGCCCAACGGCGCGTCACAGCAATACTTAAAGCTCAATTTGTGGGTATATGGGTAGGAGCCGTCACCCGTACCTACGACGCCATTGTTGAGCGCATTGTTGATCGCCCCCTCAAGAATTTTGCTGATTTCTCGACCGGCGATATGGTAAATACCGATCGGAACGGCAAAAGGCAATAATTTGCCTGCTATATCGGCAACCGATACCTCACCTGCACTGAGTGAGTTGCGTACCCCACCCGCATTGTGAATGGCGAAATCGATGCTATGACCCAGAGTTTCCATTTGGTAGGTAAAGGACTCCGCTACCAAAGGGGCAATTTCACTCGGACCTTGTTGATCAGGAATCCGAATATGACGCAGTTTGTGCTCACAAGTCGCAATTACTTGCTGTTGTAATTGCCGGACCTGACTGGTGTATTTTTTCTCGAGTAATGTTTGTAGTGACTGCTGCTTTTTACACACGACAACGTTCGGGTGAGCGTCGATATAGCTGCGAGCAACTTGATACGGGGAGTCGTTATGAGTTTCGTTCATACTGGCATCGATAAATAGCCGACGCCCCAGCAACAACTCATTTTTACCCTCGAAACGAACAAGCGTGCCATCTGGGGCAAACTCTAAATCACAGTGGCCCAAACTCAGGGCATGCATTCCCGCCTGCACCACGTACGTTTGATTCACTTTCACACCATAAGGGTCATCTTTGGCGAGTCCAAGTTGACTAAAGTCACCCTGTAACCTGTGACTATGTCCACCGACGATAACGCTGATCCCGTCGACATGATTGGCTAGGTCGAGGTCTGATTCATAACCCATATGGCTAAGCAAGATAATTTTATTGATGCCAGCTTGTTCGATGGCGGCAACCGTATTCTTGGCGGTTTCAATCGCATCGACAAATGGTGTATCCCAATCAGGGTTGGAGATATCCGCCATTTTATCGAGCGCCAGCGAGAATATGGCGACCTTATCGTCACCAACTTTTTTCTCTATCCAATCGGCACAACGTTTTTCAGCATCGAAAGGCACGATATTCCTATGGCCTCGCAAGCGCATACGTTTACTGGTTGACTCATTGGATAAGTCCCAATTGCCCGCCAATAACGGAAATTGGATGCGATGAACAAAATGCGCAACAGGCTCATTACCCATATCAAGTTCATGGTTTCCGAGCGCCATCGCATCTATTTCAAGGGCGTTTAACAGCGTCGCGTTAGCTTCTCCTTTGAACAAGGAAAAGTAGAGCGTACCTTGAAAGCAGTCCCCTGCGTGCAGAAACAAAAAGCCTTTTTGGTCTTGTTCTGCTTGTTGCTTTAACTGTTCTACCCGTGTCGCAATTCGGGCGAACCCGCCTGCACTCACGAAAGGTGATAGCTCAACACCATCGACATTAATGGCGAGTTGAAGTGAAGTAGGTTCGAAGTACGAGTGGGTATCGTTGATATGCGCAAGACGTAGTTTGGTTACGTTATAGTTTTTATTTGTCATAGTTTTTCTCTCTTTTCCGCTACATCGTACCGCATTCAATGTGACAGATTCATTATATTTCACATTAATTATGCAAAGCGAGGTGTAACTACATCGCAAAACTTGATCTACCGACGAGTCAAAAATTCTCTCTGAATTTTAATAACTTGTCACACTGTGAGCTAAATGTCTGCTATCACAAGAGTTTTCTATTATGCTTAACAGTAACAACAGCGTAATGGAGCCACTCTATGAAGCTAGAGCGCATTGAGATTTCCGGTTTTCGCGGCATTAAGCGCCTGTCTATTGCATTCGATGATCTCACCACTTTGATTGGTGAAAACACTTGGGGTAAATCCTCGCTTCTTGACGCATTGAGCGTCGCCCTTCCGCCTGAAGGCATTCCTTACACGTTCGAGATGACCGACTTCCACGTTGACTATTCCATCGCTCATCCTCAAACCCAGCATTTACAAATTGTGCTCAGTCTGGTTTCCACCGAGAAACAAGAAATTCATGCAGGTCGTTATCGTCGTCTTAAACCCATTTGGGTGGATGACCCGCAAAATGGTCACCGTATCATCTATCGACTTAGTGCATCGCGTGAGGGGCACAATATCACTACTCGCTACAGCTTCTTAGATTCTGACGGTAATGCGCTCGCGCTTCATCACAGTGAAAAACTCGCGCAGGAGCTTATGTCGTTACATCCGGTTATTCGTCTCAAGGATTCACGCCGTTTCGAGCGCCCTATCGGAAATGGCAACAAGCACAATACTCGGATTGAAAAACGTATCGACAATACCTATCGACGATTAATGGCAATACCTGGCCATGTCAACAAAGGAGAAATGCGCAGTAGTATCAACTCAATGAACGCGCTGGTTGATCACTATTTCTCATTTAAATCCAACAATCGTAAAAATGTACGTAAACAGAGAGATGGGATCTTTTTTAATGCCGCGCCTGGGACCAAGAGCCTATCCCAAGTTGTTGAAGAGACGAAAGATAAACAAACTCGTTTGTTGTTAATGGGGTTACTGAACGCATTCTTGCAAGCAAAGGGGCCAACCACGTTGCGCCGCTGCGCTCGGCCGCTATTGATCGTTGAAGATCCTGAAGGTCGCCTTCACCCCACTCACCTTGCTCGGGCATGGGGTTTACTGCAACTGTTGCCTATGCAGAAGATCTTGACGACCAATAGTGGTGATCTTCTACGTCAAGTCCCCCTCTCAAGCATCCGCCGATTGGTGAGGCAGTCTGACCGCACCATTACCACTTACCTTTCTGATCAAAAGTTGGGGCACGACGAACTCCGACGTATCGGCTTTCATATTCGTTTTCATCGCTCTGGTGCGTTGTTTGCGCGTTGTTGGTTGTTAGTTGAAGGGGAGACAGAAGTCTGGTTGTTCAATGAGCTGGCGAACCAATGTGGTTATAACTTAGCGGCAGAAGGGGTGCAGATCATTGAGTTTGCCCAATCGGGACTCAAATCACTGATAAAAGTGGCCAAAGCCTTTGGTATTGACTGGCACGTGGTCACCGATGGCGATGCGGCGGGCAAGAAATACGCGACGACGGTACGCAATCAACTGGGTCACGACCAAGAACGACACCGCTTAACAGAGCTGCCTGACCGTGATATCGAACATTTTCTTTACAACAATGGCTTTGAACCATTTTTCAAAGGTATGTTGAGAATTCCACTGGATCACCCAATTCCAGCGAAAAAAGTAGTCACGCGAGTGCTGAAAAAGTTTGCCAAGCCTGATCTTGCGCTGGCGATTGTGTCTCATTGCGAATCGAAAGGTATAGAGGGCATCCCAATTCTATTACGTTGGACCCTTAAGCGTGTCGTGACGATGGCCAATGGCAATACATAAACAAAAATCGACAAAAAAAAGCGACATCTGGTGTCAGATGCCGCGTATCAAATATGCTGCTGATACAAATCAATCGGGGGTTTCCTAATGACTTGGAGCAGTTATTAGGAATGCATCGCAAACTAAGAGTGACTTTCTACGCCGCTAGTAGCTTGAGATTGGGTTGACCTTTGATGTAACCACACACCACTCGTTTTCATCAGATAACCGAAAATCCCACCCAGAATCAGCGATGGAACCACCAGTTGCCAGTGACCAGAAGCGGCGAAAGTCGCACAACAACCGATAAACGTACCCGGAATATAACCGAGCCAGGCTTTCTTGGCTTGAATACACATCAAGAACGCGACAACTGCAGTAATCATGTAGCCAAGAATTTCTAATGAAGCGAACTCAGACGCTTTGATAATCACCATCGCCCAAAACACACCACTCATATTGGTTATCAAGCTTTCTGATAGCCCTTTTAAACCATCATTTGGGGAAGCAAAATAGCTAGTACACCCTAGGAAACCCGCCCAAGAGAGCAAACCAAGTGATACGGCTATCCAGCCCCATAAACCAGATAAGATACCAGTAGTAAGTGAAATTGCGATTAAAGTGCTCATAACGTCTCGCTTTGTGTGGTTGATTCACACATCAAGTGTCCAAGTACGCATATTAGGCAAAACAGCTCGATACACACACCGTTTAGATCACATTATTTAAGAAACGAAATGAATGTTTATACATATATTTGTGATGCAATCGATATTTCAACAGAAATAGGAAATATCATAATTGCGTTAAAGCACGCTTGGTTTGCCTTTCATCATTCGAGCTCCTTCCCGTTTGATACACTCAACCAAAGGGTTTTCGACCATATCAGCGCGCCAAATAAAAGAGAGAGTCCGCTCCATATTTAACTCAGGGACATTGAGAGCCACAAGTTTGCCGCTTTCAATGAAGCGCTCAACGTCTAGGTATGGCAGGCAGGTTAAGTATTGCCCATGTTCTACCATGCTACGCAAAACCGGTACGTGTTCGTACTCTCGCCATACATCCAAGTCTTCAATTAGGTGATGGATAGAACTGTCGAATATCATGCGCGTTCCGCTGCCGTGCTCACGTAGTACCCAGCGAGCTTCCTCTAACTGAGCTCTACTCACCTTCTCATGCCTCGCATACGGATGGTGCGCAGCCGCAACCACCGTCAGATGGTCGCGACACCAGACTTCTTGGTCAAGTCGGTTATCATCGCAGCGGCCTTCAATAATACCGAGGTCATATTTGTAATCGAGTACCCCCTGAATAACGCTATCAGTACTTTTCACACTCAGAGCAATACGCATCTCGGGGAATGAGTTATCAATAATACTGATAAGGTCAGGAACAAGATGTTCTGCGGGGGTTTGACTCGCCCCCAGCTTAATTTGACCACTCAGTAAATGTTGTTCATAAAAACCCATTTCAATCTGTTGCGCGTCTTGCAATAAACGCTTGGCTTTCGGCCTGAGCCACATTCCCCAATGAGTTAAAGCCATCTGCTTACCCTGACGCTCAAATAGAGGGCGACCCAGCATTTTTTCAAGTTGCGCTAGAGACATGCTGGTCGCTGATTGAGTCAACGCCAGTTTATCGGCTGCCTGACTGACACTCCCCGAATCGGCCACTGCATCGAAAACCGCGAGCTGTTTTAATGAATATCGCATCGTGCTTCAAATCCTTGTGAATTAATGATCATGCCATGCCGTTGAATTTAATAATGAATTCGACACTAAATTGTCGGCGATAAGCACACCATTTCATTCTACCCGCCTCTGCGCCTATATCAATAAATTTGATGAGGTTTTTAAAGATTATCAATTTTACCTCTAGCTATGGTCGACGTAATTTGAATGAGCAGCAGCGCTTTCTGCTGACAGATTGAAACAAGGAGTTTTTATGAATATGAAAGTCGGGAGTCCATATGTCGACACTACCAGCGAATAATCAATGCTTTTCGCCCAGCGAAATGATGGCGGAAGCTGAAAGGTTCGCCTTAAGTAAAGCCAATAAGACCAGCGCAATGACACTGGGTTTAGCCGTTATGGCTGGCGCTTTTATCGGGCTTGCGTTCCTATTTTACATCACTGTCACTACGGGCACCGAAGCAACGGGTTGGGGCCTAAGCCGTCTCGCGGGTGGCCTGGCCTTTAGTATGGGGCTAATCCTTATCGTGATCTGCGGTGGCGAGCTGTTCACCAGTTCGGTGTTGTCGAGCATCTCATGGGCCAATCGCCAAATTAGCTTATCGAAAATGCTCTCGATTTGGGGCAAGGTTTACCTAGGTAACTTTATTGGCGCCATGTTGCTTCTGATGATCGTCTCGGCTGCCGGGCTGTACCAAATGGACCACGGTCAATGGGGGTTAAACGCTCTCAATATCGCACAACACAAACTGCATCACACAAGATTGCAGGCCTTCTCACTAGGGGTGCTATGTAACTTACTCGTTTGTCTCGCAATTTGGTTGACGTTCAGCAGCACAAATGCCCTAACCAAAGCGGCCATGACGATACTTCCAGTGGCGATGTTTGTCTCAAGTGGCTTTGAACACTGTGTTGCCAACATGTTTATGGTGCCGCTTGGCATCGTCATCCATAACTTTGCACCGGAAACATTTTGGCTCCAAGTCGGAGTGGATGCGGCTCAGTATTCAGACCTTAACATTTCTCAATTCATTGTCGCCAACCTTGTCCCTGTCACGCTAGGCAATATCGTCGGAGGCGCTGTACTGGTCGGTCTAGCGAACTGGACCATTTACCGTAAACCACAACTTCATTCATCAAACATTTCGCCAATCACCACAACTCAGATAGCAACGACTAAGGAAATCACCATGAACAATAACGTTACCGCGCAAGACATTATGAACACTCAACCATTGGTCCTAACTGCTGACACCCTCGTGTCTGCGGCGATTGATGCACTGCTTGAGCATCAACAAATGGGCGCTCCAGTATGCGATATGAGTGGTCGCGTGGTGGGTTTCTTCTCTGCTCATGACGTTATGGTCGAACTTTGGTGCCAAGATTACTTGCCCGACTCCGAGCAAAAGGTGGTCGATTTGATGTCACGCGATGTGGTTGCGATTGATGCACAAGACCGATTAGTCGATATTGCAGAGTTCTTGTGTATTGACAAAGATCAGTTGTACCCGACCACAAGTATGGGAATCGCGACCCAGTTGACAACCCTATCACTCGAAGAGCGTGCGAAAACCATGCGTGTCAACAAGCCTCACTCGTTACCAGTGTTGGATAATGGTGTACTGGTTGGGTTAGTCGGACGTCAGGAAGTACTGCAAGCACTGCGCCCGATTTATGGTGAGCGAATCCAAGTGGTTGACTCTCAGTTAGAAACGGCTTAACGCTGTAGAATCTCAGATTTTGGTCAGGAAATAAGTCGCTTGATCAAAAAGCCCCCAACTGATGTTGGGGGCACATAACGTTTACGACTACTAATTACTTTTTAATGCCTTCTACGTGAAGTTCCATATCAACGTAGCTTGAGGTTCCCATTACGGCGATGTTGAAATCCGCAAGCTCTAAACGTGTGGTTCCGTAGAAACCGGCGCGCTGTCCACCCCAAGGGTCTTGACCCGCACCGATAAATTCGGCGTCGATAGTGATAGGCTTAGTCACACCATGCAGATTAAGATCACCGTTGACCTCGAGCTTACCGTCGCCCTTGTCAACAACACCTGTACTGGTAAACGTAGCCGTTGAGAATTTTGATGCATCAATAAAGTCAGCGCTACGGATATGCTTATCTCGCTCCGCATGGTTAGAATCTAAACTCGTGGTATCTACGCTCACCATCACCTTGGACGCCTCGACGTTGGCAGGGTCGTAAGAAAACTCACCATCAAATTTGTTGAAACGTCCTTTGATGTAACTATAACCAAGGTGACTCACTTTGAAGTTCACCGATGCGTGTGCCCCTTTGGTGTCGATAACGTAGTCCGCCGCGCTTACACCAAATGGCAACGCCATTGCCATTGCTAGTCCGGTAGCGAATAAAGTCTTTTTCATTTTGAAGCTCCTATCATTTTGCGTAGCGTATTGTCTTTATTGATAAAATGGTGTTTTAGAGCCGCCAAAGCGTGGACGGCAGCGAGAATGATCAATCCCCAGGCCAGATAAAAATGAACTTGTCCAGCAAGATCAGCCTGACCTTCAAAAAGTGCGCCCAATCCTGGCACGGTGAACCAGTTGAACACATCAATGCCCCGACCATCCTCAGTTGAAATCAGATAACCAGAGATAAACAGTGCAAACAGCAATCCGTACATGGCGAGATGCGCTAACTTGGCCCCAATCACTTCGTGGGCAGCCCCCTCTACTTTGGGTGACGGCGTAACAAGTTTCCAAATTAATCGAAACAGAGTCACACCTGCCAAGAGTAAACCGACCGACTTATGCCAATGAGGTGCGGTGCGGTACCATTCGCTATAGTAAGAGAGATCAACCATCCACAAACCTACGGCGAACATGCCTATCACCACCAACGCTGAAAGCCAGTGAAGAGCACGGGCTATCGGGTTATAGTTGTTAACTTCTGATTTCATTTGACGACCTTAATTACAATGACTCTGATTCGTGTTCAGAGTACATGTTGTCTCCGAGTTAAGACAAAGTATTTACCATTATTTACTTTGCTGACAGCGCTTCAGCTTGATGAACTCGTTCGAAAAATTTGAAGAAACTTTTAGAAGTCGCTGATCTGCTCAATTTCATAAATCTCATCACTGATATCTGCCATTTTTCGAAGAACGACAGTTTGTGCATCGGTTAAACCCTGATTATAAAAAGCAGGACCAAATTTACTGACAATAAAATCAAACATAAAATCTGCGTCAAATTGGCCAATCTCAATGTCGAGTTCGTCTTCCATGTAGCGCTGAAGCGCACTCGACATTGCCTGTTTTTGTTGTGACGTAAATTCAATCTTAGACATAAACCATTAAAGCTCCGTGATATTTTGACGAATAAGTGTAACGAATGATGACCAGCGCGTGTTAATCTTGTCGCGCATAAAGCTCATAATGGAGAGATGGATCTTGTTATTGGACGTGCTCGTTCAGAGCGTTAATGAATTCCAAGCTGATTGCATGGCACTGTGCGAAAAACACTACCCGACCATTCACAACAAAGGCATGAGCGAACACCATCTGGGGTTGGCATTTGCACGTCGCTTATCGCGCACCTTGAATGAGTTTGGTCATGATTATGAGTACAAACCACTCGACAGTACCGTCTCGCCCGAATTGCCTCACCACTATCGCGTCAGTTCAGAAATAGGCACGGTTTGGATACTGACGTCGCATCTGGTCAGCGCAGGGTCGTCCTGCCGCAATAAGCTGTTTAAAACCGTGGCACAGTGGCAACAAGAGTATGGATATGCGGTTCAGCCTAACGATCTGCTGCTACTGTTGACTGACCACTGGATAAGCCGCAGCAAACAGAGTCGAGAGCTTTTACATTGGTGGACCGGTCAACTCCCCGATGAAATAGACGAGTACAAAGTTCAAGGTATCACTCTCTATGAAAGTGAATCACAACTCGCGCAATCTATGGACAAGCATTTTAACCTCAGCCCCTACTTTGTTAAATTCACTCACCCCTTAAAGCGCGCGACTGATAAACAGCTAGTGCGCAAATACATTCAATTGTATTCGGTCATTCAGCTCAGCTAGCTCGGCTTGTCATGCCAACGTCACGCTATTTGTAGACAATAGGGTTTTCTCACCGCCAAATCCAGTGACGTGAAAACTCTCAAACGCTATCAATACGAGCGCTATGCTGTACTTTGCAACCTCGCCTATCAGCCTGTCCTTCGCCAAACTCTGTACGGTTTTTCCCCGAGGGGCCAGCGAGTCGTCGCCAATCGATTCGGGCAACCTGCAATACGAGTTTTGTGGAATGAAGCGCAAGAAGAAGTCATCGTGGTTATAAAAGGGTCACACAACCCCGCCGATTGGTTAATCAACTTATTGCTATGGCAACGGTCGTGCCATTCACTCTCTTTGCCCTATGCCGTTCACAGCGGCTATCTATATTTGTTAGAACAAGAAAGCTCACCTACCCATAACTGCGACCATTTGGGTATCAGCGTTATCGACAAGCTTGTTGAGGTACTGACCCCGTTAATTGAGAGCGATAAACGCATCTCACTGACTGGACACTCTTCAGGGGGTGCGCTCGCTTGCCTGATTGCCGACCGCCTCGAGCGCCAATGGCCAAAGTGTATTAAGCGCGTCGTCACTTTTGGACAACCCGCTCTCGGTGGACAACAATTTTACCGCGCTTATCGACTTCACCATCGTACGTATCGGATCTGCTGCGATCTCGACGTGGTCACCTTTCTTCCACCTTTCCCGTTTTACTATCGTCACGTAGGTAAGATGCTATGGCTGTACGACGGTAAGATCCATGAGAACACCCCCACCTGGTTACGCTTGTCTAAATCCTTGACATCTTGGCTAATTCGCCCATTTTCTTACCACCTGATGTCTAAATATATTCGCAACAAAGATTTCTTCGACGAGCGATGATGGGATCTTCATCCAAAAATTTCATTGGCTGCGTAGTGGCACTCTTCCATTCATCAATAGGCTCCTATAACTTGAAATATCAATATAAAGATTGAAGTTGGTTGGGACGAAACCGTTGTAATTATTAGAATAATTCGGTTGACTAAACGCTAACCTCCGTTCATTTATCGTCTTTCAAACCATTGCGGTGCTATCTCGAAATAGCACTTAAATTGCGCGTGTGCGTACAGAGGTCAGTAGTAGATATGATTCTTTCTACTCAACAACAGTTCGTTGATTGTTTGGCAATGAATAACCAAGATCAGTACATTGCTTACTATAAGCAACTGACTTTGAGCAGTGTTTATCAGCCTATTTTCGATTCAGCAGGAACCATAGTGGGGGTTGAAGCCTTAGTTCGTATCCAGCACGCTCAACAAGGCACCGTTCGGCCAGACCAGTTTTTCCATTCCTCGCAATATCAATTTGAAGACAAGATGAATGTCGAACGATTAAGCCGTGTCATTCATATCCGTAACTTTGCCCGTTCCAAGTACCGCCATTTAAAATTGTTTCTCAACGTGTTGCCTTCCACAGGTGAATACTTAGCACTTAAAAACATTGATACTAGCCTCCTGGCCCAGCGCATCAAAGCGCTCAATCTTGACAACTCACAGATAGTGATGGAAGTGGTTGAGTTAGATGCACCTGATGAAAACAAACTCAAACAGGCAATGAACAAGCTGTCACTCAGTGGTTTCCGGGTAGCCATAGACGATTATGGGGTTCAAGCTTCTAATCGCCAGCGTGTCGAGCAATTGTGCCCATCGATCATCAAACTCGATCGTTCATTGCTGCTCGCGTACATTGAGGGGGACCAGTTTCCTCTGTTATCAGGTATCCAGCTTGCTAAAAAAGTGAACGCCCAAGTAGTGGTCGAAGGGATAGAAACCGAGCAGCAGCTTAGCGCAATGCGTCAGTTGGATATCGATATGTTCCAAGGTTATTACCTTGCCACACCAGAACCGCTTGCCGCCATCTATCGCGACGAAAATACCGAGTTACGTGCTATTGGCTGCCAAATGTAACGCCTAGCGTTCGTTTGCTCCCCAGCGAAAACAAACGAATCTATGATACGGCCGACCAGAATCAACTCCTTATCCTTAACATCTACAAAACTATATTCTATCAAGATATCTATCTAGAAATAACACACCATCCATTATATTGCTCTAGATCATGAGTTATTTAACTTATACTCGTGCTACAAGATGGATCTCTGTACATTAACTGACACACTTTGAAATAATCTGTATCAGTTGTTTGTAATTTCAGGAGATATCTATGTTGGAGCTCGTCATTGGGCTGGTGGTCACCATTGCAGTTGGCTACTTTATCGTTAAAGGATACAAACCCGCCGGAGTACTATTGACGGCCGGTGTTTTGTTACTGATCCTCACTGGTTTCATTGGTCACGATGTATTACCAGCCAAAGTCGCATCAACGGGTAACATGTTTACCGACGCACTAGAATACGTCAAATACATGCTCCAGTACCGTGGTGGCGGTTTGGGTATGCAAATCATGTTGTTGTGTGGTTTTGCCTCTTATATGACGCATATTGGCGCAAACAACGTGGTCGTTAAGCAGTTTTCCAAACCCCTTTCCGTGATTAAATCGCCATACGTCCTTTTGGTCGCCGCCTATATTGTGGCTTGTTTAATGTCGCTTGCGGTCAGCTCGGCTACAGGACTTGGCGTGCTGTTAATGGCCACACTCTTCCCGATGATGACAGCGATGGGTATCTCTCGCCCAGCGGCAGTCGCAGTTTGTGCATCGCCAGCGGCGATTATTCTGTCGCCAACATCCGGAGACGTCGTGATCGCGGCAGAAAAATCGGGGTTGGCTTTAGACGTGTTCGCGGTTCAAACCGTACTGCCAGTGTCTATTTGTGCCATCATAGTGATGGCCGCAGCCGCGTTCTTCTGGAACAAGTATCTGGATAAAAAAGATAACTCTCCGATGGAACGCGTCGACGTATCCGAAATTGAAGTCAAAGCGCCGGCGTTTTATGCCGTATTGCCTTTCTTACCGATTATTGGTGTGTTCCTTTTCAACGGCCGTACCATCCCAGGTTTGAGCCTCGACATCTACACGATAGTTGTTCTCTCAATCTTTATCGGCGCAGTTGTCGATTACGTCGTCAAAAAATTTGATGGTGAGAAAACACTGGAGGATCTTGAATCTTGTTACCAAGGAATGGCGGATGCATTCAAAGGAGTTGTGATGCTTTTGGTGGCCGCTGGCGTCTTTGCTCAAGGTCTGATGTCGATTGGTGCGATTGACAATCTGCTCCATCTCGCCGAAACAGCGGGCGCGGGAGGTATTGCGTTGATGTTGATCCTCACTGGCCTAACTGTTGCCGCTGCTATTGCAACGGGGTCAGGTAATGCTCCTTTCTATGCGTTTGTAGAGCTGGCGCCATCATTGGCGGCTAAAATGGGCCTTAACCCGGCTTTCTTGATTATTCCGATGCTTCAAGCCTCGAACCTAGGTCGAACTGTTTCACCGGTATCTGGCGTTGTCGTTGCGACCTCAGGTATGGGTAAAATCAGTCCTTTCGAAGTCGTGAAGCGCACTTCTGTGCCTGTACTTTGCGGATTAATCACCGTCATCATCGGTACACTCGTATTGGTTCCTATGCACGGTTAATTGGAAATCTTAATAAACAAAGGGCGCGAATGCGCCCTTTGTTATTTGCTATTTGTTATCACCATAACGTTCGAGATAGAGCACGGTGGCAGCAGTGCGAGACGGGACATTGAGTTTTTTCAGTAAGCTTTTCATATGCACTTTTACTGTCGACTCTGAAATAAACAAGGTATCCGCAATTTGTTTATTGCGCAGTCCTTTAGCAACTTGCTGCAAAATTTGAGTTTCTCGATCAGTCAGTTGATCAAAGATACTGGTCTGATTGTGGCGGTCAGATAAATACTTTGCCACTTGCTTACTATAGGCCTTATCCCCGTTTATAGAGAGCTTGAGCAGATCCACCAGCTCTTCTGGCTCGGTATCTTTTAACAAATAGCCATCTGCGCCAGCTTTAACGATAGCTTCAATATCTGCCGGACTATCCGATACCGTAAGGATCACTATGGTTGCTTGGCAAGCATCGGCGCGAAGCGCCTTAAGCGTATCGAGCCCTGACATTCCCTTCATATTAAGATCGAGTAAGATCAAATCAGGTTCAAGTTGGTGGTTAAACGCCACCGCATCGGTGCCATTACTCGCTTCACCGATCACATCAAACTCTGGTTCAAAACTTAACAGTTGCTTGATGCCGCGTCGCATCAATGGATGGTCATCGACCAATAACACGTTACAGTCTGTCAATGTTTGCGTCCTTTATTTTGGGGTATGTCAGCGAAACCTGACATCCATTTTCTATACTGGTCTTGATTGAGAGCTCCCCATTCAATCGCTCGGCTCGCTCCTGCATGATGCTAAGCCCATAATGGTTGGTCTTTTCTTGGTTGGGATCAAACCCATCACCATCATCACGCACGACGACCCTAATGTCTAAATCGTCTTCGATGCACTCAATCTGAATTTTACTCGCGTTGGCATGTTTAATTGAGTTGGTTGTCGCTTCGCGGATTAACTGCAGTAAATGCACTTGTTGATTGGTGTCGAGCTCAATGGATGACAACTCATTATGAAGCGCAATCTCTGCATCAGTTTGTTCGGATAACTGCTCGACCATACTGTTTAATGCACTACCGAAACTGCCTTGTTTAATCGACAGCCTAAAGGTTGTGAGTAACTCTCTCAATTGGGAGTAGGCGGAAGATAACCCTGTATCGAGTTCAGTCAATAGTGGGACTGTGCTTGCCAGTTCGGGCGTATCGGGGAGCTTATGCATACTACGCTTGAGCAGAGACACTTGAATTTTTAGGTAGGAGAGCGACTGAGCCAACGAGTCATGCAATTCACGAGCAATGGTTGCACGTTCTTCCATAACAAGTAGCTGCTCGGCTTGGCGTTGTGCTTGGTTGTAATACACAGCTCGCGATAAAATTTGCACAAAGTTATCAATTAACGCTTGATCAGGACATGGCAAGGTTGCCTTCCAAAATAAGGTGCCTAAAGGTAATCCATCTAAGATCAACGCCTCTTTCTGGCACGCCTGGTCACATTCCTCACAACACTCCCCTTGCGTCAATATCAGCGGCTTTTCACCAGGTTGTGTGATTTCGAGCCTTACAGCTGCGATTCCCTCTAGGCTCACGATTTGCTTCAAAATGGCAGCAAAGTTGTCAGGCGTAATGCGCGCAGCGGTTAACTCTTGCGATGAGCGATAGAGCACCCGCAGCGAATGATTGGCATGTTGCAACTTGTGCGTTTTTTCGCTCACCGCCTGTTCCAAGCCGCGATAAAGGTGGCCGAGTTCACGCGCCATATCATTAAACGCACGAGCGAGGATACCCATTTCGTTGTCAGTTCGGGTATCTAACTCAACCTCAAAAGAGCGCGCTTGGATCTGCTCACTCGCTAACACTAGGGTATTTAACGGCCCAACGATATGACGGCGAGCGTAGTGGACCACAAACATGCTGATCAACAATACGCCGCCAAGACCCAAGCCACCGACAATTGCCAATGAAATCAGTTTGGTTTCTGAGTAATCCTGCAGTTTGTAAACAAAGGCATCGATCTGTTGGACAAATCCAGCCACTAAGTCGAGATAGTCTGCCTTGTTGTCACTGGTCAACACGCGTTTCAGTTCATGCCAGCGGATAATAATCTGATAGTAATCGTCGGTAATGTTTTGTGGTACCGACCAATGCTGAAGCGCTTTCATCGACGGTGAGTACATAGAATGCTCAAAATCAATAATATGTTGTAGGTAATCGTCCGGCTCGTTTTGAATGTCATAGGCCAGCCGATAGCTCTGCATTCGCATCGAGCCCGACACATTGACAGCTTCTGCATCATTTAAGCTCGACGCCAGAGTAAAAATGGCAAAACCTGTGGTTGCCACCGACAACAACAAAATCAACACCATTGCTTTAGCAACGGTGGTTGTTACCGAACTCCTGACCTGTTTTTTCAACAATGTAATGACCTTAATGAACGATTGTGCGTTGAACTACTGAGCATAGTGCTATTTGGCTCAACAATATGTGATCACTTACAGGTAAGTTTATTGATCTAAAACAACTTACTTATCCAATTACCCCCTTGGAGGTATTTATACAATTATGTCAAAAACTAAACTTTCTATATCGAGAAATGAAAAATAATGAACAGACTCTCATTTTGCAATTAGTCGAGGTGAATCGGTGGTAGATCTCACGAAACGGCGTTGGTTTAAAGCCAACCAACCGCAAGATACTTTTTCACGTTTACCGTGGTTAAAGGCGGCTCAGTCGTTTACCGATATCTGCACGCGTTGTGGTCAATGTGCTGACCATTGTGACGCCAACATCATTATCAAAGGTGATGGCGGCTTCCCTCAAATAGACTTCTCTCTTGGAGAGTGCACGTTTTGCTATCAGTGCGCCACTGCCTGCCCAGAGCCCTTATTCATCGCCAAAGAGGCGCAGCCTTGGGCTCTAAAGGCCAGTATTAATGAGTCGTGTTTAGCTCAACAAAATGTTGAGTGCCGTAGCTGTGGCGATATGTGCGAGCCCATGGCGATTCAGTTTAGGTTGGCGATTGGCAAAGTTGCTCAGCCCCATATAGAGATCGATACGTGTAACGGCTGCGGCGCTTGTGTTGCCGCGTGCCCTACTGCTTCGATTTCTGTCAGCGATTCAGTTTAGAACAGGAATGTCCTATGTCACTTAATGAAGTGCATATCTCAAGTTTAATCGTGCACTGCTTACCAGAGCATCTCGAGGTGGTGAAACACCAAATAGAGCAATTCGATAACGCAGAGGTCTATGGTGATAACCCCGATGGCAAGGTCGTTGTGGTTTTGGAGACCGAAAACCAAGGTTTTATCACCGACACTATCGAAGCGATTAATCGCATAACGAATGTTTTGAGTGTCGTGCTGGTGTATCACCAGATTGAAGCAGGCCTCGAAGACGAAACGACCAACCATAACACTGGAAATCAACACTCCCATATTGAGGGCGAAGTATGAAGATGACAAGACGCGCGTTTGTGAAGGCAAACGCAGCAGCATCAGCAGCGGCGGTGGCAGGTGTCACACTCCCTGCTACCGCGGCGAACCTGATCGCGAGCTCAGAGCAAAGCACAATTACCTGGGACAAAGCGCCTTGTCGTTTCTGCGGTACCGGGTGTTCGGTTCTGGTAGGCACGCAAAACGGAAAAGTGGTCGCAACGCAAGGCGACCCTGAAGCGCCAGTTAACAAGGGCTTGAACTGTATCAAAGGCTATTTCTTATCAAAGATCATGTATGGTCAAGACCGTTTAACACAACCTTTATTGCGGATGAAAAATGGCCAATACGATAAAGAGGGAGACTTCACTCCCGTCTCTTGGGATGTTGCGTTTGACACCATGGCCGATAAATGGAAACAAGCACTGAAAAAGCAAGGTCCTAGTGGCGTTGGCATGTTCGGCTCTGGCCAATGGACAGTCATGGAAGGTTACGCCGCGGCGAAAATGATGAAAGCGGGCTTTCGCTCAAACAACATCGACCCTAACGCACGTCACTGTATGGCTTCTGCGGTAGGTGCATTTATGCGCACTTTCGGTATCGATGAACCTATGGGTTGTTACGACGACTTCGAGAACGCAGATGCATTCGTTCTTTGGGGCTCAAACATGGCAGAAATGCACCCCGTGCTTTGGACTCGTATCACCGACCGCCGCTTAAGTCACCCCCATGTAAAAGTGAACGTGCTGTCCACCTACTATCACCGCTCTTTTGAATTGGCGGATTCGGGTTACATCTTCACCCCGCAAACTGACTTAGCGATTGCAAACTTCATTGCCAACTACATCATCCAAAACGACGCGGTCAACTGGGACTTTGTCAATAAACACACTCACTTCAAGCAAGCAACAACCGATATCGGTTATGGTCTGCGTGATGATGATCCTCTGCAAAAAGCCGCAGCCAATCCTAACTCGGGCAAGATGTCTTCAATCAGCTTTGAAGAGTATAAACAGTCTGTTGCTCCTTACACGGTTGAAAAGGCGTCGGAGCTGTCTGGGGTATCTGAAGAAAAACTGATTGCACTCGCCAAACAGTACGCCGATCCCAATACCAAAGTTATGTCACTCTGGACGATGGGCATGAACCAACATACCCGCGGCGTTTGGATGAACAGCTTGATTTACAACATCCACCTATTAACCGGAAAAATCGCCACCCCAGGTAACAGCCCGTTTTCATTGACAGGCCAGCCTTCGGCTTGCGGTACAGCGCGCGAGGTAGGGACATTCTCTCATCGTCTACCTGCTGATATGGTCGTTGCGAACCCCAAACACCGTAAGATCGCAGAACGCATCTGGAATATTCCCGATGGCGTCATCCCACCCAAACCGGGATTCCATGCGGTTTTGCAAGACAGAATGCTCAAAGACGGCAAACTGAACGCCTACTGGGTAATGTGCAACAACAACATGCAAGCAGGGCCGAACATCAATGGTGAACGCCTACCGGGTTATCGCAATCCCGAAAACTTTATTGTTTGCTCCGACCCTTATCCGACAGCAACGGCACAAGCTGCGGACTTGATCCTTCCTACCGCGATGTGGATCGAAAAAGAAGGCGCATACGGCAACGCAGAACGTCGTACTCAAGCTTGGTATCAACAGATTAATACCGTCGGTGAAGCCAAGTCTGACTTGTGGCAGGTCATGGAGTTTTCTAAACGCTTTAAAATGGAAGAAGTCTGGACGGAAGAGCAACTTGCCAATGCGCCGCAATACCGAGGTAAAACCATGTACGACATGTTATTTGCCAATGGCGTTATCGACAAATACCCACTTGACGAAGCCCGTGAACTCAACGATGAAGCGCACCACTTTGGTTACTATGTACAGAAAGGGATCTTTGAAGAGTACGCACAGTTTGGTCGCGGTCATGGCCACGACTTAGCGCCATACGATCGTTACCACCAAGTGCGCGGCCTGCGTTGGCCAGTCGTTGAGGGTAAAGAAACATTATGGCGCTTTAAAGAAGGTTCTGACCCTTATGCCAAGAAAGGCTCGGGCTGGGATTTCTACGGAAAACCAGATGGCAAAGCACTGATTATTTCAGCGCCATACGAGGCACCACCTGAATCTCCAGACTCAGAGTACGACATGTGGTTATGTACTGGCCGAGTACTCGAGCACTGGCATACTGGCACCATGACAAGGCGCGTACCTGAACTCTACAAGGCGGTACCAGACGCGGTTTGCTACATGCACCCTAGCGACGCCAAAGCCAAAGGCGTTCGTCGCGGAGAAGAAGTCTTGCTGTCTAACAAACGGGGGGAAGTGCGAGTTCGCGTAGAAACTCGCGGACGCAACCGCCCACCGCAAGGCTTGGTGTTTGTCCCATTCTTTGATGCGCGCATTCTAATCAACAAACTGATTCTTGATGCAACCGATCCGCTGTCGAAGCAGACAGACTTTAAGAAGTGCCCAATAAAGATAACCAAGATCGCGTGATCAACCGCAGTTGGCTGCCCGGACAATCAGGTAGCCAATCAAGAATTAATGCCTTAGGCGGAGAATGAATAATGAAAAAGATGTTCCTTGCACTGTTATCAATCAGTGCGGTTCTCAGCGGTACTGCAATGGCCAAGCTCGACAACCCGGGCGGTATCGGTGGATTAGAATCGTTACGCGGCGCGAGCCAACTAGAAGATACGCGCCCTGCTGATGAAATGAAAAAGTATCCCAAAGATCAGCTCGTCGCAGACAGTTATGTGTATCAACCACCACTCATCCCTCACAGCATTCGCAACTATGAAGTGTCGCTCAACGCCAATAAGTGCCTCGCGTGTCACAGTTGGAAAAATGCCAAAGAGATGGGGGCAACGAAGATCAGTGTCACGCACTATGTCAACCGTGAAGATGCGGTACTCGCTGATGTTTCACCCCGTCGGTACTTCTGTCTTCAGTGTCATGTTCCTCAGGCCGATGCGAAGCCACTGATTGAGAATGACTTCAAAAAAGTTGACTCGCTCAAGTAACTCGTGCGTGACAGATTAAGAGGCTATTTATGAAATTAATTAAAGCGTTTTGGAAGCGACTAACAACCCCGAGTAAGGCAGCCGTAGGTGTGGTTCTCTTTATGGGGTTTACTGGTGGTCTTCTATTCTGGGGCGCGTTTAACACAGGTATGGAAGCGACCAATACAGAAGAGTTCTGCTCTGGTTGTCACGCACCTATCGTCGCAGAAATACAAGAGACTATTCACTACTCTAACCGCTCTGGTGTGCGGGCTATCTGTTCAGATTGCCACGTCCCTCATGAGTGGACCGATAAAATCGTGCGCAAAGTTCAGGCGTCGAAAGAGCTATTCGCTCACTTTGTAACAAAAACCATTGATACGCCAGAGAAGTTTCAAGCTCGCCGAGCGCATCTCGCGGAACGTGAATGGGCACGGTTGAAAAAGAACGACTCTTTGGAATGTCGAAACTGTCATGAATTTGAATACATGGACTTTTCTGAGCAGGGCCAACGCAGCGCCAAGCAACATTCAACCGCGCTCGCCGCAGGTGAAAAGACGTGCGTCGATTGTCATAAAGGCATTGCGCACAAACTGCCGGACATGCACGGTGTAGAAGGCTGGCAATAAGGAGGCCAATATGAGTACGTTAGAATCCATTATTTGGCATATCTTAGGTTACGGTGCCATGCCTTTTATCATCCTCAGCGGGTTTGCTGTCGTGGCTGCTATTTCGCTCTGGTTGCTATCACTCGGCAAAGACAAACATCTGTAGTTATCGATTGACTCTCGCTAATTAGCGAAAGCGACAAAAAGCCACCTACAATTTAGGTGGCTTTATTTCTATTCACTATCGGGGTAGCCCAACGGATTTTGTGACTGCCATCGCCAGGTGTCTTCGGTCATCTGCTGTAACGTGCGCGTCGACTTCCACCCCAACTCATCCAACGCTTTTTGTGGGTTTGCCCAGCACTCGGCAATATCGCCAGGCCGTCTAGCTGCAATTTGATAAGGGATTGTTTTTCCGCTCGCGGCTTCAAAAGCGTGAACCATTTCAAGTACGCTTGATCCATTCCCCGTACCCAGATTGTAAATGTGCAAGCCAGCCTTACTGCCAATTTTTTCCAGTGCTGCAATATGCCCGTCAGCTAAGTCCATAACATGAATGTAGTCACGAACGCCAGTTCCGTCGACCGTCGGGTAGTCGTTACCAAATACCGATAAGTACTCGCGTCGTCCAACGGCAACCTGCGAGACAAACGGCATCAAGTTGTTAGGGATCCCTTGAGGATCTTCTCCTAAATCGCCACTCGGATGCGAGCCCACTGGATTAAAATAGCGCAGCAGCGTGATGCTCCAGTCAGGGTTGGCCGCTTGAAAATCTGTTAAGCACTCTTCGACCATCAGTTTGCTTCGGCCATACGGGTTAGTCGCACTGGTCGGAAAATCTTCGGTAATTGGCACGCAAGCTGGGTCGCCATACACCGTGGCTGAAGAAGAAAAAACCAGTGATTTAACACCGCTTTCTCGCATTGCATCAACCAAAACCAGACTGCCGTTTACATTGTTATCATAGTATTGAAGCGGCTTTTCAACCGATTCCCCGACCGCCTTTAAACCAGCAAAGTGAATCACGGCTTCGATATTATGTGATTTCAATACATCAACGAGCTGGGTTTTATCACGAACATCGCCCTTGATAAACTTAAGCGACTTGCCTGTGACTTTCTCTATTCGAGAGAGTACCGTCGGTTTGCTGTTATACAGGTTATCAAAAATGACTGGCGTCATACCCGCTGCCAGCATTTGAATACACGTGTGACTACCGATATAACCCATGCCGCCAGTGACTAATACATTCATACATTAAAGCCTTATTGTTATCTATCTTGTGATGATAGCGAATTCAACGTCAATCTAACAGTGTCTACATTCGTTAAGCTGAACGTTGATTCTATTGACAAAACCAACCTGCAAAGCGCGGGTTAGCGCGCATAATCCCACTTGCGCCGCTTTATCTTGCATTGATGGCTCATCGATTCACCAAATAATGAAACTGATCACTGAATAATTTACGCATTTGCAACATGTTACCTAATGATATGCATAAGGATTTGAGTAATTAATGACAAAACGTTCAATCAGTCTTAATTGTGATATGGGCGAGAGCTTTGGCGCTTGGACCATGGGCAATGATGCCAGTGTGATGCCTTATATCGATATGGCGAATGTCGCATGTGGCTTCCACGCCTCAGACCCGCAAGTCATGAGTCAGACCATTCAACTCGCGGTAAGTCATGACGTACAAATCGGTGCGCACCCCAGTTATCCCGATCTACAAGGATTTGGTCGTCGTTCGATAACCATGGCTCAAGATGAAATCAGCAATATGTTGATCTATCAAATCGGAGCGTTAAAGGGGCTGTGTGAGAGCCATAATACTGATGTTAACTACGTCAAACCCCACGGGGCGCTTTACAACGATATGCAAAAAGATCCGGTTATCTTTGAAGCGGTTCTCGATGCCGTCTCCAGCTTTGGTCTGCCTTTAATGACCTTGGCGATCACAGACAACCAAACCCTACTTGACCTTGCTGACCGTTACGATGTCCCCTTGCTGTTTGAAGCGTTTGCCGACCGGCGCTATCAGGCCAATGGCCAACTCGCACCCCGCACTCATCCCAACGCCGTGTTGCATACAACCAGTGATATCTTGAGCCAAGTTCAGCAGATAGCCAAGTATCGCAAAGTACGCACGATCGATGGCTTTTCTATCGACATCGAAGCCGACACACTGTGCGTCCACGGTGATAACCCACAGGGTATCGCCGTCATTGCCCAAATACGAGAATTACTGGCGAAGGAAAATTTAACGCTATGAAGCTAACCACCTCAGTCGACCCAGTTGCCGAATGCTCGATCTTAATTCGTTTCGATAGTGAGCCGAATGACCACCTATCATGGGTGATTGGCGAAATCAGTCACTATTTGAGTAACCAACTGGGAGTTTGGGTCATGAACGTCACTCCCTCTTTCAACACCATATTGATCGACTACCTCCCCCACCGGATTTCAATATTTGAGTTTGTCCCCTATCTAGAACATTTGGTGACGGAAGCGCTTGAGAATATGCCAGAAGCGCACCAAGCCGAAGTGATTACCTTACCAATATACTATGGTCTCGATGTGGGCCCTGATTTAGCCCTCTATCAAGACAAAGGGATCTCCATTGAGCAGTTTATCGAACTGCATCATCAAGTTGAATACACGGTAGGGGCAATTGGTTTTTCCGCAGGCTTCGCATTTCTCACCGAGGTTAACGCACCACTTCAACTGCCCCGCAAAGCCTCCCCACGAGTTCGAGTGCCAAAAGGGAGTGTGGGTATCGCGAACCATCAAACCGCGGTCTACCCTGTCGAGTCACCAGGCGGCTGGAACATTGTCGGTAACTGTCCTATTCCGCTATATCATCCTGATCAAGCGAAAATACTGCCATTTTCCATTGGTACTCGTGTTCGCTTTGAACCAATTGACCGAGAACAATTTGTTGAGTTGGGTGGAAAGATAGAAAAGGATTGGCAATGACATCAACGAACTTCATAGAAGTAATCAAGCCCGGACAGCAAGCCTTAATTCAAGACTTTGGCCGCTTTGGGCTGGCTCATCTCGGGATCGCTCAAGGCGGACCTGTCGATGACTATGCCTATAGTTGGGCGAATCACCTACTCGGTAACACTGTCAACGTTGCAACCCTTGAAATTACCTTAGGCCAAGCTGAATTTCTTATCCATGCTTCGTGCGAAATGGCGATCGCCGGGGGAGATCTCAACGCTAAACTCGACGGTGAGTCCGTATGTAACTGGTCGACATTTCGCGCCGTGAGAGGGCAAACTTTGTCGTTTGGTTTACCACGCAACGGGCTGCGTGCCTACTTAGCGATCAAGGGCGGGTTTAACGTTCCTCAGCAACTGGGTAGCGTCGCCACCGTGACAAGAGATCAACTAGGCGGCTTAGCGTTCGGCAATCCCCTCGCGCTCGGTGATGTACTCGGTTTTAACCCTCACTCGATGCGTGCAAAGCCCGTTCAGATGACGTTTCGCTACAAGCCGGATTACGATCTTCCACTCGAACTTCGTTTCATCGAGGGTTATCAAGTCAATGACTTTGACCGTGATGACGTAGATTCGTTTTATAGCCAGCAGTTCGAAGTCAGTCAGCTAATCAATAGAATGGGATATCGGCTGACAGGTGCTCGTATCCAAACTCCGAACAAAGAATACTTGTCTGAAGGGATCGCCTTGGGTGCCGTTCAAATACCGCCGAGTGGTGAACCGATTATTCTACTCAATGATCGTCAGACCATCGGCGGCTATCCTAAGATCGGTTGTGTTGCTCGCATTGATTTACCCCGACTTGCACAAGCCAAGCCGGGGCAAAAGGTGTCGTTTGTTCGTGGTGACTTACTAGGGTTACAAGATGTTTGGGGCCAATGGGCTCGGTTTTTCGGCTACTAATCTTTGTACACTACTGGCAAAAATAAAGGGGCGACTTAGGTCGCCCCTTTATTTCACTCACCATAATACTGCGCTAACTGCTCGGGATAGGTTCTTGAAATCGCCAATTGTTCGGCTCGTCGCTCCACTTCCTTCGCGGTTAAACCGTTGAGCACGGGGTGCAGCTCTTCGATGCTTTTGTTCGTGTCGTTTGTCAGCTGCCACTGTTTGACCAGCTTCATCGCTGCCTCCAGCGCAGATGACCCTTTTACCACCTCTATGCGAGCATAGTGTTCGCCTTCAAACGTCACGTCCGCAGCCCTTAATGTTTCATCATGCCCTGGGATTTGCTGAGCTCCGAACAAGGGCGTGCCATGCTCATTCGCACTGGCATAGTCTGGAATAAACTGGGCCATATGCTCAATCGCACGGCGGCTACGCTGCGTCATCACCTCTGGGTCCCAGCCTTTGTGGATCTTATTCAACAATCTGGAGGGTAGTTTCGGTTGAGATGATCCATGCTGACTCGCCACCAAACCATCGTCAAATAAAGTGATATCTTTGGTCATACCATGCAACTGAAATACACCGTCTGGGTAAGGGGTCAACTGGGCCATGCCCTTATCAGTGCCCCTTGGCCCATGAAATATCACTTCAGGCCACTGCTCATCATTATGCTGCCAACGAGTGACATACGCCGCCTTAAATTCCACTAATCTCTGGCGCGACTTTTTAGCCAGATCGTCTATCGAGCCAGTTTCATAGCCACAAGCATTGACCAAATAATCAACCTCTAGGCTGTCAACGTGTTGCTGCTCGTTGAGAAACTCTATTCTCCAACCATGAGAGGCCTCTTCAATACCAACGACCTTAGTGTTCAACATCAACTGACAATTAGCAATTTTCTCGAGTGCTAGTGTGGCTGAGGCAGCCAGACGAAATACACTCCACCCCGGCTCTGAGACCGCAACAACGGGAAATTTCAGTGCATTGAGGTCAGCGTGTTTTGCAAACGGAATCAGCCATTCATCCATCGAACTCGGCTTCAAAGGCTGCTGCTGTTTTGCCAACGACTCAATTTGAGATCGAGTGTAAAGCTTGTAGTAGCTCTGCGGATCACCCAGCACTTGATTAGCAGGATCTGACTCAACTAACTGCTGATAGCATCGCTGTATGGTGTCCAAGCGAGCCAATAGATGTTCAGGGCAACCACCATCGCTATGTGGCACGGCGATAACAGTAGGCCGGTTATTGACGGTTTGTGGATAGAGACGAACGGTATCTATCGACTGTTTGAGCAATACGACACACTGCTCAGTCGAAATCTCTCTGTACAAATTTCCACCAGCGTGTAAATGACAGATCGGTGGGCCGCTGACTAAGCTGGAGCCCTTTTCTATCAACGTCACATCGATACCAAGCTCGGCAAGGTGAACCGCCGCGGTTGCGCCCGCAATACCGCCACCGATCACCGCGACTCTTGAACCAGTTGAAGGCTGTTGTTCAGATTGCATTTGTTTTGCTAATTCGTTCATTATTGGAACATTTTACTGCTTATGTTGGGCGAAAAAAATCACATTTTTTACAGGGTAAAAATGCGAACTTTAAACCTAAAAAAATTGAAAAAAAAACTTGACTCAAATTTTGATATTTAAGAAATAATCATCTTTGTGAATAACAAATCCGCCAAGGACTATACCGCTATTGGGCTATGGCAAAACTTCACTTATCTACAGGCTAAGTTATCCCAAACTTTATCCACCGTTTTTGTGGATAACTGAACAACTTAGCCATTTACGTATTAGCTAACTGCTTTATTTATAGGGATTAGTAGCCGTTTTATCAGACTATTCACAACCAGTGCCAGTGTGAAGAAGGTGCTAATCGGCAGGACTAACCACAGCATAGCATGAAGGTTCGGTGACAGTTCAAAGCCAAACCACATGATAGCTGCCACAACAGATTCCGAGCCGAGAATCGCAATCACACTGGCGATCAATGCCATCAATCCATACTCAGCCCAAATCGTTCTCTCTACCCGCTTTTTGCTCGCCCCTAACGTCCGATAAAGTTGAATCTCATCTTGACGTTGGCCTAAGCTCAGTCTAAGCAGAGTAAAAATTAGCAACAATCCCGACAACACACCAATCCCTGCCAACAGGGTAATTGACCACACAATCTGCGCTAGGAGTTGTTGGATTTTTTCCCCCATTACACGTATGTCCATCAAGCTAACGGTGGGATGTTGACGTGACAATTGATTGAGCAACCCATCGTTACTTTGCTCCACTCTGAAACTCACTAAATACGTTGCTGGGATGTCGGTCAGCACATCAGGAGTAAAGATAAAGTAGAAGTTCGGCTTCATATCGCGCCACTCAACTTTTCGGATAGAATTGACGGTTGCACTCACTTGCTGACTATTAATCACAAAACTCAACTCATCACCAATTTTGAGTCCGAGATCCCGAGCAACGTCCGACTCGACAGACACTCCGCCCTGCTGGCTCCACGAGCCAAGTACCACTTCATTATGTGCGGGAATATCGGATGCAAAAGTAAAATTAATTTCTCGCCGCAATGCATCACTCGCTTCTTCACCGTGAGCAACCTGTTTGGCGTCGGCACCATTTACTTGAGCTAAACGACCACGAATAATTGGGTAGTCATCAGAACGTTCGATGTTGTTGTCATCAAGCACTTGTAAATAGGCATCTTTTTCGTAGGGAGCAATATTGAGTGCAAACGCGTTCGGCGCATCCTCGGGGAGTGTGCGCGACCAATCAGAAAGCAGATCCGTGCGCACTAGCCACATTGTAGACAGCAACATCAAGGACAATGCCAAAGCGCCAAACTGAATCCCCGTCGCGGTCACTGAGCGGTTAATCCGGCTCAATGCCAGTTTAAACGAGGTATTAAGGGGCGCTTTGGCAAGCAGGCGAGTCAGCGTAACACTGACAAGCGCCAGAATCACAAAGAGCGCAGCGATACCTGCCAACACTATCCACACCAACAGGTTGTCATAATACGCAGCGATCATCGGTACGATCGGAACCAACACCAACCAATAACGAGTACGTTTTTGCTCGTTGTTCGTTTGTGGCTGCATTACGTTGACCGCGCTAATGTTGATTAACCCCAGTAATGGAATGCCAAGGGCTGGAACGGCAATCAAGGTACTGGTCAGCACAGACACCACCACTGGCTTGATGCCGTAACTTGGCAAAGGGTTAGGCAACAGATCAACCAAAGGAATACGCAGCAAGTACTCGAGTAGTACCCCGAGCCCAACACCAAGGATGACAGCGCTTACCAGTAAGATCAGAACCTGTATCGCTAACCAGTGGGTTATCCAACGCTTACTCGCGCCAAGACTTTTCAGCATAGCAATGGTTTTACGGCGAGTTGCGACATAATGCTGGCAAGTGAGCACCAAGGTGGTCGCGGCCATGATCACAACTATCGCCACTGTGAGCGACAAATACTGCTGGGTGCGTTGAAACACTTCATTGGTGCGACTGCCGCTGTTTTGATCTCGCCAACGATCGCTTGGCGTCAGCTCAACTGACTGCTTTAAACGCTCGATGGTTTGTTCATCGCCGTTAATGTAAACATTAAACCTCACTCGGCTACCAAGCTGTACTGCGCCAGTTCTCTCCAAATCGCTGCTGTGGATAAACGCAGAGGGCATTTGTTGAAAAGGATTAAAGCTAAGACCTGGCTCCTCACTAATGCGACCACTGACGGTAAAATCCGCATCGCCAACAGTGACAGCGTCACCAATAGAAACATCTAACTGAGCGAATAGACGCTCGTCCAACCAGAGCTCCCCAGGGTTGACGCGCGAGAACTGCTTCTTGTCATCGGTCAGAACCATTTCACCTTGCAGAGGATAGAGACTGTCAACCGCTTTAACCGTAATCAGCTTCATCGCTTGGTCACTAAATGCCATAGTGCGAAAACGGGTTTGCTCCGAAGTCACCAAGCCTAGGTTTTGCGTGGCCTCCAAAAATTGCGGGTTGATGGGGTTCGACGAGACAAACATCGTATCTGCAGTTAATGCTTGCTTGCCCTGTTTGACGATAACTTGCTCCATCCGCTCGGCCAAAGCCGTGAGTGCAAAAATACACGCAATGATAAGAGTAAGCGCAATACTCACAGGCCATAACTGGCCATGTCTAATCTCACTAATGCTCCAAGACCACAAACGTTTGTTCAACCCATTGGCGGTTGCTTTTGCCATTATGACTCCTCCAACAGACCCGATTTCATGGTAAATGTTCTATCACAGCGTTGGGCAAGTTTAGGATCGTGAGTGACTAAGACGAGCGTGGTGCCATGCTGATGGTTGAGTTCGAACAGAAGCTCGATAATTTTACTCGCCGTTTGTTGGTCTAAGTTGCCGGTAGGCTCGTCGGCAAATAATATTTTTGGCTGGATCATAAAAGCACGCGCTAACGCAACGCGCTGCTGCTCCCCTCCCGATAACTGAGACGGCGAGTGCTGAAGGCGATTACCAAGGCCAACAGAATCGAGTAGCATCCGTGCACGCTGCTGATCTTCGTCATCACCTTTGAGCAAACAAGGTAAGGTGACATTGTCCATCGCGCTCAGACTTGGAATTAACAAAAAACTTTGAAAAACAAATCCCACCGATTCACTGCGTATCGCCGCGCGTCTCTCGTCATCAAGCTGATGAATGGGTTGGCCGAGAAGCTCGATCTCACCGCTGGTTGGGGTATCTAATCCTGCTAGCAGTGTCATAAGGGTTGACTTTCCTGCCCCTGACGTGCCAACAATAGCGACACTCTCTCCTTCTTTGATCTCGAGGTTAACGTCCTCAAGGATAGTTAATTGCTCTTGATTAGTAGAGACTCTTTTTGACAATGAATGAGCTTTAATAACGGACGTTTGCATGATGCGACTATTTTCCCTTGTCTTATTAATTCTGTTTATGAGCCCTGTGTATGCTAAGAGCCTGTTAATTGTAGGTGACAGCCTAAGTGCAGGATATCAAATGCCAATTGAAAACGCATGGCCCTCCCTTCTTACGCAAGATCTGGCTGAAAAAGGTCAAAATGTCGAAGTTATCAACGCTAGTATTTCTGGTGACACCACGGGTAATGGCTTGGCTCGCCTGCCCAATTTGTTGCAACAACACCAGCCAGATTACGTGTTGATCGAACTTGGTGCAAACGATGGTCTGCGCGGGTTTCCTCCTCGCCTCATTCAAACCAATCTCGAGCAACTGATCGATATGGTTCGTGAGTCCAACGCAACACCACTGTTAATGCAAATCCATGTATTGCCCAATTACGGTAAACGTTACACAGCCGCGTTTTCAGCTATCTACCCTAAAGTCGCTGAACATAAGTCGGTTCCCTTACTCCCTTTCTTTCTCGAAGAAGTCATTATTAAGCCGGAATGGATGATGAGCGATGGGTTACACCCTAAGCCTGAAGCCCAACCTTGGATATCGAATTTTGTTGCTAATCAATTAATTAATCATCTCTAGTTGCCCTAGCTCAATAAACGTTCAACCACTTTAGGTTAGTGTAGTGTGACGCTTATGCCCGTTAGAGGAAGAACAATGATTATCGAACCCATTATCCAAGGTGTGGTTGCACGAAGTGCCCATCCTCTTGGTTGTAGACAGGCTCTCATCAATCAAATTGACTACGTAAAATCAGCACCTGCCATTCATGATGGCCCTAAACGAGTTCTGATCCTTGGCGGTTCTTCAGGATTTGGTTTGGCCGCTCGCACAGCATTGACCTTTGGCGGCGCTGACGCAGACACCATCAGTGTCTCTTTTGAAAGGCCGCCTACTGAGGGGAAAACCGGGTCAGCGGGCTTTTATAACGATCACTATTTCAAACAACTCGCTCAGCAGCATGGTCGTCAAGCCATCAATATCCATGGCGACGCTTTCTCTAATCAAGTAAAAACTGACGTCATCGAAGCGATTGAAACCTACTTTGAAGGTGAAGTGGATTTGATTGTTTATAGTGTAGCTAGCGGTGTTAGACCAGATCCGGATAGCGACAAAGTGTGGCGCTCCGCCATCAAGCCAATGCTTGAACCCGTAACTGGCGCGACACTCCTGCTAGAAAACGATCACTGGCAACCTTCGCAACTCGACGTCGCGTCAGAGCAGGAAGCGAGTGAAACAATCAAAGTCATGGGCGGAGAAGATTGGGAGAGATGGATTGATGCACTGATTAACGCCGAGTCAATTGCTCCTGGCTGCAAAACCCTCGCCTTTTCGTATATCGGCCCAGATATCACCCACCCGATCTATCTTGACGGCACCTTAGGCAGAGCAAAAGTCGACTTGCACCAAACAAGTCATTCACTCAATCTCAAACTGGCAAACTTTGGTGGCGGCGCTTACGCAGCAGTGTGTAAAGCTTTAGTGACCAAAGCTAGCGTGTTCATTCCCGGCCTGAGCCCATATCTGATCGCATTATACAAAGTGATGAAACAAAAGGGCACACACGAAGGGTGTATCGAGCAAATGCACAGGCTCTTCACCACCAAGCTTTATGGTCAGAGCCAGGTTCCCCTTGATGGTGAACGGCTGATTCGTATTGACGATTTAGAGCTCGATACTGACACACAAAATGAAGTAAAACGCCTGTTGGCCCAAATGAATGGTGATAACTTCCAGCAACTGGGTGACTATCAGGGGTTTAAACGCGAATTTTTAAATCTAAACGGGTTTGGTTTCGATAACATCGATTACGCTCAACCAATAGATATTGACAAACTTATTAAATAAAAATACTGTTCTATAAGTGGTTCTCATAATTAAGACAGTATAAATTGAATAGCCCAGAGCCCTGCTCCGGGCTTTTTTTTATTGGATTGTTGATGCATTCTGGCAATAGATAAGAGTGTGAGCATGACGCTGACGTAAAGTTTACCTGCAAACGTATCACAACGACTATTATTAGATTGAGGAGCAAGGATCGCTTCCCTTTTGTTTACTGCCTATGGAATGTTTTATGTCCAAATTGAATACCAGCTCCATGATTATTCCGACGGAAATGAGCCTGGCTTGGCAAGAAATCGTCAATTTGCTCGCCGAAATCGTCGAAGTCCCTGCGGCTCTGATCATGAGAATCCACCAGCAACATATTGAAGTTTTTTCTGCCAATAACAATCAAACTCACCCTTATAGAGTGGGCGATAAAGAGACTCTTGGCCACGGCCTTTATTGTGAAACTGTCGTCAAAAACAGGCAGCAACTCTTGGTCAGTAATGCTGAAAAAGAGCTTCAGTGGCGCAACAACCCAGACATTAAACTGGGAATGGTGGCTTATTGCGGCTTACCGCTTATGTGGCCCAATGGCGATGTATTTGGCACGATTTGCGTTCTTGATGACCGTGAGAACCCGTTCAGTTCTACATACCAACAATTGTTGGCCTCCTTTCGCGACTCTATCGAAGCCCAACTGACCACTCTGTACCAAAACCACCGGCTACAACACGTGAACGCCGAACTCAAATCACGCGTCAAAACTCGCACTCAAGACTTGGTTGAGCTCAACTATTCACTCAATCAAGAAATAGATAAGCGACGCGCTGCTGAACGCAAAATTCGTTATCAGCAGAGGCATGACATCGGAACTGGCTTTCTCAACCGCGCCGCACTTGAGTCTGAAACCACCCGACGTTTACTGTCACTACCAGAGAACAGTAAACGTCGGGTTGCTGTTTTGCATATTGGCTTTACTAATGGCCGCCGCATACAAGCCAAATATGGCTATGCCGTGTGGGAATCAATTTTGGTTGAGTTTCGCAATCGCTTAATCAAGCATGACGATCTTAACGTCACCACTGCTCGGCCTTCATCAAACGATTTAGTGTTTGTCCTTGAGAGTCGTCAACTCGATCGTGATACCCACATACTGTGTCGCGAGTTGGTTGAAGTAAGCCAATCAGAATTTATGGTGGAGGGTGAACACCTTCACCTTCATAGCTATATCGGTGTCGCGAGCTCAGAGGATACCCGTTGCGGGAAAAACTTACTTAAATACGCAATAGAAGCGATGCAATCTTGTAAAGATTCGGGACATAAATTTAGCTTTTATTGCCAAGACATCGCAGATACTCAAAAAAACATAAATCAACTCGAAAGTTATCTGCTGCAAGCCGTGCGTAACGACGATTTATTGCTTTACTTTCAACCAAAAGTCGCTCCCGAAACACATCAATGGGTAGGAGCAGAAGCATTACTCCGTTGGCGTCACCCTATTCTTGGCGATATCTCCAATGAAACTTTGATCCACTTGGCAGAACAAAACGGATTGATTTTTGAAGTAGGAAGCTTTGTGCTGCGCAGCGCCATTCAAAAGGCTTCAGAGTGGCTTAACCACGTCGATAATTTTAAAGTCAGCATCAATATTTCTGCCGTGCAGCTGCAAAGCTCTCAATTTGTCAGTCAACTTAAAGACTTGCTCACTGCCTATCAACTGCCTGCATCCTATATAGAGTTGGAGGTCACCGAAAGTGGCTTGATCGCCGACGAAATCGTCGCGCGTAATACGCTTAGCGCTTTGAGCGATTTAGGTATCACCTTATCGCTGGACGATTTTGGTACCGGCTACGCATCGTTCAACTACCTAAAAAAATTCCCATTTGATGCGATTAAAATCGACAAGAGTTTTGTTCACCAACTAGACCATAGCCAGCAGGATAAAGAGATTGTTCGGTCGATCATCAATATTGCCAAAAAACTGCAACTGCTGGTAACGGTGGAAGGGATAGAAACAACCGAACACGAAAATTTCATCATTCACGAAGAGTGCGATTTCGGTCAAGGCTACTTATATGGTAAACCGATGCCATGTGATGAGTTCGAATATCATTTTCTCAATCAAAACCTTCATCCCAATCACTTAAGCTATTCCTAGTTGACCGTGAAAACCTTTACTCTGCGGCGAGCGATTCCTATAATCCTCGCCCCAGTCGCCACTTACAATTGAACTCAATATGGACAAACTGACCAATACGCTAAAAAAAATCGAAAAGCAAAACTACCGTGCCTACCAGCAGATTAAAGGGCAGTATGACTTTAGCGACTTCACGCTCCATGTTGACCACGTTCAAGGAGACCCTTACGCATCAGCATCACGAATGCGGGTTATCCGTCCTTGGTCACTGACCGGACTCTGTTGGCTCCAAGATAAATCGTACGCATATCAAGTAGCAGCCCGCGACTTCATCGCACGCTGCTTTGCTCAATTTGTCAAACAAGAATCCGCGATTGATATTGCTTTAAATGGTCAAACGGTTCTTGATAGCACAGCGGTGCTGTTTACCGACTTAGGCATCGAACTGAGATTCCGTGTTAACCTCCCTGCTGAAGGTCGTTCCGTACTTGGCAAGAAGGCCACGAATCTGCTTACTTTTCACCTTCCTAAGTTTGTTCGCCGCTCGACCATAGAACGAGAGCTGGATGTCAGTGCGCTTAAGCAACACTGTGAAATAGTTGAAGATCAGCAGGCTCTGCGCCAACAACTTGATGCCCATAACTTGATCGCGTTTGTCGGTAACGGGTCAGTTTTACCGCGTATCGCAGGAAACTGCGACCTACCGATGAAGCAAGCCGTGGCGTTCATTTCACCGCCGTCGTTGGAAGTAACACTAACAACGCCTAACCAGGGTACGATTACTGGCATGGGAATCCCTAAAGGCATTACCCTGATTGTTGGGGGCGGCTTTCACGGCAAATCAACCTTGCTCAGCGCAATAGAGCGCTCTATTTATGACCATATCCCCGGTGATGGGCGAGAACGAATTGTTACAGACTTAAATGCCGTTAAGATTCGCGCAGAAGACGGGCGCTGCGTGCATAGCTTGAACTTATCGAATTACATTAATCATTTGCCGATGGCGAAATCGACCGATAATTTCTCAACACAAGATGCCTCCGGTTCAACATCGCAAGCGGCGTGGTTACAAGAGTCTATTGAAGCAGGCGCTAGCTCTATTTTAATTGATGAGGACACCTCCGCGACCAACTTTATGATTCGTGACGAACGTATGCAGGCACTTGTCAGTAAAGGGGATGAACCTATCACCCCGCTCGTCGACAGAATCGGCCAGCTCAGAGACGAGCTCGACATTTCGACCATTATCGTTATGGGCGGGTCTGGTGACTACCTCGATGTTGCCGACACCGTCATTCAAATGAGCGACTACCAGGCGGTAGACGTAACCGAAAAAGCGCAGCAAGTTATCGTGCAACATCCCACTCAGCGTGAAAATGAATCTGAGTCGAGTTTGGCGACCTTCCCACCTCGCTCGTTCAACTGCTCTGCCCTGCAAACTCTGCTCGCTGAAGGGAAATTTAGAATTGGGGTCAAAGGTGTCCACTCGCTTCGCTTTGGTAAAGAAGTTATCGATCTGTCTGCGCTTGAACAATTAGAGTCAAGCAATGAGCTTCATGCGATGGGTTGGCTGTGGTTTCAGTTCGCCCAACAACCTGACTGGAGTCACAACCCGGCTAAGCAGTTCAATCAATACTTGAATGAAAACTGGTCTGCAGCCATGCCCCAATACGGCGACTTAGCTAAGCCGCGCGTGATTGACGTCATGGCAGCGCTCAATCGTATGCGAAAGTCTCAGTTTAAATCAGTCTAGCCTTACTCGTGACCGTTAATCGTGTATAAAGGCACCTCTGGGTGCCTTTATTTTTTATAACTATGTTTACTATCGAGACCGAACGATTTCGTTTACGCGACTTTAATGACCACGACTTGGCGCATTACACGGCTCAATGCCAAGATCCTAAGTACCAACGTTTCTATAATGATGAAGACTGCTCGGCGAAAAAGTGTCGACAGTTGGTTGAGCTGTTTATAACGCAAGCTAATCAAGTGCCGAGGTTGCAGTATCACTTGGCGATTGAAGAGCGTCAATCAGGCAAGTACATAGGCATCGCTGGGTTGCGACTCGAGGACGAACGTCAAGCGTCTGTTGGTTGTGGATTAGTTCGCCAACATCAATCTCAAGGAGCAAGCGAAGAAGCGATGCGCGCATTGTTGAAGTTTGGCTTTAATCAGCTCAACATTCACCGAGCTTACGCGGAGACCATTTCCGACAATCGGGCAGCGATCCGGCTGTGCCAAAAGATAGGCATGAAGGCTGAAGGCGAGTTGATCGAACATCGTTTCTTTAAGCAAAAATGGTGGAACACAACAATTTTGGCCATTCGCCGCGATGATTTTTTATAACAAGCGCTTCTAGCGCAGCACATTCCAAGCTTCACATAAGATGCGAAAACGCTCACTGTTGCCGGCTTCTCTATCGGGGTGCCACCTTAGGGCAAGTTTACGCCAAGTCCGGCGAATTTCGGCTGGACTTGCATCCCAAGGAAGCTCAAACAGACTCAACGCTTTCGCTCGATCCATATCTTTACCGTTGGTACTCCCCACAAACTCACGGTATTTTGACCAAAACTCATTCAACAAGCGTTTCACTTCGCCCTCATTGGCCTCATAGTTTTGCCATTGAATGTAGTAATCACGCAGAGGATCCTGAAGATCAACCTGATGACCGGACACATGGTGAGACGACATTAATACGATATCCATTGCCTCAACTTGCAGCCAATTGTCGGGATAAAGTGTCTCTTGTAACTGGTACAAGGCATTCATGATCAGAAAGTTACGTTTGAACAAATCTTTTTCCGGGCTTGGGTCAAGAGCCGGGATATAACCGAGTTCTCCAAGGTGAGACGCGAGGGTATGGACTTTCCAGCCGCTCGGTTGTTTTCTCAACACATCTAAAATCGGCCACAAGAGTGGATTTTCCATGTAGTGCTGAAATTGCGCGGTAACTTGATGTGCTTGTTTCATAAACCAACCTAGCTGTTTTTAGTTTACTTAAATCTATTCACTCGCATTTGTCGAGCAAGAGCCCTCACATTTGTTGTCTGCGCCAAAAAAAGAGCCGCTATGAAAAGCGGCTCTGTGATTTAAATAACGCCTAACTCTCTCAGGCGCTCCATCAGATAACTATCAGCTGTGTAGCGCTCAGAGAGCACCACCTCTGGCTTAGGGTGGAGGAAAAGTGGCAAAGAAATTCTCGATTGCTCTTGACGTTCTCCCGTTGGATTAATAACTCGGTGAGTCGTCGATGGGAAATAACCACCGGAGGCTTCTTGCAACATGTCGCCAATATTAATGATAAGGTTACCAAAGTCGCATGGAACGTCGAGCCATTCTCCCTCTTTACTCATTACCTGTAATCCAGGTTCGTTCGCAGCGGGTAAAACGGTCAGCAGGTTAATATCTTCATGTGCTGCGGCGCGAATTGCGCCTGGCTCTTCATCCCCCGTCATTGGTGGATAGTGCAAAATTCGTAGCAATGTTTTGTCACTGCCGTCGATCATTTCAGACAGTGCAATCGAAAATTTTTCTTGCACTTCTTTTGGCGCATAGGTTTCAACCCAACCGAGTAGCTGCTGTGCGAACTCGTTTGCGCGCTGATAGTAATCCAAGATCTGTTCACTTAACTCTTGTGGTATTTGCCCCCATGGGTAGACATGAAAGTACTCTTTAATGTCTTTCACCGAATGACCCTTAGCCACTTCTGACACCGACGGCGGAAAGTATCCGTCTTGAGTTTCAACGTTAAAATGAAACTCGTTCTTACGCTCAGAAGTAAAAAATTGGTACCAGTTTTGGTAGATTGACTCGACCAACTCTTTGGGGATTGGGTGGTTTTTGAGTACGCCAAACCCCGTTTCTCTTAGTGACTTTACAAACAGTTCAGCGGCATTCGGCGCTAAATAATCGACGGTTTCCAGTTTCATGACTTTACTTTTTATTTTGTTATTAACTTGGGCAAACGATTGTAAATGTGACATTTTGTTAAGGCAAACGTTAAGGTCACAAACGACACTGCCCGCATAAATAGTGTGCAACAGCACAGGTTTTCAACACAAATTGTGAATTGAACTTTATCAGGGTATCAAAAACCCAATTGAACAGTGTTTTATATAGTGTCATCATAGCTGATAAACTTCCCTACATTGAGTTAACGACTATGAAGCTTGCTAACACGCTCATCGCACTGTCACTTTTCTACTGTGCTGTGTTTATTTTTAGTGCCATCGACCCTTACTCACGCGCAGTGTGGGTAGCTGAGATCATTCCAGCAGTGCTGATATTAACTCTCATTGTCTTACTATCATTGCGCTTTAGATTCTCAAATACCGCCTACTTACTGATGTTCATTTGGCTCTGTTTACATACAATCGGTGCGAAATATACCTTCGCCAATGTGCCTTTCGATTGGTTCAATGACGCCATCAACTCTGAACGCAACAATTTTGACCGACTCGCCCACTTTTCTATTGGATTGTATGCCTACCCCATTGCCGAATACTTGTTACATCGTCATAAGTTGAGCATAAAGATTGCCAGTAGTTACGCGTTATTCGCCATCATGGCGCTCGCTGCAGGCTATGAAATCGTTGAATGGTGGTATGCGGAGTTAGCAGGTGGTGATGAGGGGATCGCGTTTTTAGGTTCGCAGGGAGACATTTGGGACGCACAAAAAGATATGCTGATGGATACTTTAGGCGCCCTTATGTCATTAATTCTTCTATGGGTTCAGCAGCGTGTATTTTGCTCCAGCCATGCAAGGTAGGGGTTGAATCCTTCGCTGAACGGTATCTGCACCACTTGCGGTACGCCGTAATCATGCTGTTCGACAATCGTCTGCTCCAGTTCGGCGTAACAGCTGCGTTTGGTTTTCATGACTAGCAAGATTTCATCATCACAACAGACTTTGCCCTGCCAGATATAGTGACTTTGAATTGGCATGGTTTGAATGCACGCGACCAACGACCTACTAAGAACGCTTGAAATGATTTGTTGGCTATTTTGCTGGCTGTTGGTCGTCGTTAGGGTAATACAGTATTGTCCACTCATCAGTGCCGCCTCTATTTCGCTGTGATTACGGGATAATCTTGCTCTAGTAATTCTTTAACAAAGCACGATCCAGAACCATTGAAGGCAACCCACACCTTCTTTTTCGCTCGGGTCAAAGCAACATAAAAAAGGCGTCGCTCTTCAGCGTATGGAAACTGATCACTCGACTGAGTGAGCGCGTCATTAAGATGAAGTGCTTTGACTCGTGCCGGGAACTGGCCTTCATCGACCCCGACCACAAACACAAAATCGGCTTCTTGGCCTTTGCTAGCATGGCAAGTCATGTAACGAATATCGAGCAGCGCAAACTGTTTTTTCCACTCGGCGAGTAAGTCTGGACAATGATAGTGATTTCGCCCAAGTAACAGCACGCTCTGTATCGACTTGGCACTACGGTTAAGTTGCTCTAAAGTTTTTTCGATGCGGTTTTGTGCGATCAATGTCACCGCCTTACTCTTTTGCTGCTTATGGCTATTGAGTGGCTTGGCGAGTTGAGCTGGGTTTTGCTGAATAAAACGATTCGCCACATCACCGATACGATCATTGAATCGATAGGTCGTATCTAAATAGTGAATGGTTGAGTGCGCAAAGCGAGTCGAAAAGTCGATGGTAAGGTCAACACTCGAGCCCGCGAACTGATAGATAGACTGCCAGTCATCCCCGACAGCAAATAGCACGCTACCTGAGTTTTGCTTGCACAAAGCTTCAACCAGGGCTAAGCGTTGAGGAGAGATATCTTGATACTCATCGATCATAATGTAGCGCCAAGGTGACTTAAACTTGCCGCTTGTGACGCGCTTCGTCGCTTGAGTGATCATCAAGTTGAAATCAATTTCACCCTGCTGCTTGAGGTGCTGTTGCCAAGCTTGATAGCAAGGCCATACCAACGCAAGTTCGCTATTTAAGCGTGCGTAGTCTGAGTGTTCAACTAGCTGTTGTTGAATCTCTTTCTTGGTGGTCGCGATCGCAGCTAGCTGAGCTAATTGCTTTTCCAACCAAGCAATCAGTTTGGGATTCTCCACGTGGCTACCAAGTTCATCATCACCCGCTAAATAAGCGATGGGCCACTTGTTCAAATGCTTTTGCCAACGTTTGAAATTGGTAGGTGTCATCCAGTGCTTTTTAAGCCAATCAATACACCAGTTTAGACGCTGATTATCATCGATCGCTAACGGCGAAATAGTGACAGTGTCACCTTGACTGTTGAGTATCTTCAATCCGAGTTGATGAAAAGTGTTTACCTTGACCGATTCTGCACTTAAACCAATTTTATCGTCTAGTCGCTGTTTCATCTCTTGCGCAGCGTCGCGTCCAAAAGCGAGTAACAAGATTTCATCAGGCCGTGCCAAATGACTTTGCAGCAAATATGCAACGCGGGCGGTCAATACGCTGGTTTTGCCAGATCCTGCGCCTGCTAACACTAGATTATTGTCATCGTTGAGTAAGACCGCCTGTTTCTGGCTCAAGTTAAGTGGCGATGACTCGACTTGTGAAAACAACACTTGCCAGTTTTCAAGTTCCGTTGCCATCCAGCTTTGGTTTCTCATTGTGAGTTGCTGATCAGGATCGATAATCCAAGGTTCAACGCTCGCCATGCGCTTTGGCATTCTGAGTCGTGCGTCTTCAAGGGTCATACCCATTTCCTGCAAATTATCTTCAACTTCCTTACGCCACAACTCGACCTTAGAGTGAGTCAAAAAGCTTGGCTGACGCTGAAAATCGACCACCGCCTCTTCCCAACGAGGAAGGAATTTAAACAACTGTTGACACTGATGTTTGTGCCATTGCTGATAACTGGCGACTGCGTGCCTGGCGAACTCTCGGCACTTCTCTCTTGGTAGGCCTTGTACAAACCATCCGAGACGTTGTTGCTGATGGGGATGAGCATAAAAGAGCAAACCGCACCAGAATAGTCCGTGCTTAATGTCTACCTGACCATTCCACACATTAAATGGAATGCGTTCTTCGAGCGATTCAGAGCCAATAATTAGGGAATCTGAAGCTACTTCGACTTGAAAATACTCTTGCTGAATAAAAAAACGAGCAGTCTTGTTTGCCGATAGCTGCATTGCGTCACTTATCTGTAAAATCCGTTGCCAGCATGATAACTGAATTAGGTTTATTTTTGCGTATTGGGTCGAAAAATTGTTAGCCCAAAGTCGCGATTCACGCATGATTACGATCTTTTGCTCATGGTCAAGTCCTATTTGACTATTTCGTGAGCAAACTGCAAGGTATCTTTATTTAGATCAGGGCGTTACCATATAAAGCTGTTAAGCTATTACTTGGTCGTCGATAAAAGAACCGTTCACGTGAATCTAACCAGTCAGCTACGCCATCTTTGGGCTAATCAAACTGTTAACTATAGCCTGCTTATCCTCGTTACTTTGTTGGGCGTGGTGATCCCAACTTGGTATCTGAGCCTAAATACATGGATTGTACCGCTGATTTTAGGTGTGATAGCGGCAGCGTTGGCCGAGAACGATGACAACTTTACCGGTCGTCTCAAATCGCAATTGCTCACTCTTACCTGTTTCGCCATCGCCGCGTTTTCTATCGAGTTACTGTTTCAAACTCCCTGGTTATTTGCGCTTGGTCTGTTCAGTTCGACATTCGGTTTCATCATGCTTGGCGCAATTGGACCTCGTTACGCTAGTCTCGCTTTCGGCTCTCTTCTTATCGCGATCTACGCAATGTTAGGGGCACATCAAAGCACCAATCTTTGGTTCCAACCGCTATTATTGCTCGCCGGCGCCACTTGGTACTACCTCGTTTCGATGATGTGGTATCTCATCTCACCAATGAAACCTGTTCAGCACAGTCTAGCCGGGGTATTCGAGCACTTAGCCGATTATTTAGAGTCCAAAAGTCAACTATTTCACCCTGCCGAAAACTTAACCCCTCAACCTTATAGAATCGAAGAGGCAAGGCTAAATGCCGCGACAGTCAATGCTTTAAACCAATGTAAAGCGACCTTTCTCAGCCGTTCTAAACGTGGCCATGTCGATGGCGCCAGCGATCGTTTTCTCAATACCTACTTTCTTGCGCAAGACATTCATGAACGCATTAGCTCCACCCACTATCGGTATCAGGAGTTAGCACAACATTTTGCTCGCAGCGATGTACTGTTTCGATTCAAATACCTGCTCGAGAATCAAGCCAAATCCTGTCGTCAGATTGCCCAAGCGATCCGTCTCGGCAATGAGTATCAGCACAGCGGTGAATCAATCGTCGCTCTCGATGAGTTGCAAAATTCCTTACACTTTCTCCAGCAGCAGAACCACCCAACGTGGCGGTTGCTACTGGCGCAACTTGGCTACCTGTTTAACAACTTGGCGACGGTCGAAAAGCAGCTGAGTCAGGTCAATAACCCTGACGCTAACCAACTGGAAGAAGATGTGCTTGACGACACTGAAGCGCATGGTTTCAAAGCCATGTGGCAGCGAATTTCAGCCAACTTTAACCGCGACTCAATGCTATTTCGTCACGCAGTCAGGATGTCGATTGCCTTAAGCTTTGGCTATGGTGTTATTCAGCTATTTGATATTGAGAGAGGGTATTGGATTTTGCTCACTACCCTGTTTGTTTGCCAGCCAAACTACAGTGCTACGCGGCAGAAACTCGTGGCTCGTGTCATCGGTACTGTGGCAGGCTTATTGGTCGGAGTCCCCCTACTCGCCCTGTTTCCATCGCAAGAAAGTCAACTGCTGGTGATAGTGATCTCCGGGGTGGCTTTTTTTGCGTTTCGATTAGCAAATTACGGCTATGCCACTGGTTTTATCACCATATTAGTCTTGTTCTGTTTCAGTCAGCTCGGCGAAGGATTTGACGTTATTTTACCTCGCATCGCCGACACTTTAATTGGTTGTGCGCTCGCGGTCGCGGCTGTCGTCACTATTTTCCCAGATTGGCAATCCAAACGATTGCACAAGGTAATGGCCGATGCGATATCGGCAAATCAAAGCTACCTCGCGCACATCATTGGTCAATATCGTATCGGGAAAAATGATAGCTTGAGTTATCGGATTGCGAGACGCAACGCCCACAACCAAGACGCGAACCTGACCACTGCGATAAGCTCGATGTTGGCAGAGCCGGGGCGTTATGTCTCGGCCGTTGAGGAAAGTTATCGTTTCTTAACTCTCAATCACGCGCTATTAAGTTATATTTCAGCACTAGGCGCGCACCGAACACAAATCGCAGACGATGCCACCCATAAATTGATTCTCGATGCGCATCGTGTGATTCATCAGCATTTAGACGTTTTATTTAACCAACTGAATCAACACAGTGAAGTCTGCGATACGTCAAACATCAACGACACGGCGTTGGAATCGAGACTAAGTGAATGGCGTGACGACGATGACGGTTCTGTACGTATGGTGCTGCAACAGCTTCATCTCATCTACCGAATGCTGCCCGAACTTCACTCATTAGCCAGTAAGTTTGCCGCCCGCGTCGGGCCTAACACGCTCTAATCCCATCATGAGATACGCCCCAACGGGCGTCTCTGACACGGCTCGGACACAATTTCGACATTTTTCCGACACTCGTCAATTAAATCTTCTTTACTATGCCAGAGTGATAATTAAATCCTATAGGGGCAAGGTGATGAACGGAGATATCTCTTACCTATATCAAGGTGAACGTAATCCGTTTGAAGAGCGTATCAATATGACACAACAACAATTTGAACTCATGAAATCTCAGCTTAAAACACTAACGCCACAGCAACTGCGTGTACTAAAAGGGGCGATCAACAGCACCCTTAACGATACACAAGGGGCAATTATCAGTGACGAAGAGATGAAAATGATAGCTAGCCTTTTTTCGTAGCACAACTTGCTCAAATTGCAAACTGATCTTAAGCTTATTGTAAGAGAGGTGTTGTATGTCAGTATCTTCAGTTCAGTCGGGTTATCAGATTGTCGATATGTCATCCAAGATGGCTGAAGAAGCCGCGGCTGAAATTCAGCGCCAGCAACGCAACCTTTCAATGCCAAACGACGATAGCTACGAGTTCAATCAAGTCGAGTTTAAGGCGCCCGTCCCAGAACCATCCGAAATAGAAGCGTTAACGAAACTCTCTAGTGCTGAGCGCTACAGCCAAATTGGTACTAACGTCATCCAACGCGATCAAGAAATGATCGGATCGTTGTTGGATATCCATGTTTAATCCGCTCGAATTTGTTGCAAACCATTAAACCCTTATTGAGTTCACGACAAGTTCGGTTAGAATGCTGACAAATTTATTTCTACAGCTCGTCATGCCGAAACTCAATCTCTCAAAGCACGCAAGACATCAATTTTTTTCCCCAGATAATAGCGCCAACACACTAGAACAAAAACTCAGCCCCAAGTATCAACGTGCGACACAACGATTGACACCTAGTCCATACATATCGGACAAAACCATTGCTAAACGCTGGAGTAAGCTGGCGCAGAGCACCGAGCAACACTTGCTGCTTGATGAACAAACCCAGCGCTATGCTCACGACTACAATAAAAACATCGAGCATTTTATCGGCACAGTAAAAGTTCCTGTCGGCATCGCCGGGCCTTTGAGAGTGAATGGCCTGTATGCAGACAACGACTATTTAGTGCCTCTCGCCACAACCGAAGCGGCGCTGGTTGCCTCATATAACCGAGGGGCGCAATTGATTACGGCAGCGGGGGGCGCCAGTGCCATGTTGATCAATGAAGGAGTCACAAGAACCCCCGCGTTCTTGTTCGACAGCCTAATCGATGCCGGGCAGTTTGTCGCTTGGGTGGCAGGACAGTACGATGGTTTCAAGCAAATTGCCGAATCCACCACTTCTCATGGCAAGCTCCAAGATATTAATGTCAATATTGAAGGGAACCAGGTCTATTTGGTATTTGAGTACCAAACTGGTGATGCGTCTGGTCAAAACATGGTCACCATTGCGACCAATCAAGTCTTTCAGTATATCTTGCAGCACTCGCCAATTGAGCCAAAAGAGGCTTTTCTTGACGGCAACTTATCGGGTGACAAAAAACCCAACTCGTACACCATGCGCCATGTGCGAGGAAAGAAAGTAACCGCAGAGGTTCACCTTTCGAAAGCATTAGTTGAAAAGTATCTTCATACTAGTCCAGAAAAAATGGTCCGTTTTGGTCAAGTCACCACCACTGGTGCAGCGCTGAGTGGTGCAATCGGCGTAAACGCACACTACGCAAATGCGCTTGCGGCGCTTTACATTGCATGTGGTCAAGATGCCGCGTGTGTGGCGGAGTCTGCAGTGGGTATCACCCGCATGGAGCTTAATGCACAAGGGGGGCTGTACGCCTGTGTCACCTTGCCCAACTTAATGTTAGGCACTGTTGGAGGAGGGACAGGACTGCCTAGTCAAAAAGCGTGTTTGGATATTTTAGGTTTACACGGACAAGGTAAGTCTCAAGCCTTGGCTGAGGTAGCCGCCGCACTCTGTTTAGCTGGAGAGCTCTCGATAGTGGGTGCCTTTTGCGCTGGCCACTTCTCTCGTGCACATCAAAAGTTGGCCCGCTGATTGAACGAGCAACCTCAAGGAAGCGCGCAGTTTTAGTGTGCTTCCTTATAGTAACGCTGTTTAAAGTGGATTAATGCTTTATTGAGCGCGAGCTCTTTAATCGGTTTCACAATGACATAGTTTGCACCAGCTCGAAGAAATTCCTGCTTGGTCTCTTCCATTCCATCTGCGGTACAAGCATAGATGGGTATATCGAGTTTTAGCTCATCGCGAATGATTTCGGTCGCTGCGATCCCACCTAGACTTGGCAATTGGTTATCCATCAAGATCAAGTCAACATCGGCATCATTTTGTAAGAACTCGATAGCATTCAATCCATCTTGCACCCAAGTCACTTTCATCCGGTACTTTTCACAAAATGCCTTAGCGATAAAAGCATTGGTATGGTTATCTTCTACCAACAAAACATGTAAGCACTCTTCAAACAACAGTTTAGGCTCAACGAGTAAACCGTTATCATTTTCCGCAACAGGTGGTTTTTGAGTGACTTCTAACGGGATCTTGACCACAAAGTGTGTGCCCCGCTCTACCTTACTCGTTACCGAAATATGGCCATTCAAAATGGTTACTAGGCTGTGAACAATTGCCAAACCCAATCCACTTCCTCCGTACTCACGTGTCGTGGTTGACTCAGCTTGAACAAACGGCTCGAAGATATCCACTAATCGCGCCTCCTCGATGCCGATGCCTGTATCATTGACCTCAATCGTCAAATCACACTGCTTGGGTTTGATGTTGGCATTGAGCAACACATCTATTTGTCCACGGTGAGTAAATTTCACCGCATTACTAACCAAGTTAAAAATGATTTGGTTTAAGCGTACTTGATCACTGTGAACGTAAACGCCAGCGAGATTGTGATGCCTTACATTCAGTTTGACCTGCTTATCACTACATAGAGGCTCAAAGATCTTTTCAACCGTTGTGGTCAGTTCAATCAATTTAAAGGTCGAGTTTTCTATATGAAACTTACCTTGTTCGATTTTCGAAAAGTCTAAGATATCATTTAACACCGCTAATAAATGCTCACCACTATGACACAAAACTTCCATATGCTCTTTGTCTTGTTGATCGTGCATGCGATTTTTTAGCAGTTGTGAAACACCCAAAATACCATTCAAGGGTGTTCTTAGTTCATGACTCATTTTAGCCAAGAAGTCTGCTTGTATACGAGCAGACTCCTCTGCTTGTTCGCGGGCCGCTTGGCTCTGTTTCTCTGCCTCGACAAAGCTAGTAATATCTTGCCCTTGAGCCATCACTTGGACAACCTTACCATCACGCAATATGGGCGATATGTTCCAACGAAACGTAGAACGATAAATACTGGTATTGATTCCGGTTAAGGTCGCCCCTTGAGCCGACATTTTTATCTGCCCTTCTAGCTGTGCAATTAAGCTCTGTCGAGCTTGTTCATGCGAGAAGCAACGTTCACTGGCTGCGTTAACACGTTGCAACTCCCCGTTAGTGCTCCACAAAGTTATCGGAGTAAGTGAGTAATTAAACAAATCCGAAAACTGCTGCTCTTGTTCATTTAGACGTAAGAAGGCGTTATGAAATGACTGGCCTAATCGGTCAAATTCTTCAATATTGGCGCCTTGAAACCGCGCCAACTCTTTTTTATCAATGCTAGACCCCGTGTACTCAAGCAACTTATTAAGTTCAGAGGAGATACGCTTTGCAAGCCAAAAGCGGGTAATGAGCGCAATGGTGACCAGCAAGAGTATGGTCGCAACGACCCACCAATAATGGTTACGAACAAAATTGAGTACATTGGTGTTGTCTTGTACCGTGTAGACAGAGAGAAACGTCGGCACGCCATCAATCAGCAAATCCGTTCTCGATACCATGTAACGACTCGCGTTGAGCGAACTGGAGTACTTTTCTAACCACCCGATTTGTTGCATTTCGGGAACTTTGCTGCTGGTGGCGATAACTTGGTTGTTCACCACCAAGACCACTTCATCAGCGTTGCTGCCTTGGAGTACAGAGTTGACCAATGAAAAGTTATTATTCAGCACAACACCGACGAACAACATGGCTACCACTTCACCACTTTGTGGATCGATAACTGGCGCGCGACGAATCATTAAATAACGCTTGCCTAAGCTAGATGTCACTTGAGATAAGTACCAGTCAGAGCCTGTCGAAACCCCTTGAGCCATTTGACGCATTTTGTCGCGACTGATGCCATAAAAGCCAACACTTTCATCATCCCAGAGAGTCTGTCCGCTGCGAGTAACAAAACGAAAATCAGGAGACAGCTCCGGTGACAATTGGTCAAAGCCATTGAAAAAGCTATTCAACGCAGCGTCGTCATTTTGCAACACTCCCTGAAGTAAAAATGCGCTCCGACCGTGGCTGTCTTGTTGAATTTCTAGTGACTTAAGTCGGTTGTCAACAATCTCTTGGACCAAGCTCTGAGTTTGCTTTTTACTACGGTCTATCTCTTGGGCGACGACTTGTCGGTTAACTTGGTAGTTCTGGATCACAATGATCACTACCAACACTGCGATAATCAGAAATATCGAACGTGTAAGTAGCTGTGCTAAATGCCGTTGGCGGCGTCGCAGTGATCCCATACTCAACCCTACCGATCCGAGTATCGAAATGCGTGTTGCTTTAATTGATTGACCTTGGCCGCACTATCTTTACTTGTAACCAACTCAAAGTCTCCAGAATACACTTGGGGTACAGGCTTGCCTTCAATATCCCATTTGATGGCTTCTGCCATCGCTATACCCGTGTCGTCATTCATACGCATTACGGTGACATCGAGTGCACCGCTGGCGATAGCATCTAATTCTGCAGTGCCTCCTCCCCAACCATTGATCAATACTCCTTCTCTGTTCAAATCTTGCAGCGCATCGGCGGCGCCCAAAGCCACATCTGTTGAGCAGGCATAAATAAAGCTCAGATCTTGGTCTTTTTGCAATGCATTTTTAGCCGCTTGATATCCCGACTCTCTTGTCGCTTGAGTGTAAAATGAAGATGAAAGTTGGTAACGTTTGTTATGACTCATCTCTTCGATAAAACTGTCCCCTCGCGCATCACTGACGTAGCCTTCAGAGAAGTACAGTACCGAATAGCGATTTCCTTCGGGTACCGCAGCTTGGTAATACTGCTCTAGAATTTTTGTACCATTTAAATGATCAAACCCGATATACATAAATGGCTGTCTTTCTTGCCAAGCTCGCACTGGAGTGGTGATATTTTGTAGGATCAGCTTGGTCTCAGTTGAGCTTAACAAGTGCTCGATAAACTTGCGATGTCGTGTCGTATCTAAGGTAAAAATCAGATAGTCAGTATTGTTTTGAATCGCATCTAACAGCGATAAGCTTTGTTGTCTTACGTCTACGTTTGGACGAGTGAATACCTGGTTGATGCTATACCGAATTCCTAACTCCTCTAACCTCAGTTCGAAAGCCTTTATGTTGCGGACCCAGTAATCAGAAACCTGTTGACCTGGGTAAACAACCGAAATTGAAATCGCTTTATCTTGAGGCGCATCGAGCGCCATTGGAGGTAACCGTACCGCTTCACTCAACTGTTCGGTTAACTGCTTTTGCTCTGGGTACGCATTAAGGTAGTCATTGTACTGCCAATAACCATTGAGAACTTGCGTCGCATGGCCGAACACAGCTGTTGAAAAGAGCGAAAATAAAGAAAAGATGAGTTTTTTTGACATACTGAACTCTCATTAACCAACTAAACCGATGTATACGTTTTATCTATAAGATGGTGTTTAGTATAAAAAGGGGCCGGGACTAAGAGTGGCCATTAAACCACTCTTTTATCTCGGTTTTTTCATTATGCCGTATAGTATTCAGAACGTAAAAGACAAATTCCCAGAAAGACCAAATTGGTTATCACCGGCATAGCTACCAGCCAAGTCAATGCTCACTAAGTCTCCAGGACTAATGCCAATACCCAACGTCACTTCATCATCCAATGTATCTTGAACATCGGTCTGGTACCCCGCACGCAGCTGAGCCCAGCCGAATGCATTGCCTTCCACACCAACACGGAGGAATTGAGTTTCATCATTGAGGTCTAAAAACCGCTCTTGTTTGGTCATGTCAAAGTCGATCGTTGCTGAAAAATACTCCATCATGTAAGTCCCTGACACGGTCAACTGGGTATTCAGTTTATAACGACTCACACCACCAATATCTTTGGTATCAATCTCTTTTGAAAACAGATCTTTCACTGCAACCCCCAGACGATAGTTGTCGACCAACCAGACTGCCCCTAAATCGAGGTTGAATGCACTCTTTTTGGTTTCACTTTGATCGTAATCGTCCAAGTCGAAATCTTCGACAGACAGGCTCTGTTTATAGGTCTTTAACTGCTGATATTTGGGTGTGACGCCCAACGAGACATCCTGACCAGCAATCGCGACGCGCTTGGCTAATGCAACACCGAACTCTGAGTAGCCAAAGGCGATCATATCAACGTTTGAGTTTTCGTAACGGGTTTGCACTGCGGACGGCGTATTGCCTCCATCGGCGGCGATTTCTGGTGAAGCGACAACCTCAGCATACCCGCGCAAGAACATATTCGCAGACAAGGTGTTAATCGGTAGAGCAACAGCCATGGCCGCGCCACCGGTGACAGCCAAGGGTTTGTTGTCCGAGAGTTGAGTGAGATAATTGTTGAGCGTTGTTGCTTGAGTAGGGTCGCTGCTCCCGCCATTTTCAAATTGCTTGATGGTGTCTTGCAGCGAATCTATGGTATCGAGTGATTCGTCGGTATCACGTAGCGTTGCCCCAACCGCGGGCAATAAAACACCAAAATCGTCACTGTCTCGGTAAATCGCCGTCAGTGCGGGGTTATAGAAAGGTGCCAAGACATAATCTGCACTACTTACACCCGTATTTCCCATGCCGTTTCCACGACCATCGGGGACGACAGTAGCGGCATAGCCCGCACTTGAACAAACCAACAACCCGATGACCACTGTTATTTTATTGAATTGATTCATATCCGTATCAACCTTCTTTTTTAAGATGCATTATCAAGGTTAATACAAAAAACGACACTTTGAGTGCTATAAACCAACCAGTAGCATATCTAGTGTGATCGAGGAATCAGTTTGGAAGGAAATTAAATGTTCTTTCTTTGACTTGGGGAGTTTTTTAATTCGCCACTCATATTTGGACGCCTCACTGCGATTTTCCCCAGCAGGATAACACCACTCTAAAATCAGCGGTGCTTTCCCTTTGAGGGCCTTCGCGCCTTGACCATTTTGATGTTGAGCGAATCGGCGTTCAACATCGGTCGTAATTCCGCAATAAAGCGCTCGACTGGGCATGCGAACCAAATACACATACCACGTATTGGCAGTCTGTGTAGACATTATGCCGTCAATTGCTCCACCAGCGTTTTGAGCTCTGAAAGCTCTTGCTGTAGCGCTTGGACTTGCTGCTCCAACGCGTCAATGCGCTCATCACCACCTGTTGATGCAGTCGGCACGGATAGATTATCGATATCGACATCACCACTAAACAGATGCATGTAACGCGACTCACGTTTTCCTGCTTCACGTGGTAGTTTCACCACTAACGCCCCTTGCTCTCGAGCCGCCATAGACTCCAAAACCGCTTCAACTTCTTTGACATCATTAAACTCAGCTAAGCGATTGGTACGGGTTCTCAGTTCACCTGGCGTTTGCGCGCCGCGCAACAGCAAACAGCAAACGACAGCTTTCTCTTGCTGAGTAAGCTTGAGATCACCAAACTCGGTATTGCAGAAACGGTGTTGGAACTTGCTAGCACGACTATTGAATCCGCTCTCGTCACTGACTAAATGCCTCGCGCTCAAGCTGTCAATTGCCGCTTGTACCTCAACGTCTGACAGGGCCATCACGGGCTCACGATTGCTTTTTTGGTTACACGCAGACGTTAGGCTGTTCAACGTCAGTGGGTAATAGTCCGGAGTCGTCACTTCTTTTTCAATCAGCGCACCGATAACACGCGCCTCTACAGGGGTTAGCTCGATATTCATACCATTTCCTTATCGTTCTTATCTGGGCGCTATTGCTAGTGCTCGGAAAGGATGGGAACTTTCTTAATTTTGCCGTTCTCATCAATCATTATAATTTTGCTGCGGTTTAATTCGACTTCCGTCATTTCTTGGCGGCTGCGCTCGCGCTTGTAGGCTTTGACCAATCTTGCGGCGCGATCTGAATTCCTTTCAGACGATTTGGGAATCACAATGTCTGACGTATGCATCTTAGTTTTAACTCACTGTCACAATAGGTGAATCATATATCGATACTTTTATCGGCTCAATGACTAGCGCGGAGATTGGCGATTATTGCGTCATGCTAAAGTAATGATTGATCTAAAGACTGTTATCACGTCAGATGTTGTGATTTAATCCGGTGAGTTGTTCAAAAAATTAGGAAAGGAAACTATGAGTGGTGTTTTTGAAATCGTAGCCCAAGCACGTCGTAAGAATAAATTAAAGCGTGAGCTTGTTGATAACGAAAAGAAAGTTCGTGATAACCGCAAACGTGTTGACTTGCTTGAAAACCTTATGGATTACATTAAGCCAGACATGAGTAACGAAGAAATCGTTGCTATTATCAAAAATATGAAAGCCGATTATGAAGATCGCGTTGACGATCACATCATCAAGAGTGCAGAGATCTCGAAAGAGCGCCGTGATATCAGCCGACGTATCCGTGAACTGACTGAAGAAGACAAACTAATCCAAGGCAAGAAGAAGTAACCGCCCTCCTCGCTTTGCATCTAGCCTGCCTTGTCGCAGGCTTTTTTATTGCAGCAAGACTGCGTTTATACCAACAAATTTGGTTATTATAATGATGTAAATAGCGTAAAACGTTTGCGTAATCGCTAACCTTCTCCGTTCATATTTTTGGGGCTTTCATCACACATTTAGCCCTGTTATATTTCATGTTAGTGAATCATTTAGACCATTCGAGGCACGGAGCTTCCTCACTTATCTCAAGACGAGAAGAATTGGTACCGACGTAGGGTCGGCAAAATTAAGAGGGTCAAATTATGGATATGGTTGAAATTCTAGGCTACGCAGCTTCTATCATGGTTGCAATCTCACTGACAATGAAAGATATCGTCAAACTGCGCGTACTTAACTTTATCGGTTGTGCGTTGTTTACGGCTTACGGCTTAATGATCGATGCATGGCCTGTTGTCGTAACCAACGGTTTCATTGCTTGCGTTAACGTGTACTTTCTAGCGAAAATGCAGAGCGAAAAAAAAAGCGAGCAAATTAAAAACGCCGCGTAATCGTTAGCCTTACTCTGTTATACAAAGCTCTTGTGCCGTAGGTGCGAGAGCTTTTTTATTATTAGCTCGCCACCACTTCTTTCGTGTCCGTTTTATCGAGGTAACGTTCGCGTATGTGCATGAACTTATCGATATTGTCGAGCAGAGCGTCGACACAGATTGGATCAAACATCTCGCTCTTGTGTTGCTTGATATAATCCAGCACCTTACTGAGCTCCCAAGCCGGCTTGTATGCACGACGACTCAGTAGTGCATCAAAGACATCAGCCATTGTAACAATTCTCGCTTCAAGCGGTATACCTTCATCGCTAAGACCATCGGGCAGACCTTTACCATTGTAGAGTTCATGATGGTGTCGAATAATATTCTTAATGAATGTCACCTCTTGATCACTCACCATTTTCGCTTGTGCCACTTCAATCACTTCGTCAATAATCTGTTCTCCATAAACAGTATGGTTATTCATGATGTGACGTTCTTGGGGGGTAAATCGCTTGGTGCTATACAATATTTCATCTGGAATCATGTATTTACCAATATCATGCAAAGGTGCATACAGTCGAATTCTATGGATAAACTGATGTGTTATGTGCGGGTACTTGGCCGACAATATCCGCGCGATAAGCTCACTGTACATACCCATTCGAATTAAATGTTCTTTGGTTTCAGGATCGCGAGCGTGACCCATTTTCAGCGCAATATTCAAACTCGATTGAAAGTGACGCTGCCCTTCGAACAGTTGAACAAACAGGCCCGATATCACTTGGCATACAAAGGCAAAGTCGCGCTCGACAAATGAATGAGAAAAATAGCCAGGCTCAGAGGCATTAATAAAAATAAAACCAATAGTTTTACCTTGATAACCAATAGGATAGGTATAGCTACTCACATGGCCGTGTCGCAATAACTCTTTCACTCTGTCGGTCTGTTGCATCTCGGTGATATCGTCAATAATGCGCACATGAGCGGTATAGGCGATGCTGCTCAGAGAAGAGTTGTCCGCGAGTGGGTGTTCATCGTAATCAAAGCAGCCAGAAGCAACGAATCTATCCTTCACGTAATAATTGGAGACTCGGTTTTGCTCAATAAGAGCAATGGAAAAACGTGACAGGCTCGTGCTACGCGCCGCTGCGTGTTCGTGAATAGCGTCTAATTTAGAAATTAGCCCGCTTTCTTGTGACGCTATCTGATTTAGAAAACCATAGTCGAACATGCGAATACGTTACCTATTTTGTGTTTTCGAGGACAATATCTCAGAGTTGAGAAAGACTGTATCAAATATTTAACAAAACCCTAACCAGCTGATTTATAAAGTTAGAATTTCATCATAAAATGAAGGGTTATTAAAAGTAGAACGTGAGCGCGGCGTTATTCTTTTGGCTGGTAACGATGCAACATACATGAGTTTATGTCGTTACTATCATGAGAAGCTGCAAAAATCCGCCCGCCAAGTGTTGGCGGGCGGAATCAGTTAGTGATCCGTTTGTCGTGAAAATGACACGCTAGTTGTTGGCCACAATAAACAAAACCTCAACACGTCGATTACAGGCTTTTCCTGCTTTTGTTTTGTTACTACACGCCGGTACATATTCGCCATAGCCTCGGGTAAAAATCGAGTTCATCGCAACATTGTTACTCACCAACTGTTGCTTGACGGCTGTAGCACGTTTCATCGAAAGCGTATCGTTAAAAGTTGGTGCACCAGTGCTGTCGGCATGCCCGTCTATCACTATATCTATACCAGGTTGCGAGGCAAGGTAGCGCCCCATCATATTGAGCCACGCTTCTGAGTCTGAAGAAACACGTGATGATCCCGTATTAAACTTAATGGTGTCTTTTAATTTCACCATGACATGATTTCCGGGTAATAACTCATAGTCGACACCGTTATTGACTAAGAAGTTCTGTAAGTCGCTGTAACTCTGTGTACGTTGTTGACCAAAGGGACCTTTCACACCAGAGCTCGCAATGACGGGTTCACTGCCCCACTCTGGATAGCGAACATCAAAGTCTGACTTGGGCGCGGTATCGAGCAAGTTGTCATCAAACATAGCAATAGTGTCGTCTAAAGTCCCACACCCAGTGAGTAGTAATATCAGTGGTAATACAAAGTGCTTCATTGATTCACCATCGGTTCCTTTTTCATACACCTCTATATCGGCCAACACGCCAATACTTTAGCGCTTTTTACTGCTACTCCCTTAGTAGGCTTTTTCACCCTCCGGTGTGAGCGATAGTTTTCTTCGACACACATTGTTATGTGTTTTTATCAACATCCCTGTTTTACTCAAGAAATGGAACAAGTAGAATTAAGCGACTGTTATGACTCCAATAACCTTCACCCACTAGGTGAGCCTAAGAGGCAATTATATGAACAAAATTTCTTCATTTCTGCTGTTTGCATGCGTGGCCATTCTTGCAGGTTGCTCAGACGATAGCCAACCCCAGCAAGGCAAACAATACACGCAACTTCCTGCCAGTCTAGCCACATTCAGGATGCCGCCGGTCGTGGAAGTGTTTTCCCTCAATTGTGGTCATTGCCGAAAAATGGAGAATGAACTCGCCACTATCGAACAACTGACAAACCAGAGTATTGGTAAAGTCCACGTTACTTTTAATGAAAGCGCCCAGATCGGTGCCATGATTTATTACACTGCAGAGATGCAGTTAGGCCAAAAACCTGACCACACTATGATGACCGAACTGTTTTCAGCCACTCAATTGGGGGATGGCGCGACTCTAGCCGACAAGAAAGCCGCCATCGACCTGGCATTTCATAGTCGCAACTTAACCAGCCCATACGACTTTGACGAGTCACAACAGAAACAACTGTTCGCCGCAATGCAAGTCGCCGATGACATCACCACCCAAGGTGAGATTAACGCGGTTCCAACCTTTATCGTTAACGGTAAATATCAGGTTATCACTAGCGGTCATCAAGACGTTCAAGGCATTGCCAACACCATCAATTTCTTACTTACACAACCCTAACTATCGGAACGGATTTATGTCGAAGATGACCATAGCCATTATTATTTTTGTTTTAGCGTGCTTTTTTATTTACCGCACCTGGACCACGAACAAAGCGGGTGAGCAAAACTTTGCACAAGGACAAGCCTTTTTAATTGAGAATGGCCAAAAGGAAGGCATCGTCACCACACAAAGTGGCCTGCAATATCAAGTGCTGCATAAAGGAGAAGGTACCACCCACCCAACGGCGTCCAATACAGTGAAAGTTCACTACCACGGCACGCTGATTGACGGTACTGTGTTTGATAGTTCAGTCGATCGCGGTGAACCGATTAGCTTTAAACTCAACCAAGTGATCAAAGGTTGGCAAGAAGGCTTAACTTACATGTCTGAGGGTGACAAGTTTCGCTTGTTCATTCCAAGCACATTGGCCTATGGAAAAAGGGGAACTGGCCCTATTCCACCCGCCGCTACTTTGATATTCGATGTGGAATTATTAGAGATTCAGTAACAATAACAAGGCCAATCTTCTCGATTGGCCTGTTTTCTATGCGTTGGACGAAGGTTGAGGTTCGCCGAAACCTATCAAGTGCTTTTCTACAAACTCAACGTCTGCAGCATGTAAGTCATTGAGTGGCAGTTCATTAATCTTGCACCACTCAAACTGGTTGGCATTTGAACTTGGTGTGACTGGTTTAGACCGATTAAAAATCGCGTAATAGATCCGGCCTCCAAAATCGTTGATACCACTAAACGTCGCGACGTGCTCGCCCGCCGCTATCCCAGCAGCTTCATAAAATTCTCGCTTCGCCGCATCCGTCCCTGTTTCATTTGACTTTACGGCGCCACCCGGAAACTGATGTAACTCACCTTGAGTTGAGCATGGGCGTTTTTGAACCAACACCTTACCATCATCATCAACAATGATAGCCATGGCTAAATGCTTCATATCTGACTCCTTTATATTTTTTATTCCATACTGCTTGTAGAGGGTATTTGTTCGCTGACGGCAAAGCTCAGCGATTGAGGGAGTACACAGTATGGTTGACCGACTTAGGCGGCTAAATAGTAACCTAGCAGAGAGTGGTTCGCAGAGGTGAAAGGTAAAAGTATGATCTGAGAAATAAAAAAACCAGTGACATCTAATGCCACTGGTACTGTTTTGTGCGCTAAAACACTATTATTGGTGTTTATCTTGGATGTATTTTTGGCTCACATCGACAACGGCAATATCTTTAAAGAAACTGCGGCCTAAAAGTAGAGGATAGGTAAGATGCGTTCTGTCTGCCAAAGTGAAATCTGTCTTTTCTTTTAGGTCACCGATTTGAATCCAGGCTTCTACGACTGCTCGTTCATGGGTTCCTTCTGAGCTAGACTGACGAATTTTCACCCATCGTTTTACTGGTAAGGCGATTTCCTTACTCTTGATGTTCTCATGCTCAATTTTAAATTTCACCCAGTCTTTACCGTCTCTTTCAAATGGAATGATGTCGACGGCACTTATCGACGACGTCGTCGCCCCTGTGTCTATGCGTGCTCGGAAGTTCTGCTCAAGCCCCGGTACGTAAACCCATTCTTCTTCGCCAAGAAACAGTTTTCCATCGGCCGTTTTTTTAATCGGCTCTTGGACGACTGGCGGTTTGGGTTTTGGCTTAGGTTCGATAGGCGCTTCAACTTCGGGTGTTACAGGCTCTAGCGCGGGTGGTTCAATTTGAGGAGTCTCAGGTTGCGGCTCTACGGGTAACTCGGTTTGAGGTTTTTGTTCTGGTTCGGTCGGGGCTGGCCCTGTGGTGGAACAAGCGACTAAGCCGCCGCTTAACAGAAATGGAATAAACACTTTCCAGTTTTTTTTCATTGGTTCACCTAATCATGATAAAACGGATCTAGATGAAACGGGGCTATGAATAGCCCCGAAAGGTTTAAGCGACGTGGATAATAGCTTGGGCAACGTAAGGAATATCCTTCTCTGTCAAACCCGCAATATTAATTCGACCATCACCAACACCATAGATCCCGAACTCTTCGCGCAAACGCGCCATCTGGTCTTGGCTAAATCCTAGCACAGTAAACATTCCCTTGTGACTTTCGATAAAGTCGAATTGTGAAGTATTATGGTTATTTCTCAACTCGTTACACAAAGTTTGACGCAGGTTTAACAATCGTTGCTGCATTTCACTCAACTCTTGCTTCCATACCGTCGTCAACGATTGATTTTGCAAGATGGTTTTCACCAAAGCGGCCCCATGATCTGGCGGCATGGTGTAGGTAGAGCGTGCCAGAGTAAGTAACTTGCCCTTGGCATTATTGACATCGCTTTGTGATTGACCAACCACAATTGCCGCTCCGGTACGCTCACGATAGAGACCGAAGTTCTTAGAGCATGACGTGGTGATCAGCATTTCTTCGACATTGTCTGCCATGTAACGCAGCCCTTTGGCGTCTTCTTCAAGACCATCGCCAAAGCCTTGATAGGCAATGTCAACAAACGGCGTAAAGCCATTTTTTTGTGCCAACTCAGTAATCGCTTGCCATGCATCAAAATCAATGTCAGCGCCCGTTGGGTTATGGCAACAACCATGTAGAAGGACGACGTCATCCGGACCTGCTGTCGCGAGGTCATCCATCATACGTGCGACATCCACCTGCTTAGTCTCAGGACTAAAATAGTGATAGTGCTTCACTTTTAGCCCCGCGGCTTCCATCACAGGTCGATGGTTGACGTAGCTAGGATTAGAGATCCAAACCGTTGTATTCGGCTGAGCCACCTTCATTAGGTCGCCTAACATGCGCAATGCCCCACTTGCGCCAGGGGTTTGCACCGCAGCAACGCGGTCCATTGCGGAAGTCCCGTCAAGAAGCAGATTAATCATTGATTGGTTAAACTCTTCGCAACCGGCCAGTCCGACGTATGATTTGGTTTTTTGTGTCGCCACGACGATATCTTGTGCTTGTTGAATCGCCTTCATCACAGGCGTTTCACCGGCGCTGTTTTTATAAACGCCAATGCCAAGGTCAACTTTTTCGTCACGCGGGTCGTTGCGGTATGCAACAGAAAGAGAAAGAATAGGATCCAGTGTTGGAGTCGGTAAATGAGAGAACATGAAAGTCACAACCCTTTGAAATTCAAGTAACGGCCATCAACTTATCATCTAACTAATAAATCTAGAAATAAAATTTCAACTAAAAACAGTAAAACAGGATAAAAAACCAAGACAGTTAACAACTATTTAACCTTTCACAACGGCGATAGGTATTTATGCTGCTACTGACCACTATTCACAGTGTAAATTTGTGGATTATCTGATTGGAGCTCCCCCGCCACTCTAAGTTGAGGTCCTTTTTATCTTGTTCAAACTTTCCATCGATCAAGGTATCGATATGACGGATCACTTCTCGTTGAGCATCATCTAGTTCCTCGAGACGATAGCCTGTCCATAACCAAATGTCTTTGCCAGGACACTCTTCCCTCACCCGCTTAACCAAGGCAAGCACTTCATTCACATTGGCCGGATGCAAAGGATCCCCACCAGAAAGCGACAGTCCGCGGCGCTTAATGCGTGTATCATTCAAATCGGCAATGATTCTATCTTGTGCCTCTTGGGTGAAAAATTCACCCGAGTCGACTCGTTGCGTCGATTGGTTGTAACACCCTTTGCACTGATGCACACAGCCAGAAACAAACAGCGTACACCGTGTCCCAGGACCATTAACCACATCAATCGGGTAGTACTGGTGATAATTCATTGCGCTTTCTCAAAATGATAACAACTAAATCCACCAGAGCCCTACTTGTAGGGCCCTGGTAATTGGTGAGCATTATTACAGGTGTTTGACGCGTCGTTTGACTTCTTCCTGCTTACCGAAGTTAAACGGTCTGGCGTCAGGGCTACCGAGATAACCACACACACGGCGTGTCACAGAGACTTTGGTCGAGTCATGGTTGCCACAACTCGGACACGTAAACCCTTTACTTGTGCAGTCAAACTCTCCGTTGTAACCACATTCATAGCATTCATCGATAGGCGTATTGGTTCCGTAGTATGGCACTCGGCTATAGCTGTAATCCCACACATTTTCTAACGCTTCAATATTACGCTGCATGTTCGGGAACTCGCCGTAACAGATGAAGCCACCACTTGAGATTTCTGGGTACGGCATCTCAAAGTCAATCTTGTCGTATGGGTTGACCTTTTTCTCTACGTCTAAGTGGAAACTGTTGGTGTAGTAGCCCTTGTCAGTCACGCCCTTGATCACGCCATACTCTTTGGTGTCGATTCGGCAGAATCGGCTACACAAGTTCTCGCTTGGCGTTCCGTACAAACTGTAGCCGTAGCCAGACTCTTCAGCCCATTGATTCACTTTATCTTTTAGGTATTTGACGATAGCGACGGCTTTTTGTCGTAGCGTCTCATCATCATATAAATGACGGTCGTCACCGAACAGAGCGTTGATCGTCTCATGGATACCGATGTAGCCCAACGAAATAGAAGCGCGACCGTGTTTAAAGATATTGGCAATCGGTTCGTCTGCTTTTAGACGAACACCGCACGCCCCTTCCATGTAAAGAATCGGAGCGACACGAGCTTTCACGTTCTCTAAGCGCGAGATGCGTGTTTCCAAGGCGCGGCGAGCAAGGTCGAGCTTTTCATCCAGTAGTGCGTAAAACGCACTCTCATCACGACTCGCGGCCAAGGCAATGCGTGGCAAGTTAAGGCTCACCACACCAAGGTTGTTGCGCCCTTCATGGATAAGCTCACCATTCTCTTCGTATGTACCAAGGAAACTGCGGCAACCCATAGGGGTCTTAAATGAGCCCGTGATCTCTACCACTTTGTCGTAGTTTAGAATGTCTGGATACATGCGCTTGGACGCACACTCAAGCGCCAGTTGCTTAATGTCGTAGTTCGCATCTTGAGGCTTATGGTTAAGGCCATCTTTAATACCAAAAACAAGCTTTGGAAATACCGCTGTCTTACGGTTCTTACCCAGACCGGCAATACGGTTCTTAAGAATCGACTGTTGGATAAGACGAGATGCCCAACTTGTACCTAGACCGAAACCAAAAGTGACGAATGGTGTTTGCCCATTCGCGGTGTGCAGTGTATTGACTTCGTACTCTAGTGATTGGAATGCGTCATAACACTCTTTCTCGGTGCGTGAAGCCGCGAACTCTTTAGGATTTGGGATATCCCACTCTTTAGCGATCTCAAGATGCTTATCGTAGCTTGTCATCACATAAGGCTCTAACACTTCATCAATACGATTGATGGTTGTACCGCCATAAATGTGGCTTGCTACTTGAGCGATAATTTGTGCAGTAACAGCTGTCGCTGTTGAAATAGATTTAGGCGTATCGATCTCCGCGTTACCCATTTTAAAGCCGTGGGTTAACATGCCTTTCAAATCAATAAGCATGCAGTTGAACATTGGGAAAAACGGCGCGTAATCGAGATCGTGATAATGAATATCGCCCTCTTCGTGGGCTTGAACGATATCACGCGGCAAGATGTGGGTTTTCGCGTAATGCTTTGCAACGATACCTGCTAACAGATCACGCTGAGTAGGAATCACTTTGCCATCTTTGTTGGCGTTCTCGTTGATGAGATCAACATTGCTCTCTTCGATCAGTCCTTCGATTTCACGCGTTAGCGCGCTTTGTTTTTCACGAGCGGTATCGCGATCATGGCGATATTCGATGTATGAACGTGCGAGCGACTTGTACGGTCCCTGCATCAACTCGTTTTCGACTAGGGTTTGGATATCATTAATGTGCACTTCATCGTGATCGTTAAGCTGTAGCTCCACCGCTAACGCGACGTTGAGCGCGTAAATAGCGATTTCTTTATCAACGTGCTCGGCTGCTGATTCCACGGCAGCTTGTATGCGATCCCTGCTAAACGGAGCCCTAGAGCCATCACGCTTGATTACGATTGGTTTCACCTTTTCTCCTTACCCCAGCATACCCACAGACTTATCCACAAACACACTATATAGGGCGATTTATTATTCAACTGACACTACATATTGTGGCGTATTTAACGAAATGCCACTCAATAGAGTATTGATTTTGATCAATAAAAGGAGAGCCTCGCTCAAGATCAAATCGATCTTAGTGGCACTGATCTCAGATAGAAAGAAAATGATGAAAATTGAAAAAATGGTACTAAACCTACTTGATTTTTGTAGACCTCTTATTAGATAAAGGCTGCAACTATTGTCAGGGATTTATCTTATGTTGAACGCTAAAAATTGGCTGCTTCAGGGCTGTTTATTGGTCTTGTTACCACTCTACGTAGTGGCCGATGATCAACTCACCTTTGCCAGTTGGAACTTGGAATGGTTATCGAGTCAGCCTTCTGCTAAATTTCCCAGCTCCCAGCGTAACCACCTTGACTATCAAGCCCTTGGTCGCCATTTTAACGCGCTAAACAGTGACGTACTCGCGTTTCAAGAAGTCAATGACTTGGAGTCTTTGGGTAAGGTGGTGGGGAGCGACTATCATCTCTATCTGTCTGAGCGTTCTCAGCCAGAGTACCGACAACGGCAGTTTACGGATATCAATCAGTACACCGGATTTGCGGTGAGAAAAGGCGTCACAGTCGAGAATAAAGCGGATTTAAAGCTTGATCGTCAAAGCACGAGTAAACAGAGGTTCGCAGCGTATCTTGTGGTTAACCCAAACAGCGACTCCCCACTGCATTTGCTATCGGTCCACCTCAAAGCGCGCTGCTCTGGCGCATACAAGGACAATCCATCCTGCCGCACCTTAAACTCACAAGCGAAAGCTCTCAACCGTTGGATAATACAACGTGAGAAACATCAGCAGGCGTACATGATTATCGGCGACTTCAACCACAATCTTGCCTACCCTAACGATTGGTTGTGGCAAACCTTAACCTTGGGAAGTAAAGCGAAGTTAGCCACCGCCAACACGCCAGCTGTATGTAAGGTACGTTCACGTAAGCAACCCAATAAAACCCATCAGTTCCGCTCGCTTATAGACCATGTCGTGACCAGCCAACAGTTACATGTAACACAAGTGGCGCAAGTCACTTATGATATCAACGAGCTACTCCGCTACCGTTTAAGCGATCACTGCCCTTTGCGTATACGCTTGTAAAAAAGCCCCGTCTTAATGACGGGGCGGTACTGAATTACTCGAATCGCTTACGCATCGCGACGTAATAGAGAACTGGTATCACTAATAAGGTCAGAATCGTCGAGACGAAAATACCAAATATCAAACTGATCGCCAGACCATTGAAAATGGGGTCGTCGAGAATGAACACGGCCCCTATCATCGCTGCCAGCGCAGTCAGCATGATAGGTTTAGCTCGAACCGCCGCCGACTGAATCACCGCCTCTGCAAACGCTTCCCCTTGTTCCACTTGCTGATTAATAAAGTCCACCAACAAAATCGAGTTACGCACTATGATGCCCGCTAAGGCTATCATGCCGATCATCGAGGTCGCGGTAAACTGTGCGCCCAATATCGCATGGCCCGGCATAACACCAATGATAGTCAGTGGGATCGGCGCCATAATGATTAAGGGGACTAAATAAGACTTAAACTGAGCCACCACGAGTAGATAGATGAGTATCATCCCCACCGCATAAGCAATGCCCATATCTCGGAACGTTTCGTAAGTAATCGTCCATTCTCCATCCCACAAGATAGAAATCCCTGCTAATCCATCGGGCTGATTAATGTAGTGTTGGTCGACCTGCATTTGCTGATCGATTCTGCTACCAATATTAAACATGCCGTAAAGTGGGCTATCGACAGATCCCGACATATCCCCTACCACCATCACCATAGGGACAAGGTTTTTGTGGACGATATAGTCGTCCATTCGAGTCTGTTGCACACTCACTAAATCAGATAAGGGGTACGCATTGCCGTTTTGGCTCCCCACTTTCATATTAAGGACTTGTTCCATGCGTACTTTAGCACTCTCGCTTGCCTGTATCTGAATAGGAACTGGGTACTTATTGTGCTCACTATGTAAGTAACTGATTGGCTTGCCTCCCACCGATGTGGCCAAGGCATCGACGATAGATGCGTAAGGAACCATCAGATGTGACGCTTTACTGCGATCAATCACCACTTGCCATTTTTGGTGCGCTTCGGGTAGGTACATATCGACGTCGACAATATCGTCCGTCTGCCGAAATATTTCGCGAATGGCTCTAGCGGCTTGTTGGCGCAGCTCCGGAGTCGGTGCATACACTTCGGCCAAAATAGGCGACCACACTGGAGGTCCGGGTGGCACCTCGACGACCTTCACTTTGCCGCCAAATTGTACTGCGACCTCGTTGAGAATCGGACGCACCGACGCGGCAATCTCGTGGCTATCGCGCGTGCGTTCCTTTCGACCAACTAAGTTGACTTGAATATCCCCTTGATGGGATTGGCTACGCATAAAGTAGTGACGAACCAAGCCATTAAAATTAATCGGTGCTGCTGTCCCTGTATAGATTTGGTAATCGGTGACTTCGTCAACATCATTGAGCTTTGCCCCCATCTCAAACAATACACGCTGCGTTTTCTCAAGTGACGTGCCTTCCGGCATATCGAGGACCACTTGAAATTCTGATTTGTTGTCAAAGGGCAGCATTTTAAGCACTACTGCTTGCATCACTGGCAACATGACAGAGCCGGCAATTAATGCCAATACCGCCAGAAGCAACATAAAGCGATTTCGCGTTTGGTGTTTCGCGGTGACAAAAGGCGCCATAAGCCGATGAAAGATGCTATCGGTTTGACGCGATTCTTGGTGCTGTGCCGGTTTTAAAAAGTGGCTGGCTAACCATGGAGATACAACGAACGCGACAATGAGTGAAATCAACATTCCCATCGATGCGTTGATAGGAATGGGGCTCATGTAAGGCCCCATCAACCCGCTAACAAAGGCCATCGGTAGCAAAGCAGCAATCACAGTTAGCGTCGCCAGTATGGTTGGCCCCCCGACTTCATCGACGGCTTGAGGGATCAGTGCTTGCAACTTAGCGTGACCTTTTGACATGTGGCGATGAATATTTTCGACCACGACAATCGCGTCATCGACCAAAATGCCGATCGAAAAGATCAGGGCAAACAACGAGACACGATTGAGCGTAAAGCCCCAAGCCCAAGAAGCAAATAAGGTGATCATCAAGGTTACGACAATGGCAAAGCCAACCACAAACGCTTCTCGCCATCCCATGGTCAACAAGACCAAAACAACCACGGCGGCAGTGGCAAAGGCGAGTTTGCCCATCAGTGTGTTGCTTTTATCTGCGGCCGTTTTACCGTAATCGCGGGTAATATCAACTTGGATACTTTCAGGGATCAATTGGTTTTGCAGTTCAACCAAACGACTCTCTATCTCGTTGGCAACGTTGACCGCGTTTTCACCAGCCTTTTTAGCGATCGCCAATGTCACCGCTGGGTAGATTTGCTGTTTGTCGCTGGTCCACACATTGTGTGCAGGCGTGTTGGCACCCAGTTCCACACTGGCAATGTCTTCTAAATAGACTGGCGCTCCGTTATGCAGCCCAACAACCAGTTGTTTTACCTCTTCAATTCGCGTTAAGAACTGGCCAATTTGAACGGGGAACTCTTGGTTGTCGTGGGTAAGACGCAACATGGGAGAACTGGTGTTTGCGGCCGGTAAATGTTGATTGAGCTGATCGAGAGTGATCGCAAAGCTATTCATTTTTGCAGGGTCAAGACGAACATCGACAATAGTGTTATGCCCACCGATAGTGTAGATATCGCGCGTGCCAGCAATTCTTTTGAGTTCAGTCTCAAGACCATGAGCAACCTGAGTCAGTTGTTGTTGGTCAAGACGACCACTACGATCGCTCAACGTAACGCTCACTATCGGGACATCTTCGATACCTTTAGGTTTAATGATCGGCTCTCCGACTCCCACTCCTTGAGGCATCCAATCTTTGTTTGAATAGAGCTTGTTGTAAATGCGCACCACCGCGTCATTGCGACTCACCCCCACCTCAAAGATTGCCACTATCATGGCACCGTCAGGTTGAGAAAAAGAGTAAAGCTTATCGATTCCTTGGATCTCTGAGATAATTTGCTCTGCAGGGGTCGTGACCAGGCTCTCTACTTCACGAGGTGACGCCCCTGGAAACGGAATGTACACATCGGCAAATGTGACATCAATTTGGGGTTCTTCTTCTTTCGGCGTTACGATGACCGCAAACAGCCCCATAAGAAGGCCAACGAGAGCGAGCAAAGGCGTCATCGCCGAATTCTGAAAGGCCGCTGCAATGCGACCCGAAATACCGAGTCGATTGTCCATAATCACTCTCCTTCCATCGCAAGTGCGGTTGTCGCAATAACATCACCCTCTTCGAGCCCAGACAATACTTCCACATATTCTCCATACGTTTGGCCCAAACGTACCGGGTTTAGCACCCGGTGCTGTTGATCAATCCGGAAAACCGAGCTCAACTCGCCACGACGAACAACGGCAGATTCTGGAATCAATAAAGTCTCTCTGTCGCCATAATGAAATTCAGTCTTGACCCACATTCCAGGAACAAAGGTGGCGCTGTTTTCAGGTAGCTGTAATCGCACTTTAAAGGTGTGAGATTGTGGATCAGCGTATTGAAACAAGCTCATATCGGTGGGAGTGATACGTTCACCGTTCGCGCCGAGCACTGTAAACTGTTCAATCTCGTTGACCACAGGCTGATGACGCTGCGCAATATCGGTTTCGACACGAAGCAAATTCAATGCAAATCCACTTAATAGAGGCGTGCCTGGTGCGACTGTTTCGCCAAGTTGGACATGTCGTTTGGTCACAATGCCGTCATACGGCGCTGTCACATTTGTGTAGCCCAATGACTCTTTCGCTTGCGCCACACTCGCTTGCGCAGATTTCACCGCCGCCGCCGCACTGCGTGCTCGAGCTTCGGCGCTATCCATTTGATCTTGAGAGATCGCTCCTTTAGGGAACAATTGTTGATAACGTTTTAGTTGAGATTGGGCTTCACGATTTTGCGCCGTGGCGCTCACCAGTTGCGCCTTCGCTGCATCAAGCGATGCCGACTGTTGAACGTCGCTGATCTCAAGCAACACCGTTCCTTGTTTGACATAGTCATTAACGTCAACATATAAACCGACAACGCGTCCCGATGTTTGCGCCGCAACCGTCCCTTGGTTTACAGGCTGCACCACACCATCAAGATGGATGATTTGCGCAAGTGGCTCTCGACTCACAGTGTAAAGCTGTTCATTTTGCTGCGCATTGGCATGAGACACAACTAACCCCATCAATGCGATGTTCCAACCGATCCATTTCATCTTCACCACTCCCTGTTCCACCTATCTCATCAATAGTAGTCACTATGCAGTTTGCGTTTGTGACTCACGGCTATTTTTCATACAAATCAGTAAGTTTGTGATACCTAATCCCACCATCATACTGGCAAAAAAGATCCACACCCCTATGTTTCCAAGTCCGAGACTCGACATCGCTGGGCCAGGACAAATCCCGGCCAGTCCCCAGCCAATACCAAACAGAACAGCGCCACTTAACAAACGTTTATCTACCTTTTTGTGGTGGGCCAAACAGAATGACTGTGCGGCAACTGGAGCCTTTCTTGGCTTGATGAGCCAATGATACGCGGGCATAAACACCATCAGTGCGCCGCCCATAACAAATGCCAAACTCGGATCCCACACCCCTGCAATATCTAAAAAACCGATGACTTTAGCCGGATTCGCCATGCCCGAGATGATCATGCCAAGACCAAACAAAACACCGGCAACGAGTGACGTTAGACGAAAAACAATCTTATTCATTATTGATACTCACTGAACTTATAAGAGGTGAAGGCGAACAAATACTGTTGCTGCGGCGACTAGCATAAAGACAATAGTGGCGACGAAGGAACGTTGTGATAATCGTCCGATACCACAAATCCCGTGACCACTTGTACAACCATTCCCCAAGCGCGTACCAATCCCAACCAGCAAGCCCGCAGCCGCAAGCATGAAAACGCTGCTCTCATAGTGAGTCGGGACACTACTATTAAATGCTAATACTCCCATCACACCGCCTGACACCATGCCAACAGCAAACAACAAGCGCCACGCAAAATCAGACGATTTTGGTGTCAGCAACCCTGTCATAATGCCGCTGATGCCAGCAATTTTTCCATTCAGTAGTAGCAATAATGTTGCCGAAATACCGAGTAAAATGCCTCCTGCCAATGATTCCCAAGGAATTTCAAAAGCCATAGTTACCTCTTAGCTATAATGTAAAAATCATTCGCCACAAAACGTGGCTTGTAAATTGTGAATTAGCTGAACAACGCGTTGGTCATCCAACGAATAAAAAACTTGTTGAGACTCTTTGCGCGACTTGATTAAGCCATGTTTACGCAACACAGTCAGGTGCTGAGAAAACGCCGACTGGCTCAAGCTTGAACTACTTTGCAATACCCCAACGCCGACCTCGCCTTCTGTGAGCTGACAAAGCACCATAAGCCGCTCAGGATGGGCCATAACTTTCAATAAATCAGCCGCTTCCACCGCTTTGCCTTGCATTTCGACGATATTCACTGTTTGACTATTCATGGCTCGCTTCTCCTAAACCGTTAAATTAGATAATACTAAACAAATGAAATTAGTCAACACTAATTTAGTAATTACAAATTTAGATTAATTAACATTAGACTTTTCTAATTGATGTGACTATAGTGATTAGCAACTAAGGCAAATAGTCACGTAAGGAGAACGTTATGAGTCTTGAAAATGCAATCAGAGTATTAGCGGGAAGTATGGTACTGCTCTCGGTGGTTCTCACCGTTACGGTTCATACTGGTTTCGTATGGTTAACCGTATTCGTCGGTGTAAACTTGATTCAAAGCGCATTTACAGGGATTTGTCCTGCGGCCTATTTCCTGAAAAAACTGGGTTTCCAATAACGGAGTGAAAAATGACTAAGATTTTAATTGTTGGCGGTGTGGCAGGCGGCGCGTCTGCGGCGGCTCGAGCACGTCGCTTGAGCGAAGAGGCTCAAATCATTATGTTTGAGCGTGGTCCTTTTGTCTCATTTGCTAACTGTGGCCTTCCTTATCACATCGGTGGTGACATACAAGAGCGCAGCAAGCTACTTCTCCAGACTCCAGAAAGCTTCCTATCACGCTTTAATGTCGACGTTCGAGTGATGAACGAGGTCGTATCGATTGACCGCCACAACAAACAAGTGACGGTGAAGAATCTACTCGATGGCAGTGAATATAGTGAAAGCTACGATTTTCTATTGCTGAGCCCTGGCGCAGGCCCTATCGTTCCACCAATCCCAGGAATTGATAATCCACTGACCCACTCTCTGCGTAACATTCCAGATATGGATCGCATCATTCAAACCATCCAGATGAACAAACCAGAGCACGCAACGGTTGTTGGCGGCGGATTCATCGGTCTCGAAATGATGGAAGCCTTCCACCAATTAGGAATTAAAACCACGTTGATTGAGATGGCTGACCAAGTGATGACGCCTGTTGACCGTGAAATGGCAGGCTTTGCTCACGCTGAAATTCGCGATAGAGGCATTGATTTAAAGCTGGGCGTTGCGCTTCAAGCGGTTGAGTATATGCCCAACGAACATATCGCCAGCTTTGGCTCAGGTGAGGATGAAGAACACCAGCATATTGAAGGTGAGCTAAATCTTACTCTCAACAATGGCGAGTCATTAACCACCGACATTTTGATCATGGCCATCGGTGTACGTCCTGAAACTAAGCTCGCACAAGAAGCCGGGCTGCAAATTGGTGAGCTAGGCGGCATCTATACCAACCAAATGATGCAAACCAGCGATCCTAGTATCTACGCTGTGGGTGATGCAGTCGAAGAAAAAGACTTTGTCACAGGTGCACAAACTCTCGTTCCACTTGCTGGCCCTGCCAACCGTCAAGGTCGTATGGCTGCCGACAATATGCTCGGTCGCCAAGAAGCCTACCAAGGTACACAAGGCACGGCTATCTGTAAGATTTTTGACCTAGCGGTTGCCTCAACAGGGAAAAACGAAAAGCAACTTAAGCGTGAAGGTGTGGATTATGAGAAAGTCTATGTCCATACTGCCAGCCACGCGAGCTACTACCCAGGCGCCGAGATTGTCTCATTCAAAATGTTATTTGACCCGAAAAACGGCAAGATTTTTGGTGCACAAGCGGTCGGAAAAGATGGTGTAGACAAACGCATTGATGTGATGGCGGTTGCTCAGCGAGCTGGCATGACTGTCGAGCAGCTTCAACACCTTGAGCTCACTTACGCTCCGCCGTATGGCAGTGCCAAAGATGTCATCAACCAAGCAGCGTTTGTTGCCAACAACATTATCAAGGGCGACGCCACTCCGATTCACTTTGATGAAATGGACTCACTGACAGACGAGCAAGTCCTGCTCGATGTACGTAACCCAGGCGAACTCGAAAATGTTGGCTTTATCAAAGATGCGATCAACATTCCTGTAGACCAATTGCGCCACCGCATGGACGAACTACCAAAAGACAAGGAAATCGTGATCTACTGTCAAGTTGGGTTACGCGGTAACGTTGCATACCGTCAGCTAGTTAATAACGGCTTCAAAGCCCGTAACCTGATTGGCGGATATCGCACATACAAGTTCGCGACCGCTTAATCCAACCCAACACTGCCCTTTTAGTTTTGGAGCACGTAACGTGCTCCTTTTTTAAGTCTATTTCTCAAGATTGATGCAACACGTAAGTCAAACTTAGTGTTTTTCAGAATGAAATACGTTGATTTTTAAGCACACTCTTATATACAATTTCGTCAACAATCATGGATCTGACTGACTATTACAACACGCGATGCTAATCACTATTACACTTCTACTGATCGCCGCTCTTATAACCGCTCTTCTCGCTTTCTACTATCAAAAAGCCGCCTTCGAGAAGAAAAGTCATCAACAAGCTAAGCAAGCATTACTCAAACGTTCCAATCAAATTAAAACGAGCTTCAAAAAAAACTTAGAAAGAATTGCCGCGAGTGGTGCCTTATGCCCAAAAAGTGAATCTGCCATCTATCGTATAGCCAACTACTACTTTGTGTTCCAATCAGTAAATTCACAAACCGTTGAACATTTCTCCCAGTTGACCAAAGACTTGGTCCACGCTATCGACGATATAATTGACACCAACCAAAACGAAGACAATCAAGCCATTAAGCAACAGCTCGAACGTTTTGCCGCATCATTGCCGCATGCCGCTGGTGGATACACGGCTAATTTCTATCGCAGTGACTTACCTGTGCTTATTTTTCATCTCAAGCAAGAGCCTCAATCAGAGCCAGTTCAGGTAAGCGATACGCCAAATGAAGAAACCCAAATGGCCAGCTAGCTTGGGCTTACTACCTTAGTATAGAGTTTACTCTTTATTGATTTCGATCAATTACGCCTCAATAGGTTATCGATACGTTATCTTTAGGTTAACGACTAATTAACACGGAGGTGACCTATGGAACTTAAGCAGGACTCTCGTTGCTATACAGATGTTTGTGTCGATGGTAAATGGTTTCATCATGACCACGGAACAACCCAAGCCTACATGCTAAAAGGGGGAGCCCACTGCTCTATCGAGCTCAATAAACTTCCGCTCACAGAAAGTGAACTGATCGAATTGATCAATGCCCAACTTTAAACCCGTCGATGCTTCAAGGTTGTTGCTCAATACCCACCTAGAAGCATCGTCCATATTTTTAACACAGTTCAAATTTCTCACTTAAAGCTAATATTAAATCTATCATAAATAAGTATTTATTATTCCATTCCCTAAATTAACTATTGCTCAAAAACCACTACCTGTATATCTGCTTTATCTAGTCATTTACTTTAATTAATAACAACTCGATCAATTATTCAGTCAATTTAGCTACATAATTAGCTGATCAATCTATTAGTTAAGAATAAATTCGATGTTCACTAAATATGTTTAAATTCGTACAGCAGTCCACTCAAGCCATTTGCCTAGGTTACATTTAAGTGAATTAAAATATATTTTGTTACAAACAAACGAAGCATTCGTAAATATATAATGAAAACAGTCAGTGGTATGTTATTTCTTTTGAGCACTTCTTCCTTAGCGAATAATCCTGTAGATGATCAACGCTTACTTGATGCTCTAATTAAGCAAGGGGTTATCTGTGAAGATCAAACCGAGCTTGAAAAGCAGGCTTCTTTACAAATCTATCTTGAAAAAAAATTCGCTTCCCCAGCGGATAAAAAACAACATCCTCAAACTAAAGAATCACCAGACTGTATTTCTGTAAAAAATAACGAGTAGTCCGTTTTCAATCATCATTCTTTTTTGATGCGTTGTATATCGGCCTAGCAACGTCGTTATCGCCCGAATTGATGGGCAGTTGGCAACTAAAATAAATAAGGAAATACAATGAAAACCATGAGTAAATCACTGCTTGCAACCGCAGTGCTCACTCTGCTTAGCACTGGCGCGTACGCGAAAACGCCAGTGGATTTAGGTGTAATTAACGAAGACAAAGTGATCGAGATGTTGATCGCTCAGGGCAAACTTGAACAAGACGCCTCTATCGACGAGCGCCAAGAAGCGCTCGACCGTTACATCGCAGCAAAGCTAAATCGTGGCTTTAAAGGAGACGCTCAGTTCGGTAAAAAAGCACTAGAACAGCGCGCAAAAATTCTTAAAACCATCGCTTCAGAGAAGGGGCAACATAAAGCCCACGTGTTCTCTTTCGATAGCAACGACAAGCGCACCGACAAAGTACTAGCGGTATTGGTTGACTTCCCAGACTTACCTTGGAATGACAATCGACTCACCGAAGAGCATACCGAAATGCTCTATGAGAGCTACGAGCCTGCTCACTACCAAGAGCTACTCTTCTCCGACAGCGGTTATGCTGGCCCAAATGGTGAAAATCTTATCTCAATGCGTCAATACTATGAGAAAGAGTCCGGAAGCAGCTATAGTGTTGCTGGCCAAGCCGCTGGCTGGTATCGCGCTGCCAATAACGCTGCATTTTATGGCGGTAATTCCCCCACCACCGACAACGACATTAACGCCCAAGAACTGGTGCGCGAAGCTCTCAACCAACTGGCTAAAGATCCATCAATCAATTTAGCCGACTACGACATTGAAGATCGCTATGATTACGATGGCGATGGCAACTACCGTGAGCCTGATGGTGTCATTGACCACCTCATGGTGTTTCACGCGTCAGTGGGTGAAGAAGCCGGTGGCGGCGTACTTGGCCCTGATGCAATATGGTCACATCGTTACAACTTAGGTCAGTACCATGTACTCGATGGTACAAGCAGTACAGTGCCAGGGCGATTCGGCGGCCAATATGCTGCTTTCGATTACACTATTCAACCAATTGATGCCGCTGCTGGTGTGTGTGCGCACGAATACGGTCATGATTTAGGTCTACCCGACGAGTACGACACTCAATACACAGGTAAGGGCGAACCCGTTTCCTATTGGTCGATTATGTCTTCTGGTAGTTGGGCAGGTAAAATTGGGGGAACTCAACCCACCGCGTTCAGCTCGTGGGCCAAGCAATTCCTCCAAGCGTCTATTGGTGGACGTTGGGTTGTGAATGATGTTGTCACACTTGATGATTTGAATCACAAGCCAGTCGAGTTCACCTTACATCAAACCACAGATAACGAAAAACCGAACATGGTGCGCGTCGATCTTCCGGTAAAACGTACCCAAGGGCTAGCGCCATTTGCTGGTCAGTTTAATTTCCATAGTGGTAAAGGGGATGACCTTGACAACCGAATGGAGCGTGAAGTCCAAGTTCCTCAAGGTTCGAATGTAAAACTCACCTTTAAAGCATGGTACCAAATCGAAAAAGACTACGACTTTGCGCGTGTGTTGGTTAATGGACAGCCTATTGCTGGTAACATCACAACAATGGACGACCCATACAAGACAGGTTTGGTGCCCGCTATTGGCGGCGAGTCTGACGGTTGGATTGATGCTGAATTCGATCTATCTGATTACGCTGGACAGACTATCACTCTCGGTTTCGACTACGTCACCGACGGCGGCCTGGCAATGGAAGGCCTGCACCTCGACAACATAGCTCTCAACGTTGATGGAATCGAGACTCTGTTAGACGACGGAGAGTCCCAACCTAGCTTTGCGCTCAATGGCTTCCGAGTCAATGACGGCTTCAACCAAGCTGCCCACTATTACTTGCTACAGTGGCGCAGTCACAATGACGTCGACCAAGGGTTGAACAACATCAAGCGCTTCGGTCAAATGATGTCGTTCGAACCAGGTCTCATCGTCTGGTATGTAGACGAGTCGATGACAGACAACTGGGTTGGCAAGCACCCTGGAGAGGGTTGGTTAGGCGTGGTTGATGCAGACCAAAACGCCATGGTTTGGGCGAACTCTGGCACCGCAGCGCAAACGCGCTACCAAATCAGAGATGCGGCGTTTTCTCTTGCCGATCAAGCGAGCATGCGTCTCGTGAATTCCGACGGTGATGTACTCGAAGATACAAGCCTGATTGCTAACAGCGAGTTTGCTGATAATCAAGACTACTCGAATCCGGGTGCACCCGATGCGGGGCGTTTATTAACGGAGTTGGGCTTAACTGTCGAAGTTATCGAACAGTCACCGAACAATGAGTATGGCGTTATCAAACTGTCTAAAACAGAGCAGCCCAACATCGACCCTGTGGCCAGCTTCGACGTCTCGATTGATGGTTTGAATGTGTCGGCGACAAACTCAAGTGTTGATTCAGATGGTACGATTAGCGCCTATCTGTGGGACTTTGGTAATGGTGAAAGCAGTACAGAAGTAGCCCCGTCTTGGCAATATCAAGATTCTGGCGAGTATACAGTGACACTCACGGTTACCGATGACCGCGGAGCTTCGCATAGCGTGTCTCAATCAGTGTCTGTCCTGGCGCCAAACCAAAAGCCGATTGCAAAAGCACATTACATCCATCTTGGTCGTTGGGTCACCATGTGGTCAACCAGCACAGACTCAGATGGTCGGATTGTCGATACTGAATGGGTATTGCCGAATGGCAAAATTAAGCGCGGTCGAATCTTTACTAAGATTTTCCCAAGTTATGGTACTCATGAAGTGACGCTCACCGTGATGGACGATGACGGTGCAAAAACCACTGAGACGATCATCGTTGATTTATAACGCTCCTTTTCTTCTCTATTCCCATACTTCCACGTGAAGTTTTGCGCGGCCCGAAGGCCGCGCTTTTTTTATTACAGTTTAGGAACAGGCACCACTTCAACGCTAAAGTTCTTAATCCCGTACTGTTCTAACTCTTGGTCAGAAAGCGAATACTCTGTTGAACGTTTCACTCTTCCATCCAAAGGAATCGTTTTACCAAAGCGGACATCGGAGCCAAACGATGCGTCAGCGAAAAACTCACCGGTTATTTGAGTTTGAATCGGTCTTAGGATCTCACCCAATAAGCTTTTCACGTTATCGGCACCATATTCGCGTAGCATCCACGGCCAATCCCATTCATTTGACGTTGCAGGGATATTGCGATGTTCATATTGATACTTAAGATTTTTATCATTGCCTCCATTACGACCAATCACCCAACGAGCTGTATAATCAGGACGGTTGTCAGGATGAGTACTTAGCGCATTGCCAGACCAACGTAAAAATCCATGCATCGCCACTTCGTAACTCAACTCCGCATTGAATGAGTATGGGTAACTGATCGATGAACGGAACACCTCCATAAAGACTTCTTGCTTGGTATTCGGCGCGACATTAACCACTATCGTATTTGAGATCCCCTTGGTTTCGGAGTCACCGTTGGTTGTAGCCCAACTCTGGTTGGCGCCAATCTCAATAGAGAGCTCAGTTTCACCGACCAATGGCCATTTAAATTTGTTCTTGGTAGAGACTTTTTGACTGAGTCCATAAGTATCGGTTTTGGACCAGTTTGTCGCCTTTTCATATTTAAAGGTCACGCGGTACTGTTGCTCGAGATCGGACTCATTGGTAACCACTTCTGAGCGGCGACCAATCAGCTCCTTATCGGATTGGGTAATCTCACCCGCGCTAAACGTTTCTGGATCAATGTGATATTCAAAGCCACTAATATCCATTTTCAAACGTTCATTACAGCGGTAACCGTCACACGAACCCGAGGTATCTGCATCGATATCGTAATGGCCGCGCCCATCTGTGGCGGTTACCATATCATCACCCACATACTGGCTACCTGTGCCCCCTGCCCAACCAAAACCAAGGTAATGAGCCAACAAAGCCAGTGGCTTATAAAATTCAGGCTTATTAATTAAGTGCCACTCGGTATAAGCTTCATCGTTTTCAGGTAGTAATAGAGGTGCATAGTTGGGAATGCTGTGATCGGGTGGGGTGAGATAAGTACACCAGGTTGTCCCGGCCAAATTGTCTTGTTTAATCGTGCCGTTATACCCAGGCCCCATCAGAACATAACCATCGGCAATGTTGGTGATTTGCCAAGGCCCCATTTGCCCAACCAGATCAGACTTAATCGGTGCGACTTCATCTTGCGTAATTGGCCTAAATCCCACTTCACAGCTTTGACCTTGCAATTTCACATCTAAAATATCTACTGCAGCATTGACTTTGACAGCTAATAATCCGCTAAACACCGAGGCAGCGACTAACGTTGTTTTAAAAACCTTAATATTATTCACGTTATTTTTCCTGTTTAGTTATTGTACAAACGTAATATTGAGTTATTACGCTTTAACGTTTTACTCCTATAAAACAGGTTAAATAAAGAACAAATACTTCGTTACTGGCAAGAACTCACGTTGATACACTAAGTTAACTTGTCCATATTGATGATTAAATATCACTCTGATACTTTTATACTATTAAACAAATACATTAGAATTAATTAATTTAACTTAACCTATTATTTTTGTTTCTAAATTAGCCTAATTAAAAACGCCATTTGCTAATTTAGTTAAGACTGAACAGGTATTTCTTTGATCTTGGTTCACCTCATATCTATTCATTGAGATTATGTTTTGACTCATATCGTTCACTTATGCCATACAGAATTAGAGAGCATATACTCTAATCCATGAAAATGAAGAGAACGTTTATGAAAAATGCACTTTTATTCACCAGTTTGGGGCTGTTCGGAGCGAACGCTTTCGCCAATGATATTCCAACCACTCCAGAAATGGTGACCTCAGCGTATGCAACCTCGGTGCAGAGCGATCAAACCTACACTTATGTTCGTTGTTGGTACCGCCCGGCACAAACTCATGATGACCCGGCAACAAGCTGGGAGTGGGCTCTGGACAAGGATGGAGACTATTTCACGATTGATGGCTATTGGTGGTCATCGGTTTCTTTCAAAAACATGTTCTACACCACCACATCGCAGCAAACCATCAAGCAGCGCTGTGAAGAGACACTTGATGTTGATCACGACACCGCTGATCTCCTCTACTACGCCGCGGACAATCGCTTGTCTTATAATCACTCTATTTGGTCCAATGACACCACAACCACAGGTAAGATTAACCGTATTGTGGCATTTGGCGATAGTCTGTCCGATACCGGAAATCTGTTCAATGGCTCACAGTGGGTATTCCCGAATGCGAACTCATGGTTTTTAGGGCATTTCTCAAATGGTTTTGTCTGGACGGAATATTTAGCGCAAAGCCGTGATCTACCACTTTACAACTGGGCCGTGGGAGGCGCAGCGGGTACCAACCAGTACGTCGCATTAACTGGCATCTATGACCAAGTCACTTCCTATCTGACATACATGAAGATGGCCAAAAACTACAACCCTTCTAAGACATTGTTTACATTGGAGTTTGGCTTAAACGATTTCATGAATTACAACCGCGAAGTGAGCGATGTTAAAGCAGATTTAAGCAGTGCGCTCATCCGCTTAACCGATGCGGGTGCAAAACATCTGATTTTGCTGACTTTACCTGATGCCACCAAAGCGCCACAGTTTAAGTACTCAACACAAGATGAGATCGATAAAGTTCAAAGCAAAATTTTTGCCTTCAACGAGTTCATCCGTCAGCAAGCTGAGCTGTATAAAAGTCAAGGCGTTAACGTAGTGCTTCACGAAACCTATCAATTGTTCGAGCAGATGACCAGCAATCCACAGCAGCACGGCTTTGAAAACGCGTCTGATGCCTGTTTGAATATCAAGCGTAGCTCCGCGATCGATTATTTATACAGTCACAGTTTCACCAGTGACTGTGCTTACCATGGGTCAGATAAATATGTTTTTTGGGGTGTCACCCACCCGACGACCGCAGCGCATAAATATATCGCCAACGATATTATCCAGCATCACCTAGGGCAGTTTCCTCTCTAAAACGAAAAAGGCAGGGTAACCTGCCTTTTCTCCCTAGCAACTGAGAACATCAGTCCACATCTTCTCTGTCGCTGACCTAACTCGAGCGGTTTCGCTGTTTGGGATCATCACTTAGGTATTCGACAAACTCCACTTCAAAGCCAGCAGGGTCGACATAATAGATATTCTTGCGAAATGGCTCTACGGCTCCAGGCTTGGCTATTGGGTACCCCGCTTGAGTGAGCCTTTCGACTAGCGCATCTAGGTTATTGGTCATAAAGGCAAAATGCGCTAACCCTATCTGATGGCCAGCGAGATCCCTATTGTTGCCTTCGCCATGATCGCTCAAAGCGATGTATTGATAGTCGTCGCCAAAGTGAAGCCAGTTTCTTGCTTTACCGTACCACTCCCCTTGCCCCTCATCACGCACAAACCAATGCGGAAAAGCCGTTTGATAAAAGGCGAGCGTTTTAGGAATGTTGTCTACCACGAGATTAATGTGTTCAAGTTGAATCATACTTTGTCCTTTGTTGGTTATTTTCCATCGACAACAAGGATAAAACCTCAACCTAAGTTGAGGTAAAGCACTAATTTCAACGATTGTTAGCCGACGAAGTATCGGCGATATTCTGCTTAGCCCGTCGCTCGCTCCCATACCAGTAACCCACTAAACCAATACATATGCCCCAAAATGCGCTCCCAATGCCCATTAGTTGAACACCGGATGCGGTGAACAGAAACGTTAGCAGTGCGGGCTCTCGACAACGCTCATCAGCCAGAGATACCGTGAGACAGTTCATCAAAGTGGGTATCACCGCCAAACCCGCAATGGCAATCACTATCGCGCTTGGCACAGCGCTAAATAGTGACACAAAGGACATCCCCAACACTCCAGCCAGTAAGTAAAAAGCGCCCATCGCGATCCCCGCCATATATCGCGTTTTTGGGTTTGCATCCGCATTAGGGCCCATACAAATGGCCCCCGTTATGGCGGCCAGATTAAACGCAAAGCCACCAAATGGCGCGAGCAAAAGACCTGTAATTCCGGTCGTTGTCATGATTTGAGACGACTTAACGCGGTATCCGTTGGCTTTCAGAACCGAAAATCCAGGTAAATTTTGCGAAGCCATGGTGACGATAAAAAGTGGAACGCCAACACTAATCAAAGAGAACACATCGACCTCAGGCGCCATAAAAACAGGTGTCGTCAAACCCACGGCCACCTCACTCACATCGAGCTTGTCCATAGCAAAGCATAGGATCAACGCAACAATGACAATGCCGGGAAGTAATAGAGTTCCCCAACGTTTCTTTGCCACGATGTATAAGGCCAGCATAATAATCACTACCCAACCTTCTTCCACCAGCGAGTTAAATAGCCCCAAACCAAATTGCAATAAAATGCCCGCTAACATCGCCGATGCAATCGCAGTGGGGATTTGCTTCAAGACTTTGTCAAACACACCCGCAATACCAACGAACGTCATTAATAAAGAACTAAACATGAATACGCCAATCGCTTGGTTGATGGTTAACCCTTCTAAGGAGGTGATCAACAAAGCTGCGCCAGGCGTCGACCAAGCTGTCACTATAGGCTGCTTGAAGTAGGCAGACAGCAGTATCGTGCTAACCCCCATCCCCACACCTAATGCCCAATACCACGACGCGATTTGCACGTCTGTTGCGCCAGCGCTCAACGCAGCTTGGTAAATAATCGCAGCCGCACTGGCATAGCCGATAAAAACGGCAATAAAACCAGTGCTGATATGAGAAAGTTTTAGCGTAGTCATATTAATCTCGTCCCTTGTGCGTTATAACGTCCATTACAATCAACATAGCACTCGTGCGTTATAACGCACAAGGTATTTGTCAAAAATTTATGCAAACAGAGATTAAAGTCGGCGATAATTTAAAGCGCCTTCGCCAAGAAAAAGGTTGGAGCCTAGATAAAGCGGCCAAAGCGACCGGAGTAAGCAAAGCGATGTTAGGACAAATCGAGCGGGGCGAATCCAGCCCCACGGTCGCTAAGCTGTGGCAAATTGCATCCGGCTTCGATGTGTCGTTTTCCAGTTTTATAGCCCGCAGTGCCAATACCGAACTGACTAGCCTGTTTAGAGATGCGAATGCGCTAAGACGTGAAGACTATAATGAAGGCTTTTTTGTCAGCTTACTGTTTCCATTTGAACCGACGCTCGGATTTGAAGTGTACGAACTGACCCTAGCGCGCGACTATCAGCATCAGTCCGAGCCTCATAACCTAGGCGTGATTGAACATATTGTTTGTATTTCTGGTGAGATGGCAGTCCTGTTTGACGGCAAATGGCATACGTTACGCCCAGGACAAGCCGTCCGTTTTAATGCGAATCAAAAGCATGGATATAAAAACACCGGCCATGAGAACGCGGTATTTCACAATATCATTCACTACGAGAACAAGTAGTGCGCTTGGTACTGCGCTCGGTCAACAAAGATAACAGCCCTGCAAAGGTGGTGAGCGAGGTAATAAACATAGCTCGGAATCTTTCATGCACAGCCTTACGGCAAGGCTGCAGGATGAGCTAGCGGCGATAGCTAGCTCGTGATTTTACGGCAGCCTTGGCCAGTTTTCTCTACTGGGTTGGTCTCATCTACGCCATCACATAGAGAAAGTGGCATTCAAATAATATTGAGTCCAAAAATCTCTTTGACGTCAAAAAGTACTTTCGATGTTTTTTCTCTAGAGACTTCGCTTCCCTGAACCAAAATATCAACCAATTGTGCTTTATCATCCAAAAACTCTCTTCTTTTCTCTCTGATTGGTCGAAGCATATCTTGCAAACACTCTTCCAGAATTTTTTTCGTTGCACCGTCACCTAGACCTCCGCGTCGATAGTGATCTTTTAATTGTTTGATATCGTTCTTATCCTGATAAAAAGCGTCAAGGTAGGTAAACACTACATTACCTTCTACCTTACCGGGATCTTCAACTTTTAGGTGGTTAGGATCGGTATACATTGATTTTACCGCTGCGGTAATCTCTTTTGCCGTCGCCCCAAGATTAATAGCGTTACCCATCGACTTAGACATCTTATTTTTCCCATCGGTACTAGGGAGCCGAGAAGCGTTACTGAGTAAAGGTCGACATTCATTTAAAACTGTGTGTCCCGCCAAAGAGTTTATCTTTCTCACTATCTCATTGGTTTGTTCAAGCATCGGTATCTGATCATCACCAACAGGAACTAAAGATGCGTTAAAAGCCGTGATGTCGGCAGCTTGCGATACAGGGTACGTTAAAAAGCCCGCTGGAATCGATCGTTCAAACCCTTTGTTCTGTATTTCACTTTTAACGGTCGGGTTTCGCTCTAACCGACTGATGGTGACTAGGTTGCTGTAATACATGGTTAACTCTGCAAGCGCAGGAAGTTGTGATTGAAGACAAATCGTTGTTTTTGACGGATCGATACCAACGGCGAGATAGTCAGCAACGACATTTAAAATATTGGATGAAACTTTTTTGGGGTTGTGGGCATTATCAGTAAGCCCCTGCATATCGGCAACCAGGATTGTTTGCTGGTGAATGTCTTGTAAAGCCACACGCTGCTTCAAAGACCCGACATAATGACCGAGATGCAACGGGCCTGTCGCTCGGTCACCGGTCAAAATTATTTCTGGATTGTTCGTCGTTGGGTTGGTACTCATGAGATATCTCCTAGTTAAAATAAAACGCTACTGGAGATACAAAAGAGATGACATTCTTAGCTACCTTCCAGCAGCTAAAGAATGTAAGCATTCAGTGCCGCTCTAGAGAGAGCGCCACCAGATGAAGAATGATGTCAATGCTGAAATGTATTTCATACACACAACCTAACAGCCATGATGATAAAACTCAACGACTAAACATGATTGACGGATAGAAACACTACAAACTAAAAAGGCCTCTGTGAGGCCTTTACTTTGAACTGGCAATATTTGCGTACCAACCGCAAATCAGTGGCCAATCACTTTTTCATCATGTTTGCCAAATCAGCAAAAGGGTTGTACGTTGCCGCTTGATGATCATCATCACCGGGCTTTATTTCACTACCATAACGCTCATGTTCTAAGTATTTGCTGTGCTCATGGTCGTGACAGTAGAGACACAACAGTTCCCAGTTACTGCCGTCTTCAGGGTTATTCGTATGATCGTGGTCTTTATGATGAACCGTGAGTTCACGTAGGTTTGAGTAAACAAACTCTCTCGCACATCTTCCACATACCCAAGGATACAGTTTTAGAGCTTTTTCTCTATAGCCTGCTTCTTTACGTGCGTAATTGGCGCTGGTTCCGTAATGATCTGACGACATATGTGATTCCTAAGTAGTGTATTACTGCCGATGCTAGCACGTGAACTCACCGTGAAAAAGTGACCAATGTTAAGCGCTAAGTTATCGCTCACAATAAACGGCAAGCCGAAGCCGCAATAGATTATGCTTCAATACGCTTAACAGACGCTGGCCAGCCTTCGTAATAAATATGGTCTGCCTGCCAAAGAATATGGTCCGGGTCATCGGTACGAAGTGTGTGAGCAACCGTCAGGGCAAAATCAAAGCTAACACCCAAACCTTTGCCGGTAATGAAGTTACCATCCACCACCACTTTGCGGTCTAAGTACTCTCCTTTCTCAACTAAGGTTTCCAAACCACTCCCTGTTGTGAAGTGTTTACCTTCAAGAAGACCATGTTTACCCAATACTTTTGCGGGTGATGAGCAAAGCGCGCAAATGTACTTGCCTGCGTCTATGTGGCGTTTCAAAAACGCAATCACCTGCGGGTTACTGGTTAAATTGTCCGTTCCCTCAGGGCCACCCGGCATCATGACCGCATCGTAATCCTGTTCGAATTTTTCTGCCAAAGTGAAGTCAGCGCTGATACGCGTATCAAAATAGGTTTTCATAACAACATCGTCTTTACAAGCCAGCACGTCAACTTGCATACCGCTGCGTCGTACTACATCGATGAACACCACCGCTTCGCCTTCTTCAAAACCATCTGCTAATAACACAGCCACCGTTTTCTGCATGGGAATCCCTTTTCATTTCAATCAAGTAAAATCTCCCGTCATAATAACACAAAAACAAAACATCGTTTCAAATTAAATTTTTAATAGGTGGTATTTTTAAACACTTCGCTTGGGAGGCCAAACGCCGAGTAAGCGTTGTGAATTGCCCACCAAGGAATGATAAGTTACACAAAACTTAGGAAAGAAAAGAGGTAACGACGAGTTAGTCAAAGGCCGCAGAGGTTCACTAGCAACTCATTTTCTATGACGGCCAGAATCAAGATTTTGCTGTGTCTCGTAACGGATATGCTTGCTTGTGTTCTTTAGTTTCACTCCCACCTTATTAAACGCCTTTTGAACTGCGTCTGAAATATGCGGTTGGCCTTCTCCCGCTAAAAAGTTGGCTCTGTCTTGGTTCGACTCGAATACGCAGATGATTTCTAGGCTTTGTGGAAAAGATGAGAATTTGACTGTGTGAGTCACCCATAGAAAACCATCGTAACCTTTTAACGACTCTTCACAAACTTCGGTCAGTACTTCTCTGATTAGATTCTCGACCTTCTTATCTGACTTGCGCATAAAGAAAACTTCCATTTGACACTATTAAAAACGTTTCAAGTCTACATGGTCTTACACACTATTGGGCAGTAGAATTTACTCAGCAGCCATTGCCTAGACTATTCTTCACTCCCTCGATAGTGATAAAATTAGCCGATCAGAATTATCGAGACCCTTTATGTTTATCCATCATGTTAACGGCATCGACTGGCTAGTGATTACCGCTTTTGAAGAAATCAAGCCTCTATTTATTGAAGAAGCCGGTGCTATCCCCTCTTATTTCTCGAGCATCAGTGAATTGAGCCTGATTGATCAAGCCAAGCGCGCTTATGGTCACTTACCCAATCTCAGTGGCGTTATCACCGATACCGGAACATTTCAAAGAACGAACAACGAAGAAGACTTGAACCCACAGCTCGCCTGCTTAGTTGAGGGACGCGGTCGAGTGTTTATCTATCACGGTGGCTTTGTCGCTTTTTTCGATGACGCGCAAACCTTTATTACCCGGATGGATTAACAACAATTAATCATGGCATTCAAACCAAAAAAGCGAGCCACATTGGCTCGCTTTTCCCATCTGATTTGTTGAATCAACTACAAAAGTTCAACTGACTGCTGAGCGATGACAAATTCTTCGTTGGTCGGAATGATATTATTACAGCACACAAATTACAGCTTACCCCAACAAACTTTTGGACAATTCTGTGTCAGTGACTTTGCTAAATTAGCATTTTACGGATTACCAGAGGTACGGCAAAACCTCGATCTTAGTGCCCATTTTTGTTCATCCACTACACTCACTTACTCAATATTCTTACTGACCACCTTCCACCGACTTAATCAACCTTACATTCGCAGCTTCAATCGTGGACAGCTCAACCGAATCAAAAATCGGGTAATACCATGTTCTTTTTGAAAAGTGTTCTGTCAGATCTTCAGATTTGAATATGTAGCCATGCCGCGCGAATATCTCGTTCCGGATCAAACGTAACTCCTGAGCAGAGAAACCCGTCAGTTCACTTTTCTTCAATGGCCTTATATCAGAACCCGGCATTAATTCGTCATCGGTATAGACTGGGCGTTGTTGATTGGCTTTGGGTGATTGAAACTGCGTTTCTTGTTCCTTCTCCAGCTGCTTGAGGAACATAACATTGTACTTTTCAACCTCAGTTAACGACACATTTTTTGTTTCAGGTTTGTACCAACTGGTAGTGGAAAAATAATAGGTAAGCTCTTTAGAGCTAAAAATGTAGCCATGGCGAGCAAAAATTTCGTTTCGTGCCACTCTTAGTTTTTCTGGTGAAAAACCCGATATATTCGTATAGTTTAGTTTGGTATGTTTACTGGCTGGAAGTACCATTTCATCGTCAAACTGTTTATCCCACAATATGACTACAGAAAAGCCTTCCTCACGGATATCATTTGATGAGTAACGAACTTCTATCCCCTCTCGTTCATCAAGTTCGTAATCATGATTGATATAAACTTGGCCACCTTGAACATCAAACCGCTTATTCGTTGCCAACTGGGTGATTGTTTCTATCGACAGTAATTCGGACATATCATAATAATTGAAGTCTTCTTTCGTCTTCCTACCAACAGCCAAACCATTGAGATGAAATAAGCCTTGAGGGATATGCTGCAAGTTCTTTCGGTCCATCATCCTTGCATTCCAAAGTTCATCACCTTCTCTAAGTAACACAATCGGCGGTTGGCCCGTACCCAAAGCATAAAACCTGTTGTGCTCCTCTGGGAGAACTTCTCCTGTAATTGCCAATGCTATGAGTAACAAATAAAACATACACTTTCCTTATCCTGTTATGTCCAAAGTTCACAATGAATCATTGGAAATGTTGGGCACTAAAACAGCTTAATAATATGTGTATCAAAACTGTTAAATCTTAGTAGGCACATAGCCAAATTAAGGTGTGAGCCACGCAACCACCTTAGCTAAAACATTGTGTCATAAACACTAAACTGGCTTGAAGTGAAAACGCCAAGCGTTGTGAATCACTCTTAAATTTATTGTTATGCGAATTTTCTTAGGTGAGATCTCTAAATCTACTTGCGACCAAAACACCCTCGACAAACTCTAGCTCTACTGCCTTTGTATAGTTTAATTTGAAACCCAGCTCCACATTACAGTCAACCAAGTCTCCCTGAGGCAGTTCAAACACCCCTGAATACCAAGACGCTAACAAAGGGCGATTATCAACAAGTCGATATTTCCCTTCTAGCTTAGCCAAATATAACTTGTCATCTTGAACTTCCCATGTCGCAATATAATTTCGCCAACAAGCTGTGGAAAGGTAGATACCACTTGAATCTATACTTTCTAACTCACTAGGACTCAACGCCTCAATCGTTGAGTTATCGACAGGGAACCCCAAGCAAACGGGCATCTGATATTCAAAGCCTAGATATTTACAGCTATCTTTCACTTGTTCTGTCATCTAGCCTCCCGGAAGATAGTTCGCATAACGCCGCTTTAAGTAGTGAGCAACGCCATCAGCCAAACCTAACGCATTGTGCCATAAACACTAAACTGACTTGAAGTAAGTGCGCCAAGCGTTGTGAATCCCTCTTAAATTGCCTGTTATGTGTATCTAGTCAAACTCCCCATTTAAACAATATCTTTTCAGTGTGTTTTTAAGTGAGTTACGTTGGGCTCTCAACTCGGACTTTGGAATATCAGGGTCTAACCTCTCTAATACACCACCAATAAGGTGCACTATTTCTTTGTCTCGAAACGACTTACCCGAAAGGTTATCTTCAACGATATGGTGTATCTGCTCCCCTTTCCAATAGGCTAGATACATATTACTAGCTGTTATCCCTACGTCTGTGCAAGACATATCTTTCTCGGCATATACTACTGTCGTAAATAAGCTAGCTAACAGTAAAACAACATACCAAACTAATCTCATATCCATTCAATCCTAATAACCAAAAAACTTAGAATATCTGACTTATAGATATGCCCGTTGATATAAATCAGCTTTAGCTAAGCACTAGTGCACGTAACGCCCAATTAAGTATGTAGTGGTACGGTGAATTTGGCCACCTGATTAGAGGTGTTAATATACACCTCATAGCGTTACAGGTAAAACTATGACCAAGCGTACCAGACGCACTTTCAGTGCGGAGTTCAAACTCGAAGCTGCACGACTTGTTCTCGACCAAAACTACACCGTTGTTGAAGCCGCCAAAGCCATGGGGGTGGGAAAATCGACCATGGATAAGTGGGTAAGGCAGCTCAAGCAAGAAAGAGAGTGGTGTCAACCTAGTGGAAACACTGACAGCATATGATAACGAAGATATGGTCAGAGAATTAGAGAGGATAACTAAGCTAACAAGTAAAGCTCTTCAAGATCTACTATTTGATTTGGACAAATTAACCATCTTAACTGGCTCTAAGCTTCCCGATTCTTTTCACTCAAGACACGAGTGGCACATACAAAAAATAGAGTCCAACACGGACTAATTGTAGACACCAAAACGTCCACAATATGTCCATCATTTTTCGAGTTAGTTATTCTATGGTAAGCCTGCATGGTCTTAGAGTAATTTAAGGCTGCGCGTAACACTGAATGGGGCATATACGCGTTAAATACTCCATAAATTTATTAACCGCTAACGTAAAGGGCGTATTTCATCCTAAACTTGTCATAAGCACAGTAAGTGACGATAAGCTCATTATATAGGTACAGGCTAAAAGCAATTTCTATACAAGACAGCATCTACTGATAGTTGTGTTGCATAGCCTATCCAACGTACAAAAAAAGCGAGCCACATTGGCTCGCTTTTCCCATCTGATTTGTTGAATCAACTACAACAGTTCAACTGACTGCTGAGCGATGACAAATTCTTCGTTGGTCGGAATCACCATAACTTTGGCACCCAACAAGGCAGACTCACCAATCACACCCGCTTGACCAAATCTCGCTGCTTCGTTACCTGCAGTATCTTCAGCAAAGCCAAGCAACCTCAAGTTATTGAGCACTTCGCGGCGAATGTCTAAAGAGTTTTCACCGATGCCACCCGTGAAGATAATGGCATCAAGTCGTTCAAGAGGAATCATATAAGAGCCAATGTACTTCGCTACGCGGTAGGTGAACACTTCAAAGGCAAGCTTTGCCCCTTCGTGTCCCTCTTCCATCGCTTGCAAAATGCCACGCGCATCAGAAGTCACACCAGAAACACCTAAGAAGCCCGATTTCTTGTTGAGGGTTTCGAATACTTGCTCTTGCGTCCATCCCTTTTTCATCAAGAACTCGATAATGCCTGGGTCTAGGTCGCCAGAGCGTGTGCCCATCATCAAACCCGCTAACGGCGTAAAGCCCATAGACGTATCGACAGATTGCCCGTCTTTAATCGCGCACACTGACGCACCATTGCCAAGGTGTACAGTGATAAAGCTTGCCGTTTCAACAGGTTTATTAAGCATTTTTGCCGCTTCGCGACTCACAAAATAGTGGCTAGTGCCGTGGAAACCGTATCGACGAATGCCGTATTCTTTGTATAGCTCGTGGGAAATCGCACCGGTGAATGCCTTTTGCGGCATAGTTTGGTGGAACGCAGTATCAAAGACGGCAAATTGAGGTAGGCTCGGGAATGCTTGCATTGCAGCTTGAATACCTTTTGCGCCTGCTGGGTTGTGGAGCGGAGCCAAGTCAGACAGGTTTTCAATCTCTGCGAGCACGTCATCATTAATACGAACCGTTGAAGTGAATTTTTCACCACCATGGACAATACGGTGTCCCACGGCAACTAAATCTTGCGTGAAACCTAGGGTTTCCATCAAAGCAACAATACGGTTGATCGCATGTTGATGGTGGTTATCTGGGGCGGTAATCGCTTGTTCGGTTTTCTCGCCATTGTATTTCCAACTGATGACAGCTTCTGGAAGACCGAAGCACTCACCAAGACCAGAGACAATCGCGTCACCCGACTTAGAATCGATAACAGCAAACTTAAGTGATGAGCTACCAGAGTTAATAACCAGCACATACGAATTTGACATGAGGGATGTATCCTGTTTCAGACCGTGTATTGAAAGCACTAAGCTTGTATCGTTATGGACAACATTATTCAATATTTTTTGAATCTTTCAACTTTATTTAATGGCATTTGGCTCAGTCATTCAAATTTTGTTGATCTAACACAAGCCTCAATTTAATTTGAAGTTAGAAATTAATGTTTCGCTCACAAAAGAGAACACGTTATTTCCCGAACCTTGTTATGCAACTGCAACTCCCAGCCCCCTATTTTGCTAGGAAGTTGTGAAAGTGAGCCATTTCATGAGCCACGTCAGTTTAAAAAGCCACCACTCAACTATTTTTGAATGATGGCCACTCCTACTCTTTAATCCACCGTCAATCGTTAAACCGATGACTGCCAAGTTAAGCTTAGGGTTTCTCGCCTTGAAAACATATCAACGTGTGAGTCAATAATCGCGATGACGCCTTTGAGCTTTTCTTCGCTTTCAGCGACGCAGCGAATAGTTAAGCTGCTTAGCTCAGGGTTTAGTGTCATGTAAGCCTGCCCGGTTGGGAACTGAACTTCGCCATTTTCGTCATCCCATGTGGCGGGAACTTTTCGCCCAAAGTGTCGACACAGCACAACCAAATACTTACTGACGTGCTCTGATTGGATAACCGTGAACTGCTCCATGTGACTTCCTTCATTTTTATTGGTGGTTGTTACATATAAAAAGCTGCTCTTTCGAGCAGCCTTACTAGCCGATTTGAGTCGTATTAGAATTGATAAGCTGCTGACAGCTTAACGTTGCGCCCTGGCTCGTAGTCATTAGCAACAAAGCCGCGTGCATCACCGATTCTTGACGAATGAGATACGTAAGCTTCGTCGAAAATATTGTCGACGCCGAAGGTCAATGAGAAATTTTGGTGACTCGAAGGCACCCACTGAGCATAAATGTTGTGTACATCGTACGCTTCTTTTGGATCTGTGCCTTCTAGCACGTTATCTTCCTCAAGAACGACCAGTGATGTCCAACCAAAGATGGTGTTAATACCATCGGCGGTGTAGTCTAGGGTTAGCGCGATGCTGTCCCCCATATCCATACTGCCGTCGACACGCATTACCGGCCCGCCATTGGTTGTGTCTTCTACATCTGAACGCGAGTAAGAGACTTTAGCGTTGAAGAGTTCATACCCGTACGAGGCACTGACTTCAAAGCCTTCGATTTCTACGTTGCCCATGTTCACGAACGTGTAGCCACTTCCACTCCATTCTTCGTTAATGTAGTCGTCGATATCGGTTTTGAACACGGTGACACTCGCGCCAACAAAATGACCACCGAACTGAGATTTGTAGCGGATACCACCTTGGCGGTTTAAACCAGTTTCCGCTTTAATGTCATCCGCTAGAACAGAGGCTTGTTGGAACTTAACAAAGGACTCAAGTAGCTCCGGGCCTTTAAATAAGCTGCGAACACTCGCAAATGCGGTCCAGTCTTCAGTCATGTCCCATTCTGTTGCCAGCGCCCATGTCACATCGTCAAACGTTTTGTTGCCTGTCTCTGCTTTACGCTGGTAATGGTCGTAGCGAAGACCAGCCGTCACGCTCCAATCTTCGAGGATGTAAACTTGGTTTTCGGCAAATACAGCGGTCGAGATAGCGGTTTCGTCCATGTACTTCACGCCGCCGTACTGACTGGCGCTGTTTTTGTCCATGTAGTCCGCACCGTAAATCACACGGTTGTCCACGCTCGCTAGTGTGTAGTCAGATTGGAATTTGGCATTGATACCTAAATTGTGGTTAGTCGCTTCGTTTCTTGAAGCTCGCCCCATCCGCTCCCACCCCGTTTCACTTTCATCACGGTCAATGGTGGTTTGGCTGCTGTACGCGACCACTTTGCCTGAGTGGTTATCGCTATCTAACTCATAGCTAAGTGTGATGGTGTCTCGGTCATAATTAGTCGGTAATAAGAGGTCTTGAGATAAACCTAAGTTCGCATCTGCCCCCATATCCGGGCGTGGGCGGTAGTCACCATTGTCACGATAGAGATCGTAAACGAGTTCAAAACGGTGATATTCAGAAGGCTCAAAGCCCAGTTTGCCAAGAATGTTGTAAGTGTCCCCTTCGGTGCCGAAAGCGTCGTTACCATAGCCATCTTCAAAGTCGTCACGGCGAATAAAGTGCCCGTAAAACATCGCGTCAACCGAGTCCGTCAACAAGCCGTATACGGTTAATGAGCCTTGTCGATTCGCGTTCGATGCATAGCCGCCAAATACGCGCGCGCCGTATGTTTCGCCGCTGCGCAGCAAGTCTTTGGCGTCTTTGGTTTCAAAGTACACCGAGCCACCCATGCCGTTTTGCGTCACCGAGTTGTTCCCCACTTGAATATCCGCCGCTTTAAGGATATCTGGGTTCAAGGTTAAGTTGCCTACATGGTGAAACATGTTGGCGTGCTGCGACGCGCCGTCTAGACGAATATCGAGGTCTGTCTCACCTAGGCCACGTATGTTAATTCTTTGGTTGACCGAGTGCGTGCCACCCACGTCGACGCCTGGAATATCACGCAGTAGATCCGACATATGATCGGCCTGTTTCAACGACATATCTTGCGTGTCGACCATTTCAGTGTTTGAAGACACTTCGGTTCCCCACACCAGCACTTCGTCGAAATAACTAGTTTCGTCACTTGCCAAAGCGGTGGTGGCACTTATCGCGATACCGATCGCGTAACAAAGCATTGATTTGTTTAGAGGTTTGCGAATAACCCTTCCCATGTTCTTAACTTCCCAACTGGTAATGATAATAATTCGCATATATAATAATTATCAATATTATTAACGAGAAGTCTTTCCTGTTATGCAAAAACGCTTAACGGTTATGAAGAATCGCCAAAAGGAGTCTCGTCATTTGCAAACCAATGTCCCTAAGGTCGTTTTAACCCAAACCGTGGTAGAAAATGACAAACAGGTGATCATGAGTCAAACCCGCTTTAACAACACTCCGATTGTGGAAGGCAAACTGATCAACTACGAAGTACCGCAATGTTTCGCTATCTATGGTGGGCAAAGCATCGAGTTGTTGGATTCGCATGTTGTCGCGTCGACTTCTGCGGCAATGATCATCACAGTCGTGCTAGAAGGAAGCTTGACTTTCGGCTACGACGAGCTTGAGTTCACTGTCGACGGGAACGCACAACCTCAAGCCATACTGGTTAACCTCACCCAAGCGGCGAGCTTTCATCGCAGCATTGAAAAGCACAATCAACTACTGAAAGTGAACTTGCTGTTCCACTCTCAATGGGTGACGTCGCGTTTGAGCGAACTTGGCAACCCGTTCTCTTTCACTAATCGGCACCTCAATTATGTTCGCTCGCACGTCAGCCCAAAAATGCGCCAGTTGGTGTTGTCCCTATTGCAGAGTGAACAGCCGCAATCTTTCAGCGCTCGCTTGAAGCTAGAATCGCTCGCGTTGCAAATCGTGCAAGAGATGTTTGATCATTTGCCTGCGAGTCATGGCCCATTCGAGCAAAGTGCGCTACCGAACGCCGGCAGCAACCGAGTTAAAGACGTGCTGAACTACATTGAAAGGCATTTAATGCAGACGTTGACCATTGATGCTATCGCTACGCACTTTTCAATGAGCAGTTCAAATCTACAACGGATATTTCGCTCTAGCGTTGGGGTGACCATTAACAGTTACATACGCCAGCGGCGCCTAATGCTGGCCAAGCATAATCTGGAAAAAGGACTCGTCACGATAACAGAAGCCGCTTATGAAGCAGGATACAACCATCCTGCTAACTTTACCCATGCGTTTAAAAAAGCATTTGGCGTTCCACCAGCAAAAGTAGTAAAACATGTGTAGCCAAACTGAAAGATTATGCTCGAACGTTAGGAGTGAAGAAAAACATGAACATAGGCGCCGTCGCTAAACTGACAAACTTGTCTAGCAAATCGATTCGTTTATACGAAGAAAAAGGCTTGATCACGCCGCCTTGTCGCAGTGAAGCGGGCTACCGTGAATACAGCGAGCAGCATGTTCAAGAGCTCAACCTGATCTCGCGGGCAAAAAACGCCGGGTTTTCTCTACTTGAATGTAAAGAGTTCGTCGAGCTCGCGCAAAACCCCAATAGGAAAAGCAGCGAAGTCAAAGCCAAAGCGCAAGAAAAACTCCTCGAAGTCGAAATCAAACTTCGCGAACTCAAAGAAATTGAAAAACAACTAAAGCAGTGGATATCAACCTGCCCAGGTGATGAAGGGAGCCAATGCCCTATCATCGAGGATCTCACCAAATAAAACTTAGCGGTAACAAAGTGAGACCAGAGTGAAGCACTCTCCCGAAGACTTCACTCATATTTTAACGTTAGTAGTAAGTACACATCCGCTTTCCGTCCACTTCAACAATGTTGAACGGCGTTTCATAGATGCGCTCAAGAATATCGGCTTGAATCACTGCTTCGACGTTACCCTGTGCGACCACTTTTCCCTTTTTCAACGCGATAATCTTGTCCGAATAACAAGCCGCGAAGTTAATATCATGGATGACCACCACAACGGCTTTGTTCATTTCGTGAGCCAACTTGCCGACATTTCGCATAATCTGCAGCGAATGTTTGATGTCTAGGTTGTTCAAAGGCTCGTCGAGAAACACGTAGTCGGTGTCTTGGGCCATCACCATCGCGATAAATGCGAGTTGGCGCTGTCCCCCGCTCAACTCATCCAGATATTGGTGTTGAATGGATTCGAGATCCAAATAGCTGATCGCCCTATCGATCACCGATTGGTCGTAGTCATCTAAGTTGCCTTGCGAGTAGGGAAAGCGGCCAAATGAGACCATTTCACGCACGGTAAAACGCATCGTAATGGTGTTGGCTTGGCGAAGCACCGCGAGTCGTTTGGCGAGTTCTTTGTTGTCCCATTCGGAAAGTTCTTTGCAATCAATGTAGACCTCGCCCGAATCTCTTGATACTAGGCGGCTTGCCATAGAGAGAAGCGTACTCTTCCCTGCCCCATTTGGGCCGATAATTGAGGTCACTTTGCCTTTCTCAAACTCTGCGCTCGCATTGTCTACAACCGCCGATTGGCCAAATACCTTGTTAAGGCTTTTTAAAGTAATCATATTCAACCTAAATAATCTTATTGCGCAGCAGCATCGACAAGAAGTACATACCACCGACAAAGTTAATCACGACACTTAGCGTCGTCGTAAAACCAAACAGATTTTCAACAATCCATTGCCCAGCGAGCAGAGAAGCGATGGCTAACAGAGACACGGCGCCAAACAAAACTTTGTGCTGATAACTGGCGAACATTTCTCTTGTCAAGTTGGTCACGAGCAAGCCGAAAAACAGCAGTGGCCCGATTAACGCAGTCGATATCGAGATCAAAACCGCCGACAAAAGTAAGATCTGTAACGTGATTCTTTTTACATCAACACCCAAGCTGATGGCGTTGTCTTTATCCAGCCAGAACACGTCTAGCCATCGATGAAGCGTATAAAGTCGCCACGAAATCAAACACAGTAGTGGCGCGCTCAAATAAACCAAATCAACATTAATATTGTTGAAGCTAGCAAACATGTTGGCCTGAACAGTTGCAAAGTCATTCGGGTCCATGAGCATAATCAGAAAGGATGAACCGCTATCAAATACCTGCCCTAAAATGACGCCGAGTAACAGCAGTACGAGCAAGTTCTGACGCACACCGCGAAAGTAGAAGCCAAACAGCAGCACCGAAAAACCCAACATCGCTGTCACTGACACAGCAAAGTTGACATAGCTGTTCATCGCGATACCACTTAGCCCACCAAACATCACCACCATCAGAACCTTGGTGAACAAGTAAAGCGAATCAAAGCCCATGATACTGGGCGTCAGTATCCGATTGTGGGTAATGGTCTGGAACGAAAGCGACGATAAACCAATCGCGACGCCAGCAATGACCATCGCGAGCACTTTTGGTACGCGGCGAGACAAGAAGTACTCATAGTTGTCAGCATTAAGCCCAACTCCGATGAAAAGACCAGCAAACAACACCGACACCAACGCCAAACAGAGCAGCTTATGACGATCGTGCATTTTTCTCACCTTGTAGAATGAAGTAAATAAATACCGCGCCACCAAGCAAACTGATGATGTTTGAAATAGGCAACTCATACGGGAAAATGATCAAACGTCCGGCCAGGTCGCAGACTAATACGATGAGCGCTCCAAGAAGCGCAGTAAGGGGGATGTTGCGCCTTAAGTTGTCGCCATAAAAACGACTGACGAGGTTAGGAACAATCAATCCTAAGAACGGGAGCTTACCAACAATCATCACCACAGACGCCGACATGACCGAAACCAGTAACACGCCGACAACCAATACTTGCTGGTAGTTTAAGCCCAAGTTCAGCGCAAAATCTTTGCCCAGTCCCACCGCGGAAATACGCGTTGCGTACAACAGGCTGAAAACGGCAAACGGAATCGCGACATAAAGCAGTTCATAATCGCCTTGCAACAAGTTGGCAAAGTTAGCCACTGCCCAACTCGATAAGTTTTGAATGGCATCGTATTTATAAGCAAAGAACGTCGCGACCGATTCCACCACGTTGCCAAAAATGATCCCTACAAGAGGCACAAACACCGCATTTTTAAATTGGATGCGATTAATAAACTGAACAAACACCAGGGTGCCCAGCATAGAAACGGAGAATATCAGCCACAGTTGGTTGCCGTTACCAAACAAGACCAAACTCAAAACATAGCCCAACATCGCGCACTCAATCGTTCCCGATGTCGATGGTGAAGCAAATCGGTTTTGGCTAATTTGCTGCATGATAAGGCCGGCAATACTAAGACCAGCCCCTGCCAAAAGCACCGCCGCTAAACGGGGAACTCGGCTGGTAAACAGTAGATCCCAGCTTTGGGGATCGCCCGCCAACAGTTGTGCGGCATTGAGCTGGCCAATCCCAACAAACAGAGACAAGACACTCAAAATCAAGAGCGTCCAAGATAACATCTTCAAAAGTCTATCACCTCTTGAACCTAAAAAACCTCAAGCGTGAACTTGAGGTTCTTCATACTTACTCAACAATCAGTTAAGACCTGTCGCCGACTTAACGTCACTCAACATTTGCTCAGTCGCTCGCATACCTGCTATCGATAGGTACCATGCATTGATGTCTAAGTAGGCCATTTTTTGATTTTGGTATGCATGGGTCGCTTTCACCAAATCATTCTCAAAATCGCGCTGAACTGTGCTACCTTTGCCTTTATTGATCAAGATATCTTTATCTACGATCAGCAAAGTTGATGGGTTATGTTCGCGAATAAACTCATAAGAAATTAGATCACCATGTCGACTCTCTTTAATACCCTTCACGGTTTCAGTGAATCCAAAATCTTTGTAGATTGAGCCAAAACGCGATTTGGCTCCAAACGTTGTGATGTTACCGCCCGCACTCATAACGGTCAGCGCATCAACACTGTTTGTTTGGTTGTAGCCTTGAACTTGTTTGAAGTCTTGATCAACTTGGGCAATTTTCGCTTCAACGAAATCTTGTTTCTCGAACACTTCACCCAACTTACGCCACTCTTCTTGGGTGGCTTCCCAGTAACCTTTGTTTTTATCTAGGGCATATACGATGGTTGGCGCGATTTCAGACAGTTCTTGGTATTTATCGGCGCCACGTGGGCCGACGATAATTAGATCAGGTTTCTGGCTATAGATGGCCTCAAAATCTGGTTCAAACAGGCTGCCTGCAGAAACAAACTCCCCGCTTCGATATTGTGACAAATAATCAGGAAACATACTGACCGTTGAGACAGCGACCGGTTCAACGCCAAGCGCCTTAACGGTGTCCAATGGTCCTAATCCAATAACCACTACGCGCTCAGGTTTAGACTCTAATGTCGTCTTCCCTTGTGCGTGCTCGATTTCTACCATTTTTGCGTGCGCATTAAGCGCGGTCATCACCAACGCAAGTGTCACAACTCTAAGCTTCATTTGTTCACCCTTATCAATTAAATGCAACGCATTATCATTTAGATTTGCATTATTGTCACTAGTCGATTGAAAGAATGCGCTTAAGTGATGAGATTGTAACCAGTAGAGTCAGAGAAAATGGGATGTAGCGTTGGTAAGAAAAGACAGGAGCAAAGGTAGCGAGAGACAGCGAAAGCTGGGACCCTTGCCCCAGTTTCTAGAAGAAATCGATGGAAGAGCGGCCGTTACCTTTGCCACCTTGCGAGGGTTTTGATTCCTTACCCGTGGCGTCACGATTCTTCTTCGGCTTACTCTTTTTAGCCGACGATGAACGATTATCGCGTTTCGGCTGGTTTGCGTTTGAGCGCTCTTTAGCCTGTGGTTTTGTGGCTTTCTCCTCTGGTTCGGTTACGGGCGCATCACAGACAACAACGTAATATTCTTGATTGAATTCAAAGAAGTCACCGTCATACATTTTGCGACGTTTTCGTGTTTCCAGCTCACCGTTAACCGCCACATACCCTTCGGCAATCAGATGCTTTGCTTCTCCACCACCGCCAACCAAATTAGCGATTTTGAATACCTTGTACAACTCAATGGGATGAGAAGACACTTCGATACCAATCGCTTCAATCTCGATCTCTTCGCCTTCTTGATACTCTTCAGTCATAACGAACTCTGTAGAATGTTCACAAAGCGAAGAGTTTAATCTCTAAACGGCGATTAATAAACTAAAGTTAAGGATAAGTAGAGAAAAAGCCGAGGAGCAGTATGTTGAAATGGAGTCTGTTATTGATGTCATTTTTGCTGCTGATCAACTGTGCCTTCGCTTACCACCCCATCAATAAGGTGACGATCTATGGCGACGATGCCTACCCCCCTTATAGCTATGCAGAAGGGAATCAAGTGAAAGGAATCTACGCCGATATCCTCGCAGCAGCGTTTGAGCGGATGCCAAAATATCAAGTGACCATGGTGCCTTTGCCATGGCGACGCGGCCTCAAAATGCTTGAAGTCGGTGAAGGCTTTGCTCTATTCCCCCCTTATTTTTATACTGAACGACGCCCCTATATTTCGCCCTATTCTGAACCGATTCTGGCTGAAGAAGTGGTGGTGATGTGCCGTCCGGAGGCTGTGATTAACCGCGATATCGATACTTGGCCACAAGGCTATTACGGATTAACGGTCGGCGTGAATCAATCTTACGCCTTAGGTGGTCAAGCGTTCTGGCAAGCCGTTGAACAAGGCGATATCCAGCTAAAAGAGGCTAAAAGTAACCGCGCGAGCATGATTAACTTATACAAACAGCGGATTGATTGTTACATGAACGATCGTCTCTCAATCCTGTGGGAGTTAAAATTGCTCAAAAATAGCCAACAGGTTGAACGTGACTGGTCACCGGTCATCACGACCACAGTCAGCAGTGAATATGGTTATCTCGGTTACGCTCGAGATCCCGACAATCGTTTTCACTTTAAGCAAGACTTCGTCACACAGTTTAATCAAGCCTTAAATGAAATCAAACGCGACGGCACCATAGACGCCATCCTCGCCAATTACCGGCTTGATTCGAAGTAACGCCCCTTCTATTTACTTTCATATATTATCAAGCACTTATATATGAGAATAATTTTCAATTAGAACACTTATATTGAGAGCCATGTGGCATGAATAAGGCGACTATTTATGTAATACTGCGTGGATAACTTTGTCTTTGTACACATCCAAGTTGACAGGTAACGGCCAAAATCATGTCGCAATCAATTAGAAGCCTCACACCTAGCCCTAAAGTAGAGCACATCGATCACGTCGCGGTTGATGTTTCTGATGCCGGGCCAGAGAGTTTATCTGGCGCTGAACTTGATGCGTTAATGGATAACCAATTTCGCCACATGGTCGATGTGTTGAGCGACGGCATTTTTTACATGTCAGATAGCGAACACGTGTGCTTCTACAATCCCAAATTTTACCAGCGGTTTGGTATTGAATCTTCCGGTCATACTTGCCTTAAAAAGTGGCTTGCACTCGTTCATCCACTCGACCAGAAAGAGCTCGAACAAAAAGTAGGCGAACATATTCAAGAAGATGAACTTCGCGTGACGGTTCAATACCGAGTTCGTTGCACCAACGGCCAATACACTTGGCTCGAAGGCACTGCGGTGACTAAGACGGTTAACGGTAAGCGCTTTATGATCGGTTGCCATAAAGATATTTCAGACCAAAAGCTGATGGAAACTTACGTCCATCAAACCTCGTTTAAAGATGGCTCATCTGGCTTATCCAACGAGCAAAAACTGGCTATGGATATCGACAACCTCAAAGGTGTCACCACTCAACCTCACCATTTGATGTACATTCAACTGGGTAATACGCGCTCCTATCAGACCTTGTACGGCTCGCAAATCATGCGCAACTTACTCTCCCATCTCACTCGTAGCCTAGGTGAGTTCCCTGATCAGTTCGTCGATTTATACCGTATTCAATCACACGACTTCGCCATCTTGGTTCGAGGCCAATATCAAGAAAGTGAACTCAACCAGTTAGCACAGCGAGTTTGTGACGCTTACCGAGAGTCTGTAAAAACGATCGATTTTCTCTATGCGACCGATATTTGTATCGGATTTTATCCAAATATATGTAGCGATATTCATGCGGACGATCTAGTCAGAATCGCCGCTCAAACCAGCCAGTTCGCCAACGCACAAGGCGAAACCGCTAAGGTGTATGTTGGCGAAACAAAGCGCCAAGTCGACCGACATTTCTATGTTGAGAAAGAACTCGGACACGCGATTCGCAATGACAGGCTTTCGGTCAAGTTCCAGCCCATCGTCTGCTGTAAGTCGCAGCAAGTAGCCAGTTTTGAAACCTTAGTACGCTGGCGCAGTGAGGAGTTGGGCGAATTATATCCCGATGAGTTTATCGCTGTCGCTGAGCGTAAGGGACTAATAAATGAACTTGGCTATTTCGTGTGTGAAAAAGCCTGCCAGTTTATCCATAAGTATCGACAAACCCACAAAGACTGTGTGCGGGTTAACATTAACGTGTCGGTGCTTCAGTTGCTCACCGAACACTTTCCAGCCAACCTCAAACAACTCCTCGACCGCTATCAAGTTGCACCCAGCTCGGTAGTTCTTGAGCTTACCGAAACCATTATTCTCGACGACAATAAACAAGCCATTGACCAACTGCATCGACTCAAAAAGCTCGGTTTCCATCTCTCTCTTGACGATTTTGGCGCGGGTTACAGTTCGCTCAATAGTTTTTTTGATTTGCCACTATCACAAATCAAAATTGATAAGTCGGTCGCCTGGCGCTCGTTAGAAAATCCCGTCACTTTTGAGTATCTCTCGTTCGTGACGACCCTGTGTAACGACTATGGCATTTCAATCGTCATTGAAGGTATCGAAGATGCTGAAATGCAAAGAACATTTACCAATATGGGCGCCTCATACCTACAAGGTTATTGGTTTGCCAAACCCCTGTCTGTCGCCAGCGCGAGCCAATACATTAAAATCTAGCCACTTCGTTCTCACTATTAAGACATATTCACTCCAGCCATATTTATGATTGACTAATCAACTTTAGTTGTAGAAAATTCACCCAACTTTTTTAAGTCGTTCGTTATTGCTGGCTGCAATATCTGAGTGTTTCGAAGCTGACACTTCGTTACTAAGGAATAGGTAAACACTCCTCTCTCATGAGAGCTTGAACATGGAAATAAGCGCCAATCTATGTTTTTTTGGAGTAAAACGTGCCTCTACCTTTTCGACCGCTGCTTACCGCTGCACTTGCTGCAACGCTTTTCGTTTCGACCACTGGCCTAGCCGCTGAGCAATCCGCCATTTGGTACCAACACACTGACATCAATTTACCGACAAACACAACCGTTGCCAGTTTAAATAACGGCCTGCGTTACATTGTATTGCCAACGAGCCGAACCTCTGACGAAGTCTCGATTCGCGTGCGCATCGGCACCGATTTAGAACCGGCGTCGACACAGTTGATGGCGTCACGCCTTCTTGCAAACGACACCACTGCTGGCAATCAATGGCAAGCCTCAACGGATGCCTCTCAAACGGTATTCAGTCTCGACCTAGATCACGCTAACCTCAGTCAACTTGAGCAGCACCTGACGCAAATTAAAACCGCGCTCACACAAACTCCGGACTCAACCGAAAACGCTGAGCAAACCGAGGCGGCGCAAGAGTCAGATCCGCAGTTACTTGAAGCGATCACAGCCTTCCAACAGCACTATTACCAACCGAGCAACACCAGCGTGATTGTCGCTGGTGGGGTGAAAAGCCGAGAGATTATTCGTTTAGTCAGGCAGCAGTTTTCAGACTGGCCGTCAAACCGTCAGCAGCCAATTAACCTGGTAAGCAAAACCGCTGCAATGGTTGATGCAAACACATTGCGCAGTGATAACGCCTTCGCATTGATTGCCTTCAAGCCTTTGGCGTCAGCCACTGACAGTAAACAGCAACGCAAAGACATGCTTACCGCCCTGCTGGCCAACAAGTTGATAGAACAACGAATCGCAGACGCATTAGAGAAGCAGCAATCTCTGGCCACGGTGCAAGTCAAAAACGATCGTTTATTCCAACAACAGTTGATGAGTCAGATCCGTGTAACAGGCCTACCCGCCAATGATAAAGACCAAGCCCAGCAACTGGTGCGCAAAGAGATCCAACGCGCTGCTGCATCAGGGTTTACTCAAGCCGAATATGAAATGGTCGTTAGTCAGGTTCGTCAGGAGCTTCAGCGTCAGACTCGATTGGAAAACCAAGGTTACACCAGAGACCAAGCTGACCGACTGGTTGCCGCGCTTAACCAAGGTATCGTTTACACCGACCCATCGTACGATCTGGATCTGCTTAACTTCCATGTCGCCCATCTAACTGAGTTCGACATCAGTCAAGCATTTGAGAGAATTTGGAGCCCAAGCAACATCCGTGAGCTCTAATGAATCAACAAGCCACTCGACATGAGTGGCTTTTTTATAAGCAGGAGAGTTCAACCAGTTGACGCGTATAAGGATGCGACGGCGATGTGAATAGCGCTGACGTATCGCCTTGATCAACGATCTCCCCCTGCTTCATCACTATGGTGTAATGACACAATGCTCGCACCACACTAAGGTCATGGCTAATAAACAGGTAAGTGAGGCGATATTTTTGTTGTAGATGTTTAAGCAACTGTAGAACCTGAGCTTGAACAGTTCGGTCCAATGAAGACGTGGGCTCGTCGAGGAGGATAAACTCAGGTTTTAGAATGAGAGCCCGAGCAATCGCTATCCGTTGACGCTGGCCACCGGAAAACTCATTGGGATAGCGATGGCGAGTTTGCGGATCTAAATCAACTTCTTCCATCACTTGACAAATCTGCTGATCAATTTGTGCTTCGGTGAACTGTTGATGCACGCGTAGACCTTCACCAATCACTTCTGCCACCGACATACGCGGATTGAGCGCGGAGAAAGGATCTTGAAATACAACCTGCATTTTACTTCGAAATGGCAGCATCGCTTGTCGATCTAACCCTTGCAGTTCACTGTTTTGATACTGGATCGAGCCTTCCGAGTGGACTAAGCGTAGCACCGCCATTCCAGTGGTTGACTTACCAGAGCCGCTTTCACCAACCAGACCAATTGAATGGCCTCGTTTGAGGTCAAACTGCATATCAGTGACTGCTTTAATGTGTGACACTACACGCTTAAAAATGCCGCCAGTGATAGGAAACCAAACCCGCAGGTGAGCGACGTTTAACAGTGATTCTGGCTCACCATCAACAGGAACAGGCAACCCTTTAGGATCGGAGTCAATCAGCTTTTGGGTATAAGCATGCGTTGGTGCATTAAATATTTGCTGGCACTGACCCGTTTCAACCAATTGACCGTGTTGCATCACGGCCACTCTATCCGCCACACGACGTACGATGCTGAGATCGTGGGTAATAAACAGCATTGCCATGCCAAGCTCTTGCTGCAGTTGCTTGAGCAGATCGAGTATTTGCGCCTGTACAGAAACATCCAAAGCGGTGGTTGGCTCATCGGCAATCAGCAGTTCGGGTTCATTAATCAACGCCATTGCAATCATAACGCGTTGTCGCTCTCCCCCAGATAACTCATGGGGGTAAGCCGACACTTTATATTCCGGGTTACGAATACCAACTTTTGCTAGCCATTCGATGGCATGAGCATGGGCCGCTTTACTGCGCATGCCACGATGAATCGCTAAGGTCTCAACCAACTGTTTGCCAATCTTGTGCAACGGGTTCAACGACACCATAGGCTCTTGAAAGATCATGCCAATCCGGCCACCACGAATGCCGCGCAATTGGCGTTGTGAACAAGTGAGCATATCGACACCGTCAAAGTCGATGCGCCCACCTAAGTAGTGCGCCGACCCTTTCGGCAGTAGCCTGAGTATCGAATTGGCTGTGACCGACTTTCCGGAGCCACTCTCACCAACCAAGGCTAACGTTTCTCCTTTTTTGATCATCAGTGAGACATCGTGAGTCACCGCTTCCACGCGCTTATCTCGTTCAAACCCGACACTCAAGTTATCAATCGTTAATACGGTTTTTGTCATGACGTTTTCCCCTGATGATGTGGGTCAAAAGCGTCACGTACCGCCTCGCCAATAAAGACCAGCAAGGTCAACATAATAGATAAAACGATAAACGCAGAAAAACCCAACCAAGGCGCCTGCAAATTGGCTTTACCCTGAGCGAGCAGCTCACCCAGTGACGGTGAGCCCGTCGGTAAACCAAAGCCCAAAAAATCGAGTGACGTTAGCGTAGTGACTGAGCCTGACAAAATAAAAGGCATCATGGTAAGTGAGGCCACCATAGCATTGGGTAACATATGTCTTAACATGATTCGCTGGTCCGATACTCCCATCGCTTGCGCAGCGCGCACGTAATCGAAGTTCCGACAACGAAGAAACTCGGCCCTGACAACGCCCACTAAACTCATCCAACTAAACGCCACCATTATGCCGAGTAACCACCAAAAGTTTGGTTCAACGAAGCTCGACAGGATAATCAGTAAAAACAAGGTTGGCATACCAGACCAGACTTCAATAAAACGTTGCCCAAACAAGTCTAACCAACCGCCGTAATAGCCTTGCGTTGCCCCGACAATAACCCCAATCACGCTCGACACCATAGTCAAGATAAAGCCAAACAAAACGGAAATACGAAAACCGTAAATAATGCGCGCCAGCACATCGCGCCCTTTGTCGTCCGTTCCAAGCCAGTTGGTGCTATCGGGTGACGAAGGAACCGCGCCTTGGATATTAAAATTGATCGTATCGTAGCTGAAAGGGATAAGCGGCCAAATAATCTGGCCTTTTTCTTCAATCAGATCGATCACATATGGGTCGGTATAATCCGCTTCGGTTTCAAATTCCCCCCCAAATTGAGTCTCTGTGTATTGGGTCACAACGGGGAAAAACCACTGATTGTCAAAGTGGATCAGTAACGGCTTATCGTTGGCGATCACTTCGGCAAACAAGCTAACCAGAAACAGCAGTGAAAACAGCCATAAAGACCAAAATCCGCGTTTGTTAGCTTTGAAACGTAACCAACGCGCCTCATTTAACGGGTTACGAGGCTTTTTGCTCAATCTCATTAGCGCGCCTCAAAGTCGATACGAGGGTCGACCCAGGTGTAGGTCAGATCCGAAATAATACTCAAAATTAAACCCAGTAACGTCATGATATATAGTGAACTGAACACCACCGGATAGTCACGCTGAATGGTCGATTCAAAACCGAGCAAACCAATCCCTTCAAGCGAAAACATCACTTCGATTAACATCGAACCGGTAAAAAATATGCTGATAAACGCGGCTGGGAAACCAGCGATAATGATCAGCATAGCGTTGCGAAACACATGCTTATATAAGATATCGCGCTCATCCAACCCTTTCGCTCTGGCTGTCACCACGTACTGTTTGTTAATTTCATCTAGGAAGGAGTTTTTTGTCAGCATACTTAGAGTTGCGAAGCCACCAATGACCATCGCCAAGATAGGCAGAGCTAAGTGCCAAAAGTAATCAATAATCTGTTGATACCAAGTCAGTTGGTCAAAGTTGCTTGAGACCAACCCACGCAGCGGAAACCAGCTGAAGTAATTACCGCTGGCAAACAAGATAATCAGAATGATCGCAAATAGGAATCCCGGAATAGCGTAGCCGACAATCACCACGGCACTCGACCATATGTCAAAGCGGCTGCCATGATGAATCGCTTTCAATATACCGAGTGGAATAGAGATCAAGTAGATGATTAAAGTGCTCCATAAACCAAGTGAAATAGAGACTGGCAGTCGTTCGACAATCAAGTCAATCACATTGCCGCCTTTAAACAAGCTATCGCCAAAGTTAAACGTGGCGTAGTTAATCAACATGTCGAAATAACGTTGGTGCAATGGTTTATCGAAGCCAAATTGCTTCTTAATCGCCTCAACGACCTCCGGATCGAGTCCTCTTGAGCCCTTGTAGCCCGAGGCTTGCGCTTCATCGCCAACATTGAGATCCACCTCGCTTCCACCACCAGCGAAACGCTCCATAATGCCAGAATTGTGGCCTTCAAGTTGCGCAATTGCTTGCTCGACTGGGCCACCAGGCGCAATTTGAATGATAAAGAAGTTGATTGTGATGATCGCCCACAAGGTGGGAATCACCAGTAACAGTCGGCGAAATATATACGCAGCCATAGCAATCCCTTGTTAACGGCGCTTTTCAGGCAACAACTGAGCTTTTTGCTCTGAAATCCACCAAGTATCGATACCCAGATCATACTTAGGTAACACCTCTGGTCGCTCAAATTTATCCCACATCGCCACACGATACTTACCCACATGCCATTGTGGGATAATGTAAAAATTCCATTGCAGTACCCTATCTAAAGCGCGCCCTAACGACAGTAGCGCTTGCGGTTCTTGCTGACGTTTAGCGATTTCCATGGTCAAGTGGTCAACCACGGGATCAGTCACCCCTGCGGTGTTATAAGTGGAATCCAAATAGTTGGAGTTCCATACAATCATCAAATTTGGGCTTGGGTAGGCATTAGCAGAGTACGACGATGAGACCATGTCGAAATCTCTGTCTCTGAGGCGCTTGATGTATTGCGTGGTATCAACCGTGCGAATTTTCATCTCTATCCCCATTCGGGCGAGATTTTTCTGTAGTGGAATGGCGATACGTTCTGTGGTCGGGCTATATATCAACAACTCGAAAGACATTGGCTGCCCAGTAGCACTGTTGGTCATCACCTTGTCTTTTAGCTCCCAACCTGCTTGTTTGAGCAGCTTAAATGCGGTGCGCATTTGGCTGCGAATTCGGCCCGAGCCGTCAGTCACAGGTGGCTGATACTCTTGGGTAAACAAACGCGGTGGCAGTTGGGCTTTAAATGGCTCAAGAATCTCTCGTTCTTGCTCGGATGGAGTACCTTTGGCTTCATACTCCGTATTCTGAAAGTAGCTTCGGGTACGTGAATATTGGCCGTAGAACATATTATTGTTCATCCATTCAAAGTCCATCGCATAGGTCAGCGCCTCACGAACTTTAGGGTCACTGAACATATCGCGCTTAGTATTAAACACAAATGCTTGCGTGCTCTCTGGCTTTTGGTGAGGAATTTCTTGTTTTACAATGTAGCCTTTATCAAAGTTGCTGCCCGTGTATGAGTTTGCCCAAAACTTGGCCGAGTTCTCTAACCTGAAATCAAACTCCCCCGCTTTAAATGCTTCAAGCATGACGGTGTCATCACGATAGTAATCATATTGAATTTGTTTGAAGTTATGACGTCCGACATTAACCGGCAAATCGGCTGCCCAGTACTCATCAACCAACTCATAGGTAACACTTTGCCCTGGCTTATAGTCGCTTACTTTATAAGCGCCACTACCAACGGGCGGAGTGGATAACGGCTCAGAAAGGTTTTTGTCTTGCCAAAAATGTTTAGGTAACACTCGTGCGCCTTGGGCAAAGCTAAACATCTTTTCACGATTTGGATTAACCATATCGATACGAACGGTCAGTTCGCTCTTAGCCGTAACCGATTTTATATCTTGGTAATACACACGATATTGAGGCACCCCTTCGCTCATAAACTTATCAAAAGTAAACGCAACATCATGGGCGGTAATTGGCACCCCGTCGTGAAAGCGCGCTTTAGGGTTGATATCCACTTCAAGCCAAGTGTAATCATCGGCATAACGAACTCTTTCGGCAATCAGAGGATAATAAGCATCCACTTCATCACTCGGCGAGTACATTAAGGTATCGTACAGTTCACCACTGAATGCAGCGGCGACCCCCCGCGAAGCAAAACGATTGAAGTTGTCGTAAGTGCCAACCTGACCATACACCACTTTGCCATACTTGGGCGCCTGTGGGTTAACGTAGTCAAAGTGGGTAAAATCTGGGCTGTATTTGGGCTCACCAAAACCTACTAACACTTGGGTTTCTATCACGTCGGCGTACGCTGATAAGCTGACAGTAGCGGCAATAACGCTTCCCATAAACAAGCGAGACAGCATTCTCATATCCTAATCCCTCAGTCCTTTAATCTCATCCATGAGACCTTATACTACAAATTAATATTAATAATTCAATTACTTGGATAAGTATAGAAGTAAATTTATTACTAAGTGCAATAAAGTGACGTACAGTGAGGAGTCTTCGCTTTGGCACAAATAAAAAGCGCCTGCATAACGCAGGCGAACTTTATCAAAGCATCTCTTTCACGACTAGGTGCAATAGGTAGGTTTCACGTTCAATGCTCAAACCCTTTTTAGGGCTTTCTGCCATGGTTTTTTCGTTGTGGGCGATGGCATCATGAATATTGATCCACACGGCTTTCATGCCGTTTTTCACTTCATAATCTTCATAATTGGTCTCGCCAAGTTCACGAGATATCTTGCAGGTATAGCAGTACGACGTCATGTGGACCACATCCGCATCGTTTTTATACCAAGGGCGAAACTCTTCGTAGATACCAAACGGCTTGATGGCATGGATGTTTTGCGCGCCGGTTTCTTCCTCCAATTCGCGAACCATGGCAGCAATGATGTCTTCGCCATCATCCACCCCACCGCCTGGGATGGTGTAGTCGTGATAACGCTCGGTATAGAGAAGAAGAATATCCTCACCATCAACCACAATCGCTCGCGCGGCGTCGCGCTTGAAAACCGTTTTGTCGTCTAAGTGGTCAATGTCTGGGTGAACCGCTGTGGTTAAATGTCTCATATCAGTGGCTAGTGTTGGAATTTTGCTGCGATTCTAACACTAGCCAATAACGAGATGCCATTCGATGGCGTGGATTAAGCCAATTTAAATCGATTGATCATACCGATGAGGTTTTCGGATACCCGGCGTAATTCTTTACCTGAGCTCGCCATTTGCGTCGACTCCTGCGACACAGAGCTAGCCATATCACTTAAGCTGACCACATTGCGATTAATGTCGTTGACCGTCACCGTCTGCTGTTCTGCAGCGGTTGCGATATGCTGCGCCATCTCTTCAATGGTATGAACTTCTTGGTTGATCAAATTGAGAGTTTGTCCAGCTTGGGTCGAAAGTTGAGAGGCTTGATTAGCTTTTTGAGCCCCTTGATTCATAACCACCACGACATTCTCCGCTCCCGTTTGCAGCTTTTCAACGATATTTTGAATCTCAACTGTAGACTCTTGCGTTCGTTGAGATAAGGTTCTCACCTCATCAGCCACTACGGCAAAGCCACGTCCCTGCTCGCCTGCTCGCGCCGCTTCAATGGCAGCGTTTAACGCCAGTAAGTTAGTTTGCTCAGCAACTCCGCGAATCACTTCAAGAACGGTATCAACATTCTTGGCGTCATTGGCCAACTGCTGTACCACTGCCACGGCTTCATTGATTTGTTCCGCAAGAGCATTCGCCTCCGCTACATTTTTATCAACGATAACATGGCTATTTTGCGTTTCCTTCGCGGCTTGGCGGCTGGCGTCATTTGACTCCGAAGTGCGCCCCGCGACCTCCTCAACCGTAGCCAACATTTGTGTCATCGCGGTCGCGAGCATGTCTACGTCATTTTGTTGTTGATTAAGGCTGTCATCAATGTGATGCACCGAGTCAGACAGTTGAGTCGCCGATGCCGAAACTTGTGCCCCGGCGTCAGAAATATTGAGCATAATCGCCTGAATAGACGCCACAAACTGGTTGAAGTACCGCGCCAAATAGATCAGCTCTTTACTGCCCTCTTCGTTCAATCTTTGCGTAAGGTCACCTTCCCCTTGAGATAATGTCTGCATCGCTTTCAAGGTACGTTTAAGCGGTGAGGTTATCGTCTTGATAAAGTAAGCGACCACCGCAGAAAGAACGAGCAAAATACCCGCGGCGTAGGTCAACGACGCCATTTCAGAGCGAACCATTGCCGCTTCTAGCGCTTTCATGTTCATACCGGAACCGACCATCCAGTTCCAAGGTTGAAATATCGCGGCATAGCTTGTTTTTGGATCTAAGGTTTGTTTGTCGGGGTTGTTCCAGTAGTAGTCAACAAAACCACCGCCATTGCGGGCAACTTGATACAGCTCCCGGACAAAATATCGGCCCTCACTATCTTGCAGATCCATAATGTTGGTGCCCAGCAGAGAAGCGACTCCCGTCGCAAGCTGCACACCACTGCTGTCTCCGATGAAGATATAATTATCCCCATCAAAACGCATCGAACTGATCGCCTCCAGCGCCCTCTCTTTCGCCACCGACTCACTCAGATCGCCATTGAGCATTTTTTGATGATAATGGCCCAACACACCTAACGCACTTTCGACCAAGGTTTCGACACCTTGCTCGTAGTTCTCACGCATGTGTTCTCTTGATTTTTCGATATTCAGCAGTGTGTTGGCCAACAGGCCCACGGCAAACATCACTAAAATAGACCACGCCCTTACAGCGATTGAGACCTCTTTAAATTTCGTCACTATCATATCCATATTCCTAGCCATCTACTGATATTTGTGTCTAGGCTTTTTCGTCTTCATCCAATTTGCGAAAGTTACCAAGACCACGTCCAATAAATAAAACTAGCAGTAAAATGAGTACTTTGAGTGACAGAGATCGACATTCAGTACTACTTTAGAGGTAATAATATATCTATCATTACAACTCGTTGATTTGTTCAATTACTCCTTGAGTGCCAACGACATAATATGCTGAGGACCAGCGGCACCACCTAAATATTTTTCTGGGCTATCAACAAATCCAACTTTAATGTAACAGTGGTATGCCAAAGCGTTTCGACAGTTGACGGTGAGAAAGACCCGTTCAGAATCAGGGTAGTGCCGAGCAAGATACTCAGCGAGCTGACCCAGAGCTTGCTGCCCATAACCGAATCCTTGCTGCGCCTCATCAATCAGAAACGCACGAAAACCCAAGCTTGTGGGATCTGCGAACGGATAGAGCTGAAAATATTGAGTATCAATAAGAAAAATGCCCACTACGCACTGATCTTTCATCACTAGGTGTGGGTGAACTTTGTCGTCGGCATTGAGCAATACTTCGTCAATGGTGCCAACAAAAGGCCGTTGCTCTTCAGCCACCGAGAGTGTCATCACTTGCTCAAGATGAGAGGGGATCATTGGGGTTAAAGTTATCATTTCATCGTCTCGGAGGTTAAAAATCAATATGCTCTATATTTCAGTAATTTAGGCTACCAATCAAGTACAACTTAGCCCTATTAAAGTCATGGTTTATTTTCATTGCAAATAGGTATTCAATAGGGACATTGCTCTCCGACACTTTTTGAGAGGTTATTATGATAGATGTCGCTGTGTTTAGTTCTAAATCGTACGATCAAGCTTCTTTTCGCCAAGCTAACCAAGCTTACGGGCTTAATCTTCACTTCCATGAGTTCCCCCTTACGGTAAAAACCGCCAAAATGGCGCATGACTGTCAAGCCGTGTGTGGCTTTGTCAACGATGACTTAAGCCGTGAGGTGTTAGCGAAACTTGCCGAGCAAGGAGTGAAACTGGTCGCCATGCGCTGCGCAGGCTTTGACCGCGTTGATATTGAGGCCGCCAAACAGTATCAAATCCAAGTGGTACGCGTGCCTGCCTATTCACCAGAGTCTGTGGCCGAACATACGGTCGGCTTAATGATGAGCCTCAACCGTCGCTTTCATAAAGCCTATCAAAGAACTCGTGATGCAAACTTTAATTTAGAAGGTCTGGTCGGGTTTAACTTCTTTGGCAAAACCGCCGGTGTCATCGGCACCGGAAAAATTGGTGTCGCGACTATGAGGATTTTGAAGGGACTAGGGATGGAAATTCTGTGTCATGATCCTTACCAAAACGCTCAAGCACTTGAAATGGGCGCTCAATATGTGTCGAAACAAACTCTATTTGCGCGTAGCGATGTCATCACTCTACACTGCCCTATGTCTGAAGGTAACTATCACCTACTGGATGAAGCCGCATTTGAACAGATGAAAGACGGCGTGATGATCGTCAACACCAGCCGTGGTGGACTGCTCGACTCTGCCGCCGCCGTAGAAGCCCTCAAACGTGGTCGAATTGGCGCGCTGGGTCTGGATGTTTACGAACACGAAAAAGAACTATTCTTCCAGGACAAGTCCAACGACGTTATTGTTGATGATGTTTTTCGTAGGCTCTCTGCTTGTCACAATGTGCTGTTCACCGGACACCAAGCTTTCTTAACTCACGAAGCCTTGGGCAACATCGCTGATACGACGTTGGGAAACATTGCCTCTTTTGCAAAAGGGGCCACATCGGGTAATGAGATCATCGACTTATAGCGCAACAAAAAAGAGCCCCTTTCGGGGCTCTAGCGCAACGATTAATCTCAGCTACTTGCGCAATGCATTCAGCTTAGCTTGGGCGATACCGAACACGGTATCAATCGGATAGCTGCCTTCATCACTTGGCACTCCCGCCGCTTTCCCCATGAAGAGCTCAATCGCCTCGGTCACATGGTCAATGGCCCAAATATGAAACTCCCCCTTTTCTACCGCTTTGACAATGTCAGGTCTTAACATCAGGTTGTGCATGTTAGAACGAGGAATGATTACCCCTTGATCGGCAGTACGTCCCTTGATTTCACACACATCAAAGAAGCCTTCGATCTTTTCATTCACACCACCAATGGGCTGTGCTTCACCAAACTGATTCATCGAGCCGGTAATCGCGATGTCTTGACGGTTGGGCTGCTTCGAAAACGCCGAAACCACTGCACAGAACTCCGCCATACTCGCGCTATCGCCATCAACACCGCCGTAAGATTGCTCAAAGGTTATTGTCGTGCTGAGCGGGACTTTGGCAGTTTTGCCAAATACAGACGACAAATAGGCACTCAGAATCATGACCCCTTTCGAGTGGATACTGCCCCCCAAATCGACGCTGCGCTCGATGTCGATCACTTCACCCTCACCATAACAGGTGGTCGCGGTAATTCGGTTTGGCGCGCCAAACATATACTCACTGGTGCTTAACACCGACAACGCGTTGACCTGCCCGACCGCTTCACCATGAGTATGGATTAACGTCGTGCCATTAATAAAGCTCTCCATCACGCTGTCTTTTAGTCGGCTTACTCGCAGCTCTTGGTTTGCCAACGCATCTTCAACATGGCTCAAACGAATCATGTTGGAATTTGCCTGCCGCGCGACGTAGTTTGACTCACGCAAAAGGTTGGCGATATTGGCCGAGTGGAGTGAAATTTTATTTTGGTCTCCTGCCAAGCGAGAGCTGTGTTCAATGATGCGTGCGATGGCTTTTCGATCGCAGTGCAGCATTCCGTTATCATTCACCACGCTCGAGATAAAGCGAGCATATTGAAGCTCGGAGTCCGCGTCGCGCTTCATTTCATCTTCAAAGTCCGCTGTGACTCGAAACAATTCACTAAACTCTGGATCGTAGTGCTGCAATAGCTGGTAAGTACGATAATCGCCAAACAGAATAATCTTCACATCGAGCGGAATTGGCTCAGGATCCAACGATACGGTGCCCGTCAAGGTCACTTCTTTCTCCAAAGACGTTAAATTGAGCTGACGTGCTCTTAACGCTCGCTTAAGCCCATCCCATACATAAGGTTGCTCAAGCACTTTCTGCGCGTCCATCAATAGCACTCCGCCATTGGCCTTATGCAAGCTACCCGGGCGAATAAGCGAGAAATCAGTAAACACGGTACCCTTAAAGGTGGCCGTTTCAATATAACCAAACAAGGTGTGGTAGTTGGGGTTCTCTTCCACCACAATCGGGAAGAGATCTTCTTTACGGCTTACCAAGACGTTAATTTTATAACGACGCGGCAGTTTTTTATCTAACGATGCATTGGCAACCTCGCCTTGCTCAGCGCTCTGATCAAGAAAAATATCGGCGTTCTCGACAATATCCTGCTGCAGTTCGGTTAAATACGTCTTAATCACCGGATAACCGGCGTAATCTTTTTTGAGCTGTTTGATAAAGTGGGTGATGACGTCTAATGTCACTTCATCATTAAGCTTTTTAATTTTCTCGCTGTACGCTTCTTCCCACTCGGTGAGTTGGCGCACCATGTTTCTTAGTTTGACTTCAAGCGCATCGATGGTCGCACCGAACGCTTCTTGCTCTTTTTTACTCAGCGCATCAAACGACTCTTCTGTGTGAAGCTCTTCACCATTCATCGCCACAAACTGGTAGTCGCCTTGTGTCGTGATGGTCAAACTGATGCCGGCCTCTTTAGCATCTTTACTGATCTGCTCCAGTTCGGCCTCTTGCTTCGACGCCAACTGGTTTTTCAGTTTATCCGCACGGCTATAATAGAGTTCATTGTCGAATGCGAGTGGCATCGCATTGAGTAATTTCGCCATTAGCTTTTCGATATCTTGACGGAATCGACTGCCGACACCGCAGGGCAATTTCAGCACTCTTGGTGTACGAATATCTTCAAAATTGGCCACATAGCACCAGTCGAATAGCGCATTCGCGTCGTGTTGATGTCGGTTGAGGTAGCGCAAAATCATAGTGCGCTTACCCAGTCCATTTTGGCCAATCGCGTAGATGTTATACCCTTTCTCTTTGATCGACATCGCGAACTCGACGGCCTTTTGAGCTCGCTCCTGTCCCACGATTTCATCGATAGGCGCCAACTCTTTAGTCGACTTGCTCTCTAGCTTTTCTAGCTCAGCAGGAAAGTACAACTGCTCTGCTTCAAGTCTTTGAATCGTCATCACTCTATCCTTGTTGTTATTGTTCTCTTGCCTCTAGTTTAGGTCAGTTTTTATTATAATTTAGTGACTTACAGCTAATTGGAGCCTAAGCGGACATTTTTTAACCGATCAGCATAAATTTAAATTAGTAATGATATCCATTTGCATTTGATAACCAATTGCATTTAAATGTTCGCACATTGGTTAGGTTTAAGGGTATAGGTATGGATTTACACCAGTGCTGGTCGCACTATCTAAAAGCAGAACAATTGTTGCAACAGGGCCATTGGCCTGAAGCGCACTATCTCTATCACCAAGTACTCGAGTATCTACCCAGTCACCTGCAAAGTGCGCTGACGGATGGTCAGACCCAACCTTGTCAGTTTAGTTGTCTAATTACTGGCCTTAGGGACGCTGCGGTTTCGCAATCTGAGATCCTCAATAAAATGGGCCAACGTCAGCAAGCGTTTGACTTACTCAACCAGACTTACGCTCACCTTCAATTTATCTCGATTGAATCGTTTGAGCTTGTTCATGCCACACAATCTATCATTCACCAGCAGTGCGAAGATCTCCTCAAGCATATGGCGGCGTTTTGCAGTGCCCAGCGCAGTGCTGAGTGGATGTTTGAGCTCGAGCAAGTTCAAAAGGCTCACCACTATTTTTCGACCCTAAAACAATACAACGCCGCAGTAGACGGCGTACGCACGATTAATTAATAAGGAAATACCATGTCACAGACACCTTTACTCAAGGTTCGCGATCTCTCTGTAAGCTTTTCTACCAATGACGGTATTGTCGACGCAGTCAAAGCGGTTAATTTTGACCTCTATCAAGGAGAAACGCTGGCTATCGTGGGTGAGTCAGGAAGTGGAAAATCCGTGTCTACCAACGCACTCATGCAACTGCTGCCTAACAATGCCATCGTTCATTCGCAATCAAGTATTCTGTTTGAAGGCAACGAGCTACTGCAACAGTCAGAGAAACAGATGCAACGCCTACGGGGAGACCGCATTGGCATGATTTTTCAGGAACCGATGACGTCCCTCAACCCATTTATGCGAGTCGGCATTCAAGTGGCGGAAGCCATGATGTGCCATCGCAGTGTTACCCTTAAACAGGCGAAGAATCGAGTCCTTGACCTGTTTGAGTTGGTCCACTTACCCAACCCACAACAAGCTTATGCTAAGTATCCTCATGAGTTTTCCGGCGGTCAGTTACAACGAATAATGATTGCAATGGCGCTAATCAACGAACCAGATATTTTGATTGCCGATGAGCCGACCACCGCCTTAGATGTCACTGTTCAAGCCGAAGTGCTTAACTTAATTAAAGAGATCCAACAGAAGATGGGGATGTCGATTTTGTTCATTACTCACGACCTCGGTGTGGTCAAGCACTTTGCCGACCGCGTGATTGTAATGTGCAAAGGCAGGGTGGTTGAGCAGAATCAGTGCCAGGCGCTATTCGACGCTCCTCACCACGACTATACGAAAATGCTGATTAATTCCATCCCCAAAGGCAGCAAAACACCCGTCAACCCTGAGGCACTCCCCTTACTCAAAGCCGATGATATTCGGGTTAAGTTTGTCATTAAATCTCATATTCTGCCGCAAAAGAACCAGTACTTTGAGGCTGTCAAAGGGATATCTCTACAACTCAAGCAAGGCGAAACTTTGGGGATTGTTGGCGAGTCTGGTTCGGGTAAATCAACGCTTGGCCGCGCTCTGATTGGTCTGCTTCCTTCTAGTGGGCGAATCCAGTTCAAAGGCCAAGACATTAGCCAGTTGTCTGACAAACAGAGATTTGAACTTAAAAAAGAGGTACAAATGGTGTTCCAAGATCCGTATGGGTCTTTATCACCGCGTATGACAGTAGGTGACATCATTACTGAAGCGCTCACCGTCCACCAACCTCAACTAACGCAAAAGGAACGTATGGCCCGAGCCCGCCAAGCGCTCGAAGAAGTGCGTTTGGATCCCTACTCCATCAACCGGTATCCGCATGAATTTTCTGGCGGGCAACGACAACGTATTGCTATCGCTCGAGCGCTAATACTCGAACCTTCGTTTATTTTACTCGATGAACCCACCTCTGCTCTTGATCGCTCAGTGCAGTTAACCGTTATCGAATTACTTAAAGACATTCAACGCAAGCACAATATTGGCTTTCTGTTTATCAGCCACGACCTTAGCGTAGTGAAAGCCCTGTCGGACCGAGTGATGGTGATGCAAAAAGGTGAAGTAATGGAGCAAGGGAGCGCTGAAGAGATTTTCCACAACCCGCAAAGCGACTACACCAAGAAACTGATCGCCGCATCCTTTGACTTGGACGAATCAAGCCAAGCCGCCTAAGCTAAAAAGAGTTCGGTTTGGCCGCCGACAAAGCCGACGCATGGATGCGTCGGCTGTTTTACAGATTTTCAATTAAAATTTGTAGTTTGCTGCTACGTAAAAGCTGCCAATAGACTGGGTATACTCTTTATCAATAAACTCTAAGCTGTAGTAATCCGTTTCATATGCTGCGCGCAATGAAAGCCCTGGAAGTTGGCGAACATTATACTCTAGTCCTGCTCCAATTCTCAGAGCGGTTCCTGCAGTCGAGTCCGATTCATCGAGGGAAACCGTCCCTAACCCAAGGGTCCCAAAAGGACGTAGACCATTATCAAAAGTGTAACCTAGATTCGCCGAAACGGTAAAAGATGAAAGTCCGAGTTCATGCTCAAGGAATGAAGCGGAGTTTTCAATTTTGATCGGTGCATACTGAGTGTACTGACCTTCTACTGCTATCACTCGGTTAAACTGATAACCCGCAATGAATTTGTAGGTCTGTCCATCAGGCTCATTTGTCGCTGTAGTGGCAGAATCCCCAGTGAGAATATTGACCATTTCCCCGATATCAGAAGTGTAACCATCGTCGGAAAAACTGGTACTACCAACACCCGCTCCTAAATAGAAACCACTCATATCCTGAGCGCATACAACTGATGAAAAAACCATTGAAGCTAATATTATCTTTTTCATTTTCTCTTACTTACCGTGTTTACAAAGAGGCGCTAATCTATTTTTTTTGATAACAAATAACTCAACAGACGATTCATAGATTGATAATATTATTCTCATCATCAACACACACCTGAAAATAAAACGTCATAATACATTGATAAATATGCATTTATTTATGTTTTATTAATTTTACCAATGAAACTATTGCTTTTACTTGATGAGTTTATAAACTGGCCAATTTTTGGTAAGTAACTGCGCGTCGTCGCGCATCTAGGCATTTAAGTAGTTGTCATGAACCCCATCACCTTGTCCAACTTGTCTCTGGATACTGAATCAAGGACACTGAGTAACAATAATGGACGCTCTATTGTGTTGCGCCCATTGAGTTATGAAGTCTTGCTTCTATTGATTGAAAATCACGGTAGACCTGTCAGAAGAGAAGCCATCTATGAGAGGTGTTGGCAAGGTCGAGTTGTCACTGATCAAGCATTAACCAATGTCATTTCTGAAATTCGTCGACTCTTTATTTCATTAAAAGCGCGCGATGTAGAGATTAAAACGATCAGCAAGATCGGTTATTACATTGTGTTTCCAACCGATTCAGAGGCCACGTTGCCAAACACGGTGAAACATTTACCAAACCTGCAAAACACATTACCAGGCACAACTACAAACCTAATTACCCCACAGCTTAGAACACCGCCTTCAGAGGTAAACTCAACCTTATTTCATGTTGCCTTAGTTGGAATGCTGTTGGTTTTGGTTTCCGTTTATATTTCACAACCTTGGTCACCTCGTCCGCAGTTTACCGATTCAAGCCACTACCAAAAACTATCGCATGGGAATCTCCTCATCTTGTTTGAGAACACTAGTCGCTTTTCGTTGAGCATAGAATCGTTACAATATGCACTCGATGAAACACCTATCGGAAAATGTCCTGTAACCATCTATTTTAGGCTCTTTGACAGCCTCTTCGATTCACAAAAGCTTTCTAGCAAAGCATTTGTATATGATGTTTCAACCCATCGGAGTACAACCAACACCGTGTACTCTATTGACCGGACAAATCTCGTAGCGACTATCGCCAAAATGGTGGTGAGGGAGCACAACAGTGCGTGTAATTTATAGTCTGGCGTTGTTTGCCGCGTCATTAATAGGCATGTATTCGCTTCAAAGCCAACAGGGGCAAGCTCCATTGAATGGCACTCGATGGGTGTGCGCTGAAAGCAAAAGTGGTTTCACTCAACGCGCATACCAAAACATTGCTGAAATTAACGAATCACATACCTTATTTTTTACCTCAGCAGATATGATGACTCAGTACCACAAAGGAGAAGTCACTTTCCATGATGGCCGCACAGACAGCTTCGAGGTCGTGTATCTCGTCCATTATCAGCAACAAGAGAATAACCTAAAAATGAAATACGTCAGCCTGCAATGGGCTGACAAACCCAACAATCAACCACTGTTGACGGAAAACATCAAAATACTCGAGGGGCTCACCGTCGATATTAACTACTTTATTGAGGATCACTACCTTTACCTGTCGAATAGAAGTGGTAGCGAAGACAGCAATTTCGTTTGTTACTCCAGTTGATACACCTTAGACATTTTCAGAAATAGTGCGAAATCGCCAAGTACCGCGTGCGAATGTGTTCAATTAGTAACTTCACCTTATTTGGCGGCTGACGGGTAAATGGATATACCGCATAGATCCCCAGTCGTTTGCCAACCTGCTCTGGAAACAAATCGACTAACTGACCATTGCGGATATCATGATAGACCAAGCATCTTGGTACGTACGCAATACCGTGCCCACCCAGGGCGGCCTTGCGCAGCGCCGTCGCGTTATCGGTTGAAAATGACCCCGAGACTCGCACGATGTAATTGCCTTGTTGCGCTTTAAACTCCCATTCACTAGCGCCTGTGGTTTGGTAAGCGTATTGCAAACAGTTATGCATAGTCAGATCTTGTGGATCGCAGGGTTTGCCGTTACGAGCAATGTAGGAAGGCGACGCACACACCACCCATTGCGAATCGAGAATATGTCGTGCAATCAAGCTCGAATCTTCAAGATAGCCAGTACGAATGACCAAATCAAAGCCCCCTTCGACCAAATCAACAAAGCGATTATCGAGTGACATATCGACGGTGAGTCCGGGATGAAGATTACAAAACTCCGCAACGGCATCGGCGAGAATTAAGTCGCCCGAGATCGACGGCACCGACATTTTGATATGACCGCTGACTTTTTCTCCAAAGCCCGACACTGCATCCATCGCTTCTTGAGCGGCTTGCTTCACATTTTTAGCACCGTGCGTTAACGCCTTACCCGCTTCTGTTAACGTTAATTTACGCGTTGTTCGGTATAATAGCTGAACACCAATTTCTTCTTCTAAACGCGCTATCCTTTTGCTAACTACCGAATTTGTAAGGTTATTTGCTTCTGCAACCTTACTAAAACTTCCCATTTCTACGACTTGAGAGAAAAGAATTAAATCATCTGCTCGCATTGATTATGCCAATTTTGGAACTAATTATTTTCATTATTTCCCTATATCAACAAAAAATAAAGGCGTAAATTCACCCCCAATTAACAAAACCATCACAAATATAAAATCTAAGAGACTCCTAAGAGTCCTGATTGAAGAATGTAAAGGACATACCAATGAGCGATACCCTACTAGCCCTTGTGGCTTTTTCACCGATCGTGGTAGCAGCCATACTCCTGGTCGGACTCAACTGGCCAGCAAAACGCGCCATGCCCATAGCCTTTGGCTTAACCGTTGTCATAGCCCTATTTGCCTGGGACATGTCAATCACTCGCGTCATCGCCTCAGTTTTTCAAGGCTTAGGCATTACCGTCTCGGTACTATGGATTGTATTTGGCGCCATCTTCTTGCTTAACACGCTCAAGCACACTGGCGCAATTTCGACCATACGTAACGGCTTTACCAATATCTCGCCCGACAGACGCGTTCAGGCCATCATTATTGCTTGGTGTTTTGGGTCGTTTATCGAGGGAGCGTCAGGATTTGGTACCCCAGCTGCGATTGCCGCGCCACTGCTAGTCGCGATCGGCTTCCCTGCGCTGGCTGCGGTACTAATGGGCATGATGATTCAATCGACGCCCGTCTCTTTCGGTGCGGTCGGTACACCTATCATCGTCGGGGTAAATAAAGGTCTTGATACCCACAACATAGGTGAAACACTGATGGCAAATGGCTCAACGTGGGATGCGTATTTGCAACAGATCACCTCGAGTGTCGCGTTAATTCATGCTGGTGTCGGAACCATGATTCCGGTATTGATGGCGATGATGTTGACCCGTTTTTTTGGTAGCAAAAGAAGCTGGACCGAAGGTATGGACATTTTACCATTCGCCCTATTTGCCGGTCTTGCTTTCACCATTCCTTACGCTCTAACTGGCGTCTTTCTTGGTGCTGAATTCCCATCACTGATTGGTGGCTTGGTTGGCTTATCGATTGTGGTTTCAGCCGCCAAGCGAGGCTTCCTTGTGCCAAAAACAACGTGGGATTTTGAGGATGAAAACAAATGGCCAGCTGAGTGGTTAGGTTCACTTAAAATCGAGCTCGACGACATTAAAACCAAACCTATGAGTATGGCACTTGCTTGGTTGCCGTACGTGTTGTTAGCCGTGGTTCTTGTGGCGAGCAGAGTCAGCGGCGAGTTTAAAGCCATGTTGACTGGCGTCAGCGTGTCGTTTGCAAACATCTTAGGTGAAACCGGGGTCAGTACTGCAATCCAGCCTCTTTATCTACCCGGTGGTATCTTGGTTTTCGTTGCCTTGGTTGCGGTTTTGCTTCAATCACGCAGCGCTGCACCACTGGTCAAAGCGTTCGGTGAGTCGAGTAAAACTCTGATTGGTGCAGGTTTTGTATTGGTGTTTACCATCCCAATGGTGCGTATTTTTATTAACTCTGGCGTCAATGCCGCCGATTTAGCCAGTATGCCAGTAACAACAGCGAACTTCGCGGCTGGTCTTGTAGGCGATGCTTTCCCAGCACTAAGTGCCACAGTAGGCGCACTAGGCGCCTTTATTGCCGGTTCTAACACCGTTTCTAACATGATGTTTAGCCAATTTCAGTTCGAAGTGGCACAGACACTGACCATATCCAGTGCTGTCGTGGTGGCACTCCAAGCGGTTGGTGCGGCGGCAGGCAACATGATTGCCATTCACAACGTGGTCGCCGCTTCAGCCACTGTCGGCCTGTTAGGACGAGAAGGAGCCACGCTGCGCAAAACTATAATCCCAACCATGTACTACCTACTGGTCACAGGTGTTGTTGGTCTGGTGGCTATCTACGGCCTGCAGATCACCGACGCTCTGATGTAACCGTTTTCGGCGTTAATGCGCTCTTGCTTGCCCACGAATGTGAAAACGCTAGCAAAAAAAAACAGCATTAACGCCTATTGCTTTAGATGTCGACCATACTAAGCCTTCTAGAGAAAGGCGTCGTATAACCCATTAATAGGATTGAATTATGATCATCTCTGCTTCGACTGACTACCGTGCTGCGGCGAAAGCCAAACTGCCGCCGTTCCTGTTTCATTACATCGATGGCGGCTCCTATGGGGAGCACACGCTCAGAAGAAATACCGAAGATCTTGCTGATATCGCTCTCAAGCAACGAGTATTGAAAAACATGCAGGATCTTAGCCTAGAAACAGAGATTTTTGGTGAACAGTTTTCAATGCCCATCGCTCTGGCACCAGTTGGTCTTACAGGAATGTACGCTCGTCGTGGTGAAGTTCAGGCCGCCAAGGCTGCCGAGAACAAAGGGATTCCTTTTACCATGTCGACCGTTTCTGTCTGTCCAATTGAAGAAGTGGTGCCTCAAATTCAGCGCCCAATGTGGTTCCAGCTCTACGTACTTAAAGACCGTGGTTTTATGAAAAACGTACTAGAGCGCGCCAAAGCCGCGGGCGTCACTACGCTGGTGTTTACCGTGGATATGCCCGTACCGGGTGCACGCTATCGAGATATGCACTCGGGAATGAGCGGCCCCAATGCAGCGATGCGTCGTGTATTGCAAGCGATGCGCCACCCCAATTGGGCGGTAGATGTTGGCCTGTTAGGTAAGCCTCATGATTTAGGTAACATATCAACCTACCGCGGCGAGCCGACTAAGCTTGAAGACTACATCGGCTGGCTTGGCGCCAACTTTGACCCTTCAATTTCATGGCAAGACTTAGAGTGGATTCGTGAGTTTTGGGATGGTCCAATGGTAATTAAAGGTATTCTTGACGAACAAGATGCCAAAGACGCAGTGAGCTTTGGCGCCGATGGAATTGTTGTTTCCAACCATGGCGGTCGCCAACTCGACGGTGTTCTGTCTACAGCCAAAGCACTGCCGAGTATCGCCGACGCAGTCAAAGGTGACTTGAAGATTTTTGTTGATTCAGGCATTCGTACTGGCCTAGATGTGGTGCGTATGCTTGCTCTTGGCGCAGACTGTACCTTATTGGGTCGTTCGTTTATCTACGCACTCGCCGCGCAAGGACAAGCCGGAGTCGAAAACTTACTCGATCTATACGAAAAAGAGATGCGCGTCGCCATGACGTTAACCGGTGCCAAATGTATTCAAGATCTCAACCGGGATTCACTGGTCAACTTTAAGTAACTCAAGTGGGTGTCACAGCAAATAACTCGATACTGTGACACCTTGTTTCTACTGGCCACCAATAAAAAATCATAAGGCCAGCAGCTCGCACAAGGAAGCCGACATGTCGACACGTAACAATGACACTATCTACCAGCAGCTCCAATCGTTACTCGCGGTTGAAATTGACACGAAACGAATCGTAACAGAGGAAGCCAAGCGCCTCGCCTATGGAACCGATGCCAGTTTTTATCGTTTGGTTCCAAAGATCGTTCTGCGCTTAAAGAGCCTCGATGAAGTCATTTATGCGATTCAGTGCTGTAAAGAGATGGCGGTGCCTTTTACGTTTCGCGCCGCAGGGACTAGCCTTTCTGGTCAAGCGGTTTCTGATTCCGTCTTGATCACCCTCACCGATGATTGGCGTGGTCACCAGATCATCGATGGCGGCGAGAAAATCCTCCTTCAGCCGGGAGTCATCGGCGCCGATGCGAACAAATATCTGGCACCGTTTCAGCGTAAAATTGGCCCAGATCCGGCTTCAATTAACACCTGTAAAATCGGCGGTATTGCGGCCAACAATGCCAGTGGTATGTGCTGTGGTACCGCGCAGAACTCCTATCGTACCGTCGATAGCATCAAAATCGTCTTTAGCGACGGTACGCTACTCGATACCAGTAGCGCCGACAGTATTGCGGCATTTCGTGTTGCAAGACCCGATATTATTGAGGGCCTAACCCGACTGGTCGCCGAAACCCAAGCCAACGCTGAGCTAAGTGAACGTATCCGACATAAATATCGCCTGAAAAATACCACTGGCTATGCGCTCAACGCCTTGGTTGATTATGAAGACCCAATAGAGGTACTTGAACACTTGATGATAGGCTCAGAAGGCACCTTGGGCTTTATCGCTGAAATTACCTACAACACTGTGGTCGAGCATCCGTTTAAAGCCTCTTCATTGTTGGTGTTCGCTGATATTGAAGAAGCCAGTCGCGCTGTGACGACACTATCAAAAACCCCCGTGGCGGCCGTTGAGCTGATGGATGGTCGCGCTCTGCGCTCGGTGGCGGATAAACCAGGCATGCCAGAGTTTATTGCACAGCTTGATATTGAAGCGGCCGCGCTGTTGGTCGAAACCCATGCTAGCTGTCAGCACAGCATCGACGACCAATGTCAGCAAATCATGGCGTCGCTGGCTGATTATTCGATTATTGAGTCCGTTCCTTTTACTCTCGATGCAAATATGGTCGCTACCCTTTGGGGCATTCGTAAAGGGATGTTTCCCGCGGTTGGCGCTGTACGCGAAGTCGGGACAACTGTCATCATCGAAGATGTCGCTTTCCCAGTAGAGAACCTTGCTAACGGCGTGCGCGATCTGCAGTCACTGTTTGATAAGTACCATTACAACGAAGCAATCATCTTTGGTCACGCACTTGAGGGCAACTTACACTTTGTCTTTACTCAAGGGTTCGACTCACAACAAGAGATTGACCGCTATGGGCAGTTTATGGATGAGGTGGCAGAACTGGTGGCCGTTAAGTATCAGGGCTCTCTTAAAGCCGAGCATGGTACCGGGCGTAATATGGCACCTTATGTCGAACTCGAATGGGGCAAAGACGGCTACCAATTGATGCAGCAAATCAAGGCATTGTTCGACCCACAAGGTTTGCTCAACCCAGGGGTGATTATTAACGATAATCCCCATTCGCATATCGAAAATCTCAAGCCAATGCCCGCTGCCGACGACTTGGTCGACCGCTGTATCGAGTGTGGTTTCTGTGAGCCGGTTTGTCCTTCACGCACGTTAACCCTATCTCCACGCCAACGGATCGTGCTTTATCGAGAGTTGCAACGACGCCGGGCGGCAGGCGAGAAAACCGCTGCCACCGAGCTTGAACAGACGTTTGAGTACCAAGGCCTAGATACCTGCGCCGCAACCGGGCTATGTGCAGACCGCTGTCCGGTTGGCATTAATACCGGCGATCTGGTCAAGCAACTCCGTACAGCAAAATACCGTAAGTTTACCCCAATCGCCAAATGGACAGCCGACCATTTTGCTACCACGACAACACTGACTCGCGCGTCACTCAAAGCCAACCAAATTGCGGTCAAGATGATAGGTGAAAATGCGGTGGGAGGTATGACAAATGGGCTGCGTAAGCTGTCGGGGGGGAAAACACCTATCTGGCTCGCCGAGACGCCACAGTCGAATAATCATAAGCTCGAACAAGCGATGGAACTGCTAGTACGATCGGATAAAAAAGTGGTTTATCTGCCCTCTTGCGCCTCTCGTACTATGGGACAACAACCTAACGCTCAAGATCAACGCAGCCTAACAGAGGTGACATTGTCACTTATTAAAAAGGCAGGATTTGAAGTCATCATCCCTGAGGCACTCAACGACCAATGTTGTGGCATGCCCTACGACAGCAAAGGCATGCATGAAGTCGCCGACAACAAAGTCAAGCAACTAGAGACGGCGCTTTGGCAAGCGAGCTATGAAGGTGAATACCCAATACTGATGGATACCAGCCCCTGCGCTAAACGAAGCGTCGAACACTTCACGAAACCGATGGAAATACTCGAGCCAACGGGTTTTGTCTCTAAATACCTACTCGATCATCTAACCATCACACCTAAAGACGAAACCGTGATGCTTCATATCACCTGTAGTTCGCGTCGAATGGGATTAGACAACGACATGCAAGCACTCGCCAAAGCGTGTGTGTCGAACGTCGTGGTTCCCGAGCACATTTCTTGCTGTGGATGGGCTGGCGATAAGGGGTTCACTACCCCTGAACTCAATGAAGCCGCTGTCCACCCGCTGAAATCACAAGTACCTGCTGACTGCCAGCGCGGATTTAGCAACAGCCGTACGTGTGAAATTGGGCTTTCTCATCACAGCGGCATCCCTTACCAGTCAATTCTTTATCTGGTTGATGAGGTCAGCTCCTCTCTCTAGCACGCTCGCTGAGTTCGAGCTACCTACATGGTAGCTCGAACAAAAACTTCCCTTCACGCGTGCATTTTTTGATGCTTTTCGCCAACGAAAATGCTTAGATATCACGAGCAGTAAGCGCGAGGAGTCACATGAAAATCATTATCTTACATGGTCTGTATATGCACGGAATGGTGATGAAACCACTGAGCTATAAACTCAATGGCATGGGTTATCAAACCCAAGTACTCACCTACAATAGCCTCGCCATCGACGAACAACGTGTGTTCAGTGATATTGATCGTGCACTGTGCCCAAAAGGAAGCAACATATTGGTCGGCCACAGTTTAGGCGGGCTGATTATCAAGCATTACCTAAAAGCCCGCCAACCTTCCACTCGCCAAGTCTCTCATGTGGTCGCCATAGGCTCACCATTAAAAGGAGCATCTATCGCTTCAAAAATTCAAGACATAGGCTTGGGAGCAATTTTAGGCAACGCGCCCGAATTTGGCCTGACTCAACACGAAGAAGATTGGCATTTTGCTCAAAAACTCGGCAGTATCGCCGGCACGCTACCCATAGGTGCCCGATCTCTTCTGATCAGCGACGACGACAAACGCTCCGACGGTACTGTTACGGTTGAAGAGACAAAAATCCCCGGCATGACTGACCATATTGAGATTAATAATAGCCATACCAGCTTAATCTATGGCGCGTCGACCTTAGAGCAAATTCATCACTTCATTCAATATGACTGTTTCAAACATTAGAGAAAGCATCCGCGTGCTTTTGGCCAAGAATACCAACAACACGAGTATGATCGCTCAACAATCAATTTGAACTATTTCAATCGTTGGCAGCGTAAAACGTAAGCATCACTCACATCCATAACCCACTACAGTGCATTTTATCAACAGCAAGGCAATGTGAATTGGTTATAATATAATGATAAATCGAGTAAATTGCGTACCGCACACTGGCACAGGTTGTCGCTCACGCAAGTTCCGGTTTCAAGACGTCAGGCTAGATCAAACATAGGGTAAACAATTTTTGGTATTTAAGTTTAAGCAGTTCACATTGAGACAGCTCGCTTTTATCGGTTCGACGCTAACCGTGGTGCTGTTTCTTGTCTGCTACATGACGTTTAAGTTGCTCTGGAGCTACGATCGAGACTTGCAAGACTCGATTCATCGACAACAATTTGAAACTGAACGTGTAAAAACCGTGTTAGCGATGGAAGAGCTCGAACTTAGAGCTTCCGTTGAAGATTACGCAGCGTGGAACAACATGGCTGATTATGTTCAATCTCCTTCTCCGGTTTTCATTGATGAGAGCATTGGTATTCACGCCTTTATATCCAAGATCATCGATGGCATTATCATCTTCGATCGCGATGCCAATCCGGTGTGGAGTGGTTTTTTTAACGGCAGCGAAGTGGTCGAGCAGTCTTTTATTGCACTTGAAAACCAAGCGACGGTCGACAAACTCTTGTTCAACGCTCGCCAATCTGACCCAGCCACCATTGCTTCTTATGTCGACTACGCCACCTATCAAAACAGTGCCTTCATGATCGCTTCGTCACGAATCTGTACCAGTAACGCGGTTGACTGTAACTATGGGTTCTTGGTCTTTATTCGCAAGATTCGACCCCAGTTCGTTGCCCAACTCGAGCTGGCGACAGGCGTCGATATTACCGTATCCGTATCCGGTGATTCGGAACATCCTCGCTCACAGCCTGCTGATAACACGAGCTTTTTATATAAAGAAGATAACTTAACGGCAAGGTTGGTCGAAATCAAAGTGATGCATAACGAAAAGCTGCCCGCTTTTATCTCTTGGCAGGAGATGACGGCTCTCGCCTTTTTCGCTTTGGTCATGTTTGGTGTCAACATGTATATCGTCAATTTCTTTATTGCACCTTTGAGTGACGCCGAACGCTATTTGAAACAGTTTGGTCGACATGGCGACAAGCTCCCCAGTGAAGACTCTTTTGTGTCTAAAGAGATGCGCAGCTTCGCGAGACAGATCAATAGCATCATCACAGAGCTGGAGCACAATCGCGCCCTCCTTAAGCAACAATCGAGCATCGATACACTGACAGGCATTGCCAACCGACGCTGTTTGTATCAACAAGCGAAACAATTTTTTGATGATTTAGAGTACCGTTATGCCGCCGTTATTTTAGTCGATGTCGATCATTTCAAACTCTACAACGATAATTACGGCCATATTCTTGGTGACGACACACTCAAACAAGTGGCGGAGGCACTCCAAGCGGTCGACAGCGATTACGAGAAAATTGTCGGTCGCTATGGCGGTGAAGAGTTTTGCATTATTTTGGCTGCGGATAAGCCCATTCCACTTAAGCCCTATCTCTCCAAGCTTATCACCGCTGTGAGAGAGATGAATATTGCTCATCATTACTCGCCGACCAGCGAACACGTCACCGTCAGTGCGGGCGCGACTCTGGCTCAAATCGACGCCTATTCGGAAATTTCACGCCTGATCCAGCAAGCCGATGACGCGTTATACCTCGCCAAAGCCAATGGTCGCAATCGAGCTGAAATTTACTCTAAACCCGAGGTCAAGGCCGTTTAGCCCTTTACTAAAGGGGATTTCCCCTTACAATTGAGCCATATTTATCTAGCAAGGTTAAGTTATGTCTATCCAATGGTTTCCGGGACACATGCACAAAGCTCGTAAAGAGATCGAAGAAGCGATCCCGCAAGTCGATGTCATTATTGAGGTCCTCGACGCACGTATTCCGTTTAGCAGCGAGAATCCGATGATTTCTGAAATTCGCGGTGACAAGCCCGTGGTAAAAGTGCTGAATAAACGTGACCTTGCAGACCCAGAACTGACCCAGCTTTGGATAGAGCATCTTGAAAAAGAGAACAATGTCAAAGCGATGGCGATCACCACTTCTAACGTTCAAGAAGTCAATAAAATCCTTGAGCTTTGTCGCAAGCTTGCACCGCATCGTGAAGAGATTGGTAAAAACATTCGCACCATGATCATGGGCATTCCGAATGTCGGAAAATCCACCATCATTAATACCTTGGCAGGACGCACCATCGCTGTCACTGGTAACCAACCCGCTGTAACTCGTCGTCAGCAACGTATTAACTTACAAAATGGTATTGTTCTCTCTGATACGCCGGGGATATTGTGGCCTAAAGTTGAAAACCCTCACAGTGGTTTCCGACTCGCGGCAACAGGCGCGGTGAAAGATACCGCAATGGAGTACGACGAAGTGGCGTTCTATACCGTCGAGTATCTCGCCAAGGCCTACCCTGAGCGCCTTAAACAGCGCTATGAAATCGAAGAGTTGCCAGATAACGATATCGAACTGATGGAAGAAATCGGCCGTCGCCGCGGCGCATTGCGTTCCGGTGGCCGTGTCGACTTACACAAATGTTCAGAAATCCTACTCCATGAGCTACGCAACGGTACTCTAGGCCAGGTGACTTTAGAGCTACCTGAGATGATCACTCAGGAGCTGATCGAAGTGGAAATAGAAGCCGCACGCAAAGCAGAAGAGAAAGCGAAAAAGAAAGAAGAGCGACGTAAGCGCTACCTGAGAAACAAACGCTAATATGAAGGCAGCCATTGGCTGCCTTTTTTATCGTCATTGCCGCCACTTTTGTTATAATATAACAAAATATTTTGGAGTCTAACGGAATGAAAACCCCAACAAACATCATCACAGGCTTTCTCGGTAGCGGAAAAACCACCGCTATTTTGCAGTTACTCAAAGAGAAACCCGCAGATCAGCACTGGGCAGTTCTGGTCAATGAATTTGGTGAGATTGGTATTGATGGTGCGATGATGACCGACCAGGGCGCTCTGATTAAAGAGGTGCCAGGTGGGTGTATGTGCTGCGCTGCTGGCGTTCCCATGTCGGTCGCGATCACCTCCCTACTTCGCACAAACCCAGACCGGCTGATCGTCGAACCCACCGGGCTGGGACACGCACACAAAGTGCTCGCGACCTTATCTTCCAGCCAGTTCGAACCTTATATAGAACTCAAAGCCACCATAGGGTTAGTCGACCCGCGCAATTTGTCTAGCTCCAAACATATGGACAACCAAAATTTTCTCGACCAACTGGCTATTTCGGACATTATCATTGGCAATAAGGTAGACCAATGCCACGTTAGCGACATTGATAAGTTCAACGATTGGGTCACGGATCAAACACCGCCCAAAATATTCAGTCAACTGGTCAAACACGGCAGCTTCCCCATTGAGCTCCTCGATAGTCAGCGCCGACAACCACTACCGACAAGTGAAACAAGCCATCACCATCAAGATGCCGAGCTAGAACCACAATTCCAGTTATCACCAGACCAAGTGTACATACGCAAAGAGAACAGCGGACAAGGTTACTTTAGCTGTGGCTGGATATTTGGCTCAGAAGTCATTTTCAATTTCGATGATCTATTTTCAATGCTTTCAGATTTAACCGCCGAGCGCGTGAAAGGAGTGCTCAACACTAACAATGGTTGCTTTGCATTTAACGTGAGCCATGGCGTCGTTTCTGTGAATCAAATGTCGTTGGAAGGGTTTGAAAGTCGCCTCGAGGTGATAGACAGTCAGCCTCTACCCTGGGATCAACTCGAAGCAGTATTAAAAGTGATTGGTGGGCTCGACTCGCATTAAGCACTCAGCAATAAAAACAAACGGTTATAAACGACAAAAGGCGCACTTGAAGTGCGCCCTATCCCTCGTTACTCAATCGTGAGTCTGCGAATCAGGATGTCATTGAGGATCGACCTGATATTAAAACGAGGCTTTCAACTGTGGTTTGAATCCATCCAAATTGTAGGTAAGGCGATATTTCCTCCATGCGGGTCGGTTCAGATTGCCTTACCCTTTAACTATGGTTCAAAACGAATAATATGCAAGGAGATATCCTGCCGGTAACATGCGTTTTTGTGATACTGGTCGACAAATTATACCTTAACTTCGACACCATCTCTGCTCCTTATAATTGCAAATCAATATTGCAATCTTACCGCTATAGATAACATTAGACAGGCGTATAATTTGCGTCATAAGCCTAAGCCAAGCCTGATATGACGGAGCCTTTTTATCAATGACCAAGAGAGAGAAGTTTAAACAATCCTTACTTGCCAACGTGCCCAAGGATGCGATCAATCAGTTTCTCTCCAAAGACAAAACGCCGATTTCCGTGCTGGTTTTATCATTAATTGTCGGTGTGCTCGCAGGTTTAGTCGGCACCTATTTTGATATCGCCGTTCACTTTGTGTCTGAAACACGAACAGAATGGCTTAGAAGTGAAATTGGTGCCGTTCTGCCGTTGTGGCTTGCCGCTTTCTTGATCAGCGCCTCACTCGCCTTTATCGGATATTTTCTTGTTCATCGATTCGCACCGGAAGCATCAGGCTCGGGTATCCCAGAAATCGAGGGTGCAATGGATGGGATTCGACCTGTGCGTTGGTGGCGAGTTCTACCCGTCAAATTCATCGGTGGGATGGGCGCGCTCGGCTCAGGTATGGTTTTAGGGCGTGAAGGTCCAACGGTACAAATGGGTGGCGCGATCGGTCGTATGGTGACCGACCTGTTCAGAATCAAAAATGACGATACTCGACATTCATTACTTGCTTCGGGGGCAGCAGGCGGACTGGCGGCTGCGTTCAACGCTCCGCTAGCAGGTATTATGTTTGTGGTCGAGGAGATGCGTCCCCAGTTCCGCTATTCATTGATCTCTATCCGTGCGGTTATCATCTCTGCGGTGTCGGCCAATATCGTGTTTCGTTATATCAATGGCCAAGATGCGGTGATCACTATGCCACAGTATCAAGCGCCTGAGCTCGCCACTTTATGGCTATTTCTGCTGCTTGGGGCTCTGTTTGGCATTTTTGGCGTGCTGTTCAACCAACTAGTGACGATAGCGCAAGATCTGTTTGTTAAGTTGCACCGCCACGATAGAAAACGATACCTGTTGATTGGCTCGATGATTGGCGGGTGTTTTGGGCTGATGCTGCTCTACTTCCCTGAGGTCACCGGAGGCGGGATTTCGTTAATTCCCACCATTACCAACGGCGGCTATACAGCCACTCTACTGTTAATGCTGTTCGTCGCTCGTATCGCCACAACTATGATCTGCTTTGGCTCTGGGGCGCCCGGAGGGATCTTTGCGCCAATGTTGGCACTGGGTACGCTGTTTGGCTACGCGTTCGGTTTGATTGCCAAAGGCTTACTGCCAGAACTCGACATCACACCGGGTATGTTCGCCATTGCGGGCATGGGAGCCTTGTTTGCAGCTACGGTCAGAGCCCCGATAACTGGCATCTTGTTGGTGATAGAGATGACGAACAACTATTACTTAATCCTGCCATTGATCATTACCAGCCTTGGCGCGGTCATTTTTGCTCAAATGTTGGGCGGTCAGCCAATTTACAGTCAATTGCTGCATAGAACTGTGAAAAATGAGAAGTTAAGACAGAAAGATCTCCCTAGCAACCCGCAATGAGGTTTGCCACGCAACCGTTTGGCTTGGTATCATCGCCGCCACAAAAACTTTGCAATGGAAAAGGCTGGCTCATCAGTGATATACAATCTGACTAACCGAGCCGCCGAATGATGATCTAAGGACTCGACTTGTTCAATTGGCGACGTTTCACTCAATTCCAGAGTGTGCCTCCTTCTCAAGCCTCACTGGCGCTTGGCATGATTGGCCTCGGCCATGCTTGGGCACTGTATATCCCTCATATTGGCCAAACTGTTCGCCCTTATATGGCTGGGCTCGGCGCACTGCTGCTGTTCCCGGTACTGGTTAAATATCTGAGTAACCACCGAACATTTATCAGCGATATTCGCCACCCACTCAGTGGTAGTCTGATGGCACCAATGAGCATGGCATTGTTGATTCTGTGTGACTATCTAGCCATTATTTCACCCGCTATCGCCTATCCTCTTTGGTTTGCGGCATTGCTGCTCCACTTAACAATGATGACGCTGTTTTTTTCTTTTCAGATGCGCAACTTCAAAATGTCTAACATATTGCCAAGTTGGTTTCTGTATCCAGTCGGCGTCATCTGTAGCTCACTCGCGGGCACGCAATTTGGTCACACGGTCTTTTCCGAAACCATCGTCACGATTTGCATCATCATTTATTTCTTTATGTTGCCACTGGTGCTTTACCGATTGGTTTTTGAAGGCATGCTTCCGAAGCGCGCCAGGCCGACATTAGCCATTATGGCCGCTCCAATTAACCTTACCCTTGCAACGTACTTGGTTAACTTTACTCGTCCAGACCCAATTCTTACCGGGGCATTGGCCGGCATCGCCATCACCATGACTCTGTTAATCTATTTGTGCTATATCCGTTTGCTGCGCCTCCAGTTTCAACCTTCTATCGCCGCCGTAACGTTTCCCTCGGTGATCAGTGCTATAGCGATGCACAGATTAACTGACTTTTTCAGTGACCAATATCCACACTGGCACTGGCTGCATCACTTTGGGTTGTTTGAACTTTCTGTCGCAACAGGCTTAGTCGGTTGGGTGACGTTTGGCTATTTTAAGATGTATTGGCCCGAGGTTTTCATACAAAACAAATAGCATAAGCAACCAGATTTATAAAACCAAACGCTATAACCTCTTCATTATACAGACGGGCCGACGCTAAGGGTGTGTGATGTCCGTCGCCACTGATGATATTTTTATTTGTAACTATACACACAAACATTAATTTATCGACTCGTAATACTATCAAAACTCATTCATATATTCGTTGTCAGCTGGCAAATGATTTGAACATAAGGATATATGAAGATGAATAAACTCAATAATTATTCGACCTTACCCGGATTTATCAATGATAAATTAAACGCATACCTGAATGATTTAATTTATTCTAATAATAATAAACACCATTTAGTGATGGGCGCGATACCAGGGAAAAATGATATTACCCTTCAAAGCAATGATTACTTAGATCTTGCAAATAACCAAGACATCATTGACCACCATATCAATGCAATTCGCTGTCAAAAAAATAGCCCATTTATGTCTGGTATCTTTTTGCAAAATGAAAAATCAAAACCTAAAACTGAACAAAAACTCGCCAATTACGTGGGTTTCAAATCGTGTCTATTGTCGCAATCTGGTTGGGCGGCGAATATGGCTTTATTGCAAACCATTTGTGACAGTACGACCCAAGTTTATGTCGACTTTTTTGCCCATATGTCGTTGTGGCAAGGGGCGAGCGTAGCAGGTTCTGATATTCACCCTTTCATGCATAACAACGTTAAACACCTAGAGAAGCTCATCAAGCGCCATGGTCCTGGTGTCGTGCTAATTGACTCGGTGTACAGTACCATAGGTACTATAGCCCCGATTGCTGAGATCATTGCTATTGCGAAGGAGAATGGATGCGCGATCGTGGTCGATGAATCACACTCGCTAGGTACCCACGGTCAAGACGGTCGCGGATTACTATATCAACTTAACCTGACCCATTTAGTCGATTTTATGACTGCCAGTTTGGCCAAAACGTTCGCGTATCGCGCCGGAGCGATCTGGTGCAACAACCAAGCCGATCAGTGCATCCCGTTTGTCGCCTATCCGGCTATTTTCAGTTCTGCCATGCTACCGCACGAACTAGATAGACTCGACAAAACATTAGAAGTTATTAAACACGCCGATAATAAAAGGCAGCGTTTGGCTGAGATTAGTCGATATATTAAAAAGGAGTTAGTCGCTACTGGAATAACCATTCGCAGCGAGTCCCAAATTATTGCGCTAGAAACAGGCGATGAAAGAAATACAGAGAACGTCAGAGATTACCTTGAGGCAAACGGTATATTTGGTGCTGTATTTTGCAGGCCCGCCACAACGCGCAACAAAAACATTATTCGCTTCTCTATTAATAGTTCGATGCAAGATAGAGAAATTGAAAAGCTCATCTCAGTGTGCCGGAATGCTTATCATCAACCAGATTTAACCATTCTTTAATTTATAAAGCCCACTCGGTGGGCTTTTTTAAATCCAATTAGCTATCTTATCGAGCAGTAAATGCGTATCTGCAGGTTTAACGATATAATCGTTCATTCCAGCTTGCTGGATTTTTTCCAACATACTGTCGCTAGAATCACCAGTATGGGCCAAAATCGGGATCTCACTATTCTCCGAAGCAGAATGGCGAATTTGTACTGTGGCCGCAAGTCCATCTACTTTTGGCATCTCTAAGTCCATAATGATCAAGTCGACACTATTCTGCGCCACTTTTTCGACCGCTTCCTGACCATTTTCGGCCTGTAAAACGTGAAAACCCTGCTGCTCAAGCAGTATCGAGGTGTACGTCCTTAACGATTGATTATCGTCAGCCAACAAGATGGTCTTGCCTGCAACGGTTTGTTTTCTTGGCAATAAGTTACGATTGGCGCTTGGCGTCTCAAACAGGAGCTCATCGAGTATCGCTCTCGATTTAAGCAAAAAGTTATGCACTTCAACAGGATAAATGGTGAGGTGACGTTCAACATCATTGTGATAGCGATTTTGCTCATTAAACAGAAACACGATTCTGCCTTCGGTGAAATGGAGCTTACTCTCTAGCTCATGGAGGGCATCTGGGTTGGCGACCGCTTCATCAAGATCAATCACGATAAGATCGTACTCAAACTCGTACTCTTGTTTGTCACGTGCCGCGTCTAGTGATAGCTGACGTAAGTTGAAACCTCGATAAAACGCTTCTTCGTTAATTAAGCGAAATGGCTTGCTCTGTCCACCAACATACAGCACGGATTTAGACTTCATAATATCGGATTTAATCACCGAGATTTCTTGAGAACCATATTTGGGGAAACTGAGGGTAAATTCGGTCCACTCACCGAGTGTAGATCGACAAGCTATTTGTCCACCTAGTGCCATCATTACTTTGCGACAAAACGGCAAACCTAACCCGTAACTCCCCGTTTTTCCGAACGTGTAAAAATCTTTGAACACATCATTAATAACCTCAGGCTCAATGCCCACTCCGTTGTCAGTAAAAATGAGCTCGTTGTGGCGTTCAAAGGACCTTAGTTCTACCGTAATCGCAAATTGATTGGCATTCTGGTAGTAGAAAGCGTTCTTGAGCAAGTTGTACAAAGCATACTTAATCAAGGCATCGCTACCAAAAAACTCAAAATCATCGCCCGGCAGTAAGGTGACCGCCTGCCTATCTTTACTGCTTTTGTAAGCAAAGCTTTGCAATGAATCCTTAACCACCTTACGAATGGAATGCTTCTTAAACGTGGTGCGCGACACCCGGTTTTCATCGATGGACGTGAGCAGTAAGTCGATCGTTTCATTGCCTGTCCGAATGACTTCATGCGCATCTGATAGCACCTCTCGTGCCATGGCGACCTCTTCTTCAGTCAATTTGTACTGGCTACTGCCACCAGCGCCAGACTTGGGCAATAACGATTCCACTACATCCAACGATGACTTTAAGGCGCTCAGCGGATTGCGCATTTCGTGCGCAATCCCGGCGCCAAATGACTTGGCTAAAGAGACTTTACTTTCATGTTCAGCCTGATTTCGAAAGTAGAATAGGTTGCCAAACACATATGTAAACAAAAAAATGGGGATATATGGCCACACGACTTGCTGCTGAATGATTGCGATATCAAAACCATACACAGATAAGTACGCCAATACGACGGCGACCAAGGCTTGCAGCAACATCAGTCGGGTCTGATGAACCAATAACACATGCAAGAATATCGACGCCATAAACGACATGGCCCAAATCGTCGACCATTCGTTCATAAACATCATAAAGCTGAAAAAGAAGGGTAAGCATATCCCAATCGATATGAAGTAATATTCCGCGAGGTACTGTTGTAGATATTTCGGCAAGTAGTGACGAAGGGCAATGCCCGCAAACAGTAATGAACACGCTAAACGAAGGGTTAGGTTTTCATACGGCTGCGGGAACAAGTCACTCCAAATGTAGTAGTAGGTCGGAAAGCCAATCAATCCCATCCAACCTACTAAAGTTAGGTTGGGTTCTGCATATTGATAAACCTTACGAATCGAGTCGAGAATTGCGTCCATTCAGTCCCTTATCGAACAACGACTTCATTAGTGGTTTTTATAAATTTCATAACGTTATTTAAGTTTTAGCACACTTTAGCTAAAGCCTTATCTCAATCCGCGCACCACACATCGTTTATGTGACCACCAGCTGAATTGTACTGCCAACTCGGCTTGCAATGACGTCTATCCTTTGCGCCATTTGCTCCTTAAGTTCACTCACATGAGAGATAATACCGATCATTCGCCCCGATTGCTGCAAGTCAATAAGAGTTTGGATGGCCAAATCTAGTGACTCAGGGTCTAAACTACCAAAACCTTCGTCGATAAATAACGTATCTAGGCGAATTCCCCCACTATAGGACTGAACCACATCAGAGAGGCCGAGTGCTAATGCCAGAGCCGCCATAAATGATTCACCACCAGAGAGTGTTGCGACATCGCGAACTTTGCCTGTATAACCATCCTCCACACTCAAGTCGAGACCTCGACCCGCAGCGCCCTTAAAGCCTTCTGTTTTTCGAACTAATTGATAGCGTCCTTTACTCATCAGCGTCAATCGCTGTGAAGCCTGAATCAACACATCATCGAGTAGCACACCCAATACAAAGCGGTGCAAGCTGACTCGACTCCCAGTCTTGCCACTAGCGACATCATAAAGTGTGCCGTATACCCTATACTCGGCTTCTAATTGGCTGTTTTTTTGATGCAATTGCGCAATGTCTGCACGCACTTTTTCAACACGCTGATAGTTTGAGTAGGTGTTATCGAGGGCTTCTCGAGCGGTTTGATAGCTCTGTTTCGTTTGTTCCAGGGCCTGTTCAAGCGCGGTTAGATCCGGCTTCTCGGTTTGTTGCAATTGCTCTGACAAGTCACTTAACGTTTGCTCGAGTTTGGTGGTTTGTTGGTTATACTCTTCAACCGTTTGTTGCCACTGTTGCAGTTGCGCATCGGCTGCCCGGCTGAGAAGAAATTGCTGTTCGTCCTCAAACTCAGACTGTTCGAGACGATGTTGCCACGTCTTTTGAGTCTCATCGCGTTGCTGCTTCGTTTGCTCTAGCAAGTCGGCGTTGGTTTGCCATTGGCTATCTATGTTCGTTTTCGCTAACTGCGACTGTTGCGCGGCTTGTTGAGCAAGGTCTAACGCTGACTTAAGCTGTTCAATTTGCAATTGATTAGCTTGATACGCTTGTTCAACATCGGTCAGCCTAGTGTAATGCCCCTCCATCGACTGATTCAGTTTTTCCAATTGCTGACGCTGCATTGCGAGGGCGGATTCATTCGCCGACTGATCCCGTTTGAGTTGGTTAATTTTTTCATCACCATTAATGCATCGTTGATTCAGTTCAGCCACTCGTTTTTCTTGCGCGTCTATATCGATAGCAGACAGTTGCACCAGCCTTTGCTGCTGCTGACGCAATAATTGGTCAATAGAAGTGAGCTCTCGCTCGGCGTGTTCACCAAGTTCTTGACGAGCTTGGGCAAGTGAATTCTGCCTCTGCTCAATGTGATGTAAATGTTGACTCAACACATTGCTAACACGGTTGTATTCATCCAATGCCAATCGCTCTTGTTGGCGAGCAGCTTGTACCGCTTGTTTATTGACGTCATCATTGCCAGCCAACGCAGGAGATGGGTGCTCACAACTGCCACAAACTGGACACGGCTCCCCCTGTTGCAGCTTTTGAGCGAGGAGCGACGCTTGCGCTCTGTGCCAACGCATCTCTAACTCATCCGCAAACGTCTGTTTGTCATTTAATGCCTGTTGAGCCTGGCTCTGTTGCAGCTGCAATCCCTTAGTGGATGACTCAAGTTGAGTTAACTCAGCTTGTAACTGGTCACGTTTTCGTAGGTCCGACAGCAATCGTTCGTTACGGACCACCTCTGTCTCTAATGCTGCTTTTTCGGTCAGGGCTTTACGCGCAGTTTCTAACTGCTGATTACCCTCTTCGGCCTCACGCAGTAACTTTTCTTTGTGTGTTTGGTACTGGGCGAGTGTTTGCTCAAATTCGGTGCGCAGGCCAGTTAAATGGGCTAAGTGCTGCTCAAGTTGCGTCTTTTCGGCCAGTTTCTGTTTGATCTGTTCGAGTTTAAACTGCTGCTCACTTAACCCACTCACTTGCTCGGCCTGCTTCTGGGCATGTTCGAGAGCTTTAAGACTCTGTTTATGCGCCTGGTCGGCCTCGTCTCGCTGCTGTTGCAACTGCGTTAGCTTGGCTGTGAAAGTCGCCACTTGTTGGTGAAGAGATTGCACGCTGGAATAGATGACTTCGAGCTTGCTCGCACGCTGTGCCTGCGCGATCTGCTCACTCAGCTTGTCTATGTTAGGCCTGTTTTGTTGGTGGTTCAGCAGCGCTGACTGCGTTGTATCTAACTTAGTGAACTGCTGACAAAGCGTTTGTGCGGCTTGATATTCTCTCTGAGCCGCATCGAGTCGCTTGCGTTGTGCTTGTTCGGCATCCTTAGCCGCAGATAAGCCTTGCTCCAGTTCTTGATAACGCAAGAGCAACTCATCTTCACTACTGGCCTCAGCGACCTGTAATGCCCCGCGAATCTGGTTGTCGAATTCATCTTTGGCTTTACTGATGGCGCTCGCTTTATCTTTGAGCGCATACTCGATTTTTTTGTACACATCGGTCTGAAACAGCTGACCGAAAATCTCTTCCCGCTCTTTAGAGCTCGCCAGTAATAACTCTCGAAACTTACCTTGTGGCAGCACCATCACTTGTCGAAACTGAGTGTCATTCAATCCAAGTAACGACGCGACCTCAGTTTTGACTTGTGCGGTTCGGCTTGTGAGTAGTTTCTCTTCGCCATCGATTTGGTAAAGCGCCGCACTGTGTTTACGGGTTGTCGTCCCTTCACCGCGAGTTTTAGGCGCTTGCTGCTCTGGCGAACGTATCACACGGTAACGCTTATTGTGTAGTTCAAACTCCAACACCACTTCAGTGGGCAAATCCAATGGTGCTTGGTCGCAGCGCATTTGAATGCCTTGGCGCTCACTGCTGGTGGTTTCACCATAAAGTGCAAAACATATCGCGTCGAGAATCGAGGTTTTCCCCGCCCCTGTAGGCCCGTTAATCAAAAACAACGGGTTAGATCCAAAACGAGTAAAATCAATGGTTTCTTTGGTCGCAAACGGGCCAAATGCCTGAAGTGTTAAGGTAATCGGTCTCATCGTGGTCCCTTACTGCTGATGGAGCTGTTTGATGATGTCGTTAATCGCAGCGTCTTGCTCTTTAGTTAGTGAGGTGTCTTGCGCCTCTAAAAAGAAATCACGAAACATGTCCATTTCACTGCGCGCCAACTTAGCTTTGCTCATCGGTTGCTCAACACCGACTAACATGCCGGGCTTTTCTAGATGCAGGACATTGGGATATACAGCACGAAGCTTCTCCATCGGATTTAAAATTGCATGGTTATCCATCAATCGAACTAATAAATAGTCGTGACCATTGGGGTCGGTTTTCGCCTGTTCGATAATCGACTCCATTTCACCTTCAATGATGCGCATTTGATGCGGAGCGGCGAGATCAATGTGGGTGGCCGAATGAAAACCCTGATGATCGAGTTCAACTAATGTCATGCCCTTTTTCTGATGCTGCTCAGAGAAGCTGTATTTCATCAAAGACCCGGAGTAACGAATGTACTCTTCGCCTTTCTTTTGCGGCTGATGCAAATGACCAAGTGCGACATAGTCAAAGTCGCTGAAGTGTTCATGACTGACTCTATCCGAGCCGCCGATTGAGAGCGGTCGTTCAGAATCTGATTCTATCGCGCCGTCGACGAAACAGTGGCTGATCAACACATTCTTGTGCCCTTCTACCCATTGTTCTCGGATTTTTTCGGCTAATAGTTGGTGTGCCTCATCGTGGGTGGAAAGGCTCTGCTTATAGTGGTGACGCACAAGCTCTGGGTCGTTATAAGGCATGCCGTAAAATGCCACCGGCCCCTCGCTCGAATCTATAACTACCGGCGTAAGCATTTGCTCAAAGTTGCCGATGATATGTAAACCCGATGTCCGCATTCGCCCCGAGCCAAAACCCAGGCGCTGGGCGCCGTCGTGGTTACCTGGAATAAGAATGATTGGCAGTTTTAGCTCTCCGCACACGCGATCAACAAAATCATTCATGACTTCAATCGCCGAAGTGGGCGGGACCGAACGGTCATAGATATCACCCGCAATGACAAGCGCATCGACCGGATGATGAGTGACATATTCGATGATCTGCTGCAAGACAACTTTTTGGTCATCGAGTAAGGAGACGTTGTGAAACTGACGGCCTAAGTGCCAATCCGAGGTATGAAGAAACTTCATGCAAGCCCTTTATCATTCTTATACTTTTCGCCCCAACTTAGTGCTGGACGAACTTTGTAGTTTTATCGTACTGCGCTTAAAAACTACAAACCGCGCCAGAGCGCGGTTTGACATGGTCAATTCGTCTAAGTCACTGACCTTTTCGCTGGCAATACGTTATCGCTTCATCCAGCAACTCTAGTGCGGATTTATCGCATGGTGGTAACGCGGCATCGCTCTCGGAAATAGGCGTAACACGTTGACCCCACTTGATGTGGCCAGCCCCCCAAGTAAGCCCCGCGCCAAACGCGGCTAACAGCAGATTATCGCCCGGTTTAACAAAGCCTTGTTCCAGCGCTTCACACAGAGCGATAGGTACGGTCGCGGCAGACGTATTACCGTAATTGTGAATATTGACAAACGCTTTGTCTTGGCTGATGCCCGATAAGTCACACAAGGTCTGGATAATACGGATGTTGGCTTGGTGCGGGATCACCACATCGACGTCTTCGGTCGAGAGCTGGCTACGAGTGAGAACGCTTTGCGCCGCTGCGCCCATGCCTTTCACCGCTCGCTTGAAGATCTCTTTGCCGACAAAGTTGAAATCCCAGTAACCGTTATCTGCGGCAAAGCGGTTCATTGACGTACCAAATTCAGGCACAGATAGAATGTCTCGACCTTTCGAGTCACAACCAAGCTGTGCTTGCTGTAACCCAACAGGCTGATCGGTGCGGCTCAATACCACAGCGCCCGCACCGTCACCAAACAGTACCGCTGTGTCACGCATCGTCCAATCAATGAAAAAAGACAAGCGCTCAGCCCCAACCACTATCGCGTTTTGATAGTTGCCCGCCTGCATCAGGCGAGTCGCCGTTTCCAAACCATACACAAAGCCAGTACACGCGGCGTTAAGATCGAACGCCGTTGCCGCCTTGATACCTAAATTTTGCGACACTTTTGAGGCAATGTTTGGGATCAGTGAATCCGGTGAACAAGTCGCGATAATGATAAGGTCAATTTGATCTGCGTTTACGCCAGCGCACGCAAGCGCGTGTTTCGCCGCAACCGTCGCCATATCGGACGTATTCACGTGGCTAATACGACGGTTTTCGATCCCAGTTCGAGTACGAATCCATTCATCCGATGTGTCGAGAAAGGTGCTTAAGTCCTCATTGGAGAGTGTCGCTGGTGGCAGGCATTTCCCCCAGCCGACAATTTCTGCATAGAAATTTTTCATTCTGAGCCTATGATTTTGTTATTTGAATCACTCGTTGGTTTCAGAGTATAACTAGCTATGGCAATTACTGTCACCTAATTGAAAAGAACAACGAGAGAAAAGTCATGTCTACCTTTAACACACGCTGTCCGTCTTGCTCGGCCGTGAATCGCGTGCCAAACGAGCGTATCTCTGAAAGCCCTACCTGTGGTAAGTGCCAAGCACCACTGTTAGATGGCGCACCAATCGAAGGCACGGAAGTAAACTTTGACGCAATTTTATCAAGCAACCATCCAGTTGTGGTCGATTTTTGGGCCCCTTGGTGTAATCCATGCGTTGGATTTGCGCCAGTGTTTTCCGACGTTGCCAAAGAACGCGCTAAGTCTGTTCGATTTGTAAAAATTGATACCGAAAGCCAGCAAAATATTGCTGCTAAGTATCAGATTCGCAGCATTCCAACGATAATGGTCTTTAAAAACGGAAAAAAAGTGGATGTCATTAACGGCGCTTTGCCAAAGAGCCAATTCGATCAATGGCTTAATCAAGCACTGACTAAATAAATATGATTTTATAGTAGCGATGAAAAGTGACTTATTTAATTGAAATGAGTCACTTTTTCTTTTATTTATTGGCCAATCATGACGATAGACATTTTTTGTCGTTATGGTTAAAACTTTTCGTTTTACCTCCCCTCCCTTTCACTCCATAGTCGCGCCGATTTTTAGAATTTTTACTCCATACTATCGAGGCAAAAACGTTGCAAAATTCGGTTGTCGCTACTCAACAAGCGCGTATTTCTGTTCCGGTTATCGCGTTGGCACTATACGCGGTTGCATCCGGTTACCTTATGAGCCTGATCCCGCTAATGCTGCCTCATTATGGCCTCGACTCCACATTAGCCAGTTGGTTGGCAAGCGTGTTTTACGCGGGCTTACTCATCGGTGCTATTGGTATCGAACCGTTGGTCACTAAGCTGGGACATCGTAATGCATTTGTTCTCTGTTTGGTCACATTGATGACGACCATCGTCGTGCTACCCTTGCTGCCTCTCTCTTCTGTTTGGGTGAGCGCTCGTTTAATTGCGGGAATTGCGGTCGCTGGCGTATTTGTGATCGTTGAGTCTTGGCTTCTACACGGCGATGACGCCGCGCGCGCGAAGCGTCTTGGTCTCTACATGGGCGCCTTATATGGTGGTAGTTCGCTCGGCCAACTGGGTATTGGCATGATTGGTGTGTCTGGTGGGGTGCCATTTATCGCTATTGTCACCTTGCTGATATTGGCTGTGATGGTTCTTCTTTTCGGCGAAAGTGACCAACCAGAAAGTCAGCACAGTACACCATTAACACTCAAACAGATCTGTAAACTCAACCACGCTGCTATTATTGGCTGTGTGGTTTCCGGACTAACGCTCGGTGCGATGTATGGCTTAATGCCAGTCGAGTTACACAAGCGCGGCATCAACAATGCAGACATCGGCAGCTTAATGGCGGTAGTAATTTTAGGTGGGATGGCGGTACAACCGTTAATCCCTTGGTTGTCCAAGTTTTTAGGACGCACGCTGCTAATGGCGATGTTCTGTTTACTTGGAGTCGCAGCGATCACGCTAACCACTATGTTCCAAGGACTACACGCCCTCGCTTCGGGCCTATTCCTATTGGGTATGGCAACGTTCGCGCTGTATCCTGTTGCAATCAACCTTGGCTGTGACAAGTTGGATGCAAGCTACATTGTCTCGGCAACGCAAGTGATGTTGTTTAGCTATAGTATCGGCTCAGTCGCTGGTCCCGTCGTAGCTGATGGGTTTATGGATGGTAGCCAAGGCTTAATGAAGTACCTATTTGCCACATTACTCGCGACATGCTTCTACATGCTCATTGCCAGTATTAAAACCAAGCGCCAAGCGGTGGCGGGCGAGTAGAGCTAAGGGGTGCATTATGCATCCCTTTGTTCTTTTATCGACTGCTTACGTCGATGACGGTTAGATACATTCGCAACAGGTTTACCCGGCACGGCACGTCGCTCATGAAGTAAATGCCGAATAGCAAGCCATGGATGAGGAAACAACATTCGAGGTCCTGCGTAACGCATCACTAAGCGCATTTGGCGCTTTTGTTCCGCTTTATAGCAATGAATAGGGCATCGATTACAGGTCGGTTTCTGTTCACCATAGGGACAGCGATCAAGCTTAGTTTCCGCGTATTCAAGCAGTTGTTGACACTCAGCGCAAAACGTTTGATCACTATTGTGGTGATCGCGGCAATAGATCCTCACCATCGCTTGCACCGTTTTGAATTCGGTGACAAGTGGGCCTTGAAGTAATTTAGAGCTATTCATGTTTTGTTGAGAAGGCTTGGCTGATAAATAAGTCTCTCTACTGTATCACTAAACTGGTTCAGAACTTTGATGTAGCTAAAACCCAACCTAACCCGCTACGCTAGATGGGCATGATTTTAGTACTTTAAAAGTGAGCTGAACACCTACACTTAACGTAATACAAAGCGATGATGTTACTATTTTGACGAGCCGAGGAGTCAGGTTATGCGAACGATGATCCTGATATTGATCGCCACGCTATTCAGTGCGGTGTGTGCAGCCTATCCAAGTCACTCCTATCAATGGTCTCATCGTAGCGTGATCTACTTTGCCCCCAGCAACGATGAGTACGTTAAACAGTTTCTCCTCGAAACCTTGATCAATGAATGTGAATTGCAAGATAGAGACTTGGTGACCCTCGTCGTCACTGAAGATGGTTTTACCCAACCCAAATGGGTCAAGTTTGAGTTCAACCTCGCTGAACTGTTCGCCGTCTATGATATTGTTCCCGGCTCTCATACCGCGGTTTTGATAGGCAAAGATGGCAGTGAAAAACTGCGCTGGGAGAAGTCGACCGATTGGGACAAAGTCAAACGCGTCATCGACGGAATGCCGATGCGTAAGCAAGAGATGGCGCGAAAGACCAGTCCTTGCTCCGCATGAGTCTCACCCTCGTCCCGACTCAATAGCTATTTAATGACAAGTTTCGTACTATTGGCCCTAACCTGACAGTCGCAGGTAGAAGGGATGGCATGAAAGAGTATTTGGATAGAATCAAACGGCTAGAGCAAGAGAACCAGCAGCTCAAAAAAGACAATGCTCGTCTACAAGAAAAGCTCAACGTTGCTCTAGATGGCAATGGCTTGTGTTTATGGGAGCAGCACGTCCCCAGTGGCACGCTCACCATTTTCAACATGCAGTGGGGCAAGATGCTCGGTTATCAACCTCATGAGTTAACCGCCACTGTCGAGACCTGGAAAAACAACTTACACCCCGACGACTACGACCTCGCGGTAGGCGCATTTGAAGACCACATCGCGGGCAAAACGGACCTCTATCAGGTGGTTCACCGCATGGTTCACAAAGATGGCAGTGATAGCTGGGTATCCGACAGAGGAAGGATTGTCGAATACGATAATGATGGCAATCCGTTAAGAATGATGGGAACTCACATCGACATCACCCAAGAAAAACGCTATGAGCAACAGTTAGCCAAGCTGGCCAATAGCGATCCCTTGACGGGGCTACTTAACCGCAGCGCTATCGAACAAGCCTTTTACGAACAACAGCAACATAGCAGGCCTGATGCAATCCAAGCGTTGGTTTTTGTTGATATTGATAATTTCAAGTCAGTCAACGATGATCTGGGTCATCACGCTGGCGACCGCTTACTGATCACTATCGCTGATAAGTTAAAACATCTTTGTCCAAACGATGTTCAAATTGGTCGCTTAGGTGGCGATGAGTTCGTTATTCTGTCGCACTCGTTATCGCAAAATGCATTAATGATGTTATGCGACAACCTACTCACCGATACTGAGCCGCACAGCCTTGATGCTCGTCAACAGTCGCAAATAGGCTTCAGTATTGGTGTCTGCTTTTATCAAGGTTTGACACATAGATTTGAAGATATTTACCAACAAGCAGACAGTGCAATGTATCAAGTGAAGAAAAACGGCAAACACGGCGTTACCGTGGTGGATCTCACCACTAGCGCAACCCGCGCGTACCTAACTGAATAAAAGATCTAAATGCAAAAAAGCCAGTCGCGATGACTGGCTTTTTAAATGAATGGAGGCGCGTCCCGGAGTCGAACCGAGGTCCACGGATTTGCAATCCGCTGCATAGCCACTCTGCCAACGCGCCAGACCAAGTTTTGGGTCTCTATAAGAGATGGTGCCCCGGGCCGGACTTGAACCGGCACAGCGCGAACGCCGAGGGATTTTAAATCCCTTGTGTCTACCAATTCCACCACCAGGGCACACAAATTACTTTGTGATGCCGTTTAGTACGATAAACACCATCTAAAATATTTCTGCGAAACTCGCTAGAGAAAAGAAAATGGAGGCGCGTCCCGGAGTCGAACCGAGGTCCACGGATTTGCAATCCGCTGCATAGCCACTCTGCCAACGCGCCCTTTTCTTTCAACGCTTTAGGTTCCCCCTTGCGTTCGCTGCATACTTTACGGATTGCGCGATGAGAGTCAAACAAAAATAGCATTTTTTATTTTGTTTGCTGAGTTTTGAACCAATATGCTGATTGTTTGATCTGATTTACCGCAAACTCGCGTGCGTTTAGGCTAAGAGTGCGCGTTGAGCCTTAGGGAGTTTACTTACCACCAACTGATACGAGCGTTCACACAAGTCTTCCACCAAACCATCTTCCACATCGCCAGGATAATACACGGTCACCCAATGTCGCTTATTGGTATGATAGCCAGGTGTAATATCGACAAATTGCGAGGTCAGGACCTCGCCGTCTTCAGGCACAACTTTAACCGTCACATACTCGCGCCCTTCACGTTCAGCCAAAATTGCGAACATTTTACCTTTTACTTTATAAACAAGCGCTTCGGGCCCAAAGGGATAGTCAGCTTCAGCACAATTAAATGTGTCTAAAAACTTTGCAAGCGTTAGATTATCCATATTTCATCCTGAGCTAAAAAGGAGCACTAAGCTCCTCAATAAGTTATTTAGTCGCTAACGCATCACCTTCGAATTTGACGCCTTGCCAACCGAAAGAGATAAAATTGCGAATGTTTGCATGGTCCTGTCCATCTGGGTTACCCAGCACATCCTCGCGATAAAACTGACCAAAACAAGCTAATGTCGATGGCACGTCGAGTTGGTTAAGCTGACCAAAAGCAAAGATTTTGCATGAGCCATTGTTTTGGTTGGCATCATTCAAGGTTTTGCCATTTACAAACGCTGTCGGCGTGAAATCGTAGTTCGCGTCAATGACAGCCATGGTATCTTCAAACTGAATTGAATCAGGGCTTGTCGAGAGGCTTTCAAGAAATTTTGCTAGTTCCATGTTGTTCGGTGCTCCTTATTTGCTACCCACACTCTATAGCAGAGCACTCGAGAAGCCAACCGAACCATGCCGTTTGCGTCGAAAGAAACTACATTCTTATCCCGCCGTCCACTTCAATCACTCGCCCATTGATATAGTCGTTCTCAAAGATAAACTTCACTGTGTTTGCAATTTCTGAGGTCTCTCCCATACGACCAGCTGGGATCATAGATTCTAATCGAGCAATAGCCTCTGGCTTCATCTGCGCAGCCATTGGTGTCTTAATAACGCCGGGGGCGATCGCCGCTGCTCGGATTCCATACCTTGCCAACTCTTTCGCCCACGTGGTCGCAAGGGTCGCGACGGCGGCTTTGGAAGCGGCGTAGTTGCTTTGTCCGATATTACCTGCACGTGCCACACTGGAGATATTGATGATCACCCCTTTCGAGTCGGTTTCAATCATTTTCACTGCGGCCTCTCGGCCACACAAAAATGTTCCGGTTAGGTTTACATCTAGCACCGAACTAAACTGCTCGAGAGGCAGCTTGGTCACTTTTCCCTCTTTGACTTTCACCAACAACCCATCTCGCAGTATGCCGGCATTGTTCACTAGGCCATTAAGTTGTCCAAAGTCGTCGATGATGTCGTTAAATATCTGTTCTACTTGATTTTCTTGGGTTACATCGACTTGATAGGTTAAGGTTTTCGTACCGAGCATCAAACACTGTTGCTTAGTCTCATTTAGTGCCTCTTGGTTAACATCGAGTAAGGCGAGCTCTGCGCCAGCATGGGCAAGGGTCACGGCCATCATCTGCCCCAGCCCTTGTCCTGCCCCGGTGATCGCAACGACACTCTGCTTCAAATCCATGTCGCTCTCCTTTAACCTTGCTGTTGACGATAAAACTCGAATAAACTCGAAAAATCTGTTTCTTGATGTCCGTTCTGAGTGTGAAACGCGTACAAATTGCGGGCCAAAGCCCCCATGGGAACCGGCGAGTGACTTTGCGCGGCCGCCTCAAGGCCCAGGCCTAAATCTTTGAGCATCAGTTTGGTCATAAATCCCGGCTGATACTGATTCGACGCAGGCGCGTTTTCCATTACGCCCGGGCACGGGTTGTACAGCTCTAGAGCCCAATTGCGTCCGGAGCTTTGCAGCATGATATTGGAAAGAACCTTGGGGTCGAGTCCGTTCGCGATACCCAAATTAAGCGCCTCACAAGTACCAGACATCAAAATACCTAACATCAGATTGTTGCAAATCTTGCCTATTTGACCACAACCACTTTCTCCCGCATGAAAGATATTCTTACCCATATGACGTAAAACTTGCTCTGCACGTTGAAAGGCTTGATCGCTACCGCCGACAATAAAAGTCAGCGTACCCGCCTTCGCGCCCGCCACCCCGCCAGAAACAGGCGCATCGGCAAAGTCAATCCCACGTTCAGCCGCCGCGGCCGCGACGATACGAGCAGACTCAGGATCGATCGTCGACGAGTCAATTAACAACGTCGATTCCTGTACAGAGTCGACCACACCTTTAGACTTATTTGCTCCTAAATAGACGCTTTTAACATGCTCACCCGCAGGTAACATGGTCACCACGGCATCGGCGCCTACAACGACTTGTTCAATCGACCCACACACTACGGCGCCCGCTTTGCTCAGTGGTTCAGTCAAGGCTTCAATCCGGTCGAAGACTTGTACTCTCAGACCTGCCGCGAGTAAGTTGTGCGCCATAGGCGCTCCCATGTTGCCCAAGCCAATAAACGCAATGGTTTGCATAGTCTACTCTCCTTTAATAGTGTCCAAGCTGTGCCAGAGGGTGAGCATCGAGCGGCCACAGTGAACGACACAGTTCATCAATGACCTCGGGTTCCACCGCCGCTACGTTTGGATATCGCCACCTAGGTTGGCCGTCTTTATCGACCAATCGAGCTCGCACACCTTCTTGGAACTCTCCAAGTAGCGCGCTACGCACTGAAATGTTGAGCTCTAAACGAAAGCAATCTGCGAGAGATAAATCGCGATATTGAGTCATCTGGCGAAAGCAGAGGTGCGCGGTAATGGGGCTGCCCAACTTTGAGTTTGCTTTGGCGACGTCGAGCCACTTACTGTCACCTTGAATCGCTTGAATGTTATCCAGAACTTGAATCACGTTGTCGGCGCTGCACGCCAAACGAATTTGACCTAAGTAAGGGACCATCTGCGCTTGTGGCTGGTGATTCACCTGCAAAGCAAAGCCTTCTAGCAGTTCCGTGACCACTTCATAGACATCATCGACACATTCCCAGTCTGCTATCTGCAATTGCTCGGTGAGTTGTTGCCTGTGCTGCGGCATCACCAAATGGTCGGCGAGATGAATGGCAACGGCATCGGTGGCATTGACCATCACACCAGTAAGGCCTAAAAACATGCCTACGCCACTGTCTAGCCGGTTGAGAAACCAGGTCCCTCCCACGTCGGGGTAGAGGCCAATGCTGACTTCCGGCATCGCCAATCGTGAATCGGGGGTCACCACCTTATGACTCGCCCCCATATAAAGGCCCATGCCTCCCCCCATGACGATGCCCTGTCCCCACGCAATGATCGGCTTGCAGTAGGTATGGATAAGATAGTCACATTGGTATTCAATGGTAAAAAAGTGACTGCACCTTTCTTGGGTTTGCTCAGCAGGACCGCTTTGCATCCATTGATGCATGGTGCGTACATCTCCCCCGGCGCAAAAGGCTTTCTCGCCCGCGCCTTCAAGCACCACACAAACAATGCTTTCGTCGTCATGCCATAACACTAACTGCTGTTTTAAGTCGGTGAGCATATCGAGCGTTAGCGCGTTGAGTGATGCCGGATTATCGAGTGTCGCGACAGCGATTTTATGCACTCCATCACTGCAAGGGAGCTCAGTAAAGTGAACATTATCACTCATAATACACCTCCATTACCCTAGCGGTTTTTCCACTGCGGTGGGCGTTTTTCAAGAAAGGCGTTCACGCCTTCTTGTTGATCTTCAGTATCAAAAAGTTGAATAAACAGCTCGCGCTCTTTGACTAACCCGTGCGCGATAGGCGCAGAGCGGTTATTTTGGATCAGGGCTTTACAAGCGCTGACCGACGATGGGGATTGATGAGCAACCTTCTCCGCCAGCGCGATAGCGCAAACTCGCGCCTCACCACTTGCCACGACCTCTTCCACTAAGCCGATATCGAACGCTTGCTTTGCGGTTAGTTGTTCACCACACAAAATCATCCGTTTCGCCCAGCCTTCACCGACCAATGCGGTTAAATTTTGAGTACCACCCGCACAGGGCAATAACCCTACCTTCGCTTCAGGTAACGCTAATTTGGCTTGCTGCTCAGCGATTCGAATGTCACAAGCGAGTGCTGCTTCAAGGCCGCCGCCCATCGCAAAACCATTGATCGCAGCAATCGAGACACCGCGAAACGCTGCTAGGGCCTCAAACGCTTCGCCAAATACGCGCGCCATGTCGGCCGCTACCGATTTGTCGCCAGAAGCAAATAGGTTGAGATCGGCGCCCGCTGAAAAAAACTTACCCCCCTGCCCTGTTAACACCAAAGCGTACACATCCAAGTTCTTATTAAGCCGAGTCACTAACTGCTTTAGGGCAATCAAGCTCGCTCGGGTCCAGGTATTGGCGGGTGGGTTATTGATTGTAAGCAACGCAACATGGTTGTCGATTGTGCACTGTATCCACTGTTCACTGTCCTGTGTCATGTTCTATTCCTCATAGTTGCTTGGCACTATCTTCCAGTAGGCGTCTGGCGATAATCAAACGCATGATTTCATTGCTTCCCTCTAAGATCTGATGGACACGCACGTCTCTAAAATAGCGCTCCATAGGGTACTCTTTGATATAACCGTAACCGCCGAACAGCTGCAGAGCTTGATCGCAGACACGAAACCCAACATCGGTGGCAAAACGTTTCGCCATCGCGCAGTAAGTTGTGGCATCACGATCTTGGTTATCCAGCTTGCTCGCCGCCATTCTCACCAATTGGCGCGCAGCCACTAACTCGGTAGCTAAATCGGCAAGCTTAAACTGAATAGCCTGAAAATCGCCGAGGGATTGACCAAATTGACGGCGCTGCTGAACATAGTCGAGCGCTTCATTCAGCGCTTGTTGCGCGGTACCAACAGAGCAGGTCGCAATATTAATTCGCCCGCCATCGAGCCCCTTCATCGCAAAGACAAAACCTTGCCCTTCTTGGCCGAGTAAACTGTCCTGACTCACCAAAACATTGTCAAAACTGATGCTGCGGGTGGGCTGCGAGTTCCAACCCATTTTGGGCTCTTTGCGCCCATAACGAATGCCTTGACTGTCTGCGGGTAGCACAAAGGCCGACACACCTTTTGCACCTGCACCACCGGTGCGCGCCATTACCACCAGCACATCCGTTTCACCCGCGCCAGAAATAAACACTTTATTGCCATTGAGTAAGTAGCCTTGATCTACTTTGGTTGCACTCGTGGTGAGCGAGGCGGCATCGGAGCCAGCATTAGGTTCTGTTAAACAATATGAACCCAACCATTCGCCAGTTACCAACTTAGGGCAGTAATGCGCTGCTGCGTTGTCTGTGGCGAAGCTGGCCACCATCCACGTAACCATGTTGTGAATGGTCATAAACGCGGTCGTCGAGGTGCAACCCATGGCCAATTGTTCAAAGATGATTGACGCATCTAAACGGCTTAACCCCAGCCCTCCGCGAGCCTCAGGAGTATACAAACTGAGAAAGCCGAGCTCGCCTGCCTCACGCAATACCTCTTTAGGAAAAATTTGCTGTTCGTCCCACTGCGCAGCGTTAGGGGCTAGATTGTCGCGGGCAAATTGCGCGGCCGTATCTGCAAACGCGACTTGATCCGGATTGAGTTCAAAGTCCATGTTGCCTCCTAGCGCAATTGAATAGACATATTCGGACCGGTTGGAATGTCATCATCGAACCAACGCGCGGTCACGGTTTTAGTCTCGGTGTAAAACCGCACCGCTTGCTTGCCATACGCATGCAAATCACCGTAGAAACTGCCGCGCCAACCAGTAAACGAAAAGAAAGGCAAAGGCACTGGAATCGGCACATTGATCCCGACTTGACCGACTTGGATCTGATGCTGGAACTTTCTCGCCGCCCCGCCACTTGAGGTGAAGATAGAAGTCCCGTTGCCATAGGGGTTATGGTTGATTAACTCAATCGCCTGTTCCAAGGTGTCCACTTCTATACAAACCAATACTGGACCAAAAATCTCCTCTTGATAGATAGCCATCTCGGGCTTTACGCCGCTAAACAGGGTTGGGCCTAACCAATTACCATCGGGATGATCCTCGACTTCACAGTGGCTACCATCGAGTTCACATTTTGCCCCTTGCGCTTTGCCTTGTTCAATCAGGGCGAGCACTCGCGCCTTGGCTTCTTTGCTGATTAACGGTCCATAGCCCGCTTGTTGATCGTCCCACACTCCCGGCTTGACCTTGGCCAACTCGTGAGCCAAATCCCCCAACCAGGCACTGGAATCACCAACAAACACTGCCACAGAAATGGCCATACAGCGCTGTCCGGCTGCGCCGACTGATGCTCCAACTAAGTTATTGATCACTTGGGATTTGTTGGCATCAGGCATCACCACCAGATGATTTTTTGCCCCGGCGAAAGCTTGGACTCGCTTGTTGTACGCCGTTCCTGTGTGGTAAATGTGCTTAGCAACGGGCACCGAGCCAACAAAAGAGACGGCTTTAATGCTCGGGTGCGCCAAAAGATAATCCACTTGCGCTTTGCTGCCATGGACAACTTGCAAAACGCCTTTTGGTGCCCCCGCTTGGGCGAATAACTCAGCCAAGCGCATCGCGGTGAGCGGGACCTGTTCTGAAGGCTTGAGAACAAAGGTATTGCCTGCCGCGATTGACAATGGAAACATCCATAGAGGGATCATGGCAGGAAAGTTAAAGGGGGTAATGCCGCAGCACACACCGAGAGGTTGAATCAGCGAGTAGCTATCGATGTCGGTCGCCACGTTTTCAACCGTTTCCCCCATCATGTTGCTGGCGATGTTGGCGGCCTGCTCGACAACTTCTATCCCACGCCAAACATCACCTTTGGCGTCGACGGTCGTTTTCCCCGTTTCTTTTGAGACTAACCAAGCAAGTTCGTCATGATGCTCTTTCAACAGGTGTTGATAACGCAACATAAGCCGCGCGCGTTCTGAGACTGCGACCTCTTTCCAGCTATGATAAGCAGCTTGTGCGCTTTCTATTGCCCGCTCTATTTCCGCTGCCGTAGCGCAAGGAAGCTGAGCAATAATCTGATTGTTGGCTGGATTGGTGACCTCTATCCATTCGCTGGTGTCAGACTGACAAAAATCCCCACCGATAAATAAAGAGACTGGTTGTGTCATGTGACTGTCCTTATCTTGGTTGTTTAGAGAGGGATTTCAACCGCCACGGCGCAAGCCTCGCCGCCGCCGATACAAATTGCGGCTATCCCTTTCATCGTTTTCCGTTTGGTCGCATCGCCATCCACACCATAGGCTTGCAACTGACGTAGGCTGTATATCAATGTAGTAAGAATACGTGCCCCACTGGCACCTATCGGGTGTCCTAACGCGCACGCGCCTCCTTTGATGTTGACTTTACTCGGGTCGAGTCCCAACTCTTGAGTCGCAATTTGCGCCACGACGGCAAACGCTTCGTTGATTTCCCACAAGTCAACCTCAGACGCTTCCCAATCAAGCTTTGACAATAGTGCTTCAATCGCATAAACCGGCGCCACGGTAAATTCTGCTGGCAAGCGAGCATGAGTGGCGTGACCTTTGATAACGGCAAGAGGGGCAATATCATGTTGCTCCGCGCTAGATTGCGCCATGACGATGAGCGCCGCAGCGCCATCAGAAATCGCGCTTGAATTGGCTGCGGTTATCGAGCCATTTTCACTAAAAGCGGGACGAAGCTTGGCGATTTTGCTTGGGTCTATCGTCGGAGGTAGCTCGTCATAATCGAGCCAAATTGATTGCTTAGGGTTGGTTTCGATGGCCACTAACTCAGCCGCGAACATACCTTGAGACTGCGCCGCTAGCGCTCGCTGCAGTGATTGCTCCGCCCAAGCGTCCATCTCCTCGCGGCTAATATTGAGTTTATCCGCAGTTTGCTGCCCATAAACCCCCATCAGCTCGCCCTCATAAGCATCTTGCAAGCCATCGAGAAACATATGGTCAAACGTGGTTTTGTGCCCCATGCGCATGCCGCTACGCGACTCTTTCAACAAGTACGGGGCGTTGGTCATGCTCTCCATCCCCCCAGCCACAGCGCTGCGTATCGAACCAGACAAGATAAGGTCGTGGGCGAGCATGACGCTTTTCATGCCAGAGCCACACACTTTGTTGATGGTGGTGCATGGGACTGAATGCGATAACCCCGAATGAAGGGCAACTTGTCTGGCTGGCGCTTGCCCACAGCCCGCAGGCAATACACAGCCAATAAAGACCTCTTCAATCAATGAGCCCTTGCCAAGCTGCTCGATCGCAGCACGAACCGCAATACTGCCTAGTTCTGGAGCAGAAAAGGAGGCAAGTTGACCTTGAAATCGCCCCATTGGTGTACGCTTCGCCGCAACTATCCATATCTCATCTTGATTCATCATGACACTCAGAGAATTTCTTGACGTTTACGTAAGCATAGCACTAACATTTACGTAAACGTAAAGAAAGCAACAAAACATTTTTTGGCTCAGTTGGCTTTTTGTTGTCAGAGCCGTTTCGCCTAAGAAAACAGTAATGAGGAAAAGACGCTCAGTGGATAAATATAAGATTAGTGACTTGGCTAGAGAGTTTGATATTACCACCCGCAGCATCCGTTTTTACGAAGATGAGGGGTTAATACAACCTGAGCGAAAAGGCAGTATGCGTATTTATAATCGCCGCGATAAAACCCGCTTAAAGCTGATTTTGCGTGGCAAGCGATTAGGCTTTTCATTGGCCGAAATACGCGAACTTTTTGAGTTATACGATACTCACCAGGGTGATACTCAGCTAAAAGAGATGCTGAAAATCATTGATGATAAAGAAGCGTTGCTAATGCGGCAGCTCGAAGATATCCGAAGTATGCTAGACGACCTGAATGTTGCTCGTGAGCGTTGTGAGCAAGCACTTGAGGTTAAAAAAGTCGGCTAAACTTCATTATCACGTCTTCTGTTGCCCTGCATTCGCGGCGATGCGGAGGCGTTATGATTGCTCCTTACTCCCCTCTTGATTTCGGTCTCGACCATTCGTTGACCCTGCTGCGTGATCACGTTTACGCTTTTTCGCAGCAACAAATTGCTCCACTCGCGCAGCAAATCGACGAGGCCAATGCTTTTCCCAACCAATTGTGGCCTCTGTTTGGCGAAATGGGCTTACTCGGCGTAACCGTCAGCGAACAATACGGCGGCGCAGGCATGGGCTATTTAGCTCATGTCATCGCATTAGAGCAGGTCAGCCGGGCTTCGGCTTCTGTTGGCCTTAGCTACGGCGCGCACTCTAATCTGTGTGTCAACCAAATCTATCGTAACGGTAGCGCTGAACAAAAAAAACGATTCTTACCCAAACTAATCGAGGGTAGCCACATTGGCGCATTGGCAATGAGTGAACCGAATGCCGGTTCGGATGTGGTCAGCATGCAGCTTAAGGCAACGTTAAACGGCGATCACTACCTACTTTCCGGTAGCAAAATGTGGATTACTAATGGACCAGACGCCGATGTGGTAGTGGTGTACGCCAAAACCGAACCCGACCAGGGGACGCATGGAATTAGCGCGTTTATCGTCGAGAAAAGCGTGAGCCCGTTTAGTCACGCCCAAAAAATCGATAAGTTGGGGATGCGAGGCTCCAATACCTGTGAGCTGGTGTTTGATCACTGCCCTGTCCCGGTCGAAAACCTATTGGGTGAGGTGAATCAGGGCATCAAGGTGCTAATGAGCGGGCTGGATTACGAGCGGGTGGTGCTGGCTGCGGGCCCGCTTGGCATCATGCAGGCGTGTTTGGATCTCGTGGTGCCCTACACGCGTGAGCGCAAGCAGTTTGGCCAATCAATTGGTGAGTTTCAATTGGTTCAAGCAAAGCTTGCTGATATGTACACCAAAACCAATGCCGCCCGAGCGTACCTTTATGCCGTTGCTGCGGCCTGCGACCGAGGGCAACCAAGTCGCAAAGACGCCGCCGGTGTGATCTTATATTGCGCCGAAACCGCGACCCAGATCGCTCTAGATGCGATTCAATTGCTCGGTGGTAATGGTTACACCAACGAGTTCCCCGCGGGTCGACTGCTGCGTGATGCCAAGCTGTATGAGATTGGCGCGGGCACTTCGGAAATTCGCCGTATGTTGATCGGCCGCGAGCTATTTAACGAGTCTTGGTAGGGAGCCTCTATGCCTGCGATTGAAACTAAAATTAAGCTCGACTCTGATCTCTATCGCCAAAACTACCAAGCGATGTCGTCGCTGGTCGAGCGTTTGCATCACGATCTTTCGACCATCAAACAAGGTGGTGGCGATAAGGCGCAGCAGCACCAGCGCAGCAAAGGTAAGATGCCCGTGCGAGAGCGGATCGTACTGCTCCTTGACCAAGACACCGAACTACTCGAAATTAGCCAAATGGCGGCGTGGGACGTCTACCCAGAGTCGGTTCCGTGTGCGGGCGTAGTCGCGGGGATTGGTCTAATACACGGCATGCCTTGCATGGTCATTGCCAACGACCCGAGCGTCAAAGGGGGCACTTATTACCCATTGACGGTCAAAAAACACCTTCGCGCCCAAGAAATCGCTCAGCGTTGCCGCCTACCGTGCGTGTACTTGGTCGACTCAGGTGGCGCAAATTTACCCCATCAAGCGGAAGTCTTCGCCGATAAAGAGCACTTCGGGCGGATATTTTACAATCAAGCCCGCATGTCGGCCCAAGGTATTGCGCAAATCGCGGTAGTACTTGGTCTATGCACTGCTGGCGGCGCCTACATACCAGCAATGTCGGATGTGGCCATCATGGTCAAGCAACAGGCGAGTATTTTTCTTGCTGGCCCTCCACTGGTGAAAGCCGCGACTGGAGAAGTGGTGAGCGAAGAGGAGCTCGGCGGTGCAGAGGTGCACTGTCGCAAATCTGGCGTGGCCGACTATTATGCTGATAACGAAGCGCATGCTATGACGCTTGCCCGTCAAGCATTAGCCAACACAGGATTGCCCGTACCTGCCGAACCAGCCAGCGACGCCCCGCCACCACGCTATCCCGCCGAGCAGCTTTACGGCATCGTCAATGCCAACCTCAAGCTATCGTTTGATGTTCGAGAAGTCATCGCTCGTTTGGTCGACGACTCCGATTTTGATGAGTTCAAAGCCCTATTTGGCACCACACTAGTGTGCGGTTTTGCCCGTATCGGGGGGCAACTGATTGGCATTCTGGCCAACAATGGCATTCTGTTTTCTGAATCTGCGCAAAAAGGCGCGCACTTTATCGAGCTATGTACTAAACGGCAAATCCCCCTACTGTTTTTACAAAATATCACTGGCTTTATGGTTGGCAAAAGAGTCGAAGAAGGCGGCATTGCCAAGAACGGAGCGAAGCTGGTCATGGCGGTCGCGTGCGCTGAAGTGCCCAAGTTTACCGTCGTCATTGGTGGCTCCTACGGCGCTGGGAATTACGCCATGTGTGGTCGGGCGTACGACCCGACTATGATGTGGATGTGGCCGAATGCACGTATCTCTGTCATGGGCGGCGAACAAGCAGCGGGAGTGTTAACGCAGGTTAGAAGCCAAGTCATGGCGCGTCAAAACAGCGATTGGCCAAAGGAAGAAGAGCAAGCCTTTCGTCAAAGCATTCTCGAGTTGTATGAGCAACAAGGCCATCCCTACTACGCTAGCGCTCGCCTTTGGGACGACGGGATCATTGACCCAAAAGAAACGCGCAGCGTACTCACCCGAGCACTAACAGCAGCGATGCAAGCGCCGCTCGAGTCGACTCATTTTGGCATTTTTAGGATGTAGCTATGACCACTCATTCGTATCAGCATATTCGTTTCACTCTTGAGCCAAACGGACTTGCCTACCTCACACTGAATCGTCCCGAGCAAGCGAACGCGTTTAATGCACAAATGATCACAGAGCTTCTCGACGCGATGGATTTTCTGGCGACACAACCGAGCGCGCGCGGCCTGATGCTCAGCGGCGAAGGCAAGCATTTTTGTGCAGGTGCAGATATCGATTGGATGCGTTCGATGGCGGATAAAGACCACAGTAGCAATCTGACCGACGCCTATCAGCTTGCCACGCTAATGCACACACTCGATACGTTACCCTTACCGACTTTGGCGCTGGTCCAAGGCAGTGCGTTTGGTGGTGCATTGGGATTGATCTGCTGCTGCGACATGGCGATCGCCAGCGACGACGCTCGTTTCTGTTTGAGCGAGGTTAAACTCGGTTTGGTTCCGGCAACCATTGCCCCTTACGTAATCCGCGCGATGGGCAACAGGCAAGCGCGCCGCTATATGTTGTCGGCCGAGATGATCAACGCCTCAAGCGCGCTATCTCTCGGTCTTGTTCATCATATAGCTTCCGCGCCAGCGGCGAAAAATGAAGCTCAACAGTGGTTGGAGAATGTGGCGCAGCATGGCCCGGAGGCACTGCGAATGACCAAAGCGTTGTGCCAGCACTGCGACCATCACATGATTAATGAGTCACTCATCCAATATACCAGTGATTTGATTGCTCAGGTTCGCGTATCTGCTCAAGGGCAAGAGGGACTCAACGCTTTTCTCGACAAACGCGCCCCCAATTGGCAATCCACATAGGACGCTCAATTATGAACTCATCACTCGACCACTCTTCACTGCCGCCGAAGGTCACTATCGTTGAGGTGGGTCCACGTGACGGTTTGCAAAATGAAGCCGTCGTCTCGGCGCAAGACAAGGTGGAGTTTATTCAGCGCCTTGCTCAAAGTGGCTTGAGCCATATAGAGTGCGGCGCCTTTGTTTCTGCTCATCGAGTGCCACAAATGGCTGATTCAGCTCAAGTATTCAGCGCTCTCAATCGTTGTAAACATGTCTGTTATTCCGCCTTAACTCCCAACTTACGCGGTCTAGAAGCGGCCATTGACGCCGGAGCCAGTCGGGTGGCGGTGTTTACCTCTGTGTCTGAGGGATTTTGCCAACGCAATATCCACTGCTCAGTCGCCGAGAGCCTCAAACGGTTTGAGGATGTGTTCGCACTGGCCGACAAACACCGCATTCCGGTGCGAGGTTACCTCTCCTGTGTGATAGATTGCCCTTATGATGGCGCCACCCAGCCGCAAAAAGTCGCGACGCTCACCCACAACATGATCCAAATGGGCTGCGATCAAGTCTCTCTGGGCGATACCGTGGGAACAGGGACACCCGTTCGGGTCGCACGCATGCTAGATGCGACGCTCAACCATGTCCCCGCCACCAAACTCGCGGCCCACTTTCACGACACTTATGGTCAAGCACTGGCAAACCTTTATCAAGCATTGAGTATGGGCATTCATGTGATTGACTCAAGCACCGCCGGTTTGGGTGGCTGCCCCTACGCCAAAGGCGCAGCTGGCAACGTGGCCACCGAGGATGTCTTGTATCTGTGCCATGGGTTAGGCATTGAGACTGGAGTAGATATACAGAAGATAGTCGACGCAGCGTGGTACATCTGCGGAAAATTGAACAAACAGCCAGCTTCGAAGGTCGCTCTAGCAAGGGCCCCAATCGCGAGATGATTTGCCTAATAGCGGTGAAGGCTCGCATCGTAACCCCACCGCTGTAAGCGGCTTTTATAATGATATTAACAACATCTAAAACGCCTGAGTTTCAACCGTTGAAGCATTGAACACATTGACATAGCGTGTGTACATTCGGCTACTCGTCTCCGATTGTGAATCCGTGTCGGTTTCCATACTCAAATGCTTGGTATTTTTGTCGTGCGACAAGTAAAGGCCTAAATGTGTGTTTTTTAAGACCTGTTCCCCCGCAACTTCTGCCCATTGCCACTGTTGAGTCAAGCTAAAACTGCACGGCTGTGCCTTGGATAAATCATCACTATCTAAGCACCACTTCGCATTGTAAGCACTAATATATTGCCCTTCACTGCTATAAATAAATGCCTGATGACTGTCATTCTCATCACACTTATTGACCGCCACCGTTTGATCCGTATTGACCGTGATACATTGATTTTTAAACCCACCTAGCTGTAAGTTTACGGGTCTTCCTCCCGTGAATACGGGGTGATCCCAGTCCACCACAAAATTAATGTTCTTGTTTACCCGTTTCACTTGGTGATCATCATCTTTGGCATAGTACGTACGCACGCCAAAGAAGGGGGTAACATTGGTCATGTATCTAAATCCAGTAATATCAACGGATGAATCGATATCAAACTCTGTTGTGCCCGTTGCCCCGGGGTCTGCTGCATAGATCACTTCCATTTTTGGTAGAAAGCTGGCGTGGCTAATCTTATTGATACGGCTTTCATCGACCGGCAGCGTAATGCCGGCAGTATAGCCATGTATCGTCGTTTTCATCACCGACTCGGCGGTAGGATATTGTTCTCTCGCCCATTCAAACCCTACATGCTGAGGGCCGTCTGAGTGACGGTCAACACGATAATCCTTAGTGTCGTAAGATAACCATTTAGACTCTGTCCAGTTCGCTGACGCCTCCAATTTCCCCTTCGCACCATCGCCGCTCACCTCGCCTCCACCAACAATACCAAAAGAAAATGTCGATATTTCTCGGTTTGTGTAATTGGTGTTTAAGTTATTTTTTGGCACAGTACGTAAGATGCTGGCTTTTTCATTTGACGCATTAAAATTAAAGTCGTAGTTCTGTGCAATGGCTGTCGTCACCATTTCATGTTCATCACCACCTTCGGGCCAAGCTATACCACGAGTCACAAGTAATATTTTGCTAAAATCACGATTAAGCTTTATTCCAGAGCCAGCACTATCGTCGTCTATAGCAATTCTCACTATTTTTGCGTCAGGCGTCGCACTGCCAATGGTTCCATACGCTAATGAACGCTGTAACGTCACTTGGTAGATTAGTGATATGTGGGCGTCCGTACACATCCACCGGCTGGTCACAGGCCCCTTATAAGTGTTCCAAGTTGGGTTACATTCTTCGTCATAAATACGACGCTTGGCCTCTATATAGAATGCAACGCGCGGAATACTATTATTATTCGCAGATTCACTCGCTAAAAAGGCACTGCGTTTCACCCGTTTTGACTTAGGTTTATACTCAAGCCTCCCTATATTGCTGTCGTCAGCACCTTCTAGAAGAGTAAACATCAGCTTTCCTTTGTGTTCACTCACAACAATCATTTCACCCAGGGTAAATAGCCCCAAGCTTTGACGAAGTTTGTTTTGCGCGATCGCTTTGTCCGAAGCGTTCTCGATGGTACTAAAATCAATCAAATATCGTTTGTTGCCTGTAAGTACTTGCGATTGCACTTCAGAAAGTGACGGTACATCGGCCTTACTATCCACTAGGTAAGCAGCGTTTATGTAGTTAACATGACTTGAATCCTGAAGGTGACTCAACAGATTCACCGCAGCGCCAACAGGCTCATCTATCCCATCTGCCAGCGCATAAGGACTTATCGCCCCTAAAGCAGTCAGTAAGATTAGGTTGGATTT
>NZ_SZQJ01000010.1 GCF_013369335.1 Vibrio sp. JPW-9-11-11
TCCTAGTACGAGAGGACCGGAGTGGACGAACCTCTGGTGTTCGGGTTGTGTCGCCAGACGCATTGCCCGGTAGCTAAGTTCGGAATCGATAAGCGCTGAAAGCATCTAAGCGCGAAGCGAGCCCTGAGATGAGTCTTCCCTGACTCCTTGAGAGTCCTAAAGGGTTGTTCGAGACTAGAACGTTGATAGGCAGGGTGTGTAAGCGTTGTGAGGCGTTGAGCTAACCTGTACTAATTGCCCGTGAGGCTTAACCATACAACACCCAAAGGGTTTTGATGGACTCAAAGCAAGAACAGATTTGAATGTGTAGAGAACACAATAACAGCTTTCCGAATTAAAGAATTTGCTTGGCGACCATAGCGATTTGGACCCACCTGATTCCATGCCGAACTCAGAAGTGAAACGAATTAGCGCCGATGGTAGTGTGGGGCTTCCCCATGTGAGAGTAGGACATCGCCAGGCTTACATTTCGTTTTTAGATTTTAGAAAAATCTAAAGGCAAAAGCTTAGACTTAGGTCTAACCAGTGCGGAGCGGTAGTTCAGTTGGTTAGAATACCGGCCTGTCACGCCGGGGGTCGCGGGTTCGAGTCCCGTCCGCTCCGCCACTTATTTCGAAGCCTCGCTTATAGCGAGGTTTTTTCGAATCTAAAACATGAAAAGATTCTGCAGGGGTGTAGCTCCAATTGGCAGAGCAGCGGATTCCAAATCCGCGTGTTGGGAGTTCGAATCTCTCCACCCCTGCCATATTTAAAGCCTCAGTCGAAAGACTGGGGCTTTTTTGTCGTTGTCTGTAGCGGATTCTGCTGATACCAAAAAATGTGCGTGCCGCGAGCATACCAATCTACAGTTGCCATATAGAGAAGGCGCTAGTCGAAAGACTAGCGCCTTTTTGTTTTTTATATCTCAAAGTGATTAGTCTATTGAGAATAGTTCTTATTATTTTGTTATTTTATGGCGAATTCAATTCATAAGGCAGTTATTATGGAAATTTCTCGTCGTCAGTTTCTTCAATCTTCTCTGGCTATTTCGGCTCTTGCTGTTCTTCCCGCTTGTACAGTCACTCAGTCTAAAGATGCTCAAGGTCGATATGTTTATGATTTGACGGCTGAGCCTGCTACAGCCGAGCTAGTTCCTGGTTATCAAACCAAAGTTCTGGGGTTTAATGGCCGAACTCCTGCTCCTACGATTCGTTGTCGTCAAGGAGAAGAGGTGGTGATACGTTTTACCAATAAACTCGCCGAGCCAACAACGATTCATTGGCACGGACTACGTATCCCTATCGAAATGGATGGCGTTCCTTTCTTAAGTCAGTCACCAATCATGCCTGGTGAAACATTCGTCTATCGATTTACTCCTCCTGATGCGGGCACATTCTGGTACCACCCACATATGAATAGTGTAAAGCAACTAGGGATGGGGCTGGTTGGCTTGATAATTGTTGAAGAGAGAGAACCTGTTGAGTTCGATGAAGAGCACGACCTGATTTTGAAGCACTGGCACCTGAATAAGCAAGGTCAGTGGAAAGATTTAATGGTTCCACGTCTTAGTGCCCGTATGGGTACGCCGGGAGAGTGGAGTAGTGTTAATGGTGTTCATGAGCCAGTCTATACGCTTAAAGCTAATGCCACTACACGACTTCGGATTGCTAATGTTGATAATACGATAACTTACCCTATCGTTGTTGAAGGGGTAGACGCCTGGGTTATTGCGATTGACGGAAACCCGATAAAAACTCCCTATAAGCTCTTTCAACATAAGATAGGCCCTGGAATGAGGGTTGATGTTGCTTTTCTTGCTCCAAAGCAAGGAGAGCGTGTTTACGTGCGTCAGATGAAAGGGCGCTTTCCTTTTCCGCTATGTACCTTTGATGTGATCCACTCTGATCTACCCGATCAGGTTGTGATCCCGACCCTTCCACTTAACCCTATAACAAAGCTCGATCTCGAGAATGCCCAACAAATTGATTTTCTCTTCGAATGGGAAGGTGCAGTCACTCCTGTTGCAAGTGATGGTAAATCTGTCCCTAAATTTTGGTTAACCAATAAGCGCGCTTGGGAGGGAATGAGTAAAGATAATATTCCTGAACCTCTTGCGACATTAGAGCTTGGTAAAACGTATATCTTTAATCTCAAGAACGTCACCCAGTACCATCACCCAATTCATATACACGGCCATACTTTTACTGTTTTAGAGCTTGATGGTAAACGTGTTGACCAACCGTTCCACACCGACACGGTTTTACTTGGAAAGAATGGTAGCGCGAAAGCTGCCTTTGTTGCCGACAACCCCGGTCGTTGGATGTACCATTGCCACGTTATTGAACATATGAAAACTGGTTTGATGGGTTACATTGAAGTAAAGTGACTCCTGTAACTTTTTAAATTTCAAACTTATTCTGATATGAGTAACACGAATTTTTGTCGCTAATTTGTCACCGAACGTTACAATACCAGTCAGTGGTTATCTAGGGGGAGTTATGGGACAGCTGTCTATTCTTGGCTTTATCGCAATCGGTGGTGCTTTTGGTGCCTGCTCTCGATATTTAATATCAGAATTATGTGTCGTGGTATTAGGTCGAGGTTTTCCATACGGCACGCTGACCGTTAATGTGGTTGGTTCATTTATCATGGGTCTATTGATTGCTGCATTTGAGAACGAGCTACTCGCTAGTGAACCTTGGCGCCAAATTATCGGATTGGGTTTTCTTGGTGCATTGACCACCTTCTCAACTTTCTCTATGGATAACGTACTTTTGATGCAGCAGGGGGCTTTTTTCAAGATGGCTCTCAACGTGTTACTTAACGTTGCTTTGAGCATATCTGCGGCCTGGATTGGCTTTCAACTTTTGATTAAGAGTTGAGCTTGAAACTCATCTTTTTAACATTTTATGAACAGGTCGGCTTGGTTTAACCAAGCCGATTTTATATACTGCGATCACTTGTCGGAGTGCCTTAAGGCTGAGACCGTTAATTCGGGATCCGTTGAACCTGATCAGATTAGAATCTGCGAAGGGAACAGGAGAAGAGATCACTATATTTCCCCGTCAGTGATCTATCTATATTCAAGCAACACATTTCGTGGTGTCTTGAAACCTCTTGTCGCATCTTTCCGCCAAGCATTTTTATCCAAACTAATTACAAAGCAAGGAAAAATGCTATGTCGAGTCGCAAACAAGCGAGACTGGAAGCAAAACAGTTCATTGATACACTCTCGGTACAACCGTACCCAAATTCCACAAAAGTATATGTAGAAGGTTCACGTCCCGATATTCGCGTGCCAATGCGTGAAATAGCGCTAGCAGATAGCCTGATTGGAGGCACAAAAGAAGCACCTATTTTCGAGCCTAATGAGCCCGTGCGCGTTTACGACACCTCAGGTGTATACACAGACCCAAATCACACCATAGACCTTTACAATGGCTTACCTAAGCTGAGAGAAGAGTGGATTGAGGAGCGTGGCGATACTGAGCTACTTGATGAAGTCAGCTCGGTATACACCAAACAGCGCCTAGAAGATGAAACGCTAGACGATCTTCGTTACGGTAATCTACCACGCATTCGACGTGCTAAAGGTGACCAGTGCGTGACTCAGCTACACTATGCTCGCAAAGGTATTATCACTCCAGAAATGGAATACATCGCCCTACGTGAAAATATGGGCCGTGCTCAATACCGTGATGAAGTGCTGAATCAACAGCATCCAGGTCAAAGCTTCGGTGCGAATCTGCCAAAAGACATTACCGCCGAGTTTGTGCGCAGAGAAGTTGCTGAAGGTCGTGCGATTATTCCTGCCAATATTAACCACCCAGAATCAGAGCCAATGATCATTGGGCGTAACTTTTTGGTTAAAGTGAACGCCAACATCGGTAATTCATCGGTCACTTCTTCGATTGAGGAAGAAGTAGAGAAGTTAGTATGGGCAACGCGCTGGGGTGGCGATACCGTAATGGATCTCTCTACTGGACGTAATATTCACGAAACTCGCGAGTGGATTCTACGTAACAGTCCAGTTCCGATCGGTACTGTACCAATGTACCAAGCGCTTGAGAAAGTGAATGGTGTTGCAGAAAACCTTAACTGGGAAGTGATGCGCGATACTCTGATAGAGCAAGCAGAGCAGGGCGTTGACTACTTCACTATCCATGCCGGTTTACTACTTCGCTATGTGCCAATGACTGCCAAACGGGTGACTGGTATCGTCTCTCGTGGTGGTTCTATCATCGCGAAATGGTGTTTAGCACATCATCAGGAAAGCTTCTTATATACCCACTTCCGAGAAATCTGTGAAATCTGTGCTAAGTACGATGTGGCCCTTTCTCTTGGTGATGGTTTGCGTCCTGGCTCGGTTGCCGATGCTAACGATGAAGCGCAATTTGCTGAGCTGCGTACCCTTGGTGAGTTGACCAAGGTGGCGTGGGAATACGACGTACAGGTGATTATTGAAGGCCCTGGCCATGTTCCAATGCATATGATCAAGGAGAACATGGAAGAGCAGTTAGAGCACTGCCATGAAGCTCCTTTTTACACGCTTGGTCCACTGACGACAGATGTTGCTCCTGGTTACGACCATATTACTTCAGGTATTGGCGCTGCCATGATTGGTTGGTATGGCTGTGCAATGCTTTGCTACGTAACGCCTAAAGAACATCTCGGCTTACCAAACAAAGAAGATGTGAAAGTAGGCATGATCACTTATAAGCTTGCTGCGCACGCCGCTGATTTAGCGAAAGGGCACCCTGGTGCTCAAGTCCGTGATAATGCGCTTTCTAAAGCTCGCTTCGAGTTTCGCTGGGAAGACCAATTTAACTTGTCGCTCGACCCAGATACCGCGCGCGCTTTCCATGATGAAACTTTGCCTCAAGAGTCTGGAAAAGTTGCTCACTTCTGTTCGATGTGCGGACCAAAGTTCTGCTCGATGAAGATTTCGCAAGAAGTCCGAGAATATGCGAAAGACACAGAGCAAGTGGCTGCGGACCAAGCTATCTCGATCAAAATGCTTGATGATCCTCTTGAGGGGATGCGTCAGAAATCGCAAGAGTTTAGAGAGTCAGGTTCTGAATTATACCACCCCTCAGCACATGCCGAGGTAAGTGACTAATGAGCAAAATCCTTATTCCGTCATCACTGATTGAACTAACAGGTCTAGTTCAACAATGTCTGTTGTTGGCGAAAGAACAGGGTTTTAGCATTGAAGACATTGAGTTGGGCGTGAGCCCAACTCAATCTATTCAGCTTGTTCGCGACCAACAGACCACACACATAACGACTGATCTTATTGATGGTGATGACTCTTATCGCGAGTGTTCATTTGCGCTCTATTACCGCTCTGCTTTATCGGTAGAAGCGTGTGCTAAGCAACCGTCGAAAGCGATTTATATTGGCATTGCTGATACGCAGGTATCCGATGAAACGGAGAAAGTGTTTCAGCTTGATATCTGGCGTCATCCAATTAACGATGAAGTGAGGGCGCTTTCCGTTAAGTCCAAATTCAACGCAATGTTCTATCCCGAAAATCACCTTGCTTGGATAGTAACGCTGACAGTCCTCGGTTTTCCTATCGAAGATGCGTTAACACTTGCTCGAGGAATGCTCACTCAACAAGCGAATGTTTCACGTGAAACACTGTTGAATGACAACTTCGATGTAGAGCAAACTACTCAGTGGGCTGACCAATTTGATGATTTCCCCACACCTGTACTGGAGGATAACCGACTAGGTATTCAAGTTGGTTGGTCTGCACAAGGTGAGAGCGTTAGCTTTCCAACTCTAACTAAGCAAAGTCTAGGGCTCTATCCAGTTGTTGATGATGTTGCTTGGGTTGAGCGTCTACTGTCACTAGGCATCAACACTATTCAGCTGCGAATCAAGAACCCACAACAAGCCGATTTGGAACAGCAGATCATTCGAGCAATTGAGCTAGGTCGTCAGTATCAAGCGCAAGTGTTCATCAATGACTATTGGCAGCTGGCAATCAAGCATGGCGCTTATGGCGTTCACCTAGGGCAAGAAGACATACAAGAATCAAATTTGGCTCAGCTAACTAAAGCCGGTATTCGTCTTGGTCTTTCTACTCATGGTTATTACGAACTACTGCGCATCGTACAAATTCATCCTAGTTACATCGCGCTAGGGCATATTTTCCCAACCACCACTAAACAGATGCCATCGAAACCACAAGGTTTGGTGCGCTTGGCGCTGTATCAAAAGCTGATAGATAGCATTCCTTATGAAAACACAGCGTCGGCTTTCCGTCCTGCAAAAGACAAAACAGTTAGTGACTATGTGCTTGGTTTTCCGACGGTCGCAATTGGTGGTATTGACCAATCTAACGCTGACCAAGTTTGGCAAACAGGCGTGTCTAGTTTGGCCGTTGTGCGCGCTATTACCTTGGCAGAATCACCTCAGTCTGTTATCGAGTTCTTCGCACAACTTATGAAGGAACAGCAGCTAACGTTTGCAGATCAGAATAGTGAATTGACGCATACCAAGAGAGGCGAACATGCTCACGGATAAGCAGTTCCTTCGCTATCAACGTCAAGTCGCTCTGCCAGAAATTGCCGAAGTTGGGCAAGAGCGTTTGAGCAAATCGCATGTGCTGATCATCGGTTGTGGCGGATTGGGGAGCGCAGCGAGTTTGTACTTGGCGTCAGCGGGCGTTGGTAAATTGGTTGTGGTTGATGACGATGAAGTTGATAGCAGTAACCTACAACGTCAGATCATTTATCGTGAACAAGACCTCCAAGTTGCGAAAACAAAAGCAACTGTAAAACAACTTACTGAACTTAACTCTATGGTCCAAGTTCGTGCCCTCAATAAGCGATTAGACAAAGCACAGCTGCAGCTTGAGGTGATGTTGGCGGATGTGGTGTTGGATTGCACCGACAACATGCCAACACGCCAGCTAATTAACCAAGTCTGTTTCGAGCAAAATACGCCGCTCATCTCAGCGGCAGCAATTGGTTGGCAAGGGCAATTCGCTGTCTTTGAACACCAAACACCAAGTGAACAAGAAGCGCAGAGTAAAGCCTGTTACCGCTGTTTGTATCCGTTTGACGAATTACCGCAAACGGAAAAGTGCAGTGAGAGCGGTGTCGTCGGTCCGGTGGTGGGTACACTTGGCAACTACCAAGCGATAGCGGCAATTCAAAAACTGGCGACGGGAAAGTTTCATGTCGAGACTGCCAAGCTACACCTGTTTGATGGATTGAAACTGCAATGGCAAACCATGGCAATAAGCAAAGACAAACAGTGCCAAGTGTGTGCTCAGATTTAGCTTACGAGTAATGGGCAGAATTAAGAGAGTTGGAAGCAATGACGTTATCAGAACAACAAACAACACAAATGATCGCTGCTGACTTAGATGTGATCACTATTGTCATTAATGACCAGTCACATCAAGTCGCCAGTGAGTCGAATCTACAGCAAATCATTAGTCAATTTGCGCTGCCCGAAATGGGCTGTGTTTTTGCAATTAACAACAATGTTGTGCCGCGCAGTGAGTGGGCTAGCACAGTTCTTTCACAGGGAGATAGCATCTCTTTGTTTCAAGCGATCGCAGGGGGTTAAAGTCGATGCTTAAAATTGGTGATAAACAATTCGAATCAAGACTGTTCACGGGAACAGGGAAGTTTGCCAACAGCCGATTAATGGCAGAAGCGATTCAAGTGTCGGGTTCTCAACTTGCGACTATGGCGTTGAAGCGTGTGGACGTGAACGACCAACAAGACGATATTTTGCTGCCGTTAGTACAAGCGGGTGTGAACTTATTGCCGAACACCTCGGGTGCAAAGAATGCTAAAGATGCCGTATTTGCAGCACAACTCGCGCGAGAAGCGTTAGGTACTAACTGGTTAAAATTGGAAATTCACCCAGACCCGAAGTACTTGATGCCTGATCCAATTGAGACACTTGCGGCTGCTGAACAACTGGTTCGTGAAGGCTTTATTGTCCTTCCTTACTGTCATGCTGACCCGGTTCTGTGTAAACGATTGGAAGAGGTAGGCTGTGCTGCGGTAATGCCATTAGGTGCGCCGATCGGTTCTAACAAAGGGATAGTTTCTCACGATTTCCTAGAGATAATTATCGACCAAGCTAATGTTCCTGTCGTTGTGGATGCGGGTATTGGTGCTCCTTCACATGCTGCGCGTGCGATGGAAATGGGCGCGGATGCCGTGCTCGTCAATACTGCGATTGCAGCTTCGAGCGATCCCGCTACGATGGCGAGGGCATTTAAGTTGGCGGTAGAGTCGGGGCGTATGGCTTATGAAGCTGGTCTTGCTGGTAAGGTTTCTCATGCGGTTGCATCGAGTCCACTGACGTCATTCTTAGATGAGCTTTAGTCTTAGATTGATTTAGCTATTAAGCGAGGAAAACATGAGCTTCGTTGAACAATTTAAGCAGCTCAATTGGGATGACATTTCAATGTCGATCTACGCGAAAACGGCGCAAGATGTTGAGCGAGCATTGAATAAACCCAAGCGTAATTTGGAAGACTTTAAAGCGCTAATTTCACCCGCAGCTGAAGCGTACTTAGAGCAAATGGCGCAGCTGTCATACTCGGCAACTCGTAAGCGTTTTGGTAATACCATGTCGCTTTATATTCCGTTGTACCTTTCTAACTTGTGCGCCAATGCTTGTACTTATTGTGGCTTCTCGATGGAGAACAGAATCAAGCGTCGTACCTTGAATCGGGACGAAGTGGCTGCAGAAGTAGAAGCCATTAAACGCATGAAGTTTGATAGTGTATTGCTGGTGACTGGGGAACACGAATCCAAAGTGGGCATGAAATACTTCTGCGAAATGGTGCCGATGATTAAGAAGCGCTTTAACTATTTGGCGATGGAAGTACAGCCGTTAGATCAAGACGAATACGCTGAGCTCAAAACATTGGGTTTGGATGCAGTGATGGTCTATCAAGAAACGTATCATCCTTCGACTTACGCTGAGCACCATTTGCGTGGTAATAAGATGGATTTCGAATACCGATTGGATACACCCGACCGTCTTGCAAAAGCGGGTATTGATAAGATCGGTATCGGCGCATTGATAGGGTTGGAAGAGTGGCGAACAGATTGTTTTTATGTGGCAGCGCACTTGGAGTATCTTGAGCGTACATATTGGCAGACTCGTTACTCGATTTCTTTCCCACGTTTACGTCCTTGTGAGGGCGCGCTCCAACCAAAATCAGTCATGACGGATAAGCAGCTTGTTCAGTTGATTTGCGCTTATCGTTTGTTGAATCCAGAAGTTGAGTTGTCATTATCGACTCGTGAATCACCGAAGTTTAGAGACAATGCATTGCCGTTAGGTATTACCAGTATGTCTGCAGCATCGAAAACTCAGCCGGGGGGTTATGCGTTGGAAGAAGTTGAACTCGAGCAGTTTGAGATCAGTGATGAGCGCAGCGCTGGCTCAGTGGAAGATATGATTCGAGCCAAAGGCTTTGACCCTGTGTGGCGAGATTGGCATTCGGCGTATTCTGGTTAGGCAATAAACAAAGCTACGGGTCATCATTATGTTTCACGTGAAACATAGGCAAAGAAAGAGGGTTGATGTAAAACATCAACCCTCTATTTTTCTAGCTTCTAGCTGTGTGCTAAAGGTAGCGTTGCTTGACGAAGCCACTCTTTCACATCACCTTCGACTAGCGGGCTGATCTCATCCCATACTTTCTGATGATAGTCGTTCAGCCAAGCAAGTTCTGGACGAGTTAGCATATCAACGTTGATGTTGCGCTTGTCGATTGGGCATCGAGTTAGCGACTCAAATGACAGCACAGAGAAGTCTCCGTTAGTAGGCGTTTCAACAACAAGCTCTAGGTTCTCGATACGAATACCAAATGCATCAGCGCGGTAGTACCCTGGCTCGTTGGATAGCACCATACCTTCTGTTAGAGGCACGTCGATTTGCTTCTTAGAAATGCTCGCCGGACCTTCATGAACACTTAGGAAGTGACCAACACCGTGACCGGTACCGTGATCGTAATCGTAGCCTTCCGCCCATAGGTGCTGACGAGCTAGCGTATCGATTTGGTAACCACGTGTGCCTTTCGGGAAACGTGCACGAGCAACACCGATGTGACCCTTTAGCGCAAGAGTGAATTGTTTAATCATCTCTTGTGAAGGCTGACCGATCGCAATTGTACGCGTGATGTCTGTCGTGCCATCTAGGTACTGACCGCCTGAATCGACGAGGTAAAGCGTGTTCAGTTCTAGCTTGCCGGGTTCAGGTTGGTTCTCGTGGTTGTAGTGACACATCGCCGCGTTGCTGCCCGCAGCTGAAATGGTATCGAAGCTAAGATCCATCAGTGTCGGGTCTTCGCTACGAAAGGCTTCCAGTCTGTCAGCCAGTGTCGCTTCATCATGTAGGTTACCTGCAACGACTTCTGCATCTAGCCAAGATAGGAACTTGCACATCGCCACGCCATCGCGGATATGACATGCTTTCATGCCTGCGATTTCAACCGCGTTCTTCGCCGCTTTTGGCATTAGGCATGGGTCAGCTTTACTCACCACTGAAGCGCCAGCATTTTGCAGAACCAGCTTAAACCATGCGTTACTTGTCGCAGGGTCAACCAGTACATCCTTGCCAGTTAGGGTTTCTAGTCGTGCTTGCAATGCTTCAGGGTGATGAACCGTCACGCCAGAACCGACATGAGCAGCGAAGTCGGCAGGTAGGCGAGCTGGATCGAGGAAATATTCCACGCTTGAATCGGAATGCAGAATCGCGTGAGAAAGCAGAACGGGTAGACGTGATACGTCAAGACCACGAACGTTGAGCAACCAACAGATAGAATCCAGAGCTGTGATCACTGCGCTGTCTGCACCAGCTTTTTTCACGAGTTCAGCAATTTCTTGGCGTTTGCTTTCACTCGATTGACCAACGGCTTCTGTTGCCATTAGGCGAACATCAGAAACCACGGGAGCAGGGCGATCGTGCCACAGTTCATCAATTGGGTTGTTGTCGAGAATCTTGAGCTCAAGTGCACCAGCAAGTTTTGCCAGTGCCATGTCTAGCCAAGCAGAGTTGTGCATGCGAGGGTCGATCGCCACAGACGCGCCATTTGCAAGATGGTCCTTAATCCAATCTAGTGCAGGCTCTTCAATCAGATGACGGTATTCGAATAGCTCAGCAGGAACCTGCTTAGTGACTTGCACCGTGTAGCGACCATCAACAAAGATAGCGGCTTTGTCTTTGGTGATTACCGCTGCTCCGGCAGATCCGGTAAAACCAGTTAGCCAGTGTAAACGCTCATTGTGCGCGGGTACGTATTCGCCCAGGTATTCGTCTTCGTGGGGGACTAGTAGGGCATCGATATTCTGCTCTGCCAACCATTGACGGATAGCCGAGACACGTTGTTCAGTATTGGTAAGCATCAAAATAAATCCTTCATTTTATTGCGTCCTTAGCAATGATGACTCATCGTTTGGACAATGCGACTAAGCTACTCTTTTTGAGCCTTAGCTGCAAATAATCTCAGGTCGCTAGTTTTGTCACTGATAATCTGTCGTATCCAAGATAAAGCAGGATCATTCTCTCTATCTCGATGCCAAAATAGCGTATATGCCATAGGCGGAAATTCCATAGGCAAAGGCAACACTGCGAGGTTGAGTTGTTTCGACACCAGCTCGACAAAATGACTTGGCGCGGTAAAGATAAAGTCGGTATAGGAGCAGAGACTAGCGGCACTATTAAAGTCGGGAACGGTAATCGCGATATCACGCTCTTTACCTATGTCTGCCAACCTATAGTCGAGTAACCAACGCTCATTGCCGTCGCATCGCACTTGTACGTGTCGCTGAGCGAGGTAGTTCTCTAACGTCCAAGGTCGATTGAGAGCGGGATGGTGCTTACGCACCAAACACATTTGTCTATCGCGATAGATCTCTTGCTCACAAATGTCGTTTGGAGGCAACATCGTCAGTTTGGCATCATTGATGTCGATATCTTTACCGGTAATTCCTAAGTCTATTTCACCCCGTTGAATACGGCGAAAAGTATCATCACTCCACGCATGAGTGCTGATAGTGACACCTGGTGCTTGATTAAAAATTTCCGGTAAAAAGTGGGGAAGAATGAGTGGATAAACGCTTTCTACCGCAGCAATTTGGTAGCGATAGTCGCTGCTGGCAGGCGAGAACTGTTCTGGTTGAGTCAGTTGTTCAAGCTGGTTTATCAATGTGTCGATTTTTGGTCTTAGAAACAACGCCTTAGGTGTGGGTTTGAGTCCATGTGCGTGACGAACGAAAAGCGCGTCATCAAACTGATTACGCAACTTGGCGAGGTTTTTGCTCACAGCTGATTGACTCAAACACAGCCGATGGGCGGCGCGCGTTACATTGAGTTCTTCCAGTAATACACGTAGACAGACCAGCTGATTGAGATCCATTCTCGCCAACTTTTCAATATTCATAAGAAATTCTCTTTGGGAATAACAATGATGACCAAACATCATTAGTGGGCATATCTAGTTTAGACTAAGATTGCTCCTGATTCATTAGTCTGACAGTTATAAATGGAGATAGAAGTGCAATCGACTCAGTATCCGATGCCGAAAAAGCAACAACTTATTTTGTTGACCCTTTTAGTGCTATTCAGCCCGCTAGCGATTGATATCTATCTTCCCGCTTTGCCAATGATCTCCGAGGCGTTTCACGTGGAACACGCCTTGGCACAAGATACAATTACTTGGTTTCTGTTTGCCATGGGGGTAGGACAGTTATTTGCAGGCCCGCTGGCAGACAAACTCGGACGTCGAACTGTTGCATTGGGTGGCGTTAGTATCTACGCGATGAGCGCTTTATTGGCGTGGAGCGCTCAAAATATTGAGTGGATGCTAGTGGCTCGACTGCTACAAGGCTTAGGTGCGTGCGCGACATCGGTAGCGGCCTTTGCAACAGTTCGCGATATCTTTGGTCCACAAAAAAGCGGCAGAATGATCAGCTACCTAAATGGTGCTATCTGCTTCATTCCCGCTTTGGCGCCCATTCTGGGCAGTTGGCTAACCCAGCAATTCGGTTGGCGAGCAAATTTCAGCTTTATGGCCGGGTATGCAGTTGTTGTGCTGACAATGTTGTGGCTGGGCATGAAAGAAACCAATCCAGAAATGAGTACCCAACCGGTATTTAGACTCAATCGTTATCTAGATGTGGTGAAAACGCCTTCATTCTTATTCCATGCGAGCTTGTGTATGCTAGCGATGGCGGTCATTTTGGGCTACGTCACATCTGCGCCAGTGGTGTTGATGGAGAACTTAGGCTTGAGCATGAATCAGTTTACTTTCTGGTTTGGCGTTAACGCGGTGATCAATATCATCGCCTGTTTGTCAGCGCCTAAATTTATGGACCGCTTTGGTACGCATTGGGCGCTTACTGTCGGTATTACAACCTTGATGCTCGCTGGTGCGATGATGTTAACCTTGATGGATAACGCATCAGCGCTTGCCTTTATGTTGCCTATCTTTTTATCTTCCGTCGGTTTTGCCTGGATTTTAGGTGCGGCTGCAGGGAAAGCGTTAGCCCCTTTTGGTGATAAAGCAGGTACCGCCGCCGCACTGTTAGGTCTGTTTCAGATGAGTGGCTCGGGGTTAGTGGTTGGCACCGTGCAACGCTTGTCGATGGAGCCTCAAGTGATGATCGCTACTTTAATGCTGGTGGTCACACCCGCGCTGATTATTCTGTGGTCAAAACAAGGCAAAAACTGGCACTGTGCCACCGCATAACGCGCTTTATAGAGCGCTTGATTAACCGATAAAACGCTGTATATTTGAGCTTTTAAAATCGAGTTTTGTGGAAAAAACACAAGAATGTCAATGACAACCTACGAGATGGCACGCGTGCTTGAGCAGTTAGAGCAAGCACCAGAGAAAGTAATGTTTGGTCGGATCTTAAACGAGTTAGGTAGCCAAAGTGGTGAACGTATTCGTAGCGCTGCGAAACACGTGCCTTTGCCAGTGCTCCGCGACATGGTGTATCAATTCCAACAAGTCATAGAAGCGCGTAAGGATGAACAGCTTGATAGCTTGGCTAAAGAGATCGCCGATCAAGGTATTTCAGTCGAAGATTTGAAAAACTACCTCGCCAGCAAGAAGTAACGTAATAGACATTAAAAAAGCTCGCTTAATTGCGAGCTTTTTTTATGGGTTAACATTGCGGTTGATAGGGTTTTGCAGCGAGATAAGGGTTTCGGTTGATTGCACTTCGTCGATCGCTTGCAGCTTATCTATTAACACGTATTGTAACTCTTCTATGGAGCGACACATCAATTTGACGAAGATGTTATAAGCTCCGGTGGTGTAGTAGGCTTCCACCACCTCTTCCAAGGCATTGAGCTTTTCTAACGCGGAATGATAATCGCGTGCGGCATTTAGGTTAATTCCAATAAAACAGCACACATCATAACCCAGCTTTTTCGTGTCAACGATCACTTCGGTCCCTTGGATGATGTCAGCAGACTTCATCTTTTCAATCCGCACATGGATAGTGGCAGGGCTAACCTCAAACAGTTTGGCCATTTCAGCGTAAGGGGTACGCGCATCTTCCATCAGTGTTTTTAGGATGGCTTTGTCGAGATCATCCAGTTTTGCGCCGTGAGCTTGCATGCAAGTCCTTGTCAGTTAATAGATACAGATTTGGATAAGTACAAATTATCACCAGTGATGATACAATTATATCTATACTTACCTGATTTAGTGACTTATTTTGCTGCGTTTCTGCCTTCTCATTATTACCGCTTTTGGCTCTGCCTTGGCTTGTGCGGATGAGAATGACATCTTAGTCATTCACTCGTACCACCAAGGTTTCTTTTGGACCGACTCGTTTCAATATGGGTTAGAGCAGCAAATTGAGCCTTATCACCTTTCAACAAGAGTGCTGTATCTCGACACTAAGCGAGCGCAAAACGATCAGTACCTGCAGCAGCTCTATTCGCTATATAAAACTAAGTTTGAACAAGAGTCGTTTCGCGCCATAGTGGTATCGGACAATAACGCGCTAGACTTGGTCAATAAACTGGGAGATGTGATCGGAGACACTCCTGTTATCTTTGGCGGCATCAATAATTACCAACCGTATCTACACCGCAACCTGCGGGCTACAGGCGTTAAGGAAAACATCGATCTAGCGGCGAACATTGGCCTAATCGAGCGCATTCAGCCGCAGCTAGAGTCGATTTATGTGATTACCGATCATTCTGTGACTGGTGCGGCAGCACGCAGTGAAATCGGCAAGTTTATGACTGAGCATCCACAGTATCATGGCCGCATTGTTTCCTACATCCCTGACAACTTTGCTCAACTTCTCGATTTTGTCGCCAAACTTGATCAACGTTCTGCAATTATCTATTGGCTGTACTATCGCTCTAGAACCGGAGAAGTGAACTCTGATGGCATTTTATGGCAACAACTGAATGAAGCGGCTGAAGCGCCGGTTTATATGGCGCATGACTACGGCTTAGGTTTTGGCGCCGTCGGGGGGGTGATTCAGGGCGGTGTGCAACATGGGCAGCAAACGGGGGCGTTACTGCTTAAAGTGCTTGCTAATCCCAATAGCCCTCTGCCACCTGTGGAAATGGGGATTGCGGAAATCAAGCTCGATTATCACGCGGTTCAGCGTTGGGGCCTCGGGGTTGAGGCTGAGCCCAGCGCGGTACTGTTTAACCGACCTCAAACCTTCACTGAAAAATATCGACATCAATTGGAGTTTATTGCATCTGTTATCGGTGCTCTGATCCTGGTTATTGTCGGCTTAGTCTATTATTTAGGGCGACTGAAACGCAGTGAACAGTTAGCCAAAGAGAGTCAAACCTTAATCGAAATGGTCTTTGACCAGAGTTATCATTTTATTGGCGTGCTGGATAGTCGAGGGGTACGGATTTCTAGCAACCTTAAGCTGCATGATTTGCTGCATGATCAAAGCTTTAGTATCGAGAGACCAATTTGGCAGCACCCACATTGGGAAAATAGCTCTGCTGAGCAAATACAAAGTTACTTTAGCCATACTCAACAGGCGAAAAATGCGCAATTTGAAGTGGAGATCTGGCACGAAGAATATGGTGCCATGGTACTAGAGTTGTCGCTTAAGCCGATTCCATCGCCAAACAGTGAGGCGCAGTTTCTGTTTGAAGCTCGAGACATCACCTCGCGCAAAATCACCGAAGAGCGCCTATTTCAACGCGAAGCGAACCTAGGTCACTATTATGACCAACAACCAGTGATGATGGTGACGCTTGATGAGCACAATCGAGTTCAGCAAGTGAATCAGTTCGCTGAACAATTGCTGGGCTACACAGAAGACCAGATACTCGGTCACCGACTTAGAGAGTTCTATCTACGTAAAGACGCGCTGATCCCGCGTCAAGTGTTACTTCAACCCAAACAGGCCATCAAAGGTGTATGGCGGCGCGATATTGAGTATCGACATGCGGACGGGCAAACCGTTTGGATTCGTGAAAACATCCGTCCATTGGTAGAGAGTGGTCACCTGTTGATTGTGGGTGAAGATGTGACAGAAACACGCGCCTTAGCTGAGCAGCTCAAGTATCAAGCTGAGCACGATCTCCTCACAGGAACGTACAGTCGCAACTACTTCGAAACCTCGCTCAACCTTGCGTTACAAGACGTTGAAGACGAGACTCGAACTCACGCCATGCTGTATATCGACCTAGACCAACTGAAAGTACTGAATGACACCGCTGGCCATGAAGCGGGGGATGCGGCGATCCAGTTTTGCGCTAGCATGCTGGAAGAGGTGTTGCCTTACAATACTGTCTTGGCGCGAATGGGCGGCGATGAGTTTGCCATCTTACTGAAAGACTGCACAGAGCTCGATGCCAAGAAGCTAGCCAAAACCATTATTAATACCCTCAGTGAACATGCGTTTGTATGGGAAGATATTCGTCTTAGTTTAACCTGTTCAATAGGCATTCGCCTGATTGACCACACGGCGTCATCGCCGCAAATGGTTCACGCGCAAGCCGACACCGCCTGTCACGCCGCAAAGGAAGAAGGGCGCAATCGCTTCAACCTATACTGCTTGGATGACAAAGAGCTTCGTCGTCGTGAGCAGGAGATGGAAAGCGTCAACCTGGTCCATCATGCGCTCGCCAACCAGCGCATTGAACTGTTCGCCCAACGCATCCTGGACTTGAGTGGTGAAGAGCGCGGTATGCACTTTGAAATATTGATTCGCATTAAAAATACCCAAGGGGAGTACATATCACCTGGTATTTTTATGCCTGCTTCTGAACGCTATAACATTGCTCACCTGCTTGATAAGCAAGTTGTTACTCAGACACTGGCTTGGTTTGAACAACACCCACAAACGTTAGACAGACTATCCTTATGCTCGATCAATTTATCTGGGCACTCGATGGGCAATAGCGAGTTCATTAGCTATCTACTCGAGACACTGCAAAACAGCCCCATCCCGTGTGACAAACTTTGTTTGGAAATCACCGAAACCGCGGCGATGAGCAATATGAATCAAGCGATCGATTTCTTTAGCCAATTAAAAGCGCTTGGTTGTAAGATCGCGTTGGATGATTTTGGTTCAGGTCTTTCCTCGTTTGGTTACTTGAAGAAGCTGCCAGTCGATATCGTCAAAATTGATGGTATTTTTGTCCGTGAAATGGACACCAACGAGGTGGACCACTTAATGGTGCGCTCGATCAACGACTTGGCGCACCAAATGGGCAAGAAGACGGTGGCGGAGTTTGTCGAAAACAGCCAAATTATAGAACAACTGATGGATCTAGAAGTGGACTACGCTCAAGGTTACTTTATCGGTAAACCTAAGCCGCTTGCGGACCTGGTGGCACAATTGAGTGTGATTGATAAAGCTTAGTACCGTAGCGAAAAATCCAGTACACTTCGCCGCGTCATTCCAAGTAACGTTTAGGAGCGCTCTGTGCAATTACAGCTTCAGTGTGAAGACTCAACTCAACACGACCGTTTTGTCCAGCTCACTCAGCGCTGGGGGCTGAGCCATAGTGAAGATAGCCCATTTGCATTGGTGTTAACCGAGCAGAGGTTAGAGCTACGCAAGCTCGACGAACCTAAACTGGGCGCCATTTACGTTGATTTAGCGGGCGGGGCGGTGGCACACAGACGCAAGTTTGGTGGCGGAAAGGGCCAGGCGATAGCCAAGGCGGCAGGACTGAATAAAGGTGGCACTCCGACGATCCTGGATGGGACGGCCGGGCTGGGTCGAGATGCTTTTGTTCTAGCCTCACTGGGTTGCAAGGTACAAATGGTCGAACGTCACCCTGTGGTTGCCGCGTTACTAGATGATGGTTTAACCAGAGCCAAACAGGACAGTGAAATCGGTGCTTGGGTGAGTGAGCGAATGAGCCTTATTCATGCTTCAAGCCATGACGCGTTGGCCAAGCTAGCCGCAGACAAGGACTTTTCGCGTCCTGATGTTGTTTACCTCGATCCCATGTATCCTCATCCGGAGAACAAGAAAAAGAGCGCATTGGTCAAAAAAGAGATGCGTGTTTTTCAAGCCCTAGTCGGTGCCGATCTTGATGCAGATGGCCTATTAGAACCCGCTTTAGCCCTTGCGAGTAAAAGGGTGGTTGTCAAAAGACCAGACTATGCGGACTGGCTTGATCAACGTAAGCCGAGTATGGCTATCGAAACCAAGAAGAATCGATTCGATGTTTATGTTAACGCGGCGATGAGCGAGTGATTAATCTGTCAATTCGGTGATTTGTCACTTGCCTAACCGACGGGTAATAGAGTATACCTTAGTAAGAATTATTCGTATTCTTAGCTAAGGTTGTTGATGTGGCTAAACGTCTATGTAAGATGAATCGCAAACAAATAGTAGAAAACTTGGGGGATATTCACCGCCTTGTGGTTGAGCCTAAGTACGTTTGTCGCTCTTGTGCCCGTTCTTCATCGGACAATTCAAGCCTCTGTAAGCCCGCTGCGATTCCCCCGCAAGCCTGCCAAAACAAACCCATCAGTGAGCAGCAAAAATGTGGTTTATTGGCCGAAGCCCAGCCCAGCCCTAGACCGTCACTACAAAAAGCGCAAGCAGTGCGTCGCATTGTAGAGCGAGTGAAGCATAAAGCTCAGCAGCCCAAATCGATAGTGATTGAACAGGCGACAGCTGAACTCATCGATAAAAAAGCCATCAAGAAAGCGAAGAAGGCCGCTAAGAAACAGTTTAAACAACAGAAGAAACTGATTAAGCTGGCGAAAAAGCACAACAAATTATTGAAGAAGCAACGCAAGCTTGCAGCGCGCCTCGAAGGTTCAAAGCAGCAAGTCGCGTTATTCTCAGAGAGCAGGCCAAACCAGAATAGCGCAGGCCTGCATTAACCGACGCTAAACATAAAAAAATCGCCCTCCAGCTGGAGGGCGTTTTTTTATGTTTGATAGCTTTGTTCGACTTTTCGTTTGACCCAGGTTTCGTTGACCCATAGAGAGAGGAGAATGATCGCTGCGCCAATTGTGAGTTGGACCAAATCAACATCTCGATTCCAAATGAGAATATTGACCAGCAGACCCGCAGGGACGAGAGCGTTGTTCATTACTGCTAGCGCACCGGCGTTAACCATGGTCGCGCCCTTATTCCAAGCGAAGTATCCCAATCCAGAGGCAATCAACCCAAGGTAGATTAATACGCCCCATTGAGTAGTGGTGGTGGGCATTTTTTCGAGATTACCCATCAGCGCAAACGCGACAGTGGCGACGCAAAGCGCACCTAGGTAGAAGTAGCCAAATATAGTGTGCTGTGGCAGTTCAACCTGGTAACGCTCCATGAGGTATTTGTAGCCGACTTGGCCGATAGCAAAGCAGATATTAGCGCCTTGAACCACCAAAAACCCGAGCACGAAGTTTTCGTTTATGCCTGCAAATTTGATCAACCCAGCGCCGACTACAGCGATCGCTGCCGTGACCAAATACCAAGGCGAGAACCGACGCTTGAGCAGATCATAGATTAAGGTGACGTAGATAGGTGTGAACACGGTAAACAGCAAGACTTCTGGTACCGAAAGGAGTAAGAAAGATTGGTAATAGAAGCAGTACATTAGGCCGAGCTGACAACCGCCAACCAGCATCAGTTTGCCGATGAGGCCTTTGTCGACCCCTCTGAACTTCAAGAATGGCAAGAACACTAAACTGGCCAGCGCGACACGTATCCACACTGAAAACCAAGAATCAACCTGACCGGCAAGATAGACGCCGATCAGGCTAAATGAAAACGCCCACAACAAGGTGACCGCAGATAAATACCCCATAATTACGACTCATTATCAAAAACGATTGGGGCAGTGTATACCAAGTTAAGCGATCAATCAGTCTTTGAGTGGTACCACCAGCAGATCAACCGGTGAGCAGTTGATAAGTTGGCGAGTTGAAGAGAGCAGCTTGCTCCAGAAATCTTGATGGTGCCCACATACCACCAAGTCGATATTGAACTCATTGATGGTATCACACAGCTCGTTACTCAAGTCCCCACTGCCGACCAGCGTATGCTTAATGGGGAAATTGGCATGGTCTGCGAGGTCTTGCAATTGCTTTTGTGAGGCTTCAATAGCCTGGTGTTGAGTCTCGGCGAGATTGATATCGATAAGCCCGGTATACAGCTCGGCGTAATTGACATCAATATGGACAAAAGAGACGACCGCATCGAGCGGCTTCGCGAGCGCCACCGCCTTATCAACCAGCAATTTACTGTCTTCAGATAGGTCGATCGCAACCAGAATGTGTTGATAACTCATAATGCTAGCTCCTTGTAAGGGTCTGATTACAGATTAGCACCTTGAATTGATTAATTTTGCCAAAGTGATCTCAGATCCACATTTGCCATACAAAGTGTTATGGTGATGAACATGATATAGTCAATTTAACTTCATAGACTTAGTAGGAGTGGTAGATGCTTTCTCAAGCAATGGTTGATCAATTGAATGAGCAAATTAATCTCGAATTTTTCTCATCCAATCTATACTTACAAATGAGTGCTTGGTGTGAAGACAAAGGATTCGAAGGTGCAGCTGAATTTTTACGCAAACATGCCGTAGAAGAAATGGAGCACATGCAGCGTCTTTTCACTTATGTAAGTGAGACGGGCGCGATGCCAATCCTAGGTGCGATTGACGCCCCTAAGCACGAGTTTAATAGCCTTGGTGATGTATTTCGCGAGACGTTTGAGCATGAGCAGATGATTACAGACAAAATCAACAAGCTGGCTCACTTAGCGTTTACTTCGCAAGACTATTCAACATTCAACTTCTTACAGTGGTACGTTGCAGAGCAGCATGAAGAAGAGAAGTTATTTAAAGGGATCTTAGATAAGTTAGATCTTGTTGGCGAAGATGGTAAAGCACTGTTCTTTATCGACAAAGATTTAGCAGCTTTGGCAAAAGAAGGTTCATCTTCAATTATGGATGCCCCTGCTGAGTAATTTTCAGCGCGAGACGCTCTAACATAGGTCGTCTTTTTCTCCGGGCATGAATGAAGATGTAGGGAGGAAAAGATGATCAATGCTGATACCGTTCTATTCACACTGATGATGGTGACCTTGGTAAACATGGCGCGCTACCTGACTGCGCTGCGTTCTCTGATTTACATCATGCGAGAAGCCCACCCTTTGCTTTATCAACAAGTGGATGGCAATGGCTTCTTTACCACTCACGGTAATGTGACCAAGCAAGTGCGGCTGTTCCACTACCTAAAGAGTAGAGAGTATCATCACCATCACGATGAAGTCTTTACTGGCAAATGTGAGCGGGTAAGAGAACTGTTTATCTTGTCGACCTCTTTGCTCGGTGTCACCATGTTGGCGGCTTTTATTCTGTAATAACAGACGAATTGGCAAGCTAGCAAAATGCCGCTAAAATAGCCTTTCGATTTTGCAAAGGATGTGCTCATGCACATCCTTTTTTATTGGTTTTAAGAGTAGTGGTTCATGACAGAAAAGTTTGATGTTGTCATTATTGGCGCGGGCGCGGCAGGGTTAATGTGCGCCGCACAAGCGGGTAAACGTGGCCGTAAGACGTTAATTCTTGACCACGCAAAAAAGCCTGGCCGAAAAATATTAATTGCCGGTGGCGGACGTTGCAACTTTACTAACTATGATGTCTCGGCCAACCACTATTTGTGCCAAAATCCTCATTTTGTTAAATCGGCATTATCTCAATACAGCAACTGGGACTTTATTTCGTTGGTTAGCCAGCATGGCATTGAGTTTGAAGAGCGCGATCACGGCCAACTGTTCTGTGTCGGTGACTACACCTCGAAAGACATAGTGAAAATGTTGCTCGCTGAGTGCGATTTACCCAGTGTCAGTCAGCGTTATCAGCAAGACGTTCACCACATAGAGAAAACCGAGCATGGTTTTACGTTGCATGCCAATACCAGTGTGATTGAGTGTGAATCGCTGGTGGTGGCGACAGGCGGATTGTCGATGCCAAAACTTGGAGCTACCCCTTTTGGCTACAAGGTGGCAGAGCAGTTTGGCCTCAACGTTATCCCAACCACTGCAGGGCTGGTGCCGTTTACGTTGCATAAAGAAGACAAGCAGGCGTTAGCGGAACTGTCGGGTATTGCCGTGCCGACGGAAATCACCGCCCAAGATGGTACCGTGTTTAAAGAAGCCTTGCTGTTTACCCACCGCGGCCTATCTGGTCCATCTGTATTACAAATCTCCTCTTTTTGGCGTGCCGGACAAAAAGTGACGATCAACTTAGTGCCAGATGTTGATCTTGATGAGCTACTGAAGCGATCGCTAGAAAAGCATCCAAATCAGAGTTTGAAAAATACGCTTGCGAAGGTCTTGCCTAAGCGATTAGTCGAAGTTTTGATCGAGCTGAAATTGCTTGAAGACAAACCACTGAAACAGTTTAACAGCAAGCAACTTGCTGCGGTGACCGCTCAGTTAGAACAGTGGCAAATTACGCCAAACGGCACCGAAGGCTATCGCACCGCAGAAGTCACTCTCGGTGGTGTCGATACTGAGCATTTGTCATCGAAAAGCATGGAATGTAAACAGATCAAAGGGTTGTTCTTTATCGGTGAGGTCGTGGATGTGACAGGATGGCTCGGAGGATACAACTTCCAATGGTGCTGGAGCTCAGCCTATGCCGCGGGGCAATGGGTGTAAAAATCCAAGTTGAATCTAATAAGAGTTCACTCATTAGTACTACACTTAACTCTATAAAAAGGTGAAGGACATCTAAGGAGTGAACTCTATGAGTCAACAAGCACTGATCTCGCGTATTAACGAGCTGCCGCGCATCGAGAGCGTGTTGCAAGAGCTGCTAGAAATGGTCAACCGCGATACCATAGATTTTAGTGAGTTAGCTCACAAGATGGCGATGGATCAAGTGCTATTGGCTCGGGTATTAAGGATGGCAAACTCCGCCCAGTTTGGTGGAGTAAAAGGGATTTCTAACATTAACGACGCCATCGTCCGTATTGGTATCGGCGCTATTCGCAATCTGATCTCTTCTTCGATTCTTGCTTCAAGCTTTCCTAAAATTGAAACGCTCAATATTAAAGATTATTGGGCTGGGACGTTTGAAATTGCCACTATTGCTAGCGCGATCGCCAAAGACATTAAATTGGACCCGAATGAAGCGTTCACTACCGGCATTTTGCACAACATTGGCGAGTTAATGATTCATACTTTGGAGCCAGAGAAAGCGTTGGCCATTCAACAACGCGTGCTTGCGGGCGAAAACGCCGCGCAAGTGCAAAAAGAGGTGTTGGGCGTTGATGCGCAAGAGCTCGGTGCTGTGCTGGCAGAAAGTTGGAAGTTTCCTAATGAATTGGTTGACGCGATTGCCAACGTCAATCACCCTTCAAAAGCGGTTGAGTCTAAGCGCTTGGCCTGTTTGTTGTACCTCGCTCGAGATGCCCACAGCCGCTGGGATACCATGCTAGAGGAGCGCGAGAAACTGCGTTATCTCACCAATAGCCGTGCTGCGCAAGCGCTCCACGTTTCCTCAGGGTTAGCGAACAAGATCGATTCGGTTCGCGGTCAAGGCAGTGAGCTGGCTTACCAGTTGTTTTGAATAACAGCCTAGGTTACCAGCTGGTTAAACCGACTGTTTAGTCAGATCTTTTTTGCCCAATTTGATCTGCTGGATCGCCAGCCCAGTGACAATCAGTACTAACCCAATTAAAGTCGTCGGATGAATGTCTTCTCCAATAATTGTCGATAGCAGCATCAGGGAAATAAACGGCGAGGCAAAAATCAAGTTACTGATGCGCGCCGTGTTGTCGGTCAGTTTGAGCGCGCTTAACCACAATACAAAGGTCACGCCCATTTCAAACAGCCCGACATACGTCACCGCAAGCCAACCTTGAGCAGTGATGTGACTCATGCCTATGCCTTCATACAAGGTTAAGCCAATGGCAAAAGGAATGGCGACCAAAAAGCCCAGCAATATACCCACCACAGGATCGGCTTTGTTTTTTGCGTTTAAGATCCAATAGCCCGCCCAAAGTAAGGTAGAGAGCAGCGCCAATCCAACCCCAATCGGGTTATCAAAATTGAGCCCGAGCACATCACCTTTGGTCGCGATGACGATGACACCGATATAGCTGAACGTACACGCCAACCAATCCTGTTTGCGAATTTTTTGCCCTAAAAACACCGCTGCCATTAACGTCAAGGTAATCGCCCAACTGTAATTAATCGCTTGCGCTTGTGAGGCGGGCAGTAAGTCGTAGGCTTTAAACAAAATGACGTAATAGGCGAGTGGATTAATTAAGCCCAGTAGCAGGTAGTACCAAGGGTTCGCTAGGAAGGTGCTGGGGAGTTGGTTCAGTTTGCCGGTAACGGCGCAGATAACGAGAAGGGCGAGCGCTGACACCATGCTGGCAACGGTTAACATCTGGATAGGAGAAAACTCAGCCAGTGTCAGCTTAAAAGCGGTGGCTACTGTCGACCAGAGTAATACAGCACAGAGACCTAATCCTAAAGCGCGGCGCTCGTTCATGATATTCCTTATAGGGGTTGCCGTGAATGTTCTCGGCTCGATAGGCCGCGATAAAACGCTTAGTCTAGCTGCTCGATATCTCGCCGACAAACTGGACATTTATCCAGTAGGCAAATACCATGGAACCACTATTTGTTAGAGTCGTTAAATCATTACTATGCAATGGATTCTTGAGTATCAAGCGTTCTTGGTGAGTGGCGTGAGTGGGGCCTTGATCAGCGGTGTGGCGGTTGGCTGGTGGGTAAAACAGAAAATGCGTTTTGACCAACAACGGTTAGAGCAGCAGTTAATCGCCCATCAGCAACTAACTGATAACCAAATCAATCAGCTACAAACCCAGTTAACGCAAGCTCAGCAGGAGCTCGATGAATTGGACAGTGAGCGTGATAAAGCAGCCTATGAGCTCAAACAGTCACACGGCAAGTTAATGGCCGTACTCGAGAAACTGCGCTATTTCGATGCGGTTAAACAAGAAAGGCAGCAGTACGCGGATGATTTGAATCGTGTTCGTGAGCAAAAAGCTCAACTAGAGGCGGAATTACGTGAGCAGCAGGCGCGCCACGATGAAGAAAGCAAGGCGAATCAAGACAAGCTACAGCTATTAGAGCAAGCTGAAGAGCGCCTCAAACAGCAATTCGAGCATTTAGCTAACCAGTTGTTTGAGGCGAAAACTGCCAAAGTTGACCAACAAAACCGCCAGAGCTTAGATGGCTTGCTATCGCCGCTGCGCGAACAGCTAGAAGGGTTTAAGAAGCAGGTCAACGATAGCTTCAATCAAGAGGCCAAAGAGCGTCATACTTTGGTCCATGAGTTGAAGAACTTACAGCGTCTCAACGAGCAAATGACCAAAGAAGCGCTCAATCTCACCCAAGCTCTGAAGGGCGACAATAAGCAACAAGGTAACTGGGGAGAAGTAGTATTGGCACGGGTATTGGCCGAGTCGGGGCTGCGTGAAGGTCATGAATACCAAACTCAAGTCAGTTTGCAAAACGAAGCAGGAAAGCGCTACCAACCCGACGTCATCGTCCATTTGCCGCAAGACAAGCAGGTGGTGATTGACTCAAAAATGGCGCTAGTCGCCTATGAACGTTACTTTAACGCTGAGACAGACAGTGCAAGAGATAAAGCATTAAGTGACCACTTACTTGCGCTTCGTGCTCATATTAAAGGGCTTTCACAGAAAGACTATCATCAACTCAAAGGCATTCAGAGCCTTGATTATGTGTTGATGTTTATTCCGGTTGAGCCTGCATTTCAGGTGGCGATTCAAGCCGACCCAAGTCTTGTGAAAGACGCGATGGAGCAAAATATTATTTTAGTTAGCCCGACCACCTTACTGGTGGCCCTGCGTACGATTGATAATCTGTGGCGCAATGATAGGCAGAATCAAAACGCGCAAATCATCGCTGAACGAGCCAGCAAGCTGTATGACAAGCTGCGCTTGTTTGTCGACGATATGGAAAGTCTTGGTGGCGCTCTGGACCGAGCCAATCAAAACTATCAAGGGGCGATGAACAAGTTGGCGTCAGGACGCGGGAATGTTATTCGCCAGGCAGAAAGTTTTAAACAGCTTGGGGTTGAAGTGAAAAAGCCTATTTCAAGCTCGCTAGTGCAATTGGCCCAGCAGGAGCAACTCACAGAAAACCCTCACACCAATAAAAATGCCCCTTTCGCCCAAAGACATACGGATGAGGATAAAGTAAACTAATCGCCCGCAGTACTGGGCGTAGTTATTCTCATACTGTTTGAAGAGGAATCATCATGACGGATACAAGCGTGCAATCGAATACAGCATTAGAATCAAATGAAACCACGCATTTTGGTTTCACCACGGTCGCGAAAGAAGAGAAAGTGACCAAGGTCGCTCAAGTGTTCCACTCAGTGGCAGCCAAATACGACATTATGAATGACTTAATGTCGGGGGGCATTCATCGCCTCTGGAAGCGCTTTACTATCGACTGCAGCGGTGTTCGTCCAGGTCAACGCGTGTTGGACCTCGGTGGTGGTACGGGGGATTTGACCGCTAAGTTTTCTCGTATTGTTGGCGACAAAGGCCACGTAATTTTGGCCGATATCAACAACTCAATGTTGAATGTCGGGCGTGATAAATTGCGCGATAACGGCATCGTTGGCAACGTGCACTACGTTCAGGCGAATGCAGAGGAGCTGCCTTTTCCGGATGATTACTTTGATGCGATTACCATCAGTTTCTGCTTGCGTAATGTGACCGATAAAGACAAAGCTCTGCGTTCGATGTATCGAGTGCTTAAACCGGGCGGCCGCTTGCTTGTGCTTGAGTTTTCTAAACCGATTCTTGAGCCACTGTCGAAGATTTACGATACCTACTCATTCCACCTATTGCCGAAAATGGGCGAGTTGGTCGCCAACGATGCAGAAAGTTACCGCTATCTTGCGGAGTCGATTCGCATGCATCCCGATCAAGAAACGCTAAAAAGTATGATGGAAGAGGCGGGTTTTGAGCAGGCTAAATACTTCAACCTGACCGGTGGTATTGTCGCTCTACATCGTGGTTACAAGTTCTAAGGTGGGTTGCTATGCCGTTTGAACCCCTCGTGACTGCGGTCATAGAGACAACGCTGAACACCTTGATTCATGACGACCCTGAGTTGGGCCGTCGTTTGGCCCGTTTAAAAGGTCAGGTGATTCAAGTTCATCTCAAAGAGGTCAACAAAACCTTGACCTTTATCTTTAGTCAGCAAATCGACGTGTTAGCTAACTATGAAGGCCAACCAGATTGTTACTTGTCATTGAATCTGTCGATATTGCCTGAGTTGCGTGAGCAGTCCAACATCACCAAACTGATTAAGCAAGATAAACTGGTGTTGGAAGGCGATATTCAGTTGGCACAGAAGTTTTCACAATTGATGACCGACTGTAAGCCGGATATTGAGGAGTGGTTATCTCGTGTGAGTGGTGATGTGGTCGCGCATACCATAGTGCAAGGCGCAAAAACCATGGTCGAAAGCGTAAAAGACGGGTTACAGAAGCAGCAGAATCATCTAGCTCAAGTGCTTACCGAAGAGTGGCGAATTGCACCACCCCCACTCGAAGTGGCCTATTTTTGTGACCAGGTGGATGAGGTGAAAAGCCAAGCCGCGCGTATAGAAGCGCGCCTCAATCAGTTATTGGAGCGGGCATGACGTTATCAGAGCTACGCCGCCTCTATCACATTATCCGAGTACAATTAGAGTACGGCCTGGATGAGTTGCTTCCTAGTCACCAACTGACGAAAGCGCCGCTGTTGGCGCGAAAAAGCCTGTTTTGGGTCAAGAACCAACACGCCGATAAACCGCTCGGTGAGCGTCTGCGTTTAGCTCTGCAAGAGTTAGGTCCGGTCTGGATTAAATTTGGTCAAATGATGTCGACGCGCCGTGACTTATTTCCCGATCATATCGCGGACCCATTGGCACTGTTGCAAGATCAAGTGTCGCCGTTTGACGGTCAGTTAGCTAAGCAACAAATAGAGCAAGCGTTAGGCGGATCGCTAGAAACTTGGTTTGACGATTTTGATATCGAGCCGCTAGCCTCTGCATCAATTGCCCAAGTGCACACCGCGCGACTTAAGACCACTCAGCAAGAAGTGGTGTTAAAGGTGATTCGTCCTGATATTCGCCCGGTCATTGATGCCGATCTGAAACTGATGTACCGCATGGCGCGTATCGTCGCTAAAGCCTTGCCTGAAGCGCGTCGTTTAAAACCAGTCGAAGTCGTCCGAGAGTATGAGAAAACGCTACTCGATGAACTCGACTTAAGACGCGAAGCGGCCAATGCGATTCAACTGAGGCGTAACTTTGAGGGCAGCGAAGAGTTGTATGTTCCTGAAGTCATCACGGATTTTAGTAATAAAACCGTCATGGTTTCTGAGCGAATATATGGCATCCAGGTTTCTGACATAGAAGGCTTAGTCGCCAACGGTACCAACATGAAACTGTTGGCCGAGCGCGGTGTGAGTGTGTTTTTCACTCAGGTTTTTCGCGACAGCTTTTTCCATGCCGATATGCACCCTGGCAATGTGTTTGTAGAACCGCAGCATCCAGAGAATCCACGTTGGATCGGTTTAGATTGCGGTATTGTAGGCACACTGAACAGTGAAGATAAGCGCTATTTGGCGGAAAACTTTTTAGCCTTCTTTAATCGCGATTATCGCCGGGTGGCGGAGTTGCATGTTGAGTCAGGTTGGGTTCCACGTGAAACCAATGTGGATGAATTTGAGTTCGCGATCCGTATCGTTTGTGAGCCGATTTTTGCCAAACCGCTGTGTGAAATCTCGTTTGGCCACGTGCTCTTGAATCTGTTTAATACTGCTCGACGATTTAATATGGAAGTGCAGCCGCAATTGGTGTTGCTGCAAAAAACTTTACTCTATGTTGAAGGGCTGGGTCGCCAGCTGTATCCACAATTGGATTTATGGGAAACCGCGAAGCCGTTCCTAGAAGAGTGGATGATGAATCAAGTTGGGCCGAAAGCGGTGCTTAATGCGGTGAAAGACCGGGCGCCATTTTGGGCCGAGAAGCTCCCCGAGCTTCCTGAACTGCTTTATGACAGCTTGCGCCAAGGTAAAATGATGAATCAACGTATTGATCAACTCTACCAAGGTTATCGCTCGACCAAAAAACAGCAGGCGACGGGGAAATTTTTATTTGGTGTTGGTGCCACATTAGTCGTATGCTCGGCAATATTGGTCAACAGCAGTTATGAGCAACTTTCGTTGGCAAGCGCTTTAGGCGGAGTCACATTTTGGTTGCTTAGTTGGCGAGCTTATCGTCAATAGACGTTAAACTCTTGAAATAAATTTGTTTAATAAGACCCGAGGTAAAAAGAATGGGTGGTATTAGTATTTGGCAACTTCTGATTATTGCCGTGATTGTCGTGCTACTGTTTGGGACCAAAAAACTACGCGGTATTGGTGGTGATCTTGGCGGAGCCGTGAAAGGGTTTAAGAAGGCCATGAGCGAAGATGATGCAGCCAAGAAAGATGCAGACTTTGAGCAAAAAACGGTTGATCAGCAGAAGAGCGTCGAGCAGCAAAAAACAGAATCGACCGCTGACACTAAGAAAGACAAAGAGCAGGCATAATCCGTGTTTGATATCGGTTTTTGGGAACTGGTATTAATATCTGTCGTTGGGCTTGTCGTTTTGGGGCCAGAGCGCTTACCTCATGCCATTCGCAGCGTCTCCAAGTTTATTGGTGCCGCGAAGAGCATGGCGAATAGCGTGAAAGACGAGCTTTCACATGAGCTCAAAGTCCAAGAACTGCAAGATAACTTGCGCAAAGCTGAGCAAATGGGCATGGAGGATCTCTCTCCTGAACTGAAGTCTTCAGTGGAACAGCTCAAGCAAGCGGCGCAAGAGGTTCAACGCCCATACGCGAGCAAAAGCGACTCGGCTGACAACGCAGTTGAGACTGTCACTGAGCAATCAGCTGACGCCGCCGATGACGCCAAGCAGCAGGCAGAGCCTTCAAAAGCTCATTCGACGCCTCTGGCAGATAAAAAAGCCGAATAGTCTCGCATTAGGAGGAGCTACCGTGCGTAGCTCCTTTTCGATCTTTTACAGTAGAGGTTTCCATGTCTTCTGTTGAGCAGACACAACCTTTGATCAGTCACTTACTTGAGTTAAGAAACCGCTTGTTGCGCGCCATTGTCGCCGTGCTGGTGGTCTTTCTAGGGCTGATCTATTTCGCCAATGATATCTATGAGTTTGTCTCCGCACCACTGGTAGAACGGTTACCAGAGGGGGCTACCATGATCGCAACCGACGTCGCGTCACCTTTCTTTACGCCGTTGAAGTTAACCTTGGTTGCGTCGATTTTTATCGCGGTGCCGTTTATTTTGTATCAAGTCTGGGCGTTTGTTGCGCCGGGTCTCTACAAGCATGAGCGTCGCTTGATCATGCCGTTGATGTTTTCCAGCTCGCTGCTGTTTTATTGTGGTGTAGCCTTCGCTTACTTCGTGGTTTTCCCGTTAGTGTTTGGATTCTTTACCGCGATCTCATTAGGCGGGGTCGAGTTTGCCACCGATATCTCGAGCTATCTCGATTTTGTTTTGGCCTTGTTTCTTGCGTTTGGTATCGCGTTTGAAGTCCCGGTGGCGATTATTTTACTGTGCTGGACGGGGGCGACTGATCCGAAAAGCCTCAGTGAGAAGCGGCCGTATATCGTTGTAGGGGCGTTTGTCGTGGGTATGATGTTGACACCGCCAGATATGATTTCACAAACACTGTTGGCGATCCCTATGTGTTTACTGTTTGAAGTCGGTTTATTCTTTGCTCGCTTTTATGTGCGCAAAGAGAGCGACCAAGAGTTAGAAGAATAATCTTAGTTCTACAGAGATAAAAAAGGGCTGATGTTGACCATCAGCCCTTTTTCTATTGGTTAAAGAACTACAATCGAAACAGTGATTGAGCATTGTGTGTGGTGATTGAATCCACTTTTTCGATGCTAATGCCTCTTAGCTCTGCGATACGCTCGGCCACCAAAGACGTGTAGGCGGGCTCATTGCGTTTTCCTCGATGGGGTACCGGAGCCAGATACGGACAATCGGTTTCCAGAATCACATAGTTCATGTCGAGCTCGGGGATAACCTTATCCATCCCACCATTTTTAAAGGTGGATACTCCACCGAGCCCTAAATGAAAGCCCAAATCATTGATCGCCTTCGCTTCTTCTACGCTACCACCGAAGCAGTGAAACACGCCTGACAGCGCGCCATCTTGTTCTTTGCTCAGCAGGGCAAGTGTCTCTTTAATTGAGTCACGAGTATGAATCACCACCGGGAGTTGCATCTCTTTGGCCCAGTTTAATTGGGTGACAAAGGCCATCTCTTGCTCGGCGCGATAGGTTTTGTCCCAATAGAGGTCGATACCGATTTCACCTACGGCAATGAAGTTATGCTTATCGAACCAAGAGTGGACGACATCGAGCGTCTGTTTGACGTTGCCATCCACGTAGCACGGGTGAAGTCCCATCATTGAACGACACACTTGCGGAAATTGAGCTTCGGTCGCCAGCATGGGCTCAATCGATTCCAAGTCGATATTAGGTAGCAGGATCTGTTCGATGCCTTGGGCTAAGGCGCGTTGAACGACTTGTTCTCTGTCGTTATCGAACTCACTGGCGTAGATGTGAGCGTGGGTATCAATCATGGTCAATCTCTTGCTTGATAAGGAAGCGCCAGTATACGGCAGTGTGAGCCTTGGGTCATTTTTTGCATTTTTCTACGTTGGCGCTAGCGTCGGGGATAGGGAGTGATATTATGCAAATCCAAGCACTTTCACCAGACAAGGAGAATAGAGTGTCAGTATCGATTCAAGGTCAATTTCCTGGCCGTCGTATGCGTCGTCTACGTAAACATGACTTTAGCCGCCGTTTAATGGCTGAAAACCAATTATCGGTGAATGATCTTATCTACCCTATGTTTATTTTGATGGGCAAGGATCGTCGCGAAAGCGTAGAGTCAATGCCTGGGATTGAGCGTCTCTCCATTGACTTAATGCTGGAAGAAGCCCAATACCTGGCGCAACTGGGTGTCCCTGCGATTGCTCTATTTCCTGTGGTGAATCAAGATGCCAAAAGCATCTGTGCAGCAGAAGCTTATAACCCAGAAGGTCTGGTTCAGCGCGCGGTACGAGCACTGAAGGAACATGTCCCCGAAATAGGTGTCATTACCGATGTGGCACTGGATCCATTCACGACGCACGGTCAAGATGGCATCATCGATGAAGAGGGCTATGTGCTTAACGACGAAACGACCAAGGTGTTGGTCAAGCAAGCGCTGTCTCATGCTGAAGCCGGAGCGGATGTGGTCGCACCGTCGGATATGATGGATGGTCGAATTGGCGAAATCCGCAAAGCGCTTGAGCAAGCAGGGCACATTAATACTCAGATCATGGCGTACTCGGCAAAATACGCATCGTGCTACTACGGTCCTTTCCGAGATGCGGTTGGCAGCGCGGCTAACCTAAAAGGTGGCAATAAGAAAAACTACCAAATGGACCCGGCCAATAGCGATGAAGCGATCCATGAAGTCGCGATGGACATTAATGAAGGTGCAGATATGGTGATGGTTAAGCCGGGGATGCCGTACCTTGATATCGTTCGTCGAGTGAAATCAGAGCTTGAAGTACCCACGTTTGCTTACCAGGTGTCAGGTGAGTATGCGATGCATAAAGCGGCTTTTGCCAACGGCTGGCTCAAAGAGCGTGATACCGTCATGGAGTCACTGCTGTGCTTTAAACGTGCTGGTGCTGATGGGATCTTGACCTACTTTGCTAAAGATGTTGCTGAATGGCTGGCTGAAGAAAATGCACACGCAGCGAGCTTCTTAAAAACCAGCGAAGAGTAAACTGGGCGACTTTTTCTAGGCTGGCGGTTGCCAGCCTTTTTTTATTTGGGAGAGTGACCATGACCATCCTTTATCGAGCAGGTACCTTGGAAGAGTGTGTGCAAGTGGTGCAGCAGATCGCAGAATTTGCCCATAAAGAGACCGTTGAGAGTTTATCTGCCCGCCTTGATGGGAAAGTCCGCTATTTGGTGCAGGTAGCGCAAGAGGGAGATAACCTGCTCGGATTCAAAATTGGCTATCAGTTAGACGCCCAAACCTTTTACAGTTGGTTTGGTGGGGTGTCGCCGCTGGCCCGCAATAAAGGAGTGGCCCAGCAGCTACTTGATATTCAAGAGCGATGGGCGCGAGAGCAAGGCTATAACCAGCTTAAAGTGAAATCTCGCAATCAGTTTCCATCTATGCTGCGTTTACTGCTGCGAAATGGCTATATGATTGAAAAGTTTGAAGCGAAACAGCCGCTTGACGAAAGTCGTATCCACTTCATTAAGCCACTTCGCCAAGTTGATGAAAATTAAATGAGACTTTTTCTCATTTAACTATTGACCAACCAAATGAGAATGGTTATTATTTGTCTCGTCTTAGGGAATGAGAGAAGTTCACAAGGACGTGCACAACCAGTTTCATCATTGAATTTGGTCGAGCACATGACTGAGAGCTTGCACGAATTCTTTTTGACACGACATTGCTCACATTGCTTCCAGTGTAATTTATAGCTTTATGGTAAAGCAGCTCACTCTGAATTTGCTTTGACCCTTTTTTGCTAGGCGACATCGAAAGATGTCGCTTTTTTTATTTCTGCAGTTTGGTCATGAACAAAAGGACACCAATAGTCTTTTCCACAATCCAAGATCAAGCCAGGATCGATCTGTGCATGATTGATCAATAATAAAATCCAATATAAACATAAGCTTAAATTGAAGATCTCCCCAAATTATGGGTTATTGATATCCTGTGGGTAAATACTATGAACAGAGTTATCCACAGAGAGATGGTCGAATTGGCGTGATAATCAGCAAATATGTGAGTAACCCACCAAGAGTTAAAATGGATTCACTGAGTCAGTCGTGGCATCCTAAGCAGATCTTTTTGCATTTTCTTTGGATACGTAAAGACTATGGCTCACATACCTGATAATCCGTTAATTCTAATCGACGGCTCTTCATACCTTTATCGCGCTTTCCATGCCTATCCAGGCACAATGAGCAATGGTGATATTCCAACCAACGCTGTGTATGGCGTGGTGAATATGCTACGCAGCATGATGCGTCAGTTTGCATCGGATCGAATTGCGGTGGTGTTTGATGCCAAAGGAAAAACTTTCCGAGATGAAATGTTTCCGGAATACAAAGCCAATCGCCCGCCAATGCCGGATGATTTGCGTTGTCAAATCGAGCCGCTGCACAACGTGATTCGAGCGATGGGCTTGCCCTTGATCTGTGTGCCTGGCGTTGAAGCGGATGATGTGATTGGCACCTTAGCCCATCAAGCGTCGCAAAATGGTGTGCCGGTTTTGATCAGTACCGGTGATAAAGACATGGCCCAGCTCGTCGATGACAACATTACCCTGATCAACACCATGACTAATGTGGTGCTAGACCGTGAAGGTGTGATCGAAAAGTTTGGTATTCCGCCAGAGCTTATCATCGATTATTTGGCGTTGATGGGCGATAAAGTCGACAACATTCCTGGCGTACCCGGTGTCGGTGACAAAACCGCAACCGCGTTACTACAAGGCATTGGTAGCTTAGAACAGATTTATCAAAACCTAGACGATATCGCTGGATTAGGTTTCCGTGGTTCGAAAACCATGGCGAAGAAATTGGTCGACAATAAAGACAATGCGATGATGTCTTACGAACTGGCGACCATTAAGTTGGATGTGGAGCTAGAGCAAGGCTTCGATGAGCTAGTGAAGTCGGTACCGAATAAAGATGAACTGGTCAAGCTGTATGGGGAGCTGGTGTTTAAATCATGGCTCAATGAACTGCTGGAAGGGGGCACCGGCGTCGTTGAGGCAGATGAAAAGTCAGGCGCGATTCGTTCGACGAGTTCGGCTGCCAAGGCACCTGAACTTAATGTCTCGGCAGTTAATATTGACCGCAGCCAGTATCAAACCATTCTCGATCGAGACACCTTCACGCTTTGGCTCGATAAGCTTAAATCCGCAGAGGTTTTCGCTTTTGACACCGAAACCGATAGCCTCGACTATATGGTGGCCAACTTAGTAGGGGTGTCTTTTGCCACTGCAGAAGGTGAGGCGGCCTATGTGCCAGTGGCGCATGATTATCTAGATGCGCCGCAGCAACTTGACCGTGACTGGGTTCTGGAGCAACTCACGCCTATCTTGGAAGATAACAACCAAGCGAAAGTCGGACAAAACCTTAAATACGATGCCAGTGTGCTTGCGCGTTATGGTATCGAGATGAAAGGCATCAAGCATGACACCATGCTCGCTTCATATGTGTATAACAGCGTGGGTGGTAAGCACGATATGGATAGCTTGGCGCTGCGTTTCCTTCAACACAGCTGTATCTCCTTCGAGCAGATCGCAGGTAAAGGCAAAAAACAACTGACCTTTAATCAAATTGAGCTTGATGAAGCGGCTCCATATGCGGCGGAAGATGCCGATGTGACATTGCGCTTGCATAACCGATTAATGGAAAACATTGAGCAAGATGAGAAGCTCAAAGCGGTGTACGAGCACATTGAGATGCCTTTGGTGCCTGTGCTGTCGCGTATTGAACGCACTGGCGTGCTGATTGATGACATGAAGTTAGCAACCCAGTCTCAAGAGATTGCTCAACGTCTTGATGAACTTGAGCAAAAAGCCTATCAAGTGGCCGAGCAAGAGTTCAACATGAACTCACCTAAGCAGCTACAAGCGATCTTGTTCGAAAAAATGGGCCTGCCGGTGGTGAAGAAAACGCCATCAGGTACTCCTTCTACCAACGAGGAAGTGCTTCAGGAGTTGGCGCTCGACTATCCACTACCGAAACTGATCCTCGAATATCGCGGCTTGGCCAAGTTGAAATCGACATACACCGATAAGTTGCCGAAGATGATTAACCCTGAAACGGGCCGAGTGCACACCTCTTATCATCAAGCGGTGACCGCCACCGGCCGTTTATCATCAACCGATCCAAACTTGCAGAATATCCCTATTCGAAATGAAGAAGGCCGCCGTATTCGTCAGGCGTTTGTCGCGCCCCATGGGTTTAAAATCATGGCCGTCGACTACTCGCAAATTGAGTTGCGCATTATGGCGCACTTGTCGGGAGACAAAGCGTTACTCGAAGCCTTCCAGCAAGGTAAAGACATTCACGCAGCCACCGCCGCAGAAATTATCGGTGTTGATATTGACCAAGTGACCAGTGAACAACGCCGCCGAGCGAAAGCGGTGAACTTTGGTCTTATCTACGGGATGAGCGCTTTTGGCTTGGCTAAACAGCTCGGTATTCCTCGTGGGGAAGCTCAGCAGTATATGGATACTTACTTTGAGCGTTACCCGGGCGTGATGCAATACATGGAAGACACACGCAGCGCCGCGGCAGAACAAGGATACGTCGAAACTATCTTTGGTCGTCGTTTGCATTTGCCTGAAATCAAGTCGCGCAATGGCATGCGTCGCAAGGCCGCCGAGCGTGCAGCGATCAATGCGCCAATGCAGGGCACTGCGGCTGATATCATCAAAAAGGCGATGTTGCTGGTGGATGATTGGATCGAACAAGAGGGTGATGGTCGCGTTAAGTTACTGATGCAAGTACACGATGAATTGGTCTTCGAAGTTCAAGAGTCAGCTTTAGCCGAAATTGAAAGTAAAGTACAACAATTGATGGAGTCAGCCGCCGACCTCGATGTACCTTTGGTCGCTGAAGCAGGGCATGGTGATAACTGGGATCAGGCTCACTAGTCAAAAAAGCATCTAAAATAGAACAATAACATGAGCCAGTGCACAAACACTAACTTTTTTTGTATGTGAAAAAAGTTAGCGTCCGTAAGCACTCAATGTAGTTTAATAAAATTTTAATGAAAAAAACTTACAAAAATGGTTTTCATTTCTGACCAATTGTTGTACATTAATCGGCGTAGGGTACAGAGGTAAGATGTTCTATCTTTCAGACCTTTTGTTTCACGTTATTGGATTAGGCTGATTCAGCCGCCCCAGTCAGCTTTTGACTGGGGCGTTTTTTATTGGGCGAAGCAAAATAAATTTCCCCTTCCTTTGCTGTCCGTTTCGCTCACTTCTCTATTGGTGACTCACCAGTGCAAACTGTAACTTTGCAAAAATTTGTAACTTTACACCAATCACATTTTGGTTATTTTGGATGGTTAATCAAACGCCAAAAAATCAGCCTGTAATCGACAGTTTGTTATATTAAGTGATATATATCAGAGAGTTAAAGAACATTACTCGTTACGCGATGCATTAGTTGCGCTAGTGTGAAGTGATTGATTTCGCGAGAAGAATGGATGATCCTTGAAACATAATAACTAATAACGACTATTTCTCTCCCGTTGCCCCGCCAGGATGGTGGGGCTCTTATTTTCTGCAGGCAATAAAAAGCCCCGGATGACCAGGGCTAGTTCGAAAGTCTATGCGTTTACTCGGCGTCGTTATCGAGCTGCTCTTCTTCGCCAATCTCTTCGGTTATGTGCGCGGCAACAGCAGGGGCAAACCATTCGTCAAGCTTATTGCGCAGTACGTCTACGCCAATTCCTTTCAATGAAGAAAAAGCCGCCACGCTGACATCACCGCCAAAGCCGATGGCATCCTTTTTGATTTTAAGAACTTGAGCTTTGCGCGCGCCACTTTTCAGCTTGTCAGCTTTAGTCAGCAGTACTTGCACGGGGATACCACTGTCGACAGCCCAAAATATCAGTTGCTGGTCGAGGTCTTTCATCGGGTGACGAATATCCATCAATACCACCAGACCTTTTAAACACTGACGTTTTTGCAAATACTCACCGAGAGACTTTTGCCACTTTTTCTTCATTTCCATCGGTACTTGAGCGAAGCCGTAACCCGGCAAATCGACGATGTGACAACCATCGGTTACCTTAAACAAGTTGATGAGCTGAGTGCGTCCGGGGGTCTTACTGGTTTTGGCTAAACTCTTCTGGTTCGTCAAGCGGTTAAGAGAGCTAGACTTACCGGCGTTGGAACGTCCTGCGAACGCAACTTCGATACCTTCATCTTCAGGCATGTGACGAATGTCAGGTGCGCTGGTGATGAAATGGGTGTTTTGATAATGAATTTTTACGCTCACTGTTAACTCCATCTCGACTTTGTGTAGTCGATTGATTACTTTTTTGTGAAATTGTGTAAAATAACCGTGCTCGGCATAAGGTCGCCTATTGTACCATGAGTGTTAACGCAGAGTGGTACCGGAAGCTTGATAATTATAATGGAATGTCATGAAGAAATTAGCGCTAATCTTGAGTCTTTTAGCCAGCTGCTCTGTGTGGGCCCAAGGCAGCATTGAAGCTGGTAAAGCAAAATCCCAAACTTGTGTTGCCTGCCACGGTGCTGATGGCAACAGTCAACTCGCTATGTACCCTAAAATTGCAGGTCAGCATGCTAAGTATATCGAAAAGCAGCTTAACGACTTTAAACTAGGGATGGCTAGTAATGGTAAGCAAGGTCGTTATGACCCAGTGATGAGTGGCATGGCTATGCCGCTGTCAGAGCAAGATATGAAAGATCTGGCTGCTTATTATGCCTCTTTACCTATCTCTGGTAACTCAACACCTGAGAACGTGGTGGAACAGGGGAAAGCACTCTATACCGCCGGTGATGCAGAGCGTGGTTTAGCGGCGTGTATCGCTTGTCACGGTCCTCGTGGTAACGGCACCGAGCTTTCAGGGTTCCCTAAAATCTCGGGTCAGCACGCAGACTACATCAAAGCTCAGCTAGAAAAGTTCCGTTCGAGTACGCGTGAAAACGATATGAATGCGATGATGCGTGATGTCGCGAAAAAGCTGACTGATGAAGATATCGATACTCTATCTAAATACGTTGGTGGCCTGCACTAAGCCCTACCTATTCGTTCGAGCATAAGTTGTAATGAAAAAGCCCAAACTTGCGTTTGGGCTTTTTCATGTGCGTTGACTCACACTTGCTCCTAACGCTGGGTTAGTCATCTTGCTCATTGACGTGTAAGAGATCGCCCATACTTATCCCGCAATTTGGCACATTTATCTCTCTAACTATCTGAAAAATAATGATGTGATCAGCGAGGTAAAATAAATGTCGGCTTTTTATCTGGCATGGATTGCATCCCATCACCAGCGAGATAAAGTGAATACATCGGCAGGGCGCTGATCAAGGATTTCAGACTAGGATGTCTCCAAGGATGCGAGTAAAGGATACTCGGTCGAAAAATGGAAAAGAATGAGCAGGATGCTGATTCGATACGGATGGTCACCTTGTCTAATGGTTTAAGACAGCGCAAAGGATCAGGCTAAGGACTAGCCCAGACAACAGGAAGTAAACGGAAAGCCAAAATTCACCAGGACGGTGACAAACAACACCTTTTGCAAGGAAAGCGCAAAAAACAAAAGGATTATTGGGGCACATTTATCTGTGCAACACAGTTTTGCCTGATGGCATTTAGAAAGCGATAGAGACACTCTATCGCTTTTTTTATAGTTAATTTTCCAAAGTTGGTGATTATTTGTACAATAGTGCTCCACTCTGAGCTGACTTTCTGGTATGTTTCGCATCCCTGTTTGAGGATGTAAACATGCACAATTGCCCACTATGTCAAAGCATCGACACAGAGCACTATTTTGCAGACAAGCGTCGCGAGTATCTCCAGTGTCAGCAGTGTGAGTTGGTGTTCGTCAATCCAGCTCAACGTCTCGACGCTGAGCAAGAGAAAGCCCACTACGATTTGCATGACAACGACCCCAGCGATGCGGGTTACCGACGGTTTTTATCTCGGTTGAGCAAGCCATTGTTGGAGCGTATCGCCGCACATTCTCATGGGTTAGATTTTGGTTGTGGTCCTGGGCCGACATTATCGTTAATGTTGCAAGAGCAGGGGCACACGATGAACTTGTACGATATTTACTATCACCCAGATACCCAGGTGTTAGAGAGGCAGTACGACTTCATCACTGCTACCGAAGTAATCGAGCACTTATATGCGCCGAACCGAGTGTGGCAACAATGGTTAAATTTAGTTAAGCCAGGTGGCTGGATTGGTCTTATGACTAAGATGGTTATCGATGTAGATGCGTTCGCGCACTGGCACTATAAAAATGATCAGACCCATGTGATCTTTTTTAGTCGCGCGACGTTTCAATACTTGGCAGAGCGGGATCAGCTCGAGCTTGAATTTATTGGTAATGATGTAATTTTACTGAGGAAAGCCCAGTAATGAGCCGTAGTAAAAAATCGAGATCAGGCGGTAATGGCGACATTGTCGTAGTACGTAACCGCACGCAATCTGACGTTGAAGGTCGTTTGCGTAAAAAAGACAAAAAGCGCAAAGGGTTAAAAACGGGTAACCGCAACTCAGACGCAAAAACTGCCAAACAGCAAACATCGGGTCAGCAACGTGACCCTCGTTTAGGCAGTAAAAAGAAAATTCCTCTCGTTGTCGAGTCGGCGAAGAAACCCACCAAGGCGGAACGTCGTATCAATGCAGAGAAAGAACTAGAGATGCTAGAGAACGATGCTCAGCTCAATGTTCTGCTTGATCGCTTAGACAACGGTGATCACTTAGGCTCTGGCCTACAAAAGTATGTTGATGAGAAGTTAGCGCGCATTGAAGTCTTGATGAAACAACTTGGTCTTTATGAAGAAGAGCCAGAACAAGACGAGGAGCAAGAGGTGGTTGCACCTGCTTCACCGAAGAAGTCTACCAAGAAAGTGGACTCTGACGACGAGCTTCTTTCTCAGTTTGAATCGTTGGATCTGAACCAATTTAAAGGGTAATGAGACAGTATGAATGTAACCTTATTAGTCATTGCAGGCGGCGTCATTATTTTGGGCTTAGCTTCTTATGCAGGTTACCTTCTGCTCCAACTGAAGAAGCAAAAGGAATTGCAACAGCAACACCAAAAGCTGGCGATTGAAAAACGCAACGCCAACATTTTTGAGAGTGTCCATGTGTTGTGCTTAGCGGGTATCCAAGAGCAGTGTGACTTGTCGGAAATCAGTATTCGTCTCTACAACATCATGGATTACGTTCAAGGTGAGCAGCGGGTCGATTTCGAACAAGAGTTTCCCGCCACTTCTGAGCTATTCCATATCGTGAAAGATATGGCTCGTGGTGAAGAGCGTCAGAAACTCGCCAAGCAAGAACGGATGAAGCAGAATCTTGAACGCCATAAAGCGGAGTCGCGACTTCAAGATGCCATCATCGAAGAGCTCAAGTGTTTGCAGAAAAAAGTTCAGCCCCTCAATAATCAGATCACGATTCAGATGGTCTAACTGTCATTCGGTCACCCTAGATTAATCAGGGGTGATCGAGCTAGCAAATCTGACTATTTGCTGCTCAAAAAGTTACTTGTCTCACCGCCAGCGCTAGCCAGGTGTGGCAAAATAGCCCGCTAATTACAATGGCACCTAACGCCTGAATAGCACCATAGCTCAAACGGAAATACCAACATGTCGCAGCCTGTCGTCGCAAGCCAGCAAATCGTCTGGGATCAAGCCATTCTAGATAAATACAACTATTCAGGTCCACGTTATACCTCATACCCAACGGCTCTTGAGTTTCATGAGGCATTTACCGTCGCAGACTTTGATATGGCGTGCACTCAGTATCCCGATAGGCCGTTGTCGCTCTATATTCATATCCCGTTTTGCCACAAGCTTTGTTACTACTGTGGCTGCAACAAGGTCATTACTCGTCACTCGCACAAGGCTGATGAATACCTTGACGTACTCGAGTTAGAAATTCGTACTCGCGCGGCGTTGCTACAACAACGTAAAGTCACGCAGTTGCACTTTGGTGGTGGGACGCCCACTTTCTTGACTAAGGCACAGATCAGCCGTTTGATGGCGATCTTGCGCGGCGAGTTCTACTTTGAAGCCAACGCGGAAATCAGTATTGAAGTTGACCCACGTGAAATCGAGCTGGATATGCTGGACCATTTGCGTGGTGAAGGCTTTAACCGTTTGAGTATCGGGGTGCAGGACTTCAACAAAGAAGTACAGAAGCTGGTCAACCGTGAGCAGGATGAAGCCTTTATCTTTGCGATGGTTGAACGAGCCAAGCAGCTGGGATTCCGCTCGACAAACTTAGACCTGATTTACGGTCTGCCAAAGCAAACCAAGCAGTCATTTGCAGAGACACTTAAGCAAGTGCTGGAAATGACACCGGGTCGATTGTCGGTATTTAATTACGCTCACATGCCACAATTGTTCGCCGCGCAGCGTAAAATCAAAGATGACGATCTGCCCGCAGCCGAAGAGAAAATGGCGATTCTGCAAGATACGATCGCCACTCTGACAGAGGCAGGGTATCAGTTTATCGGCATGGACCACTTTGCCCTCCCTGACGACGAACTCGCCGTCGCGCAGCGCAATGGTGTGCTGCATCGAAACTTCCAAGGTTATACTACTCAAGGCGAAGCAGACTTAGTCGGGTTTGGTGTGTCGGCGATTTCTATGATTGGCGATGCTTACGCTCAGAATCAGAAAGAGCTGAAAAAGTACTATGCTCAAGTCAACGACCAGCGTCATGCATTATGGAAAGGGGTTGCGCTAGATAGTGATGACTTACTACGACGAGAAGTGATCAAGCAGCTTATCTGTAATTTCAAGCTCGACAAAATGGCGATTGAGTCTGAGTTTAACGTTCAGTTTAACGACTACTTTAAACAAGACTTAGAACTGCTGCAGACTTTTATTAACGATCAACTGGTTGAGGTCGATGAGCAAGAAATTCGCGTCACACTGCGTGGCCGCCTGCTGATTCGCAATATCTGTATGTGTTTTGATAAGTATTTAAGGGCTAAGGCTAGGCAGCAGCAGTTTTCTCGCGTTATCTAAGTATTCTTCGTATTTGAAGCCACCTCTTTCCTTTATTTGTGCAAAGCGGTGGCTTTTTGCTATCTAGAGCTTAGGGAGTGATATAGGTATCGTGAGCGGTGTCCCACAACGCTTTGACCAGCGGGTTATCTAGCTGTGAGCGTTTGCAGCACACGCCGAGTTTAAAGGGTTTAATCGAAGCGACTTTAAGGCGCTGAATCTTCTCTTTCACCGGGCTGTTATTGATGACCACATCCGGGGCGATACCCACTCCGCACCCTAGGGCCACCATACTGGCAATCGCTTCATGACCAGACACTTGGGCGTAAATAGTGGGTTTGATTTTCATCGCTTTAAACCACGCATTGGCGCGCTCTCGCGCAGTACCTGACTCGGGGACGATAAACGGGATCGTCGACCAATCCGGTTTCTCTTTCTGTAGCTCCTCTGCAAAGTTACTCACGCCCACGGGAGCGATAACAGACAGAGGGATCTCGCTGATCGTCTCGAACTCGATCCGCGCTGGCAACTGTTCCGGCTGTGCGGAGATAGCGATGTCCACTTCATCCGCCAACACCTTTTCAATCGCTTGCGCCGGGTCGCCGGTAGAGAGCTTAAACTCGATAAACGGATGTTGAAGACGGAACTCAGACAGTAGCTCTGGCAAATGACTGTAACTCGCTGTCACGGAACAGAATAGACGTATTTCTCCTTTGAGCTCCTGATCGTGGCCTTTAAGCTGAGCATGATAGTTTTGCCACTCCCCAACAATTTTAAGTGCGACAGGTAAGAGCTTTTTCGCGGCAGGGGTCAGCTCAACGCTGCGGTTGTCGCGCACAAACAGTACTTGGCTGGTATCGCTTTCTAGTTTTTGTATTTGACGACTGAGCGCTGAGGGGCTGATATGCATGGCAGAGGCCGTCTTGGCAAAGCTTTTACTATCACACAGATGAATGAACAACTGCAGACTTTTAACGTTCATGAAATGGTCACATCCTTGTTGCATTAATTGCAATTACTAATTGTGAATATATCACTTTAAGCAACTAATTACCTGTTTTAGTATGAACTCATTCGGTCCATAAGCGACCGACCTCAATGGAAAAATTCTATAAAGGAGCGCCCCGATGGCTAACTATTTCAACACTTTGAACCTACGCGAGCAGCTAGACCAATTAGGTCGTTGTCGTTTTATGGACCGCAGCGAGTTTGCAACGGAAGCTGATTACCTAAAAGGTAAGAAGGTGGTTATCGTTGGTTGTGGTGCTCAAGGCCTAAACCAGGGCCTAAATATGCGCGATTCTGGTTTGAACGTTGCGTACGCACTGCGTCAGGCCGCGATTGACGAGCAACGTCAATCTTACAAAAACGCTAAAGAGAACGGTTTTGAAGTAGACAGCTACGAAAAGCTTATTCCTGAAGCTGATCTTGTTATCAACCTAACACCTGACAAGCAGCACACTAACGTAGTTGAAACCGTTATGCCGCTAATGAAAGAAGGCGCTGCACTCGGTTATTCACACGGCTTCAACATTGTTGAAGAAGGCATGCAAATCCGTAAAGACCTAACGGTTGTCATGGTTGCGCCTAAGTGTCCAGGTACCGAGGTACGCGAAGAGTACAAGCGCGGTTTTGGTGTACCAACGCTTATCGCGGTTCACCCGGAGAACGATCCAAAAGGAGAGGGCTGGGATATCGCCAAAGCATGGGCAGCAGGTACGGGCGGCCACCGCGCAGGTTGTTTAGAGTCTTCATTCGTAGCAGAAGTGAAATCTGACCTAGTGGGTGAGCAAACTATTCTATGTGGCATGCTTCAAGCGGGTTCTATCGTTTGTTATGAAAAGATGGTGGCGGAAGGTATCGACCCAAGCTACGCAGGTAAACTTCTACAGTACGGCTGGGAAACCATTACTGAAGCACTGAAATTCGGTGGCATCACGCACATGATGGATCGCCTATCAAACCCAGCCAAAGTGAAAGCGTTTGAACTTTCTGAAGAGCTAAAAGAGCTGATGCGTCCACTGTACAACAAGCATATGGATGATGTTATTACCGGTGAGTTCTCTAGTACTATGATGGCTGACTGGGCGAACGACGATGCAAACCTACTTGGCTGGCGCGAAGAAACGGGTCAAACGGCGTTTGAAAATTACCCAGAAGGCAATGTTGAAATCTCTGAGCAAGAGTATTTCGATAACGGCATTCTAATGGTGGCTATGGTTCGCGCTGGTGTTGAGCTAGCATTCGAAGCAATGACTGCGTCAGGCATCATCGATGAGTCGGCATACTACGAGTCACTGCACGAGCTTCCGCTTATCGCCAACACAGTTGCTCGTAAACGTCTATACGAAATGAACGTAGTTATCTCAGATACCGCTGAATACGGTAACTATTTGTTCGCTAACGTGGCAACGCCGCTGCTACGTGAGAAGTTTATGCCGAAAGTGGGTACAGAGGTGATTGGTAAAGGTTTAGGCGAAACGTCTAACCAAGTGGATAATGCAACACTTATCGCGGTGAACGAAACAATCCGCAACCACCCTGTAGAGTACATTGGTGAAGAGTTGCGCTCGTACATGAGTGACATGAAAAGAATCGCCGTTGGTGGTTAATATTCTGCGTCATTGCGCTACAGCAAGGCAGTAAGAACTCCAGACAGACTGGAGTCAATAAATACAAAACACAACATCTAACTAAAAGGCTTGGTCTCCGTTGACCAAGCCTTTTTTATTTAGGGACTGGAACGAGCTTCGCCCTGCGAGATGCTAGATCATTTCACATCGACAACGGTCTGAGTTATTCAAGACAAACGGTCATTCCTTAGAGCAACGAAGTTGAGAGTAAGGAATCTCTAATCGCTTGTTCATTGGTTATAGTAGAGCCCCCAACTCGATCGTCTCTCCCTCTCGTGGATGACTGAAGCATGAAGATTGGTTGGTCTGTTACATCTCCTCAAAAACAAAAAGGGCCGATGCATTACATCGGCCCTCAAGGTTCTCTAGCTTTTCAGCTTACTTGTCCGCTAGCTTCTCTTCTAGCTCTGCCAGTTTGGCTTCCATTTCGGTCAGTTTCTGACGCGTACGCAGTAGAACTTGCGTTTGTACATCAAACTCTTCGCGGCTGACGACGTCGAGCTTGTTAAGCTGGCCTTGAATTACCTGACGAACTTTTTGGTCTACGTCGGCACCGAGTTCTTTCACTGGGGCTGGCATAGAGTCATGAATTTGTTTAGCGATTTGCTCTAGTTTCTTTGGGTCAAACATGTGACTAAAACTCCTTTCAATTTGCCCTCATTCTATGTAATTGATACGGGAAAGTCGCTAGTTGGGTAACAAAAATTCGAAGCGACTACCAGCAAACTCAGCAAATAAAAAAGGTCACCGAAGTGACCTTTTATTCGTTTCGCTTAGCGATTGTCGGCAATTTCTCGGCAGGCGGCTTTCGCCTCATCGGCTCGAGCCAGTTTTTCCAAGTCTTTGTCTTCAACAAACACAGGCAGTGGTTTGTGTTTTTCAGCCAAGTAGCTGTAGATAACCGGCAATACAAACAGGGTAAAGATAGTACCGATTGCTAGGCCTGCAACGATAACAATACCGATACTAAAGCGCTGAGCCGCACCTGCACCGGTGGCGTACATTAGCGGGATAAGACCAGCAATCATCGCGGCTGTCGTCATTAGGATAGGGCGCAGACGCACTTTTGCTGCTTCCATGACGGCTTCCGTTTTACTCAGTTTGTTGTGAAGTTGCTCTTCTTTCGCCACTTCACAGATCAAGATACCGTGCTTAGTGATAAGACCCACTAAGGTAATCAGACCAACTTGAGAGTAGATATTCATCGTTGCCGCACCCCAAGCAAGGGCAATCAGAGCACCACAAATCGCCAATGGTACTGAGACCATGATAACCAGCGGATCTTTCACTGATTCGAACTGGATGGCCAACACGAGGAAGATGATCGCCAGTGCTAAACCAAAGGTCGCATAGAGGGCACTGCCTTCCGTTACGTACTGGCGCGCTTCGCCCATGTAGTCGTGGTTGTAACCGCTTGGTAGCTTCTCTGCTGCAATCCCTTCGAACCAGTTGATGGCATCGCCCATAGCCGTGCCCGGTGCTGGCACCGCACCAACCGTCGCTGAGTTGAGCTGGTTGAAGTGAGGAAGAGAGCGAGGCTCTGCTACGACATCAATTGTAATCAAACTACCAAGAGGCACTGCTTTACCATTTGCACTGCGTACATAGTAGTTATTCATCGATTCTGGGTTTAGACGCCACTTACGCTCAACTTGAGGAATCACCTCGTAAGAGCGGCCGTTAAGGTCGATACGGTTAACGTAACCGTCCGCCATCATAGTGCTGAGCGTAATACCGATGTCTTGCATGGTCACGCCATATGCACCGGCTTTGTCTTTGTCGATGTTGATTTTCATCGTTGCCGAGTCGTAGTTCAGATCCAAATCTGAATAGACGAACATTGGGCTCGATTTCACTTCCGTTAGCACATCGGTCGCAATTGAGAATAGGCTCTCAAATGCGTTTGGCGTGGTGATCACGAACTGAATCGGCAGACCCGAGCCAGCACCTGGTAGTTCTGGCATCTGGAAAGCCGTGACCGCCATACCCGGAACATTACTGACTAAACCACCCACGCGGTTGGCCACCTCAGACTGACTCGCTTCGCGCTCACTCCAAGGCACCATAGACGCGATACCAAACGCTTGGTTCGAGTTAGGCACCCCAGTAAATACCTGAGCAAAAGCCACTTCAGGCTGGTCAGATAAGATTTGGTTGACGTCGTTCATGGTGTTTTGCATAAAGTCTAAGTTCGCGTTAGACGGAGCCGTACCCATCAGCATCACAACGCCTTTATCTTCTGACGGCGCCAGTTCACTTGGAATGAACTTAAACAGCATAGGTAGGCTGGCAAATACAATAATGGCGAAACCAATAACCACAGGACGACGCTGCATCACCGCTTCAAGCATCTTAGCGTAGCGATTGGTCATGCCATCAAGGATATGGTGAACCTTCTGCTCAAACTTGCTTGGCGCTTCGTTCGCCTTTAGCATTTTCGAACACATCATCGGAGAGAGGGTCAGTGCGACAATACCGGATACAAACACTGAACCTGCTAGGGTCAAGGCAAACTCCTTGAATAGCGAGCCCGTAATGCCTCCCATTAGGGCGATCGGCGCATATACTGCACCTAACGTCAGGGTCATGGCGATAACCGGAACCGCGATTTCACGGGTACCAATAATTGCGGCTCGGAATGGGGATTCACCGAGCTTGATGTGACGGTCAACGTTTTCAAGTACCACGATCGCATCATCGACCACCAGACCGATGGCAAGTACCATGGCCAGTAGCGTCATCAAGTTCCATGAAAAGCCCATCGCTTGCATCACCATTGCCACACCAATCAAAGAGAGTGGGATAGTCACGATAGGGATGATGACCGCGCGGAAGGAACCTAGGAATAACGTGATGACCACCAGTACGATCAATGCCGCTTCAACAATGGTTTTGATTACCTCGTTGATAGACTCATTGATTGCGATCGTCGAGTCGTACATCACGTTCATCTTGATGTTGCTTGGCAGGTTACGCTCCAATTGAGGTAACAGTTCCAGTACATCTGCCGCAATGTTAATCGGGTTAGCACTTGGCGCCGCGTTGATGGCGGCTACAACAGCTTCTTGGCCGTTGGCACTAGCACGGTAAACATCGTGGCTCTTCTCTAGCGACACTTTCGCAATGTCGCTCAAGCGAGTGACGTCGCCATCGTCAGTGCTGACAACTAGGTTTGATAGCTCGTCAACGTTGGATACCTGAGTATCCGCACTACCATTGTAAAGTACGAACTCACCAATGGCCTGACCTGTGGCCGATTGATAGTTATTGGCGTTCAACACGCCCATTACATCGGTAGCGGTTAAGTTGAGCGCCGCCATTTTCGCCGGATCGAGCCAGATACGCAGGGCGTATTTCATACCACCATAGAGGTCGACCTTAGACACACCGTTCACAGTGAACAACTGCGGGTTGATCACACGTTCGAGGTAGTCAGTGATTTGGCTAGAAGAGAGTTCATCACTGGTAAAGCCGATGTAAAGTACCGCAGTGGTTGAGCCGGTCGACATGGTTACCGTCGGATCTTCCGCTTCTTTAGGTAGCTGAGAGCGCACCGAGTTGGTTTTTGCCAACACATCAGACAGTGCCGCATTGGGATCAGTATTGAGCTTCATGTTGACGGTAATGGTGGATTTACCCAATACCGAAGAGGAAGTCATGTAATCAATATTGTCTGCCTGTGCGACGGCCTGCTCCAGAGGCTGGGTAATAAAGCCTTGGATCAAATCAGCACTGGCACCGTAGTAACTGGTGGAGACCGTTACTACCGTATTCGTCATTTCAGGGTATTCACGGACCTGCATCTTGAAGATGGCTTGTAAACCAAGCAGAGCTATCAAAAAGCTGATCGATACCGCTAAAACCGGACGTTTAATAAAAACATCAGTAAAGCGCATGAGGCCTCCAGTTACAGCATAGGTGTTTCAGCTGGTGGAGTAGTTGCATCGCTTTCTACTACACGAACTTTAGCGTGGTTACTTAGACGTACTTGACCCGACGTCACTACCACATCACCGGGATTAACACCTTCAAGGATGTGCGCAATGTCCTGCGTGCGTTCACCCACTTTCACCACTTGCTGGGTTACACGCTTTTCACCATTCTCCTCTGTGACAATGTAGACATTGTCGCCATATAGAGTAAAGGTGATCGCGGTTTGTGGCAGTGTGACTTGGTTTTCAAGCTTAGGCAGAATGATGTTGGCACGCGCAAACATACCACTACGCAACTGACCATCGCTGTTTGGAATATCAGCCTGAACTTGAATCAGGCCACTTTGAACATTAACCGCAGGCTCGATTGCTGAGATAGAGCCTTTAAATGGTTTTTCAGGGTAAGCATCGACGAAAATATCCACCTCTTGACCCATAGAAATACGAGAGATGTCGGTTTGTGGCACCGTAAAGCGCAGACGCATGACGCTAGTATCTTCTAAGCGGACAATATCCGTACCGGCTTGTAGGTATTGGCCGAGATACACGTTACGAATACCCACTACACCCGCGAATGGCGCTTTTATCTCGCGGCGGTCAATCGCAGCTTTTAAGCTCTCGATATCGGCTTTGAGCGAGAAGTAGTTTGCTTCTGCTTCGTCGTATGCCTCTTTAGAGATAGAGCCTTTTTTGTACAAACCTTGGTAGCGTTTGTATTTAGCTTCAGCCGCCGGTAGCTTAGCCTGTGCACTCTTAAGGTTGGCTTTCTCAACTTCAGAGTCGAGCAATACCAAAGGTTGGCCCTCTTCCACCGCAGTGCCTGAATCAAAAGCGATCTTATCAATCACGCCGCTGGTTTCATTGGCCACCGTGACGCCTTGATTCGGTTCGATAAAGCCAATCGCCTCAATCACAGGTACCCAATCTACTGCATCAACAGTGGTGACCGTTACCGGAAACTCTGGCTCTGGTCGGTTAGCCATGTACTCAGCGATTTTCTGCTGCTTAAATAAGTTGAAACCTATCACGCTGCCAAACAGCAGTACCGCGATAAGTAGCATAAAAAAGGTCCACTTTTTCATTCTGACGAGAACTCCAAATTAGTGTTTTATAATCGCATCCCAACTGGCTTCAATGGCGGCTTCAATCGCGTCTTGATCCAGTTGGTAATATCCGAGAGATTGCTTACGTGCCAAAGTGACACTGACTTCTAAACTCAACGCTGCCAAAACGGGGTTATCTAACGGCTTAAAAACCCCCTGTTCACGGCCTTGAGTAAACATCTTGTCGACCTTGTGATACATTTTTCGCTCGACCTCTTTGGTCTCGTGGCTACGTACACAAGGTAGTGAATCGTATTGAGCTCGATTCTTTAGCAACTCAATGTTCGACCTTGAATGGTCAAAAATGTTTAACCACATTTTTCGAAATCTTTGTTTCAAAGGCATATTTTCGTCGACGCCACACTGAATGATTTCAGCATTACGTTGACAAACGGCTAAACGAACTTGTTGTAACAGGTCTTCTTTATCTGAGAAGTAACGATAAATAGTGCCCGCCGCAACGCCTGCTGTTTTGGCTAGCTTATGCATTGATAGGCCATGAAAGCCTGATTCCGCGATCAGTTTTTCTGCCGCATCAATAATCTTTTGTCTTTTATCTTCCATTGGATGACACCCAGACTTAACACCAACCAGAATAAATCTCTAAACGCCGATTTTTCCGATTGGTAGAATGGAATAGCACATTAGTGAATGAACGTTCATTCATTATAGCCCATACTCACCTCACATATGCAACAAAAAATCGCGTAATAGAGATAAATAATTCTCAATTACGCAGATGGCTGAGGTGAGTTCTACGTGTATCAGGTATAAACATAGCAATCTCATAGCGGCGCCATTATCATATGCGCCACCTTTTCCCACTTCTGAGATAGCTATGAAGCTGAACCCCAATCAAGATCAAGCAGTTAAGTACGTATCTGGACCTTGTTTAGTTCTCGCCGGTGCGGGCTCGGGTAAAACACGCGTGATCACTAACAAGATCGCCTACCTGGTTCAGCAGTGTGGTTATAAGGCGCGTAATATTGCGGCGGTGACCTTCACCAATAAAGCGGCGCGCGAGATGAAGGAGCGTGTTGGTCAAACGCTTGGCAAAAATGAGTCTAAAGGATTGATGGTGTCGACGTTTCACACCTTGGGTTTGAACATCATTAAGCGCGAGTATAAAGCGCTCGGTTTAAAGGCGGGCTTTTCACTGTTTGATGACCAAGACCAAATGGCGCTACTCAAAGAGTTGACTGAGCAGCAACTAGATGGCGATAAGGATCTCTTACGTCAACTGTTGAGCACCATCTCCAACTGGAAAAATGACATGCTCACGCCCGATCAAGCCAAGGCGCAAGCGCAAGGTGAGCAGCAACAGTTATTTGCGTTCTGTTTTGAGATGTACCAAAAGCAGATGAAAGCGTACAACGCACTGGATTTTGACGACCTAATTTTATTGCCAGTACTGCTACTGCGTACCAATCAAGAGGTGCGTCAGCGCTGGCAAAATCGTATTCGTTACTTGTTGGTCGATGAGTACCAAGATACCAACACCAGTCAGTATGAATTGGTCAAGCTGATAGTGGGAGAGCGCGGGCGCTTGACCGTGGTTGGCGATGACGACCAGTCTATCTACTCTTGGCGCGGGGCAAAGCCGCAAAATTTAGTGCTATTGGGCGAAGATTACCCCAACTTACGTTTGATTAAGCTGGAGCAAAACTACCGCTCGACCAGCCGCATTCTTCGAGCCGCCAATATTTTGATTGCTAATAATCCGCACGTGTATGAAAAATCGCTATTTTCCGAAATTCCAGATGGCGAGAAGCTCAAAGTATTGTTGGCAAAAAACGAAGAGCATGAAGCTGAGCGAGTGACCGGTGAGCTGATTGCTCATAAGTTCCTCAACCGAACCGAGTATAAAGATTATGCGGTGCTGTATCGGGGCAACCATCAGTCGCGTTTGATTGAAAAGTCTCTGATGCAAAACCGGGTGCCTTATAAATTGTCAGGCGGAACCTCATTTTTCGCTCGCTCAGAGATTAAAGACATCATGGCTTACCTGCGAGTATTGGTGAACCCAGACGATGACAACGCGTTTTTACGTATCGTGAACACGCCGCGCCGTGAAATCGGCCCGGTTACGCTTGAGAAGCTGGGTAGTTACGCCAATATGCGCGGCAAAAGTCTGTTTGAAGTGAGTTTTGAGCTTGGACTTGAGCAATCGCTAAGCGGTCGCGGGTTGGAGAACTTACGCCGGTTTACCGCTTGGCTAGTGAAAATTGCTGATCAAGCCGAGCGCGGCGATACGGTTGAAGCGGTTCGCTCTTTGGTGCGTGATATCAACTATGAAGATTGGTTGTATGAAACCTCGGCGAGCCCTAAAGCGGCGGAAATGCGCATGAAGAACGTATCGGATCTCTATTCGTGGATCGTCGCTGACCTAGAGGGCGATAATTATGACCAAGAAGAGAAAACTCTTAAAGAAGTGGTCCAACGCCTAACGTTGCGTGACATGATGGAGCGCGGTGAAGAAGACGAAGATAGCGATGCGGTACAATTAATGACACTGCATGCGTCGAAAGGTCTAGAGTTTCCATATGTTTACTTGATTGGTGCCGAAGAGGGGATTTTGCCGCACCAAACCAGTATCGATGAAGAGAATGTCGAAGAAGAGCGCCGTTTGATGTACGTGGGCATCACTCGTGCTCAGCGTGAATTGAGCTTCACTATGTGTAAAGAGCGCCGTCAGTTTGGCGAGTTGATTAAACCGACACAAAGCCGTTTTCTTGATGAGCTACCGTTTGATGATGTCGAGTGGGAGCAGACGAAAAAGCCGGTAACCCAAGAGGAACGAATGGCCAAGGGACAGGCACACATTGCCAACTTGAAAGCGATGTTCAATAAGAAGTGATGGCATATAAGTACTAAAAAGGCTCGGTGATTACCAAGCCTTTTTAGTGATGTATTAGAGAAGGGAATTACAGACCTTCAATCATATGATCGATAGCGGCAACAATTTCGTCATCCGAACAGTCCATACAGGTGCCTCGGGCAGGCATCGCATTGAAACCATTGATTGCGTGGTTGTTGAGTACATCACGGCCTTGTGCGATACGCGGAGCCCAATCGCCAGCATCACCCGTTTTCGGTGCGCCACTCACGCCTGATGCGTGACAAGCAATACAGAAAGTCCCGTACACAGTTGCACCATCACGAGGACCGGTTGGTTCTGCTTTAACCGGTTCTGCCCCTGCTAGATACACATCACCAACAGGTTTAATACGTTCAGCAATAGCATCATATTCTTCTTGGCTTACACTGGCTGCAAAAGAGGCGCTAGAAAAAGTGATTGCAGCGACCAAAGCGGTTAACATTTTTCGAGACATATCCATTAAACTCACTTTACATTCCTGAAGGTAAGTGCGTGCTTACCTGTTATTAGAGTGGGATTTGATCAACAGCGACCAAAAGCGCGTAAAACCCTGAGTTGCTGTTAAATCAATGTAAATAATGGGTGATTATATCCTGTTAACTTGTTGCAATAAACAACAAGTTAACCGCTTGTAGACTAGTATCTAATGGGAAATAGGGGTTTATCACACTTTAATTGCCCAAAAAGGCGCCAACCGATAAAAAAAGTTTAAAAAGTACTAGACGACATTGTGTGATATCCGTATTATTCCACTCCGCCGATAGGGCATGCGCCCGTAGCTCAGTTGGATAGAGCGTTGGCCTCCGGAGCCAAAGGTCGAAGGTTCGAATCCTTTCGGGCGTACCATTCGCTCAAAGGTATATCGGTGAAAAATATAGTGGTGGCTATAGCTCAGTTGGTAGAGCCCTGGATTGTGATTCCAGTTGTCGCGGGTTCAAGTCCCGTTAGCCACCCCATTTATTTAGGTAACGTAAGTTTCCTGCTTTGATTAAAATCAGGGCAAAACATTAAGTCGGTGAATAGCGCAGCTTGGTAGCGCATCTGGTTTGGGACCAGAGGGTCGGGGGTTCGAATCCCTCTTCACCGACCACTATTTCGTTTTTCGCTATAGCGATGAACACTATAATTTGATGGTGGCTATAGCTCAGTTGGTAGAGCCCTGGATTGTGATTCCAGTTGTCGCGGGTTCAAATCCCGTTAGCCACCCCATTAATCAAGGTAGCTTCGGTTTCCTATTGCGATTTAAGCGCAGTAAAACATAAGTCGGTGAATAGCGCAGCTTGGTAGCGCATCTGGTTTGGGACCAGAGGGTCGGGGGTTCGAATCCCTCTTCACCGACCACTATTGAAGCCCTAGTCGAAAGACTAGGGCTTTTTACTTTCTGGTATTTAGGATCTGATTCGAATCCTGAGTGGGGTTCGCCTGATGTTCAAGGAATGGCTCTTCACCGACCACAATTGAAGCCCTAGACTAGCCGTCCGCGACGAAAGACTAGGGCTTTTTACTATCTGTAATATAGTTAATTCGAACTCAAAGCGGGGTTCGTCTGATGTTCAAAGTATGTCTCTTCACCCAGCACTATTAAAAAGCTTCGTCAGAAATGATGAGGCTTTTTACTTTCTGGTATTTAGGGTCTGATTCGAATCCTGAGTGGGGTTCGCCTGACGTTCAAGGAATGGCTCTTCACCGACCACTATTAAAAAGCCTCAACTGGCCGTCTGCGTCACAAATTACGGGGCTTTTTTGCTTGTGACATTTCTCATACTCATATCGTCTTTATTTACTCTTTACGCATCAACCGCACTTTTCTTATCTACATTCCACAAAATTACAGTGGTCAATATCGCTAATAATGCGGTCTTTATCTAGCATATAGTTTGGTTAAATTGTGATAAACCTCAGATCATTATCTCAAAATTCATACTTTAATAGGTTTATGTTTTTTATTTGTTAAACACCCAATGTCGCATTGGAGTGAATTTATATTCATCCTTGGTTTCGTTTGTTTATAACCAAAAGTAGTAACAAATAACTTGAAGCCTTTTATTTTAGGATGCCGCATTGATGATTGATTCTGGTTTGACCAATTGATCATCTAGCTGTTTTGCATATTTATTTTGCTTTAGTGCTTGGTTTTTGTTCGATTTCGACTTTTTATCCTATGTTTGTTGCTTTTCTGTGAATTATTTGCCAAATTGATGACCTTATAAATTGCCGTAACACTATGTCGGCATGAATGGATTCACTTTTCAGACAGGGCAGAAAGCTGCCAAAGCAGTAGAGGTCTGGTTAATGTCACTCTTAGAAGTAAAAAACCTTCGTATTGAATACCCTTCGCGTCATGGGGTGCATGCCGCTGTCAAAGCGCTCTCTTTTAATATTGAGCGTGGCGAAATTGTCGGTGTGGTTGGCGAGTCGGGAGCAGGTAAATCGACCGTGGGTAATGCGGTTATCGATTTACTTAGCCCTCCGGGACGTATCGCCAGCGGTGATGTGTATCTCGATGGTGAACTGATTTCCGGTCTCAAACCAGAGCAGATGCGCAAAGTGCGCGGATCCAAAATTGGATTTATCTTCCAAGATCCAATGACATCGCTTAATCCACTGTTTACGGTCGAGCATCAGTTAAAAGAGACGATCCACGCAAACATGAAGGTGTCGGATGAAGAGGCCTATCAGCGCGCTCTATCACTGATGCAGCAGGTAGGGATTCCTCAGCCGGAAAACCGTCTTAAACAGTATCCTCACCAGTTCTCTGGCGGCATGCGTCAGCGTGTGGTTATTGCCATTGCGCTTGCGGGCGAACCCGACCTGATCATTGCTGATGAACCAACAACCGCATTGGATGTTTCGATCCAAGATCAAATCCTAACTTTGATTCGTGATTTGTGTATTAAGAATAACGTCGGCTGTATGTTGGTGACTCACGATATGGGAGTGGTCTCAAACGTGACTGACCGCGTGGCGGTGATGTACCGCGGCGACCTCGTTGAGTTTGGACCAACGGCCAAAGTACTTGGCGACCCTGACCACACCTACACACGCAGCCTTATCTCGGCGGTACCGCGATCGGATATGAAACTCGATCGTTTCCCCTTAGTAAGTTATATCGAAGAAGCGGCGGAAATGAAGCCGCTAGACATTAAGAATCACTGGTTAGGTCAAAGCCAAGATGAGCGTGAATACACAGGTCCACTACTCAATGTTGAGAATGTTAACTTACGCTTCGTGACCAAAGATTCGCTGTTTGAAAGTCGCCGCGAGTATGTCCAAGCATCTAACAATGTCAGTTTCGAAGTGTTCGAAGGTGAGACATTTGGTTTGGTAGGAGAGTCTGGCTCAGGTAAATCAACCATTGCGCGTGTGATTGCCGGTTTATACGCGCCAGACGAAGGTCGCGTGACATTCGAAGGTATTGACCTGACTGGTTTGAAGTCAGAGAAAGAACGTCGCCCAATGCGCCGTCAAATGCAGATGGTGTTTCAAAACCCATATACATCCATGAACCCACGCATGAAGGTGTTTGACATTATTGCCGAACCGATTCGTTTTCATAAGTTGACCAATAGCGAGACGGAAACGCGCCAAATCGTCAACGACTTGCTTGAGCACGTGGGTTTGGGACATATGGCAGGCGTTAAATACCCGCACGAGTTTTCTGGTGGTCAGCGTCAACGTATCTCGATTGCTCGCGCTTTAGCGACGCGACCACGCTTGTTGATTTGTGATGAACCGACGTCTGCTTTGGATGTGTCGGTACAAGCGCAGATCCTAAACCTACTCAAAGATTTACAAGATGAGTTAAATCTCACCATGCTGTTTATCAGCCATGACCTTCCGGTGATTCGCCAAATGTGTGACCGAGTGGGGGTAATGCAAATGGGGACCTTGCTCGAAGTTGCACCGACAGAGCAGCTGTTTGGCTCACCTCAGCATGAGTACAGCAAGCAATTGATTTCTCTGATGCCAGAATTTACCGGTTTAAGAGAAAAGATAAAAACGGCGTAAGTCGTCGATCTTACCCAGACTTCTGGGTGAATAAACAGAAGCAAACACAACAACTAGGGATAGAAAATCCCGCATAAGGAGTTATGCAATGAAAACCATGAAAAGCAAACTAGCAGTGGCTTTAATGGCAGCTGGCCTTAGCTTGAGCGCAGCTGCAGCAGATATCACCGTCGCTTATGACGCAGATCCAGTATCACTTGACCCGCATGAGCAGCTTTCTGGCGGCACACTGCAAATGTCTCACATGGTGTTTGATCCACTAGTTCGTTACACACAGAAGTTAGATTTTGAACCTCGCCTTGCAGAGAAATGGGAACGTGTTGATGACACCACTTTCCGTTTCAAACTGCGTGAAGGGGTGAAGTTCCACTCTGGTAATGAACTAACCGCTGATGATGTGGTTTGGACGTTTGAGCGTCTGAAAGACTCTCCAGATTTTAAAGCAATCTTCGAACCGTATGAGAAGATGGTTAAAGTTGACGATTACACGGTAGAGCTTGTTTCCAAAGGTGCTTACCCTCTGGTTCTTCAAACAGCAACTTACATCTTCCCAATGGACAGCAAGTTCTACTCTGGTACAACGGCTGACGGCAAAGACAAAGGCGAAGTAGTTAAGCACGGTAATTCTTTTGCTTCAACTAACGTATCAGGTACGGGTCCGTTCGTTGTGACTTCTCGTGAGCAAGGTGTAAAAGTAGAATTTGAACGTTTTGATGGTTACTGGGACAAGGACACGGGTAACGTAGACAAACTCACTCTAGTACCAATCAAAGAAGACGCCACTCGCGTTGCAGCACTTCTATCTGGTGATGTCGATATGATTGCACCAGTGGCTCCAAACGACCACAAGCGTGTAAAAAATGCGAAAGGCGTTGACCTAGTGACGCTACCAGGCACACGTATCATTACGTTCCAAATGAACCAAAACAGCAACGAAGCTCTGAAAGACGTGCGTGTTCGTCAGGCTATTGTTCACGCTATCAACAACGAAGGTATCGTGAAGAAAATCATGAAAGGCTTCGCGACAGCGGCTGGTCAGCAAGGCCCTGAAGGCTATGCCGGTTACAGCGCAGATCTTATGCCTCGTTACGATCTTAAGAAAGCAAAAGCTTTGATGAAAGAAGCGGGTTACGAAAACGGCTTTACGCTATCTATGATGGCGCCAAACAACCGTTACGTAAACGACGCGAAAATTGCTCAAGCGGCTGCGGCAATGCTATCTAAGATTGGTATCAAGGTTGATCTGAAGACCATGCCTAAAGCGCAATACTGGCCTGAGTTCGACAAATGTGCGGCAGACATGTTGATGATCGGTTGGCACTCTGATACCGAAGATTCAGCGAACTTCTCTGAGTTCCTAACCATGACGCGTAACGAAGAGTCAGGTAAAGGTCAGTACAACTGTGGCCACTACTCGAATGCAGAAGTGGACAAGTTAGTGATGGATTCAAACGTAGAAACGGATCCTGCTAAGCGTGCTGCCATGCTGCAAAAAGTAGAAGCAACACTGTACAACGAAGCAGCGTTTGTACCTCTACACTGGCAGAACCTAGCGTGGGGCGCAAAATCTAACGTCGACATTGCTCCAATCGTAAACGCGATGAACTTCCCTTACTTCGGCGACCTAGTGGTTAAGTAATTAGGTTGAAGTAAGTTGGGTACCTGCCATGGTGTAGGTGCCCAACGATTTTTTGGTGCTTAGCTTTGTTTCAGTCGGGTTGAGTGCCATTTTTAAGACTGAAAGTTGCGAACGACATAGTTCGATTTCGCAGACTGAATTCCATGGAAAGTAAAGGGGCAAGGAATGTTTTCGTTTCTGGTCAAGCGCCTGTTTCAGGCACTGATAGTGATGTTTGTGATCAGTTTAGTGGCGTTTGCCATTCAGGATAACCTTGGCGACCCTCTGCGTGAGCTGGTTGGTCAGTCGGTTTCTGAAGCAGAGCGTCAAGCTTTGCGTGATGAGTTAGGCCTGAACGATCCCTTCATTACAAAATACACACGCTTTGTAGGCAATGCGATACAAGGTGATTTAGGTACTTCTTATTTCTTCAAGCGCCCTGCGGTTGAGGTGATTCTGGATAAACTGGTTGCCACACTCGAACTGGTGTTTGGGGCAACACTGATTATTATATTTTTCTCAATCCCTCTCGGTGTTTACTCGGCAATTCACCCAAAAAGTGTGTTCACTAAGGTAGTGATGGCAGGTAGTAGTATCGGTATCTCTATTCCGGTGTTTTTGACCGCCATCATGTTGATGTATGTGTTTTCGATAGAGTTAGGTTGGCTGCCGTCCTATGGACGCGGCGAAACCTCTAATGTGTTGGGCTGGGAATCTGGCTTCTTCACCCTAGATGGACTCGCGCACCTGATTTTGCCATGTATTGCACTGGCTTCTATTATGCTGCCGCTGTTTATTCGCTTGGTACGCTCTGAGATGCTGGAAGTATTGAGTTCTGAGTACATCAAGTTTGGTAAAGCGAAAGGCTTGGCGCTGAACAAGATCTATTACCAACACGCGCTGAAAAATACCATGTTACCGGTACTCACCGTTGGTGGTGTACAGATTGGTACTATGGTTGCCTACACCATCTTGACTGAGACCGTTTTCCAGTGGCCAGGCACTGGTTTCCTTTTCCTTGAAGCTATTAACCGTGTGGATACACCGCTTATCACCGCTTACGTAATTTTTGTTGGCCTGATATTCGTTGTCACTAACACTATTGTTGATTTGCTGTACGGCATCATCAACCCAACCGTTAATTTGACAGGTAAAGGAGCATAATTATGAGTCAAACAATGGCTGCTCCTTCTCGTTGGGAGCGTTTCAAACAATCGGATTTTCTGTATTACTTTAAGCGCGATAAAGTTGCGATGGCGAGTTTTACGGTCTTCATGCTGTTTTTGGTGATGGCGCTGTCTGCACCAATCATTGCCCCTACCGACCCTTATGATCTCTCTTCAATAGATATCCTCGATTCTGAGTTACCTCCGTCATGGATGGAAGACGGCGATGAACGTTTCTTATTGGGTACCGATGAGCAGGGTCGTGATATTTTTTCGACCATTCTTTATGGTTCACGTTTATCGCTTGCGATTGGCTTTTTAGCGGTCGGCTTGCAGTTAATACTAGGGATCGTGATTGGCCTATCAGCAGGTTACTTCGGTGGTCGTATCGATAGCTTCTTGATGCGCTTTGCTGATGTGCAGTTATCATTCTCAACCATGATGGTGGCGATCATCGTCTCGGCGATCTTCAAGGCCAGCTTCGGCAGCGACTTCTACAGTCAGTACGCGGTGGTGATGCTGGTGGTGATCATCGGTGTGGCTGAGTGGCCGCAATACGCACGTACCATTCGAGCGTCGGTACTAGCAGAGAAGAAGAAAGAGTATGTTGAAGCGGCGCGCGTGATGGGCTTTAAAGCGCCACGTATTATGTTCCGCCACATATTGCCAAACTGTTTATCTCCAATCTTGGTTATTTCGACAGTGCAGGTGGCAAACGCGATTATGTCGGAGGCGGCACTTTCTTTCCTTGGACTAGGTTTGCCTGTAGACCAACCTTCGTTGGGGGCGCTAATTAGTATTGGATTTAACTACATTTTCTCTGGTGCGTGGTGGATTACCGCCTTTCCTGGAGTGGTGCTGGTCACATTAGTTCTGGTGATCAACTTGCTGGGTGACTGGCTACGAGACGTATTTAACCCAAAAATCTACAAAGGGTGATCCAAGCCTAAGATTTCAATATAAAAATCTCACTACACTAAGAGCCGTCATTCATTGCGGCTCTTTTTTTGCATTCTCAATAACGACGTTCTATAACGTCAATAAGAGAGCGGTAGTAAACAGCATCAGTGAACCAACACGGGTTTAGTTTGAACAGTATGGGTATCAATATGGCATCAATGCCGAACAAAACGTATTGGAAGCAATGGACACTCTTAGCGGCATTAGCTGTACCATTTTGGTCACCCGCAGTATTGGCGGAAGAATTTCTCTGTGATGCGACACAAGCATCAACCAACCAATTGCCTGTGCTTGATACAAATTGTCCTGTTGGCAACGGATTGTGGGGTAAGTCCCCCCCTAAAGGGTCACAGTCGACCTTTTGGATCCAGTGTGGTGTCTTTGGGCAGCCTTTATCTTTGCCTAAGGCGAAGCTTCTGTATAAGCAAATTAGTACCGATGTTTGGGCCAAACCCGAAGGCAAAGCCTATCGTTGCCTAATCGGGCCTTACAATGATTTCGCTATCGCAAAGCAAGAGCTGGCCAAGATTCAGACCGAACCCGGTTATAAACAGGCGTTTATTCGTGAGGTCGTAAAAGGTGCCCCCGCGAAAGCACCCAAGCCTATGACCAAGCCAGTGACAACGCCTAAACCGGCCAAGCAAGCGACAACCGTGATCCCTGCGCCAGTCAAAGCTCAGCCAGTTGCCGCCCCGCCAACCAAGGCGCAGAATCAAGGCGAAAAAGAAGTGACGATTCGTTTGAGTACTAAGGTCGCTGGAGTTGAATACAAGGTGCCCTATGCGATGTTTAGCGACGATCAGTTCTACATGGAGCATGAGCTGCCTTGGAACCGGATGGACTATCAAGGTGCGTACAAGATGTGTCAGCGCCTGGGAATGCGCTTGGCAACGCCGCAAGAGTGGCAAGCGCTGCTTGACTCAGGCATGATGGCCAAGGCTAAATGGCCGATGCACCTTCCTTACTGGGGCGCGGAACGCACTGGGCTATTTACGAGCGGTAAAGTGAATCAGCTCAAAGGAACGTCGTTGCTTAACGTGATATGTGTCAATTGATCGAAACCACAGTGGTGACACGACTACTGCGGTTTTTTTTCGGCTTCGTTAAGCAGTTCTAGGTATTTTTTCTCAACAAACTCTTTTTCTTTATTGAGGTGGTGGAGTTGCTGCTGGGATGCTTCTAACTCTGCCGCCAGTGCTTCCGTATCGCCTTTTGCCGATAACTGGCTTTGGTACTGCTCGATTTTCTCGAGTAGCTGCTGTTTCTCCTGCTGGAATGCTTTGGCGAGATTGTCGACCCCTCCTGACTCACTGATCTGAATGTACTCTTGTTCGAGTTGTTCAAATTGCTTTTCGAGTTGCTGCTTTTCCATCTGTAGGCTTTCTACCGTGTCATTTTGCTGCATTAATTTGCCTTTAGCGCGCTTTAAGCCTTTCACGCTTATGTCTAAGTCTCCTTTAAGTTTTTTGATTAAGCGGTGTGATTTATTCAGCTTTTGATTGAGCTCGTTGATAGACGCTTGCTCTTGTTCGCTGAGATCTTGTTTGGCGGCTTTAATTTGAGACACTTGAGATTCGAGCGCTTGCTGAATGATGATTAAGTCATTAAGTGTGTCGTTATTGTCAGCGGTATAGTTGAGGGCTTGGTCAACGGATTGCTGACAAAGGTCATAGGTTGCTCGGTCGAGCTCGCGATCGTTGACCACTTGGCGTGCAAAGTGGCGAAACTCACGCAAAATGAGCAACAAAATAATGAACCACGCTAGTAGAACCAGTAGGCCAAAGTCAATCGCGAGTGCGACGAGGTTGTCGGCGCTTAGCAGTGGCGATAAATCCATTCCATCCCTCAAAATTTGCAAGCAAGATCGAGGTTAAGTTTAGTTGAGTGGGAAAAATGTGCCTATAATTTAGACAGTTCTGCTTGGTTTAGGTAAAAGCGCACAGTGAAAATATTGATAGTTGATGACAGTAAAGCCACCTTAGAAATCGTCAGGCGGGGCTTAGAAAGCTTTGGTTATTGTCGTTTATCAATAAAAAAGGCCAGTGAGGCGCAGCAAGCGATGAAGCTTGCAGAGGAGTGGCAGCCGGATATTGTGTTGACCGACTGGTATATGCCCAATATGTCAGGGCTGGCTTTGATACAAGAGTTGATGAAACTCAACCAAGCTATCAAGGTGGGTATGATCACCACCGTCGATGACCAGCAACAAATCCAGCAAGCTAAAGCTGCAGGGGCCAGCTTTGTGCTGACCAAGCCATTTGAAGATAGTCAACTGCATCGCTTACTGCTGCCCTTGGTTCAAGGTGCCGAGGAGAGTAAAACGACGCTCGATTCAGTTAACGATGTGCAAAAAGAGTTGGCGTTGCCCAAGTTATCTCAGCTAGAGAAACTGTTGCAACGTGAGTTGGGCGATACCCTCAGCTTATCGAGCTTAAGTGCTCAGCGTTTCGATAGTAGCAAAATTCCATGTTTACTCGCAGTCTACGAAGATAGCGCGACGCAAAAGCCGCGTGCGGTAGCCATTCTCGACTTGAACGCCATTTGTGTGTTTTCTGGGGCTAGCGGTGAGGCCAAGCAACAAGTTTTGCAGGCTCAATTAGTCAGTAAAGGGATCTTAGACGCGTGCCAGACTGTGTTAAATCGTTCTGCATTAGCGTTTCTCGACAGCCAAACTCGTAAGAGTTTACGCCTTAAAAGCGTCAGTTTTATTCCCACAGAGTTTGATAAGCTCAAAACGCTCTATGATAAGCCAGCCGATAAGCGAGTCGACTTTTGCTGCCAAGTCGATGAGGGGTTTGTCGGTAACGTCACCTTAGTTGGTTTTTAGCGGCAATAAAAAAGGATGCCTTGGCATCCTTTTTCACAATTTGTCGCCCATTACCGCATGGTAACAAACTCTTCAGAACCGGTTGGGTGAATGGCAACCACAGAGTCGAAGTCCGCTTTGGTTGCGCCCATCTTCATCGCGACACCGAAACCTTGAATCATTTCATCTACGGTGAAACCAATACCGTGTAAGCCCACGACGGTCTCTTCTTCGCCGGCACAAACCAGTTTCATCTTACATGGTTGACGGTGCTTAGTCACGGCGGTGTACATTGCGGTAAAGCCAGACGTGTAAACCTTCACGTTGTCTTTGCCGTACTTCTGTTCCGCTTCTTGCGTTGTCAGACCGATAGTACCGATTGGTGGGTGGCTGAACACGACAGTTGGCACTAGGTTGTAGTCCATCTTCGCGTTGGTCTTGCCATTGAATAGACGCTCTGATAGCTGACGGCCCGCTTTAACTGCCACAGGTGTTAGCTCAATACCGCCTTCCATGATGTCGCCGACACAGTAGATGCCAGGTACGTTGGTCGCTTGGAACTCGTCGACTTTGATGTAGCCGCCCTCGTTAGTTTCAACGCCCGTCGATGCAAGGTTAATCGCATCCGTTGCTGGATGACGACCGATAGCCCAAATAAGCTGGTCTACGTTTTGGCTATTACCATTCTCTAGGTGAAGCGTTAGGCTGCCATCGGCTTCTTTAACCACTTCTTTTGGCACTGAGTGCGTGTGTAGTGTTGGACCTTCCGCTTCCATCACTTCAACGAGCGTTTCGATGATCATTGGATCGAAGCTACGTAGTGGTGACTCTTTGCGGCAGAATAGGTGCGTTTCTGTGCCAAGTGCGTGTAATACACCAGCGATTTCAACCGCGATGTAACCTGCACCGATAACCGCAACACGTTTTGGCTGTTCACTCAGCTCAAAGAAACCGTTGGAGTCGATGCCGTATTCTGCACCAGGAATGTTCGGAATCGTCGGGCGGCCGCCGACTGCAATTAGGATGTGATCCGCTGTGTAGTGCTCACCGTTGACTTCAACGGTCTTAGCATCAACAAACTTAGCGAAACCTTTGATTACGTTTACTTTGTTGTTGCCCAGTACGCGATCGTAAGATTGGTGGATACGGCCAATGTAAGCTTGGCGGCTCTCTACCAATTTGTTCCAGTCGAAGCCTTTTACGTCGACGTCAAAGCCGTAGTCTTCGGCGTACAAGTTCATCGCTTCAGCGATTTGCGCGCCATGCCACATCACTTTTTTCGGCACACAACCGACGTTAACACAAGTACCACCAAGATCTTGCGCTTCGATGAGGGCTACTTTTGCGCCGTACATGGCCGCACGGTTTGCTGATGCGATGCCGCCTGAGCCGCCACCGATGCAGAGGTAATCAAAATGAGTCGCCATTACTTTCTCCGAGCTGATTGATTTTTTGAATGCTTATAGAGTATATCGGGATGAGTTTGAGCAAACTCAATCCACTACTCAGCTTTACTGATGTGTATCATAAATCGACTGGGCACCTTTTCCCAATGAGAAAAAGCGCGCAGGATTATGACAAATAGCGATAAAGCCAAGCTTCAGGTTATCTGGGTTGGATTATTCTGGAACAATCCATTCCACTTTAAAGTGACCGGTTGCCGGGGCAATTGCTTCTTTTAAGAACGGCAGTATCTCGTTCATTTGGCTTTCGAGTTTCCACGGTGGGTTGATCACTATCATGCCCGACGCCGTCATTCCGCGCTCATTGGTATCAGGGGCAACGCCGAGTTCAATTTGTAAGATTTTACGAATGCCTAGCCCTTGTAAGCCTTCAATCATGTCTTCAATGTCACAACGGTTAACCACTGGGTACCAAATCGCATAAATGCCTGTCGCCCAGCGTTTGTAGCTTTGGAAGATGGCTTGTACTACGTCGCGATACTCTTTCGCCAGCTCGTAAGGCGGGTCTATGAGGACTAGGCCTCGGCGCTCTTTGGGCGGCAAACTGGCTTTAAGACGTTGGAAACCATCTTGCTTAAAAATACTCACTTGACGATCGCGGTGAAACTCTTGTTCAAGCAACGGGTAGTCGCTGGGATGAAGCTCGGTGAGTACCATGCGGTCTTGAGGGCGTATCTGCGCACGTGCCACTCGAGGTGAACCTGGGTAATAACGCAGCGTATCGCCGTGATTGAGCGCTTTCACCGCGTCGAGGTAACTCTCAAGTTCTGTCGGCACACCGTTTTGTTGCCATACTCGGGCGATGCCTTGTTTATACTCGCCCGTTTTTTCCGACCACTCATGGGTCAGGTCATAGCGGCCCACGCCAGAGTGGGTGTCGTGGTACACAAACGGTTTATCCTTTTGCTTTAAGGCGTCGAGGATCAGGCTTTGAACTATGTGTTTAATCACATCGGCATGGTTGCCGGCATGAAAGCTGTGGCGATAACTTAACAAAATGACACTCTCAAATCGGGAGGCGAACAAAATAGCCCCTAGTATATACCCAATTCCACGTCAGAGGCAGGCTTGAGCCATTCCGCTCATCGGCTTTTGTCTAGCTGATTCACCGCGGCTACTATTGAAAAATCGTGAATCTACCTATATTTAGTAGTAAACCAACGATAAATTTGTACGGCGAACGCTCGGTTCGCATCGCCAATAAAAGGAATGTTTATGTCTAATCCACTTCTTAGCTTTACTGATTTGCCACCCTTTTCGCAAATCCAGCCAGAGCATGTCAAGCCAGCGGTAGAGCAGGCCATAGCAGACTGCCGGGCCAAAATTGAGCAGGTACTCGATGGCAATGAAGAGCCCACCTGGGACAATTTAGTTGCGCCAATTGAAGAAGTGGATGACAAACTCAGCCGTCTTTGGTCGCCTGTCAGCCATATGAACTCTGTGGTCAATAGTGATGAGCTGCGCGAAGCGTACGAAAGCTGCTTACCGCTGCTGTCGGAGTACGGCACTTGGGTTGGTCAGCACAAAGGGTTGTTTGAAGCGTACAAGGCGATCAAAGCCAGTGAAGCGTTTGCTGGTCTGACTCGCGCGCAACAAAAAACCATTAATGATGCGTTGCGTGATTTTGAACTGTCGGGAATTGGCCTGCCCGCTGATCAGCAGCATCGCTATGGTGAAATCAGCAAGCGTATGTCTGAGCTTGGCTCTAAGTTCTCGAACAATGTCTTGGATGCCACCATGGGCTGGACTAAGCATATTACCGACGAAGCAGAGCTGGCCGGTATGCCAGAGTCGGCTCTTGCGGCTGCGAAAGCGGCGGCTGAAGCGAAACAACTCGATGGTTACTTACTCACTTTAGATATTCCGTCTTACTTGCCAGTAATGACATACTGCGATAACCAAGCGCTGCGCAAAGAGTTGTACGAAGCCTACGTCACTCGCGCTTCTGACCGTGGTCCGACGGCTGGTAAATGGGACAACACCGAGATCATCAATGAGCAACTCAAACTTCGTTACGAGGTGGCCCGTATGCTCGGATTCAACACCTTTAGCGAAAAATCGCTCGCGACTAAGATGGCTGAGAATCCTTCGCAAGTGTTGGGCTTCCTCAATGACTTGGCCAGCAAGGCCAAACCGCAAGGTGAGCGCGAAGTCGAAGAGTTGCGTCAGTTTGCCAAAGCGGAGTTTGGCGTTGAGGAACTCAACTTGTGGGATATTGCTTACTACAGTGAAAAACAGAAGCAACACTTGTTCCAAATTTCAGATGAAGAGCTACGCCCATACTTCCCTGAAGCCAAAGTCGTGAGTGGGTTATTTGAAGTGCTCAACCGCGTGTTTGGTATGAGCGTCAAAGAGCGTCACGGAGTCGATACTTGGCATGAGTCGGTGCGTTTCTTTGATATTTTTGATGCGGATGAGAAGCTACGCGGTAGCTTCTATCTCGACCTGTATGCCCGTGAACACAAGCGCGGCGGCGCCTGGATGGACGAGTGTCGTGTGCGCCGCATCAACGCATCGGGCGAGTTGCAAACACCGGTTGCGTACCTCACTTGTAACTTCAACCGTCCTGTGGGTGATAAACCTGCGCTGTTTACTCATGATGAAGTGGTGACACTGTTCCACGAATTTGGTCACGGCATTCACCATATGCTCACTCAAGTCGATGTCGGTGCGGTATCGGGTATCAATGGCGTGCCTTGGGATGCGGTTGAGCTACCGAGTCAGTTCCTCGAAAACTGGTGTTGGGAAGAAGAGGCGCTGGCGTTTATTTCGGGTCACTACCAGACTGGCGAACCATTGCCGAAATCGATGCTCGAAAAGATGCTAGCAGCGAAGAACTTCCAGTCAGCGATGTTTATTTTGCGCCAATTGGAGTTTGGTTTGTTTGATTTCACTCTGCACACCGAGTTTGACCCCGATATGGGCCCTCGAGTACTCGAAACTTTGGCGGAGGTGAAGAGCAAAGTCGCAGTATTGCCAAGCCTTGAGTGGAACCGTTTCTCACATAGCTTCGGTCATATTTTTGCTGGTGGTTACAGTGCGGGTTACTACAGTTACTTGTGGGCAGAAGTGCTCTCTTCTGATGCATTCTCGCGTTTTGAAGAGGAAGGGATTTTCAACCGCGAGACAGGTCAAAGCTTCCTTAATCACGTTCTTGAGATGGGCGGTAGTGAAGAGCCGATGGAACTGTTTAAGCGTTTCCGTGGGCGTGAGCCACAGATCGATGCCTTGTTGCGTCATTCAGGAATTGCAGCCTAGTAACGATTCTCCACTTTGAACGATCAGAGCCTCGCGAATTTTGCGGGGCTCTTTTTTGTTCACTGGTGAGAAAAGCAATCGGGCGAGAGGGTTAATCAGTTCCCATTAACTTTGTGTGTATCAAGCGAGCTTGCGGCGCAGCCATTGATCGGCGCAGAGCTGTCCTGGACCCCAAATTACCACCATCAGTAACATTAATCCCCACAGTTGATGGTCGTAAAAGCCTTGTTCCCACAATACAGGATACGAGGCGACGGCGACGATATTAAAGCCAAATAACATGATTGCCATTGGCCGAGTAAATAGGCCGAGAGCGAGAAAGATAGGTACACTGAGTTCTGCCGCTGTGGCCAGATACGCCGCCCATAACCAAGGCAAAAACGGCACTTGGTACTCGTACTCAAATAGGTATAGGGTGCTGTCCCAGGTGGCAATTTTTGTCAATCCGGCATTAAAAAATACCCACGCAACCCACAAGCGACAAACCAGTAATAGCAGCGGTGCAACGCCAGTTTGTACGCGATTGACCCAGTGGTCATAACGATGGAGCCAGGTGGCCATTGAATAAGACATAGCGTGTTCTCCACTTATGGCTCAAGGGTAAAGCCCGCGAGCAGTTTGAGTTGGTTAAGTCGGTTGAGATGAGTGAGCAGCGACGGAGCAATATCGCTCAACAAGTGTTGTGCTTGTAACTGCTTCAGCAGTGAGTACTCATTCTCTGTGAGAGCCATACTCCACACCCCTTGATGTGCCTGATAGGCGATCACGCCCTGTTCTGCTTGATTGAGGTCTAGGGATGAAAAGTCGTTTTCTTGGATGGCTTGGCGCAGTGAGAACAGGGCGTAAGAAGATGCAAATCCCATCACGCTAGGGTGCAAGTGCACTTTTATCTGACAGTGTTCAGCCGTGGAAATTTGGCTCAACCCTTCTAACGGGCGCAGTCCGTTTAGTGTAGGGGAGTGATTGTATTGTTGTACAGATTGATCCATCACCCATTCGAAACGCGCGACATCTGGACTGTAGGGGGCCGCATCAACCAGTGCTGGAAACTGGTTGATGGTGTCGGAAAAATGGTTGCCGTAGTGGCTAACATCACCGGAGGTGAGCGGGTGATGCAACACATGTTGGCGCGCGACTTGGGCAAAGCACTCTTCTCCCCATAGCGCGAGCAACATCGGGTAGGTGGCTTGTAACACTTCGCTTAAACTGATAATGAAATTGTTGCGGTAAATCTGCAGCCGTTCTTCGGCGCTAAAAGCATCGCTGACAATATCGCACTGCTCAGCGTTGGCTTGATAATGTAGCGCAGCGTTAAAGTTTGACTGCAGTTGGGCGAGGCTGGGGGAGACACTCATGAGGCTTGCCTATTGTTCTGCTGGTGTAAGTAATCACTCGCTTTTTCGGCCTCGGCGAGCAGTATTGGCGCAGCTGGGATGTCTATATCCCACTCAATTAGAGTGTGACGTGTGCCGTATTGCCTGAGCCAATAGTCAAACAGTTGCCATACTTCATCACTAACGGGCTGACTGTGGGTATCAATCCATAGCTCGCCTTGCTCTAGCGCTTTGACCGTAAACCCAGCTAAGTGAATTTCATCGACGGCGTTGGCTGGGATGGCATCGAGATAGTGATAGCGGTCAAAACCATGATTGAACGCAGAAACGTGAATATTGTTTAGGTCGAGCAACAAACGGCATTCGGTGCGCTGTTGTACTGCGCGCAAAAACTCCCACTCTGTGATAGTGGAGTGTTGATAGCGCAAATAGCTGGATGGGTTCTCGATTAGAATCGGTCGCTTCAGAGCATCTTGCACTTCCATGACGTTACGACAAAACACCGCTAACGCCTCTTCGGTATAAGGTAGCGGCAGTAGATCATTAAAGTAGTGACCACCATTTTGACTCCAACTCAGATGGTCTGAAATCAAAAATGGGTTGAACTCGTCAACCAAGTTTTGCAACTGGCCTAGGTGATGACGATTGACCCGATCAACACTGCCAAGCGAAAGGCCAATGCCGTGACAACTGATTTGATAGTCCTTGGCAATACGACGTAGCTGATGACGCGCGTCGGAGTTGGGTTGGAAGTAGTTCTCGCTGTGAACTTCCAGCCAGCTCAGTGGTGTGGGGTGCTCAGAAAAAAAATTAAGGTGTGGTGTTCTTAATCCAACACCAACCTGTTGATGGTAGAGGGTCACGGTATGCTCCTTGTCAGCAAAAAAAAGCGATCTGGATGAGCTCAGATCGCTACGCCGCAATTGATTACGATGACTGGGTGCTACCGCCAGCAAGTTTGCCGCATAAACCTTTTGGTACCACCACGAAAGCATCCGATTGGTTATCTTGTTTTGCTGTGCCAGCGCATGAGCTGGTTTTCGTCGCACAATCGTTTTTGCCTGCTTTCGCCACGCCGTAGCATTTCTCTTTTTCTGCAGCAACGGCAGGCGTTGCGGTGAGTAGGGTGCCGCCTAGAGCAATAAGGCCAGTAATCGCGGTGGTCACAGCAAGGTTAGACTTTTTCATAATAATTTCCTCAGAATAGGTTGCTTTACTTTTATCGGCAAACTGCTGGTTAAAATTCCAACGGTTCACTTAACGAATAAGAGCGAAGTTGGCTGAGAAAACTTTCATTAAAATTGTCTCTGTCTGGGTGGTAATGGGTTAATTTGCTTTAAGTTATTGATAAATATGGTTATAAATTTTTTATTATTTTGCTGTTGAACAATTTATCGATGGGGTGATTCTGTCCCTAGCATCTTAAGGTCACTCGGGTATAATGCCGTTATATGTATAGATAAACAGTAGCTGAGCACCTCATGGATCCTTCATTACTTCTCGATGGTCTGAACGACAAACAGCGCGAAGCTGTCGCCGCCCCACTAGAAAATCTACTCGTTTTAGCGGGGGCAGGCAGTGGTAAAACTCGCGTGTTGGTTCACCGTATCGCGTGGCTAATGTCGGTTGAGCAAGCGTCGCCGTTTTCCATTATGTCGGTTACCTTCACTAACAAAGCGGCTGCGGAAATGCGCGGGCGTATTGAAGAGTTGATGATGGGCAGCGCTTCGGGAATGTGGAACGGCACTTTCCACGGGATTTGCCATCGTATTTTGCGGGCTCACTATCTCGATGCCAAGCTACCGGAAGATTTCCAAATTATCGATAGCGATGATCAGCAGCGTCTGCTACGTCGCTTAGTGAAAGCGCAAAATCTCGATGAGAAGCAGTGGCCGCCGCGTCAGGTAGCCTGGTGGATCAACGGCAAAAAAGACGAAGGCTTACGCCCGAATCACATTGATGCTTACCACGATCCGGTAACCAAAACTTACCTCCAGCTCTATAGCGCCTACCAAGAAGCGTGTGACCGCGCAGGTTTGGTGGATTTTGCTGAAATCCTGCTTCGTGCCCATGAATTGCTGCGTGAAAAGCAGCACATCAGAGAGCATTATCAAGCGCGCTTCAAGCATATTTTGGTGGATGAGTTTCAAGATACCAACAACATTCAATACGCTTGGCTGCGTATGATGGCCGGGCCAGATTCTCACGTGATGATAGTGGGTGATGACGACCAGTCTATTTATGGCTGGCGCGGGGCTAAAATTGAAAATATTGAGAAGTTCACGCGTGAGTTCCCAAGTGTTAATACTATTCGCCTTGAGCAAAACTATCGCTCGACCAAAACCATTCTTGAAGCGTCCAACACCCTGATTGCCAACAATACCGAACGTATGGGCAAAGAGCTGTGGACAGAAGGCGCAGAAGGTGAGCCGATTTCGGTGTATTCGGCTTACAACGAACTGGATGAAGCGCGCTTTGCGGTCAATAAGGTCAAAGAGTGGCAAGACAAAGGTGGCGCGTTGAATGACGCCGCGATGTTGTATCGTAACAACGCCCAATCGCGTGTGCTGGAAGAGGCCTTGATCCAAGCGGGGTTACCGTATCGAATTTATGGCGGTATGCGCTTCTTCGAGCGCCAAGAGATCAAAGATGCGCTCAGTTACTTAAGGTTGATGTCTAATCGCAACGACGATGCGGCCTTTGAGCGCGTGGTCAACACTCCTACTCGTGGTTTGGGTGATAAAACGTTAGAAACGATTCGCTTTGCCGCCCGCGATCGAGGGTGCACATTATGGCAAGCTAGTACGGCTCTGCTCGAAGAGCAAGTGTTGCCAGGTCGAGCTGCTGGCGCATTGAGCCGCTTTGTTGAACTTATTCAAGCACTTGAAGACGACACCTTTGAAATGTCACTGCACGAACAGACCGACCACGTGATTAAGTATTCGGGTCTGTTTGCCATGTATGAGCAGGAGAAAGGTGAGAAGTCGAAAGCCCGCATTGAAAACTTGGAAGAGCTAGTCACGGCGACTCGCCAGTTCGAAAAACCGGAAGAAGCGGAAGAGATGACTCTGCTAACGGCATTTTTGACTCATGCCGCCCTGGAAGCGGGTGAAGGTCAGGCGGATGAGTTTGAAGACGCAGTGCAACTGATGACCCTTCATAGTGCCAAAGGACTTGAGTTTCCACTGGTGTTTATGGTCGGCGTTGAAGAGGGCATGTTCCCAAGCCAAATGTCAGCTGAGGAGGCAGGCCGCTTGGAAGAAGAACGTCGCCTCTGTTATGTGGGAATGACGCGGGCGATGGAAAAACTCTATATCACCTATGCCGAGATGCGTCGTCTCTACGGACAAGATAAATATCACAAGCCGTCACGCTTTATTCGTGAACTACCAGAAGCGTGCTTGGATGAAGTGCGCATGAAAGCGCAGGTGAGCCGTCCGGCCAGCTCGGGTCGCTTTAGTCAAACCGTCGTCAAAGAGAGTTTTAACGAAACTGGCTTTAGCTTGGGTGCGCGCGTAATGCACCCTAAATTTGGTGAAGGTACGATTATCAACTTTGAAGGCAGCGGCCCACAAAGCCGAGTACAAGTGGCCTTTAACGGCGAAGGCATTAAGTGGCTGGTCACCGCGTACGCCAAACTCGAAAAGCTGTAGTTCTCTCAAGTGGTTTTTCAATATGTTTGAGCTTTAGACGAGGCGACAATCGAGCGAGACCCCTGAGCATAGGAAACCTATGTGATAGGGCCTGGCCAGCGCTCTGGGAGTGAGAGCAGACAACGAAGTATAAAGCTTAAACATGCAGAAAAAGAGATAAAGAAAAACCCCGAGGGCAAAGCCCATCGGGGTTATAGTCTTACTCGCAGCAATCCGGCTACTAGAGGTGCTCCATGCATCTAATCCTTGATAGTAGGCTGAGTTCCTTCAGCTTAGTCCTTTCATCGCCATCCTAGCGGTGTCCTTGACCCTATCCTGGTCCGCTAACCATCCACGTTAGCTCACTTCGCTTGTTCCTTGAGCGGTGTCCTTTTCATCATCCTGATGATCAGTCCTTTCCTCGTCCAGAGGTGTCCATTTCCCATCCTTAGTAGCAACCATCCTAGTCACTATTGCGTCCGTTCAATGTCCAATTTGCTTTCCGTGCCGATCACTCGTCCTGAGCAACCGTATCTTCTTCCTGAAGATTACCAAATCCGTGGCAATTTCCTGTTCCGTGTCAGCATCCTTCCGACACGATTCATATTACCCGTTTGTGCTCAGTGGGCAATAGCACGCAAACGTTTTATTCGATAAAAATTCGCATGAATATTGAGCGTTGCTATGTAAAACAATGAGTTATAGTTGGCTGTTTACATTTTTCTTAGCAAAAAAGCTATATTTACTCACTTGCTTGTAAGAGATCTCGCACAAGCTGGTAGGCTGATCGACGGTCTGATCCTAGGTGGTCAACAACAGATAACGCTGTGAGCTTATGCTTAAATAGAAATTATTCCTATCTAAAGTACAAGATTGGCCACCGATTGCCATAAAATACTGGCGCCAAGCACGCTGAACAATACACCACACAAACCATCGATATACACCGCAAGGGCTTTAATTCTGCGCTGCATACTCGAAGTCGATAGCGCCCACGCGAGAAAAGAAAACCACAGTAGCGACAAGCTCCATAACAGCACCAGCGCGAGCCCTTTGCCCGTCAGTGACATAGTAGCGGGCACTAAGCTCGACATTAAACTGACAAAAAACACTAACGCTTTAGGGTTGAGGATATTAGTGGCAAAACCACGTGAGAAGGCTTGACGTTTGTTACTCAGCAGTAAGTTTGCTGAGTCCGCCCCTTCTTTTTCAGCCACCGGTTGACGTAGTGTGGTGACGGTCGCTTTAAGTGCAGCATAACCGAGATAGGCCAAGTAACTGCCTCCGGCAAGTTGCAGCAGGGCAAATAAAGTCGGTTGCTGGTGAACCAGATAGCTTACCCCGGTTAAGCTGAGAACGGAGTGGATCAAGATGCCACAAGAAAGCCCTAGCGCGATATATAGACCCGTCTGGCGTCCATATCGGGTCGCATTTTGTACCACTAAAGCAAAGTCAGGCCCCGGGCTCATCAAGGCGACAAAGTGGACGACGGCGAGTGTAGATAAAATGGTCATTTCATTCATGGCGATATCTTTAGGTTATTGCAATGCATCATGTGATGGTGCCATTGTTTCCACGGTTAGGATTGTAAAAAACTAACACTGTTTAATTAATCTGTGAGGGACTAACCCCGAAAGTGGATTTAAACGCTTTGCTAAAATGAGCCTGATCATAGAAACCGACTTGATGGGCAACTTCGGTGCCGTTTACCCCAGCTTTAAGCAGCTTCATACTTTGTTCCATCCGTAAGCGATTAAACCAAGCGTATGGGGTGAGTCCGACTTTTGCTTTAAAGTGGCGTTGAAACTGAGTTGGACTTAGTTGGCATAGGCTAGAGAGCTGAGCTAAACGAACAGGTTGGTCGAGGTGAGCAAGGAGATACTCTTTTAATGTCGCTATGGACTGTTTGCCTAGTGGCAGTGCAGGCTTTTGACTGCTACTAGCGTAGCCTCTGAATAGGTGTTTAAACCCCTCATAGGGCAAGCAATCCTTAGCCAATTGGCTGACTCGATCTTGCGTTAGCCACTGATGTAGTGAACTCAGAGTATGGAACAAATCACTATCTGAAACGATCAGTTGTTTAAAATGGATTAGCTGGTTAGGCTGGCTCAACTGTGCCAGTTCACTGAGCCACAAAGGGTCGAGTTCAAATACTCGCACTTGATAGCCACTTTCGAGTATTGAACGACCGTCGTGGAGTTCGTCTGGTGGCATGATCACCAGTTGGCCTTTGCCAACATTATGCCGTACACCTTTATAGTGAAAAGTCTGCTGCCCACCAGTGATTAGGCCAATATGAAAATCAAGATGATAGTGGCGTGAAAAAGCGAACGAACGATAGTTCGCCTCAATTAAGCTGATTTCTCTATTTGGCGTGGTGTGATAATTGACCTGATTCATAAAACAAAAAGCTTGGTGATTATTTCACCAAGCTTATAGCTTGCGCGTAACCTTGTCTTGTAAAAAACGATCAGCTCGTCGCGGCGGCGGCTCTTCTCATTTGGCGATTGTTTTTTAAACCATCAAAGCTAAATACCAGCAGGGCTCCCCAAATAAACGCAAAGGTCACCGCTTTGTCGGTACTAAAGGCTTCACCGTAGACCAATACCGCCAGTAAAAACATTAAGCTCGGGCCGATATATTGGAAAAATCCCAGTGTAGAGAGCTTGAGTCGTGTTGCGGCACCGGTAAAACACAGCAGCGGCAGTGTGGTTATAATCCCCGCTGAGATTAGCAGCAGATTGAGTTGAGTACTGTTGAGCGCCATGTTTGAAGTCGGCGTCTCTGCGAACCAAAGCAGGTAGACAGCGGCTGCGGGTAACAGCAACAGAGTTTCAATGAATAATCCAGTCTGTGCATCTAAGCTGACTTTCTTACGCAGCAAGCCGTAACAACCAAAACTGAGAGCGAGCACAATCGCCACCACGGGTACTGAACCAAAGGCGATTAACTGCACCATGACCCCGCAACTGGCGAGTAGCACCGCAAACCACTGCATTTTACGCAAGCGCTCGCCGAGAAATAGCATCCCAAGCACCACATTTATTAACGGGTTAATATAGTAGCCCAAGCTGGCATCGAGCATATGATTGGCGTTAACCGCCCAGATGAAGATCAACCAGTTAGCGGCAATAACAATCGAAGTAACCAATAGGTACGCCATCTTCTGTTTTGATTTCACTACCTCAACCACACCACGCCAGCGACGACCAAAGTGGAGCAGTAGGGCAAGGAGGAGAAATGACCACACGATGCGATGGCTCAGAATCTCTAGCGCAGAGACATCGGCGAGAGACTTGAAATAGATAGGGGCGATACCCCACATGGTGTAGGCACCAATCGCGAGCAATACACCCTGTTTGGCTCTTTGTTGTTCTTCTATGGTCATGGCGATTTACTCATGTTAAAGAATTTTACAAACTGAAACATGCAGTATACGAATGACGATGAAAATCACCTAGCAATTTGCGGTTTTATTCACCTTTAAACCCCACTACAATGTGCCTCTTGCGTAATTGACGCTCTTGCCTTGCAACTCGACAGAGAAAACTGATGACCTCAACACTACTCGCTCAGCAACCACCGGCCGAACTGCCGACGCCACAAGACATCTTACAAGATGTGTTTGGCTATCAGAGCTTCCGTGATGGTCAGCAATCTGTGATTGAGTCAGCGGTTGTTGGGCAAGACAGTCTGGTGATCATGCCAACGGGTGGCGGAAAATCGCTCTGTTACCAGATCCCTGCTCTGGTTCGCGACGGGTTAACGTTAGTGATTTCACCACTGATTTCATTGATGAAAGACCAAGTGGATCAGCTCAAGGCCAATGGGGTCGCCGCAGAATGTATCAACTCCACGATGCCACGCGAAGAGCTGATTTCGGTTTATAACCGTATGCACTCTGGGGCAATTAAGCTGGTTTACGTATCGCCAGAACGGGTACTGATGCGCGACTTTATCGAACGGCTGCATAATTTGCCGTTATCGATGATAGCGGTCGATGAAGCGCACTGTATTTCCCAGTGGGGGCATGACTTTCGCCCAGAATACGCTTTGCTCGGTCAACTGAAGCAGACATTTAACCATGTGCCTGTAATGGCGCTAACGGCGACCGCCGATGATGCGACGCGTAAAGATATCGTCGAGCGTTTACAGCTCACTCAACCACACGAGTATTTAGGGAGTTTTGACCGACCCAATATCCGCTACACCTTAGTCGAAAAGCACAAGCCGGTATCGCAAGTGGTGCGTTTTCTCGAAGGTCAACGCGGAAACTGCGGGATTATCTATTGTGGCAGTCGCAAGAAAGTGGAAATGGTGACGGAAAAGCTGTGCAACAATGGTTTGCGTGCAGCCAGCTATCACGCTGGTCTTGATGCCGACGAACGCGCGTATGTGCAAGAGGCATTTCAGCGCGACGACATACAAATTGTGGTTGCCACGGTGGCTTTTGGGATGGGAATTAATAAGCCCAACGTTCGTTTTGTGGTTCACTTTGATATTCCGCGTAACATAGAGTCTTACTATCAGGAAACCGGACGAGCAGGGCGTGATGGCTTACCGGCTGAAGCTATGATGCTGTATGACCCGGCCGACATCAGTTGGTTGCGCCGAATGCTCGACGAAAAAGACGACGGCCCACAGAAGCAGGTTGAGGCGCACAAACTCAATGCCATGAGCGCGTTTGCTGAAGCGCAAACGTGTCGTCGTCAGGTATTGCTCAACTATTTTGGTGAGTATCGCGATAAGCCTTGCGGCAACTGTGATATCTGCCTTGACCCACCGAAACATTTTGATGCGACTGAGCAAGCGCAAAAAGCGCTCTCTTGTGTGTATCGGGTCAATCAGAGTTTTGGTATGGGCTATGTGGTTGAAGTGCTGCGCGGGATGCAGAACATCCGCATTCGCGAAAATGGTCACGATAAGTTGTCGACTTACGGCTTAGGGCGAGAAAACAGTCACGATTACTGGGTGAGTGTGTTCCGTCAATTAATTCATAAAGGGTTACTGTTCCAAAACATCACCCGTAATTCCACCTTGCAACTGACCGAAGAAGCGCGTCCGCTGCTTCGCGGTGAAATGTCACTTGAACTGGCGGTGCCTAGATTAGACACTGCCGCACGTGCGGCGAAGTCGGATAAGCTATCGAGCAAAAACTACGATAAGAAGTTGTTCGCCAAATTGCGTAAACTGCGTAAAGCGATTGCCGATGAAGATGGATTACCCCCTTATGTGGTATTCAGTGATGCGACTTTGATCGACATGGCAGAAATCTTACCGACCTCATATGGCGAAATGTTAGCGGTTAACGGCGTCGGTCAGCGTAAACTCGAGAAATACGCCGATCCCTTCTTAGATTTAATTCAGGAGCATTTGACTCATCATGGCTGAGACACAAACGGAGTTTGGTCTAATCGATTATCAGGCAGACGATGGCCGCTTGATCATTCGTACACCGCGATTTGATTTTGATAGCTTTCCACAACTGGCCGATAGGTTAGTCCGTTTGCTTTCTGCAACCGTCATCGAAAAACAGTGGGATGCCGATATTCACTCGTGGCTGATTGACTTTGAAGGTTGCCAACTGTTCTTAAAGTCAGAGCATTACAGCGAAAGTGTGTGGTTTGAAGCTTTGGCGATTGAGGCGTCTCGCGACGAACTCGATTTTTTAGCTTCGCTGTTTAAGCAAGGCTTTTAACTCATTTTCTCCCGCCAACGATTGCGTTATTTTGCTCGCTTGCAGTGCGAGTTGGTTAATGTATAATCGCCGACCGCGATATTTGCCGGGTGCAGATGTCGCCACGTTTATTTTTCACATTGTTGGTCAGAATCTTTCCTCGACTTGGAAGTGATTCGATTTGGGTTCCCTCACCCCCAAACCAAACTAAAAAGGTATCGCATGAGTAACTTTACCCCTGCGCAGCAGCGCAAAGCCCTTTTTCTTTTAGTCTTGTTCCATTTGATCATTATTGCGTCCAGCAACTATTTGGTCCAACTTCCTTTTACCGTATTTGGCTTCCACACCACGTGGGGCGCGTTTACGTTTCCATTTATCTTCTTAGCCACCGATCTGACGGTACGTATTTTTGGTGCACAGCTCGCTCGCCGAATCATTTTCTTGGTGATGTTACCAGCACTCGCAGTATCGTATGGGTTGTCGGTACTCTTCTATGAAGGGGCATTTCAAGGTATCTCGCAACTGGGTGAGTTTAACCTGTTCGTTGCCCGTATCGCGATTGCCAGTTTTATGGCCTATTTATTAGGTCAGATCCTCGATGTGCATGTGTTTAACCGTCTGCGTCAGCTTAAGCAATGGTGGATTGCGCCGACGTGCTCGACGCTGTTTGGTAATGCGCTCGATACGGTTGCATTCTTTGCCATTGCCTTTTACCAAAGCCCTGATCCATTCATGGCTGAGCACTGGACGGAAATCGCGCTGGTGGATTACGGCTTCAAGCTGGTTATCAGCCTAGGTTTATTTGTACCTATGTACGGTGTGCTGCTTAACTATCTAGTGAGAAAGCTCACTGCAATCAATCCAGAATTCAAAGTCGTGGGTGCAAACTAGAAACGTTTGTTTCGCCTATCTAAAAAAGCCCGAGCGACAGTGTCGCTCGGGCTTTTTGTTTATTGACTCTGCTTTCAGTATTCGACAATCGATAAAGGCCAACCAATGTCACTTTGACGGTTAGCTTCGAGTTCAAGTTCGGCCGCGGTTAATGGGTTGGCTTTGAGCCACTCGCCTTTAATGGTCAGGGTGAGTTTATCGTCATGAGAGCTAACAATAATGCTCGGCTCTAACTCTGGGTTACGTCGATGCGTCAACAATACCGCCAATCGCAGCAGCCTCAGGACACGTTTGGCACTGGTGCTTGACAGTGCGTGTTGCTCCGGTAAAGAAGTGAGCTGTTCGCGATAGCGACGTGTCAGTTCACCGAGTAGATGTTTTTGTGCACGGGTAAAGCCTGGAAGGTCGAGGCTTTGCAGCAAGTAAGCGCTGTGTTCACCGCCTTTCTTGAAGTCGATAGTTAAGCCTATCTCATGCAGTTTGGCGGCTACTTCCAGTAGCATTGCGCCATGTGGTTCAGCTATCCAGTCTGGCTGACACTCTGCCAGCAGTTTGCTTGCCATGCTTGCCACTTGCTCACTGTAGGCGATGTCCATTTGATAGCGATTCTGAACACTTGTAATGGTGCGCGCACGGATATCATCTTGTTTCAGCTCATCGACCATATCGTAGACCAAGCCTTCGCGCAGTGCGCCACCGGCGAGAGTCATAGCGTCGATGTTCAGCAGTTCAAAAATGGCAATCAAAATAGATAAACCACTTGGGAACACTAACGCACGCTCGAGTGTGAGGCCTTCGATTTCAAGCTCCTCAAGGTGATCGGCCATCATGGCTTGCTTTTGCAGGCGCTTGAGTTTGCTATGGGTGATCACCTCATCCATGCCTTGTGCGAGCATGATTTCCTGAAGGGCTTGGACGGTTCCTGACGCGCCGACACACACATCCCAACCGAGTTGGGTGTATTGGTCGAGTATCGGCTCTAGCGTCTGCTTGGCCGCCAAAATCGCGTTGTTAAAGTTCGTTGCGCTTAACTGGCGATCTTTGAAGTGACGTTCAAGCCAAGTGACACAGCCCATTTTTAGGCTGGTGAGCGCTTTAGCCTCAAAACCTTCGCCGATGATAAGTTCAGTACTGGCACCGCCAATATCGACCACCAATCGGCGACCACTGCCACCGGAGGTGTGAGCTACACCCCGGTAAATCGTAGCCGCTTCTTCTTCACCACAGATCACCTCGATCTTGTGACCCAGAATCTGGTTAGCGGTAGTTAGAAACACGTCGACATTGGTGGCGGTGCGCAGCGTTGCGGTACCAACAATACGAATGTTCTGTTTGGGGATATCTTGCAGTCGTTCGGCAAAAAGACTCAAGCAGTCCCATCCACGTTGCATGGCTTCTTGGCTTAGCGCGTTGTTTTCGTCTAAGCCAGCCGCAAGGCGAACTTTGCGTTTTATTTTGGCCATGGTTTGAACGCTGCCATCAATGTGACGCACAACGAGCATATGAAAACTGTTCGACCCGAGGTCGATAGCAGCGTAAAGCGGAGATGAAACGGCTTGGCTCATAGTCGACTTAAGAATCCTTTTGTTGGCGCTGACGTGAGCGGTTGTTTGGGCGTCGGTTACCAGAACGGGATCCACCAGTATTGGTACGACGCTGCTGTTGTGGGCGATTAGAGCGCATACGAATTGGCGCAGGGAGATCTTGGATCAAAGCGCTTGGATCGTAGTCAGAGACGGGAATCGTATGTTCGATGTACTCTTCAATCGGTGGCAGGTTAATCGCGTAGTCTTCACAGGCAAAGCTGATCGAATGACCGCTGGCGCCAGCACGACCTGTACGGCCGATACGGTGGACGTAGTCTTCACAGTCGTCAGGTAAATCAAAGTTAAACACGTGCGTGACTTGAGGAATGTGTAGACCGCGAGCCGCAACGTCAGTGGCTACTAATAGGTCAACTTCACCTTTGGTGAACTGGTCTAGGATACGCTCACGCTTCTTCTGCGGCACATCACCCGTCAACAGTCCGACACGATGGCCGTCTGCCGCTAAGTGTCCCCAAACCGATTCACACTTATGCTTGGTGTTAGCGAAAATAATCGCGCGTTCAGGCCACTCTTCTTCGATCAGAGTTTGCAGTAGCGCCATCTTATGTTCGTTGGATGGGTAGAACAGTTCTTCTTGAATGCGGTGGCCGGTTTTTACTTCAGGCTCGACCACAACGTGTTCTGGGTTGTGCATGTGCTCAAACGCCAGTTCTTGTACGCGGTAAGACAGCGTCGCTGAAAACAGCATGTTCAAACGCTCTTTAGGCTCGGGCATACGGCGGAACAAGAAGCGAATATCTTTAATAAAGCCAAGATCGAACATACGATCCGCTTCATCCAGTACTACGGCTTGAATGTGGTTGAGGTTGAACACCTTCTGTTTATAGAAGTCGATAATACGACCAGTGGTGCCAATCAGGACATCGACACCGCCTTCGAGCTTCGCAAGCTGCTTGTCATAGCTTTCACCGCCGTAGGCAAGTGCCGCTTTGATCCCCGTACTCGCGACTAGTGATTCGGCATCGTTATAGATCTGAATCGCCAACTCACGCGTCGGAGCCATAATAATGGCTCGTGGCTGGTTTGGCTTACGACCTTCGTGCTCAGCCGTGATCAACAAGTGGTTAAAAGTAGCAGTCAGGAAGGCAAGGGTCTTGCCTGTGCCCGTTTGGGCCTGGCCTGCAATGTCTTGGCCGGTGAGCAGTACCGGCAACGCCAAAGCTTGGATAGGGGTACAAAATTCGAACCCTTTTTTATCCAAACCTTCAATGATTTGAGGGTGTAATCCCAAATCGGCGAACTTTTGCTCTGTGATATGCGTCTTTTTCATTGCTATAGAATATCAGCTTAAGCTTGCAATACGAAAGTAAATACATTCCAATAGGGCATCTAAATACTGGTTATCATCCAACCAGTTCCGAAAAAACACATTGGAGTGGAAGATGAGTGATAAGATTTTGCAGCTAACTGATGACGGTTTTGAGAACGATGTGATCAACGCTGCAGGCCCAGTTCTGGTTGATTTTTGGGCAGAATGGTGTGGTCCTTGTAAGATGATCGCGCCTATCTTGGACGAAATCGCGGACGAGTACGAAGGCAAACTCACTATCGGTAAACTTAATATCGACCAAAACGCAGGTACTCCACCTAAGTTTGGTATTCGCGGTATTCCAACGTTACTTCTTTTCAAAGACGGTAACGTCGCAGCGACGAAAGTTGGTGCTCTCTCTAAGACTCAACTCAAAGAGTTCCTAGACGCTAATCTATAATTCATTGATTAGCTAAGACCGTGCAGCCTCACTGCACGGTTTTGTTTTTGAACACCAACAAAATCTAGACTAGGCTAGTATTTAGTGCTAATTTATCGCACGTTAATTAAACAAGAATCTCTTCTTGGTCGATCCTGTGACCAAATCCATCTTAACCAAAAAAACAGATCCTATTTTGACTAGACAAGTATCCACCACCATGAATCTAACAGAACTGAAGAACAGACCTGTGTCTGATCTTGTCAAACTTGGCGAAAGCTTGGGCCTTGAAAACCTGGCACGTCTGAGAAAGCAAGACATCATCTTCGCCATCCTTAAAGCGCACGCGAAAAGTGGTGAAGATATTTTTGGCGACGGGGTTCTGGAAATACTTCAAGACGGCTTTGGTTTCTTACGTAGTGCGGACAGCTCATATTTGGCGGGTCCAGATGATATTTACGTTTCGCCAAGTCAAATTCGTCGTTTTAACCTGCGTACAGGTGACTCGATTGCCGGTAAGATTCGTCCGCCAAAAGACGGTGAGCGATACTTTGCGCTATTAAAAGTCAATACCGTTAACGATGACAAACCAGATAACGCGCGTAACAAGATTCTTTTTGAAAACTTGACGCCACTACACGCGAACGAGCGTATGGTGATGGAGCGTGGTAATGGTTCGACAGAAGATATTACTGCACGTGTGCTTGACCTTGCCTCACCGATTGGTAAAGGTCAACGTGGTCTGATTGTTGCTCCGCCGAAAGCGGGTAAGACCATGCTACTGCAGAACATTGCTCAAAGCATTGCGTACAACCACCCTGAGTGTGAGCTAATGGTACTGCTTATCGATGAGCGTCCAGAAGAAGTCACCGAGATGCAACGCCTGGTAAAAGGTGAAGTGATTGCATCGACTTTCGATGAGCCCGCATCACGTCACGTTCAAGTGGCCGAAATGGTGATTGAGAAAGCAAAACGTCTTGTCGAGCACAAGAAAGACGTAGTTATCCTGCTTGACTCTATCACTCGTCTAGCGCGAGCCTACAACACGGTTGTGCCTTCATCTGGTAAAGTACTAACCGGTGGTGTAGATGCTAATGCACTGCACCGTCCTAAGCGTTTCTTTGGCGCTGCTCGTAATGTCGAAGAAGGTGGTAGCTTGACTATTATCGCGACTGCACTGGTTGATACTGGCTCTAAGATGGACGAAGTGATCTACGAAGAGTTTAAGGGTACAGGTAACATGGAACTGCACCTAAACCGTAAGATTGCTGAAAAGCGTGTCTTCCCGGCGATTGACTTTAACCGCAGTGGTACTCGTCGTGAAGAACTGCTCACGAAGAACGATGAACTGCAGAAAATGTGGATTTTACGTAAGATTGTTCATCCAATGGGCGAAATCGATGCGATGGAATTCTTAATCGATAAGCTAGCGATGACTAAGACTAACGATGAGTTCTTTGACGCGATGCGCCGTCAGTAACCGCTGACCAAACATTGAAAAACGCCTCCGCTGTTGCGGGGGCGTTTTTGTTTGCATTATCACTACAGAGCGCGCACAATGAGTGAAATGTTACAAGGAGGTTAACATGCAACAAGGAATGTTGTCGTCACTACTCCTATCTAGCCTGCTACTTCTTGCTGCGCCGAGTGTGGTTGCGATAGAAATGCAATCGCAGCAGGTTGAGCAATGGCTCCAAGAGCCCAAAGTGCAAGATAAAGTCGCTGAACTTCTCCAGTTTGCTATCGAAGATGACGTCGATGGGCTCAACTTTGCTCTGCAGAGGTTGGCGTTTCCGATGCAGGAAGTCGCGCGCTTTATGCTGCTGAAAAAGATCGAAGATCATCACTTGGTCCTGACTTCGCAGATGGCTTTGTTTATTGAGCAACAGAAAGCCATGGTCCCCACTTATCAGATACTAGAGCGTGGTGAAGGATACGAATTCTCGATCCCTGCCTTCAATTATCCGGCCATTGCTAATCGACTACTCAAACAGTGGCGACAAGATCAATCGACCTTCGACTTTGTTTTGGCAGCAGAGCGTCAAGAATTGGTGTTAAAGGAGTGGCTCTCTGGCAGTGACTATCAAGTCCAAACCCGCGAAGCTTTACTGATACGAGAGCTCGATAGCTTATCTCCAGCAGCGGTGGCTTATCTCACGCAACAGCTCACTCAAGAAGCCGTTACTAGTTGGCTTCCTTCATCACCTGTGATGGTGCGTTTGGCCCAAGTGAGCAATGATCCAAGCGTCTATAAACTGCTATGGCTAATGAAAGCAAACTTCCATAGTGAGCAAGAACTGATTCGCTTAGCCCAAGTCGGTGATGCGTTTTCGCTAAACCAAGTTATCGCGGCTGCACGCAATCCGAGCCTGAAACAGCGGGCGATTCTTGAACTGACTAAAGTGCGTCCGATGACGGAACCGGTCAAAGCGTTTTTGATTAGCAAGATGTCACTGTCAGAAGATGCGCGTTTTATTGCTGGAGAGTTAGCCTCTCACGGACATACCCCTTGGTTGCAAGAGTTGGTCAGCAGCGACCAGTCGGTAAATCGTCGAGCGATAACGAGTGTGATCGGACAGTAGTATTCATCAGTATAACCACAGCAAAAAGAGGGATCGGTCGATCCCTCTTTTTTGTTATACTGCCTGCAGATTAACCACTCCATTGTTAGGTCTATGAGTTTTAAGGATTTACGCGATTTTATCGCTCATCTAGAAAAAGAAGGGAAGCTCAAACGCATTCCTCACCCTGTCGATCCCGATTACGAAATGACGGAGATCAGTGATCGTACCCTAAGAGCGGGTGGCCCGGTTTTGTTGTTTGAAAATCCTATCGGTTACAACATCCCGGTCTTAACCAACTTGTTTGGTACGCCAGAGCGCGTAGCTATCGGAATGGGTCGCAACGAGGTGAAGCAGCTTAGAGAAGTCGGTAAGTTGCTTGCTTATCTTAAAGAGCCCGAGCCACCGAAAGGTTTTAAAGATGCGCTTGATAAGCTCCCCGTGTTTAAGCAGGTGCTCAACATGCCCGCCAAGCGTTTGCGCAAAGCGGCTTGTCAGGAGGTGGTTTGGCAGGGAGACGAAGTCGACCTAGATAAGATTCCAGTGATGAGCTGTTGGCAGGGGGATGTGGCACCGCTATTGACGTGGGGGCTCACAGTTACCAAAGGTCCGAGCAAGAAGCGTCAGAACCTCGGTATTTATCGCCAACAAAAAATCGCTAAGAATAAAATTATCATGCGTTGGCTAGCGCACCGTGGGGGGGCGCTTGACCTTCGTGATTGGATGGAGACGCATCCAGGGAAACCATTTCCGGTCTCGGTGGCATTTGGTGCAGACCCTGCGACAATTTTAGGTGCTGTCACACCGGTTCCTGATACCTTGTCAGAATATGCCTTCGCGGGTTTACTGCGAGGAAGCAAGACCGAAGTGGTCAAGTCAATCAGTAATGATTTAGACGTGCCGGCGAGTGCTGAAATCGTAATGGAAGGGTATATCGACCCGAACGAGTTTGCCGATGAAGGCCCTTATGGCGATCACACGGGCTATTACAACGAAAAAGAAAAGCATCACGTCTTTACTATTACTCATATCACCATGCGTAAAGATCCTATTTACCACAGCACCTATACTGGCCGTCCGCCTGATGAGCCTGCGGTATTAGGTGTCGCGTTGAATGAAGTCTTTGTGCCGATCCTACAAAAGCAGTTTCCCGAAATTGAGGACTTCTATTTACCTCCTGAAGGGTGCTCTTACCGTATGGCAGTAGTGACCATGAAGAAACAATACCCAGGCCACGCGAAGCGGGTGATGATGGGAGTGTGGTCTTTCTTACGTCAGTTTATGTATACCAAATTTGTTGTTGTCTGCGATGAACAAGTCAATGCGCGAGATTGGTCTCAAGTAGTACAGGCAATGACTGAACATATGGAACCAGTAAAAGATGCACTGTTTATTGAGAACACGCCGATTGACTCGTTAGATTTTGCCTCGCCTGTTGTTGGTCTTGGTTCCAAAATGGGGTTAGACGCTACTGTTAAATGGCAAGCTGAGCTGGAAGGCGTACGCAACAGTGACGTGAGTTATCCAAGGTTAAGCGAACAATCGATCGCTGACTTCATGAGTAATAATCCGGAAGTGTCCGATCTCTATATTCCAGAATCAGCAACAAATAACGGCTTTGCTATCGTAACTATGAACAAAGTTCGCGCAGGCCAGCCTTTGCAACTGGCGCAAAAGCTAGAAGCTTGCTTGTTGGCTCATGGAGAGCCTAAGTTTATTGTGTTGTGCGACGATGATGTCGATGCTAGAGATTGGAACGATGTCATTTGGGCGATTACGACTCGCATGGATCCTGCTCGCGATACCCAACAAATACAGCAAACGGAACAACATGCTTCGCGACTAGTGCTTGATGCCACTAACAAGATAGAAGGTGAAGAAGTGGTTCGTGAATGGGGCACACCGATAAAGAAAGATCCACAACTGGTGGCAAAAATCGATGCGTTGTGGGATAAGTTGGGTATCCTATGAGCAAGACGGTCACCTTGCTACCAGATAACGTTTTATTTGAAGTACCCGATGACCAAACGGTGTTGGAAGCGGCGCTCAACAATAATATTCGCTTTCCTCACCGCTGTCAGGTTGGCGCGTGTGCTGCCTGTTTATGTCGTAAACTAGAAGGGACAGTCTCTTATCACCTTGAACCTATGCTCACCGAGAAGGAGCAACAACAAGGGTGGATATTTGCTTGCCAAGCCTTCGCAGAAAGTAATTTAGTCCTTACTTTATAAGAGTAAGTAAGAGGAACACCATGACTATCCAATGTAAAGTAAAGTCGATTCAGCCGTTGGCTTGCAATACTTACCAAATCCTTTTGCACCCTGAGAGTCCAGTCAGCTTTAAAGCTGGGCAGTATTTGATGGTGGTAATGGGTGAAAAAGACAAACGCCCGTTTTCGATCGCGAGCAGTCCATGTCGCCATCAAGGTGAACTGGAATTGCACATCGGTGCTGCAGAACACAATGCGTACGCTCATGAAGTGGTAGAGTCGATGAAAGCCGCGCTTGAGACCGGAGGTGACATTACAATAGATGCACCACATGGTGATGCTTGGGTACAAGAACAAAGCGAGCGTCCACTGCTGCTAATTGCTGGTGGTACTGGCTTTAGTTACGTCCGTTCTATTCTAGACCACTGTATCGCTCAGAATCTTCGCAATGAGATCTATCTATACTGGGGTGGTCGAGATGAATGCCAGCTTTATGCTATGCAAGAGTTGCAAGAGATAGCGCAGCAAAATAGCCATGTTCATTTTGTTCCTGTCATCGAGCACGCCGAACAAGGTTGGCAAGGAAAAGTCGGTAATGTATTGCAAGCGGTTGAACAAGATTTCGACTCACTCGCGGAATACGATATCTATATCGCTGGCCGCTTTGAAATGGCGGGTGCAGCGCGCGAGCAGTTTACTCTTAATAAAGGGGCTCAAACCGAGAGAATGTTTGCAGACGCATATGCATTCATTTAAATTGCCGATTAACGGGTAAAAAGGGAGCGTTTTGCTCCCTTTTTGTTGGCCTCTGCATACAATTTCATCGAACACGCTATTTTTTAACTTTTTTTATTAAAAGCACTTGCGCTTCAAAATCAACGCCCTATAATGCGCTCCCACTGACACGGCAGACGCTACAAGGCTTCAGCCAAATTCAGTAAAGCTAAACTAGCAGTGTTTCAAATTGGAAAGTTTGAAATAAAAAATTCAAAAAAGTGTTTGACACAGAATTTTGAATCGCTAGAATGGCTGCCTCTTCCGGAGTGATGTAAGTCACAAAGAAGAACGTTCTTTAACAATATAAACCTATCAATCTGTGTGGGCACTCGTTGATGATAATCCAATTAGAAGCTTAGGCTTCAAATTAGGTTTCAATGAACTGAGTGACCAATCAAGACTTCTTTTGGAAACATTAGGGGACTTGGCACAGTCAATTCACAGTCTTCTATTCGAAAGAATAGGGAATGTAATCAGTATTCATTGAGCCGAACAAAATCTTAAATTGAAGAGTTTGATCATGGCTCAGATTGAACGCTGGCGGCAGGCCTAACACATGCAAGTCGAGCGGAAACGAG
>NZ_SZQJ01000011.1 GCF_013369335.1 Vibrio sp. JPW-9-11-11
TTATGCGGTATTAGCCATCGTTTCCAATGGTTATCCCCCACATCAGGGCAATTTCCCAGGCATTACTCACCCGTCCGCCGCTCGACGCCGTTATCGCCACCCGAAGGCTTTGATAACTCGTTTCCGCTCGACTTGCATGTGTTAGGCCTGCCGCCAGCGTTCAATCTGAGCCATGATCAAACTCTTCAATTTAAGATTTTGTCGGCTCAATGAATACTGAACACTCCTTTGCTAATAAATAGCTAAAGTAATGTTTGAATTGACTGTGCTGAATCTTTCGATTCAATGGTCACTTCGTTTCATTGAAACCTAAATTGTTTCCGAAGAAACTATTTGGATTATCATCAACGAGTGCCCACACAGATTGATAGGTCTATATTTTTAAAGAGCTTTTTCTAACTTACTTGGCATTAAATGCCTCGTCGTTAGGGGTGCGTATCTTACGCTTCCCGAATTGAGAGTCAAGCATTTTTTCAAACTTTCTTTTCTCTCATTCCAACGCGCTGTGTGACGTTTGTCTCACTCCGTGTCGGTGAGGCGGCATTATAGGGAGGTCTGAAAGGAAGACAAGTGTTTTTTTGAAATTAATTTCTGTTTGGTCAAAAAGAAAACAAAGCGCTGAGAATAGAATAAAATTTCAACATTTGAGACATGTCACATCAATAGGTTGGAAAAACATCAACCATATACGTAATATCCCTGTGTCTATTTTGTTAACGGTAGACTTTTTTTCTCAAACCTAAAAGTTGTATTCCAATATGAATTCAAACAAATCAACCTTAATGATGGTCACCTTAGCGGTATTAGGTGGAATCATCTTTTCGCAGGTCGATGTTTCCCCTGCTTTAAGCTTTGTTGTTGGTGTTGTGGCTTGCGCTTTTATACCTAAACTTTCCACCACAAACATCGAAACAGACTCAACCAAAGATCCAGCGACTAAAACGCTTTATGTGGGGAACTTGCCATATAAAGCTAATGAATCCCATGTGAAAGATCTGTTCGCCAAACACGGTGAAGTGTTTGCCGTGCGCCTTATGAAGGACAAACGGACAGGCAAGCGAAGAGGATTTGGTTTTGTTGTTGTTGCTGCGACCGATGCTCAAGCAACCATTGATGCACTCAATGAGCAAGACTATATGCAGCGCACTTTAAAAGTACGAATCGCTAACGACCCGAAATCTCAAGCGGATAGTAACGAACAGGAGTAAAGCCCAACTCCTTTAATGCTACGTTGAGCGCTCCCTCTTCCCAAGGGGGAGCCGTAGCAAAAATCTCTCGCTTACCGATATGATTCTTTTTCATTTGAGGCGCAAGCAGTGCCTCTACCCTACGTGCAATCGCCTCACCCGAGTCAATCAACACTACATTTTCAGTTAATACCTGATGTATCTCCGCCTTGATGAGCGGAAAGTGAGTACAACCTAACACGGCGACATCAACCTTATTTATCAAGGGCGCTAAAATTGATTGCAACTCATCACAGTCGACAGGTTTGCCGCGCAGCTTTCCCTCCGCCATGTCGACTAACCGCGTTGAACCAATCAATTTAACGGGTTTACGCTGTGAAAAATCACGGATAAGGTCATGGATATAGGGGCGAGTAATGGTCGCAGGCGTCGCGATTAAGCCTACTGCTTGATTGGCAAGGTTTGATGCTGGTTTGATAGCGGGTACAACCCCAACCACTGGGATATCGAGCTTTGCTCTCAAGCTTGGTAACACAATAGTGCTCGCTGTATTGCAAGCGATCACCACGAGATTAATCGCATACTGTTCCACCAGCGATGTCACCAGCGCCTCTACTCTAGTGACCAAAACATCATGCTCTAGTTCACCATAGGGGTAAGCTTTGTTGTCAAAGATATACAGATAATCAAGCTGCGGGCATTTGGTCACAATCTCTTTGTAGACAGAAAGGCCCCCTACTCCGGAGTCAAAGATAAGGATTTTTGCTTGCTGATGGGCCACTTGATTTGCTCGTTAAGTATTGACTTGGCAATAATACTCACTGGCTTGAATTTGGCAATCTCTTCGCGGCATAACGTAGATAAGAGAAGCGCTCTCCAGATTCAATATGACTCGGCGTAACAACCAACTGGCCTGAGAAACTTCGAGTGGCGGTGACCAAAGTGTGAAACTCTCCATTCTCTCCACAAGGGTCAATCCCTGTTGGCAAGCTATCGACAAACTCTCGTGTGTACCATTGACCACAGTAGCGACTCTTAAGTTGGTGACCATCAGTCGTGACAACTAAGGTTTGAATTTCTCGGTCGAGGATCTCTTGGGCCAGCTCAGCACAATGCTCTCCTAATAAAGGAAAAACACACTCCCAGCCCGCAGGATCGATATAGCTGCGGCGATAGTCCGCGATGCCGTTGCAGAACATATCGCCGAACGCAACAGCATCAATCGCTAAGCCGCTTTGTTTGAGTGCATTCACGATCGAAGATTGGTACACCTCGTTACTAGGGAAGACAGCAGGCAGCTCGATTTTAATAAGTGGCAGATCAAGTAATTGCGCTTGAAGTTCCAAAACCTTAATCGGTGTCGCTTGAAATGGTACTTCATCTTTTACAAAAGTCGTGTAAAGCCCTACGACATGATACTCATCGCTCTCTAATAGCCTTTCGAGGGTCAGTGTCGAGTCTTTGCCACTCGACCAACTAATAATGACGTTCTTTTTCATCGTCTTTAGAAAAGTAAAACCGCCCGAAGGCGGTTGTAAGTAGTTAGAATTGGTAAGTTAGGTTGGCAAAATAACGGCGCTCTGGTGCGTTGTAACTTAACGCTGTTTGATACTTCTCATTAGTTAAATTATCGACTCGCGCACGTACAACCAGCTCAGGAGAGATCCAATATCCAACTGACGCATCCCATAAACTTACCGATGGTAATTCATTATTAGGATCACTCACTTCTTTAGGATTGCCCAACCGCTCTCCTGTATAGGTATAGGTCAGATTAAAATCAAAGTCTTCGTAAGATGCATCCAGTAACCATTTGTAGTTTTCATCCGCTCGTTTAGCAAGCTTATTGCCTCGTGAATCTTGGTGATCTTTAAACTCAGCAATAAGCGTATGGTGAATAAAGCCTGTATTGAACGTTCCGCTAATTTCAAGGCCACGTAATTCTGCGTCTACATTCTCTGGATACCACCAAGGAGAACCTTCGTACCATATGATAAGGTTATCAACATCATTGTCGTAAGCACTAACATCCAAAGTGAACAACTCAAACTCACCCGTATATCCGATTTCACGACTGATCGCTTCTTCTGGTTTCAAATCTGAGTTGTTGGTTAAATCAGAGTAGCTCGGCGCTTTAAAAGAGGTGCCTAGTGCCGCTCTTAAAGAGTGAGCTTGCGTAAGGTGATAGCGCGTTCCTAGCGACCAAGTAACATGGTTATCGTATGTATCGTGCTTATCATTACGAACACTGCCCGTAAGTTGTAAATCTCCAAACTGAAAATCAGTAGATATATACACACCCGTTGTATTACGAGACTCTCCAGCTAATTTATCTGGGTTTCCATAACTTAGCGCATCATCATCCAACTTTTCTCTACGCCAATCGACACCGCCACCAACGGTAAAGTTTTCAGAAAACGTATATTGATTAAGGAACTGAAGATTCGTCAAAGAAATTTTCTTCTCAGTACCTGCATTATCTTTACCTTGGGCCTGTGAGTAGTTTAGATTTTCAATGGCTTGTTGGTTGGCTCGAAACGTCGAGCTGAGTTTGTCACCGTTATATTGAACATCCGCAGTAATACTCAGATTTTCTGAATAACCGTAGTTTTTACCGCCTGAATCATATTCAGTTAAACTGTCATACCAACGAACCGATGCAGAGCCTGAGAATTGATCGTTGAAGGCCTGAGAATAGGAAACAAACAAATTTTGGCTTTCATACCCATAATCTAAGTCCGTTGCCGGATCTTTAATATCAAAACCATCGGTCTCCTCAAAACCACCAGCGAGCTTTAAAATACCGCCGTTAGCAAATGCACGCGTCATAGAGAAATTCGCATCTTTTTGAGCATCACTTCCGACGCCCAAAGAAACAACTGTGCCTTCAGTTGATTCACTTGAAGAGGTAATGACGTTAATCACACCGGCGATTGCATCAGACCCGTAAAGGGCACCACCAGGGCCTTTAATGACTTCTACACGCTCGATAATGCCAACAGGAATATGGTTAAAGCTGATCCCACCAGCCGCAGAATTGATACGTACGCCGTCAACCAAAAACAAAACTTGATTGCTATTAAAACCGCGAATAAATACCGAGGTAGAATGACCACGGCCGCCACTTTGAGAAACTTCAACACTTGGTACTCGTTTTAATACGTCAACCAGAGACTTAGCTTGAATCTCTTCAATTTCTTGCTTTGATACAATCGTCGTTGAAGTGATAACTTCACTAAGAGGTTGCTCAAAACGGTTAGCAGTAACGACGATGGTTTCGTCGACAGAGATTTCTTCGGCGGATAAATAAGGGGCATGCCCTAGCAGCGACGTCACTGCTAGCGCTAAAATAGAACGGTTCATGTTGTAATCCTAAATCGCGTAAGTCCTACTGAGTGGTCATCACTCAGCCGCTGGCAGGTATTCGGACTCAAGAGCTCGGCTTCGCCGCCTAATCACTCGACTTCCCACATCAATATAATGCAGTGTCTGATTGAGTTTTCGTTCTCTTTTACCGCTGCGCGTCAGTTCTGGATTCTCACCAGATTCCCTTTTGGCCATCTATACATCTAGACAGCACCAGCTTGGCGATGATGTTATTGAGGATTGAATAATTTGTCCAGCCAATATTGCTCTAATCTATTAATAAAGTGATTAATGAGCTTGGGTTTCTCTCCGCTTTGCCTCAATCTTTGCCGGATCGTCCGCGCAAAACTGGACATAGCGCTGAGATTGAATAAAATCTGCGCTCTTAAATAAAATGCACCCTCCACAGGTACACAGACCAAAGGTAATAATCATGGCGACTCTTGATGTAAACCCACAACGCTACCAAGAACAATTGGCCGAGAAGATCGACCGTCTCACTGAGATGTTCGCAGCTTACAATGTACCTGAGTTGGAAGTGTTTGAATCTCCAGAGCAACACTATCGAATGCGCGCCGAATTTCGCGTTTGGCATGAAGGTGAAGATCTTTACTACATCATGTTCAACCAAGAGACGCGTGAAAAGTACCGTGTTGACCAGTTCCCTGCAGCGAGCCGCTTGATCAACGACGTGATGCCTCTGCTTATTGATGCGATGAAAGACAATGATTCGCTGCGTCGTAAGCTGTTTCAAGTAGACTTTTTATCGACCTTGAGTGGTGAAATTTTGGTGTCGCTGCTTTACCACCGTCAACTCGATGAACAGTGGACCACTGAAGCTAAGGCGTTAAAACAACGCTTAAATGATGAAGGCTTCAATCTCAACCTCATTGGTCGTGCGCGTAAGATGAAAATTGTTCTTGATCGTGACTATGTGATCGAGAAGCTCGATGTCAATGGGCAGCCTTATGTCTATCAACAAGTCGAAAACAGTTTCACCCAACCAAATGGCAAGGTAGCAGAGAAGATGTTGGAATGGGCGGTCGATTGCACCCAAGATAGCCAAGGTGACTTACTCGAGCTCTACTGCGGTAATGGCAACTTTTCATTGGCACTGGCGCAAAACTTTGACCGAGTACTGGCGACTGAGCTAGCCAAGCCATCAGTTGAATCAGCACAATACAATATCAAAGCCAATAATATCGACAATGTTCAGATCCTGCGTCTATCTGCTGAAGAGTTTACCCAGGCAATTGAGGGCAAACGAGAGTTTCGCCGTTTGAAAGATGCTGGCGTCGACCTAAAAAGCTACAACTGCAATACCATTTTCGTTGATCCACCTCGTGCAGGTATGGATATCGATACCTGTAAGATGGTTCAAGGTTATGAACGTATTATGTACATCTCGTGCAACCCAGAAACACTGAAAGAGAACCTCGATGTGCTTTGCGAAACACATCAAATCACACGATTTGCTCTGTTTGATCAGTTTCCATATACCCACCATATGGAAGCGGGCGTACTGCTAGAGCGCAGAAACTAGACCAATCCCAATAAAAAACGAGCCGCTTGAGGCTCGTTCTTTCATTTGGGCTAGCGTTACGACTGCACCTTTTCACTCGAGGTGAGGAAGCCGAGCTTTTTCGCCACCCACAGCAGCAAACCTAAAGTGATGAAAATCGCTAACATATTCGATCCTGCGTCGGGATACTGAGCTTTCACAAACGCAGAGTGACCGAACGCCCCAACAAAGAAACAGGCTAATCCCACCAATGGAATGTCTTCAGAGACAGGGTTAGTCAAATATTCTCGGTACAGAGCTTGTACTGATAGCACTAGCGCTATCAATGGAAAAATAGAGAAAGAGACTTCACTCATCGTTAGCCAAGACAACATGGCATCACCACACATGCCTGCAATCAGAGCGAGTAGCAAGGTTTTTCTTTCAGAGCCACGATTAACTTGGTTTGTTTCATTCGACATTAATCTATCCCACCTTTTAATCGGTTACGTTCACGTTCTTTGCGATACCAGAAAGCCCCTTTGGCTATCATTCGCAATTGCATAATTAGACGTTCCGCGAGTTCATCACGCTGATGTCTATCTAAATCTAACGCCTCAGCTCCTGAGCTAAAGACTAAGGTCACTGACGCTTCGGCTTGGGTAAAAGCTTCATCACGAGCCATACCCGTGCCGATCAAATATTCGGTCATCTCTGCCACAAAATGTTGGATTTCGCGCGCAACCGCATTACGAAATTCAAACGAGGTTCCAGAGCGTTCACGCAGCAGCAAGCGAAATACGTTTGGGCTGCTTTCAATGAACTCCATAAAGGTTTCAACCGAAGTACGGATCACGCTTCCCTCTTTTACGATGCGTTGCCGCGCTTGGCGCATTAGCTGACGCAATAATAGGCCACCTTCATCGACCATGGTCAAACCTAACTCATCCATATCTTTAAAATGACGATAGAACGAGGTCGGTGCAATGCCCGCTTCGCGCGCGACTTCACGCAAACTCAAGTTAGAAAAGCTACGGTCGGCACTGAGTTGACTGAACGCAGCATCGATTAAAGAACGACGCGTCTTCTCTTTCTGCTGTGCTCTAATTCCCATGGATTTCATAAGTTGTCATTCTGTTTTTACTGCGAATGTCCTTAATATACAACGATTGGCTTAACGAGATAAGCCATAATCGTTTGCTTTGATGACCAAGTGGCCATTAAACCGAGCTGAGATCAGAATTCAATCTTATCGCTATCAATTAGAGACATACGGCATACCCTTTAAGCAATTTCCCTTCTTGTGCGTGATCTCGCCGACTCTCTAGTGTGCTTTTCATTTACGCTTGCAGTGAATCAGTTAAAATCTCGCTACAGCAATGTTAAGACTCTATAACAAGGAAAAAGCGCTATGGCCGAGAATAACCACTTTGATGTAATCGTTATTGGTAGTGGCCCCGGTGGTGAAGGGGCTGCGATGGGATTAACCAAAGCAGGATTAAATGTCGCCATAGTCGAAAAGGAAAGCAGCGTTGGCGGAGGGTGTACTCACTGGGGAACCATCCCCTCGAAAGCGCTGCGCCACGCGGTGAGCCGCATTATCGAGTTCAATAACAACCCACTGTTTTGTCACAATAACACCAGCATCCATTCCACCTTCTCCAATATTCTTGGTCACGCCAAGTCGGTGATCGACAAGCAAACCAGACTGCGTCAGGGCTTCTATGACCGCAACCAGTGCTCACTGATTTTTGGTACCGCGCGCTTTATCGATAAATACACCATTGCCGTTATGCAGAGCGATGGAACAGAGGAAACCTACAGCGCCGATCGCTTTGTGATTGCGACAGGATCTCGTCCTTACCAACCTGCCGACGTCGATTTTCTACATGAACGCATCTACGACAGTGACTCAATTTTAAGCCTCAAACACGACCCTCGCCATATCATCATATACGGCGCTGGGGTGATCGGTTGTGAATACGCGTCTATCTTCCGTGGTTTAGGGGTGAAAACCGATTTAATCAATACTCGCGACCGCTTGTTATCTTTCCTTGATAATGAAGTCTCTGACGCTCTGTCATACCACTTTTGGAACAGCGGTGTGGTCATTCGCAACGATGAAACATATGAAAAAATAGAAGGCACTGAAGATGGCGTGATTGTCCATCTTCAGTCAGGCAAAAAGATGCGTGCGGATTGTCTGCTCTATGCCAATGGTCGCACGGGTAATACCGATAAACTAAACTTGGCGGCGGTTGGTCTTGAAGCCGACTCGCGTGGCCAGCTCAAAGTTGATGGCAACTACCAAACCGAGGTCGAGCACATCTACGCGGTCGGCGATGTTATTGGCTACCCAAGCCTCGCCAGTGCCGCTTATGATCAAGGACGTTTTGTCGCACAAGCGATCAATAAAGGCCAAGCGGATGGCAACCTCATCGAAGATATTCCAACCGGCATCTACACCATTCCTGAAATCAGCTCGGTAGGCAAAACGGAGCAGGAGCTAACCGCAGCAAAAGTACCTTACGAAGTGGGCCGTTCCTCTTTCAAACACTTAGCTCGCGCCCAAATCGCTGGTAAAGATATTGGTAGCTTGAAGATTCTGTTCCATCGCGAAACTAAAGAGATCTTAGGTATTCACTGTTTTGGTGAGCGAGCAGCCGAAATCATCCATATCGGACAGGCAATTATGGAGCAAAAAGGCCAAGCAAATACCATTGAATACTTCGTCAATACTACCTTTAACTACCCAACCATGGCGGAAGCGTATCGCGTCGCGGCGCTTAATGGTTTGAATCGATTGTTTTAACCAGAGAAAAGCCGGACCATGTCCGGCTTTTTTAGGCGCTCAGCAAAAACGTTTGCCGACGCCAATGATATAACAATACCGCAGCGAGCGTGACGCCACGCAGCGCCATAAAACTTAGCATCGCTAGCCACAAGGCGTGGTTACCCATTTCAGCATTCGCATAGAACATCACGAAAAAGCCACTGGTTGACACAAACATGGCATTGCGCATTTCTCGACCTTTGGTCGCGCCAATAAAAATGCCATCCAATAGAAAACACCACATCGAGACCAGCGGCATCGCCACCAGCCAAGGGAGATAAGCGGTTGCCATCGCTTGTACGGATTCAATGTCGGTGATCAGGGCGATCAAACGCGATCCGGATATGGCAAATAATCCCGTCAAGATCACGCTGATAATCAGACTCCAAAAGAAAGTGCCAACCAATGAACGAGATAGCTGGCGTTTATCGTTCGCGCCTACCGCTTTACCGACCATGGCTTCCATCGCATAGGCGAACCCATCCATCGCGTAGGAGATCATCATTAAAAAGCTCATCAGCACTGCATTGGCTGCCACAACCTCATCACCAAAACTCGCGCCTTGAAAAGTCATAAAAGTGAACGTCGCTTGCAAGCAAAGAGAACGTAAAAAGATATCGCGATTGAGCCGCACAAAGCGGCTAAGTCCTAGGCTGGTATCTCTGAGCAAGTCGAAAAGCGAAGGTAACGCCTCTTGATGCCATCGACGCCAGACACAAAGTAAACCAAACATCATCCCGGAGTAATCAGCCAATACCGAAGCGAGCGCCGCTCCCTCAACTTTCCAGCCCAAACCAACCACAAACAACAGATCGAGAACAATGTTGGTCACATTGATAATGATCACCATCCACATCGGGGCTTTAGCGTTTTGAGCGCCAAGTAACCACCCCAGTATGACATAATTCGCCAGTGCCGCTGGGGCGCTCCAAACTCGTACAGAGAAATACTCCGCCGCATAGTGTTTCACCTCATCACTGGCCTCGCTGAGCCCCAACACCCATTGACTAATGGGTTCGTGCAATACAAGAAATAACACCGCAAACATCAGCGCCATGACCATGCCTTGAGTCAAGACCAAGCCAAACTGGTGCTTATTATTAGAGCCATAGGCTTGAGCGGTAAGGCCAGTGGTCGACATGCGCAAGAAACCCAGTAACCAAAAAGTCACACTGATCATTGTGCTTCCAAGGGCCACGCCCCCTAAATACCAAGCATGTTCAAGATGGCCAATCACCGCAGCGTCGACTAAACCGAGCAATGGAACGGTAATATTGGAGAGCACCATAGGAATGGCCAACAACAGCACTTGTTTGTGTACCGTGCGGTCGGAAAGAGTTTGTAGTAATGACAAGATGATTACTCGTAGGGGACTTGTGCCACCAGTGTAACTGAGATCACCAACGAAGCTGAACCACTACCGGAGTTAATCGTTGCTTAAAGAACTGGAGTTTAGTTACCAAACGCTGCCATATTTTCCAACGTCCACAGTCGCGTTCTAGTGGAGAATCAATACGCACCCAACGTGCCCAAGGCAAGCAGTTGAGCATGGCATCCCCCGGGGAGCGATAACCATGTCGATAATGAGACGTCCCCATTTTTTGACCGAGTCTGCTATTACAGAGATCGCCCGCCAACACCATACAAACTCGCGCGCTATCAAAGTGACACCCAAGCGCTTGAATAAATTTCGCGACTTGCTGAGCCGTGCAGTCCAATAATGCGTGTTCACACACAATCATCACGGGTGCTTTTTCTGCGATGGGCAACTGACCGAGCCAGCTGAGGTCATCGACGCTGCCGCACAAATGATGGTAGCGTTCACTATGATGGAAGAGCTTCTCACGCCAGAGTAAATGCTCGCTTACATCGAGCTCTAACCAATGACAGCGACCATTATCGACGCGATAAAAACGGGTATCTAACCCCGCACCAACGTTAATAATCCAGCCATCAGGATTACGTTTAATAAAGGCTGAAACGTGCTGATCACACAAGCGAGCCAGTGTCACATGCAGTAGCTGTTTCTGATGAATATCACCGGCGAAGCATTCAGGGGCAAGTTGGCAACGCAGGCAGGCTCGCGTTGCGATAGGATCGTAAACTAGGCCGTTATCGACCAAACTTTCACGGCTACGCAACCACATTGGTTGCAACAAATTCGTTGGGATTTGGTAGCGATGTGTGTTCGCATCTGATTTAGCGGCCATTATCATCTTCCTTTTATACCGAGAAGAAAGATGATAATGAATATCAATTACAAAATCAACAAATGAGAATGACTCTCAAGTGAGATTTACATCCAATCGGTATTGCGAATGATACCGACGGCCAGCCCCTCGATAGTAAGGTGCTGACTGGTCAAATCGACCTTAATTGGAGCGAACTCTTCATTCTCTGCATGGAGTAATATCGTCGAGCCTTTACGCTCTAGACGCTTAACGGTCACATCATCGTCGACTCGTGCTACCACCACTTGGCCATCTCGCACATCTTGAGTTTTGTGTACCGCGAGTAAATCTCCATCCATAATGCCAATATCTTTCATACTCTCACCGTTAACACGGAGCAAGAAATCGGCTTGAGGCTTAAACATGCTGGGATCAACTTGATAGTGGGTTTCGACATGCTCTTGCGCAAGAATAGGCTCACCAGCCGCCACCTGACCAATTAAAGGTAACCCTTCTTCGTCATTGGCCGCATCTTCAAGCAGAATACGAATCCCACGCGATGCGCCTGGAATGATTTCAATCGCTTGTTTGCGAGCTAGCGCTTTTAAATGTTCTTCTGCTGCGTTCGCAGAGCGAAAGCCTAACTCTCGTGCGATTTCGGCGCGAGTTGGCGGCATACCCGTGTCATCAATTTTGCTTTTGATGAGGTCAAATACTTGTTGTTGGCGGGGCGTTAACGGCTTCATAAGTCACCTGTCTTTTTATACAGTTAACTGTGAGTATATCCAGTAATTTGAGAAATGAAAAGCCAATTGATTGTTTTTTAGCAGGTTTAGCGAATTGTCGATGGATTAAGACAAAAAGAGGACTTCAAGCCATACATACCCAGCAAGCAGCATGCTCACCATAACGGCGGCAGACGCCATGTCTTTTGCTCTTTTAGCATAGGCATGATACTCGGTCCCCATTCTGTCAACCGCGGCCTCAATGGCACTGTTGACGAGCTCCACAACGAGCACAAGCACCACGCTACCTATTAAAGCAATGCGCTGCGACGAGTTCTCAGCCAGCAGCACTGCTAACGGAATCAAGATAGTCGCAAGCCATACTTCTTCTTTAAATGCGGGTTCATTTTTAAACGCAGCGCTTAGCCCTTGAAGAGAGTACCTGAGTGCGTTCTTCAGTCGTTTGACTCCATGCGTCGATTTGGTTTGCAAATGCGGTCTCTTGTCTAATGAAATGACGATATTATCGATGTGAGAATTGACGTTTTCCTAATCAATAATAGGTAAAAGGTTCGACCAGTTTCTGGTATCCTTGCCGGCTATAAAAATCACGCTTGGGCACATCTCCACTTCTACAGCAAAAGAACTGGAAATGTGCTTATGCAAACTATTTAATTTTGAGGCCAAGAACCTTATGTCTTCTGGACGAATGTTATCGCACTCTTTACTAAAGTTGCCGATGTCACTGTTAGTAAAAGGGACAACAATTCCTTCAAATCCTATTGAAGATCATAGTATTGATTTAAACAAGCCAATCATTTACGCACTGCCATACCGATCAAATGTTGACTTACTGGCAGTGCAAAAACAAGCGCTTGCTCTCGGCTTACCAGACCCACTGCAAGCGGTTGAAATTAATGGCAAGTCGTTCAATCGCTATGTGTTTACCTCTGCACGCGACACAGTGATCAGCGATGACCAAGACGTCCCCAACGAGTCAATCACTCTATTTTCTGATTTGTTGGAACTGCATAAATTCGACTCAGAGCTGGATGTTCAAGTGATTCCGACCACAGTATTGTGGGGGCGCAAACCGGGTAAAGAGTCACAACATAAGCCCTACCTACAATCACTTAACGGACCACAAAAAGCAAAAGCGGTGTTGGTGTCAGGGCGTGACTGCTTAGTACGCATTAGCCCAGTGGTTTCTCTGCGCTACATGGCCGATTCACACGGTACCGATACCTCCATTGCTCATAAACTGGCGCGTGTTGCTCGTATTCACTTTTCGCGGCAAAAACTGGCGGCTTCAGGGCCTAACCTACCCAGTCGCCAGGCGTTGTTTGATCGTCTGATGAAATCGAAGGCGATTGAGAAAGTGATCCGCGACGAAGCCAACTCGAAAGATGTCTCTATCGATAAGGTACGCAAAGAAGCGCACGCGATTATGGACGAGATTGCCGCTGACTTTTCGTACTCATTGGTCAAAAGCGGTGACCGACTGCTGGGCTGGCTATGGAACCGAATCTACCAAGGTTTAAACATCAACAATGCGGCAACGGTGCGTAAACTGGCGCAAGACGGCCATGAGATTGTCTACGTTCCTTGTCACCGCAGTCATATGGATTACCTGTTGCTTTCCTATGTGCTGTATCACGAAGGCATGGTACCGCCGCACATTGCCGCGGGTATTAACCTCAACTTTTTCCCAGCCGGACCACTATTTCGTCGCGGCGGCGCATTCTTTATCCGCCGCAGCTTTAAAGGCAACAAGCTCTACTCGACCATCTTTCGCGAGTATCTAGCCGAGCTGTTTGCTAAAGGCTACTCGGTTGAATACTTCAGTGAAGGAGGCCGCTCACGCACTGGTCGCTTGCTGCAAGCTAAAACCGGAATGCTCGCAATGACGATTCAGGCGATGCTGCGAGGCCTGAATCGTCCAGTAACGCTGGTTCCGGTCTATATCGGTTATGAGCATGTGATGGAAGTAGGCACCTACGCCAAAGAGCTACGCGGTAAGCGTAAAGAAAAAGAGAACGCCAGTTTGGTGCTGCGCACCATTCGCAAACTGAAGAACTTTGGCCAAGGTTACGTGAACTTTGGTGAGCCAATTCCACTCAATCAATACCTCAACGAGCAAGCGCCAGAGTGGACTAAAGACATCGACCCTATGGGCAGCAACAAACCACAATGGCTTAACCCGGTGGTGAATTCGCTCGCGACTAAGATGATGACCCATATCAATGATGCCGCAGCGGCGAATGCGATGACCTTGTGCGCCACCGCGCTATTGGCGTCTCGTCAACGGGCATTATCGCGCGACAGCCTCGTCAACCAGATCAATTGCTATCTTTCGATTCTCAACAATGTGCCTTACTCTGATACTTATACCGTACCGGAAGAGAGCGCGGAATCACTAGTCAAACATTCCGAGTCTCTGGATAAGTTTGTTATCGAAACCGATAGCATGGGCGATATCGTTTCTCTGGATCGCAACCAGTCGATCTTAATGACCTACTATCGCAATAACATCATTCATTTATTGGCGATCCCATCACTGATTGCCCAGATGTTGGTCCGCCATCAGCAGCTCTCATTACAGCAGATCCAGCACAATGTCGCGCTCATCTATCCGTTCCTAAAACAAGAATTGTTCCTGAGTATTGAGGCGGCAAAACTGGCCGAGCTGACTGAAGCCTATATAGAAGAGCTAGCGCATCAAGGCTTAGTGACCATCGATGACAAACATAATGTAGCGATGAACCAAGCCAATAATCAGGTGCTAGTCCTACTGGGTCGCACTATCACTGAAACACTACAGCGTTACGCGATTGCACTGAACTTGTTGGTTGCGAGCCCCGATCTCGCCAAATCAGATTTAGAGCAGAAAAGCCAAGATATCGCGCAGCGTTTAGGTCGCTTGCACGGGATCAACGCGCCAGAGTTCTTTGACAAAGGGGTATTCTCGGCGATGTTTACCACGCTCAAGCAGCAAGCGTATCTCGACAGTGAAGGGAACAGCGATAGCGTGAAGAGCAAAGAGTTAGCAAAACTGCTCTACTCGATGCTCTATCCAGAGGTGCGATTGACGATTAAAGAGAGCATCTATCAAGCAACCGAACACAAGTAGCGACAAAAAAGGGCATCATAATGATGCCCTTTTTCTTTACCAGAAAGCGATGAACAGACCGATAGTAATGACCATGCCGACATAATTATTGTTGAGGAAAGCACGGAAACAGAGTTCACGATCACGATGGCGAATGAGATGCTGCTGAAAAACAAACAAGGCTCCAGCAACCAGCAAACACCAGTAATAGCTTGCACCAAGTTGGTAGTAAACACCCACCCACATCAGCATAGCTAATGTCGTCAATTGCAACACGCCTATCACCATCTTATCGAAGCGACCAAATAGTATCGCCGTCGACTTAACACCAATTTTCAAGTCATCGTCTCTGTCGACCATCGCATACTGAGTATCGTAGGCGATAGTCCAGAGCGCATTAATCGCAAAAATAAACCAGACCATCATAGGTACCTCATTGGCCTCCGCCGCCCAAGCCATCGGGATAGACCAACTAAACGCCAAGCCCAAAAACAATTGAGGTAAATGGGTGTAGCGCTTCATAAACGGATAGATAAAGGCGAGAAAGATGCCGACAAAAGAGAGCTTTATGGTCAGCGCATTCATACTCATAACCAATAAGAACGAGCTTACGGCGAGTACCACAAACAAGCCAATCGCTTCTTTCGCGCTCACTCTGCCCGAGGGTAACGGACGCTGCTTGGTGCGCTTGACGTGTCCGTCCACCTTACGGTCGGCGAAGTCATTGATCACACACCCTGCCGCACGCATGAAAATCACCCCCAACACAAACACGACAAGAACATTAATGCTTGGCATTCCTTGCGCCGAGATAATCAATGCCCATAAGGTTGGCCACAGTAAAAGCAAGGTACCGATTGGCTTATCCATGCGCATTAACTGCCAGTAAGCAACAGCTTTATCCGCGGTCATTGCAACTATTCTCCTTCGCATAAATCGGGGCGGTGGGCAAAAACAGCTCGGCCACCAGCATAGGTTTGTGATTCATCCATAAACGCGATCGCCGCGCCAATAGGGTTTTACCCTCTAACTCAAGACTTGCCACTTGAAGCGCATCGCGTTTGACGTTGCTAGCGCTAAACACCGTTAATCCAAGTGGGATTTCGCCTTGCTCCGCGAGATCAAAATGCTGCCCCTGCATTGATGTCTGTGGGATCAGCGTTCGCCCCAGTACCCAAGCTTGGCCATCGCCCTTCAATACCACTTTGCGCAACAAACACTGTTCTTGTGCCAATAAGTCAATCTCTTGTGCATTGAGTTTTTCTGCTTTAACGACCTTGTTGTGCAGTAAATCGACGCTCAAGAGTTGGCAATACGACTCCAATAAACGTGATAACGAGCCCTGTTCTAGCAACCAATTCTTCGCTGCAAGAGTGGGAAAGTTAAAATGAGTAGGATCTTGCCATTCAACTTGACGTAAAGCAGATAAATAGAGCGCAGTTGATTGATTCATACTAATATTCAATAAGTAGCCTTATCATCGTACAATAAAGCTTTATTCTTTGATGTTAACCACCGACAAGAGTGTTTAACGCATTTTTATTACAAAAAGATGCTCTATTGTAACAAGACTCAGGCGATTCGAGTATCGTGATTGGAAGAAAGAAAAGTTATAAATATGATTAAACGTTACCTAGCCCAAATAATTATCGCTTGGGGGTTACTCGTCAGCCTGCCGGTATTGGCAGAAGAGGAAGGCGCACCAACACTGGCTTACTTTACCCTAGAGCCCGATTTGACCACCAACTTTTATACCAAGGGTAAAAAGCTCGGTTACATTCAAGTTCGCATCGATATCATGGTTGCCAGCCAAGCCGATCTTAGTGTGATCGAACGTCATCAACCGCTGATACGCGACGCCGTGGTTGAGCTACTGGGTAAACAAACAGAAGAGACTATTACTTCACTCGCCGGCCGAGAAGATCTGCGTAAAACTCTCGTCGAGCAGTTAAACGCCACCCTGCTACCAGAAACAGGCAAGACTATCATTGCCGACCTGTTGTTTACTAAGTATCTCTATCAATAATAAAACGGCGTATCAGCGCCGTTTTTTTATGCTTGTTTACTCACTCGACTAGCATCGACCATTCCCAACACGATCCCCGATAACAAGCCAGCCAAATGGGCGGTATTGGCAATAGCCATAAACGGCTGAACAAACCCCAAAACTAACCACACCAACATAAAACCTATCACGGGCTTGGGCAAAGTCAGCCCAAGCTGAGGCGCTTTATAGCCTAACATCCATAGATAACCGACCAAGGCATAAACCACGCCTGATAATCCGCCAAAGTTCGCGCCTTCAACCCAGTACTGGCCAGCGCCCGACAGCGCCGCAGAAAGCGCGAAGATCTGTATCAACTTAGTCGACCCTAAACGCTGTTCAATGTCACCGCCTAACTGCCACCACCACAATAAGTTAAACGCAATATGCATGACAGAAAAGTGTAACAACGCATGGCTAAACCAGCGCCACAACTGCCACTGTTGGCCTGCCAACGCAGGAAAGTGTAAGGCGTCAAACACGCCTTGCCCGCTAGCAAATTGTTGTAATACAAAAATCATCACACAAGTAAGCATAACGGCCAACGTCATCGGCCCAGCTTTGGCTTTAATCATGGTGAGCATACTGGGAGACTGGTAGCGAAATGCGTTGCGACGTGTTTCGGCTAACTCCCACGAAGCCGCTTGATACTTACTGGCATTCGGGTTGGCCAGAAAGTGGTCGAGCTCGGCTTCGGCTTCCATTTGGTGTTCTGGCTGAAGTAACCATAGCGCAAACTGTCCCTCACCTTCAGGCATCATCTGCACATCGATCTGCCGTGAAGCCATGTAATCAATAAATGCTTGAGCCATTCTTGGATTATTCACAGAGATCAGTCGCACCATACTACTACCCTAGATTCGTTTCCGTTGGTAGCCCAGCTCTATGCCAAGCTTCAAAACCGCCATCAACACTATACACCTGCTCAAAGCCTTGGTTAACCAAATACTGAGCCGCGCCTTGACTGCTGATACCGTGATAACACATCACCAATATCGGTTGATCAAACTCAACCTCATTCATCAATGTAACCATGGTATCGTTGGTCAGATGGAAAGCGTGCTGCGCGTGGTTGACCGCAAAAGACTGCGGGTCACGAATATCGACCATGCGTGCTTGTCCTTGCTCCAATAATGCTTGAGCACCAGACACGTCGATATGTTTAAACTGATCCATAACCTTTCTCTTTTATAGCTTAATTATCTAACGCCATTGTAACCTATCCAGTGGTCAACAAGTACTCTATGGCTGTAAGGTTATCCACTAGCGATCATTATTCGACCATCTGTGGATAAATTTGTGGATTACGTTGATAAGGTGTTTTGAACAGATTAGATCCACAACATATAGTAATGATCCTTATTTGATTGTGTGTAAAGAGAAAACTATCCCCATCGATTTAAGAGGGATCAGCCCTTTATTCACCCTGCTTTCTGACAGATAGCCAATAAATTCCCCACAGAGTTACCCACAGGGTCAAGCGAATCACACGATCCCCTTAGCGCTCTTAATTGAGCTCTGCTCGATCAGACAATAAAAAAGCCGAGATCTCTCGATCTCGGCTTTGTAGCAATCTTATTTTCGGCGGATTAAAACTCACCCACCGCCGCTTTGAGCTTTTTCATCGCATTCTTCTCAAGCTGGCGAATACGTTCTGCAGAGACATTGTACGTTTCTGCGAGTTCTTGCAAAGTCGATTTGCTATCTTCTAACCAGCGTGAACGCACGATATGTTGGCTACGCTCATCTAAACTACTCAGCGCTAAGCTGAGGCGATTGTTGGTATGAGCTTCCCAGTTGGCTGCTTCAACGTTGTCCGCAACATCAGACGACTTATCTTCCAAATACACCATAGGAGCGGTATACGAAGAGGCTGAGTCATCTTCATCATTGGGCATCTCGAATGCCGCATCTTGCGCAGCGAGACGTGATTCCATTTCGCGCACTTCTGATGGCTCTACACCGAGCTCTTTCGCGACCGTCTCAACTTCGCCATTATTGAACCAGCCAAGACGCTTCTTAGATTTGCGTAAATTGAAAAACAGTTTGCGCTGCGCTTTGGTGGTGGCAATCTTAACGATACGCCAGTTACGCAACACGTATTCGTGAATTTCAGCTTTGATCCAATGCACAGCGAAAGAGACCAAACGCACCCCGACTTCAGGGTTGAAGCGCTTAACGGCCTTCATCAGGCCAATATTGCCTTCTTGAACAAGGTCGGCCATCGGTAGGCCGTAACCAGAATAACCTCGAGCGACGTGTACCACGAAACGCAAATGCGAAAGGATCAAGCCTTTTGCGGCTTCGATTTCGCCGTCATAGTGCAGTCTCTCAGCAAGTTCACGTTCCTCTTCAGCGGTCAGCATTGGGTAGCTGTTTACTGAGCGGATATAGCTGTCTAAGCTATCTTGTGTAACAACCGCCATTGGATATGCTTGGTTAGTCATTCCGTTCCTCATCAATCTCTGATCTGGACTAAGTTTTAACCCATCAATCTTGAACCTAAAATGAACAAGATTCAAGCGGGGGACAGCAATTATGCATAAACACATCGTCTATACAAGTAAGAAGTATACGGTAGCGTCTACTTTTTTCAATAGTATGACAACGTCCAAACAAACGGGTTCCAATTAAACCGGTTCAATTTCTTTCAAGTGACGTTGGGCAGACACTTTCGCCGCCAGACAACCAAGGAACGTCCCTAGCATTACCAGCAGCAAAGATTCGTCCCAACTCAGTCCGACCAAGCGGAAGCGACTGTCGTACAACAACGCCAACTGTTCAACACGACTGTTGAGTAATACGGTGATCAGCGCGGTTAAGATCCAAGCACTCACTGCGCCCAACACGCCAAACCACATCCCTGAATAGAGGTATGGACGCAAGATGTAGCTGTTGGTGGCTCCAATCAGCTTCATGGTTTGAATCTCTTCTTTATTGGCGAGTACGTTAAATCGTAATGTGTTGCCGACAATCAAAAACACCGAACCGAGCATCAAGACCGACAATGTAATCACAATACCGCTCACTAGATTCTTAATCGCATCGAGGCGCGTCAACCAATCTTCATCCAGACGGACATCGGTGATTTCTTTCTGCTGGGACACCTTATCTGCCAGCTGCTTGATCATCTGTTGGTCATCTCGACTTGGCGTGATAACTAAAACACCCGGCAGCGCATAATCGTCCAATAGACTAATGGCTTGCTCAAATCCCGAATACTGGCTCAAGTCGTCGAGCCCTTGTTGTGGCGAGATGTATTCCACTCGGGAAACATCAGCATCACTTTCGAGTTGATCTTTCAGCACCATGACCCGCGCTTCCGGCGTGCGCTCTTCAATGTAAGCACTCACTTGCGATGGGCTGGTGACATCGCTCGAAGCTTGAGCAATGTTTTTTCCTAACAAATACAGCACGGAAGGCATGGCGAGTGCCATAGATATGACAGCCAAAGTAAGCAAATTACCGAGTGGGCGCTGCCAGAGCTCACTCAGCGAGTGCTTAGCCTGCTTGATGTGCACTTTTAAAAAGCTGTCTTTTTTAACCCGGTTCTTAGCGGTCGCGCGACTGCGAGCTTTATTGGCCATAATCTTCCACCTCGCTCAAAAAACCTTGATTCAGCTCTAAGTGACGGTACTGCGGACGTGTATTGACCAACCCGATATCGTGAGTCGCGAGCAAAATGGTCACCCCGGCACGGTTAAATTCTTCAAACAGTTTCAGCACGCGACTAGACAGTTCGGGATCTAAGTTTCCTGTCGGTTCGTCAGCCAGAAGCAAGGTCGGACGGTTGACCACGGCGCGCGCAATACCCACGCGTTGTTGCTCCCCACCCGACAACTGACTGGGCAGACATTTGGCTTTATCGAGCAAGCCGGTTTTGTCGAGGGCCGCTGACACACGACGCTTAATTTCATTTTCAGCGATCGACTCAATTCGCATCGGCAAAGCAACATTGTCAAACACGGTCCGATCCATCAGCAAGCGATGGTCTTGAAAGACAATACCAATATTACGACGTAGAAAAGGGATGTCTTTGCTTGGAATTCGCGTGATGTCGTGACCGTTGAAACTTATCTTGCCATCGGTTGGCCGTTCAATCGCACAAATTAATTTGAGCAGCGTACTCTTACCGGCGCCAGAGTGCCCGCCGAGAAAAGCCATCTCACCGCGACGCAGATGAAAGTCGACCTTTTGTAGCGCTTGTCGTCCACCGCGATAAGCCTTGCTCACTTGCTGAAACTTTATCACCCGAAATCCCTCTTACGAACTTCTATACCGTATCTATACCCGCGTTAAGTGCACAGCCAAGATACCCTTGCACACTACGCCTTGGGATCACTCTTCACGACTGAATAGCGCGTCAATAAACTCTTGTGTCTCAAATGGACGTAGGTCGTCAATACCCTCACCCACACCAATGTAACGAATTGGGATCTGGAATTGGTCTGCAAGCGCAAAAATCACCCCACCTTTCGCCGTGCCGTCGAGCTTCGTTAAGGTAATCCCGGTGAGTGGCGCGACATCGCTAAACAGTTTCGCTTGGCTAATCGCATTTTGTCCGGTTCCGGCATCTAACGTCAGCATAATTTCATGCGGCGCCGAGCCATCGACTTTCTGCATCACACGCACGATTTTACGCAGCTCTTCCATTAGGTTCGCTTTATTCTGTAAACGACCAGCGGTATCAGCGATAACGACATCGACCCCTTTCGCTTTGGCCGATTCAATGGCGTCGTAGATAACCGAAGCACTATCGGCACCAGTGTGCTGTGCTACCACAGGCACGTTGTTACGATCGCCCCAAACTTGGAGCTGCTCAACCGCGGCTGCGCGGAAAGTGTCGCCAGCCGCCAGCATGACCTTTTTGCCTTGCGCTTGAAATTGCTTCGCTAACTTACCAATAGTGGTGGTTTTACCCACGCCGTTCACGCCGACCATCAAGATCACGTACGGCGATTTTTGCGTATCGATTTCCAACGGTTTTTCAACATGGGAGAGGATTTCCGCCAGCTCTTCTTTCAACAGACCGTAAAGGGCTTCTCCGTCTTTCAGTTCTTGACGGGAGGCTTTCTCGGTCAAGTTATCGATGATTTTCAGTGTGGTATCCATACCGACATCGGCGATAAGCAGCTGCTCTTCCAGCTCTTCAAACAGTTCATCGTCGATCTGTTTGCCTTTAAACAGGCCGAAAAAGCCTGCTCCAATGTTGGTTTTAGTTCGCGCCAGGCTACGCTTTAAGCGGGCGAAAAAGCTCTCGCTCGGTTTTTCCTGTTCCGTGATTCGAGGCTCTACCGGCGGTACCGATGCCACTTCTTCCTCAAGATCTACTTCTGCTTCTGCTTCTGCTTCTGCTTCTGCTTCTGCTTCTGCTTCTGCTAGTTCAGCCTCGGTTTCTTCAATAGGTTCGTCAACCTCACTTGGTCGCTCATCGTGTTGTTGTTCGATAGTTTGTTGTTCTTCAGCGGGTTGCTTAGTTTGTTCTTCATCACCAAAACCAAGCCATGAGAGCAATCCGCGCTTCTTTTTTTCCGTCATCTGGGGCTATCCTAGATCGTCTTAATTAACTCAGACTCTTTTTGCCGCGAGTATCGTCAGCAAGAAAAGAAACATGACAGCAGAGTGAAAAGTTTTCACTATTAGAGCGATGGTATACACTCTGTCATCAACAAATTTGGGCTGTATGTTAGCGCTCAACAGCAGAGCGACTGGCTATAGTATCACTTTATTAGCGGTCAAAAAATCTATGGTAAGACGTCGCCAGCAAAACACATCACAAAAAAAGCCCTCAACTGGCTTTGTTCGTATTATTAGCGGTTTATGGAGAGGACGTAAACTCCCTGTGCACGACGCACAAGGATTGAGACCTACTACAGACCGAGTTAAAGAAACGCTGTTTAACTGGATCGCACAAGATGTGCCACGAGCTAAATGTCTTGACCTATTCGCAGGATCCGGAGGCTTAGCTTTTGAAGCGGCATCACGCCAAGCCGATATGGTGACCTTAATTGAGCTCAATGCAACGGCCTTTAAACAGCTAAAGAGTAACATTGCCGCGCTCAACGCCAGCAATCTTAACCCCATCAATAGTGATGCGTTAAGTTATTTGCGGCAGCAGGGGACACCGCACGATGTGGTATTTATCGACCCTCCCTTTCGCCAAGGTTTATTAAGCGAGACCATTCAACTACTTGAACAAAACGGTTGGCTGACTGAACAAGCCGTAATCTATATTGAAACCGAGAAAGAGCTCTCTCTCGATGGCGTGATCCCGGCAAACTGGCAGCTACATCGTGAAAAAACCGCAGGACAAGTGAGTTTTCGCCTGTTTAATCGTCACCCCCTACAACAAGGACAATAGAATGAAAGCATTGATATGGTTAGCCAAGGGCGCAATTGGTTTTGTCTGGTTGGTGTTGATTTACAACATGTTTATGCCATTTCCAGGCAACGCCGCTATCGCTCTGTACATCATGACTGCTTTTCTATTCATCATGCACGGCTTACAAATGGCAATTTTTATCGGTGCGTTTGGTGACAAAATAGAGATCAGCCGTTGGGAGAAGTGGTCAATCTTGATTTTTGGTATTTTTGCCCTGCTCGACATTCGTCGCAAGCATATGTCTTAACGAAAAAAACCGCTCATTTGAGCGGTTTTTTTATCATTGGCCCTTAGGCCATATAGCCTTTGACTCCATCCAAAAACATCTGGGTCGAAATCATAATCAATAGCAAACCCATCAAGCGTTCGACCGCCTTCAAGCCTCTTTCTCCCAATATTCGATGGAAGAAGTTATAGAACATCAAGAGAAAAGAGGTCACGCCCCAAGCCAGCAAAACGGCACCAGAAAGTTCGAGCAGTTTATCAGGGTGCTGACTAGAGAGCAGCAGTAACGCGGCGATCACAGAAGGCCCGGCAATCATGGGAATCGCCATCGGTACGATGAAGGGTTCTTCCCCCGCCGCCAAACCGGTAATACTGCCACCACTTGGGAATATCATCTTAATAGCGATGATAAATAGAATAATACCGCCAGAAATACTCAAGGTTTCAGGCTGAACGTGAAGGAAGTTAAGGATGCTTTTTCCTGCAAATAGGAATAGCATCAAAATGCCGAGAGCAAAGAGTAGCTCTCTAATCAATACTTTACGTCGACGCTTTGGATCTAAGTGTTTTAAGATCGATAGGACAATAGGCAAGTTGCCAAGCGGATCCATAATCAAAAACAGCATGGTCGCGGCAGAAAGAATGTCCATTGGGGACCTCCAAAGTGATAATCAGTCGGGCAAAGCAAAGTCGCCGAAGTATAACAACCTCGTTGCTCAATTTGGAGCATGTCGGACAATTAATCTTACGCGATGATTAAGTAAAGCGACCGCTTGGTGAAACGATGGTATCAGAAGCGGCACACGCGCTCTGCAATAAGCGCCCAACAGCATTACTCATCCTCATCAATTGGTGTCACAAACAATAGCGAACAAGATCAGCTTTATCGTTTGATTCTAGACAAGCAAAGAGGCAGTGATCAGGCTGTGGGCCAATAGATAGCTTCCAGATATCAGATAACGGCCTTTATCGATGGGGTGCCGATAGTCGTGTATCGCCAGCAACATCGCGGAAAGTGTCAAGGTTAACGACCCCGTGAAGCCGAGGGCACTCGCCAGCGTACGATTGAGCAACCAAACTTCTCCCGCCGCCCAGTTGAGCTGTAACAATACCATCCCCATCATGACGACAGGAAAGATCAATCGATCAATTTTCGGTAGCAGGAGGAAAAAGGCGACAATCCCAATCCCCAGTAACATAGCGGGTAGCCACCAGACGATATCGCCCGACAATTTAACCCAGAAGGAGGCGCTGTAGCAGAGTTGCGCGGCGATGAACCCCGCAAAGCAGAGTCTGAGGTGTTTTTTGATGATATAGAGCCCATCGGCAATCATAGAGACAATGAGCCCCAACGATACCCACCAAACTGCGACACCAACAAGTCCATCCTGACTCCAAAGCATCACCACCAGCATAAGCAAGGTTAAGGTTTTAAACATCGCCGCTTGTTTGATGTGATTCCCTTCAATCGCGGAAATACTGATATACCCAGATAAGGCAACCGATAGCCAGCTCCACATTCGAACACCTCATAAAAAATGAGCTGCTAGTGTAGGCAGCACGGAAAAGATGTCTAGCTCCGAGAGGCAAAACTTGGATCTTGATAATACTTCTCGAGCGCCACTTTTTTAGCCCTTAACGGTTTATCGGCTTTATCTATCGTATCTTTAAAGCAAAATGCCGCCATTACAGCCTAACCGATAGAAAGTGCAAAATTAATAGAACCCACCGCCAAGAAATAAATAAAAAATATTATATATCAACACCTTAAACACAAAATAAATTGTTTATAAGATGTAAAAAAAGAAATTATCTTCACAAACAATTGACCAAAACCTGACGCTGATATGCAACATAGAAAATTAATAGGGAATTCATCTAATCAAAAACACCATTCAACCAGATTATAGAACTTCAAGCACCTAAAGCCACATAATACAAACAAAACACAATCAACCGATAAAAAACCCAAACAAAACATCAAACAAAACAACAATTTAAATAGAAATCAGTATAGTATTAACGCATAAAGCCATGGTCAATTCTCAAGCAAAAATAAATAAAGTTACGATAAAAAGGCTTAATCGACACGAGAAAAGTTATTTTTTTAAGGCACAATAGAACATAAACTTGATCTAGCCACAAAAAACCTGCTATTCTCTTTATCACACCATTAAACATCAATTTACAGGAGCAGTGCTATGATTTCTTCTTCACAAAAACAAGGACTTGTAATGATCGCCGTAGTCATGGGTCTAATGACACTGCCGATGATGTACTAAGTTAACGAACGCAAACAAAAAGGGACGCATCTGCGTCCCTTTTTTGATTTATGTGGCAGTTTATTGACCTATTTGATGTGAAAAACAGCGGTATGTCGACGTTTTCAGCAAAGCATAAAAAGTGAGATTTTTGGCCGTCATACTACAAATGTTTGGATAGTTCATCCCAATGAGCATAGTAGAACAATAAAGCAGCTAAGGTAATCAAGGTCATCAATGTAATCGCAGCCCGCCAAACAAACCGGCTACTGCGCGGTGTCAGTTCTTTTTCACACTCATCACAGGTCGTCATAAACTGTTTTCGGCTATCTAGCTTAAAGTCGTGCTCATGGACGATTTTATTACGTATCGTCGCGATATAACGCAATTTTCCAATCACATCATGAGGTAAGCGCTCCTCACAGCTGGTGATCAACTGATGCAGTCCCTTTCCGTCCGCATGATATTGAGTTCGTAATAGTGACTCAATCTTTCTTGTTCTTGTCACTACGCTTTCGATATCAGACATAACATCCCTCCACGCTCTAAGTTTAGGGGGTATTTGATCCTTCTTCTATCTAATGTCCCACTTTTTATGCCTATTGCAAATAGGTTTGTGTAAAAGAATCAAAGAGTAAAGAAGGTGGCTTTTCACCGCCCCAGTCAAATGTGACATGCCTCGAATAAATTTGTCACACCGATGATTTTGTCTATGCAGCAAGACCCGTGCCCAGAATCGCAACAAAAATATCGTTAGTATGAACACTAATCATCGCGGGGAGGGAGACGAGTACATGCCTATTACACTGTTTATTGCTATTGCTGTTGTGGCTCTTGTTAGTGGCTGGGCATTCACACATCTATTTCGGAAGCATATCCAAGGAGAGAACGCTCCCGAACAAAAAGTCGAGGTGACGATTCTCGATAAACAGTCCATCGCGATTGACGACCCTCAACCTGGGCAAGAGGACCAAGAGTATTGGATATACGTCCAGAAAGGACGTATTGGCCCTAAACGAGAGTTTCAAGTCGGCGTGCACTACTTTCATGCGCTCAATCCAGGTGATAAAGGCCTACTCACCTACCGAGGTGATACTTTTATTCATTTTGCACTACATCGTTAAGGCAATAACCAACGCGTTCTGTTTGAACATGATATTAGATAGCTCAAGCCCAGTGCCCCGCAACCACTGACAACAATCCAAACTGGGATCACCCATAACGGATGACCCTGATGCCAACCGAACGCTTTCATCGGCCATAGAAATATCGGGTGCAACAGGTAAATGCCTAAGCTATGTTGACTAATAAAGCTCACCACGCGATGAGCTCGATTGGATAACCCTTCCCCATAGTAGCGACACAACATAAACACCATACTCGCCGCCAAAACCACGTTCAGCGTTTTGTATGATAGCCAGCGACCAACGGTATACTTTTCTGCGACTAAACTATGCCCGATCACCATCCAAGCCGTGACAGCCAGCGCCATCACACCCAGAGAGGTAAACAGCCAGACACTCCTGCGCCCCAAGGGGACACGCTGATAAAGCAAGTAACCGAGCGGCAAGTAACCGCTATATAACCACAGTTGGTTGCTCCAAATTCCATCAAGTCCGATAAGATAGAGCCAGGTGGTAAGCAGCCAAATCGCAACGTAAGCATAAAGGGCTGGGTCGCCGTAATAACGCCGCACAAACTGAAAGATAGGAATCAAAAAATAGAGTGGAATAAAATAATAAAAGAAACCGAGGTGGTAGTAGGTTGCATGCCAAGGACTCTCTGCCAAGACTTGCTCGGTCACGCTAGCATCATAGCCGCTTAAACTTACCCCAGAGAGCAAAGCATAAAACAGCGACCAAACCAGAAACGGCACTAACACTTTACCGACTCGACGCTTGAGATAGTACTTGAGATCAAATGGACGTTGATCTGTGAGCATTAACGCGCCACTAATCAAAATAAAGACTGGCACAGCCCAACGAGAAAGACTATTGATAGTGACCGCTGACGCCCACTCGTCGACCGGAATCACACCAAGCAGTTGGCGGTAAGGCGCTAACACATGAATAGCAATCACGGCAATCGCTGCGACGCAACGCAACAAGTCAAAAAATAACACCCTTTCTCTCACGCCGCGCCTCACTCTCCGCTGATAACTGGATGACTATAACAATAAAAAAGCTGACCTAGGTATCGGCTAGGTCAGCTTTTAGTCAACACTTCTCGTCGTTAAGCAGTGACGTGTTTAAGTTTCGGTAGTCTGAGAGATATCACTGTGGTTAGCAACAAGAAAGCAGCCGAGACCCACAAACACGCTGCCAGCCCTGCCATTTGGAACACCCAGCCAGAGAGAATTGTACCGATCAAGCGCCCCATCGCATTCGCCATATAATAGAAGCCCACGTCGAGTGAAACCCCATCGCCTTTGGCGTAGCTGACAATCAAATACGAGTGTAGTGACGAGTTCACCGCAAAAATAGCGCCAAACAACATTAGACCGCCAACAATCACCAACTGCGGCTGCCAGCCGACTTGCACTGCATAAGCGATTGAAGCGGTGATAAGCGTTAGCAAGCCTGCCCATAGTAAGGCCGCGTGTCCATCTGGAACTTTGCCTTGCGCCTTACCCGTGATACGTGGCGCCACTCCTTGGACGATACCATAGGCAATGGTCCAGGCGGCAAGAAAGCCACCGACAGATAAATGTGACCAACCAAACACCGAGCCGAGATAAATAGGCAAGGCGACCACAAACCAAACGTCGCGCGCGCCAAATAAGAACAAACGCGCTGCCGATAAAATATTGATCGACTCTGACTTAGAAAAAATCTGACTAAACTTAGGCTTGTTTTTGGCCTTACCCATGTTGCTCTCAAGGCCAATAAGACTGCCAATAAACACCAGAGCCAATACACTTGCCATCAACAACACGGCGTATTTAAAGCCCACCAGCGACAGCAATAATCCGCCAATAAAAAAGCCCGCACCTTTGAGCGCGTTTTTTGAGCCAGTGAGTATCGCCACCCACTTATACAGTGCACCTTGCTGTTCATCGGGGACTAAAGTTTTAATAGAGCTCTTCGCGCTCATTTTATTCAGATCTTTCGCAATTCCAGATAACGCTTGCGCCGCCATCACCCACGGAATCGTCAACCAACTGGTGGGCACGGCCAACATCGCCAAAGCAAAAATTTGCATTCCGAGGCCAATATTCATGGTTTTGTTTAGCCCTAAGCGTGCCCCTAACCAACCACCAATTAAGTTGGTGACTACGCCGAAAAACTCATAGAACAAAAACAAGGAGGCAATCTCTAAAGTGGAATAACCCAGATCATGAAAATAGAGCACCACCAGCATACGCAATGCGCCATCGGTAATGGTGAAATTCCAGTAATTGAAAGTCACCAGCATGTACTGGCGAACGCTTTTACTCAAACTCGACAACATCTTCCTTCGCACCTATTGGTTATGTGGTAGAACAAGAGCTTTTGGCCTACAGGTAACCAAAAGCTCTCAAGCGTGTTATTGCGCCGCGACTGCTGTGATGTAGTCCAGTTGGACCGGCTTAGTAAAGGCGCCCGGTCTCAATGCTTGCACCTGCGTGATGATGTTCTCTAGCGGCCAACCTTTTTCAAGCAACAAGTGGGCAGCAAAAAGGCCAGTGCGACCCGAACCGCCCATACAATGCAGCGCGACTTTTCCGCCACGATCAACAATCTGGTGCAACACAGGGCTCGCTTGTTGCCATTTAGTGGTAAAACGTTGGTCCGGTGCACAGTCATCTTCGATTTCAATTTGAAACCACTGCATACCGAGTTGCTGTGTCTCTCGCCCTAATGCCTCCACTTGCTTACTCGCCAACTCTGCGTCATCGAGTGCAGTGACAATCGCTTCAACACCTTGCTGCTTTAGCTGTTCGAGCGATGCCATAAGACCAACGCCCTTTGTCCCCGGACACGGGGTAAGAACCAGCGCGCCACTATCTAGGTTTAGTTGCCAGGTTGGGTGTGTCATTGCTATCTCCTTACGCTAAACCCACTTTACGTACTAACTCGGCGGTACGAGTCGCGTAGCCCATCTCATTGTCGTACCACGCATAAATTTTGACCATACGAGTTCCGACGACCATAGTAGACTGCGCATCGACGATGGTTGAACGCTGGTCACCACGGTAATCAATAGAGACTAAAGGACGTTCTTCAAAGCCGAGAATGCCTTTAAGTTCACCTTGAGCGGCTTCTTTTAGCAGTGCGTTGACCTCTTCAGCAGTGGTATCACGTTTCACATCAAAAATGATGTCGGTCAGCGACGCGTTCGCCAGCGGTACGCGCACGGCGTGGCCATTGATCTTGCCTTGCAACTCGGGGAAGATTTCCACAATCGCAGTCGCACTGCCCGTGGTAGTCGGAATCAAACTCATGCCACAAGCACGCGCACGACGTAAGTCTTTATGGGGGGCGTCCAGAATCGTCTGCGTATTGGTTAAATCGTGAATCGTGGTAAATGAAGATTGCTCAATGCCGAGTTTTTCGTGAATCACTTTCACCACCGGAGCAATACAGTTGGTGGTACAAGATGCGGCCGTAACAATACGATGGCGGTTAGGATCGAAAATCTCCTCATTGATACCAACCACGATATTCGCCACGCCAGGTTCTTTCACTGGTGCAGACACCACCACGCGCTTCACTCCTTGTTCTAAGTAACGGTTGAGCAACTCCGTTTTGCGGTGAACCCCAGTCGCTTCAATCACCACGTCGCAACCAGACCAATCAACCGCATCAATCGCTTTCTCTTGACTGGTTTTGATCACTTTTCCGGCGATCACCAACTCGTTGCCACCCGCTGACACTTCATGGTGCCAACGACCTTGAACCGAATCGAACTCCAGCAAGTGACCAAGTGTCGCGGCGTCTCCAGCCACATCGTTGATATGGACAAATTCGAGTTCGGGCCAGTCAAAGGCGGCGCGAAGTGCAAGACGTCCAATTCGGCCAAAGCCGTTAATCCCTACTTTAATAGTCATAGTTCACTCTCTTAACTCAATTATTGGCAACACACAGGGCGAACCTGCATGGCATGCAGACGTTTAATGTCTTGCTGGTACTCAGTTTTTAAACAGTTGGATGCCACCAGATCGTCGATCAGTTTTTTCATCCACCCAGGCAAATCATTGGCCAGTCGGTAAAACACCCACTGGCCTTGTCGAACATCGACCAAGACACCACTCGCGCGAAGTTGGGCGAGATGACGAGAAATTTTAGGTTGGCTTTGATCAAGCGCTTGGGTCAGCTCACCGACGCTCAAGCACTGCTCCCGCATGATCAGCATCAGGCAGCGCACGCGAGTTTCGTCGGCAAGAAGTTTGAAAAACTGATGAGGCAACATTTAATATACTCACATATGGATATGCGAATATCTTTGCTCAACAGAGGAGGAGAAGCAATCCCTAAACCAAGATTGTCACAAATATTTCATATTCGAACGGCGCGTCAGCCAACTCGATTCAGTTCACTGCTCCAACGCTGAGCTTCAGACAGGCGGGGCATGACTTCCCCGATTGAGATATTGAGTTGCTGGCACGCACTCTCCATCCCTTCCCAATCGGCACTCTCGTAACACTCTTCAAGATCAATAAGCAGACCATAGGGACCTTGGCGCTCTAATAGCGCCTGCTTAATGGTAGTACACAGAGGCAATTGGGCCACTAAGTCCGTCAATGACATTTCGAGCATCGCATCGAGCATCGAGAACAGGCCAATCAAAAACGCTTGGTCGCGATGCTGACTGAACGGATTGTCTCGTGACATCAACATAAAGAATTGTGCGCGCTGTAAACTCAGGGTATAGAGTTCTTTTGGTTTATTGACCGACACATACGAGGCCACCGCGAGTGAGACAAAGATTTTAATTTTGTCTTGCCCTAGGTACACCAAGGCTTGACGAAATGAGGAGATCGGCACGGCAATCCGATCAGACATTGAGTTGACAAAGCGCAGCAGTTTGTACGACAGCGCCACATCGCGCGCCACTATCCGCTCGACTTTGAGAAAATCGACTTCAGGCTTACAAACCTCTTGAAAGAGTTCCATCGCGATCAAGTGCTCTGGACTGACATAGCGCTGGCGTACAACCTCAGGCTTGCTAAAGAAGTAACCTTGAAAGAAGGTAAACCCCGCCGAACGCGTGGCAAGAAACTCCTTTTCCGTTTCGACTCGCTCGGCGAGAAACTTACGTTTGACGCCCATTGCTAACCGCTCTTTCACTAATGCGCAAGAAGCCTCAAGCCCCGTCGCCATAATGTCGATCTTGACGATGTGCACCAATGGAAGAAACCGTTCCCATTCTGGCTTATAAACAAAATCATCCAGGGCAATGATATAGCCTTGGCTGTGGATCTGTTGCACCGCGTCGTACAGCTCATCATTGGGCGTACAAGTTTCTAAAATCTCAACCACGATTTTGTTTTTAGGTAACGACAAGGGCAACAAGCGCAACAGAGATTGCTGGGGAAAGTTAATAAAGCAGCGTGAGTTCGCCATTGCGGGGTTAGTCCCCAACGACAGAAAATTTTCAACAATAATTCGATAGGTCGCTCGATTGGAGTCGACATGTTCGGGGTAAGCGTTACTTTCTCCATCGCGAAACAACAGCTCATAGCCAAGCGTTTGCCGCTTGGCGTTTAAGATTGGTTGTCTCGCGACAAAAGTGTCTTTGGTTCGTCTATACATGAGCGCGAGTCTAATTAGGCTTTCGCTGCCGCGAGTAATGCGCCGCAGCCCATAAACATCGAGCCAAATAGCTTATTAATTTTCGACATCATTCGCTCTGAACGAATAAAGCGTCCCATTTGCGCGGCTAAGCTGGTGTAACCTAACATCACGCACGCATCAATGGTCACCGTTGTGACCCCCAGCACCAAGAGTTGCGTCAGTTGATCTTGGCTAGGGTCGATAAACTGAGGAAAAAGTGCGACCAAAAAAACAATCGATTTTGGGTTGGTCAGGTTGATTAACACGGCTTTGCGCATCAGTTTTATCCCTGACAGCGCTTGGCCACTTTCGAGCGTATTTAAGCTCGAGCGGTCTCGCCACTTTTGAATACCGAGCCAAACAAGATACACCGCCCCGGCCCATTTGATCACGCTAAAAGCGACTGCTGACTGCGCGACCAATGCACCGATCCCCGCCCCGACTAACACGATGTGAATGGCTAGACCAATTTGTAATCCAGCGATGGCAGACAGCGAGCGGCGCGTGCCATAACTTAAGCCGTTGCTGATTGAGTTAACCGTCCCCGATCCTGGCGCCAAGCTAAACACTATTGCGGTTACTACATAAGCAAGCCAAACATGCATATCCATCGTTTTTTCCTCTCGACTAAAGCGAGCTAGCCACACATAATCTGTTGTTGAACAGTGAAATCGAACTTAGGGTTAACCCTCATGAATGACTCCAGTTGCAACATTACTCCTCCTTATACTCAAGAGTCCGATTTTGAGCAAGCTATCAAAAGCAATATTGCTACATTCTGGTGCTCTCGTCAGGAAGGGAACTTAAAAACGTTTGATAACAAATCGTTGTACTGGACCCGCTTTACCTCTGCCGAGCACACCAAAGCCATCTTGGTGGTGAATGGTCGTATTGAGTGTTGCGCCAAGTATCAAGAGCTATTTTACGATCTTTTCCAACAGGGGTATGACGTCTACTCGTACGACCATCGTGGTCAAGGTTGGTCGGATCGAATGATCGAAGACAGGCAGATGGGCTATGTCGATGAGTTTGACGACTATGTACACGACCTCGACGCGCTAGTGAACCATTTTAAGCTTGAGCACTATCAAAAGCGCTATCTGCTGGGCCATTCAATGGGAGGCAACATCACTACCCGCTACTTGCAAACTCACCGCAACCCATTTGATGCCGCGGCATTGAGCGCGCCTATGTTTGGCGTCAACGTACCTTGGCACTTACGCCCTTTTGCGCCAATGATCGGCCAACTACTGACGGCCTGGCACGCCACACCCACCTTTGCGCCCGGACAAGTGGCTTACTTTCCTAAACCCTTTGTCGGCAATTTACTTAGTCAAAGTGAAGTGCGCTACCAATGGTTTCGCAATCTGTACGAACAGCACCCAGAGCTCAGAATCGGCGGCGCTAGCACACGTTGGGTCTGGCAAGGGTTAATAGCGTGTAAGCAGTGCTATCTGATGACTCGTCACCTCAACACGCCTCTATTGGTGATGCAAGCAGGCGAAGACCAGATCGTTTCCAACTCCGCGCAAACACGCCTAGTCAAAAAGCTCAAAAAAACACAGCCAGAGTGCCAACTGCATGTGATTGTCGGCGCACGCCACGAGCTGCTGTTTGAACAGGATCAGTACCGTAACCAAGCGCTGGACGCGACCTTGGCCTTTTTCGACCAGTATTAAAATAGGAAATGCAGCAAGGAGATCTTTACCCTCTTTTTCCCCTTTCGGTTCGAGTAAACTGTGGCCTTATTAGCCAATCAGGCTCATCAACACACTGTTACTGAGGGTGATATGTCAGACTCACGCAAAGATACTCCTTTTCATATCGTGGCTTCGGATCTCGATGGCACGTTGCTCGCCCCTAACCACCAATTAAGCGAGTTTTCAAAGCAAACTCTGCAAGCGCTGCATGAAAAAGGCTTCACCTTTGTCTTTGCTACGGGTCGCCACCACGTTGACGTGGCCAGCATTCGCCAAATCGCAGGTATCCCCGCTTATATGATCACCTCGAATGGCGCGCGCGTGCACGACCAGAACGATCAACTGATGTATAGCAAAAACGTCCCTGCTGAACGGGTTCAGTCAGTGATCGATGTGATCAAAGGCGATCCGAAGGTTTTTATCCACATGTACCAAAACGAAGATTGGCTGCTTGATAGAGACGATGAGACTCTGGCGAAATTCCACAGTGAATCGGGCTTTAGCTACAAGCGCTTCGATGCCAACGCGGCGCCCACCGACGGCATCGCCAAGATTTTTTTCACGCACCCGGATCACGATCACGACCATTTGGTGAACTATGAACACATGCTGCGTGAACAATTTGGTGACCAACTGAATATCGCTTTTTCTACACCTTGGTGTTTAGAGGTGATGGCGGCTGAAGTGTCAAAAGGCCACGCGCTCGACGCCGTAGCCAAATCGCTCGATTTAACCTTGGATAACTGCATCGCATTTGGTGATGGAATGAATGATGCTGAAATGCTCGAGATGGCAGGTAAAGGGCTGGTCATGGCGACCGCACACCACAAAGTTAAACAGGCGCTGCCCGATATTGAAGTGATTGGCAGCAACGCGGATGACGCCGTTGCTCATTATTTACATCGACACCTGTTCTAATCCACCATGCTTAAGGGCTGCCATTTGGCAGCCTGTTCATACCCATCGCATTAGTTAGATGTTCAGAAAATGGGTGTGACTGGTATCCTTACCTTTGGCTCGGCAATCTCTCTTTGCCAAGGATTGCCAGCCACTCCTCTTCACTGACTGGCATCACTGACAAACGGTTGCCCCGCTTTACCAGCGGCATGTTTTCCAGCTCAGGCATCGCCTTTAACACCGACAACGGGATCAGCCGCTGCGTGTGGCGCACATATTCGATATCGACCATAAACCAACGCGGACTATCAGGCGTAGATTTAGGGTCGTAATAATCGCTGCTAGGGTCGAACGAAAAGTGATCGGGATAAGCGGCTTTGGTCACTTTTGCCACACCAGCCACGCCAACGTTTTTGCATGATGAGTGATAAATCAAAACGAAATCTCCGACTTTGACCTCATCGCGCAGCATATTTCGCGCTTGGTAATTGCGCACACCTTCCCAACATGAGCGATTTTGTGTACGAAGCGTGTCAATAGAAAAGGTGTCCGGTTCAGTTTTGAATAACCAATATGCCATAATAGAGTCCGCCAGTTTCTGAAATAGGGAAGGTATAACATGAAGGCGCTTCGAAACCCAGCTACACTCTTCACGCTGCTAACATTACAAGCGTGCTCATTGTCTACGCCCACTAACAGCCCAAATACTGAGGCAGAAAGAGCCAGTCTAGATGTTCCAAGTTCCATTCAAGCCCAACCGTTTGTGATGCGTGGCGAAATTGTACTGGGTCACGAAGTACGTTCTATCACACCATGCGGGAGCAAGAAACAGTATTGGCTGGAACTGAGCAATGATCGATTTCAACAAGGGTTAAAACTGGTGCGAAGCCCCTATCAACCTCTATATGGCGAAGTAATTGGTCATTTAGAAACAGGGAAAACGGATGGGTTTGTTGCCGATTATAGCGCTCGCTTCGTGGTCGACTCGTTTAACCTCCTTAGCGCCGAAAACCCACAACGTTGTGCCCAAGCGGCTCAAGAGACGCGCGCATTTGGCACAGAACCATTTTGGTCACTTCGTCTCACCGACAGTCAGTGGGTGTTTGCGAAAATGGGCGAAGAACAGCAACCACTTGAACTGATTTCTCGTCAGATTAGCGCCCACCAGCACCATTATCAATTTGCCGAGGGAGAGTTGGAGCTCAATCAGCGCAGTTGCGTCGATGGCATGAGCGACTCATTGTATAGTTGGAGTGCCACACTTAAGCTCGACGACACCAGCTACCAAGGCTGCGCGACCTTGTCCAATCAAGATATCACCCAACAGTGGACTGGCTTTTATCAAGCAACCTCGACTCAAACGAAACAGTTCAGCGTTTTTCTCGATCTTAACCGCGACCATAGTGCGACCACCACTTATCGCTATGATAACGGTCAATCTGACTCGGTCGAACGCGGGTACTGGCAACAACTTAACCCACAGCAGGTACAAGTGGTCATGACCCATCACCAACAGCAACCGCTACTTTCAGAGCGTATTTTTACCCGTCAAGGTGAGGCGCTTACTGCCGAGAAAGAAAAAGTCGGTGCCGTGGTTTATGACATCGCGGACGGGGGCCTGCGTTTATTTAGTCGCGCACAAAATCAAGCGGAAGGTACCCGCTCTTTCTCTGCACAACCGCTAGCCGCCAACGCAATCCCATCGTCAGCAGAGTACAACCCCATGGTGGCTAACGCGCTCACAACGTATTTCCAGCAAACCAATACACCTGCGTCAGGCACGCGTTATCGCTGGTTGGTTTACGATCTCAATGGCGATGGCAACAATGAACTTTTGGTCCAACTCGACTGGTGTGGCAGCGGCGGTTGTACTTTGTTGATTTTCGACAACCAAGCACAAACCTGGCGCTTCAACAGCCGGATTACCCAAGTAACAACGCCATTAAGCCTTGGCCGAAACCAACATCAAGGCTGGCAAGACCTGGTGTTTTTCGTCAGCGGCGGTGGGGCGATACCTAATCAGCACCTACTTCAGTTTAACGGCGAGCAGTATCCACTCAACCCCAGCGTTGCCCCTGTTGCCAGTTATGATGACATCAGCACGGTTCAGCTGTTTGCCGACGGCTTAACGCCGCAGCAAGAAGGGGCAACATTGTGAGCCCAATGACCGCCCCGCCAGCTTGTCCTGGTTGTCAGTTGCGTTTCCAGTGTGTATGTCACTTGATCCCTCAGATAGACGCAGAGCTCCACATCGCTTTACTGATGCACCCCAATGAACCCACGCGAGACACCAACACCGGACGCTGGCTAGAGAAAAGCCTCATCTCCTCTAGTCGTCATATTTGGCAGCGAACTCAGGCTTGTCCAGAGCTCATCAAGCTAATCCAAAGCGAACATTATCAGGCCTATCTGCTCTATCCTGCCGAAGACAGTCAACCGATCGTGACCCTGACTGGCAACACCTCGCAACAGCAAAAGCAGCCCTTGTTGATTATTCTTGATGGGACATGGCAAGAGGCGAACAAGATGCTGCGTAAGAGCGATTGGTTGCAAGCCCTGCCCAAGCTACAGCTCCAACCAACGACAAACTCTCAGTATCGCTTGCGCCGCAACCAACAACCGGGACACTTATGTACCTTAGAAGTCGGGGTGCAGGCCATCAGTGAACTGGGCTATCGACCTCAAGCTCAGCAGCTAGAGGCGTTTTTCCACCACTATCTTGACGTTTTTCAAGCGGACAAAAGTGGTCATGCACTAAAACAAACCCAAGATTAGAATAACCGACTTGGCTCGGCTAGGTAAAAACCTTGCAAGTAGTCAACCCCAAGGTCCTCAACGATGGCGCACACTTCTTGGTTGTGAACAAACTCGGCCACCGTTTTGGCATTCAATACTTGGCATAGCTTCACCAACTGGCCAGTGATCTGGCGTTGCTTGGGGTCTTTGTCTATCGACTTAATTAGGCTGCCATCGAGCTTGATCACATCGGGCTCAAGACGAATTATTTCGTCAATATTGGAGTAACCTGAGCCAAAGTCATCTACCAGTAAGCGCACCCCCATCCGCTTGAAATGGCTGCAAATCTCTGCCATACGGCCAAAGTCTTTGATCTGTTCAGACTCCAATACTTCCAAACCCAAACGATAAGGATCGTTAAGCTTACCGATGGCTTGCTCGAGCAAAGACATGGTTTTATCACTCAACATATCTTGCGGAGATAAGTTGATCGAGAACGCACCGGACTTGTCACACATGTAGTCAATGGTGGACGTCAACATATGACGACTCAAACGAGTATAGAGGTGGGTACCCTCGATAATGGGCAGAAAGCGCCCAGGGGAGATAATTTCGCCGTCATCTTCAATACGCACTAAACACTCTTGAGCGACCTGAAGACGCTCGTGGGCAGAAAAAATCGGCTGCGAATACGTGAGAATTTGCCGATTGAGAATTGCCCGGCTCGCAGTCGCCATGAGTTCTAACTTCTCTTGCTGCTCCATGGCACTCAAAGCACAATGTTTGGCATTGTAAAGATGGGTATTGCGCGCCATACCTGTGCGCCGCGCATCAATCGACTTAAGCAGTAACTCTTCGCCTTCCACACCAACAAAGTCACACCGGCTGGCAATCCCCCCGGTGATCGAAATCGACAAATGGTCGATTTCGGGCAAGCCATAGGGCTCAAAGTTGATATGTTCTATCTGATCGGCAAACAACGCAAAATCTTGCTGGATAGCTTCACTAGAGGTCTCAGCGCTGAACACAACCGCCCACTCTGCCGTACCGATATAATAGAGGTGCTGGACATAGTCGAGACCGCGTAGATCGGACAGGCGCTGAGAAAAGTGCTCGGTCAAATCACGAATCAACTCGTCTGCAACCTGATAACCATATTTCTCATTAACTTGATGAAAGTTAGACAGTTTCAAGGTGACGATATGCTCATCGCGCTGAATGACTTTTAACCTCTCTTGCAGTGCGACGCGATTTTTCAGTCCGGTGTGTTTATCCACCCGATAGCTGTTAATCAGTCGCTCTGTTTGCTTAGCCAGTTTACGCTCCATGTCCAAGCGCGTTTGATCTAGCTCTGCGATCGAATAGCGAATTAAATGGAACAGTGGAGAAACCGGAAACGCATCACTCGGCGTACTCGGCAATGGTGGGCGTTGGTCATCTTCACTCAATGCTAAGTAAGTCATACTATGGTGCAGTATCTGCTGCTGTTGATCGCGGTACAGCTCGCCCAGACAGTAAGAGCCGCTACAGTGTTCAAACTCGGCAAACGGCTTGATTTCACTCGTCCCTTCAAGAAACTCCAGCCGGGATTCGCAATTGTAAATAAAAACAGATTCTGGATTGCATCGCGCCAATTGGCTGGCATCGTAGCGGACCTGTTCAAGCGTTAATGAAGGATGGTTATAGCACAGCCGTACTTCGTCCCCAATGCTGACAGGGTGGTCGAGCTCAATACTGCCATCGGGGTAAATCTCTCGAGGGCAGCTCACTTCGCCATTCAAGCGACTCTGCAATGGAAAACTTAACATGTGCTCCAACGTCAACCTTTGCCCTTCAGCCAAACGTTGCTGATACAGAGTATAAGCTGGTTGATGGTCTAGCGTTATTAAACGGGAATCTCGTGCGTCGGTGACCGTCAGTGTGCTGCCTATCGGTGTCCACTCAGCAAACGCATTGCGCCATACCTGCAGTTGCTCACTATGCAGCGCAACCGCCACGGCATGTTTATACAACACCTGCTGACCATATAGAGTCCATGCGCAATTACCATCAACGTGCGCCGCGACGCCCCCACTGATTGGCACCTCAGTCATCGTCCCTAGCGCTTGGTAAAGGTTGAAATCGTGTCGCTGAGTGTGCTGGGAGAAACTCACGATGGCCTTAGAACAAGGCGTAAGATCTAACTGCTCCAGCAGCAGCGCAGCCTCGACATTCGGATTATCTGAAAGCGCCACACAAGCAGATGTAAGCTCAGTGTGACGAAAAAAAGAGAGCATGATTAACGTGCCATGCACAATCTGCTGTTGATGGATGACATGACGGGTACTGTGACCAATGATGTGGGCTTGAGGTAGCAATTCAGCGACTTGGGCTGCATAACTGGCTACAAGATGCTCAGATTGACTAGACAACAGCTGCACCAAACACGCCTGCGACGATACCGGTCTAGCCTCTAGAAAGTCAATCAGTGCTTGTTCACTGCCAATCAGAGCTGAATAAGTACGCATTTATAGTCGCCTAAAAGACATTTCCCATCAATTACATAGCGATCTAAGCTAATGGATAGTGACTCTTAAGGAAAGGGCTGATGTTAGCGGATGATAATTACCTCGCACTCAATAGCAGTAATTGATGCAATCGGTTGACTTCCACATCGGGCAATATCCGCGCTTTAACCGTGCGATAAATATTCACTTGGCGATCATTAAACCAACAGGCTTGCAGACCGCTTTGTTTCGCGCCAAGCACATCACTAGTCACATGATCACCTACGTGGAGAATATTTTCTGCCGGTACGCCTAAATGTTGCTGAGCCTTGTCGAAAAGCTGGCGATGCGGTTTCGCATAGCCATCGGGGCCCGCTTTAAGCACGAGAGAAAAATAGTCCGCTAAACCAATTTTCTCTACGTCTACGTTGCCGTTGGTAATCGCCACCAGCGGCAATCGCTCGGCAAGCTCGCTCATCACACGATGCGTCTCTTGCGGCACGGTAAAATCACTGCGTAAACTCAGGACTTTATCAATGGCTTGCTGAGCGGCTTGATGGGCTTGCGTCGCGCTATAGCCCAATTGCAGCAGCCCCTGCTCAATTTGTTTGAAACGCCATAGTGTCACATCATTAACCAGCCAAGCGTCCTGTCGGGCCAATTGAAGCTTAAGCTCTCGCCACCAACTCAATGATTGTGAAGCGGAAACGGGGTGGGTGGTATGCAGCCAACGCACCATCTGCTTTTCAACCTGACGAATAATAGGACGATTATCATACAGGGTGTCGTCTAAATCGAACGTCATCGCTTTGATGGGTTTTAACTGGCGAAAAAACTGCACTATTCACTGCCCTTCTTTTTGGCTCGCGGATGAGCCTGATCGTAAACCTGAGCTAAGTGTTGAAAGTCCAAATGGGTGTAGATCTGGGTTGTCGAAATATTCTCATGCCCGAGCAGCTCTTGTACCGCTCGCAAGTTGTTGCTCGACTCCAACATATGTGTGGCGAAAGAGTGACGCAATTTATGTGGGCTGATATGACTCGCGACCGCTTGTTTTTGTCCCCACTCAGCCATACGTTTTTGTACGTTACGATGAGAAATTCGACCACCAAGCTTGGACACAAATAACGCGGGTTCACCACTTTGTGCTAGGGTGGCACGCACCTTGAGCCATTTATTGACCCACTCAGCCGCCATCCCAGAAAACGGTACTTTGCGTTCCTTATCACCCTTACCGACCACTCGCAACTCACCAGAAGACAAGCTGATATCTTTGACGTTCACGCTGACCATTTCAGCCAAGCGCAAACCTGCGCCATACATTAGCTCCATCATTGCTCGATCACGAATCGATAAAGGGTCATCCTCATTAACTTCGAGCAATTGGCCTACTTCATCGACGTCAAGGTTTTTAGGTAACGGGCGTTTCTTGCGCGGTGCCGAAACGCCTTTGGCGGGGTTAGCACTCATTTCACCGCGTAAAATGAGAAAATCAAAAAAGCTGCGCAAAGACGAAAGACGCGTGGCGAGACTGCTCGCCTTCATTCCCTCTCGCATCCCTTTACTGGCCAATTGACGTACCCATCCGGCGTCCACTTGCTGCCACTCTTTGAGACCAAGATGATGAAGATGTTGTGCCATGGTCTCCAATTGCTGCTTGTAGTTACGCTGAGTATGCAGACTCAACCCTTTTTCGCTCCTCAAATACTCATAGAAGCGCTCTAAAGGTTTCTGGAGCCCTCTAGGCAGAGGTATTGCTGATTCGCTCATGCGCGTCACTTTGCCATGGGAGGGAGTCAATCAAATGCGAAACGACCAGCGCCAAGTGGCGCAAAAATAGGGTGTCCATATGGGGCTGAAAATGCCCACCATCACTACTCGAAAAGACCAACACGCCTTGTAAGCGTTTTTTCTGCAGCGGCAACACCACATATGACCCCATTTCTGGAGCGTGAGAATGCTCACCAAACAGCAGTTCACGGTCAACTTTACGCATACGGCCTAGGTATGCCTCTTTGCCATTGAGGTGGTTGGTTGCAAAGCGTTGATAATGCTCGCGACTGAGCCCATAACGACTCGATTCACTGTCAAATAAACGCAAGTAGGCGACTAAACCGAGTGACTTCGCCATCTCTTCAATCGCTTTTACCACCTCAACCAGTGCATCACATTTCAAGATCTGCTCTTGAAGTTGCATAAACTCATGAAAGGTTTGATCGTTGCTTTTCGCCAGCGACATTAACGCCGTGATCTCTTCCTCCAGCTCTTCAATACGCTGCCTCTGGCGGTTCATTTGTACATGAACCAAGGAGACTGCGCCTTGCTCTTGATGGTTGAGGGCCAGCCTGTCGACCAACTCGCGGCGGTGGTGAAAAAAGTCCGGATTATCACGTAAATACTCGGCGACCACTTCCGCCGTCAGTGCATCCGCTTCGATTTGAGACACTTGAATTCCTTTTATTGTTAGCAGCTGAGCTGGCCGTCAAACACATGGGTTGCAGGGCCTGTCATATAAAGTGGTTTACCCGGGCCTTGCCAGCGAATCTTGAGCGTCCCACCTGGCAAACGAACCGTGACTTTTTCGTCGAGCAGCCCTTGAACAATGCCTACCGCAACCGCGCCACAAGCGCCGCTGCCACACGCCTGCGTTTCACCCGCACCACGCTCATACACGCGCAAGTTCACTTCAGTGCGGCTAACGACTTGCATAAAGCCCGCGTTCACTCGCTCCGGGAAACGCTCATGCGACTCCAATAGCGGGCCTAGTGTTTCGACATCTGCGGTCGCGACATCATCAACCACAGTGACGACATGTGGATTGCCCATACTAACCGCACCGCAAAACAGTGTTTTGTCCTCGGTACGTAAAATATAGGTTTTTTCGCTTTGCTTGGCTTTAAACGGGATCTTGCTTGGCTCAAATTCAGGCACACCCATATTTACCGTGACCTGATCATCTTCTTCAATGTTGAGCACCATTTTGCCTTTCTTGGTACTGACACCAATGCTGTATTTATTGGTCAAACCTTTCATGCGTACAAAACGGGCAAAACAACGCGCACCATTGCCGCATTGCTCGACCTCACTACCGTCGGCATTAAAAATACGGTAGTGGAAGTCGCTCTCTGGATCATAAGGCGCTTCAACCACCAGCAGTTGGTCAAAACCCACGCCGGTGTGACGATCCGCCAAGCGGCGGATCAAATCTGGGGAAAAGAAAATGTTTTGGGTAATGCAGTCAACAACCATGAAGTCATTCCCCAAACCGTGCATTTTAGAAAAATGGAAATGCATAAGACTTCAATTACTCCGGCAGTACGTTTTCAAGCGCCCATAAGCTCGAGAGCTCTTCTCGCTGACGAACTAAATGCGCTTGGTTACCATCGACCATCACTTCAGCGGCGCGGCAACGTGTATTGTAGTTAGAAGACATAACAAAACCATAGGCGCCCGCTGAGCGCACAGCAAGCAGGTCATTCTCTTGCAGCACCAATGCGCGGTCTTTACCTAAGAAATCCCCGGTTTCACAAATTGGACCCACTAAATCATAGGTCAAGGCTTCACCGTCTCTCGGCGTAACAGGCACAATATCTTGCCACGCTTGGTAGAGCGCCGGGCGCATCAGATCATTCATCGCAGCGTCGATGATGGCAAAATTCTTGTGTTCAGTATGCTTGAGGAACTCGACTTTAGTCAGCAATAGACCCGCGTTTGCGGCTATTGCGCGTCCAGGTTCAAAAATCAGCTCTAAGTCTTGGTGGTTGGTCAAACGACCCAACAAGGCTTTGGCGTAATCCGAAGGCTCAGGTGGCAGCTCATCACGGTACACAACGCCAAGACCACCGCCGACATCCAAGTGCTCTATGGTGATACCTTGTGCTTTTAAATCATCAATCAGTGCTAACAATCTGTCTGTCGCATCAATAAATGGGTCGATGTCTGTCAGCTGAGAGCCAATGTGACAGTCGATGCCCTTCACCGTCAGATTCTCTAAGCTTGCAGCAAACTGATACACCGCAGGCGCACGGTCAAATGCAATGCCAAATTTATTGTCACGTAGGCCCGTTGAGATATAAGGGTGAGTATTGGCGTCAACGTCTGGGTTGATGCGCAGCGAGATAGGCGCTTTCACGCCAAGCTCACCAGCAACTTTATTCAAGCGTTCGAGTTCAGGCTCAGACTCGACGTTGAAGCATTTGATCCCAAGCTCTAGCGCGCGTTTCATTTCCGCTTCTGTCTTGCCCACCCCTGAGAAAACCACCTTGCTCGGCTCACCACCGGCCGCGATCACGCGTTCAAGCTCACCGCCAGAAACAATATCAAAGCCCGAACCTAGACGTGCCAACGCATTCAACACCCCTAAGTTTGAATTGGCTTTCACGGCATAACAAACCAAATGCGGGTGCTCTCCGACCGACTTATCGAATGCATGCCAGTGGCGCTCCAAAGTCGCGCGTGAGTAGACATAAAGTGGCGTGCCAAACTGTTGAGCCAACTCGGTTAATGCGACACCTTCGGCCCAAAGCTGGCCATCATCCTGATAGTTGAAGTAATCCAAAGTACTTTCCCTTATATTCTGATTCTAGTTATTGCGCCGACGGCTCATTTTGTTGAGCATCTTCTGGCATATAGAGTGGCCCTGTTTGACCGCAACCCGCTAAGCCAAGGACTGAAAAGATAAATAGCGTTATGAGTGATTTTTTCATCGGTTGTATCGTGATTATTCTGTCAATGCCCCCTATAATCGCACCACACTCAAGAAAAGCAATAGGATAGATAGGATGAACGAGACTGAATTTCATCAACTTGTAGATGTTAAAATGCAAATCATCGAAGAAATGATTGATGAGTCAGGCGCAGACATCGACTATGAGACGTCTGGTAACGTAATGACCTTAGAATTTGAAGATCGCAGCCAGATTATCATCAACCGCCAGGAACCAATGAAAGAAGTTTGGTTAGCCTCTAAATCGGGCGGTTTTCACTTTGCTTATGTTGACCAAGAGTGGCGCTGCTCAAAAACCGGACTTGAGTTAATCGCTATGGTTAAGCAGGAGTGTGAAAAACACGCCAGCGAAGCGATCGATTGGGCTTAACAAGCCTCTAACGCAAGATATAAAAAAGAGCATCTCAGATGCTCTTTTTTGTTAGCCGTTAACGATTTTACTCGGTCTGGAGTAAGTCGCTCCATCATTGCGATACGGAACGATATAGGATTCATCATCGTCAGGATGAACAATTTGGTAATACTGCGGTAAGTTGAAGTTAATCAACTTCGAAGACAAGGGGTTATCATCTTGCACTGACGTATAAAAGCTATTAACGCTCGCGATCATCTCATCTTTTTCACCTTTGAACTGGTGATACACTTCTACTCGATTTGCCTCATCTAACACGTAGATATTAAAGCCTTTCTCGTTGTCTTCAAAAAAGAACTGCACCAGACCTTCACTCGCAAAGCCATCAATCACATCAGGCATTTGGTAGTCTTTCTCTTTGTCCAGCATTAACAGCGGCGAGCCTTGCAGTTTGTTGGTAGAAATGCTGCGGTAGAAGTCGACTGAGTTTTCTAACATTTGAACCGAAACGCCACGGCGTTCAAAGAAGAGTCCAAATGTTTGTTGGCCAAGACGCAACGCTTTAAAACGGCGACGCTTTTCTTGTTCTACTGGCTTAAGGCGCAAATCAATGCACTCCGCCAACAGTTGATATACTTTATTGCGCATGACACCACGCAAGTTCTTGCTATAGCAGAACACATCTACCGATTCAGGTGGAATCGCGTCTTGGTGCATTTTACCCAATACGGTTTTTAACGCGTCTAGCATCGCGGTTTGCCCCTGAAAATGCAGGGTGCGCACTTCATGCCAAGAGTTGCGGTAGACTAAATCGACACTGCCAACTAAGCACTTTTGCTCACTGCCGAAACTAAAAATGTCGGTCGTTTTCGGATCGAGTTTGAGTGATTTGCCACTCAGCTCTGTGGTTGGGTCATTCTCAAAATTGATGAACATCGCCAACTGGCTGATCTCACAAGGGCTAGACAGAGCTTGCATGGTAGGGCGGCGCTTGCGCAGCGAGAAGGTGTTACGTAAATCACTGACCATCTGATAGAACTTGTCGATATCAAGATGTGCTTCTCGGATCACTGAGTGCAAACGAGTGGACTCAGTGATTAAGCCGTTGAAGAACGACCACGCGACCAACTTACTCAAATACTCGTTATGTTCGAGCGGCGCTTGGCCGATGATGCGATGTGGTGTCAGCGGCTGTTTGTATAGGTACCAGCCGGCCTTGTTGGTACGCCCTGGGCGCACTTCAATAAAAGTAAGGTCTGGCTCATGCAAGTCAGGTGAAATCTGAGGATTAAGCAGGGTCACTTTGCCTGGTAGCACCTCAAAAGCCGCATAGAGTTTACGCGCTAAGATACTGATATCTTGTGGGCTAATAGCCGAGGTGATGTCATTGCGACGCGCAAACTGAATCAAGTTACGGTAACTTTGCATCAAGGCATCAAGCAACGCATGATGCACGACCTTAACCTGTTCCACTTTCCAGTTTCGGCGGTCGTCTAACTCGGCAATGACGTCACTCGACCACTGCCACTGCTCAACCATTTCGCCCAGCGCCTGACGTCGCCACGCCACCGAACCAACATTTGGCTCTCGTGACAGCTTCTCATGGGTTTTGAGATAGAAACAGCGACGCACTAGGTCAAGTCGAGTGAAGTCACCTACTCGCTCAAGGTAGCGGGTCACTTTTTCCAACATCAAGTAGTACGCGTCCATACCGTAAAGGTCTGGTTCGTGAGCAAAGAAGCGTCGCTTGGTGTCGATACTTAACAGTTGAGTGTGTGGGTACTCCCACGAATACGCCTCGAGCAAAATAGCTTTGAGCACCGATTTGTAGGGCGAATCGATGCTTTTGTATAACTGCCACAAATTGGAGCCGAAATACTCTTCGGCTGGAATTCGGTTCAACTTACCGAAATCTATCCAATCACCGCAATCGATATGGCCTTTACTGCACAGATCCTGGACGTATTCGTCGTAGCACTCTTCCATTTCAGGCGGCACAATTTGCCACAACAGGCGCTGACCCGCTAAACGCACCGCACTACGATAAAACTCATCAAGCAACAATAGATGCTGTGAAGACCCGCAGTTATCACCCGTCATTGCTTCCGAACGATTGGTACGAAAACGTTGTTCGTCCATCAAGAAGAAATTAGCTTCCACCCCTTGAGTTTGTGCCCAATCGGTGATCAGCAGGCATTTGTTCGTCAAGCTTTCACGCGCATCGCAATCCATTGTTGGCGACACACAGACCCAGATGTCCAAATCACTGGACGTACTTTGACCAATAGAGGAAGTGCTCCCCATGGTATACAGCCCTAAGATCTCAGGATGCTCGCTGGTCGTGAGTGGCTGCCCTATGGTCAACTCTGTATCTTCAACAAACTGTTGTTGGATCTCATTGAGTTCAAAGTCACGAATCCCATAAGGGACATGGGCGTCATAATAGCCGGGAAAAAGTGGATGATTGAAGTGAAGAAGTGTAGGAATAAGGTGGAATACTCGTTGACTAGACAAATCCATAAGAGCCAGCGCACGCTCGATGCGTTGCTGGTTTAGGTTGTCGAGTCTAGTTGTAAGCGTATCGGTATAAGCCTGCAAGGGAGTTTCCTTGATTCATTTCCTAACTGGCGCCTTGACTAATAATTGTTCTAAAGCACCAACAAAACGTGATCAATCTATCATTTTTCTTTGGATTGGTAAAGAAATGTACGATCGATTCGACACATTTTTGTCCATCTGACGTTGCCGCTGTTAGTGTGGTACGTAACTACTATTAATAATAATAGCCTATTTTGCAAACGAGACCTAAATCACACTCTTTTGATGATTATGTGCTAGTGGCACCTATCTCTCAACCGTTTGAGTATGCAGTAATGCTTTTTTGTTCGACAATGGTAGGATGATGTCCATTCACTTGCTATCACTAGAAGACTATGACTGAAAACACTCCAATTCGTATTGCGACACGCAAAAGCCCCCTCGCCCTCTGGCAAGCTCATTTCGTTAAAGACGCGTTACAAGCCGCTCATCCAGGCTTAGAGGTTGAGCTGGTCACTATGGTGACCAAAGGCGATATTATTTTGGATACTCCACTGGCCAAAGTAGGTGGTAAGGGCTTGTTTGTTAAAGAGTTGGAAGTGGCGATGTTAGAAGGACGCGCCGATCTTGCGGTTCACTCAATGAAAGATGTGCCCGTCGATTTCCCACCAGGACTAGGCCTAGTCACTATTTGTGAGCGCGAGGACCCACGTGATGCTTTTGTGTCGAATACCTACAACTGTATTGATGAATTACCGCATGGCGCCATCGTCGGCACTTGTAGTCTGCGCCGTCAATGTCAGCTAAAAGAAGCACGGCCAGATCTGGTGATCAAAGAGCTGCGTGGTAATGTGGGGACGCGTTTGGGTAAACTTGATGCCGGAGAATACGATGCCATTGTTCTAGCCGCCGCAGGGCTTAAACGCCTCAAATTAGAAGAACGCATCAAGAGTGTTATCGAACCAGAACAATCGCTTCCAGCCGTTGGACAAGGCGCCGTCGGCATAGAATGTCGTTTGGATGATGAGCGTTTGATAAAGCTGCTCGAGCCACTCAGTCACCAAGAAACCACCGATCGCGTGCTGTGCGAACGCGCGATGAACTTAACCCTTGAGGGAGGTTGCCAAGTACCGATCGGTAGCTACTCATTGATCCAAGGTGACGAAATTTGGTTACGCGCACTAGTGGGTGAGCCCGATGGTTCAAAAATTGTGCGAGGTGAAATTCGTGGTCAACGACAAGATGCAGAGAGCCTCGGCGTGCAGCTTGCCAATCAACTACTCGCAGATGGCGCCAAAGAAATTCTCACTAAACTCTACGCGGAACACGAGTAACTAGGATGGCAGTACTGGTCACTCGGCCGGGACAACAAGGCCGCGATCTGTGTCAACAACTCTCAGAGGCTGGGATTACCAGCTATCATCAGCCTCTTATCGATATTCTTCCCGGGGAGCAACTTCCCGGGTTAGAACATTCTATTGATGATTTCGATATCATTATTGCTGTCAGTCAGCACGCCGTCACCGAAACAGACCGTTATCTCTCTCAACACGTCCACGCCTGGCCAACGCATGCAACCTACCTTGGCGTCGGTCAAAAAACTGCACATGTTTTAAGCAAAGCCACCCAACAAAAAGTACACTATCCTGAGCGCGGCGATAGTGAGCATCTACTGAATTTAGATGCCCTAAGCAAAGTATCAGGACAACGAGTGTTGATTCTGCGTGGTAACGGCGGTCGAGAACTAATCTTTGACACGCTATTAGCGCGCAAAGCTAAGGTTGAGTATCGAGAAGTCTACAAACGGCAAAACCTCGCTCTCCGCTCAGATTTACTGATCCCAGTCTGGCAAGATAAGCAGATAACGCAATTGATCGTCACCAGTTCAGGTCAGTTAGAGCACTTACTTTCACAATTGACGCCCGCTCAACAGAACTGGTTATTTACGCTCCACTTATGGGTACCTAGTGAGCGTATCGCACAACAAGCACGAGAAATTGGTTTTAAACTGGTGACCAACACCTTAAGTGCCTCGAATTCAGTGTTATTGGCTACTCTCCGGCCAACCCAACAGGATATAAGTAATGACAAGTAAAAATAACAAAGACAACATTGCCCCTGACCGCGAAGAACATCAGGTAGAAGAAGCAAAATCAACAGATATTGAAGCGTCTGACAACAACAGCCAAAAAACAGCAGAAACAAGTCATGAAGCAACGCCGGTTTCGCAACAAGCTGTTTTCGAAGAAAGACAGGGGAAGCGAGGCGTCAAACTCGGCACCGTTGCCATTATTCTTTCTCTACTTTTTGGTGGCGGACTTAGTTTTCAAATGCAACAAAAACAAGCCGAATACCAAGGTCAAATCAAGGCACTGCAAACCCAACTGGCACAAACTCAAAACTCACTTCAATCCCAACTTGATTCCGCAACACAACAGACCTTAGCCAAAGCAAGTGAAATGACCCACCATGCGGAAACCGTGTTAGCTCAACAACAGAAAAGTATCGAAAGCTTACAAGTGGCTATGGCTGACGTCAAAGGACGCCGACCAAACGATTGGCTACTCGCTGAAGCCGATTACCTCGTCAAACTAGCCGGACGTAAGCTGTTCTTAGAACAAGATGCAGAGAGCGCCACTCGACTAATGGAAAGCGCCGATCAGCGGATTGCGGCCTTGAATGATCCGAGTTTAGTACCACTGCGTAAATCGATGGCCAACGACATCACCAAATTGAAAACCATCCCGAACATTGACCGAGAAGGGCTAGTCCTGCGCATCACTGCGCTTCAGCAGCAAGTGGATAACTTGCCATTGGCGAACGCTCTACTCCCTGAAGCAGAACAACAAGAACCGCAAGTGGTGTCACAAGATATTGTCGACTGGCAAGACAACTTACTCACCTCTTTGAAAGATTTTTCTGAGAACTTCATTACCTTCCGTACCCGTGATGGAAACGTGATTCCGTTGCTTTCGCCCCAGCAGCACTTCTATCTAAAAGAGAATATTAAGGCAAAACTCGAGACCGCAATTAAAGCCGTCTATGTTGAGCAACAGGAAATATATACGACAGCCCTGACAACAGCAGATAAATGGTCGTCAACCTTTTTCAATCAGGATTCAAATCAAGTGGTCGAGTTTAATAAAGCACTCGATCTATTGAGCAAACAACAAGTTCAGGTCGACTACCCAGTCAAGCTCGAGACCCAACAGCAATTGTCTGATGTGATTCGCGAACGTTTACGTCGTGAAGTCACAACACTGGTCACGGAGGATAAATAATGTTTCGCATGATTTTTTTATTTATCGTCCTTGGGCTGGGATTATTTGCTGGTACCCAATATTCAGGCCAACAAGGCTATGTATTGATCTCTATCGCCGACAAGACCATTGAAATGAGTGTCACAACATTGGTGATATTCATAATAGCAGCATTAGCGGCACTGTTTGGCGTAGAGTACTTTGTTAAAAAAGTACTCTACGCTAGCTCAGCAACGTGGAACTACTTCAGTGTACGTAAGATGCGCCGATCACGCCGCTATACCAATGAAGGCATCATTAAACTGCTCGAAGGTGACTTCAAGCAAGCAGAAAAAAAGGTCACTAAATGGGCTAATCATCATGATATGCCGCTACTCTGTTACTTGGTCGCATCAGAAGCAGCTCAAGGCCTTGGCGATAACAAACAGCGTGATCGCTATTTAGAACTTGCCGCTAAACAGGACAATGCCCAACTCGCTGTAGAGTTAACTAGAGCTAAACAGCAACTTAGAGATGCAAACTATAGCGAAGCTTTCGATACCCTATCGAGCCTAAAAAGTAGTTACCCAAATAACTCAGTAGTTCTCAACCTACTTAAACAGGTCTATATAGAGCTTAAACTATGGCAACCGCTGCTAGATTTAGTGCCGAAACTAGCAAAGAACAAAATCATTAGTGAACAAGAGCAGTTACCGCTAACCCAGCGCGCACAATGTGGCCTGATTAAAGAGGTGGCGGAAAATAATGGCAGCGAGGGATTGATCGCACACTGGAACACCTTGCCACGTAAAGCGAAAGCTGACCTGCATTTAGTACAGTGCTTTGCTGAGCAGCTTATCGCTCGTCAAGCGGATCACGAAGCGTTTACCCTTATCAAAGAGACACTTAAGAAGCATCCTAATAGCGACTTGTACCAATTGATTCCTCAAATTCGATTGGCAGACAGCCACCCTGCTATCACATTCTTGGAGGAGGTGTTGCGTAAAGATGGCAACAATGCCTCCGCCAACAGCGCAGTCGCACAACTTTACCTACGCAACGAGCAATGGCAAAACGCTCAACAACACTTAGAAAAAGCACTCTCTGTTCGTTCTAGTGTGTCTGATTATAGCTATTTAGCGACTGCTCTAGAAAAACAGAACCTGACTAATGCTGCCCATGAAGTATCGAAAAAGGCGCTTACATTGGTCAACGAGCCAGCAGCTTAATTAACCCTCTTCTATCGACTACAACAAAGCCACTCCCGCAGTGGCTTTGTTGTTATTACCCAATGACTTTAGCCACACCCAATATCGACACAAGGCAGCCTATTCGCACTACTCTGAATATGTTATCTCTTACCGAGCGTTTAAAGTCGGATGGAATTTGTTGATAGATACCGCTCACTAGAGCAACAAAGTCACCTCATCCCTCGCACTACCAACTGACTGCCAGAACCCTTTTATCGCTATAACGACACCAAATACGAAAAAGCCCCAGCATTGCTGCTAGGGCTTCATCTAATAAATGGCTGAGAGCGTAGCGTCTAATCCAGGAATGTGGACACCGGGACTCATTTCCTACAAGGGAAGAGGCTGTGCTTTAAAACGACAAAAGCCAGTCCTAAGACTGGCTTTCTAAATAAGTGGCG
>NZ_SZQJ01000012.1 GCF_013369335.1 Vibrio sp. JPW-9-11-11
GCCGACTTAGCTCAGTAGGTAGAGCAACTGACTTGTAATCAGTAGGTCACCAGTTCGATTCCGGTAGTCGGCACCATTCTTTCTCGTTTAGAAAGATAACAAACAGAATAATTCCTCCTTAGCTCAGTTGGTAGAGCGACGGACTGTTAATCCGCAGGTCGCTGGTTCGAGCCCAGCAGGAGGAGCCAACTTAAAAAGCCAAGTCGAAAGACTTGGCTTTTTTCGTTTTTGCTAAAACCACCGACGCTAAGTGGAGCTTCATGGCATAGCTTAGTGATTCCTTGAGGCTCCTTTCAACTCGCCATTTTCTTTATATCGTTCTGCTAGGTAGTCGACCATAAAAAAGCCCCAGTGTTGTTATCACTGGGGCTATTCATTCAATCATTAACTCGCTTAGGCTTTAACGCCCTGCTGCTGGTTTAGCATTGCTACTTCTTGATCAAGCGCTTCAAGCTTATCTTTCATCTGTTCACGACATACGTTCGCTAGATCACGGACATTTTCTTTACCATAACCTTCGATAGACACAGGTGGTAGCATTTCAACAATCACATGACCGTTGTTCCAGCGATTTAACTTCACCCCCGCGGTTGAGCTACACACGATTGGAATGATCGGCATCTTCGCGCCAATCGCCGCGTGAAACGCACCTGTTTTGAATGGCAGCAAACCTCGACCGCGTGAACGCGTCCCTTCAGGGAACATCCATACCGACACATCGCTCTGTTGCAAGCTATCCACCACCTGATCTATGGTGCCTTTCGCTTTTGAACGGTTGGCTCGGTCGATAAGAATATTGCCAGTCAACCAATATAACTGTCCAAACAGTGGCATCCACGCTAAGCTTTTTTTGCCCACAGTGACAACTTTAGGCGTCACAGCAGACGAAACCGTAAACAGATCCCAGTTATTCTGATGGTTAGCGATATACACATGCTGACCGCGTTGATAAGCATCTTCCGGAATACGCAGTTCGAGTTTGATTCCAAACACGCGTGACATCTTGCCAAACAGGCGACCAAAGGTAAAAACGTGCTTAGGATTACGCGGGCTCAATAGACAGTAGCCGCAACCAAACACAAACATCACAATTGCAAAAATCGCAACAGCCAATACACGTAATAGTGCAATCATCGTGGTTCTCCAAGAACAGAGAGACTCATCGCTAAATAAAGACTCTCACTGATCTGATATTCATAAAAAAGCCGAAACTCGCGTTTCGGCTTACAAGCGTTAGCTGATTTTATCGTTAATCGCGAAAACGTTCAATATTAGCGCCGAGCGCAGAAAGCTTATCTTCAATTTTATCGTAACCGCGGTCGATATGATAAATACGGTCAACGATGGTTTCACCATGCGCGATACAGCCTGCAATAACCAGACTAGCAGATGCACGCAGATCGGTCGCCATCACTTGCGCACCACTGAGTTCTTCAACATCACCACAAATAACGGTGTTACCTTCGATTTCAGCTTTGGCACCCATACGCATCAGCTCTGGTACGTGCATAAAGCGGTTTTCAAAGATAGTCTCGGTAATCACACCACCGCCTTTTGCCATCAGATTCAGCAGAGTGAACTGAGCCTGCATATCGGTAGGAAAACCTGGGTGTGGCGCGGTTCGTACCGTCACCGCTTTCAGCTCACGTCCGGTCATATCAACCGAAATCCAATCGTCTCCTGCTTCGACCGCTGCCCCCGCCTCTTCTAACTTCGCCAGAACAGCCTCTAGCAGATGCGCCTTGGTATTGCGACAAATCACTTTACCGCCAGAAACCGCCGCAGCAACTAAGAAAGTACCGGTCTCGATACGGTCGGCAACCACAGCATGCTGACCACCGCCGAGGCGTTCAACTCCTTCGATGGTAATCGTATCGGTTCCTGCGCCTGAGATCTTCGCCCCCAGTTTGTTTAGGAAATCAGCGGTGTCGACGATTTCTGGTTCGCGAGCGGCGTTATCCAGTACAGTAGTGCCTTCAGCAAGCGTTGCTGCACACATAATTGTAATGGTGGCACCCACACTCACTTTGTCCATGACGATATGAGCACCTTTAAGGCGGCCATCGACATGGGCTTTTACGTAACCATCTTCAAGCGTAATGGTCGCACCAAGTTGCTCTAAACCGTGGATGTGAAGATCGACCGGACGGGCACCGATAGCGCAGCCACCGGGCAGTGAAACCTGACCTTGACCAAAACGAGCGACAAGTGGACCTAGTGCCCAAATAGAGGCTCGCATGGTTTTGACTAGATCATACGGCGCACAGTATTCATTGATGCTGCTTGGGTCGACATGCACAGAACCATTACGCTCAACTTTAGCGCCTAAGCGTTTAAGTAGCTCCATGGTAGTATCGATATCACGCAAGCGTGGGACATTCGCGACCTCAATCGGCTCTTCGGCTAAGATTGACGCAAATAAAATAGGTAAAGCGGCGTTCTTTGCACCTGAGATGGTGACCTCACCAACTAGAGGCTTTTTAGAGCCAATTACTCGAAACTTTTCCATTCTAAAACCTTACAGTGACATCAACTTCTTATCACGAGCCCACTCTTCAGGAGTGTAGGCTTTGATAGAAACAGCGTGAATGTCATTTCGTTGGATATATTCCATCAGTGGTGCATAAATCAGTTGTTGCTTCTTAACGCGACTCATTCCATCGAAACAAGCATCAACAGCAACTACTTCATAATGGCTACCTTCGCCTTTGACGTGTAGCTCTTCTAAACTTAATGCGTCGTTCAAAATCTGTTGTACTTTTGCGCTATCCACAATTCACCCCTGTTGTACTCTCTAAATGCTCCGCAACGAACTCTTCGACATTGCTTAACTGAAATAATGTGTGCAGTTCATCCGGCACGAAACTGAGCATTATATGACAGTTTTGTTTTTTTGCATGCTCTATTAGGTGGATTAGCATGACCATACCTGCTGAATCGACGCGAACAACCTTTTCCAGCGACACATTCACAGCACCACGAGAAAAGTTTTGCTGTTTTAACGTCTGCCATAACGCCGGCACACTTTCGCGGTCGAGGTCACCGCTGAGTGAGTAATGCAGTTCACTGTCTAGCCGCCACTGCAAATTATCCATTATTGCTGCTCTCGAAACGGATCGGCTGATTTGATAACTCTGTTAGCTCTTGCGCTACGGCTAGAATGCCCTCTTGACGTATTTTAGAGCTCCATTCCGACTGTTTGCTCGAGAGCAAGCTGATACCCTCAGCAATTAAATCAAATGCCTCCCACTCGCCACTTCGCTTATCACGACGTAGCTTAAACTCCAACTTAATATTGGGTCTAGGGGCATCAATAATGTCGACTTTAATGCTGGTAATGCTTTTACTTGGATCTATTGAGGGTTCCGGCTCAAACTCAATGCTCTGGTCGGTGTACTGAGTCAATACTTGCGCATAGGAAGTGACCAAATAGGACCGGAACGCGACGATAAACTCACCAACATCTTCGCGTTTTGCCCCCTTTAAGTTCGGCCCAAGCAGTTTCAGCGCGGCATATTTTTCATTAACAAACGGCATTAAATCTTCATTCACAATCACTTTGAGATGATTCGGGTCTTGCTGAATCAAGTCTTGTTCCGCTTTCAACCGCGAAAACGCCGCCTCTGCCACCTGGCGCATCATCTGATAAGGCTGAGTTTTATCAATGCCTTCTGCACGAGCACCAAATGCAATAAGGATTGAAAACAGAGTAAGTACTAACTTTTTAAACATAACAACTCCCTACTCGTCTGAGCCGCCGACACTGTAAAGTACCTGGCCAATTAAGTCTTCAAGCACCAACGCCGATTTGGTGTCTTCGATAAAATCCCCATCCACCAGCATCTGTTCGTCGTCAAACACGAAGCCTGGCGTCAAGCCAATGTATTGCTCACCGATCAATCCCGAAGTGAGAATCTTCACACTCGATGTTTCGGGAAACTGGTCGTAACGAGTACTGACGGCCATCGTCACCACGGGTAACAGCGATTCAGTATTTAGGCCAATGTTCGTCACACGCCCGATGACGACACCGCCAACTTTGACAGGAGAACGCACCTTAAGGCTACCAATATTGTCAAACTCTGCTTTCAGAGTATAAGTATCGCTAGAGCCTAGTCCCTTTACGTCAGCCACTTGAAAGATCATCACTAAAATTGCGCAAATTCCAGCGAGAACGAAGCTACCAACCCATAATTCAGTTTTTCTAGTTTGTTGCATGATTAGTTCCCAAACATCAATGCAGTTAGTACGAAGTCTAGACCAAGTACTGCCAATGAAGAGTGTACGACGGTACGTGTCGTCGCGCGGCTGATTCCCTCAGAAGTCGGAATCGCATCATAACCGTTAAACAGCGCGATCCAAGTAACGGTAATCGCAAAGACTAAACTCTTAATCATGCTATTACCGATATCTTGGCCGAGTTCAACAGACGCCTGCATCGCAGACCAAAAGCTGCCGTGATCAATGCCTTTCCAATCCACCCCGACTAACTGACCGCCCCAAATACCGACGGCCATAAAAATCATCGCCAGTAAAGGCATAGAGATAACACCAGCCCAAAAGCGTGGTGCGATAACCCGCTTTAGCGGATCAACGGCCATCATTTCCATACTGGATAGCTGCTCTGTGGCCTTCATCAATCCGATTTCTGCCGTTAGTGCAGAGCCAGCGCGACCCGCAAACAGCAGCGCGGTCACCACAGGGCCAAGCTCGCGCAGCAAGGATAACGCAACCATTTGGCCCAGTGCTCCTTCGGCGCCAAAGTCAACCAAAATGACATAGCCTTGAAGACTGAGCACCATACCGATAAACAGACCTGACAACACAATAATGATCAGTGATTGCACGCCAACGCTATACAGTTGCTTAACCAAAAGCGGCAGATTTTTCAGCGGTTGTGGACGGCTGGCTAAAGCCCCAAATAACATCAAACTGGCTCGGCCAAAGGCCTGACTGACTGACATTGCTCTGCGACCTACGGATGCAACATAATTTGCTAAGTTTGCCATTATGAAAAGAGCTCCTTAGCCAACGGCTGCGCTGGATGTCGAAAAGGCACCGGACCATCGGCATTGCCTTGCAAAAACTGCTGCACTTGTGGATCGGGGTTGTCACGTAGCTCTTCAGGCGTGCCACAGGCGACGACTTTGCCGTTGGCTAAGATGTACACCCAATCAGCAATACTCATCACCTCAGGGACATCGTGTGATACCACAATCGCCGTCACACCTAACGCCTGATTGAGATTATGGATCAACTCCACCAGCACCCCCATAGTAATGGGGTCCTGACCAACAAAAGGTTCATCAAACATGATAAGGTCAGGATCAAGAGCGATGGCTCGTGCTAACGCGGCACGTCTGGCCATTCCGCCAGAGAGCTCGCTCGGCATCAATTGTGCTGCGCCGCGTAAGCCCACAGCTTCAAGTTTCAGCAGTACTAAAGTACGGATCAATTCTTCGTCTAATTCGGTATGCTCTCTGAGAGGAAAAGCGACATTATCAAACACCGATAAGTCGGTAAAAAGCGCACCTGATTGAAACAGCATGCTCATTTTTTTACGTTCTTGGTAGAGTTTGCTGCGGCTTAGTGATGGGATGTTGTTACCATCGAACCAAATCTCTCCTTGCTCAGGGTAAAGCTGTCCTCCGATCAGGCGCAATAAGGTCGTTTTTCCTATCCCTGATGGCCCCATAATCGCGGTGACTTTTCCTTTCGGCATGCGCAAACTGACATCATCAAATATTTTGCGCTCTCCACGAGAAAACGTTAGTTGCTTGACGGTCACTAAGTCTTCAGATTCCATGTTGAACTCTTATTCGTTCTAGTAAGAATGGGCAATCATAAGCACATTGGTACAGAATTTAAAGCACTGTTCAATTAATTGTGATGCATCAAATATTAGCGACTTGCCATATAACAATGTCCGTTTTGTTGGCTTAGTAGCATCACCTGACAATTAATTGAATGAACTGCTTCCCTTTTAATACCCAAAGCGTCAAAATTAACGGTTAAATTCTCTCGAAGTGTATGGATTAGGAATTATCATGTTCGAAGCCGTTGTGTTTCTCATTATTGGTTTAGTCTTTTTAGTTTGGAGTGCCGATAAGCTGGTATTTGGTGCCGCGGCACTTGCACGAAACGTCGGTATCTCTCCGTTAGTTATCGGTATGACTATCCTAGCAATGGGCTCATCAGCACCTGAGATGATGGTTTCAGCAACGGCAGCATTAGATGGAAAAACGGACACCGCGGTCGGCAATGTGCTTGGTTCAAATATCGCCAATATCGCACTCATTCTCGGCATCACTGCTTTGATAAAACCCTTGTCAATCAGTTCAGCGGTCTTGCGTCGTGAACTGCCATTGATGATTGGTGTGACCCTGCTAGCGGGGGTGCTGCTATGGGACAGCCACCTTGGTTTCTATGAGGGGGTGCTGCTTTTTGTCCTATTTAGCGCGTTTATCATCGCTATGCTTCGCATCAGCCAGAAAGAAAAAGCCAGCGGTATCGCTGACGCCATGCTGGAAGAACAAGAGTCTGAAGTGCCCGATGGGGTGAGTAATGCTAAAGCCGCACTCTGGGTGGTGATTGGTCTAATCGTGTTGCCGTTATCTGCCGATATGTTGGTCGATAACGCAGTGATTATTGCTCAGTACTTTGGCATGAGTGATCTTGTGATCGGATTAACCATCATCGCTGTCGGCACCAGCCTTCCAGAACTTGCCGCCTCTCTGGCTGGCGTCATGAAAGGTGAAGATGATATGGCGGTAGGCAATATCATCGGCTCAAATGTATTCAATATCTTGGCCGTGATGGGGATTCCAGGCATCTTAAACCCTTCGGTATTGAGTGAGTATGCGATGGGGCGCGACTTCTGGGTCATGCTGGGCGTATCACTACTGCTGGTTGCCATGGCGTTGGGTAAATCACGCAGTATCAACCGTCTCGAAGGTGGGGTACTGTTCTGCAGTTTTATTGCCTACCAAGGTTACTTAATTATGAATATGACAGCTTAGTCTGAGTTTGGAGTTGTGTATGTTTGATTATCGCTCTGCAGCCCTAGAAGTACTCAAAACCGAAATCGCTGCCTTAGAACAATTAGACCAATACTTGAACGATGATTTCGTTCGAGCCTGTGAGCTGATCCTTGCCAACAAAGAAGGCAAGGTGGTAGTGATGGGAATGGGTAAATCCGGTCATATCGGTAATAAAATTGCCGCGACATTGGCCAGTACCGGCACCTCTTCTTTCTTTGTTCACCCCGGAGAGGCCGCACACGGTGACCTTGGGATGATAGAAGCAGGAGACATCGTGCTCGCCATCTCTAATTCTGGTGAGTCGTCTGAGATCCTTGGTCTGTTTCCGGTTCTTAAACGGCTCAACATCAAAATCATTAGTATGACGGGTAAGCCTCACTCCAACATGGCGAAACTATCCGATATCCACCTGCAAATTACCGTACCTAAAGAAGCCTGCCCAATTCAGCTTGCGCCAACGTCAAGCACCACCGCAACCTTGGTTATGGGCGATGCGCTAGCCATGGCGCTCATGAGAGCCCGAGGCTTTACAGCCGAAGACTTTGCCTTGTCGCATCCAGGTGGCGCACTCGGACGTAAACTGCTACTAAAACTCGCCGATATCATGCACACAGGCGACGACCTGCCGCTAGTGACGCCGACCACTGTGGTGCGTGACGCGCTACTCGAGATCAGTCAAAAAGGCTTAGGCATGACTGCAGTGGTTGACGAGCAGCAGCGACTGGTCGGCATCTTTACCGATGGTGACCTACGCCGTATCTTAGATAAGCGAATTGATATTCACAGCGCATTAATTGGTGATGTGATGACGGTCAACCCGACGATAGCGGAGCCCAACATGCTCGCAGCAGAGGGCCTCAACCTAATGCAACAAAAAAGCATCAACGGTTTGATTTTATGCCAGCATGGTGTGGTTGTTGGCGCACTCAACATGCACGACTTACTTAAAGCTGGGGTGATGTGATGAACACACTTGTAGAGACTTTATATCAACCGGTTGAACCATCTATTTTAGACGTTGCCAAACAGATAAAGCTGTTAATTTGTGATGTAGATGGGGTCTTTTCTGACGGCCTGGTTTATATGGGTAATGATGGCGAAGAGCTAAAAACTTTCCATACCCGTGACGGCTACGGGGTAAAATCACTGATGAATGCGGGCATTGAGGTGGCCATCATTACTGGTCGAAGCTCGCAGATTGTCGAAAACCGGATGAAAGCTCTCGGCATTTCACTCATTTATCAAGGTCAAGACGATAAAGTGAAGGCGTATAAAGATATTTGCGATAAACTCAACATCGCCCCAGAGAACACAGGCTATATTGGTGATGACCTAATTGACTGGCCCGTGATGGAGCAAGTCGCGCTCAAGGTTTGTGTCGCAGATGGCCACCCCTTGCTCGCACGCAGAGCGAACTATGTCACCTCGATTCGCGGTGGCCATGGTGCAGTCAGAGAAGTGTGTGACCTCATTCTTCAAGCACGAAACGAACTAGAAGTTCATAAAGGTCTGAGTATATGAGTTTATCTCGTATTGGTTATCTTATTTTGGCTTTTATCATTTGCTGGTCTGCTTACTATCTTTTCGAGCAGCAGCAGAGTTATGATATCCAAGTAGAGCCAGATACAGAAGTACCGATGTTTAGCGGCAAAGGATTGGAGAATACCTCTTATAACGAACAGGGGATTCGCAGCTATGTGATCACGTCAGTCAACCTTGATCACTACGCCAAAAGTGGCGATACCATTTTTCATCGCCCGGTATTAAAAGTATTTAAACAAGGCACAACTCAAGAGTGGGAAATTACCGCTGTTCGCGGTGTGTTGACTCAAGACCACGTTCTAACACTCTATGATGATGTGCTCGCCACCAACTTATTACCTGATTCAGGTTTTGATACTCTATCCACCGATGTCATGAACATTCAGTTGGATAGCAGAGATTTTTGGGCAGATAACCAAGTGGTGATGGTAGGCCCGCAATTTGAAACAATAGGACAGGCGATGACCGGCAACTTTGCCGACAATCACGCCACCCTATATAACCACGTACAAGGTAGATATGAAACTCTCACACCTTAGTCTGATTTCTTGTTTATTTCTGTCAGGACAGGCGCTTGCATTGTCGACAGACAGAGACCAACCTGTCTACATTGACTCTGATAGCCAACAGCTTGATATGCAGAGCAATAAAGTGACATTCATTGGTGATGTCAAACTCAAGCAGGGCAGTATTAACATCAATGCCGATAAAGTCATTGTCACCCGAGATGCTCAAGATGGCTCGATTCAAGAGATCGAAGGGTACGGCGATCTGGCCACCTTTTCTCAGTTAACCGATGATGGAAAAACCTTATACGGTGAGGCCAAAGAGCTGTATTACAAAATGGTCGATGATCAACTGACTATGATTGATCAAGCCATGCTTTCGCAAGATGATAGCGTGATTCGTGGCACCAAGATCCGCTACAAAATCTCCTCTCAAAAACTGATCGCTGACGGTAAAGAGAAAGGCGATCGCGTCTCAACCGTTCTTCAGCCTCAAGCAGTACAAGAGTAATTATGGCGATACTAAAAGCGCAGCACTTAGCCAAAACTTACGGCAACCGAACTGTGGTCACTGATGTCAGTTTGCAGGTCGAATCAGGACAAATTGTCGGTTTGTTAGGCCCTAATGGTGCGGGTAAAACCACCTCATTTTACATGATTGTCGGCCTAGTCGCTCGTGACCAAGGCACCATCACCATTGATGATAGTGACATCAGTATCCTGCCTATGCATAGCCGTTCGCGTATGGGCATAGGTTACTTGCCACAAGAAGCCTCTATCTTCCGCAAGCTGTCGGTTGAAGACAACATCATGGCCGTGCTCGAAACTCGCGAAGAGATGACTCGCGAAGAGCGCCAAGACAAGCTGGAAGATTTGTTGGAAGAATTCCACATCCAGCACATACGCCATAGTGCTGGTATGGCATTATCAGGGGGTGAACGACGCCGAGTAGAGATTGCTCGTGCCTTAGCGGCGAATCCACAGTTTATCCTGTTGGATGAACCCTTTGCTGGTGTAGACCCAATTTCGGTCATTGATATCAAGAAGATCATCGAGCATCTGCGCGACAGGGGCCTAGGCGTACTTATCACCGACCACAACGTACGTGAAACGCTCGATGTGTGTGAAAAGGCGTATATCGTCAGCCAAGGTCATCTAATTGCCGAAGGCACACCTGAGCAAGTACTGAACAACGAGCAAGTTAAACAAGTTTATCTCGGTGAACAATTCCGTCTATGATTAAAGGAAAGAACGGTAAGATTCTCCAGAATTAAGGCAACTAAAACTGAATGAAACCCTCATTACAACTCAAGCTAGGACAGCAATTAGCGATGACACCTCAGTTACAGCAGGCAATACGCTTGTTGCAACTGTCTACGCTAGATCTTCAACAAGAGATCCAAGAAGCCTTGGACTCCAACCCTCTCCTTGAAGTTGAAGAAACCAGTGATGAGCCATCACCAGAAGAGCAGAGCCAAACGGAAGAAAAAGAACCCACGGTCGAATTGGCTGAACAAGCAGAACCAGATGTAAAAGACAGCTCAGACCTAATTGAAAAATCAGAGATCAGTAATGACCTCGAAATCGATACTACCTGGGATGACGTATACAGTGCCAATACAGGGAGCACTGGTATCGCTGCCGACGATGATATGCCGGTCTATCAAGGTGAAACCACTCAATCCCTTCAAGATTACCTTCTTTGGCAACTCGACCTGACACCATTCAGTGACACTGACCGCACCATTGCCCTCGCTCTTATTGACGCTATCGACGACTATGGTTATTTAACCGTATCAACCGAGGATATTCTCGACAGCTTCGATAACGAAGAGATAGAGCTCGACGAAATTGAGGCGGTGCGCAAGCGAGTTCAACAGTTTGACCCACTCGGTGTCGCGTCCGTGAATTTACAAGATTGCTTGTTACTCCAGTTGGCAACCTTCCCTGAAGATACTCCTTGGCTCAACGAGGCTAAGTTAGTCCTTACTGACCACATTGACCAACTCGGCAACCGTGACTACAAACTGATCATAAAAGAGACTAAGCTCAAAGAAGCGGACTTGCGTGAAGTGCTGAAACTAATCCAGCAACTCGACCCAAGACCAGGAAGCCGAATTTCAGCCGAACACGCCGAGTACGTGATACCTGACGTATCGGTATTTAAGGACCACGGAAAATGGGTAGTGACCATCAACCCCGATTCGGTCCCTCGCCTTAAAGTGAATCAACAATACGCCGCGTTAGGCAAAGGAAATAGCGCAGATAGTCAGTATATTCGTAGCAATCTACAAGAGGCCAAATGGCTGATAAAAAGCTTAGAAAGTAGAAACGAGACCTTGCTCAAAGTTGCTAAGTGTATTGTTGAACATCAACGTGATTTCTTTGAGTATGGTGAAGAAGCGATGAAGCCGATGGTGCTAAATGATGTCGCCCTCGCCGTCGACATGCACGAATCCACCATTTCTAGGGTGACCACGCAAAAATTTATGCATACCCCACGGGGTATTTTTGAACTGAAGTACTTCTTTTCTAGTCATGTCAGTACAGACAATGGCGGGGAGTGCTCATCAACTGCAATTCGAGCTCTAATCAAGAAGCTAGTTGCTGCAGAAAACAGCGCTAAGCCGCTCAGTGATAGCAAGATTGCAGCTCTACTCGCTGACCAAGGGATCCAGGTCGCTAGAAGGACGATTGCTAAGTACCGTGAATCATTAGGTATTGCCCCTTCCAGTCAGCGCAAACGCCTGCTTTAGGCCTACAACCGAGAAGGAAAGTCTATGCAAATCAATATTAATGGCCACCACATTGATCTCACCGATTCAATGCAAGACTACGTAAACGAAAAATTTCAAAAGCTAGAACGCTTTTTTGACCACATAAATAGCATTCATGTGGTACTAAAAGTTGAAAAAGTTCGTCAAATCGCAGAAGCTACCCTTCACGTTAACCAAGCTGAAATTCATGCCTCTTCAGAAGATGAAAACATGTATGCAGCGATTGATTCCCTTGTCGATAAGCTCGTTAGACAGCTGAACAAGCACAAAGAAAAGCTAAACGCTCACTAATTACCATGCAACTAAGCGAAATCCTAACATTGGACTGCACAAAAAGTGCAGTTCAATGTACTAGTAAAAAACGAGCCCTTGAGATGATCAGCGAACTGGTCGCCGAACAAACCGGGCAAAACTCCACTGAATTATTTGAATGTATGCTCAGCCGTGAAAAAATGGGCAGTACTGGCATCGGAAATGGGATTGCCATTCCCCATGCTCGTATGCAATCGAACGATAAAGCTGTCGCGGTACTACTTCAATGTCAATCACCCGTCGAGTTTGACGCCATCGACAACCGTCCCGTCGACCTACTGTTTGCCCTGTTAGTGCCGGATGCCCAATGCAAAGAGCACCTCAAAACCCTGTCAAGTATGGCCGAACGTCTCAACGACAAACAAGTCCTCAAACAATTGCGTAAAGCTCAATCCGACCAAGAGCTTTATGACATTATGGTCAATCAATAATGCGTCTCATCGTCGTCAGCGGCCAATCTGGTGCGGGTAAAAGTGTCGCCTTACGCGTACTGGAAGATCTTGGCTACTATTGTGTCGACAATCTGCCAGTCGATTTACTGGAAGTGTTCGTCCAATCGGTTCAGTCGAGCAAACAAAACGTCGCGGTCAGTATCGATATTCGAAACCTACCGAAAGAACCCAATCTTGTTGAAGATGTCCTGAGCAAGCTCAAACAAGGCTCCGACGTCAGTGTGCTGTTTTTAGACGGCAACAAAGAAACACTGCTTAAGCGCTACAGTGAAACTCGTCGCATCCACCCACTTTCACTTAGCCTAGAAAACACATCCTTAGAGCAAGCGATAGAAAAAGAGCGTTGTATTTTATCACCGCTCAAAGAGCACGCCGATCTGGTCATTGACAGTAGCAACCAATCCCTACATGAGCTAAGCGAAACGGTACGCATGCGCGTCGAAGGTCGCGAGCGTAAAGACCTCGTCATGGTATTCCAATCGTTTGGCTTTAAATATGGCCTACCCAGTGACGCTGATTACGTATTTGATGTGCGTTTTTTACCCAATCCACACTGGGAACCCGACCTAAGACCATTAACTGGCTTAGACGCACCGATTAAGTCCTTCCTAGAAAGCCATCCAGAAGTGATGGAACTCAAACAGCAAATACAGAAGTTCATCGAACACTGGTTACCGCTACTGGAGAAAAACAATCGCAGTTATCTGACGGTTGCGATCGGTTGTACTGGCGGTAAACATCGCTCGGTTTATCTCACTCAGCAAATCGGTGAATACTTTGCCGAAATGGGCCACCAGGTTCAAATTCGTCACGCTTCGTTAGAGAAAAATCATAAGGAATAGTTTATGCAGCAGAGCCGCACAGTATTAATTCAAAATCGTTTGGGACTCCATGCTCGCGCTGCTGTAAAACTGGTTGAACTTGCCCAATCTTTTCAAGCGGTTCTCACTATTCAAAACCACGAAGGTAAAGAAGCCACCGCTGATAGCGTCATGGGTCTACTGATGCTTGAATCGGCACAAGGCGAATATGTCACCATCAGCGCAGAAGGCAATGATGCCGAGCCCGCGCTCGATGCCGTCTGTCATCTCATTGAAGACAAGTTCGACGAAGAAGAATAACCCCTCAAAAGAAACTAAATCCACGAGCTTCACAATAACTGATTAAATCCATTCTAAAATTACGTTACTATGTTTCGCATTGTAACAACAACGAGTTAGGGGGAACGAATGGCAGAGCAGATAGAGTTCGATCAAGCTCACCAGGCCCTCCAAGAAGTCACTGAAGCACTCGAAAATGGTCGATTTGTCCATGTCCGTCGTCAGTTACAGGACATGGAGCCCGAAGATATTGCCCATCTCTTAGAAGCCTCGCCGCGCAAAAGCCGTGAAGTCCTGTGGCAACTGACCGACCCTGAAGATTATGGTGAAATCCTTGACGAGCTCAATGAGGACGTTAAAGACGCCTTAGTGTCAAAGATGGCACCAGAAATGCTGGCAGAAGCTACGGAAGGCATGGAGACAGATGACGTCGCCTACGTATTGCGTAGTCTACCTGATGACGTCTCACGCGAAGTGCTTGCCCAAATGGATGCTGCCGAGCGTCTTTTGGTTGAGACGGCCCTTTCCTATCCGGAAGATACTGCGGGTAGTTTGATGAACACCGACGTAATCACAATTCGTGGTGACGTCGATGTTGATGTGGTATTGCGTTATTTGCGCATGAAAGGAGAACTGCCCGAGGCGACCGACGCGCTGTATGTGATCGATGAAGAGAACCGCTTGATTGGCGAGCTACCAATCACGACCCTTCTCACCACTCAACCTGATGTGAAAATTTCAGACGTAATGGAAGATGCCGACGAAGCGATTGACGTCACTATGAGTGATTCGGATATTGCGAGCCTGTTTGAGCGCCGAAACTGGGTTTCAGCTCCGGTCATTGACGAGAACCAACAGCTAGTCGGCCGTATTACTATCGATGACGTGGTCGATGTTATCCGCGAAGACGCTGAGCACTCGATGATGAGCATGGCGGGTATGGATGATGACGAAGATACCTTTGCACCTGTGGTTAAATCTGCAAGAAAACGCAGTATCTGGCTAGGCGCCAATGTACTCGCTGCATTGGCTGCGGCCTCAGTATCCAACATGTTTGAAGCGACGTTAGATCAAATGGCTGCAATTGCCGTATTGATGACTATTGTCCCTTCGATGGGTGGGGTGGCCGGTAACCAAACGGTAGCACTGGTGATTCGCGGCCTGGCACTCGGCCACATCGGTGACTCCAATAAACGGGAGCTACTGATGAAGGAAGCCGCGATTGGTTTGCTCAATGGTATCTTGTGGGCCCTGATCATTGGTGGAATTGTCATCGCCTGGAAAGGCAACTGGATGTTAGGCGGCATTATCTCTGCAGCCATGCTGACTAACCTGCTGGTCGCAGGCATCGCTGGAGTGACTATCCCTATCTTACTCAAGAAAATGAATATTGACCCTGCCCTCGCTGGAGGGATGGCCTTGACGACCGTCACCGATGTGATTGGCCTCTCGGTCTTTTTAGGACTGGCGACCATTATCATTTAATCACTGAACGTAAAAAGCGCAGCTCTCGAGCTGCGCTTTTTTTATTTTATAAGGGGTATTAATTGAGGTTAGGCCCCAACCATTTTTCTGCTTCGAGTTGATCCCACCCTTTGCGCTCAGCGTAGCTCTCCGCTTGGTCTTGCTGGATCTGAGCGATAGCAAAGTAACGCGAGTCAGGGTGTGAGAAATACCACCCTGAAACCGAAGCGCCAGGCCACATCGCATAACTTGACGTAAGAGACATACCAATTGCCTCTTCAACGTTGAGCATTTGCCATAATGTCCCTTTCTCTGTGTGCTCAGGACACGCAGGGTAGCCAGGAGCCGGACGTATGCCTTGGTATTTTTCGCGAATAAGGTCATCATTGGATAAGTCTTCATCCACAGAGTACCCCCAAATCTCTTTACGTACACGCTCATGTAAGTACTCAGCAAAAGCTTCAGCTAGGCGATCTGCAACCGCTTGGATCATGATCGCATTGTAGTCATCACCTGCCGCTTTGTATTGATCTGCGAGCTCGCGCTCTCCGATGCCTCCAGTCACGGCAAAACCGCCAATCCAATCAAGCTTGCCAGAGGATTTCGGTGCAATGTAATCCGACAAACAGTAATTAAAACCTTTTGGTTTCTCTGTTTGCTGACGAAGGTTGTACAATACATGAGCCACTTCAGTACGAGATTCATCGGTGTAAACTTCTATATCATCACCGACACTGGCTGCGGGGAACAAAGCACACATACCACTCGCTTTCAGTAGCCCCTCTTGCTCAACTCTATCTAACAAGTCATTGGCATCTTTAAACAGGCGCTTCGCTTCTTCTCCGACCTCTTCATGCTCTAAAATCGCAGGGTATTTCCCCACCAGTGACCAGGTCATAAAGAAAGGCGTCCAATCTATGTAGCTGCGCAGTGTCGCAACATCAAAATCATTGAACACATGCACACCCGGTTTAGCCGGCGCTGGTGGGGTGTAGTTCTCCCAGTCGATGGCCACTTTATTTGCACGCGCTTGCTCTAGGGTAACTGGCTTAGTGCGAGGTCGCTTACGTGCATGCTGGTCGCGCACTACGTCATAATCAGCTTGCAGCTTTTCAACAAAAGCAGGCTTTTGAGTTTCAGAAAGCAATGAAGAACAGACACCTACCGCACGGGAAGCATTATTCACGTAAACCACAGGATGCTGATAGTTTTGCTCAATCTTAACCGCTGTATGCGCTTTCGAGGTAGTTGCACCACCTATCAACAAAGGTAAATCGAAGTCCAAACGCTGCATCTCTTTGGCGACATGCACCATTTCATCTAGTGACGGAGTGATTAGCCCTGACAATCCGATGATATCGACATTCTCTTCCTTAGCCACTTTAAGAATTTTTTCGCACGGTACCATGACACCAAGATCGATGATTTCATAGTTGTTGCACTGCAATACCACGCCAACAATATTCTTACCAATATCGTGGACATCGCCTTTTACCGTTGCCAGCAAAATCTTACCGTTGGTAGAACCCGCTTGTTTTTCAGCATTTATAAATGGCTCTAAGTGTGCGACGGCTTGCTTCATGACACGCGCAGATTTAACCACCTGAGGTAAGAACATCTTGCCTTCACCAAATAGGTCACCGACGACATTCATCCCGTCCATCAACGGACCTTCGATCACTTCTAACGGTTTAGAAGCTTGCTGTCGCGCCTGTTCGGTATCATCGACAATATACTCGGTAATCCCTTTCACTAAGGCATATTCCAACCGTTTTTCGACTGGCCAAGTTCGCCATTCAAGCGCGCTCGCATCATCTTCTTTTCCAACGCCCTTTTCAGCATACTCGCCGGCAATATCCAGCAAGCGTTCCGTTGCATCATCACGGCGGTTCAATACCACGTCTTCAACTGCTTCACGCAGTTTTTCTGGCACGTTGTCGTATATTTCCAACTGACCGGCATTAACGATCCCCATATCCATACCATTTTTAAAACAGTGGTAGAGGAACACAGCGTGAATCGCTTCACGGACATAGTTGTTGCCACGGAAAGAAAACGAAACGTTAGAGACCCCACCAGAAATCATCGCATGAGGCAAATCACGCTTGATATCAGCGACCGCATTAATGAAATCGACGGCGTAGTTGTTATGCTCATCAATGCCTGTCGCTACGGCAAAAATGTTGGGGTCAAAAATAATGTCTTCTGGTGGAAAGCCGACCTCATCGACCAAGATGCGGTAGGCATTGGTACAAATCTCTAGTTTACGCTCACGCGTTTCTGCCTGGCCGATTTCATCAAATGCCATCACAATCACAGCGGCACCATAGCGACGGATCAGCTTTGCTTGCTCAATAAACTTCTCTTTGCCCTCTTTAAGCGAGATAGAGTTAACAATACCTTTGCCTTGAATACACTTCAGACCCGCTTCGATCACTTCCCATTTAGACGAGTCGACCATGATCGGCACTTTTGAGATCTCAGGCTCAGAGGCACACAAATTGAGGAAACGCACCATACATGCTTCGGCATCCAACATGCCTTCATCCATGTTGATATCGATAATTTGCGCACCGTTTTCCACTTGCTGACGAGCAACATCGAGTGCTTCGTCATAAAGCTCTTCCTTGATCAGACGCTTAAAACGGGCAGAACCAGTAACGTTAGTGCGCTCACCAACGTTGACAAACAGTGTCTCTTTTTCAATCGTTAGCGGCTCAAGCCCTGAAAGACGACACGCTACGGTAAGACTTGGCAGTACACGCGGGTTCACGCCTTCCACGGCTGCAGCCATTTGGCGGATATGTTCCGGCGTCGTACCACAGCAGCCACCAATGAGGTTCAAGAACCCACTGCTTGCCCACTCCTTAACATGTTCAGCCATCTCTTCGGCTGACAGATCGTATTCACCAAAAGCATTAGGTAAACCAGCGTTAGGATGGGCCGAGACATAAGATTCCGAGATACGAGAGAGCTCTTCGACATACGGACGCAGTTCATCCGGACCAAGAGCACAGTTAAGGCCAAATGAAATTGGCTTAACATGACGTAATGAATTGTAAAACGCTTCTGTTGTTTGTCCTGATAGGGTGCGCCCAGACGCATCGGTAATGGTCCCCGAAATCATCACAGGCAGTGAGAAACCTAACTCTTCAAATACTGTATCAACAGCAAACGCACACGCTTTGGCATTTAAGGTATCGAAGATGGTTTCAATTAAGATCAAATCGCTGCCACCTTTAATCAAGGCACGCGTTGATTCGGAGTAAGCGGTCACTAACTCATCAAAGCTGACATTGCGGTAACCAGGATCGTTGACATCAGGAGAAATGGAACAAGTCCGGTTGGTTGGACCTAGTACACCCGCCACATAGCGCGGTTTATGTGGCGTTTTTGCTGTCCACTCATCTGCCGCTTGACGAGCGAGCTTGGCAGCGGCAAAGTTAATTTCTTCGCTAAGGCTTTCCATCTCGTAGTCAGCCATCGCGATAGTCGTTGCGTTAAAAGTGTTGGTTTCAAGAATATCAGCACCTGCTTCGAGGTAAGCGGTATGAATATCTTTAATAAGTTTAGGCTGGGACAGAACCAACAAGTCATTATTGCCTTTAAGGTCACAATGCCAATCAGCGAAACGCTCGCCTCGATAATCTTGTTCTTCCAGTTTGTAATCTTGGATCATGGTGCCCATACCACCATCAATCAGCAAGATGCGTTGCTTTAACTGCGCTTCAATCTGTTGCCTTACATTAGTTCCCACGGTACAGCCTCATTCCTTTTACTATCATTCCATCCTATCACAGTTTAAAAAGGAGTCTAGACGTCTAAACGATCTAAGTAATGACTTATTTATCACAAAAAAGTGTTTGCTATTTGAACATGGTGATCCGAAAATCTTCATTCACAATTTGTTACATTATGAGAATCCAATGTCGGTCTACTACACACTCTGTTTTTTATCTGCTGCGGCAATGTTGATAGCATTTGTAAACAGCAAGATAGGTAAAATGCAAACCACTATCGCTATTACCGCTGGCGCGATGATGTTGTCACTGTTGATCCTAATCGCAGGTCAAAATGATTGGTTCCACTTAACAGAGATTGCCTCAAAGACCGTCGCTAGCATTAACTTTGAAGATTTCTTACTTAAAGGGATCTTAGGCTTTTTATTGTTTGCCGGTGGATTGGGCATCAAGCTACCTAACCTTAAAGATCAAAAGTGGGAAATCACTGTTCTTGCACTCGGTGCCACGTTAGTGTCTACCTTTCTAATTGGTTTCGCTTTATATGGCTTCTGTCAACTGATTCACATCCAGTTTGATTTGGTATACTGCTTACTGTTCGGAGCCCTCATCTCTCCTACAGACCCCATCGCCGTATTGGCAATCGTCAAAAAACTCGATGCGCCAAAACGTATCTCTACTCAAATCGAAGGCGAATCATTGTTCAATGATGGTTTTGGTTTGGTGATCTTTGTAACCCTATTCACAATAGCGTTTGGGAGCGAACCCCCAACACTGAGCAGCGTCACACTACTATTCTTACAAGAAGCACTCGGAGGCATCCTTTACGGCTTTGCACTTGGTCTACTATTCCACTTCTTGATCAGCTCAACTGACGACCATTCAATGGAACTACTGTTAACGATCGGCGTGCCAACCGCTGGCTATGCATTTGCAGAAGTTATTCATGTATCAGGTCCCCTCGCAATGGTGGTATCTGGAATTATGATCGGTAACTGGACGCGTTTTATTGGTTTTTCGAAAGAGAGCGAAGATCACTTGGACCACTTCTGGGAACTGGTCGATGAATTTCTAAATGGTGTGCTGTTCTTATTGATCGGTCTATCGATGCTACTGTTCGAGTTCCATAAAGAAGATTGGATATTAATGGCCTTCTCTGTTCCGCTGGTTCTATCCGCTCGCTACCTGAGCGTCTGGTTGTCTTATCTCGGATTCAAACGCTATCGTCGCTACAACAAATGGTCGATTAATATCCTCACTTGGGGTGGACTACGCGGGGGGTTAGCCTTGGCGATGGCATTGTCGATCCCGTCTGGGGTTTGGGTAATACAAGATAAACTTATCGACGTTAAAGAGATCATTCTCGTCATGACCTATTCCGTGGTGGTGTTTTCTATCTTGGTCCAAGGCTCCACTATCACGCCAATGATTGAAAAAGCCAAAACTCAAGAGCTAACCGATCAATAATCCATATTGAATGCCAATAGCTGAATTTTGTACGATTGTTATGACGCTATTGGCATTTTCACATATTTTCAATACCTCAAAAGTTGTACGTCAGTCACAATCATAGAGTCATCAATAACGAATGATCTTAATGTACACGACTAGGCAACTCGATGGATTCACTCACCCTAGATATTAGAACCCTCAACTTCACCGTAATCATTTTTTCTTTCATCTATTCGGTTGGCTTATTTGTATATCAAACCAGTCAAAAGAAGATAGAGGGATTAAAAACACTAGCGCTAGGTGTATTCTTAATTGGGCTGGGCCCGGCTTTACTTGGTTTTAGGGGGCAAGCACCTGACTGGCTAACCATTGTCGTCGCCAATTTTTTTATCATGCTTGGTTTCTTTTACTTGCTACTCGGCATCAGTTACGTACGGGGATACTCTAGCCGAATATTGCACTTACTTTGCATCGCGCTAGTTGTGGCTGGGGCTTTGTTCTACTACTTCACCTATATTCTTCCATCCATCAATGCGCGAGTGATCGTAATTAGCGCCTACATTTGTGCCACTTGTTTTACCAGTGCTTGGGCATTGCTGCGCGGTAGCAAAGATGACGCCTTGGTGCCGTTACTACTCATGGCGCTGCCGTTTTTCGCGTACGGTCTGTTTATGTTTATGCGCGCCATAATTAGCGTCTTCGGAGCGACGATTACGAGCTATATGCATTCGGGCCCAGTTCACGCCTTAACATACTTATTCTGTCTAATTTTGTTAGTTACGATCAGTTTGAGTATGCTGTGGTTAAACAACGCCCGCTTGATTAAGTCAATTCACCAATTGTCGCTCAAAGATCCATTGACAGGATTATACAATCGCCGTGTGATGGATGAGCTAATACCTACAATGGTTGCCAACGCGAGATTCCAGCTTAAACCAGTGAGCTTGATGATGACCGATATTGATCACTTTAAGCAGATTAACGATGAACTTGGTCATATCGTCGGAGATGAAACTATCGAGAAGATCGCCTATGGTATGACGAGTCTATTGCCAGATTCAGAAAATGTGTTCGTGGTTAGATTTGGTGGAGATGAGTTCATGGTTCTATTGATTGATTGTGATGCGAATAGTGCCGTTCAATATGCCGAGGCAATTCGACAACACGTATCAAAGAACGTCTCCATCAGACTGAGCGATCACCTATGCAGCATGAGTTTTGGTGTCGCCCAGTTAAGTGAAAGTGACAGTCTTGATGATCTACTCGCTAACGCTGATGTCGCGCTATACCAAGCTAAACACAGAGGACGAAACCAGGTTGTGTTAGCCGACCACTCAGGTTAAATAGAGAGTCGGACTCAAAAACACAGTCAGAATTTATAGCTTGCTAACTATTTCTTCAACTCGATACTCAGCCTGCTCATGTATGTCTCGTTGCAACCTAGTGGCGAGTTCTCATCACGCAAAAGACCAAGATTCCCCACCGCTGTTACCATTTGTTCAAGCGTAAACTATCCAACGATTCTTAAGTGCGTCTAAGTTGATTATCCAAAACAAGTAAACGACGATACCCTGAGAGGGTTAGCAAATAAGCGTGTAGAGACCAAGTGATGGAATGAGAAAATAGTGGTAGGTTTAGTTAGTAGGCTTTATCTAGTGAAGGGCTGAGAGCGGAGCGTCTAATCCAGGAATGTGGACACCGGGACTCATTTCCTACAAGGGAAGAGGCTGTGCTTTAAAACGACAAAAGCCAGTCCTAAGACTGGCTTTCTAAATAAGTGGCGAACGGCTGGGGTTGCAGGCAACCGGGACTCGTTGGTCGAAGACCAAAATAACCTGATAGAAACGAAAAGACCTCAGCATTTCTGCTGAGGTCTGGAATAAGTGGCGGAGCGGACGGGACTCGAACCCGCGACCCCCGGCGTGACAGGCCGGTATTCTAACCAACTGAACTACCGCTCCGCACTGGTTAGACTCTAAGTCTAAGCTTTTGCC
>NZ_SZQJ01000013.1 GCF_013369335.1 Vibrio sp. JPW-9-11-11
GAATCAATTGAAAATACGCAACAAGCCATCAATAACTTTGAGAATTTTGAAGGTGAGTTACGTTATTCAATTATAGAAAAAAGTACAGGGCGCTTTCTTGGTGCAATAGGGTTAATTATTCGCGATAAATCAGTACCGTTTTTTGAAATTGGTTATTGGATGCGTAGTTCAAGTGTTGGTAATGGTTTCATTTCTGAAGCAGTGAAAGCAATAGAGTCATACGCGTTTAATGAACTTAACGCTAACCGAGTTGAAATCAAAGCTGCTGAACAGAACTTGAAAAGTCGAATGGTAGCAGAGCGAGGCGGGTATACTTTTGAAGGTATTTTACGTAACGACCGAAGATTGCCGTCTGGTGAATTGAGTGGCACGGCAGTTTATTCGAAAACAGGCATATAACAAAGCATTTAAGAGTGATTCGCAACGCTTGGCAGTTTCGCTTCGCTCAAGTATAGCCAAGCGCCGCTCACACCTTAATGCGGCGTTATGTTTACTTGTATTTCAATGGCTTAAAATTCTTCGATCTCTGTTCTTTGTCCCTTTGGCGATTCGTTCGAGTTGTCTCAGCAAATCCGCATTGTCTGCCTAAATTCGTGAACTTCTCAACCCGTAAAACATGTCAATGTTCGCGGGTTGCTTCATTTGCAGGTCGTGGCGGTTGGTTTCAAATTTCACTGGCTCTAAGTCGCTTGCAGCGTATTTGCCAAGTAGCATGTCAGCTTGGCAGTTGCCTCGGCAATTTGGCATTGTTCTGTGCTTTGGTTGGAAAGAGAGGGCGCTTGTTGAACGTTTATCGGGTTGCCTCATTGGGCAGGGAAGTGGGCTTATTGGCTTTGTGTTTCGCGCCTCTGGCGGCCAATTGAGTACAAGTTTGTGATTCACTTCTTGAAACGCGCGCAACAAAGCAGTTCTTTACCATGTAAATCAGTCGTTTGTGGTAAAACATAACAAACAATTCAAGCAGACCCTCAACGCGTGGCACTTTTGGGTTGCGTCGGGTTTCGTGTTGCCGAGCAATGCGGAAAGTGAGTCAGTGCGTTTCGGGCTACTTAATTGGGCGTTAGGGCTTACTACAAAAAATTGCAAGGATGGCGAAATGGTAAGGTTTTATCTAGTTCTTACTTTATTAGGTATATTGCTACCGTATGGAGCGTTAGTTCCTTGGGTAGTAACCAATGGCTTAGATATTAGTCTTTTACTTAGTGAAGCAGTGGCGAACCCCATTAGTATAATGGCTTGGCTTGATGTCTTGGTTGGTGCTATTGCTTTGATAGGCTTTATTTTAGTGGACGGGCAAAGATATAAAGTGAAGTATCGGTATTTTGCTGTGTTGGGAACTTTGTCAGTTGGTGTGTCGTTTGGCCTCCCAATGTATCTTTACTTCAAAGGAAAACAGTCTCTTCAACCACAGCCCTAACAAGGCGTTTAAGACGGATTCACAACGCTTGGCGATCTTAGTTCAAGTTGAATTTAGTGTTTAAGGTACAATGGCTTAAGTGCGGTGGCCTGCGTTGCTCACCACTTAACGCGGCGTTAGGCTAATCGTGGTGAAATTCATATTTCATCCCCATTTCAAGAGAAATCGAGACCTGTTTTCTTGCCTGAGATGTGAGCAAAAGTAGTATGTGCTGTAGAACTCCAATTCGAGTCAATTTAGCAGGTAACAAGTGAATATACTTCTAATCATCGCTACAGTTTTTTCAGCCAAATTTATCGGTTCACAAATGGGGTTCACCTATAACCTGTTTTCAGATCCATTCAGTCTTAAACTAGCTGTTATCGACTTTGGTCTGTTTGTCGTTGTCGGTGTGGTCCTAAGTTTTATTTACAACAAGGCCAAACATGTATTCAAGAACTTCAGGCAGAATTAGCCTAACAAAGCGTTTAAGACGGATTCACAACGCTTGGCGATTTCAGTTCCAGTTAGGTTAAGTGTTTAAGGTACAATGGTTTAGGTTTGGTGGTTGGCGTTGTTCACCACTTAACGCGGCGTTATAAGCTTTGGTCGAGAGAGGTCAAATGACAATAGTAGAGCAAATAGTTAATCGAGAAATTGAAGCTGTAATCGTATATGAGTCTAGTGATGTTATAGCCTTCGCTGATCATGATCCTATTAACTTTGGACATATACTGATCTGCCCAACCTACCCTTACGAAAGTTACATTGAATTACCAGACCAAGTTCTTACAGAAATTCAATCGGTGGCCAGAGACCTCTATCAACGTATTGAGCGAACTTTTGAACCAGATGGTATATCTTTTATTCAAAATAACGGTAAATTCAATGAGCTTTCACATTACCATCTCCATATTTTTCCTAGGTTTAATGGTGACAAATTTGGGTGGAAAAGTAGTGAGATTGGAGTTCAAAGCATAGAAAAACTGCGCGAATCTCTGGCACGCTTATAACAAACAATTCAAGCAGACCCTCAACGCTCAGCACTTTTGGTTTGCGTCGAGTTTTGTGTTGCCGAGGTATGCGGAAGGTTAGTCAGAGCGTTTCGGGCTACTTAATTGGGCGTTATATCAATGACACAATTACTATCAAAAAGAAGTAAATGACTATTATTTCAGGCGTGTGTGTTCTCTCCTTATTTAGTAGCATATGGGATATAGTTAATTAAGGTGAAGTTATATGTCAGTTTTACAGTTTTGTAAGGTAGATGAGATAACCGTATCTCCAAAAATGAAAGGGTACTTAGACCGTATCAATAGTAAAGTTGATCTAGGTAATCTTTTAGCTACATCGATCGCATCAAGCCAATTGGTTCAAATCTTTTCTGGAAGGGTCTCTGCTGGTAAGCAGTTAAAAAAGATATATGAACATGACTGGGAAGTGTTTAGTCATGTATTGATGTCTTCTCATTATATAACTAAAAATGAAGTGAATAAGATCGCTGATGAAGCGAGACTTTTTTCTAATGGTAATGAGTCAAAGTTTTGGGACTGTGTATATGAAGCTACCCGTTAGTGTATTTGCATTGATTTTCTCTATAAACGCAAGTGCTAATATTGAGAAATCCTTCAATATTCTTGAACTAAAAACTCAAGAATGCATGAACTTACCCAATACTCATATGTCGAGTATTGATGATCCTTGGTTATTATCTCTTGATTCAACGTCTAGAAAGGTCGCGTTGCTTCTAGTGAAAGATAAGCTCATGAGTAAATGTATCGAATCTGAAGAACGGAACTATGTATATCAGCTTTATCTTAAATACTCTCAAGAAAATGACGTGCAACCAATAGTTACTTGGTTAGAGCTTAAAAGAAATGGTTTGATAGAGCAATTCGATACAATCGTGGACAAGCCTTTTTTGAATAATGTTGCAAGGTTAAGTAACTCAGGAATTTTTGGTGCAGCATTCGATGTTAAAGATGCATTAAACGCAATTGACAATTGATATAACAAAGCATTTAAGAGTGATTCCCAACGCATGGCATTTTTCATTCCATCGTTGGGTTTCGTGTTTATGGCACAATGGTTTAGTGTCGTGGTAGCGTTGCTCACACCTTAATGCGGCGTTATGCGACTGAACAAAAAATCTTCTATATCTCTCTTTCTCGCTTTCTTTGGCAGTCGGTTTTCGGTGTCGGCAATTTAGTATTGTCGGCCCAAGTTCTTGAATCATTCAGGCCGTAAAACATGCCAAAGTCCGTGGGTTGCCTCATTGGTTTTCAGTGTTGGTTCGTGGCGAGTTTGGCTGGCGCAAAGTGGGGCAAGGACAAGTTTATCGGTAGTTCTTCTTCGCTGGTCTGCCGCCGCGTTGAGTTTCTCGAAGCAAAAGCTGAGTCATGCGCTGGAGTTCACCATTAGTCACTTGTCGGGAGTGAAGCTGTAACATAGTGACTTCGGCTGTTCAGTGAATCACAAAAAGTACTTGGTTTGTTTTAGGTTCTCCTTGTCTAAGGTAATCTTCGTTTCTTCAACTTGGCTTATGCGTGTGAATTCGCATAACAAACAATTCAAGCAGACCCTCAACGCGTGGCACTTTTGGTTTGCGTTGGGTTTTGTGTTGCCGAGCAATGCGGAAAGTTAGCCAGGGCGTTTCGGGCTACTTAATTGGGCGTTAGGTGCTAGGGAGAAAACTGGAAGTCTTATGAAAATTAGAGAAGTCTGTGTGAAAGATGCTGAGTCTATGTTGGAGCTGATGCTTCAACTCGACAGTGAAACTAAGTTTATGATGCTAGAGAAGGGTGAAAGGAAAACAACCATCGAGCAACAGAAACAAATCCTTGAATCATTTGCTGAAAATAACACGAAATCTATGTTTGTTCTCTCTGATGACTTTGGCGTTCATGGTTTTGTCGCCGGTATCGGAAACTCAGCGAACCGAAATCGTCATTCCATGTATTGTGTTATGGGTATCAAACACTCTGCATCTGGAAAAGGGTATGGCAAAAAATTGTTAGGTTGCCTTGAAACTTGGGCTGTTGAGCGCGATTTTACAAGACTTGAACTGACAGTGATGTGTCACAACGAAAGAGCATACAATCTGTATTTGTCACAAGGCTTCGAAGTTGAGGGTACAAAGCGTAACTCTCTTAAAGTTGATGGTCAGTATGTAAATGAGTTTTATATGTCCAAATTGCTTCGCACCTAACAAACAATTTAAGAGTGATTCAGCACGCTTGGCATTTTTGGTTTGGGTTGAGTTTAGTGATTACGGTGGTCGAATTAAGTGTCGTGGTCGCGTGCTTCACACCTTAATTGGGCGTTATGTTTACTTGTATTTCAATGGCTTAAAAATCCTGCGATCTCTGTTTTTTGTCCCTTTGGCAATTCGTCCGAGTTGCCTCAGCAAATTCGCATTGTCGGCCTAAATCCGTGAATTTCTCAACCCGTAAAACATGTCAATGTTCGTGGGTTGCTTCATTTTCAGGTCGTGGGTGTTGGTTTCGAACCCCATTGGCTCTAAGTCGCTTGTAGATTCTTTGCCAAGTAGCATGTCAGCTTGGCAGTTGCCTCGGCAATTTGCCGTTGTCTTGCGCTTTGGTTGGAAAGATAGGGTGCTTGTTGTGAGTTAGTTGGGTTGCCTCATTGGGCAGGGAAGTGGATTTAGTCGCTTCATGTTTCGTGGCTCTGGCAGCCAAGTAAGATTGAGCTTGTGATTCACTTCTTGAAATGCGGCCAACAAAGCAGTTCTTTGCCAAACAAATCAGTCATTTGTGGTAAAACATAACAAACAATTCAAGCAGACCCTCAACGCGTGGCACTTTTGGTTTGCGTCGGCTTTGGTGTTTACGGTGCAATGCGGAAGGTTAGCCAGTGCGTTTCGGGCTACTTAATTGGGCGTTATATTTATCCGACATTAACAAACATGGAGGTTTGAAATGAGTAAAGAGATTACAGGCGGTTGCTGCTGCGAAAGTGTAGCCTTTAAGCTTAAAGATGACTTCGGTAAGTTCTTCTTTTGTCACTGTGAGCAGTGCCGAAAGCTCACAGGTTCGGCTCATGCATCGAACTTGTTTACTTCTCCTTCAAACATCGAATGGACTAAAGGGGAAGATAAAATAAAGCGCTATGATCATCCTACACGTTCATTTTCTAAGGCATTTTGCATAGATTGTGGTTCAGGTTTGCCATTTCTGACTCAAAGTGGAAAATTCCTGATTGTTCCGGCTGGCTCTTTAAACGAAGAGCCGTCAAAGCCCCTTGATGCTCAAATATTCACTGCAGAGCAAGCTGAGTGGCATAAATCAGGGTTGCAGGCAGTTAAGGTGGAAGGCTTCCCAAAATAAATATAACAAGCAATTTAAGAGGGATTCACAACGCTTGGCATTTTTGCTTCTACTTCAAATTTAGTGTTTATGGCACAATGCTTTAGGTGTGGGTGGAGGCGTCGTTCACCCCTTAATTGGGCGTTATGTTTACGGAGACTAAACATGATTTTACGTAAGTTAATGATAATGTTGTTGGTTTTGCTCTCATCGACTGCTTTTGCTGTAGAGCAAAGCTCAGATGTCAGTGAATTGCGCGAGAATGTAGAGATCAAAAAGCAAGAATATGATCGAGCCAAAAAAGCGTACGAGGATGCAAAAGCTAGTTTAGAAAGCGCTCTCAAATCCGCTGATAAAGATGAAGTTCCATGCACTTGCGTATTTAACAAAAATAGAGCCTGGAATCCTGGAAAAGTCATCTGGAGAGATGTTTTTTGGGAGTGTGCCAATTATAGAGATGACGGAACTTGCTCCAAGGTAAGGAAAGTTGAAGGGGCCGTCGTAGAGTAAACATAACAAACAATTCAAGCAGACCCTCAACGCTCAGCAATTTTGGTTTGCGTCGGGTTTGGTGTTGCCGAGTAATGCGGAAAGTGAGTCAGTGCGTTTCGGGCTACTTAATTGGGCGTTATGCCACTTTTATTTTACTTCTCATGGATGAGGATAGAATTAGATGCAATATGGGATTCAGCATCACATAGAAGTTACGGCAAAAGCTGCAGGAGCTGTGATTTTTAATCAACACAATGAAGTGTTATTGGTTCAAGAGCTAACCGGCTCAAAGAAAGGTCTATGGCATATACCGTCAGGTAGTGTTGAATCTACAGAGTTTCCTCAAGAGGCAGCGGTCAGGGAAATTGCAGAAGAAACGGGTTTAGAAGTTGCTTTAGAGAACTACTTAAATACCTATGCAGGACGTTTTGATGATGGTGAATTAGTATTACGTCATGTCTGGGTCGCAGATGTTAAAGACCAAGTCATATTGCCTAAGTTCAACCATGAAATAGGTTGTGCAAAGTTCTTCTCGTTAGCTGAAGTGCGGGATTTGTATGCTCGATCGAAGTTGCGGATGCACCATACATTTTTAATGATCAATGATGCTTATAAACAGCGGGAAAAATTGGCATAACAAACTGTTCAAGAGGGATTCGCAACGCGTGGCATTTTCACTATGCGTTGGTTTAAGTGTTTATGGTGGTATGCGGCGGCATCGGTATTGCGTTGCTCACCCCTTAACAGGGCGTTATACAAAAAGGAGAGATATACGTTAATGTTTGAATTATTAGTCCTAGCTGCTATCGGCTACATTATATGGAAATTCAAAGGAAAGGGCGCACCGAAGCCACAGCCTAAGTCTTGGGAAAATACGCCAAAGCGGAATAATGTGTCAGAAGAGCCTAAAGTTAAGGTAGAACATAAAAAGCAAAGTCACTTGGCTACTGAAAATGAGAGAAAGTTGTACTTTGCTCTACAAAAAGCGCTGCCTTCAGACTATATAATCCATAGTCAAGTATCATTAATGGCCTTAGTAAAACCTGTTAATTTTAAAAATAATTCACGAACGTGGGCTAAACGAATGGACTTTGTTATTACAGACAAAGCAACAAAAGTTTTGGCCGTAATTGAGCTTGACGATTCAACACATAATTGGAAGAAAAGACAAGAGCGTGATCAATACGTAAACGAAGCGCTAGAAGGGCATCATAAGTTGGTACGTTTTAGTACTAAACGTTTTTACGAGCCGTCTGAAATAGCAAGGGTATTGGAGCGCGAGACTGAAATTCAATGCAATAACTTCGAGGAAGTTTTTGTATAACAAAGCGTTTAAGACGGATTCCCAACGCTCGGCATTTTCGGTTTGATTCAGCTTTAGTGTTTACGGCACAATGGTTTAGGTGTGGTGGTCTGCGTTGCTCACCACTTAACGCGGCGTTAGGCTTACGTCGATATAATCAAATTTTCAATAGAGTTATTGGTATGGATGTACAGAAAAAATTAAAGTCAGTTGATGTAAGGTTACTGGATGAGATTTTCGAAATGGGTAGTGGATATGTCCTAGATTTTTCGAACCGAACATTCTCAGAGTTCTTTATTGAAGAGTTGGGTATTAATAATTGACAACCCTTGTTATGCTGTAGATGGTGGTAGTAAAGCCAAAAGGTTACGCTGTTACTTGCGACAAGCAAGCACCAATGAGATTGTAAAGGTATTGCTAGCATTATGGGATTATCGTGAAGCTATAAGACGCCGTTCTGGTCAAGTGGAGACCATGGAGGTGGCAAAATCTGAATTTTATCTACTAATTGAAAAACTAGGTGGAAAGGCTCCTGAAAGTGTTCATCGTAATACTACAAAAACGAGCTTTTAAAAAATGCCCAGCCACGTGGCAGATGAATTTTTAAACAAACTAATTAAAGTTAGTAGTTTAGAGCCGCAAGCTAGAGGTTATGCATTTGAAAAATTCTTAAAAGAACTCTTTGACGCTAATGGCTTGGATGGTCGTTCGTCTTTCCGGTTAATTGGGGAGCAGATAGATGGCAGTTTTGAAATGTCAGGTGAAACTTATCTTTTAGAAGCCAAGTGGACCAGTAAGCCCGTTGATGCCGCTGACCTGCGCTCGTTCAATGCAAAGGTTGAAGATAAAGCTTCATGGGCAAGAGGGCTTTTTATTAGTGATTGCGGTTTTTCCGAAGAGGGGCTATTGGCTTTTGGTAAAGGAAAAAGTTTGGTATGTATGGACGGTCTAGATCTTTGCAACATGCTGCAAGAAAAGCTTTCCTTGCAGGAAGTTTTGTCTAAAAAGGTTCGTCGGGCAGCAGAAACAGGCAATCCATTTGTTCGTTTAAGAGAGCTTCTCTAATACTGGACATATAAGCCTAACAAAGCATTTAAGAGTGATTCGCAACGCTTGGCGTTTTCGCTTCGCTCAAGTATAGCCAAGCGCCGCTCACACCTTAATGCGGCGTTAGGTGCTAAAGGTAATTTGGAAAGGAATAAAGTGAAAAGAAATCAAAGATGTTTTGGTCGAAATGCCAATCGCTCTCGCTGCGGGAGGCATGGCGAGTGGCGATTCTTTTGTTCGGAGCACAAAAATCAGTGGTTAGGATGGTTAGCTTTTTTGATCTTTACTGTTTGGGCTGGGACAGCCTCAATTGTAGGTTGGTTAGCTCCTTATTTTCCATCGGATGAAAAAACAAGCGCGTTGTATATAAAAGGCGCTCGCTTTGAGCCTGTACATAATTTTTTCATCTCTAATTACCAAGGCTTCCCCAATGACTTGTATGAAACATCGTTTTTATACTTAACAGTTTTGAACGTTAGTGATGCAGACATTTATATTACTTCACTTGAGGTGATTGATGTAAATAAAAGAGGGATTTTGTCAAATTCATACTCGAGTGCGGGTCTTAGTGATGACATAAGTAAGAACACGGTAGTAAATATACCTGCAGGTAAGGAGGTTGAAATTGGTTACTCTGGTGGTTTTAAGCTTTCTGGATTAGTGAAAGAATTAGATTTGAAAAGCTTTTCAAAAGAATACTATTTTTCAGATACGTATCCTAAATTTTCTTCAAGAACTAACCTAGTTCAAGAATTTAATAATAGGTTAGAAAATGTATTAGGCGGGGAAGCGAAAATTAAGGTTAAGTTTGGGAATTTGAAGTTCATTCTGTCGTGTGTGATGGAGAAACTGTCGTAACTGATGTTTCAATTACGGATAGTGTTCAAAAAGCTCGAGCTATAACATTTCACACTGTTGAAAATGGCTTAATAACTAAGCAAAAAGAGTTCTGGCCTGATCCTATGGAAGCACAGGAGTGGCGAGCAAAATGGGTTAAGGTCGTGCAGGAATAATAAGTTCCGCACTTAGTATCAAGTTTGAAGTGCGACACTTTTTACAGATGCGCATGAATATACTCCGTTGGTGTTCTATACCCAAGCCTTTTGCGTGGGCGCGTATTTAATTTGTGTGCAATTTCATTGCAGAGCTTCTGTGTCACGTGTGACATAGAAGTGCGTTTTGGTAAGTATTGTCGTATCAAGCCATTGGTGTTTTCATTAGTGCCTCGCTCCCATGAATGGTATGGATTTGCAAAGTAAAACAGGCAGTTATGATGTTTTTCTAATTGTGCATAACTATGAAATTCAGTGCCGTTATCCGCAGTTATCGTCTTAAAAGGTAAGTCAGAGCGGGTCATGATTTTGCTCATTCTTACGTTGAGCGACTCGCTTGTTCTATCGTCCATTTGTCCGATAAAAGTGTAGCCAGTCATTCTGTCGACTAAAGTCACGATACAGTGCTTGGTTCCGCGGCCAACGACGGTATCAATTTCCCAGTGACCAGGCTCTTTTCGATGCTCAGCTTTTGCAGGTCTTTCGGTAATATGGCGCTTTGCTGCCAGCCGACCTCGGCTGTCTTTTGAGTTATACCTTTTACGCCTTTTCTTAGTGGATTGGCGTAGGTGTTTCCATAGGGTTCCACCGAGAGTTTTGTCGTTCCAAATATGCTGATAAATGAGCTCGTGACTCATTGTTGGATAGCCTCTTACCCTTAGGTATCCGACGATTTGGTCAGGGCTCCAATCCAGTCGTAGCAAGGCTTCAGGTAACCTGAAGTCGATTTCGCTGTAACGCTTATTTCTCCGCGACCGGCTCAGCCGGTTGCGAGCCATTTGTTGGGCTCTCCATGCCTGATAGGAGTACCTTTTAAAGTGTCTGTTGTATCGGGAATTGCGTTCAATTTCTCGATAGATAGTGGCTTTGTGACGCCCCAGTTGTTTAGCTATTTTAGCGGTACTAATTCCTTGCTTTCTGAGCGCAGAAATCATATACCTTTCGTTCTCAGTGAGGTGCGTGTATTTCATGTTTTTTACTTCTTGGCGGGAGCAAACTTCATGATTATCGCATCTCACTGTTTTTATGTTCAGAGGTGTCGCACTTCGTACTTGAATCCAAGGCACCTAACAAAGCATTTAAGAGTGATTCGCAACGCTTGGCGTTTTCGCTTCGCTCAAGTATAGCCAAGCGTCGCTCACACCTTAATGCGGCGTTATGTGCTTCAGGCAGAAAATCTTATGGAGGAGATAGTGAAAGATCCAGATATCGAGCTTTCCAAGTGGAAACTAGAGAGGAAAAAAGGAAGTCTTAGGTTTACTATCCGTACATCATTTCCAGCAATCTTTGGCGTAATGGTAGGTCGAAGTATTGAACCATTGTTTATATCACAAGTTGCTTGGGGCTGGACGCAAACTGCCGATGTATTAGTCAGTGGGTTCTGGGGAGCAATTGGTGCTATCCCGGTAAGTTATGGGGTATGGTGTTGGCGTGAACAGAAGTATAAGCGTCATGCCGCTAATCTTTAGCAGCGCACATAACAATCAATTCAAGCAGACCCTCAACGCTCGGCGATTTTGGTTTGCGTCGAGTTTGGTGTTACCGAGCAATGCGGAAGGTGAGTCAGGGCGTTTCGGGCTACTTAATTGGGCGTTAGCAATATAGGAGTTTATATGAAAAAGTTGAGTGTTGTTCTGCTCTTATTGGTTTCAGTTTGTGTAAGAGCAAATGATGGTATTCCAGAAATGAATGATAAAAATGGGTATGTTGAGCCCTTTCAAATGTTTGACGATGTGTATTATGTCGGTGATAAATGGGTTTCTTCTTACGCTGTCGAGACAAATACAGGGCTAGTTATTATTGATACGCTAGACTTCCCTTATTCTAAATGGATACCGATTAATCTTAAAAAGTTAGGGTTAGAGAAAAAGCCAGTTACGCATATTTTAGCTACTCACGGGCATTCTGATCATGTTGGTGGGGCACAATACCTTCAGGCGAAGTATGGCTCTATAGTTGTGATGACCTCAAAAGGTCATGAGCTAGCGAAAAAACAAGCAGAGAAGAGTGAGGGAGCCAATAAATTTTTGCCGCCTAATGTAGACTTTATTGTTAAAGATGGAATGACTCTCGAAATCGGAGGGAAGCCGTTTAAATTTTATATTACACCAGGTCATACCGAGGGTGACTTTTCGCTGGATTTTATGGTGCAAGATAGCGGTGCACTATATCGTGCGTTTGTCGTCGGTGGGCATAGTTTGAGTGCCAAAAATCCAGAGTTAGCGAATCAATTTTTCAAAAGTATGGATAGAATCAGAGAGATTGCCTTAAAACCTCCTGTTGTAACTGTTAACCTAGCAAATCACCCACATAAAAATGATTTGTTCGCTAATCGCGATAAACGAAAAAACGGTGCAGAAATCAATCCATTTATAAGCAAGTCCAGCTTTTTTACATTTTTAGAGCAGCAGGAAAAATTAGCGAAAGAAAAATTAGTCAAGTAGCGAAGTCGGTTAAACCTGAACATTAAATAAAATCACTGAAACGGGAAATATTGCTAACAAACAATTTAAGAGTGATTCAGCACGCTTGGCATTTTTGGTTTGAGTTAAGTTTAGTGATTACGGTGGTCTATTAAGTGTCGTGGTCGCGTGCTTCACACCTTAATTGGGCGTTATAGCGCAAGGAGAAATCGAAGAGCGAATATCTATTGGGATTAATGGCGTTACTGACTTCAATGGTTGCTGCTATCGTTGGGTTTGGCGGTGGCATGCTTCTAATTGCAATTCTTCCTGTCTTCCTAACCCCTGCCTTGGTCATACCAATCCATGGTTTGGTTCGGTTAGCAAGTAACTCATCACGAATGTTGTTTTCATTACAGCATGTTAGATGGCAGTTGCTTCCGCGCTTCGTGGCTGGTTCAGTCATAGGAGCACTGACGATTGGTTATGGTTTATCTCATATTTCAATGGAGTACGTGCCAGTTGCAATTGGCCTGTATATTTTACTAAACCTGTGGAGTCCGCGCTTTTCAGTGTTAGTCAGTCGATACGAAAGCTATTATCTTATCGGCTTTTTGCAAACGGGGTTAGGGTTGGTAGTAGGTGCAACTGGGCCATTGAGTTTGAGCGTATTAACGAAACAACTGAAGTCGAAAGATGAGATCATAGCGACAAGCTCGTTATTTATGACGATCAGTCACCTAGCAAGAATCCCTGTTTATTTATCGTTCACTGAGAGCATGTTTTCTGACTCAGGTGTCATTGTTTGTATGGTCTTGGGCGCGATCTTGGGCTCGTTTATAGGAACGAAGTTTCGACTAAGTAGCAAAAATGACTATATTATTAAAATAATCAAGGTATTACTGACGTTGTTGTCGGTTAAAATGATAGGCGAAGTTGCGCTATAACAAAGCGTTTAAGAGTGATTCCAAACGCTTGCCGGTTTCGCTTCGCTCAAGTGTGGCAAGCGCTTGTCACACCTTAACGCGGCGTTATGTGCCAGTCTAAAATAGGTTAGAGTGCGGAGTCACAAATGATAGTAACCATTCAAGGACCAAGTTTTTACGGACAAGAAGACGAAGAAGTATTTTTCGCTTGTTTGTACTCATTACCAGAGTTTGAAAAGGTAGTTGGTGTTGGTCTAAATCTAGAAATTCATTTCAAGTCATCAGTTTCAGGTGATGTCATTAGGCGTTTGTTTGTTATTTGTCGTCGCTGGGGGGTAGATGTCAGTTCTCTAAAGAATCAGATTAGTTGTTTAGAGATTGAATCTTTGTTCTGGGATAAAGATATATCGTTACCTTAACAATGATGTTTGGCTGGTATAAATTGCTTGAAGTTAACAGAAAAGTATTGGTACCAGTCTTGATATATAGCGGGACATCCACTTGGTGGAAGTTTGCACATAACAAACTGTTTAAGAGTGATTCGCAACGCGTGGCATTTTTACTATGCGTTACGTTTAGTGTTTAAGGTGGCATGCGGAAGCATCGGTATTGCGTTGCTCACACCTTAACAGGGCGTTAGCAATATTCGAATAAAAATCATATCGGAAGGTTGAATCAATGAGTCAGACAGTTATTGTCGTCAGAGCAAACGAAAATTTGGATAAAAAGGTAATTAGTCAAATGGTCTCTCAGGGTTTTGCGCCAGGGTTTAAAGCCTCACTCGACAGGGTAAACACTGATATCAAGTATTTCGTTATAACTAATACCAGTAACGACCGCGCAGTGCTAGGCAGTGTTACTCATGCAGTTGAGCATGAATGCACTAAGCAAACAGAACAAAACCTTGAGGGAAGAATTGATATTTACTTTACAGATAGCAGTGAAGTAGATCCTATGCTGCTTTATGAAAATGTCGACTTTAATAACTCAAACCCTGTTCGTTACATTAATAAATACTGGTAGTTGTGAATGTAATATTGCTAACAAACAATTCAAGCAGACCCTCAACGCTCGGCGATTTTGGTTTGCGTTGGGTTTAGTGTTGCCAAGTAATGCGGAAGGTTAGCCAGTGCGTATCGGGCTACTTAATTGGGCGTTATAAGCCAGATCTAAATACGAAATTAATTATTATTAAAAGGAACTAAAAATAATGAAGCGTAGCTTGTTTTTTGCTTGTGCAATAGGAATTTCGATATTTACACTTGGATGTAAGAGTACCCCAGATTCTCCACCACTTAACCAACCCATGTCAGCACTTGAGGTAGAGAACACTCATATTGCAATTAAAGCTTTCTATGATGTTTGTCTAAGTACATCTCCTACCTTTGATGAAGCAGCTAAAAAAGCCAATGAATTTGGTAACTATGACTTTGACGAAGATGGCTTAGAAAATGAAAAAATGTTCATAGGTATTGATGATAACACTGACATAGCTGTTTTTGTTAGAGTGGCAGATGAGTATAGAAAGTGTCAGACAAGTACACCGAGAATTAGAGACAGAGATTCACGAAGTGAGTTTATCCGTTATCTAAGGCATAAGTTTAAAGTTGGTACAGGTACGAATCTACAGATGACATCATTTCCTTTCAGAGTCGATACCACAGATGGCATGTCACTAATATTTTCCCACATAAGTAGTAGTGATGGTGATACATTCCTAATGCTGTCTACAAAATATGATTGATTATTAGTAATTAAAACATAAAAGAAGGCTATAATTTAGTCTTTGTTAATTGAATCAAAGGCTTATAACAAGCAATTTAAGAGGGATTCTCAACGCTTGGCACTTTTTGCTTCTACTTCAAATTTAGTGTTTATGGCACAATGCTTTAGGTTTGGGTGGATGCGTTGTTCACCCCTTAATTGGGCGTTATGCGTAGATGGAGGAAACATGGAAAATCAGGGAAAGCTGTTCTTCTTCTGTGGCAAGATGGGGTCAGGAAAATCGACTAAATCTAAGGTCGTGGCTGCTGAAAATAATGCAGTCCTAATTTCAGAAGACGATTGGTTGTCGGCTCATTATCCTTCAAAAATTCAAACATTTGACGACTACATTAAGTACTCTAATCTCATTAAGCCTTTCGTTAAAAGCCATGTTCAAAGTTTGTTGAATGTTGGGGTTAACGTTGTCATGGATTTTCCAGCAAATACTATTAAGCAAAGAGCTTGGTTCGTATCACTGTGCGTTGAAGTAAGTAGTGAGCATGAGCTCTGGTATTTAGACTTAGCAGATGAGCAATGTTTATCCCAAATTGCTAAGCGCAGAGTAGAACAACCTGAAAGAGCTATGTTTGACACAGAGGCTGTATTTCATCATGTAACTCAGTATTTTGAAGCCCCAGCAGCGAGTGAAAAACTCAGTCTGGTACGTGTGGGATAATACGCATAACAAAGCGTTTAAGAGTGATTCGTAACGCTTGGCATTTTTAATTTGCGTTGGTTTTGGTGTTTAAGGCGTAATGCAGAAAGTTCGGTATTGCGTTACTCACACCTTAACGCGGCGTTAGTCGCCAGAAAAAGCTAGCAATCAAAATCATGTTTCTTAGCTCAAAATTTGGCAGCTGTTTGTTTGGTATACAGATTCATCGTCGATGGTCAAAACTCAGTTTCTGCTGTTTTAAGCCCAAAGCTTGGCAAGTGTCCCAGCGATTGTTTTGTTCTTTGGTGCTGACAGAACAGGGCAATCGAGAGTCTGTTTTTGGTTGCAAATCTGCTCGGTGAGTTTGTTGGTTTAAAGCTCATTTACTTGCTGAAATGACGTTTTCTCTGGTGTTGTTAGTTCCACGTGGTTTCAGTGACTTTGTTGAAAGTCCGCACTGTGAGATTGGCTTTCCAAAGGCTCTTTCTGGTGTTGTCAGTCCGTTTTCTGCGGCGTTGTTAATTCCAAGTGGTTTCATTGAGTAGCCGCTTTGAGACTACGCCTGACTTAAATGCATCAAAGCACATAAAGTTTGTTGTTCGCAAAGTTTAGTTCGGCTTAGAATTGTCGCTCGGTGCCTCGCGACTAACAAACTGCTCAAGAGGGATTCGCAACGCGTGGCATTTTTACTATGCGTTGAATTTAGTGATTGAGGTGGTATGCAGCGGCTTTGTATTGCGTTGCTCACCCCTTAGCAGGGCGTTATGTACTAAGGAGGCAGGATGCCAAAAACGTATTCCGGTTAATGTCACTGTGGTCTCATTAAATTCGAAGTTTTAGCCGATATTGACCATCTTCGAGAGTGTAATTGTTCCATTTGTATCCGTAGAGGTGCGCTTAATTTTAGAGTACCAAAAGAGAATTTGACGGTTCTAACTCCCCTCGAAAATGCGGTTTTATATCAATGGGGCAGTGAGACCGCCGAAGACTACTTTTGCCCTAAATGCGGCATTCTGCCGTTTCGTAAACCGAGTCAATTGACCAAAGCTGAAATCGCGGCAGGCAAAGTTCCATTTACTGGCTGGGCTGTGAATGCTCGTTGTCTTAGTGGGTTAAATATCAGTGAAATTCCAGTCGTGAAAATAGATGGGGCATCCCTCTGAGCACGTACATAACAAAGCGTTTAAGACGGATTCCCAACGCTCGGCATTTTTGGTTTGATTCAGCTTTAGTGTTTACGGCACAATGGTTTAGGTTAGGTGGTAGCGTTGCTCACCACTTAACGCGGCGTTATGCGTAATAGATGGACTACGGAGTATTAGATGGAAGTAGTAGAAGCGGAAAAATCGGATTTAGATTCATTCTTTGCGTATCTTGAAAATCAGCTGTCTGAAAATGGTAATGGAGAAGTTCCTATTTTCCAGCCAATGTCTAGAGAGCAAAGTGAAATTCCAGAAGCAACAAAAGATAAGTTTATCAAAGGCTTTTCCCATCACTTTGGCGATTTAGGTTGGAGAAAGCTTTGGGTTGTAAAAGACACCTCTGGAAGTATCAAAGGTCACATTGATCTTCGCCACCACGGTGATGAAAACCGTTCTCATCGCGTTCTACTCGGTATGGGCGTAGATGTTTCCTGTCGGAAGCAAGGTATTGGTCAACGACTCATTGATGCGGTTATAAATTTCTGCCAAGAAAAAGCCGAAATTGACTGGCTTGATCTTTGTGTATTATCAGAGAATTTCCCAGCAAAGAACCTCTACCTAAAAGCAGGGTTCGACGTTGTTGGGGAGTTCAAAGATCAATATAGAATCGACGGTTTGTCAGTCTCGGAAATAGTAATGACAAAGTACGTCAAAAATTACGCATAACAAAGCATTTAAGACTGATTCGCAACGCTTGGCGTTTTCGCTTCGCTCAAGTATAGCCAAGCGCCGCTCACACCTTAATGCGGCGTTATAAGCCTTAATTGGATATTGGTAAATATGGAAACAGATAGACTTAAACTACTACCCCCTTCAATGGAGTATCAACCTCTGATGCTTGAAGCGATACTGGAAAGCCAAGATGAACTTGGTGCCTATCTTCCTTGGGTTCCATATGCGTTAACAGAAGCTGAATCAATTGAAAATACGCAACAAGCCATCAATAACTTTGAGAATTTTGAAGGTGAGTTACGTTATTCAATTATAGAAAAAAGTACAGGGCGCTTTCTTGGTGCAATAGGGTTAATTATTCGCGATAAATCAGTACCGTTTTTTGAAATTGGTTATTGGATGCGTAGTTCAAGTGTTGGTAATGGTTTCATTTCTGAAGCAGTGAAAGCAATAGAGTCATACGCGTTTAATGAACTTAACGCTAACCGAGTTGAAATCAAAGCTGCTGAACAGAACTTGAAAAGTCGAATGGTAGCAGAGCGAGGCGGGTATACTTTTGAAGGTATTTTACGTAACGACCGAAGATTGCCGTCTGGTGAATTGAGTGGCACGGCAGTTTATTCGAAAACAGGCATATAACAAAGCATTTAAGAGTGATTCGCAACGCTTGGCAGTTTCGCTTCGCTCAAGTATAGCCAAGCGCCGCTCACACCTTAATGCGGCGTTATGTTTACTTGTATTTCAATGGCTTAAAATTCTTCGATCTCTGTTCTTTGTCCCTTTGGCAATTCATTCGAGTTGCCTCAGCAAATCCGCATTGTCGGCCCAAATTCGTGAATCTCTCAGCCAGTAAAACATGTCAATATTCGTGGGTTGCTTCATTTTCAGGTCGTGTCGGATGGCTTTAAGTGTCACTGGCTCAAAGTCGCTTTGAGTGTATTTTCCACGTAGCATGTTGGCTTGGCAGTTGCCTCGGCAATTTGCCATTGTACTGCGCTTTGGTTGGAAAGAGAGGGCGCTTGTTGAGGCGAAGTCGGGTTGCCTCATTGGGCAGGGAAGTGGAATTACTTGTTTTAGGTTGGTCGCCTTTGGCGGTCAAGTTGGTTCTTGCCTTGTGGTTCAGTTCAGAAAATTAGTCAGAAATGGCAGTTCTTTCTCAAGTAAATCATGTGTTTGTGGTAAAACATAACAAACAATTCAAGCAGACCCTCAACGCGTGGCACTTTTGGTTTGCGTCGGGTTTTGTGTTGCCGAGCAATGCGGAAAGTGAGCCAAGGCGTTTCGGGCTACTTAATTGGGCGTTAGCTGTCACTCGAAAAACGTGAGTTTAAGAGGGGATAGCTTTCAGGGTAATAAGGTCATTACCCTGGCGCTGTATTTGGTACTTATTGGCTAAGTTCTACTCCCAGAACTTCCACCATTTCTTACTATTCTCTTCTCGCTTTTCTTTGCCCTTATCAGAGCCTTTGTCAACTTCATTTCGAGTTTGATCTGCTTTCTTTTCTTTCTGCTTTTCGAATCCAGACTTCTTGTCTTTAACTTTTTCTTTTAGCTCTTCGACTTCTTCTTGCTCATCTTTAAGTTCTTCCAACTCGCGTTCGAGAGCTTTTTTGTCTTTTTTGCTTTTAGCTTTCTTAGCCTTATCCTTTTTTTCTTCGATTAGCTTTTCAAGTTCATCTTCACGTTCTTCAATTTGAGTTTCAGCTTTTTTCAAATCGGAAATCGATTTTACGTCCTCTAGGTTTGGTTTCCCTTTGCCAGCCCATTCAGGTTTTTCCGCCAAAGCAGCTGGTCCCATAAACGTAAGAAGGCTTGCTAATGCAATAACATTTGTCTTTTTCATGATAAAACTCCTTTAAATCATGCTATTAACATATACACTACAATGAATGGCATCAAGCGGTTTAATACCATTAGTGAAGGGTGTGAACTTAGTATCAAGTTTGAAGTGCGACACTTTTTACAGATGCGCATGAATATACTCCGTTGGTGTTCTATACCCAAGCCTTTTGCGTGGGCGCGTATTTAATTTGTGTGCAATTTCATTGCAGAGCTTCTGTGTCACGTGTGACATAGAAGTGCGTTTTGGTAAGTATTGTCGTATCAAGCCATTGGTGTTTTCATTAGTGCCTCGCTCCCATGAATGGTATGGATTTGCAAAGTAAAACAGGCAGTTATGATGTTTTTCTAATTGTGCATAACTATGAAATTCAGTGCCGTTATCCGCAGTTATCGTCTTAAAAGGTAAGTCAGAGCGGGTCATGATTTTGCTCATTCTTACGTTGAGCGACTCGCTTGTTCTATCGTCCATTTGTCCGATAAAAGTGTAGCCAGTCATTCTGTCGACTAAAGTCACGATACAGTGCTTGGTTCCGCGGCCAACGACGGTATCAATTTCCCAGTGACCAGGCTCTTTTCGATGCTCAGCTTTTGCAGGTCTTTCGGTAATATGGCGCTTTGCTGCCAGCCGACCTCGGCTGTCTTTTGAGTTATACCTTTTACGCCTTTTCTTAGTGGATTGGCGTAGGTGTTTCCATTGGGTTCCACCGAGAGTTTTGTCGTTCCAAATATGCTGATAAAGGTGCTCGTGACTCATTGTTGGATAGCCTCTTACCCTTAGGTATCCGACGATTTGGTCAGGGCTCCAATCCAGTCGTAGCAAGGCTTCAGGTAACCTGAAGTCGATTTCGCTGTAACGCTTATTTCTCCGCGACCGGCTCAGCCGGTTGCGAGCCATTTGTTGGGCTCTCCATGCCTGATAGGAGTACCTTTTAAAGTGTCTGTTGTATCGGGAATTGCGTTCAATTTCTCGATAGATAGTGGCTTTGTGACGCCCCAGTTGTTTAGCTATTTTAGCGGTACTAATTCCTTGCTTTCTGAGCGCAGAAATCATATACCTTTCGTTCTCAGTGAGGTGCGTGTATTTCATGTTTTTTACTTCTTGGCGGGAGCAAACTTCATGATTATCGCATCTCACTGTTTTTATGTTCAGAGGTGTCGCACTTCGTACTTGAATCCAAGTAAGCTAACAAACTGTTTAAGAGTGATTCGCAACGCGTGGCATTTTTAGTATGCGTTGGTTTTGTTGTTTAAGTTGGTATGCAGCGGCTTCGGTATTGCGTTGCTCACACCTTAACAGGGCGTTATAAAACAGAGGCTAAAATGGCATTAGGTAATTTATCTATCCGACTTTCACGGGAGCGAGCTTTGCGTTCGTTCTAACTGTTGTTGATAAAGGTGAGTTGATCTCGGCTAGTCAATTACTACAATTTTCTACAATATTTTATATTACAGCTCTAGTTCTCAATGCTTTGTTTTCATTTGGTTATTACATGTCTGAAGACAAGGATAATTTCGATGACAAAGTTGCTAAGTACTGGATAATTAGACGCTTTAGCAGCCTGTCTCAGTGGTCATTTATATTTGCGACAACTGCTTTAATTGTTTACTTGATAAATATAGTTCTTGCCTCGTGGGGAGTCGTTTTATAACAAACAGTTCAAGTGGGATTCACAACGCGTGGCATTTTTACTGTGCGTTGGTTTTAGTGTTTAAGGCGGTATGCAGCAGCTTCGGTATTGCGTTGTTCACCCCTTAACTGGGCGTTAGGTGCTTGGAGGAAATAATGAATTCAAAGGAAGTTGTCCTAGCTTTTTGGGATGCGATGAAAACTAATGACTTTGCCAAAGCTAGTGAGTGGCTTAGTCCTAATTTCGAAGGCTTTTGGCCTCAATCAAATGAACTTACAGTGGGTAGAGAAAATTTCACAGCTATCAATTCTTATTACCCTGCAAATGGTGTTTGGGAGTTTGAAGTTCATTCGGTCGTCTGTGACGGTGAAACGGTCGTAACTGATGTTTCGATTACAGATAGTGTTCAAAAAGCCCGCGCTATTACTTTTAATACCGTTGAAAACGGTTTAATCATCAAGCAAAAAGAATTCTGGCCTGATCCTATGGAAGCACAAGAATGGCGCTCAAAATGGGTAAAGGTCGTACAAGAATAAGCTACGCACCTAACAAACAATTTAAGAGGGATTCCCAACGCTTGGCATTTTTGGTGTTACTTCCAATTTAGTGTTTATGGCACAATGCTTTAGGTTGGGTGGTAGCGTTGCTCACCCCTTAATTGGGCGTTAGGTGTTTAAAGGAAAATTATGATACACAACGAACAAGATTTCTGCGATTGGTTGGATACTCAGTTGTCAGAGGATATTCCTGAACGGATAATTGCGTTTAATATAAACATTTACGAGTCCCCATTTCTGGTCGAAATTGTCGGTTCTGAAGAGTTTGATTTGGACAATGAGGATTGGGCTTGCAATGAAGATTGGCTACCAAACAAACGGCAAATTAAAGTCAGTGAATCACTATTCGGTAGTTCTTGGCAAACGGCAGAGCAAAATTTACTTCAGTTTACAAAGCAGTACGTAAACTCGTGTGGTTCTATTAGCCAAAAAGCTTTGTCCAACAAAAGTTTAAGTATTGGGTTTGTAGACGGCAACCTAAATATAGTGAAACACACCTAACAAACGCTTTAAGACGGATTCGCAACGTTCGGCGGTTTTGGTTTGAATTAACTGTTGTGTTTACGGTGCAATAGTTGCGTTTCGTGGTAGCGTTGCTCACCACTTAAGCGGGCGTTATGCAAATGAGGAGAATTAACATGTTAGATAGTGAAAAAATCGAATTAGTTGAATCTTATGTCAGTCGCTACAATTCTTTTGATGTGTCTGGACTACTCGATCTCCTTGACGATGATGTAGTGTTCGAGAATGAGTCAAATGGAGAAATTACTGCTCGTTCAGACGGCAAAGCTGAGTTTGAAAGTTTGGCTTCTGAGTCGGCAAAGATTTTTAGTGCTCGTCAGCAAGTTGTGACAGCTATAGAGATGTCGGAGCTGGCAGCGACGGTCAACATTGACTATACGGGGACTTTGGCAATAGACCTGCCTAACGGTCTCAAAGCGGGTCAGGTTTTGGAGTTGAAAGGTCAAACATACTTTGAATTTCAAAATGGCAAAATCAGCCACATAAAAGATGTCAGCTAAATTTGCATAACAAACAATTTAAGCAGATTCGCAACGCTCGGCACTTTTGGCTTAAATCAGTTTTAGTGTTTACGGCACAATGGTTTAGGTGTGGTGGTCGCGTTGCTCACTACTTAATTGGGCGTTATATGCTTATGTATACATAAAAGACTTCTTTTTCGAATCATTCTTAACTAAAATCAATGTTTTAATAACTAATTTGGCTATTCAATGTTAAACAACAAAATATTGCTCACTTTACTATCTACAAGTATTTTAATTTCGGGTTGCGGTAAAGACGAGTCTACTTCCCCTTTCTCTACTGTAGCGAATCAGATGACGGAAGGGTATTCGAACGTGATCGTGTTCGATGATGGTCAGTCGACAAAGCAAATAGACAGTTCGGAATATTCCTACACTAAAGATGGTGATACTAAAAATACACATGAAGCCATTAACAAAAAGAAGCATGTCCTTAACAAGAATAACGACATTAATGCTATTGCTAGTGTTTATAGATTAAAAGATGGTTTGGGTAAAGAGTGCGTCATTGTGCACAAAAATAGTATTGATATTAATGTTCTGAAACATGAAGTTGGGCATTGTTTTACTCCATTAAGGTATAAAAATAACAAGTTTCATGTTAAGGGAGGGACTTCGGAATATAATGAGTATTTAAACGAGTTATCCGCCGATGTAGTCGCAGCGGCCCTAGATTATCAACTGGAAAAAAATCTAAAATATATAGATTTAAGAATTGCTAATATTAACTCTAAAGGTGATGGAGCGGTTAACTATAAACTAATCTCACCTTATCTCATTGAGCTGAAAGACGTATTGAAGAATATGAATTTTGAGTATAAGACAAAGGAGGAAAATTTGACCAGGTTAATGAATATTCTTTCGAAAAATAATCCACCTATGTCTGAGGCAGAATACTACGAAGCTCTTCGCACATCTAAAAGCTGAAAGTGACAATAAAGTCTTAGCGGAACCATTGATTGTTACAGGTTAATGGTTTCCATTCGCATATAACAATCTGTTTAAGAGTGATTCTCAACGCTTGGCATTTTTGCTATGCGTTGCGTTTGTGTTTAAGGTGGTATGCGGGCGCTTCGGTATTGCGTTGCTCACACCTTAACAGGGCGTTATGTGAATAGGAGGTTCCAGTGAACAAGGTAGTCAAAGAACGCTTCGATGAATATCCGGAAAATGCTCGTATTAGGCTAGAGGAGTTAAGAAATCTAGTCTTTCAAATCGCATCTGATTTGGAGCTGGGTGAAGTTGATTAAACTCTAAAGTGGGGTGAGCCTAGCTATAGTGTAAAAACAGGCAACCCGCTAAGAATGGACTGGAAGCTGAAATCTCCTAATAATTATTACCTGTTCTTTAATTGCCAAACTAAGTTGGTCGATACATTTAGAGAATTGTATGGTGAAGAACTGGTGTTTCAGGGAAACAGAGCAATAGTTCTGTCCTTATCGCAAGTGTTACCAGAGACAGCAATCAAATCCTGTTTAGAGTTAGCTTTAACCTATCAGCAGCGTAAACATTTACCTCTTTTAGGCGCGTGAAAAATTCACTTAGTATCAAGTTTGAAGTGCGACACTTTTTACAGATGCGCATGAATATACTCCGTTGGTGTTCTATACCCAAGCCTTTTGCGTGGGCGCGTATTTAATTTGTGTGCAATTTCATTGCAGAGCTTCTGTGTCACGTGTGACATAGAAGT
>NZ_SZQJ01000014.1 GCF_013369335.1 Vibrio sp. JPW-9-11-11
TTCCCCTTTAGTCCATTCGATGTTTGAAGGAGAAGTAAACAAGTTCGATGCATGAGCCGAACCTGTGAGCTTTCGGCACTGCTCACAGTGACAAAAGAAGAACTTACCGAAGTCATCTTTAAGCTTAAAGGCTACACTTTCGCAGCAGCAACCGCCTGTAATCTCTTTACTCATTTCAAACCTCCATGTTTGTTAATGTCGGATAAATATAACGCCCAATTAAGTAGCCCGAAACGCACTGGCTAACCTTCCGCATTGCACCGTAAACACCAAAGCCGACGCAAACCAAAAGTGCCACGCGTTGAGGGTCTGCTTGAATTGTTTGTTATGTTTTACCACAAATGACTGATTTGTTTGGCAAAGAACTGCTTTGTTGGCCGCATTTCAAGAAGTGAATCACAAGCTCAATCTTACTTGGCCGCCAGAGGCTCGAAACATGAAGCGACTAAACCCACTTCCCTGCCCAATGAGGCAACCCGACTAACTCACAACAAGCACCCTATCTTTCCAACCAAAGCGCAAGACAATGGTAAATTGCCGAGGCAACTGCCAAGCTGACATGTTACTTGGCTAATACGTTCAAAGCGACTTAGAGCCAGTGACATTTGAAACCAACCGCCACGACCTGCAAATGAAGCAACCCGCGAACATTGACATGTTTTACGGGCTGAGAAATTCACGAAATTAGGCCGACAATACGGATTTGCTGAGGCAACTCGAACGAATGGCTAAAGGGACAAAGAACAGAGATCGAAGAATTTATAAGCCATTGAAATACAAGTAAACATAACGCCGCGTTAAGTAGTGAGCAACGCCACCACCATACCTAAATATTGTGCCGTAATCACCAAAGCTGAATCAAACTGAAAATGCCGAGCGTTGCGAATCTGTCTTAAACGCTTTGTTATATGCGTAGTTCAAGAGACAAAGATTGTTACTAGTCCACCAAAAACAATGCTATAAAAACCAAGCCAGATACTAGCTTTCCCGATACGATTCACAATCACTACATACATTTGCCTTAGTTCATCTAGCCCTTCAGGTCCAAAAGCTGAAGCTGGATTCAATATTGAGAATGCCGATTGATATAGTTGATGAGAGATATACGCCATCGCTGCAACCAACAAAGCGCTAACCTGAAAATAAGTAAGTTGATTTTCAACACCTATGTACTGCCCAAGAACATAAGCTGTTAATGGGTAAGTAAAACCAACCGACAGCAGTAAGATAGATCCAAACACCTTGCTCTTAACTCTTTGTTTATTTTCTACTAAATAACTCATATTTTCTCAAAAGCATATAACGCCCGCTTAAGTGGTGAGCAACGCTACCACGACACTCAATTATTACACCGTAAACACAAAAGCCAAATCAAACTAAAACCGCCGAGCGTTGTGAATCCGTCTTAAAGCACTTGTTAGGGTTGCTCTGAGTACATATAAACACCAAGCACACCATACAACACTGCAGTAGGTATAGCCGTTACACCAATGATGGCTGAATCAATCACTACTGAAGCTGGTGTTATAATTACTTTGCCAACATTAGCTACGTTGCTAGATTCTTGGGTAACCTTTATTTGATAATCACTATCCAATTTGACATTATCAAAGCTACCTTTAAGAGCATAACGATTTCCCTTTAACCTATAGTTGAAAAGCATAATCTCGTTCTGGGAAAACCCTAAGTCAATAAGTTTCTTTCTATGTAGTTCAGGAATACTTGATGAACGAACTGAAAGAATAATTTCACCTGCAATATCAGCCGACTCACTTAATCGAAAATCAATAAACTTTGGTTCAAACTCAATATCACGACTCAACATTAAAGCTTGCTTAAACTCACTACTAACATCAAAAACGTATGAATACTCATTGCCATTCACAATAAAAAGCTCATTGTCATCATTGACTGAAAAACCTGAAATAGTTTCAAAGTAACTTTCATTTTCCCATAACGCAGATGTTGTTCCGCATCCTGTCAATCCGACGATCAAAAACAAAACAAACATTGATAACTTCATTTAACTCCCCTTTCAAAAGTGAAAACAAAACTACAATTGTAACCCTAACGCCGCATTAAGGTGTGAGCGGCGCTTGGCTATACTTGAGCGAAGCGAAACTGCCAAGCGTTGCGAATCACTCTTAAATGCTTTGTTAGTTGCGTTCTTGCCACTCCGAACGCAACACCCCATATTTCACCGAATCGTAATACTCGCCTTCATAGTAACGTACTTTTCTTAGCCTTGCTTCTTGTTGAAAACCCAACTTCAGCGCCAGAGACATCATGCGCGGATTGCCTGACCATGTTGTCAAACCGACCCTTTCGATTGTGTTATTTTTGAACAAGTATGATATCCATTGAGGAAGAGCCAACGCAGCGATACCTTGCCCCCAGAGTTTGGAATCGTAGATCACCACACCAGCTTCAAGCCAGCGAGTTTCTTCACATTCCCAATAACAGCTAACTGTCCCTATGGGAGTATCATCGACAGTGATTAACTGTAAATCTGAGCCAATTAACAACCGTTGAAACGAAGACTTTTCAAACTGATTTAATGAAGGGTGAGAATACGGAAAATATGGGCCATTAAACTGAGTCCATGCATCGTTTGAAGTTACCAAAGCATGGATTGATTCCAGTTCATTTGATTTTGCTGGTCTAATACTTATTCGTTTTTCTTCCACGATACTTCCCTATTCTTTGAAGCAAACTAACGCCGCGTTAAGTAGTGAGCAACGCCACCACGAAACCTAACCATACCACCTTAAACACAAAACCCAACGATGGAATGAAAAATGCCATGCGTTGGGAATCTGTCTTAAACGCTTTGTTATGTTTATTTAAGCCCAAGAGATCGTGCTAGTAAGAAGTTCAATGCAGATCTCTCTACTACCTCACTTTTTGAGTGCATAGTATCTTCTAACTGATGAACTAGCTCCTGACTGTAATCGAGATTATTGTCATTTATAAAAGCCTCGAGCAAGTATAGGACTTCGTACCCCTCATCTTTATCGACTTTCTTGCGGTCTAGACTGCCGGTATATGTTCCATCACCGGCATCACGTTGCCAAATATAATCGTATTTTTCAGTTTGTAGATCGCTTTTTTTTAACTTTACTACCATCACTTTCTCCTTATTGTGACCATAAACATAACGCCGCATTAAGGTGTGAGCGGCGCTTGGCTATACTTGAGCGAAGCGAAACTGCCAAGCGTTGCGAATCACTCTTAAATGCTTTGTTAGCTTTCTATTTCCAATGCAATGTAATTTGCGATGAGTTTCTTTCCTAGGTAATGCCAACTAAACTCTAACTCGATACCATCAACTAGATACTGGTAATTAACCTCGACTCCATCGTCCCAGTGTTCAAAATGATTAGAAAATAAAGCCTTTATGTGTTCTGGCTGCGTACCATCATTTATTGATAAATAACGGTTACCCAACAGAAGCTCACCTTTAAAAACACCTCCTCTTGAATAAAACTCACTCAAGCGGACATGGATGTGATGCACCTTACCATTAACTACATTTAGTAAATAGCATCCAAAAGAATGGCTACCATCAGGAAGGCTACACTCTTCGCTAAGCACAAAGTTATCAATAGAAAACGTATTGAGATTTAGTAGCACAATTACTCCTTGAAAGCTAACGCCCTGTTAAGGTGTGAGCAACGCAATACCGATGCTGCCGAATACCACCTTAAACACTTAACGCAACGCATAGTAAAAACGCCAAGCGTTGCTAATCACTCTTGAACAGTTTGTTATGTGATTTCCTTATTGAACAAATATACTCTCTTCCAATAGCCTTCTTTTCCAACTTCGAACTCCCAAGAATACCGCCAACACATGCAAAATTACTATTATCACATGACCTGTAAGTATAAAACCGAGGAACACACAAACTATTGATAGTATTGATACATCTCGATACGCACGTTCAACCGATGTTTTAGCGCAAAAATAAACAGCATAACTAGAAATAATGAGCGCCAACACGAAGCATGTTAGAAAAAATGGGGAACTCAGCTTGATACTATTAAATGTCTCATTCACATAGTCGTTTACACCTAAAGACGACAAGTAAATTGAATAAAGGAATATACTTCCTACGAACACTGTTGATAAACCCACAACGTTAATCAATAACGCTAGCAGTATTGCCTTTGCAGAACTACCTTTTCTCACAGCTTTTTCTTTCATATTTCTTGTCCCATACTTTAATCTCTAGAATATATAAGGTATCGATAATCACATAACGCCCAATTAAGTAGTGAGCAACGCAATACAAAAGCTACCGCATTGCGTCATAAACACAAAACTAACTGCAAACCAAAACTGCCACGCGTTGCGAATCTGCTTGAATTGTTTGTTATGTTTTACCACAAACGACTGATTTATTTGGCAATGAACTGCATTGTTAACCGCTTTATAAGAACTTTGTCACACGCGAAATCTCACTTGGCTGCCAAAGGCATGAAACTCAAAGCGTGTAATTCCACTTCCCTGCCCAATGAGGCAATCCGATAAACGTTCAACGACCACGCATCCTCTCCAACCAAAGCGCAGAACAACTTTAAATTGCCGAGACAACTGCCAAACCAGCTTGCTCATTGGCAAATACACTCGCAGTGACTTTACGCCAAACAAACTACCAACATGGAGGCACGACTTCGAATTGAAGCGCAAAGTTGGTTGAGAAATTCAAGAACTTGGGCAGACAATATTGAATTGCTGAGACAACTCGAACGAACAGCCAAAGAGACCAAAGAAACAAGCGCCAAAAACCTTTTATTTCTTCTAAATCAAAGTGAAACATAACGCCGCATTAAGGTGTGAGCTGCGCTCGGCTATACTTGAGCGAAGCGAAAATGCCGAGCGTTGCGAATCACTCTTAAATGCTTTGTTAGCACCCTGAACCTAAATATCCCATATGTCTCCTTTATACAATCTATCGCTAATTTCAGGAGGGTTAACTCTTACAGCAGGGTGGTTTGATAACATCAGCCTTAAAGTTCTAACTGCATCATACGCCTTGATTATAATCTTACGTTGCTCTTTGAATAACTTCTGATCAAACGAGTCAATGTTCACTTTATGCGCGGGTTTCTGCCTCAGTTTTCTAACCTTTCGGAATGCTGCAAGCATGTTATCGACATGCTTGGGATCTGGTGTTTGGTAAAACTTATCGATCCAAGCAGCCAGTATTTGTATAGTTCCTTTTGGCCTGATAACCACTTTACCGTCACTTCTCTCTTCTTCAGACTCAACTTCAACGTCATTTTCAAAGAATTTTTTGTTTATGTTATCGGACATCATTTTATCTAATAGGAGCATAAACAAATTAAATTCAGAAACTGTAGGCCTCAACAAGAAGCCAAACTCTTTTGGACGATCAGAAACAAAGCTATTGTGAAATAGATGCGGTTTACCCATTAGTTGGCTCATTTTATTTATTAACTCAAGCTCTTGAACAAACGCCTCAAAAATTGACATTTTGGTACCCCAAGAACCAAGTATGCTGCTCGCATAGTAATCAGGGTGTAGTTTGATGTTTCCACTAATCTCCTTTGCTTTCCAAATTTGCTGGTGCTCAGGAGATAAATTAGCCAAATACCTTGCAAAAACAGCAACATATCTATTCAGTTCATCGTCATATGCAAAACCAAATGTTTTCAGAATAATTTGGTCTTTTTCAGGTACAGATGATGACTCGAAATATTCATCTGTTATGCAGATTGAACCATGAATAAAATCGGTTTCATAAGTATACCTAGGGTCATTTCGATAAAATTCAAGAACGGAAAGATCGAAAGTCATATAATCTAATTGACCCTTACCTTTCGCTAATTCTAGTTGATATGGTGATTCAGCAAACTTAGTAATATGCTCACTTTCTGACAATTTATTGGGGTGAATATATAGACACATATTTGCAGGAAATTCTTCGGAGTCAAAACACTCGAGCATTTTTTCTTTTGGTACATCCGAAAATGCTTTTATATGAGTGTTTGCATAAATCTCTACAGTCAGAATTTCGTTTACAATACCATCTCGAATAATCGACTTCATATCATCTGCATTCACATTTAGCTCAGATATCAACTTATACACCGGGTAGCCGTTAAAATCTCCAGATGAGAAATACTGCTCTTCTACTAAAGAGCATATTTTTTCCAACATTTATGTACTCCTATATATCCAACTCTGTGGGTGCTAACGCCCAATTAAGGTGTGAAGCACGCGACCACAACACTTAACTTGACCACCATAATCACTAAACTCAATCCAAACCAAAAATGCCAAGCGTGCTGAATCACTCTTAAATTGTTTGTTATATTTAACATGTGAAAGAATCAGGCTTATATTACAGTTAATTTGGCTTATACAACTGACAAAACATGCCACCTTTAAAACCTGATATTTGTGCTTTCCACTTTCTTGGAGAGAACCCGGGAAAATCCCAGTGACCACCTCGGCTAAATTGACCGTCATTATCTGCTAGTTCAACAGTAAGTTTACCTTCTTCAAATGCTAAAGCTATTTTCAATCCATCAGAATTAGCTAACAAACTCATTATTAAATCATTCCTAACTACCTTATTACTCTGAGTTTGAACTATATAGAAGTCATATCTTTCATCCTCTAATGAGGCTACTACTCCCAGAGATTCATTTTCCATGTCATTTAGGTACTTTAAAGAGTAGCTTGGTGCCCAGTCTGGATGCTTCTTGACTCCTTCAAACCTAGTAGCACAGAGCACTTTGTCTGCTTGCGTATATGCTTCTTCATATAGGATTTGAAATTTACCACCAGGTACATCGAATTGTGTTGTGTAAGCTATTTGAGCTTTTACATTAAACGCAACAACAGCAAAGAAAAAAATAGGTAGTTTTGACAATTTCATATTACTTCCAATTAAATATAACGCCCAATTAAGGTGTGAAGCACGCGACCACGATACTCAAGTTTACCACCGTAATCACTGAACTAAGCCCAAACCAAAAATGCCAAGCGTGCTGAATCACTCTTAAATTGTTTGTTAGGAGTATATTAACGGTACGGGTCTATATATGTTCCCATAACAATATAATCGTCCCCAGAGGATTCTAAAGCTGAACTGTTCATGTCTATACCAGCAAAACAATACTGAATTGAATCTATAAATCCTTTTTCATTTTCAACGTGCTTAACAATGCCTGAAACATAAAACTCATTGTTCGCATCAAACTGTCCGAGTTGAACATTACCACCGACTGAAAACACAGATTGGCTATCTATAAGCGACTTTAAAGCCAAAATGGGCTTTGCTGGCAAAGACTTATCTTTATGAATGTCTAGATATAAGCCATATTTATCCTCTCCAGAACCTATATACTCAATAAACTCATCTAAACTTGGATCCATTATGCTAGCTTTAGGTTCAAACTTGTCGATATTCTCACCATAGTCGATATAAAACTTAGCCAGCATCAGCTTATTCTCTTTAGGGCAATATCCACTTAAAAAGAAGTCTATACTTGAATCATTTTCTAGTTGGTTTTGTATGCCTGTCGATACTTCTCGGTATAATTTATTAATTGTCCTACATATATACTTAAATGATAATTCAGAAAATGTAGGAACATATTGCAAACGCTGCATAGTTATCGCCAGAAACTCTCTAATGAATGAAGCTCCTGCAAAATCGCCAGCAAAGCACATTCCATACGTACTCTCAAATGCGACTTGAGGTTGGGTACCCTCTTCTGAAGGCTCATATATACGTATATGGACTGGAGTTACTTTTATGCCGTAGTCCGCATACTTGTCACCTACCGAGATTCTCGAATCAGATCCTAGATATATGTTGTTTTGAAATTTAAATGCTACACATAATGTCATATATACTCCTAACGCCCAATTAAGGGGTGAGCAACGCTACCACCCAAACCTAAAGCATTGTGCCATAAACACTAAATTGGAAGTAGAACCAAAAATGCCAAGCGTTGGGAATCCCTCTTAAATTGTTTGTTATGTGGTGGCTTCCCACACCATGATAGTCGTTTCTATTTCGTGGTGCTGTGCCTGATGAAGAGCTTTAAAACCCTGATTTAAATACAGCTGAATATTGAAGCTTTCGCATTGTAGGTAAAGCTTTTTGATGCCAAGGGTTGTCGCTTTATCTTGAGCTGAGTCTAGCAACTTGCGTGCAATACCTTTCTGCCTGTGGTTCTTGTGTGTAAACACGCCACCAACCCAATGCTCATACTCTGGATAGTGTTTATTTTCACGAATTTTGAGTTCGAGAACACCAACTAGTTCTCTATCTATGTGCGCAACTAGCGACAAAGGAACTTCATTTCGATTTACAGATTTCTCGATAACCTTTTCTAGCACCATTGCTTCAGTAACATTTGGAGCAATTCTAGCCCACTCATCGTAGTACCATTTTGCTATCTTTGGTGCTTCATGCGGATAATCCGCTAGTAATGAAATTTCCATATTTCCTCTTAACCACATAACGCCCAATTAAGGTGTGAGCCACGCTACCACAACACTCAATTTGGACATCGTAAACACTGAACTAAACCCAAACCAAAAATGCCAGGCGTGGGGAATCACTCTTAAATTGTTTGTTATACGAACATTTCATCGTATGTCCTGATTGCTTTAACCGCACCACTTAGATCATTTTTGCCATTAAAGCCATGCTTAACAGCAATGACGTCACAGCCACTAGATTTAGCTGCACGAATACCCGCAGTGGAGTCTTCAAACACAATTGTTTGGTCAGGTGAAACAGCTAATTTACCAAGAGCTAAAGTGTAAGCTTCTGGGTCAGGTTTATGCTTAGTTACGTGCTCCTGCGTAATAACTAGGTCAAAAGCATTCTCTAGATGCAACGAGATTAAAATATTATCCACCATCCATGTTGCTGCTGAACTAACAACTCCACACTTTTTACCTGCTAGTTTTAACTGTTCTATGTAAGCCTTAGCCCCAACATTTAGCTCAAGCTCATCGTTGAGCATCTGTTCGTAATGAGCTCGAAAGTAGCAATTAAACTCTGTTAAGTCAGGTGCAATATTTGCGTTTTCAAAGAAGTGACCCGTTACAACCTTCCAACTTTCACCCATAACATCTTTGTAAATGTTGTGGTCTACGTGTGCGCCATAATCCAAACACGCTAATGCTAACGCTTTGCCCTTTAAAGGCTCTGAATTTACTAATGTCCCGTCCATATCGAACAGATAAACTTCATAATCTTTCAATTCACTCTCCATGTTAAGTTTTTCGAGTTCGTATAACGCCGCATTAAGTGGTGAGCAACGCCTGCCGCCCAACCTAAACCATTGTGCCGTAAACACTAAAGTCAATTCAAACCAAAAATGCCAAGCGTTGGGAATCCGTCTTAAATGCCTTGTTATGTTCGTTCTATTCGGTTTCAAACTCGTTCAAGAGCTTCTCGACAAACTCGCTCAAATTGTTAGCAAATAGATTGCATTCCATTTTATCGTGGTCTGCAAGGCCTACCGAAAATTCCGTATTAGTGTGGTTGATCACGTAATAATCACCACAACCATTGTGACCAATTATAAAGTACCGATCTGGCCACTTTTCTCCAAAATAGCCACTTTCTCTTACCTCTAGGTTTTCTGAGATTATTTCATTAGCGTTAGTAAGAAAATGGAAATCCTCTGCTTCAGTGCCAATCAAAGTTTCGGGGTAATTTAAAAGTGCCTGCTTATAACAATTAGGAAGCGCGACCCCTATCTTCCTTTCAATTAGATTCAGTTCTTCTGACTTCATTATTACTCCTAGAACATAACGCCCTGTTAAGGTGTGAGCAACGCAATACCGATGCTTCCGCATGCCACCTTAAACACTAAACGTAACGCATAGTAAAAATGCCACGCGTTGCGAATCACTCTTAAACAGTTTGTTATGTGCAAATTTCCACCAAGTGGATGTCCCGCTAGATATCAAGACTGGTACCAATACTTTTCTGTTAACTTCAAGCAACTTATACCAGCCAAGAGTCATTGTTAAGGTAACGATATATCTTTATCCCAGAACAAAGATTCAACCTCTAAACAACTAATCTGATTCTTTAGAGAACTGACATCTACCCCCCAGCGACGACAAATAACCAACAAACGCCTAATGACATCACCTGAAACTGATGACTTGAAATGAATTTCTAGATTTAGACCAACACCAACTACCTTTTCAAACTCTGGTAATGAGTACAAACAAGCGAAAAATACTTCTTCGTCTTCTTGTCCGTAAAAACTTGGTCCTTGAATGGTTACTATCATTTGTGACTCCGCACTCTAACCTATTTTAGACTGGCACATAACGCCGCGTTAAGGTGTGACAAGCGCTTGCCACACTTGAGCGAAGCGAAACCGGCAAGCGTTTGGAATCACT
>NZ_SZQJ01000015.1 GCF_013369335.1 Vibrio sp. JPW-9-11-11
TTTGTGGTAAAACATAACAAACAATTCAACAGTGATTCGCAACGCTTGGCGCTCTTACTTCGAGTTGAATTTAGTGTTTGCGGCGCAGTATTCAAGTTCAGTGTCTGCGCTGCTCACACGTTAATTGGGCGTTAAGCTACAGAGAAATTGTATGGAAAATATTAAAACAGTTGTGTTAACAGGAGTTTTCGTTGTTGCAAGCTCTTGGGTCACAGGAAATCATTTAATTGAATCAAATAAATTACAAGTTGAAGCTAATTTAGAAAAGTACCAAAGTGAGCAGAAATCTAAATATATAGATAAAATTGCGTCAATCTATGCGAAGTATGATGTAAATGTTGATAGTTTTGTAAGGCATATCTTGGCTGATAATATAGATTCAGAAAAAGTAATTTCTTCATTCACAAAGTCTCAAGAACTTGGGCAAGAGCTGATTTTATTAACTAATGATGAAGTATCTCCGCTTGTAAACAACTTGAACTATCATCTTGCAAACGTATTGAAAAATTTACAGAACTCTAAAGGAACAGTAGATTTAAAAGATGTCACAGAAGCTAAGGTCGTATTAAAGCAAGCGTTTAGAAGCTTGATTCACAGGAATCTAGGGTTCGAGATTCAGTAGCTTAACAAACTGTTCAAGAGGGATTCGCAACGCGTGGCATTTTTGCTATGCGTTGGTTTAAGTGATTAAGGTGGTATGCGGCGGCTTAGGTATTGCGTTGCTCACCCCTTAACAGGGCGTTAGCCCTCAATGTACCAAAGATTGATGGAGTACAAGTCCAATAAGCAAATAGTTTGTTATTGTTTTGGAAATTTAATTATTAGAGAAGAAATATGCCGTTAAGTCATTCTTTTGAAGATCTTGCTCAAACATTTAGAGTTCTAGTTGAAGCTGATTTTCGTTATAAGCAGCTTGTTACCATTGACCGCCCAGAAGCTGTTGGAAACGTGGAAACAGCAATAAATGCAATGCTAAATGCGTTTCACAATTTGTACGATCTGATGCAACAAGAACTTGGTGCTCCAGTCGATTGGTACGACACACCGGAACTTTGTGTGATATTAGCAATCAGAAATGCTCGCCATCATAACAAAGCAAATAGAATAAGAAGCATATACAATTATCACGTTCAAACCGCAGCGACACCAAATACCGAACACACATATTATTATGCTAACTTTCTCGCTAACCCAGAAGAGGAGGGGGGAAGTTTCTTTGATATTCCTATCTCGTGGGGTGATATAAAAGAGCTTTTAGAACTCCCAAAAGCTGAGTCAAGGCTTCGTGCATCAGCTTCAGATATCATTCGCAATTATGTTAACGCCGACCTAATTGAGTCTTCTGCAGAGGAAGCAGGTGTTGATGAGAGCGATATTTTTATTAACTTCGTTCCGTTGGCGATGAATGCAGGTATCAGACTACATAGTTACATTGAAACTCATGTAACCCCACAGTCTGTTGAGGCAACATCATTTCTAGACTTGTTTGGTTCGGTCGCTCCATCAATTACGTCAGAACCTGACTGCGATACCATGTCATTCAGCTTACCCGAGTAAAAGGGCTAACAAACTGTTTAAGAGTGATTCGCAACGCGTGGCATTTTTACTATGCGTTGCGTTGAGTGTTTAAGGTGGTATGCGGCAGCATCGGTATTGCGTTGCTCACACCTTAAAAGGGCGTTATGTGCTCTGGAGGATTAATGAATAGAGTCGAACAAATAATCCGTTCATCTGACGTGAAAGTTCGTAGGGATATAGCTCTAGAGTCGACTTGGTTATATGGTGATTATGAGCTTATGGTTGAGGAGGCACTGTCATTTCATTGCCCTACATGTAACGTTAGTGACCTTTTAAAACTTCAAATATCGCAGTTGTATCACCAAGGGTATGTCGTTATTGAAAACATTCCTGTCGCAGTTCCCGTTACTTCGGTGTTGTCGGTTTTGGAGCGCATCAGTGATATCGGTAACGGTCGGGGTAAATTGAGAAATATATCAGACCAAGTGGGTTTTAAGATCCTGCATACTCATTTTGGACAATCTTCATTTATTGTTGAAAACTGGGCTAATCACGCGAAGCGAACCAAGTTACAAGATCAAGACTTGGATATCGAAACAATGTACCAATCGTTAATTGAATCAGTCTCGAACGACTACAAAACTGGTGAGTGGGTTGTATACAGCAAACATAATGGTTCGATTACAATTTGGTGTTTGTGGCTACATGAAGCTGGTGATGAGGCTTTGGTTCGTGAACTGAAAGCACGCACATAACAAAGCGTTTAAGACAGATTCGCAACGCGTGGCGTTCTCAGTTCAAATTGAGTTTTGTGTTTAATGTGTAATGGTTTAGGTTAGGTGTAAGCGTTGCTCACTACTTAACGCGGCGTTATGCGACAGGGTAAAGTTTTTAGGTTTCTTTAATTTCGTGGTCTCTGGCAATTCGTTTTTCGTTTTCGGCAAATCAGCATTGTCGACTCAAATTCTTGAATCACTGAAACCGTAATGCATGCCAAGGTTCGTGAAGTTGCCTCATTAAAAATCGCATTTGGTTGCGGAAAATTTTTTGGGCGCAAAATGTGAAGGGGCAAGTTCATGGAAAGCCGGCATTTGTTGAAATTCCGGCTCGTTAAGTTTCTTGCAAACAAAAGCCAATTCTTCGCTTTAAGGCAACGTTCCGTGCTTTTGTTAGCCTTATCTTGGAAATGTTGAGTCCATTGGTTCTTGAATCACAAAAAGTTACCTGCGCGTTTGTGGTTTTTTGTGTTTAAGGTAATGTTTTCATTGCCCAATCTAGCTCTTGCGAACAAATCGCATAACAAACAATTCAAGCAGATTCGCAACGCGTGGCAGTTTTGGTTTGCAGTGGTTTTGGGTGTTTACGGTGGAATGCGGTAGCTTTTGTATTGCGTTGCTCACTACTTAATTGGGCGTTAGCTATATACGAGGATAAAATGAATACAGTGGATGTAATGCGAGAGTACAATGAGTTTGAACGCAAGCTTATTCACTCGTTTAATGGTGTAAAGGAGTCGGATAGTAATCTGACTAAATTCGTGTCTAAAGATCGTCACGGCAGTTATATTTCGTTCTTTGACTTTGATGAAAGCCTCACTGAATCAATAGTTAAAGAGCAACTAGCTTACTTTAGCCAACGCAAATTATGTTTTGAGTGGAAGACATATAGTACCGATAAACCAAGCAATATCGGCAATGTATTACTCGCTAATGGTTTTGAACAAGAAGATACTGAATCATTTATGGTTTTAGACCTTTCTAAAACAGCTAACGAGTTCTTCGATGAATCTCAGATCACAGAAGTTTTCGATAGCGAAGGCATTCGTGATGCAATAAAGGTTCAAGAACAGGTATGGGGTGGGGATTTCGATTGGCAATACAATTACTTAATGAGTCTCAAAGAACAATCTCCAGATTCGGTATCCATTTATGTTGTGTATGTAAATGGACAGCCAGTGACTTCCGCTTGGCTAACATTTAATGGAAGCAGCCCATTTGCAGGAATTTGGGGCGGAAGCACAATCAAAGAATTTCGAGGCAATGGGTACTATAGCTTGCTCCTAAATAAGCGTATCGCTGAAGCAAAGTCGAAAGGTGTTAAGTATCTGATAATCGATGCCTCAGACATGAGTAAACCGATAGTATCAAAGCGGGGGTTTGAAGTTGTAGCGACAACAACGGGCTACACTTCACCAAATAGCTAACAAAGCATTTAAGAGTGATTCGCAACGCTTGGCAGTTTCGCTTCGCTCAAGTATCGCCAAGCGTTGCTCAAACCTTAATGCGGCGTTATACGATTTTACGGGGATATCGAATGGAAACAAATCAGTATGTTCTCAATGGTAAATTTGAAGTACTGACAATTGCCAAAGAAATGAAAATGTCTCATTGGGTATACTCTCCGATTATCCGAGAGGTTTGCAGCGGAAAGGTTATTATGAGCTTGGAATCTACTGGTTGGGACTTACGTAAAGCTGCAGAATCAAAGGGGCGTATTGTACTTCACTTAGCTCAATATCCTGACGGTAGAACTGAGTATTATGTAGAAGTTGACCCAATAAACTCTAGCGCTACCATCTTAGGCAAAGAATATCCTTTATCAAGTTTAGAAAGTACTTTGGAATCAATCGTATAACAAAGCATTTAAGAGTGATTCGCAACGCTTGGCAGTTTCGCTTCGCTCAAGTATAGCCAAGCGTCGCTCACACCTTAATGCGGCGTTAAGTGTTTCAATAAGTCAGGAGTACGAATGAATAAATACTATCCCCCAGTATTTGAACAAGAACAATTTCACTGTGTCCAATGTGGAGTGTTCGCTAAACAGTATTGGAACAAGCTCAATAGGTTATCAGGGCAATTCTCTTATACTACAGACTTTACCTACAGCAAATGTACGCATTGTGATGAAATTTGCTATTGGTATCAAGGCAGGATGATTGTGCCATCAGAAGCTCCAGTTCCACCACATCACCACGATTTGCCGGATGTTTGTGTATCAGATTACAACGAAGCCAGAGATATTGTGGCTCGTTCACCAAGAGCCGCAGCAGCACTGCTTCGTCTTACTATTCAGAAACTGCTAATTGAATTAGGTGAGAAAGGCAAAAATATCAATGATGATATTGGCTCTTTAGTCGCAAAAGGATTACCTGTTGAAGTTCAACAAGCGCTTGATTATTGTCGAGTGGTGGGTAACAACGCTGTTCACCCCGGAGAAATTGACTTAAATGACAATCCAGAAGTCGCAAATAGTCTCTTTGAGATGATTAATTTCATCGTTGAAGTAAGAATCTCACAGCCAAAGAAAGTGGCAGAGCTATACAATATTCTTCCAGCAGGGGCATTGAAAGCCGTCGAGAAAAGAGACGGAACCGAAACCACTTAGTATCAAGTTTGAAGTGCGACACTTTTTACAGATGCGCATGAATATACTCCGTTGGTGTTCTATACCCAAGCCTTTTGCGTGGGCGCGTATTTAATTTGTGTGCAATTTCATTGCAGAGCTTCTGTGTCACGTGTGACATAGAAGTGCGTTTTGGTAAGTATTGTCGTATCAAGCCATTGGTGTTTTCATTAGTGCCTCGCTCCCATGAATGGTATGGATTTGCAAAGTAAAACAGGCAGTTATGATGTTTTTCTAATTGTGCATAAC
>NZ_SZQJ01000016.1 GCF_013369335.1 Vibrio sp. JPW-9-11-11
TATTTCGGCGTGAACGACTCAGCCGGTTACGCGCCATTTACTGTGCCCGCTCTGGTTGATATGAGTACCTATCGAAGAACTTGTTGTAACGACAATTGCGTTCAATTTCTCGATAGATAGTGGCTTTGTGACGACCCAGTTGTTTAGCTATTTCAGCGGTACTAATTCCTTGCTTTCTGAGTGCAGAAATCATATACCTTTCGTTCTCAGTGAGGTGCGTGTATTTCATGTTTTTTACTTCTTGGCGGGAGCAAAGTTCATGATTATCGCACCTTACTGTTTTTATGTTCAGAGGTGTCGCACTTCGTACTTGAATCCAAGGCATATAACGCCCAATTAAGGGGTGAGCAACGCTACCACCCAAACATAAAGCATTGTGCCATAAACACTTAACTTGAAATAGAACCAACAATGCCAAGCGTTGGGAATCCCTCTTAAATTGTTTGTTATGAGTATTTTTCGTAGCGCTCTCCGAATATCTCTTCAAATGTGTCGGCAACAGAAACAACTCGAGAGTGACTAGAAAGATGACGATTTGCTAACTCTATCAACTCAGTTAAAGCAGTTGCCATATTCTGCAACCATAAATCACTGCCAACAGTTTGGTAATACAAGTCTTGCTTTGCACCTCTAAAACTCCAAGCGTCATAACGATACCTGAGCCCGACTGGAAGTTTATCCATCTGTTGAATACCTAATGTGTGATTCACATACATTTCGTTAGGAATAAAATTTGACAACTTTGCCCACATTTTGGTTAGGCAGTGACCGTGCTTCTCGATCCAGTTAACTAAATTTTTTCCTTTTCGTTCATCATGTAAAAAATAACATACTAGTGATTTGAGGATCGCTTCCATCCCCATCCGCAAGTCAATAAACATTTTTGAGCGCTTGGACTTAGAAGCAAAAAAATCGTATTCCTCGTTATTTATACAAAAGTTATATCTCTGGCTAAAATCTAAAGCATCGTGGAAGAAATGATTTGATACTTCAATTCCTGTAGGAAAAATTGATGACATATTAACCCTTACCTCATACTCATAACGCCCAATTAAGGGGTGAACAACGCCTCCACCCAAACCTAAAGCATTGTGCCATAAACACTAAATTTGAAGTAGAAGCAAAAGTGCCAAGCGTTGAGAATCCCTCTTAAATTGCTTGTTATGCCTGTCCTAAAACGTGCTCAATAAAAGCTGATTTTTTTCGACGATACTCTTCGTGAGACCAACCTGTACAAGACATTTTTAGTTCATTGTATTGTTGAACCAACTCGGGGCTTTCACGGAGTTTGTCCCTAAACCCCACAAAGAAGTCAAACTCTGAGCCAATCGCCACGACTTGAAAAGCGACATCTTCACCTGAGCTATTTTCCAGCATGCAAAGCTCGGGAGTTCTTAACGTATTGGACTTTTCGTTGAAACCTAAAGTAGAAAGTAACTTCACTGCTTTTTCTAGCTCGTTACCGTTAACACCAACAAGTATGTCTAGGTCTCCCTTAGATACAGCATTAGGGATAGAAGAAGCTCCAATATGCTCAATTGTTGCGCCTGGAAGTAAAGCAGCTATCTGAAGTTCGTATTTACGATAGAGGTTTTCACAAGATGCCTGATACTCATCTGCTTTGTAAAACTGCATATTTTCTCCCAAAAGGCATAACGCCCAATTAAGGTGTGAAGCACGCATCCACAGCACTCAATTTGAACACCTTAATCACTAAACTTAACCCAAACCGAAAATGCCAAGCGTGCTGAATCACTCTTAAATTGTTTGTTATGTTGCTGTGCCAAAGAGCTTATGTAAGGCTTCTATTGGAAAGGTCCATTCCAAAGTTCTCTGCGGTGTCCTATTTATACGTAATGTTGCATTTGTGAAATCACAGTACTTTAACCCGCCATCAGTATAAATAAAGTGTTCGTAGCCACTTAGAACGTCGTTCATGTTACCCAGTAGCTTTTTGCTTGCTGTCTTTGTAAAAAGTACATTCTCTGGCGCTTTCTCATAAGCTTCGGTAATTTCAGGAGGAGAACCTTCTAGTTCAAGCAGCTGTAAAACACCATTTTTGAAAATTTTGCCTATGTCTTTTGCGTGCTCTTTTCTATAACCGACAAGTACAAACGACATCAAAGTTTTCTCTTCCATGAATACTAGGCACTTTCTACGGTCAGCCGTAAAAAGGTTTACATACCAATTACCTATGGTGAAATTTTCATCTTGGACTTCAGTTAAATCTGCGGGCTTTAAGCCTAATGCATCCTGAACTTTTTTTGTGCATCGCAACTGGTACATAAACGTAATATCCTGATTTATCGTTACTTTCAGCTACGATAATGTGTGCAAAGCCTGATTGCAACATAACGCCCAATTAAGGGGTGAACAACGTCTCCACCCAAACCTAAAGCATTGTGCCATAAACACTAAATTTGAAGTAGAAGCAAAAATGCCAAGCGTTGAGAATCCCTCTTAAATTGCTTGTTATGTTCGTACTTACAGCGCTACGACGGCCTCAATTTCTATATGTAAATCCGCGTGAATTAGCTTGGATACTTCTACCAGTGAGCATGCTGGTAAATTGCCGTCATAGAAACTGAAAAGTAGCTCTCGGATGCTGCCTAACATTGACATGTCACGAACAAAAATTGTCAGTTTCACCAGATCGCTTTTTAAACGTTTCTCTAACCTAAGGACTTCTGAGATTTGCTCCAAGATCTCTTTAGCTTGCTCTGTCAGACCAAAGGTTTGAGCTTCTGTTCCATAAGCTGTAAGCCCTGATATATAAAGCGTTTTATTGTGCTTTGTTGCATGGACATAAGGTCCTGCGATTTGAGGTAAGCTTTCGTAAGTAATCCGTTCAACCACTTGATTTCTCCCTAGAACATAACGCCCTGTTAAGGTGTGAGCAACGCAATACCAAAGCCGCCGCATACCACCTTAAACACTAAAATCAACGCATATTGAAAATGCCACGCGTTGCGAATCACTCTTAAACAGTTTGTTAGTTTTATTGCTGGCGACTCAGTAACAAGCTTGCTCCAGACATAGCCAAAAAAGTTGCACAACCTCTATTGAAGCGCTTTGCCATTTTCGGCTTCGTAAACCACTGCCTTAAGTACATCCCAAAGACCGCATAAATCGATATTGCACCCATTTCTAAAATTAAGAACGTAGCCCCTAAAGCGAAGAACTGTTCATTTACACTCGCTGAAACATTGACGAACTGTGGTAGAAAGGCGGTAAAGATTAAGATCGCCTTTGGATTACCGGCGGCTAGTAAAAATTCTTGTTTAGCTAAACCTAATCGGTTGCGAGTATTTTCTAGTTCAGAAACAGGACTTGCTTCCGAACGCCAAAGATTAAAGGCAATCCACAACAAATAAGCCGCGCCCACAGTTTTAATCGTTAGAAATAGAGTCTCAGAAGCATAGAGAATGACTGCTAAACCAGAAGCAGCCAAGGCAATCATTACAGCGAACGCAGCGATACGACCAAGTCCCGCAATAAAAGCGGACTTGAAACCGTAACAACGAGCATTGTTCATGGACAATAGATTGTTTGGACCAGGAGTCATATTGAGCGCAAAACACGCAGGTATAAAGAACAATAACTTCCAGATTTCCACAATATTTCCTCCATAAAACTAACGCCCAATTAAGGTGTGAAGCACGCAACCACAGAACTTAATTTGAACACCGTAAACACGGAACTAGACCCAAACCAAAAATGCCAAGCGTGCTGAATCACTCTTAAATTGTTTGTTATATTTACTTGCGAGACGACGAATCTATTGATTTTACCTCTCCCGCATTAAGTACAGAAACGACTTCTTGTTTTGGGTTATAAACGAGGTAGAACTTATCATATGCTCTTAACACAACCCGCTCAACAACCTTATCAGATAACTCTATTTTTACAGTTTCAGGATCATCAATGGCTTTTTTAGCAGAAAGTAAGCCTGCAAATAAAACCCATAAAACTACAGCAGGAATCCAACGAGACGTAACCCACAAAGCTCTAGGAGTTTGAGAAAAAATCCGCTCGTGACCAAACACGAAATTATGAAACAAAAACCATATTGCTATAAAGAAAAACTGCCACCCCGTAAGAGGAATTTCAACACCCAAAAATGAGGCAAAGGGAATCGCGATAGTGATAGCTGTTATTAGATAAATTGGTGATTTTCTAAATAAAGCTGTTCGCTCTGGGTTTGGAGAACCATTAATAATTTCTGATTCGGACTTTCCTTGTTCTACTCTACTTGTAAACAGCTCAACAACTGTGACAAAAAACACACAAAGAATTGCAGCGGGCAGCCAAATCAAAGAGCTGCGTAAATGATCTGAAATTGTCGTCGGCACCTCAGAAAAAGTGAGACCAAATCCACTAAAAAAACCTAAGTCATAAACAACTGATAGTGAGAGTATCGCTGGTACTAAAGTGCTTATATACTTTGGGATACTATCAATTGCCTTCGAATTTTCCATACATTCCTCTGTAAATATAACGCCCAATTAAGTAGCCCGAAACGCCCTAGCTCACCTTCCGCATTGCGCCGTAAACACAAAACCCGACGCAAACCAAAAGTGCCACGCGTTGAGGGTCTGCTTGAATTGTTTGTTATGTTTTACCACAAATGACTGATTTATTTGGCAAAGAACTGCGTTGTTGACCACATTTCAAGAAGTGAATCACAAGCTCACACTCACTTGGCCGCCAAATGCACGAAACACCATGCGCGTAAGTCCACTTCCCTGCCCAATGAGGCAACCCGACTTCGCCTCAACAAGCGCCCTCTCTTTCCAACCACAGCGCAGAACAATGGTAAATTGCCGAGGCAACTGCCAAGCAGACATGCTACTTGGCAAATACGCTGAAAGCGCCTTAAAGCCAGTGAAACTTAAAACCAGCCGCCATGACCTGAAAATGAAGCAACCCACGAATATTGGCATGTTTTACGGGCTGAGAAATTCAAGGATTTAGGCCGACAATGTAGATTTGCTGAAGAAACTCGAACGAATGGTCAAAGAGACAAAGAACATAGATCGAAGAAGCTTTAAGCCACTGAAAGACAAGTAAACATAACGCCCAATTAAGGTGTGAAGCACGCAATGACCAAGCTACCGCATGGCACTTCAACACCCAAAACTAACGCATACCAAAAATGCCACGCGTGCTGAATCACTCTTAAATTGTTTGTTATACGTAATTTCCAATTATTACTGCTTGTTATTTCACCACCAAAATTTTGTGCTAAATAGCCATCAAAACCATATGAAATAACAGCGGTAAACAAATAGCCAAATTTGCCATATTGGTGCTTGATACATTTTTCAACTTTGTGACTACTACAACCATCACCCAAATTGTGGCGGAAACATAGCCTAAATAATCATCTAGGTCACTGTAATACTGGAACTTATCAAGTGAAGATAGAAGATTAGAGCTTTGTATTTCTACTGCGCTTTTAAGTACGTCATTCGCAATAGAACCATAATATTTCGAAAAACTCAGTAGAGTCAGTTGAAGCAGTGTTGCTACCAATAAATATATCTTCATACTCTCATTACGTATAACGCCGCATTAAGGTGTGAGCGGCGCTTGGCTATACTTGAGCGAAGCGAAAGCGCCAAGCGTTGCGAATCACTCTTAAATGCTTTGTTATAAGCGTGGTTTGAGCATGTGCACGAACTGCTCATCCTGCCTTGTAACCTCAAAGCCAAACATTTTGTAAAGTTGCCCTACTCGGTTTCCTTGCAAGTAGCAAAGCTTTATCGGTAACGACTTTTGTTCAGCAAGCTCAGTAACCGCTTTTAATACTTGGCTACCAATTCCTTTACCCTGATATTCTGGTAATAGGAAAAAGCGACCAAAGTACAGATGCTCAGAATGGCACTGCACCAAGTAACTGCCCACTGCGACTCCATCGACTTCGATTATGGTTGGCTTTTCTTCGCCCCACTCATTGTGATGAATTTCTCTTTGAACACTTTCGTCCCAACCAAATACAGCTTTGATTGGTTCAAATTCTGCTGATTTCTTAAGTTCGAATAGGAACTCATAGTCACTATTTTCAGCTTTACGGGTTTCGTACACCTAACTCTCCAAACCTACAACTACGGATAGCTTATAACGCCCAATTAACGTGTGAGCAGCGCAAACACTGAACTTGAATGCTGCGCCGTAAACACCAAATTCAACCCGAAGTGAGAGCGCCAAGCGTTGCGAATCACTGTTGAATTGTTTGTTATGTTTTACCACAAACACATGATTTACTTGAGAAAGAACTGCTATTTCTCACTAGTTTTCTGAAGTGAACCACAAGGGAAGAGCCAACTTGGCCACCAAGGGCGACCAACCTAAAACAAGTAATTCCACTTCCCTGCCCAATGAGGCAACCCGACCGAGTAACAACAAGCGCCCTATCTTTCCAACCAAAGCGTAAGACAATGGCAAATTGCCGAGGCAACTGCCAAGCCGAAATACTGCTTGGCTATGAACCTGAAAGCGACTTTAAGCCAGTAAAACCCGAAGCCAACCGCCACGACCTGACAATGAAGCAACCCGCGAACATTGGCATGTTTTACGGGCTTAGAAATTCAAGAACTTAGACCGACAATGCGGATTTGCTGAGTCTACTAAGGACGAATGGCCAGAGGGACAAAGAACTAGAGCCTAAGACCTTTAAGCCTTTGAAATACAAGTAAACATAACGCCGCATTAAGGTGTGAGCGACGATTGGCTATACTTGAGCGAAGCGAAACTGCCAAGCGTTGCGAATCACTCTTAAATGCTTTGTTATACAAATGATTACAGCGCAAAAAAGCTACCTAATATCGCGACAATTAATCCAATAAGGATTTCCTTACCGTAATCGCGGTACAAACGCTTGTACCAAACATCTTTAACTTTTAATGGTATGGGATATTTAGTATTTAACCACAACGCTAAATTAGCCGAAGACTCCCCGATATGGTAGAGCGTGCCTGTATGTATCCAATTCTTAGAGCCATTTTCGTCTATTTCGTACCCAGACGTGCCAATTTCATATGATGAAGTATGCTTTTTAAGCATTCTGTACCATGCCCATTGAGGTCTCTCACCAGAAATGATATTTCCATATTCACTTTCCGACTTTAGTAACTCGATTAACTGCTCACCTGCTAACTCACAGAGTAACTCAAACTCCTCGACTGATTTGCAAGGTTGACCAGCGACACGCCACCACTCTCCTGCTGCTCCAGTTTGATCATCCAATCGATGATATTGAAGTACAGGTGCTAATGTTCGAAATCTATGCTCAAAGTCCAGCCACGAGTTCATTTATCACTCCATTTGTATAACGCCGCGTTAAGGGGTGAAGGCACGCAATACAAAAGTATCTGCAAAGCGCCGTAAACACTGAACCCAACGCATATTAAAAATGCCACGCGTGCCAAATCCCTCTTAAACGCTTTGTTATACGCATGGACGTTAAAGCCAAAATTCTACGACAAGCCCTACTTTGAAACCATGATTTTTATGTGCTTTGATGCACTTAAGTCAGACTTAGACTTACAACGACTTGCCACTGAAACCACTTGGAACAAACCGCGCCGCAGAAAACGGACTAGCAACACCAAAAAGCACTTTTGGAAAGACAATTTCACAATGAGGACTTTCCACAAACTCACTGAAACCACGTGAACTCACCACACCAGAGAAAACGCCCTTTCAGCAAGTAAATCAGCTTTTAGAAAGGCAAATTCACAGAGCTGAATCTCAGCGAAAAACACAGCCTGGGCTGACCCGCACAACCAGCACCAAAGAAGACAACCACCGACAAATGACAGACCAGAACTGAAGCAAGGTTCAGAAAAACGAAACTACAATTTGTGGCGAGAAAAACCTGAATTTAACACCGAAAATCCGAAATATTACCCCGAAATTTTAGACTTTCTTCATCTGGCGTATAACGCCCAATTAAGTAGCCCGAAACGCACTGACTAACCTTCCGCATTGCTCGGCAACACCAAACCCGACGCAAACCAAAATCGCCGAGCGTTGAGGGTCTGCTTGAA
>NZ_SZQJ01000017.1 GCF_013369335.1 Vibrio sp. JPW-9-11-11
AAATCAGTCATTTGTGGTAAAACATAACAAACAATTCAAGCAGACCCTCAACGCGTGGCACTTTTGGTTTGCGTGTGGCTTTGCGTTTACGGCGCTATGCGGAAGGTGCGCCAGGGCGTTTCGGGCTACTTAATTGGGCGTTAGCACTAGGTTGGTATCAAAGGCTAAAAGTTTCTGTTTTTATTGGTTTCTTTTCCTCGCTTTGCACCTGATCAAATGTGCCTTTCACGTTCGCTCCGGTGGCACTAGATGTGAAGTTTTCGCTTTGAGTTTACCGTTTACGGTTTCTAACTTTCGAGCTATTTCTCTGGCGTGGTTTCTTTGGAGCTGAGAAATTTTCGGCAAAACAAGCGTTTCTTTGTTTATGTTGTTCAAGTTCGAAGCCCGTATTCTTTGCTAATTTGAAAGTGGTGCAAAAGGGCAGTTAACCATGTTTTTCTTCTAGCCAACTTACGTCTTGAAGTTTGTTTTTAGTTTGGCAGTTGTCCGTTTGGCTTTGGTGTTTTAAACCATAACTTTCGTGCTATATTTCAATATCTTGGCGTGTGCCAAAGGCTTAAAGGGCAGTGTGCTAACAAACAGTTCAAGTGGGATTCAGCACGCGTGGCATTTTTGGTATGCGACTGATTTCGGTGTTGAAGTGCAATGCAGCGGCTTGGTCATTGCGTGCTTCACCCCTTAACTGGGCGTTATACCTTTTTACGAAATACATGAATTTTTAATGGAGTATTAAATATGTTTAAAGCAGGTTTTGTTTATAAACCCACTCACCCAACGATTCATTTCATCAAAAATGATGCAATTTTCAATCGTAGGATGGGAGATGACAAAAAATTCACACTCGAGGAAGCTGAAGCAAAAATTTTTGCTGATGAATTTGAAGCCAAAAGTGCTATAGATTTTTTGATTCCTCCGCCGAAACCTAATTACCAATTGACGCCAGTAACGCTGAATGTAAAAACTGGGGAGCGTAGGGTTCATACTCCTTACCAACCATAGGTATAACAAAGCATTTAAGAGTGATTCGCAACGCTTGGCTGTTTCGCTTCGCTCAAGTATAGCCAAGCGTCGCTCACACCTTAATGCGGCGTTAGGTGCTCGGAGGGAATGATGAGTTCAAAGGAAGTTGTCCTAGCTTTTTGGGATGCAATGAAAACAAATGATTTTTCAAAAGCTAGTGAGTGGCTAAGTTCAGATTTTGAGGGCTTTTGGCCTCAGTCTGGCGAGTTAACAGTTGGTCGAGAAAATTTCACAGCGATTAATTCTTATTATCCAGCAAATGGTGTTCGGGAATTTGAAGTTCATTCTGTCGTGTGTGATGGAGAAACTGTCGTAACTGATGTTTCAATTACGGATAGTGTTCAAAAAGCTCGAGCTATAACATTTCACACTGTTGAAAATGGCTTAATAACTAAGCAAAAAGAGTTCTGGCCTGATCCTATGGAAGCACAGGAGTGGCGAGCAAAATGGGTTAAGGTCGTGCAGGAATAATAAGCTCCGCACCTAACAAAGCATTTAAGAGTGATTCGCAACGCTTTGCGTTTTCGCTTCGCTCAAGTATAGCCAAGCGTCGCTCACACCTTAATGCGGCGTTATAACGCATCAATGTAAAACGTTACTGAGACACACACCGAAAAATCATTATCCTTTTCTTGAACGTTAGTTTTTGAATTGCTTGTATCCTAGGTGCATATCAAAATAAGGATAATATTATGGCTTTAAATGGAAGTTGTCTGTGTGAACGTATTAAATATCGCATCTCTGGTCAGTTGTCTGATGTACTAAATTGTCACTGCTCTATGTGCCGAAAGTTACATGCTTCAGCGTTTAGAACTCGTGCGAAAGTAGCAACTCAAGACTGGGAGACATTACAAGGCGCTGAGTACATCAAATTTTATGAATCATCTGAGGGTGAGCATAAAGGTTTTTGTTCTGAATGTGGTTCAAGTCTGTACACTAAGTTTGATGCTTACCCAGAAGTCTTGGGGTTTCCTTTAGGTACTCTAGATGATGATCCTAAGGTAAATGCTACGAGGCATGTTTATGTTGGAAGCAAAGCGCCTTGGTATGAAATCACAGATGATTTGCCTCAGCAGGAAGAGTTCGACTAGCGTTATAACAAAGCGTTTAAGACAGATTCCCAACGCATGGCATTTTTTATTCTATCGTTGGGTTTTGTGTTTACGGTGGTATGGTTAGGTTTCGTGGTGGCGTTGCTCACTACTTAACGCGGCGTTATGTGACTGGTATGAGATTCGAACACAAGAAAGTAGAACCAAGCAATATTGATTTTCAGTCACTCGTGGCTGAATTGAACTCATCACTTAGCCAGATCACTAATGATTCTGGCGAAAGCTCGTTTTCGTCTGATGCTTTCGATCCGTCGAAAGATGGATGTATTGTGGTCTACCTAAACAAAGTTGCTGTAGCGTGTGGGGTTTTTAGGCACCATCAAAATGAAGTCTGTGAATTAAAGCGAATGTACTCAAATAAACCTGGCGCAGGTGGTTATTTACTCAAACAACTAGAATGTTATGCGGTTGAAAAAGGTTATAAAAAAGCCGTCCTATCTACACGTAGAATTAACTTAAAAGCGGTGAACTTCTATAAACGTAACTCTTATTCAGAGTCAGGTGCATATGGAAAATACGTTGGTGTAAAACGGTCAATTTGCCTATCAAAGGCGCTAGTCACATAACAAAGCATTTAAGAGGGATTCACAACGCTTGGCGGTTTTGGTTTGAATCGGCTTTAGTGTTTACGGCACAATGGTTTAGGTCAGGTGGTGGCGTTGTTCACCCCTTAATGCGGCGTTAGTTTGCAAGAGGAAAAACGCAGCTATATCGCAAGGTCTAGTGGTAAAAGCTCAAAGTCGAAATTGTCGTATCGGCGTCCAATTTCAGTGTTAACTAGCGTGGTGAAAATCCAAAATTGGCATCGTTTCAATGGTTGATTTGTTCTTTGGTGCGGCGACTTTGGGGTTAATTGAGTGGTACTTTTTTGCTGAAACTCTGCTCTGTGAGTTTATTGGTACAAAAGCCGATTTACTTGCTGAAAGGACGCTTTCTCTGGTGTGGTAAGTTCACTTGGCTTCAGTGGCTTTGTTGAAAGTCCGCATTGCGAGATTGGTTTTCCAAAAGCGCTTTTTGGTGTTGTGAGCTCGTTTTCTGCGACGTTGTTTGTTCCAAGTGGTTTCATTGAGTAGCCGCTTTGAGACTACGCCTGACTTAATTGCATCAAAGCACATGGGGTTTGTTGTTTTCAAAATTTAAAATAACGTAAAATCAACTCTTTGGGTTTGCAAACTAACAAACTGCTCAAGAGGGATTCACAACGCGTGGCATTTTTACTATGCGTTGATTTTAGTGATTAAGGTGGTATGCAGTGGCTTCGGTATTGCGTTGCTCACCCCTTAGCAGGGCGTTATGTGTACAAGGAGAAAATATGAGTCGTGTGGTAGATGCACTGCTTGATAATGCATATCAAGATTTAAAGCTGCTTCAAGGAAATGATCAAAAAGGGGATGTATTTTCTATCCCACGTAATGTGGATTTTCTCTTGCTTGCCAAAGATGCTTCGAGGGCAGAACTTGTTGCAAGCTTCATCAACGACAATAGTTATGGTGAGGCGACCTATACGGAGGTTGCTGGTGAGCATAGAATACAGGTAGTAATAAACATGCCTATAACTCAAAATGTCCTCAATTCAGTTTCAGGTTTAATGACTTGTCTTTCAGTGATCTATGACCTCGAGTATGACGGCTGGGGATGTGAGCTGCAAAAAAACACATAACAAACAATTTAAGAGGGATTCCCAACGCTTGGCATTTTTGGTTCTACTTCAAGTTAAGTGTTTATGGCACAATGCTTTAGGTTTGGGTGGTAGCGTTGTTCACCCCTTAATTGGGCGTTATGCGACTAGGAAAAAATCTTCTATATCTCTCTTTCTCGCTCTCTTTGGCCATCTGTTTTTCGGTATCGGCAACTCAGCATTGTCGGCCTAGGTTCTTGAATAACTCTGGCCGTAAAACATGCCAAAGTTCGCGGGTTGCCTCATTTGTTCTCAGTGTTGGTTCTTGGAAAGTTTGGTTGGCACAAAGTGTGGTAAGTTCAAGTTTATCGGCAGTTCATCTTCGTTGGTTTTTCTCAGCGTTGAGTTTCTCGAAGCAAAAGCTGAGTCATGCGCTTACATTCACTATTAGTCACTTGTTGGAAGTTGGTCTGTAACATAGTGACTTCGGCTGTTTGGTGAATCACAAAAAGTGCTTGGTTTGTTTGTGGTTTTTTGCGTCTGAGGTAATCTTCATCTGCCCAACTTGGCTTATGCGTGTGAATTCGCATAACAAACAATTCAAGCAGACCCTCAACGCTCGGCGATTTTAGTTTGCGTCGGGTTTGGAGTTGCCGAGCAATGCGGGAAGTGAGCCAATGCGTTTCGGGCTACTTAATTGGGCGTTATAAATCATCACAGCGAGGTGAACAAATTGTCCGGTAATGAATCGAACTATTCGAAGGAGTTGGTGATTATCATCAATTCAGTCGCAGCTTTTATTATGATCTTCGCATTGAAGCTCGCATATGGCGCGCTTTATTTGAACCTTATGGAGTCTGGGAGTGATCGCTCTTGGGTAATTGGTAGCATCGTTAGTGCTTTTGTTGTCACTACCGTATGTGTTGGTTTGTTTTTGCGGAAAGAGATAGCAAGGAAAGTAGCAATAGGAGGTTCAGTATTTGGGCTATTTATATTTCCTGTTGGTACTTTGGTCTCTATAGTTTTTGCGCTGTGCTTGGTGAAAAATAAGGCCTACTACAAATAATTTATAACAAAGCATTTAAGAGTGATTCGCAACGCTTGGCGTTTTCGCTTCGCTCAAGTATAGCCAAGCGCCGCTCACACCTTAATGCGGCGTTATGAAACTTCCAATTTGGCTAGGTCGAAAATAATTAAGAGGTAATAACAATGGATATTGCTTTTTGTACTATTGATGGAAAAGAATGGTACGCAGATGAATTTTGGGCGTTAGGTGAAAAAGCTATAGTAACTATGCGCCGAAATCTGCAATGTACTTCTTGTAAAGGCGATGCTTGGTTTAGAAAATCTAGTTATGGGAACAAAGTTCCCCATTTCTGTGCCCATCACTCTGAAGATTGCACATATGCGACAAATTATGAAGTCGTTGATGATGGCGATGGAGGCGATGGACAGCCTGCGGCTAATCCAGACTCAGGCATAGTTTTGGATCTTGGCTTAGATAAAAACTATGAAGTGGATGTTCAAACGCCAGCACCGAAACCTGACACTCCTGTGGGAGAGCGAAGATCAGGAAAAGAGGTTAAAAATGGTGGTGGTAAAGATTACCCTGCGCATTTAACACTTAAAAACACATTATATAAGCTAGTTCGTTCCGATAAGCTCTATACATCTGATTCTAAAGTAACAATACCTAATGCTCCCATTCAGGGTTTACCAGAAAAAGCGAACGAGTTATTTGTAAACTTTAAAGATGTCCATGAAGGGTACAACGGGCTAAGTCGAGTTTATTGGGGCTTTATCAGTGACGCTGGCTTTACTGCAGATGGTAGGCTTTGGTTAAACGCAGGTAATCGCACCGATGGCTTAAGTGTTTCAATCAATCCTGATATCACAGAAGAGTTCCGAGCTTACTTTAAGGTAGATAAGTCGTTAGACCAATTAGAGGGTTGTCATGCCCTTATCATTGGTGATTGCTACTATGCAACAACAGGAAAACCAGTAATTTGGTGTGGTAGTTTGGATTACGTTGTGCTTCGTCGATACAACTTTGACAAAGTTTCATAACAAAGCATTTAAGAGTGATTCCCAACGCTTGGCATTTTCCATTCTGTCGTTGGGTTTAGTGTTTACGGTGGCATGGTTTAGGTTAGGTGGTAGCGTTGCTCACACCTTAATGCGGCGTTATATGCTCTAGAGGAAATGGATAATTCGATGATCGAGACTGAAAGACTAATACTTAGCCCTGTAACCTCAGAAGATTATGATATTTATACAAAACTTCTGACTTGCGCTGAAACAACAAGATATTTACCGGGTGGAAAGCCTTTTAGCTTGGAGTACATTCAGAATTACGTACCAAGCAAAGTGGCTCACTGGTCGAAAGGCTATGGTACTTTCATTGTTGCGTTAAAGAGTAAACCATATCAAAAAATCGGTTATGCTGGCGTTGAGTTAGTTCCTGACTCGAGTTTTTCAGATATCAGGTATGCATTACTATCTCAATATCAAGGTAAAGGGTACGCTTTTGAAGCTTCAAAGGCAGTCTTAAATTTCACCTTAGAATCGGGTTTGGTGTCTGAAGTTTATGGTGTAGCGGTAATAGAAAATCTGGCATCAGAAAAACTACTCCGCAAGCTTGGTATGCAAGAATCCACAGAACGTTTGTACGACAGTGATGACTTGGTTACTCTCTCTACTCAAACACGCATATAACAAAGCGTTTAAGACGGATTCACAACGCTTGGCAGTTTTGGTTTGAATCAAATTTAGTGTTTACGGCACAATGGTTTAGGTTCGGTGGTCGCGTTGTTCACCACTTAACGCGGCGTTATGTGAAATATCCAATAATTCAAATAGTAGGTGCTAGTAAGTCATGATTTCACAGCAAGAAAGAGACTTTATTGTTCAGATTAACCAATCTGAAACAACAGCATTAGGTTTGCAAGCAGTTACTGAAACGTCAAATCCATTTTTCCTAGAGGAACTAGCGAATAGCTATAACTGGGATAACGGACTAGAGATTATATGTGCTATTGCTGAAAGCAAGTATTGTGACTTAGGTGTAGCATTGAACATATTTTGGCTTGCTGAATCTATGGTTTTCCTTACTGGCGAAATTGAACGAAACCCATATAACGGTACATGGTGTGATTTGAGTGAAAAGTTATCATCAAAGATTTCTAAAGGTGAATATCTTGTCGGGAAAGTGAGTTTTGAGCCTCAACTAAGTAAAGTTCAAAAATACAAACTACTGCGTGAAGGCATCCCTGAAGTTTTCCTTAAAAAAGTTGTAGGTACGAGGTAAATTTTCACTTAGTATCAAGTTTGAAGTGCGACACTTTTTACAGATGCGCATGAATATACTCCGTTGGTGTTCTATACCCAAGCCTTTTGCGTGGGCGCGTATTTAATTTGTGTGCAATTTCATTGCAGAGCTTCTGTGTCACGTGTGACATAGAAGTGCGTTTTGGTAAGTATTGTCGTATCAAGCCATTGGTGTTTTCATTAGTGCCTCGCTCCCATGAATGGTATGGATTTGCAAAGTAAAACAGGCAGTTATGATGTTTTTCTAATTGTGCATAAC
>NZ_SZQJ01000018.1 GCF_013369335.1 Vibrio sp. JPW-9-11-11
GAAAAGAGCCTGGTCATTGGGAAATTGATACCGTCGTGGGCCGTGGAACCAAGCACTGTATCGTGACTTTAGTCGACAGAATGACTGGCTACACTTTTATCGGACAAATGGACGATAGAACAAGCGAGTCGCTCAACGTAAGAATGAGCAAAATCATGACCCGCTCTGACTTACCTTTTAAGACGATAACTGCGGATAACGGCACTGAACTTCATGGTTATGCACAATTAGAAAAACATCATAACTGCCTGTTTTACTTTGCAAATCCATACCATTCATGGGAGCGAGGCACTAATGAAAACACCAATGGCTTGATACGACAATACTTACCAAAACGCACTTCTATGTCACACGTGACACAGAAGCTCTGCAATGAAATTGCACACAAATTAAATACGCGCCCACGCAAAAGGCTTGGGTATAGAACACCAACGGAGTATATTCATGCGCATCTGTAGAAAGTGTCGCACTTCAAACTTGATACTAAGTTTCTTTTTCCATAAACAGTTCGTCTATAAATGCACCATATTCTAGCTGAATTTCATCAAGTACTTTTTGCTCACTATCCCCAAGTTTGATTTCAATGCCAACTTGTTGTTGCCAAGCAGTAACTAGGGCGCTAAATATCTGAGTTAGGATTCTTGTTTGTCGAATCAAATTTCCAACAAATGCCTTTGCCGCCGTTGTCCCTTCAATTGTATTGAGATCCCAATTAGGAATTGATTCAACGTTATGAACTAACATGTTCCTGTTTTCGAGAAATGATTCCAAGAGGAGGAGAAGGTTAGGATGAACATCTGCACGCTCTTTTACCCTTCCGATAAAATAACCCAAAGTTTTCTTCTTCTCTTTCTTCTCTAGTTTTGTTAACCCTTCAAAGTCAATAAAGTCACCGTCTTGTAGAACAAACGTGGTGCAAAACTTCATCAGAGACTCTAGAGACTGAATATTAACTAAGGCTGCGCCAATAAGAGAATAAATGTCTTCTACATTTGGTTTGTTTATATGAACTCCGCTGAAACATAACGCCCTGCTAAGGGGTGAGCAACGCAATACCGGTGCTTCCGCACACCACCTTAATCACTAAAATCAACGCATAGTAAAAATGCCACGCGTTGTGAATCCCTCTTGAGCAGTTTGTTAGTTTGCAAACCCAAAGCGTTGATTTTACGTTATTTTAAACTTTGCAAACAACAAACATTATGTACTTTGATGCATTTGAGTCAGGCGTAGTCTCAAAGCGGCTAGTCAATGAAACCACTTGGAACAAACAACGTGGCAGAAACCGAACTCACAACACCAAAAAACGCTTTTGGAAAACCAATCTCACAGTGCGGACTTTCAACAAAGCCACTGAAACCACGTGAACTTTCCACACCAGAGAAAACGTCCTTTCAGCGAATAAATCGGCTTTTGTACCAACAAACTCAACGAGCAGAGTTTCAGCAAACAAATTCAACTCAGTTAACCCAAAAGTCGCCGCACCAAAGAACAAACCAACCGTTGAAACGATGCCAATTTTGGATTTTCACCACGCTAGTTAACCCTGAAATTGAAAGCCAATACGACAACTTAAACTTTGAGCTTTTACCACTAGATCTTGCGATATAGCTGCGTTTTTCCTCTTGCAAACTAACGCCCTGCTAAGGGGTGAGCAACGCAATACCTAAGCCGCTGCATACCGCCTTAATCACTAAATTCAACGCATAGTAAAAATACCACGCGTTGCGAATCCCTCTTGAGCAGTTTGTTAGGTTTTTACTCAAATAGTTCGTTAAACTTCTCTGTATCCCACATAAAAACAATTGGTGAATCTGATACTACCGCTTTACTAAAGCCATACTTTTCACTTTGAGTAACGAAAGCTATAGGAGCATTTTTATATAATAAGGCTACTGAGTTACCATCAGCCGACCATAAGAAGCTAAAATCTTGCTCTGCTGTTTTTGCAATAACTGCTACTTCAGAAGCTAGGCCTTCATGTAATTGTGGTGGTTCTCCTGCCCTCATTTTCTGTTTCCAAGTTTCCTCAGAAACAGGAGCGTACTGTATGTATGCGACAGCGTCTCGTTCTGGCTTTTGAGTCTCTGGCTTAGTTAAGTAAAGCACTCCAGACTGGTCAAACTCATCGAGAATTGCATAACGATCAGACACTTTATTATATGAGCTTAAAAACAAACCCTCAGACATTACTACTCCTGACATCAAAGTACACAAGATAAATATTACTTGCTTCATGTTACTCCGAAAACCTAACGCCGCGTTAAGTAGTGAGCAACGCCACCCCTACCTAAACCATTGTGCCGTAAACACTAAATTCAAAGCAAACCAAAAATGCCGAGCGTTGCGAATCTGTCTTAAACGCTTTGTTATGTACGTTTCACCGCGACCACGGAATATGTATGCCAATGTTTCATTCTACCCAATGACGTTTTCGCTGTTTCATCACGTTCGAAGAACCTGACTATTTCAAAACCCGAGAACAGAGCCTTTACTTCTGATTCCGACGACGATGTTGTAGGGCTACGATAGTTGTTAGCCCAACTGTCTTTGAAACCCATGAAGTCACCAGCAAACACCCCACCGATTTCAATTGAAGATCTGATGCTGCTCCAAGTCGATGCAAATTGGTTTGGGTCAGCGAAGAACAAACTGGAGTTTGCGATAACTACACCAGATTTTGGATAGTCGAACGACTCAAACGAGGACGCTGAAATATCCACTAATGACTTTGACCCGAACCTGTCTCTACAAATAGCAACTGAATCAGGATTAATATCGAAGCCATGAACTTGATAACCTTGTTGATCGAGGTATTCGATATCACTGCCGGTTCCACAGCCACAGTCAGTGGCTACTTTGAGGTTTGATTCATTGAGTCTGACAGCAAATTCAGTACGTTTTGAATGTGGGCGAGATAGTGCCTTTTCGTAGTACTGACGCCAAATTTCAGCATTTTCATCCATAAATTTCTGATTTTCCGTAAAAGTACATAACGCCCAATTAAGGTGTGAAGCACGCGACCACCGCACTTCATTTGAACACCGTAAACACTGAGCTAAACCCAAACTAAAAATGCCAAGCGTGCAGAATCACTCTTAAATTGTTTGTTAGCCTTCAGTTTTGGTAAACCGCTGATTTACCTTATCTACAATTCCCGCGACTCGTTCATCATTTTTATCATATAGCATCTGCAAAACCCTCTCTAAAATATCAAGAGCATCGCAAATTTCGTCTTTAGTAATAGAGTCGTCATGACTAGAGATGTTTCCCAACCATTTGATAGCCATTAAGTGGTTGGCAACATTTTCATTTACCTTTGCAAATTCTTGGATTCTTCGATGTAAAGCACCACTTGTATTACAGCCTAATTCCGAGAGGAGTTGTTCAATGGATGCTCTCACACGATTCCCCGCCATTCCAAACTGTTCGAACATAACGCACCCAATGCTTTGAATCGAACGTACAACCGACTCTGGGCAGGATTCCGGAATAGATATTACATATGGTGAAGGATGTATGTACTTTACCTTGAAATATTCAAAGTAACTTAGTGTTGTTTGCTGGTCAAAACAACTGAGGTTTTCTTCTAATCGACTTGTACCAATAACAGAGTACTTTTCAGCACACGCTGTATTTGTGCAAGTTAACAAACCGGAAAATACGGAAACCGAATATTCTGGTTCCCAATTAGGATGCTCATGATTTCTTATCGAGTCTGATGTTTCTCGCGAAAAAAACGTATCATTAATAGTCTGAAGTGGCGTTCCACAATGCCAACATTTGATGCTCAACAATTCATACACTGAAAATTCATGGTCAAACATATCTCTATTGACAGCCATTTTGATCTCCTTTTCTCTGATGGCTAACGCCGCGTTAAGGGGTGAACAACGCCACCACCCAACCTAAATCATTGTGCCGTAAACACTAAAGCTGAATCAAACTAAAAATGCCAAGCGTTGAGAATCTCTCTTAAACGCATTGTTATAACTACATTTTCCTTAATGGTTGGCATGCTAATAGAAAGAAGCAAAGCGCAAATGTGCCTCCTGCTGCAGCCAAGTAATTGAGTTCAGCGTAGTGTACCAGTGCCGACATAACTGAAGGGGCGATAAAAATAACTGCATATATGAACAACCTGACCGACTTTAGTTCTTGTGAACACTTCTTACATGTTATGTGCTTATCCAGGTTTATCGTCAACTTGGCACCAATAGAAATAGGCGCGTTACAATTTGGACACTTAAACATACGTAATCTCATATGCATCTGGTTTCAATGTAATACCAGACTAGTCATGAGATTCGAACCGTGCAAAGAGCTAAGCAGCTAATTCGAGGGAGTTCAAATCGGACGGTAGTTATAACGCCTTGCTAAGGTGTGAGTAACGCAATACAAAAGCTACCGCACAGCGCCTTAATCACATAAGCCACCGCAAAGTAAAAATGCCACGCGTTACGAATCACTCTTAAGCAATTTGTTAGTACATGCGCTACTTCTATTTGTGCGCTCCAAGATATTGAAAAGTAGCATGATATGAAAGGCTTTGAGCACTGAAGTGAGACGGGCAGCTACAAAAGTTAAACTCGATTGAAAAACGAAAGTTGGCTAGAAGAAAAACGCACTGAACTGCCCTACTTTCACTGGCTTCAAATTAGAAAAGGATTCGGTCCTAGTACTCCGACAACAGCATCAATTACAACCAAGGTTCTCTCAAAAGCCACCACGAAAACGAAGAAGCGCCAAAGAAATAGGCTAAGAGTTAGAAGCCGTAAACGGTGAAATCAAAGCGAACACTCCGCATATAGTGCCACCGGATAGAACGTGAAAGGCACTAACTGAAAGGTGTAAATTCGAGCGCCAAAACAGATAAACATCAGAACTTGTGACCTTTGATGTCAAACCCGTACTAACGCCCAATTAAGTAGTGAGCAACGCCACCACCACACCTAAACCATTGTGCTGTAAACACTAAAACCGATTCAAACCAAAAATGCCAAGCGTTGCGAATCTGCTTAAATTGTTTGTTATGCTCGTGCTTAAAAAAACTGGAGAACCAAACACGCAATGAATGCTGGCAAACCAGCAATGAAGAAGACCAAGCCTGTTTGGTAGTTCATTCGATTTTGTTCTAGTTGGTCTTTCTCGAAGTCATGCCCTTCGACCATTTTGTATACTTTGTTTAGCCTAGGGTTGTCTAGCCTGGTGGTTTTACTATGAACTCCACCTTCCCACATCAGTTTCGCTAAAACCCATATAATAATCACGACAAAAAATAGGAAGTCGACCAGATGAGTCGTAGCAAAGAACGGAACAAACTGGGCTAGCGCTATAACAACAAGTGCTGCAGAGAGGTTAATTAGAACCACTTTTTTAATCAAATCGAGCAAAATTACCTCCTAGAGCATAACGCCGCATTAAGTGGTGAGCAACGCTAGCCACCCTGACTAAACCATTGTGACATAAACACTTAAACTGAAGTAAGCCGAAAACGCCAAGCGTTGGGAATCCGTCTTAAATGCTTTGTTAGTTGCCCTTGCCCAACTCCAGTGCTAACATTTGTACGCACATCAATTTAGGAGTTACTCATGGACACTAGAATTCAATTTCGTGTTGATGACGAAGTTAAACGCTTAGCTCAACAAATGGCAGAGAGCCAAGGACGCACACTTAGCGATGCTTGCCGTGAGCTTACCGAGCAAATGGCTGAGCAACAACGAAAAGCATTATCTCACGACAATTGGTTAACTGAACAAGTAAACCTAGCATTTGAGAAGTTTGATTCAGGAAAAGCTTCATTTGTTGATCACGACTCAGCAAAAACACGAATGGCTGAACGAAAAGCTAAGATTCGTAACCGAGGTCAACAATGATTTTATGGGAAGAAGAATCGCTAAATGATCGTGAAAAGATCTTTGAGTTTCTTTATGACTTCAACCCTGACGCGGCAGATAAAACTGACGAAATCATCGAAACTAAAGTAGAGAATTTACTTGAGCAACCACGGATGGGTGTTCAACGAGATGGTATTCGAGGGCGACTACTAATTATCCCCGAAATCTCGATGATTGTTTCCTACTGGGTTGACGGCTCAGTAATTCGTATAATGCGAGTTCTACACCAGAAGCAGAAATTCCCTACCGACTGATTGTAGTCGGTGGGCAAACTAACGCCCAATTAAGTAGCCCGAAACGCCCTGGCTCGCCTTCCGCATTGCTCGGCAACACGATATTCAACGCAAACCAAAAGTGCTAAGCGTTGAGGGTCTGCTTGAATTGTTTGTTATGTTTTACCACAAATGACTGATTT
>NZ_SZQJ01000019.1 GCF_013369335.1 Vibrio sp. JPW-9-11-11
AAACCATGATTTTTATGTGCTTTGATGCACTTAAGTCAGGCTTAGACTTGCAGCGACTTGCCACTGAAACCACTTGGAATTTTCAACGCCGCAGAAAACGGACTGACGACACCAAAAAGTGCTTTTGGAACGGCAATTTCACAATGAGGACTTTCCACAAACTCACTGAAACCACGTGAACTCACCACACCAGAGAAAGCGCCCTTTCAACAAGTAAACCAGCTTTTAGGAAGGCAAACTCTCAGAGCGGAATTTCAGCAGAAGATGTTGCCTAAATTGACCAGGCATTATCAGCACCAAAGAATAAAACCACCGATAAACGGTAGGCAAAAACTGAACCACGGACCGGAGAAAACGAGAATTGAAACCGAAAAATCTCGACGCCCAAAGACCTAGACACCAAGGCTGTAAACCTGAATTTTTAGGCTTTCTTCATCTGGCATATAACGCCCAATTAAGGGGTGAGCAACGCTACCACCCAACCTAAAGCATTGTACCGTAACCACTAAAATTGAAGTAGAAGCAAAAATGCCAGGGGTTGGGAATCCCTCTTAAATTGTTTGTTATGTTTTACCACAAACGACTGACTTATTTGGCAAAGAACTGCTTTGTTGACCCTGTTTCAAGAAGTCAGTCACACGCCAAAACTCACTTGACCGCCAGATGCACGAAGCACCAAACGCGGAAATCCACTTCCCTGCCCAATGAGGCAACCCGATAAACGTTCAACAAACGCCCTCTCTTTCCAACTAAAGCGCAAGACAATGGTAAATTGCCGAGGCAACTGCCAAATTGAAATGCTGCTTGGCAAAGAACCCAAAAGCGACTTTGAGCCGGTGAAATTTGAAGCCAACCGCCACGACCTGCAAATGAAGCAACCTGCGAACATTGACATGTTTTACGGGCTGAGGAATTCACGAAATTAGGCCGACAATGCGGATTTGCTGAGGCAACTCGAACGAATGGCTAAAGGGACAAAGAACAGAGATCGAAGAGTTTTTAAGCCACTGAAATACAAGTAAACATAACGCCCTGTTAAGGTGTGAGCAACGCAATACAAGAGCTGCCGCAAACCACCTTAAACACTAAACGCAACGCAACGCAACGCAACGCAACGCAACGCATAGTAAAAGTGCCACGCGTTGCGAATCACTCTTAAACAGTTTGTTAGCTGTATTTTAGTAAAGCCATTTGGGTGTGCTTTTATATCGATTGCTTAGACTCATCAAAGCCTCTGCATCTTTAATGCTTGTAGTATCAGTAAGACATCTTACCGCTATTATTACGCAAATAAGGCTACCTAACGAACAGAGCGCCCAAACTGCCCCATTAAAAAGTACATAATTGGTGTAAAATATTGTATCTATGTTAAACGAGCGATATACGTACAAACCAATAAAACCAGCTATCATTGCGAAGAACCAATATAAAATATGATTTCGAATTGGTCTTATATACTTTTCTAAACGCCTTTTCTTTGAGCATTGATATTTATCTCCGTAGACCAATCGACCTTTAGCTGTTTTCAAATACTTGTTTGAGTTTCGGTAGAGGTTTATTGCTTTTGTCGGTGCTTCGAAAGCAAGCAAAGCTACTATGGTTTCATAGTCAACACGTACCTTGAATTGATTAATAAACAACTGCTCAGCAACGAGTCTGTTGCTAATGTTCTCAGTGCCACTTAACACTTTAGAAAGAGCTTCTAAACTTTGGACTTTGTAAGACCGATTAGAGTGCAATATGTGATGCAAAAGTTTTATAAGCGGTAAGAAAGCCAGAATTGTAGACATGCTAACTACCCACAAAGGAGTCTCCTGCACACCATCAATCATTATATATACTCCTAGTTAAGACAGCTAACGCCGCATTAAGATGTGAGCGGCGCATGGCTATACTTGAGCGAAGCGAAACTGCCAAGCGTTGCGAATCACTCTTAAATGCTTTGTTATGCAAATTTTTCACGACGCATCGTTGTAATCGAATACCCCATTTCACGATACTTTTCACAACGTTGTTGTAAAAACTCCGGATACTGACTTTCTTCTACTTCATTGAAGCCAATATGCTTGTAGAAATCTGTTACATGAGCAAGTGGCATACAATAGGCGGTACGCACATTTAAAACAGGCTCAATGTGCTGAAGAAATTGAAGCCCTAAACCTTGACCTTGAAACTCACTCGCAATGTACATACCCCTGAGTATCGTCACGTCATTGATAAGCTCAACTTTCACTGAGCCGATAATCGCACCATCGTTGAGGCAGATAAATGCTCTTTCAGTATTAGACCAAGCACTATGATAGCCCTGCTCTTTATAGAATTGACCAACAGCGTCGTTCATAGAGCTATCGGCTTCAAAGATTCTCATTTTTACTCCATTTGCATAACGCCGCGTTAAGTGGTGAGCAACGCAGACCACTACACTAAAAGTATTGTGCCGTAACCACTTAAGCTGAAGCAAACCAAAAATGCCGAGCGTTGGGAATCCGTCTTAAACGCTTTGTTATGTGAAATGTTCCTCGAGTACCTTTTCGAGTTTCTTACGTGCGAAACTTTTAGATATATCAACGACAGCAGAAATACCTTCATTTGCCATTTTTTCTCGAACAAGAGTTAGCATTTCAGGCTTATCTAAGGTTGCAGCGAAGTCATAACCTTGCGAGGTTAAGCGCCAAGGGGCTTCAACTAAATAGTAACCTTCATCATCCCAATCAAATTGAATACCTAGCTCTTTACTATCTTTGAAAGCATTTACTACCAACCCTTGATCGCTAAGTAATTTTACATGTAAGCAAAACTTTTGAAGATCCTTATCAGTGTGTTCAGTGAAGTCTTCACAAGTTAAAACTGGCTTCTTATCATCGATGAAAACTCTCAATAATTCATGTAGATAGTCGTAATCAACTCTCATAACTTCCTCTTTTCACATAACGCCCAATTAAGGGGTGAGCAACGCTACCACCCAACCTAAAGCATTGTACCGTAACCACTAAAGTTGAAGTAGAAGCAAAAATGCCAAGCGTTGGGAATCCCTCTTAAATTGCTTGTTATGTTTCTTGGATTCAAGTACGAAGTGCGACACCTCTGAACATAAAAACAGTGAGATGCGATAATCATGAAGTTTGCTCCCGCCAAGAAGTAAAAAACATGAAATACACGCACCTCACTGAGAACGAAAGGTATATGATTTCTGCGCTCAGAAAGCAAGGAATTAGTACCGTTAAAATAGCTAAACAACTGGGGCGTCACAAAGCCACTATCTATCGAGAAATTGAACGCAATTCCCGATACAACAGACACTTTAAAAGGTACTCCTATCAGGCATGGAGAGCCCAACAAATGGCTCGCAACCGGCTG
>NZ_SZQJ01000020.1 GCF_013369335.1 Vibrio sp. JPW-9-11-11
AAGTTCTTACAGAAATTCAATCGGTGGCCAGAGACCTCTATCAACGTATTGAGCGAACTTTTGAACCAGATGGTATATCTTTTATTCAAAATAACGGTAAATTCAATGAGCTTTCACATTACCATCTCCATATTTTTCCTAGGTTTAATGGTGACAAATTTGGGTGGAAAAGTAGTGAGATTGGAGTTCAAAGCATAGAAAAACTGCGCGAATCTCTGGCACGCTTATAACAAACAATTCAAGCAGACCCTCAACGCTCAGCACTTTTGGTTTGCGTCGAGTTTTGTGTTGCCGAGGTATGCGGAAGGTTAGTCAGAGCGTTTCGGGCTACTTAATTGGGCGTTAGATTTTTCGAGAAATATGAATAGAATCAAAGCAATTTTAATCATCACTCTTGCGATGCATGCAATACTCTTTCTTGCAGTAGAACATGCCTTTTCTAGAGGAAGTGATTTTCAAATTATGTCGCTTATCCTACTGTGGTGTGCTGGCTCCTTAACTGCCGCAACTCAGTTTCGCAAAGCAACTCGAGGGCAGCGAGGCAAAACGTTTCTGATAAAGCTGAGTCATGTGGCGTTGTGGTTAATAGCGCTCTTACCAATCAGTTTAGGGGGATTTTTGCTATTTCTGGTCGTCGCCTTAAATGGTGTGGATTTTAGGTGACGGGAAACCAAAAAGTACAAATCTAACAAGCAATTTAAGCAGATTCGCAACGCTTGGCATTTTTGGTTTGAATCAGTTTTAGTGTGTACGGCACAATGGTTTAGGTGTGGCGGTGGCGTCGCTCACTACTTAATTGGGCGTTATGTGCCAGTTTCGAAAGCTCAATTTGAAGTGCCTCGAAACCATCCCGAGTTAATTCCTTGGAGCTGAATACTTGCTCTAATATGCACGAAGTTTTCTACTTACTCATTGGGTGGCGGAAGTGACTGGTGAAATGACGGAAATGGCAATTTCCAGCTATCTTGGTTGGTTGTTGCTTCTTATGGGTGCTTATCCTTTCTTGCTTGTCGGTGTCAGTATGTTTTTCTATGATATTGAGCGTAAGCATGCCTTGCGGTGGCTAAACGGAATAAGCTTTTTGTTAGCAGCGATTCTTCTTTATATGCACATGCAGACAGAAGTTATCTATGGTCAAGAGTTGCTTGAAGCTTGGTATCGAGACAACCCAGAAGACAGACCTCAATAAAAAGCACATAACAAAGCGTTTAAGAGGGATTCTCAACGCTTGGCATTTTCGGTTTGATTGAGCTTAAGTGTTTACGGCACAATGATTTAGGCTAGGTGGTGGCGTTGTTCACCCCTTAACGCGGCGTTATGTTCCTCCAACAATTAGACGCTAGTGGAGATGGCAGATTGGATTTATAACGTGGGATAATTGAGAGATGGCTTATGGCTTCATTGCAAGGAATATTAAACTTGGATGTTTCTTATCCAGGTATTCACATTAAAGTTGAGCTGATAGTACTTAAAGAATACCTGACACACATGGAGTCTGGTGTTGCTGCATCTTGCAGTAGTTACGTTACATCGGAGGAAAAGAGCTTCAGTGGTCTTGAGCACGATGAATACTCTCATGTTTACCGAATTGCCGAAGACGAGATCCCGCGTATTATTCGCATGCCAATGTTGGTTAGTATCTATACGTTATTTGAGAATTCAGTAACACAGCTACTTGAGTATACAAGGAAAAAAGAAGAAAAAACGCCAAAATTGAAAGATGTTACAGCTAAATCATTGCCTTCAAAGTGCAATAAATATATTGAGCATGTTTTGGGCTTCGACTTCGCATTTGATCAAAAGACTATGAATGCGCTATCAGAAATTACGAAACTAAGAAATTGCGTTGCTCATGCTAATGGAAACTTAAGCTCCCTTGAGGCAAGCAAAGCGAGTGCAATTAAGAAAATCGCAGCGAAAGAGAAGTTAATTTTCATCACATCGGATCAACTAGACATATCATATGAATACCTGCGGAAAAGTTTGGGTATGGTCGAGTTCTCTTTAAGAGAGTTAATGGAATACATCGAAGAGAAGTATGGTTTTTATTAGGAACATAACAATAAATTTAAGCAGATTCGCAACGCTTGGCATTTTCGGTTTGAATCAGCTTTAGTGTTTACGGCACAATACTTTAGGTAGGTGGCAGCGTGGCTCACTACTTAATTTGGCGTTAGCTATACAAGAATATCTCATACTGAAGAGAACCATATATGTACGATCTGTTTAACTCTATGATTGACTCGATGATCGAATGTACAAGGAAGAAAAGGTACACGATTGATGATATTGTCTCATTTGAGGGAAGACTTGGGTATGAACTCCCTGAAACATATAGAGAATTTCTAGTTAAAGTTGGTACTTTCAAATATACCGATAATGAATTTGGTTTTATATTTGAGTTACTCAACTTGGAGTCAATCGAAGAATGGACGAAGTCAGTTTGTAAAGCTAGCGGTACTGTGTTTCCCGAGCTATTACTAATTGCCAGCAGTACTAGTGGGGAGCATTTTGGGTTAAAAGCTACTTCGAAACAGCTATACGTGTTTGACCCAGAATGCCCAGTAGAATTATGGGCGAGTGAACATCTCAAAGAGTATGTATTCAATGATTGGCTTGCAGTACTCCTCAACGAGAGATTCGAAGAGGTTTGGTAGTATATAGCTAACAAAGCGTTTAAGACAGATTCCCAACGCTTGGCGATTTTGGTTCTAATGTTGGGTTTAGTGTTTACGGTGGTAAGGTTAAGTTTTGTGGTAGCGTTGCTCACTACCTAACGCGGCGTTATGTTTACTTGTATTTCAAAGGCTTAAAAATTCTTCGATCTCTGTTCTTTGCCCCTTTGGCAGTTCGTCCTAGTTGTCTCAGCAAATCCGCATTGTCGGCCTAAATTCGTGAATTTCTCAGCCCGTAAAACATGTCAAAGTTCGCGGGTTGCTTCATTTGCAGGTCGTGGCGGCTGGTTACAAATTTCACTGGCTCAAAGTCGCTTTTAGTTTTTTGCCAAGCAGCATTTCAATTTGGCAGTTGCCTCGGCAATTTGCCATTGTTCTGCGCTTTGGTTGGAAAGATAGGGCGCTTGTTGAAGCTAACTCGGGTTGCCTCATTGGGCAGGGAAGTGGACTTACGCGCTTGGTGTTTCGTGCATTTGGCGGCCAAGTGAG
>NZ_SZQJ01000021.1 GCF_013369335.1 Vibrio sp. JPW-9-11-11
AAGATGTATAACAAACTGTTCAAGAGGGATTCGCAACGCGTGGCATTTTTACTGTGCGTTGCGTTTAGTGTTTAAGGTGGTATGCGGCGGGTTTGGTATTGCGTTGCTCACCCCTTAACAGGGCGTTAAATTTCATCAGGAAATATCATGAATCATGTTTTTAATTCTTGGGAAGATGGCGCAAGAGAAAAACACTTGTTTCGAGTATTTAGCTTTGAACGCTTACTTCAGTTTATCGAAACAAAAAAGTTAGTTCTTGTTCAACCATCTATGTGGGAAGACCCCTTCGAAAACTTTTTCTTATCTGCAACCTTGAAAAACCGCGAAGGAAGAGAATTTTCCTTAGATAAACAGAATACTGTTTTTGGTCAATGTTGGTCATTGACAAGAGAATCAGATGCTATGTGGCGTATTTATTCTCAAGACCTTCGAGGTGTGAAGGTAAGGACAACTGCAGGCAGACTATTTGACAGTGTAAAAGCATCAAGTGCTAACCTGGGCTCTGTGCACTTAGGTAAAGTAAACTACCTACCAATGACTGAGCTAAACAAACTCTGTGAAAATGAAAGTTTTGTAACTATGAGTTTGAATAGCGACATTGGAGCTGCCTCAACATTGTTTTATAAACGTAGAGAATTCAAGCATGAAAACGAGGTACGCATAGTTTTTTCAAATAAGGCTGTAGGACGTTCTGAGAGTAAACTTCTCATGTTTGATGTCGACCCACTAGAGTTAATTGATCAGATTGTTTTTGATCCTAGAATTAACGATGATTTATTTAAGGTTTATCGTGAGCATTTAGAAAGCGTAGGGTTTAACAACATCGTTAAATCTACATTGTACGCCCCACCAAATCTGAAAATTGAAATTTAACAAACTGTTTAAGAGTGATTCGCAACGCGTGGCATTTTTACTATGCGTTGGATTTAGTGTTTAAGGTGGTATGCGGCGACATCGGTATTGCGTTGCTCACACCTTAACAGGGCGTTATATCACTTCGAAGGAACAATAAATATGAAAGGCGAAATTGTTAGATGGAATGATGACCGTGGCTTTGGTTTCATCAAGTCTGCTGACTACCAAGGCGACGTTTTTGTCCATGTTTCGAAGTTTAAGAAAGGCTACAGGCGTCCTCAAGTTGGCGACAAGGTTGAGTTTCAGGTTGAAGAGAGCAATGGCAAAACCAATGCTCATAACGTAGTGCTTATTGATGTTAAACCAATCAAAGATAAGTCATCGACACCTATCGTATCAGTTGTTCTCATTGGTTTAGCTATTGGCGCTTTTGGCTACTTTGCTTTCGAGAAGTGGTTTACTACTCCAGTGTACGAAACTATGGGTTTTGTATGTGAGGGTAAAACTTATTGTAGCCAAATGACGTCCTGCAATGAGGCAAAATTTTATTTGGCCAATTGCCCAAATGTAAAAATTGATGGGAATCGAGATGGTGTCCCTTGTGAAATGCAGTGGTGCACCAATTAGGGCGTGATATAACAATCAATTTAAGAGGGATTCACAACGCTCGGCATTTTTGTTTCTACTTCAAATTTAGTGTTTATGGCACAATGCTTTAGGTTTGGGTGGAGTCGTTGTTCACCCCTTAATTGGGCGTTATGTGCTTGGAGGAAAAATTAGTAGTGATACGAGAAATAGATATCTCAGATTACCCGCAAGTAATTGAGTTATGGTCAGAAACTGAAGCAATGTTGTTGAGATATGCTGATTCCAGAGAAAACATAGGCAAGTACCTGGAGCGTAATCCCAACCTAAGTTTTGTTGCACTAGATGGTGACAATGTTGTGGGTGCAATATTGGTCGGCACAGATGGTCGCAGGGGTTATGTCCAACATTTAGCGGTAAATTCAAGTTGTCGTGGTCAAGGTATTGGTGCAGCATTAATATCAAGAGCTGTAGACGCATTATCAGAAATCGGTATAGCCAAAACACACCTTTTCGTTGCCAATGAAAATATCAACGCTCAAGCTTTCTATGAAAAACTAGGGTGGTTTCCTCGTGATGAGGTGCGTATGTTTTCGTTCAATACGTCGAGCTGTGGCAACGTTTAACAACGCACATAACAAAGCGTTTAAGAGGGATTTGGCACGCGTGGCATTTTTAGTATGTGTTGAGGTCAGTGTTTATGGCGCTATGCAGTAGCTTTTGTATTGCGTGCCTGCACCCCTTAACGCGGCGTTATGCGACTGGGCAAAAAAATCTTCTATATCTCTCTTTCTCGCTCTCTTGGGCAGTCGGTTTTCGGTGTCGGCAATTTAGCATTGTCGGCCTAAATTCTTGAATCACTCAGGCCGTAAAACATGCCAAATTTCGTGGGTTGCCTCATTGGTTTTCAGAGTTGGTTTGTGGCGAGGTTGGCTGGCTCAAAGTGTGGCAAGGGCAAGTTCATCGTCAGTTCTTCTTCGCTGGTCGTCCGCAGCGTTGAGTCTCTCGGAGTAAAAGCAGAGTCACTTGCTGGATTTCACCATTAGTCACTTGTTGGAAGCTGGTCTGTAACATAGTGACTTCGGCTGTTCAGTGAATCACAAAAAGTGCTTGGTTTGTTTGTGGTTTTTTGCGTCTGAGGTAATCTTCATCTGCCCAACTTGGCTTATGCGTGTGAATTCGCATAACAAACAGTTCAAGCAGACCCTCAACGCTCGGCGATTTTGGTTTGCGTCGGGTTTGGTGTTGCCGAGCAATGCGGAA
>NZ_SZQJ01000022.1 GCF_013369335.1 Vibrio sp. JPW-9-11-11
AGGTCGGCTGGCAGCAAAGCGCCATATTACCGAAAGACCTGCAAAAGCTGAGCATCGAAAAGAGCCTGGTCACTGGGAAATTGATACCGTCGTTGGCCGCGGAACCAAGCACTGTATCGTGACTTTAGTCGACAGAATGACTGGCTACACTTTTATCGGACAAATGGACGATAGAACAAGCGAGTCGCTCAACGTAAGAATGAGCAAAATCATGACCCGCTCTGACTTACCTTTTAAGACGATAACTGCGGATAACGGCACTGAATTTCATAGTTATGCACAATTAGAAAAACATCATAACTGCCTGTTTTACTTTGCAAATCCATACCATTCATGGGAGCGAGGCACTAATGAAAACACCAATGGCTTGATACGACAATACTTACCAAAACGCACTTCTATGTCACACGTGACACAGAAGCTCTGCAATGAAATTGCACACAAATTAAATACGCGCCCACGCAAAAGGCTTGGGTATAGAACACCAACGGAGTATATTCATGCGCATCTGTAAAAAGTGTCGCACTTCAAACTTGATACTAAGAAGCTCCTTGCATCAGCTATGGTATACTACTCCACCATCACTTCTTTGATCATTTAATTTTATAATGCCAGAACTATTTTCTCTAAATAATCCACTGCATCAAGCAATCTCTTTCATCGCAGCATACGTATCTTTATTTGCTATTGCTTGGCAAATTCTCAAACGTCGGTTCAAAAATTACAAGAAGTCACCAAAGCTAAAGAGCATTCTAGATCAACATGCAAAATCCACAGCAAAAAACCCTTGGAGAATTGCTCAAATTCAAAGTCAAGTGACCTTTAGGATTGTATGTAGTGCAGCTTACCAAGTTATGATGTGTGTCTTCTTTGCTATTTGGCTGATCACCTTACAACAAGAATATAAATTTTTTGAACTTTCCGATTCCGAATTATATTTAATATTCGGCTCGTTAAGTGCTCTTTCTTTTTATTTTACTACTTCAGCCTCATACAGTTTATTGGTGCTAAAGACTGCGGCTGATATGAAAGATGAAAGCTTGAAGGAAAAGCAGGCAAGCTAATGAGTGTGCTTACTAACGCCGCGTTAAGTGGTGAGCAACGCAGACCACTACACTTAAAGTATTGTGCCGTAAACACTTAAACTGAAGCAAACCAAAAATGCCGAGCGTTGGGAATCCGTCTTAAACGCTTTGTTATGTGCGTACCAAACGGTAGCGCCTTACTGTACCCTCACTTTCATCTGTGTAGTTGCCCAGATAAACACCACCACAGTTTTCGATGACCTTTTGTGATGCTGAGTTTTCGATTGAACAGGTCACAATAGCTGAGTCAGATACAACATTGTCACGAACCCAAGCGAGAAGAAATGAGGCGACTCCTTTACCACGAGCTGTCGGCCTAGTTTCATAGCCAATATGACCTATGACATTTTCAATGTACTCGTTTGTACCGTGTCGAACTCTGATTGAGCCGAGAATTGCACCTGACTCCATACAAAAATAAGTTGTTATTGGAGCCCAACCGTCAGGCAACCCTAAACCTTGGGAGTATGCGATTCTCTTCTTTAGATACGCACTACTATCAGTTTTTGCTTCATCATAAAGCTCTAAGCCATCTGCAATACAGGACTCAACGTAGTCTTTAAACTGGTCTTGATGACCTACTTTCGCTTTCGTAATTTCCATTTTACTCCTAAGCACATAACGCCGCATTAAGGTGTGAGCGGCGCTTGGCTATACTTGAGCGAAGCGAAACTGCCAAGCGTTGCGAATCACTCTTAAATGCTTTGTTATGTGCGTACTAAAGACATGGGTACGAACCTAATTCCGTTGAATTCGGCTTCTTCACCTGTTGCTACGAAACCATTACGATTGTAAAAACCAACAGCATTCACCGATGAACGTAGGCTAACTTCACGAGCGTCTGTCTGATCAAGCAAATGATTCAATAAAGTACGACCTAAGCCTGAACCCTGCTGTGAATTTGCAACAAACAAATGGGTTAGATAATTTCCACCACGCAAAGCGGCAAAACCTAGAACTTCTCCACCCGATACCGCCTTAATTGATGAAAACTTCTCATCATCAAGAGTAGACGCTAGGTCAGGTAATACTCTGTCCTTATACTCTTGTTTTCCTTGTTCATTAAGCAATGGAAGTACATCCTTGGCGGAGACCTCTGAAACAAGCCTTGTTACTGCGCCTAAATCCGTTTTTAGAACCTTCTGAATTTCCATATTTCCTCCGAGCACATAACGCCGCGTTAAGGGGCTGGAAAACGCTAACCACGAAACCTCAACAAACCACCCTAACCACTGTTTTCGACTTTACCACTAAAATTGCCAAGCGTTAACAGTCCCACTTGAACGCCTTGTTATAAAGCACTTAAATTGAAACTAAAAGCTGTGCAAGATGCACGATTGAGCTTTTAACAAACCACCCTGCATTGAAAATTAGAATGTGGATTAAGAATACCACTAACCACCGGGCGAACACTCATTGCCCGACGACTGCCAATAGCCGAGCACTGGTGGGTTATTGAACACACGACGAACGGCTTATTGGCACAAGCTTCCTAATTGAACAGCCCGAACCTCAGTGCTAGCCATAACAGTGATGGACGCTGCTGAACCAAGGTGCAGCTCCGCGATATACGTGGGAACTTGCACTAAATTTAAAAGGGCTTTATAACGCCGCGTTAAGGGGTGAACAACGCAACCACCCAACCTAAACCATTGTGCCGTAAACACTAAAACTGAATCAAACTGAAAATGCCAAGCGTTGAGAATCCCTCTTAAACGCTTTGTTATGTGATTTATCCGTCTACGTTACTAACCCGACTAACCCTAAAAAACCGAGAGTGAAAAATATGAGATGCAAGCCAAAGAATATTTTTATTTCTTTAGCTTCAATCTCACCCTCTCCGGTTGCATAAAAGAGCGATTGTTTAAGCCATTTAGTTGACATTAACCCTTGAGAGTAGATTACCCAAAGTGAGCCACCCCCTTTAACAGCCTGCCCCCAGTTTGCCAGCATTAAATCATAAATAACTGTACCTAAAGCGAGCCCAAACATCACGTTAACAATAGAGAGGAAAAAACTATTTATTTGTATGCTAACCCTTCCAATGACTTTAGCAACTGCACTATTGATACCTAAACATGCCAGAATGCCTATAGCACCTGAAATGCTTAGCATTAAGCAAAGTAGTGTCCAAAATACCAACTGTCCAGATAACTCTGATGATACAGAGTCAAAAAATTTGCTTCCTGTACTTGACGTAAAAGAAACCAATGCACAAATAATAATGGTAGATCTATCGAACTTCATAGCTTCATACTTGCTTAATCACATAACGCCCTGTTAAGGGGTGAGCAACGCAATACAAAAGCCGCCGCATACCGCCTTAAACACTAAAACCAACGCATAATGAAAATGCCACGCGTTGCGAATCCCTCTTGAACAGTTTGTTATGTGCGTGCTAATTGAGGTACTTTTGCCAATGTTGCTGCCCTGTCAAAACTACTCTGTAATCTTCGTAGTCCAATGAACTGTAGAGCTTTTTAGCTACAACATTATCATCACCGACCTCTAGTGTGATTTTGAGGTAATCATTATCACGACAATACTGTTCGATACCATTCAGTTGCGCTTTGCCCACACCTTTACCACGAAAGTTGTCCGACACCATAAAGTCATGGATATTCATCACTCTTTGCGCACGATAAGTTGAAAACGATTCAAAGCAAACCGCAAAACCGGCGGGCTTATCGTCGACAAAACTTATAAATCCGTGGAAATACGGCAATGCAAATAACTGAGCAATTACTGAGAGATCTAGCTCAACTGAGAATCCAGATAGGTACTCTCTAAACAAAGTCTCGAATATACCTTTGTCCTCAATGCTTTCTGTTTCGATACGCCTGATTGTGATTTCCATATCCATTTCCACCAAAGCACATAACGCCGCATTAAGGTGTGAGCGACGCTTGGCTATACTTGAGCGAAGCGAAACTGCCAAGCGTTGCGAATCACTCTTAAATGCTTTGTTAGAGCTACGAAGCTAATTGTTCCTGCCTATCATTCAGTATTCTTAATGCTTCTCTAGTTAAATTGCCATTTTCCACATAACCGTAATGCTCAAGCTCACGGTAAAGACTTCTCGGTAATTTATCTGCTATATCTTGGAACAGGTAACCGTAACTACCGCGACGAGAACGTGGGTCTACAGCTGATGGTCTGATATCGTCCATTCTTCGCTGTAAATAATCTAATGCTTCACTTCGTGAACCATTTTCCACCGCATGCAGTCTCATAGTCCTTGTCAGTCTACGACTTTCTCGTTTTGCATCATCTAGTTCTTTTGTAATTTGCCTCATCCGAGAGAACAACTCATCCTTTTCGGCTTCTGCCAAGTGCGCTCTTTTGGCAAGATCTTCCAAGACCTTTTCTTGCTCAGCTTCCTTCTTTCTTACTTCCTCTTTTTCTTTCTCGATCTCCGCTTTCACTTGATTCGAATCAAAAGGGAGTTGATCAAACTTATCACGAATACCACTATACCCTTCATCAAGATGTCTTAGACGCTCTCCAAATCCCGCTTCAATACGTCCCAAAATTTCGGAAACTTCTTTAGTGAACGCATATGAGTTGTCATAAAACCTGTTGCTAGTATCTGTAGCTTTAAAATAAAACGCGACTGACAATGCAATTGCAAAAAAAGCAAGAATCATGGAAAGAAGATCCGTGAACGTAAATTCTTTAATGTCAATGCTTAGTTCCATACTAAAGAGCTTTGCAGTCATTACCCCAAAAAAGGCTAATATTGCAACGTCACGAGCATTTTTTAGAGTCAGAAGACTCTTTTCAGTACTTTCTTTCTTATTATCCAAGATAACCTCTTTACTATTTTCTTATCGGTAGCTCTAACGCCCAATTAAGGTGTGAGGCACGCAATACCGATGCTTCCGCATACCACCTTAACCACTAAAACCAAGGCATACCAAAAATTCCACGCGTGCCGAATCACTCTTAAATTGTTTGTTAGTACGCTGTTCCAAAACCTTTTGGTTTGCACCAAGATTTTGAAATATAGCACGAAATTTGTGGCTAAAAACGAGAAAGCTAAACTGACCACTGCCAAACTAGAACTCAATCTCAAAACGCAAGTTGGCGAGAAGAAAAACACGCTAAACTGCCCTATTTTGACCAGTTTAAAATTAGCAAAGGATTCGGTCGCCGAACTTTGACAACCACACCAATATACTAAATTTGAGACTGAAGAACTGGCCACGCAAAAGAAGCCGCGCCAGAGAAATAGCCAAAACGTTAGAAACCGTAAACGGTGAAATCGACGCTAACACTCCGCATATAGTGCTACCGGAAAGAACATGAAAGGCACATTTGAGCCAGTGTAAAGCTAGGAAACGAAACTGATAAACACCGAAATTTTTACCGTTGATGCCAACCCCGTACTAACGCCGCATTAAGGTGTGAGCGGCGCTTGGCTATACTTGAGCGAAGCGAAAACGCCAAGCGTTGCGAATCA
>NZ_SZQJ01000023.1 GCF_013369335.1 Vibrio sp. JPW-9-11-11
AAATCAGTCATTTGTGGTAAAACATAACAAACAATTCAAGCAGACCCTCAACGCGTGGCACTTTTGGTTTGCGTTGGTTTTTGTGTTGCCGAGCAATGCGGAAAGTGAGCCAGGGCGTTTCGGGCTACTTAATTGGGCGTTATACGAATAAGGAAAGTTCGGAATATGGAAATCAAAATAGACGATCTATCGGGTGGAGAAGTCATTGAATTGCTCGAAGAGCATTTGGCTGATATGTATGCAACATCACCTCCAGAAAGTGTTCATGCCTTAGATGTCGATGCACTTAAATCACCAGATATTACATTCTTCAGCGGTTGGGTTAACGGTGAAATACAAGGTTGCCTTGCTATCAAGCAACTCACTCCCCGTCATGTTGAATTGAAATCTATGAGAACTTCTAATTCATCCCGAAAGTCCGGTGTGGCAACTAAGCTATTAACCCATGCTTTGAATACAGCTATCGACAAGGGATACCGCAAAGTTAGCCTTGAAACTGGTACTCAGCAATTCTTCCAACCAGCTCGAAACCTGTATGAGAAATTCGGGTTTACTTATTGCGAACCATTTGCCAACTATGAACTCGATCCACATAGTCACTTTATGACACGGGAATTGGTGGAAAAATTCGTATAACAAGCAATTTAAGAGGGATTCCCAACGCTTGGCATTTTTGGTTCTACTTCGGGTTTTGTGTTTATGGCACAATGCTTTAGGTATGGGGGGTAGCGTTGCTCACCCCTTAATTGGGCGTTATAACAAATTTAAATAAAGGAAAGTTATGTACAAATGTCCGAAGTGTTCTTCTGAGGATACTTATAAAGAAAAAATTAACGGTATGGATACAGGTGATAGGGTTTGCAGAAGTTGTGGTCATATAACGTCAGCCTCTTCATTTAAAAAGAACAGTGATAGGGCTGTTGGCGCAGCGACTGGAGGTGCGATATTAGGAGCCTCGCTAGGTGGTCCGGTTGGGCTAGTCGTCGGTGGTTTGCTTGGAGCTTGGCTTGGAAATGCTGTTGACGAAAACAAGGAGAATAATAATGGATAAAGCTCTATTTATTCCATCTGCTATTGTTGCCGCTATTCTCATTTTGTTCTATGCCTGTCTTACGTATAAAAAAGGCTTAGATTTTGATCAACAAGCTATTACAAATATAATCTTGCAGTCTTTTCAACTCGTTTGTGGTTGTGTTTTGATTGCGAGTACATTTGTTGATGAACTGGCATCACTAGTATCCGACTTGAATCTATATATTCTTATTGCGGGTTCGGTATTGTTTGTTAATGCCCTCAAGACTGTTTATCGTGATATGCCTTTCTCGCTATCACGCAATCGAAGTCAAAATACAGTTCAAACAGATCGCTAGTAAAAATTTGTTATAACAAACAATTTAAGAGTGATTCAGCACGCTTGGCATTTTTGGTTTGAGTTTAGTTCAGCGATTACTGTGGTCAAGTTAAGTGTCGTGGTCGCGTGCTTCACACCTTAATTGGGCGTTAAGTGTAAGGAGAAAACTTTGCAATCAAGGATATCCATTCCTACGGATAATATATATAAGTTCTACGCTATGTTTGGGCTTGTACTTCTAGTTTCAACTATGGCACTTTTTGTATTCGTTTACTCTACATTTCAAGCTAACTCTCATGCTCGCTATGTAGAGCTTAAGGTATTGTCTTCCTTATCTAAATTAACGCCAGAACAATCGGCTCGAAAAGAAGTTCTGGAAGTAAAGGAAATGATCGATACTTCGGACAAGAAAACCTATATGAATGCAATTAGCTTCTTGCTAGCTTTGTCATTATTTTTGATGGCTTTTGGGTTTTATCGCTGGCATAAAAAAATTCAACCGCTACAAGATGAGATTTTAGTGAAGCAAAAGGAAAAAACGGAGCTAGAGATTAGGTTGCTTCATAAACAGTTGAACTCTTCTCGTATCAAGCAAGTGGGCAAAAACACTTAGTATCAAGTTTGAAGTGCGACACTTTTTACAGATGCGCATGAATATACTCCGTTGGTGTTCTATACCCAAGCCTTTTGCGTGGGCGCGTATTTAATTTGTGTGCAATTTCATTGCAGAGCTTCTGTGTCACGTGTGACATAGAAGTGCGTTTTGGTAAGTATTGTCGTATCAAGCCATTGGTGTTTTCATTAGTGCCTCGCTCCCATGAATGGTATGGATTTGCAAAGTAAAACAGGCAGTTATGATGTTTTTCTAATTGTGCATAACTATGAAATTCAGTGCCGTTATCCGCAGTTATCGTCTTAAAAGGT
>NZ_SZQJ01000024.1 GCF_013369335.1 Vibrio sp. JPW-9-11-11
GCGTTTCGGGCTACTTAATTGTGCGTTAGAATTATCTGAGGTATGGAATGCAGCATTTAGCTTTTTTATTTTTTTTATATGTGATTTTATTTGGATATCATGCAAATAAAACTAAAGACGGAAATAGCCTTACTAGAGAAGACTATGAATACCTCTACTTTACACATGTCCTTGCTTACTATTTATATGCAACCATAAATGCATGGTTGGAGAACGCATATCCGACAATTGTTAGCTTGGGTGTAGCTGGTTTCTTAAACCTTATGTTAGTTGAGTATTATTGGAACAAGTATGACAATCTAATCTCCGTAGTAAAAAACTCGCTTACTATGAAAGTCATATACTTGATTGTAGGCTCAGTAACAGTTTCCGGTTCTATTTTGTACTCGGGATTAATGCTAGAAGAAATAACTCTAGCTCCAGCTTCGGCATTGAACAATTATGTTGTGGCTATGTCTTTTATTCTCATAGCTATATTCGGTCCTATGCTTCTAACATTAGCGATTGAAATTGTATTTCCTATAGTTTTCTTTGTGGGGAGCAAACTTTCTGGGAGCACAATAGAAAATAAATCAATTGTCTTTATGTCAGTTATTTTACTAGTGGTGCCACTCATATTTATTGCGTCAATATCGCAATCATCTATGTTAAATGAAAAATTTTTCAGAACTCTCTTGCATGACAATTATCATGAAAATAACAAGGGGATTTGTACTAATGTTCCTAAGGATGCTAGGTATGTTCCTATATCAGCTACTGAAGTTTCAGTTGTAAAGTATAATGCTGAAGATGATAGTTACGATTTTTACTTAGACCACTGCGTTGAACAGGGGGACTGAGCTCAGTGAAGAATAATTCTAACAAATTGCTTAAGAGTGACGGCTAACCTTCGGCATTTCTGGTTTGGTTAAGTTTAGGGGTTACGGTGACTTTGCTAAGGTTTCGTGGTGTTAGCCGCACCTTAGCAAGGCGTTATGCGATTTAAGAGGAAAAAATGGAGTACGAAAAACCGAGAAAGAGAAATCCACTAGGAATTACAATTGAGCAGCATTTCCATACTGCCCATTCAATCGGAAAGTTTTACGACCGTACGGAGAACGTTGAAGTATATGAGAAATCAACTTGTTCGACGTTTCCTCGCAATAAAAGAGCAAAAATATTTTGTACTAAGCGTAATTGGGACGAGCGGGCTGAACGTGGCTACATGGTCGATATTGAACAGGGGTTTCACGATCAAATTGATAATTTGGGCGTCTCATCAGAAAGAGATCATAAAGCTATATCAAAGTATTTTATTTTGTGGCGATTACGCCATCAAGTTCACCTAAATCGCTTACCTAACGCAAAATTAAACGATATCGCAGGTAAGGATCTCACTCAGGAGCAACAAGAAATACTTGAAGTTAAGCATGTTGGTTTCGTTAACTCCGATGGAGAAATCCCCGCGAGGCAGCTAACAGGTCTCCAAATACAGCTTGGTATTTTTCAACAAATGGTTGAGTTCGAAGATACAAAGTGGGGTTTGCTTCAAGCAAATAAAGGTCAGTTTTTGTGTGCGGACAGCTACCATGAGCTTTGCTTAATGCCCATTTCACCTAAATTTGCATTTGCTGCAAACGTGCCAGATAGTATCTTGAATTACTCCGAAGTGGCTGCAATAAACAGGCAGAGCATTGAAAGCGCTAAAAAGTTTTACTTTGCTAAGTCACTCAAGAAGTGCCCAATCGCATAACAAGGCGTTTAAGAGGGATTCTCAACGCTTGGCATTTTCAGTTTGATTCAGCTTTAGTGTTTACGGCACAATGGTTTAGGTTAGGTGGTGGCGTTGTTCACCCCTTAACGCAGCGTTATGTTTACTTGTATTTCAATGGCTTAAAATTCTTCGATCTCTGTTCTTTGTCCCTTTGGCGATTCGTTCGAGTTGTCTCAGCAAATCCGCATTGTCTGCCTAAATTCGTGAACTTCTCAACCCGTAAAACATGTCAATGTTCGCGGGTTGCTTCATTTGCAGGTCGTGGCGGTTGGTTTCAAATTTCACTGGCTCTAAGTCGCTTTGAGCGTATTTGCCAATCAGCATATCGGCTTGGCAGTTGCCTCGGCAATTTGCCATTGTTCTGCGCTTTGGTAGGAAAGAGAGGGCGCTTGTTGAACGTTTGTCGGGTTGCCTCATTGGGCAGGGAAGTGGAATTACGCTCTTGGTGTTTCGTGCGTCTGGCGGCCAAGTGAGTTTGGGCTTGTGATTCACTTCTTGAAATACGTTTAACAACGCAGTTCTTTGCCAAATAAATCAGTCATTTGTGGTAAAACATAACAAACAATTCAAGCAGACCCTCAACGCTCGGCGATTTTGGCTTGCTTCGGGTTTGGTGTTTACGGCGTAATGCGGAAAGTGAGTCAGTGTGTTTCGGGCTACTTAATTGGGCGTTATGTATATTCAGAGGTTTTACATGGAAATAAGCCAAGTTCGTGATGCTGTCAGAAAGCATGCATATAAAAATTACATAATGCTCTTTAAGGGTTTTATTGTAACTTTTGGTGTTTTATTAGCTGGTTGGGGGCAAATGTATCCTCACCTTGACGCTAATACTATTGCGGCAAAAGAAGCAGAACTTTACCTAGAACAGCAATACCAAATGCCGTTTACGGAAGTAGATTGTTTGAGTCAACCAGAGAAAGTAAAAGAATGCCGTATGGCAGCATTTAGAGTTGATCATCATACTCAAGTAAATCGCTTTTTTCTGTTTTTCTTCTCATTGTTGTTTGGCATTTCAATAACTTTACTGCTGATATCTGTTTCAGGTTATTTTCAACATATTAAAAGCAACGTGGATTAAATATACATAACAAAGCATTTAAGAGGGATTCACAACGCTTGGCAGTTTTGATTTGAATTGGCTTTAGTGTTTACGGCACAATGGTTTAGGTTCGGTGGTGGCGTTGTTCACCCCTTAATGCGGCGTTAGGTGCTCGGAGGGAATGATGAGTTCAAAGGAAGTTGTCCTAGCTTTTTGGGATGCAATGAAAACAAATGATTTTTCAAAAGCTAGTGAGTGGCTAAGTTCAGATTTTGAGGGCTTTTGGCCTCAGTCTGGCGAGTTAACA
>NZ_SZQJ01000025.1 GCF_013369335.1 Vibrio sp. JPW-9-11-11
GTACTTGAATCCAAGCCACTTAACAAAGCATTTAAGAGTGATTCGCAACGCTTGGCAGTTTCGCTTCGCTCAAGTATAGCCAAGCGCCGCTCACACCTTAATGCGGCGTTAGCTAAACAAGGAAAGTACATGAGCAGATTATCAGTTGTTGGATTATGGGTAGGAATCATTGCAAGTATATTTGGTGTCTGCTGGAGTGTTTACACTCATTGGAACCCATTTGACGATAAGCTAACGAATTCAGATGAGTTTTTCGGAATTTGGCAGTCAAAGTACAGTTACTCAATAACCAACGGTACTGCAACAGTTAATGGAACTACAGAATACTTTAAAAATGGAATGTACAACTTTACTGGGGTTATGGTAATTGATTCCACGACCAATGATGCCAATACGATAAAGGTTATGTACGACATTGATGGCACGGGAGAGTGGGAGCATGATTCCAAGAATTTCTATGTCAAATTAACAGACTCAAAAACATACCCACGATTTTTACAAATAGACAATAGGAACTTTGACCTAAAGGAGCCTAAGTTTAGAGCTCTTGTTCCTGCGCTTGAAGATTTCATTCCAAGCAACCTCTCGGAGCAATACGTTATTGTAGGTAAAGATGCTAAAAATATCATTTTTGAACTTGACGACCCATTTGGTAAAACCTTTTCTATGGTCTTGCGTAAAGTAGACAAAAGGTTTAAGAGGCAATAGTTTAGCTAACAAAGCATTTAAGAGTGATTCGCAACGCTTGGCAGTTTCGCTTCGCTCAAGTATAGCCAAGCGCCGCTCACACCTTAATGCGGCGTTAGTTGCACAGGGAGGTATCGTGGAAGAATTATCAGGTGGAAGAGAATCTGCAATATATCGAGATGATGAAGTCGTCTATCGACCTCTTCAGTTATGGAGTCCTACAATTCATCTTATTTTGAAGCATCTTGAGCGAGCAAAGGTCGATGAAATCCCAAGGTTTCTAGGTGTTAATCAAAACCAAGAAATCTTAAGTTTTGTCGCAGGTAATACTTACAATTATCCGCTAGTTGGCGCAATCGCAACAAATGATGCACTCATGTCTGCGGGTAAATTATTACGTAAAATACATGACTCAACAGTTTCACTCTTGGATCAAATTGATGTTGATGCTCACCGATGGATGTTAGAGCCGAGAGAACCATTCGAGGTTATCTGTCATGGTGACTTTACCCCATACAATGTTGCTCTATTGGAAAATACAGTTGTTGGTGTGTTTGATTTCGACACGGCGCACCCAGCGCCAAGGATATGGGATTTAGCCTATTCAGTGTATTGTTGGTCTCCTTTCAAAACTGACAGCAATGATAAGCTTGGCACAATCTCAGAGCAGGTGGCTAGAGCTAAGTTGTTCTGTGATAGTTACGGTGCAACTGAATTAGAAAGAGATCAATTAGCTGATGCAATGGTTCAGCGATTACAGGCTTTAGTATCCTTCATGCGCAGTGAAGCCGAAAATGGCAATGAATCCTTTGCTGAAAATATAGAACAAGGTCATCTTCAAGCCTATCTAAATGACATAGAATATATCACTGAAAATAAACAACAAATTCAGTGCGCATTGTGCAACTAACAAAGCATTTAAGAGTGATTCGCAACGCTTGGCGTTTTCGCTTCGCTCAAGTATAGCCAAGCGCCGCTCACACCTTAATGCGGCGTTAGTACGGGGTTGGCATCAACGGTAAAAATTTCGGTGTTTATCAGTTTCGTTTCCTAGCTTTACACTGGCTCAAATGTGCCTTTCATGTTCTTTCCGGTAGCACTATATGCGGAGTGTTAGCGTC
>NZ_SZQJ01000026.1 GCF_013369335.1 Vibrio sp. JPW-9-11-11
TCTATTGCCAAAGTCCCCGTATAGTCAATGTTGACCGTCGCTGCCAGCTCCGACATCTCTATAGCTGTCACAACTTGCTGACGAGCACTAAAAATCTTTGCCGACTCAGAAGCCAAACTTTCAAACTCAGCTTTGCCGTCTGAACGAGCAGTAATTTCTCCATTTGACTCATTCTCGAACACTACATCATCGTCAAGGAGATCGAGTAGTCCAGACACATCAAAAGAATTGTAGCGACTGACATAAGATTCAACTAATTCGACTTTTTCACTATCTAACATGTTAATTCTCCTCATTTGCATAGCGCCGCATTAAGGGGTGAACAACGCGACCACCCAACCTAAACCATTGTGCCGTAAACACTTAAGCTAATTCAAACCAAAACTGCCAAGCGTTGTGAGTCCCTCTTGAATGCTTTGTTAGTTGCCAAACCCAAGGCTTTGATTTGAAGTTGAATACCGCTTTGCCAGCGCTGTTTTTACGTGCTTTGAAAAACTCAAATCAGGCGTAGTTTCAAAGCGCCTGTCACTGAAACCACTTGGAACAAACAGTGCCGTAGAATACAGCCTAGCAACACCAAAAAGCTCTTTTAAACAGATAATGTTACAGAGCTAACTTTCAACAAGTAAATCAGTCTCTGAAACAGAAGTTCCAAACCGCACAAGAAACCAAAGAACGATTATCACAAACCCAAAAAGCTAAAAATTAAAATACGAAAACAAGCCCAAAAACACACGTACATTAGCCCTAAACATTCTGCTTTAGCTGCGTTTTCCTCGTTGACAACTAACGCCCAATTAAGGGGTGAACAACGCCTCCACCCAAACCTAAAGCATTGTGCCATAAACACTAAAACTGAAGTAGAAGCAAAAGTGCCAAGCGTTGTGAATCCCTCTTAAATTGCTTGTTATGTACGTGCTCCCTCTGGCACGATCATAGGCAGGTCTGTGCAGCCAAAGTCTAAACCAAACTGACTTAGCAAACAGGTAAGCTGGCCTCTATGGTGAGTTTGATGATTGAAAATATGTTGGCAAAACTCACCAACTGTCCTTTGAATCACCTGCCCTTCTGTTGTCGTGTACCTGACTATTTGGTTACAGCTATCAGCGGTAATCTGATTAGTGATTTCAATGTAGATCGAGTCTACAAGTTGTCGTAATTCAAAGAATTCGTCTAGATTCGAAGCGAATGTGTCAGAAACTGACTTAGAAACGGGTAATTTTTCTAAAACTGTAGCTTCGACTGATACTAACTCATTTGCTACAAGACGCTGGAGCATAATCAAGTCACCGAACAAGATATGATTCCAGTGAGCCATGATTGTGGGGAAAAATGAGTTGGTATTTTGATGCAACTGCTCATGAGTCAGCTGACTGCAAACACCAAGTAACTGCTTATTCATTCGCTGATTATACAGCGCCAACATTCTGAAATTTGAGGATAAATCCATTTGACCTCCAAAGTACATAACGCCGCATTAAGGTGTGAGCGGCGCTTGGCTATACTTGAGCGAAGCGAAACTGCCAAGCGTTGCGAATCACTCTTAAATGCTTTGTTAGAGCTACGAAGCTAATTGTTCCTGCCTATCATTCAGTATTCTTAATGCTTCTCTAGTTAAATTGCCATTTTCCACATAACCGTAATGCTCAAGCTCACGGTAAAGACTTCTCGGTAATTTATCTGCTATATCTTGGAACAGGTAACCGTAACTACCGCGACGAGAACGTGGGTCTACAGCTGATGGTCTGATATCGTCCATTCTT
>NZ_SZQJ01000027.1 GCF_013369335.1 Vibrio sp. JPW-9-11-11
ATTTGAAACCAACCGCCACGACCTGCAAATGAAGCAACCCGCGAACATTGACATGTTTTACGGGCTGAGAAATTCACGAAATTAGGCCGACAATACGGATTTGCTGAGGCAACTCGAACGAATGGCTAAAGGGACAAAGAACAGAGATCGAAGAGTTTTTAAGCCATTGAAATACAAGTAAACATAACGCCCAATTAAGTTGTGAGCAACGCTGCCACCTTACTCAAACACTGCACCTTAATCACCAAACGAATTGAAACCGAAAGCGCCGAGCGTTGCGAATCAGCTTGAATTGTTTGTTATATTTTTAAAACAGATACTTGTACAACGACAAAAGAACAACTAGAACCCAAAGTACTGCATATGCATTGGGTAGGTGTTTATCCATTTTTATTCTCGTCTTCGACAACTGCATTTTCGCAAAGACCTTATCTTTATTCAGTTCCCATGTTCCAAATACATACCCGGATTTTGAATTGTGTTCACTTTGATATCTCTTAAACTCACACAACACACTCATTTCAAGCACGTCACCCATTTCTATTTTCTCAATGAGTCTTTGGGCAAATGAGACATCTCTACCACGACTAGTACAGATAGAGCGCCAAAGGCGATGAAGAAACAAGCCTGGGACAGCTAGAAGCAATGCGAATAAAGGGTCCCCTATAGACAAGACAGTTACGGATAAGGAGAGAAGAATTGACTCCGACGAGATAAATATTCCTCGGTAATTTTGCAAAAGAGACTCTTGAGTATCCCATAAAGCCCATGCTGCACTTATTAATGAATCACCTTTCATTTCCTTACTCCACTCCAATTTATGATATTTCACACTCAGAAATATAACGCCGCATTAAGTGGTGAGCAACGCAGACCACTGAACTAAAAGTATTGTGCCGTAAACACTGAAGTTGAAGCAAACCAAAAATGCCGAGCGTTGGGAATCCGTCTTAAATGCTTTGTTATATGCCTTTACGACTTACCCAAATATTGCACTAAGAAGCTAACGACTTGTTCACGACAAAGACCAAGCTCTACTTTGATACCTGCCTGTTCTAAAATAGCTATTCCCTTGCCACTGTTACGTTCGTCTGGATCGAGCATCGAAACTACAACATGCTTAATACCAGATTTTACGAGTGTTTTTGCACATGCAGGAGTGCGCCCCACAAAAGAACATGGCTCTAAAGTTACATACGCTGTAACACCATCTAGGCTTCCATGATAAGACTGTAAGGCTTCGACTTCTGCGTGATTACCACCAATAGCTTGTGTATAGCCCTCGGATACAACCACATTATCTTTAACTAACACGCACCCAACTGGTGGGTTTGGAACACAGTCAGGCAATGCGCTCTTGGAGATTTCTAATGCTCTAAGCATATATTTTTCTGACATTATTTCGTATTCCTTGTTTTGGCATATAACGCCGCTTGGATTCAAGTACGAAGTGCGACACCTCTGAACATAAAAACAGTGAGATGCGATAATCATGAAGTTTGCTCCCGCCAAGAAGTAAAAAACATGAAATACACGCACCTCACTGAGAACGAAAGGTATATGATTTCTGCGCTCAGAAAGCAAGGAATTAGTACCGCTAAAATAGCTAAACAACTGGGGCGTCACAAAGCCACTATCTATCGAGAAATTGAACGCAATTCCCGATACAACAGACACTTTAAAAGGTACTCCTATCAGGCATGGAGAGCCCAACAAATGGCTCGCAACCGGCTGAGCCGGTC
>NZ_SZQJ01000028.1 GCF_013369335.1 Vibrio sp. JPW-9-11-11
CTTGTCTAAGGTAATCTTCGTTTCTTCAACTTGGCTTATGCGTGTGAATTCGCATAACAAACAATTCAAGCAGACCCTCAACGCTCTGCGATTTTGGTTTGCGTCGGGTTTGGTGTTGCCGAGCAATGCGGAAAGTTAGCCAGTGCGTTTCGGGCTACTTAATTGGGCGTTATGTTCTAGAGGGATTATGGGACTAAAAAGGATTAATCACTACGTCGAAGTTCTACCCAAAATGTTTGTCGGTTGGCGGATGGGTGAAGACCTCGAAACGTTATCTGAGCTGCCTAATGGTGTCTTGTGTATTAACTTGCTTGATGGAACAGTTTCACATTCGATTGTTGGTGAGCTAGAACTGTATATTTCCAATGAGCTATCAGCTTGGTTTAGAAGCGAAGCTATAAAGGAAAATATCGACTTATCAACGTTATTGAAAGCTTCTTTAACAGTTGAAGTGGATACGGATAAAGTAAAAACCATTAAAAAATGTGTAGTGTTGTTTCATTTTGACTGCATAGCTCATGTAGCAACAGTGAATAAGGTCTATGAAAGTAGGCTCTCGGGAGTAACTAGGTGGCACACGAGGCTACGAACATAACAAACAATTTAAGAGGGATTCCCAACGCTTGGCATTTTTGCTTCTACTTCAATTTTAGTGGTTACGGTACAATGCTTTAGGTTGGGTGGTAGCGTTGCTCACCCCTTAATTGGGCGTTAGCTTACTGGAGCTATGACAAAATATCTTTAAATAAGTAAGCTACCTAGGCAGTAGCTCACTTTGGCATCACAAGTTATTTACTCGATGACTTGCTAGGTTTTAGCCCTGGAGTGTTACCAGGAGTCTTTTTGTTGTCACGTCTGCGTTGGTCAGGCTTCCCTGTTGATTTTGCGATTGGTTTTGGACCTGGTTTAAGAGCCATAGTTGTATTCCTTAAAAGTATAAGAGCAAATCTCTCGCAAATAATATATTCGTATTTATGCATACGGACAGTGACGGGTGTTCTATTCCCATTTAAAATTTGTGGATATGTCGTTGGCTTAAAACGCTGTGTTGGCAAGTTTAGTAGATACAGATGGTTAGTAACTTAGTATCAAGTTTGAAGTGCGACACTTTTTACAGATGCGCATGAATATACTCCGTTGGTGTTCTATACCCAAGCCTTTTGCGTGGGCGCGTATTTAATTTGTGTGCAATTTCATTGCAGAGCTTCTGTGTCACGTGTGACATAGAAGTGCGTTTTGGTAAGTATTGTCGTATCAAGCCATTGGTGTTTTCATTAGTGCCTCGCTCCCATGAATGGTATGGATTTGCAAAGTAAAACAGGCAGTTATGATGTTTTTCTAATTGTGCATAAC
>NZ_SZQJ01000029.1 GCF_013369335.1 Vibrio sp. JPW-9-11-11
CAAACCTGAACCACAATCTATGCAAAATGCCTTAGAAAATGAACGTGTAGGATGATCATAGCGCTTTATTTTATCTTCCCCTTTAGTCCATTCGATGTTTGAAGGAGAAGTAAACAAGTTCGATGCATGAGCCGAACCTGTGAGCTTTCGGCACTGCTCACAGTGACAAAAGAAGAACTTACCGAAGTCATCTTTAAGCTTAAAGGCTACACTTTCGCAGCAGCAACCGCCTGTAATCTCTTTATTCATTTCAAACCTCCATGTTTGTTAATGTCGGATAAATATAACGCCCAATTAAGTAGCCCGAAACGCACTGGCGCACTTTCCGCATTACGCCGTAAACACCAAACCCAAAGCAAACCAAAATCGACGAGCGTTGAGGGTCTGCTTGAATTGCTTGTTAGCTGCGCTCTCAAATTAGAACGTATAATCAAATACAACGATATCCTCAAGCAAAGGTCTAAAAACTTGCTTCAGCGCTTCGTGCTCAACATGCGGTAAATAGTTTTGACGCCCAGCTTCGTTTGCAAACGTCATTAAGACCGAATGCGTGTAACCTTTATTTTTACCCTCAGGGCTATCGTTGACACCCCACTCTACAGACACTACACCCTCGACTTTTTCAGGCATAGCTTCGAATAACCCTTTAAGCTTTTCGATTTCCGAAAACGGTGATGATTCTTTGAACTTGATTAATAATATGTGCCTAATCATTTTTTTTCTTCCTAGCTGCTAACGCCGCGTTAAGTGGTGAACAACGCGACCACCGGACCTAAGCCATTGTGCCGTAAACACTTAAGCCGAATCAAACTGAAAATGCCAAGCGTTGTGAATCCGTCTTAAACGCTTTGTTATGCGTATCCTACCACACGTACCAAACTGAGATTTTCACTAGCTGTTGGTGCTTCAAAATACTGGGTTACATGATGAAATACTGCTTCTGTGTCAAACATAGCCCGTTCTGGTTGTTCAACCCGACGTTTAGCGATTTGGGACAAGCATTGTTCATCGGTTAAGTCTAAATACCAAAGCTCATGTTCACTGTTTACTTCTAGGCACAGTGATACAAACCAAGCTCTTTGCTTCACGGTATTGGCCGGGAAATCCATGACAACGTTAACCTCAACATTCAACAAGTTTTGAACATGGCTTTTGATGAAAGGCTTAATAAAGTTTGAGTACTTAATGTAATCGTCAAACGTTTGAATTTGTGAGGGATAATGAGCTGACAACCAATCATCTTCTGAAATTAGGACTGCACTATTTTCAGCAGCAACAACCTTAGATTTAGTAGATTTACCTGCTCCCATCTTGCCACAGAAGAAGAACAGCTTTCCCTGATTATCCATGTTTCCTCCATTTACGCATAACGCCCAATTAAGTAGCCCGAAACGCACTGGCTAACTTTCCGCATTGCTCGGCAACACCAAACCCGACGCAAACCAAAATCGCAGAGCGTTGAGGGTCTGCTTGAATTGTTTGTTATGCGAATTCACACGCATAAGCCAAGTTGAAGAAACGAAGATTACCTTAGACAAGAAAAACCTCAAACAAACCAAGTACTTTTTGTGATTCACTGAACAGCCGAAGTCACTATGTTACAGCTTCACTCCCGACAAGTGACTAATGGTGAACTCCAGCGCATGACTCAGCTTTTGCTTCGAGAAACTCAACGCGGCGGCAGACCAGCGAAGAAGAACTACCGATAAACTTGTCCTTGCCCCACTTTGCGCCAGCCAAACTCGCCACGAACCAACACTGAAAACCAATGA
>NZ_SZQJ01000030.1 GCF_013369335.1 Vibrio sp. JPW-9-11-11
AGAAGTGAATCACAAGCTCAATCTCACTTGGCCCATCAGAGGCTCGAAACATGAAGCGACTAAATCCACTTCCCTGCCCAATGAGGCAACCCGACAAACGTTCAACAAGCGCCCTCTCTTTCCAACCGAAGCGCAGAACAATGGCAAATTGCCGAGGCAACTGCCAAATTGAAATGCTGATTGGCAAATGCGCTCAAAGAGACTTAGAGCCAGTGAAATTTGAAACCAACCGCCACGACCTGCAAATGAAGCAACCCGCGAACATTGACATGTTTTACGGGTTGAGAAATTCACGAACTTGGGCCGACAATGTGGATTTGCTGAGGCAACTCGAACGAACGGCTAAAGGGACAAAGAACAGAGATCGAAGAATTTTTAAGCCATTGAAATACAAGTAAACATAACGCCGCGTTAAGTAGTGAGCGACGCCGACCACCGTACCTAAACCATTGTGCCGTAAACACTAAATTCAAAGCAAACCGAGAATGCCAAGCGTTGCGAATCTGTCTTAAACGCTTTGTTAGCCCTACTTACCACAATCTATTGCTTTTGAAAGAAACACTACTGATTCATTTGTTGAAAACCCGCATTTTTCATAGAAACCAAATGCGCTTGATTCTTTCCATGTTCTCAATGAAATTTTTGCAATCTTGCCTTGTGTGCATATTAAATCAAGCTGAGCCATTAGCTGTTTTCCTATTCCATTCCCTGAAGAAGCATTTGAAACAAACAACTCCCTAATCTCACAGGTCTTGCTTCCTTTATACGGATAAACAAAACCTAACAATGCTCCAACTACTTCACCATCAAGTATTGCTATTAGTCCAATACCATCGTTCATTGACGCTATATGAGACAACCGCTCTACAGCCTCAGGTTCAGTCCAGTCTTCATTCCAAGGGGGAGCAGAAAAAACTTGAGAATAAATTTTCGCCAATTCAAACAAATAGTCACTATGATATTCGATTATTTCCATAATTCCTCTTTAGAGGGCTAACGCCCAATTAAGGGGTGAAAAACGCCTCCACCCAACCTAAAGCATTGTGCCATAAACACTAATTTTGAAGTAGAAGCAAAAATGCCAAGCGTTGTGAATCCCTCTTAAATTGCTTGTTATATTTATTTTGGGAAACCTTCCACCTTAACTGCCTGCAAC
>NZ_SZQJ01000031.1 GCF_013369335.1 Vibrio sp. JPW-9-11-11
AACTTCAAGCAACTTATACCAGCCAAGAGTCATTGTTAAGGTAACGATATATCTTTATCCCAGAACAAAGATTCAACCTCTAAACAACTAATCTGATTCTTTAGAGAACTGACATCTACCCCCCAGCGACGACAAATAACCAACAAACGCCTAATGACATCACCTGAAACTGATGACTTGAAATGAATTTCTAGATTTAGACCAACACCAACTACCTTTTCAAACTCTGGTAATGAGTACAAACAAGCGAAAAATACTTCTTCGTCTTCTTGTCCGTAAAAACTTGGTCCTTGAATGGTTACTATCATTTGTGACTCCACACTCTATGGCACATAACGCCGCGTTAAGTGGTGAGCAACGCCAACCACCAAATCTAAACCATTGTACCTTAAACACTAAACTCAACTTGAACTGAAATCGCCAAGCGTTGTGAATCCGCCTTAAACGCCTTGTTAGGCGAAGTTTTCCACCTGTGTTTAAGTTGTTTTGAAAGCAGATTACCCGAAACCAAATAAGCAACCAAACACCCACTGACTTTTTGTGATTCAAGAACCACAAAACTCACTATGTTTCAGCCAAAGTTCCAACGACCACGAAATGCTGACCTTCAGCAACAAAGCAGGTTTTGAACCCGAAAATGCCAAAGCGACAAATTAGCAGCGAAATCGAAAGCCTCAATTGACTTGCCCTTGCCACACTTTGAGCAAGTCAAACTCACCGCCACCCAACACTGAAAACCAATGAGGCAACCCACGAAATTTGGCATGTTTTACGGCCTGAGTGATTCAAGAATTTAGGCCGACAATGCTAAATTGCCGACACCGAAAACCGACTGCCAAAGAGAGCGAGAAAGAGAGATATAGAAGACTTTTTGCTCAGTCGCATAACGCCCAATTAAGTAGCCCGAAACGCACTGGCTCACTTTCCGCATTGCTCGGTAACACCAAACCCGACGCAAACCAAAAATGCCACGCGTTGAGGGTCTGCTTGAATTGTTTGTTATGTTTTACCACAAATGACTGATTTGTTTGGCAAAGAACTGCTTTGTTGGCCGCATTTCAAGAAGTGAATCACACGCCAAAACTCACTTGGCCACCAGAAGCACGAAACACCAAGCGGGTAAGTCCACTTCCCTGCCCAATGAGGCAACCCGACTTAGCTTCAACAAGCGCCCTCTCTTTCCAACCAAAGCGCAGAACAATGGCAAATTGCCGAGGCAACTGCTAAGCCGACATGTTACTTGGCAAATACGTTAAAAACGACTTAGAGCCAGTTAAACAAAAATCCAGCCGCCACGACCTGCAAATGAAGCAACCCACGAACATTGATATGTTTTACGGGTTGAGAAATTCACGAATTTGAGCCGACAATGCGGATTTGCTGAGGCAACTCGAACGAATGGCTAAAGGGGCAAAGAACAGAGCTCGAAGAACTTTTAAGCCATTGAAATACAAGTAAACATAACGCCAAATTAAGGTGTGAACAACGCTACCACCTTACCTAAACCATTGTGCCATAAACACTAAACTGGCTTGAAGTGAAAGCGCCGAGCGTTGTGAATCACTCTTAAATTTATTGTTATATGCATTACTTGATTAGATTCTCCAAGTTCCACAACGCTGCAATACAACATAACCCGATACCTAGATATTTAAATACGTTTCGAAAAATCCTATAACCACGCTCATTATTCCGTTCATCGTAATGGTCAACAATCACGGAGATCATTACAATACACCCGCATACAAATGCGCCATACATTAGCCACGCTGGTTCATTGCTGAAATGAACACCACCACGTCTTGCAGGAATGTATAAATCGTTTTTATATATACCGTAGCCACCGTAGGCAATTAGTAATACAGATAAAAGAGCACAAGCTAACCGTTCTTATAGTGCAATCTTATTAGGGCTATAATCCATTTTCGCCTCCTGCATATAACGCCGCATTAAGGT
>NZ_SZQJ01000032.1 GCF_013369335.1 Vibrio sp. JPW-9-11-11
AGCCAGTGCGTTTCGGGCTACTTAATTGGGCGTTATGTGCTTAGAGGGGAATTTGTGCTTTTACTGACACCCGATGCAGGTGATATTTGCAAAGGCTTAGCTACTTGGAATTGGCTAGATTTTTCAGAGAAAACATTCCTTGTTGCAAATTTGTTTGGAGATATGTTCTTTGAATCTAATGAGGGCATATATTTCTTCGATATGTTAGAAGGAACATTAACTGTTATCGCGACAGATAAAATCGAACTTCAATCGATATTAAATACGAAGCAAGGTCAGAAGCAATTTCTAATGGTTAGCTTAGTGACAGGTGCTCGTGATAAAGGATTGATGCTTTCCGAAAATGAGTGTTATGACTTCATAATTCCTCCCTGCTTAGGAGGCGAGTTAAGTGTAGGTAATTTGCAGGTGTTGCCTTTTCGTAGCAAGTTAGAAGCAACTGGCGCAATATACTCCCAAATTAAAGACCTACCAATAGGCACTGAGATTACGAGCGTAGAATTAGCACGCACATAACAAGCAATTTAAGAGGGATTCACAACGCTTGGCACTTTTGCTTCTACTTCAAATTTAGTGTTTATGGCACAATGCTTTAGGTTGGGTGGCGGCGTTGCTCACCCCTTAATTGGGCGTTATGTTTACTTGTATTTC
>NZ_SZQJ01000033.1 GCF_013369335.1 Vibrio sp. JPW-9-11-11
CTTGTACACACCGCCCGTCACACCATGGGAGTGGGCTGCAAAAGAAGTGGGTAGTTTAACCTTCGGGAGGACGCTCACCACTTTGTGGTTCATGACTGGGGTGAAGTCGTAACAAGGTAGCCCTAGGGGAACCTGGGGCTGGATCACCTCCTTATACGATGATTACTCATGATGAGTGTCCACACAGATTGATGGTTTATGTAGTTTAAGAGATAGAAGATATCCCAATATCTTCGACTTAGTGTCCCGTTCGTCTAGAGGCCTAGGACACCGCCCTTTCACGGCGGTAACAGGGGTTCGACTCCCCTACGGGATACCATTGGGTCGTTAGCTCAGTTGGTAGAGCAGTTGACTTTTAATCAATTGGTCGCAGGTTCGAATCCTGCACGACCCACCATTCTCTCCACGAGAATGGAAACAATGTGGGCGGGAGAGCGCCTGCCTTGCACGCAGGAGGTCAGCAGTTCGATCCTGCTTAGCTCCACCATTCTTGATTACCATTCTCTTTAGCTCAGTTGGTAGTCTTTCTGCCTTACAAGCAGGGGGTCACTGGTTCGAGCCCGGTATCGCCCACCATAATCTTTAGAAAATGTACTTCCTCGTGAAGAAACATGCTCTTTAACAATTTGGAAAGCTGACGAATAACAACAATCCCCATCTCTT
>NZ_SZQJ01000034.1 GCF_013369335.1 Vibrio sp. JPW-9-11-11
TCCCTCCCTCACCGCCATTAATTGGCTTATGGCCAATTTTTTTGTTTTAAAGCCCTGTTGTTCCAAAGAGACAGTGTGATATACTTCACAATTCTCGTTTTCGAGAACATAGCGCGTCCTTAGCTCAGCTGGATAGAGTACCTGGCTACGAACCAGGCGGTCGGAGGTTCGAATCCTCCAGGACGCGCCACTTTTTAGGGTTAGTTTCATGCTGAAGCGATCCTGATATTGACACAAGTCGATATCAAAACTTGCGCGTCCTTAGCTCAGCTGGATAGAGTACCTGGCTACGAACCAGGCGGTCGGAGGTTCGAATCCTCCAGGACGCGCCACTCTTTAGGGTTAGCTTCATGCAGAAGCGATCCTGATATCGACAAAGTTGATATCGAAACTTGCGCGTCCTTAGCTCAGCTGGATAGAGTACCTGGCTACGAACCAGGCGGTCGGAGGTTCGAATCCTCCAGGACGCGCCACTTTTTAGGGTTAGCTTCATACAGAAGCGATCCTGATATAGACATAAGTC
>NZ_SZQJ01000035.1 GCF_013369335.1 Vibrio sp. JPW-9-11-11
TTTCCAAGAACACTTGAATGTGTGTTGGTACCTAATCACTTATCTATTTAAAGAAAGTCATTAGGATTTGAGAACTTTTAATTGAATAACAACGCATCTCAAAGAGATGGGGATTGTTGTTATTCGTCAGCTTTCCAAATTGTTAAAGAGCAAATCACCTCAATGAGGTAACCATTTTTAAAGACTCTCAAGGAGAATGTTTAAAGATGGTATCCCGTAGGGGAGTCGAACCCCTGTTACCGCCGTGAAAGGGCGGTGTCCTAGGCCTCTAGACGAACGGGACACTAAGGAGGGCTCTAATAAAGACATATCAATCTGTGTGAACACTCATCGCAATAATCATCGTATAAGGAGGTGATCCAGCCCCAGGTTCCCCTAGGGCTACCTTGTTACGACTTCACCCCAGTCATGAACCACAAAGTGGT
>NZ_SZQJ01000036.1 GCF_013369335.1 Vibrio sp. JPW-9-11-11
ATGGGAACGAGGCACTAATGAAAACACCAATGGCTTGATACGACAATACTTACCAAAACGAACTTCTATGTCACACGTGACACAGAAGCTCTGCAATGAAATTGCACACAAATTAAATACGCGCCCACGCAAAAGACTTGGGTATAGAATACCATTGGAGTATATTCATGCGCATCTGTAGAAAGTGTCGCACTTCAAACTTGATACTAAGTTTTGTACACTACGATGTCAGCATTTTCTAGTTGATATCTTTGTAACAACACCATTGCCCTTTCAGAAACTAAGAGTAGCCCATCATTTGTTACGCTAAAATCGTCTTTACCGATGGTTCCGGATACTTGGAGCCACGAAAAACGAGGTAAAGTACACTCTGGATACAGTTCTTCAAATACGTCAGAAGTAGATATTTCAGCCACTTCCAGATTGTATCCTGACAACTGCGATGAACTTAAGGCCGTTGCTAAACGTTCAGTGACTAAAAAGCATGGAAATGAAGTCAATAAATCATCACCTAGCCACCCATCAAACTGAAAATGTAGCTTTTCTATTATCGGTGGATGCAAATCGAAATTTGCCAAAGTATTTTCACCCAAACTCCCAGGAACTTCTGGTTCGATCAAATATTGACTCACTTTATTCTCCCAAAGAAAGCTAACGCCCTGTTAAGGTGTGAGCAACGCAATACCGAAGCTCCCGCATACCACCTTAATCACTTAAACCAACGCATGGTGAAAATGCCACGCGTTGCGAATCACTCTTAAACAGTTTGTTATGTGAACTGTTTTCACATGCGATGGTACACATACTCTAGATCTTCAAGGTAGTCTTCATCTACATCGTTCTCATCCCATACCCAACGTTCCTTAGAGACAAGTGAAAATATCTTATAATGAGGGGCTTGAGCAATGGGACAGCAGTAAACGGATTTAAATTGCCTACCTGTCTTAATTTTGTAGCTAAGCAAACGATCATCAATGAAATTAAATTGATCAGCTGTAATATCAATTAAGAGGTTATCAACTTCGACCCACCAATGACCAACTGTACCACTCCGTTTTTTAGACACACCAAATACTAAACAAGGTGATTTATACCCTTTTCTATTCAAGTGGTAACACAGCAACATCGAGGCGTGCTTACAAGCATCAATTGGAAATTCAGAATTGAAGTAACCTAGCGCTTCCTCTGCAAGCAACTCCAATCGTTGCCTGATCCAAGTAACGTCTTGTTCAAGATTCTTCATATTACCTCGGTTCACATAACGCCCAATTAAGTAGCCCGAAACGCCCTGGCTCACCTTCCGCATAGCAGCGTAAACACTAAACCCGACGCAAACCAAAAGTGCCACGCGTTGAGGGTCTGCTTGAATTGTTTGTTATGTTTTACCACAAATGACTGATTTATTTGGCAAAGAACTGCTTTGTTGAGCACGTTTCAAGAAGTCAGTCACACGCCCAAACTCACTTGGCCGGCAGATGCACGAAACACCAAGCGCGTAAATCCACTTCCCTGCCCAATGAGGCAACCCGACTTAGCTTCAACAAGCGCCCTCTCTTTCCAGCCAAAGCGCAGTACAATGGCAAATTGCCGAGGTAACTGCCAAGCCAATATGCTGATTGGCAAATACGCTCAAAGCGACTTAGAGCCAGTGAAATTTGAAACCAACCGCCACGACCTGCAAATGAAGCAACCCACGAATATTGGCATGTTTTAATGGCTGAGAGATTCAAGAATTTAGGCCGACAATGCGGATTTGCTGAGACAACTCCGACGAACTGCCAAAGGGGCAAAGAACAGAGATCGAAGAATTTTTAAGCCTTTGAAATACAAGTAAACATAACGCCGCATTAAGGTGTGAGCTGCGCTTGGCTATACTTGAGCGAAGCGAAAGCGCCAAGCGTTGCGAATCACTCTTAAATGCTTTGTTATGCAAATTTTCTTACTTGCAGAAAGTCTCAATATACAGTGCTTCGACCTTGTCTCTAGCCCACTGAGTGCGACGCAAGAACTTAAGCGAAGACTTGATAGATGGGTTGTTGTAAAAGCAGTTGATCTGGATTTCCGCGTCCAAGCCTTCCCAACCATAATGTTCCTGTAGACGGACAAGAATTTTCTCTAGCGTCAAACCATGTAGTGGGTTGTTTGGTTGCTCTTGGTTCATTTGGGGGATTCCTGAAATACTTAAAGTCAGCCTAAGTCTACCAGATTAGCAGTAGGAACTTAGTAGTTTTACCCACGTTTATCGCTGTCTGTCTGAACAATCAGAAACGAACAGAAATGAGCTATAGAGTTAAATTACCCTCATTTGCATAACGCCGCATTAAGGTGTGAGCGGCGCTTGGCTATACTTGAGCGAAGCGAAACTGCCAAGCGTTGCGAATCACTCTTAAATGCTTTGTTATATGCGTGCTATTTAGTTTTCGCTAAAGCAAAGTCATTTAACTCAGACACTGTTTTGATTATGTAGACTTTTTTAGTACTCGAGTATTCCATTAGCTTAGATAAGAATTCATCGTTCCAGAATTTAGGGCATAACTTGAGTGTCTTATAGCTATTCAATGTACCTTTCAATATTGAGCTCCCTTCAGGCCAACCCTCAGGCTTGATAAAGAGCCCTTTCAAGCAGCGTTTAGTTACAAACCAGTAGCTAATAGAGTAAGGGAGATCAATGTATACGAGGGTATCAGCTGCCGCTAAACGCTCGTTAAAGGAACTAATAGGACCAAAACCATCAATAATCCACGATTCTGAACTCAAAATATCGTTATGTGCGGCATCAAATACCTCTCGTGCTACGAACTCACCATTTGGCTTATAAACAATTGAGTCTAGTTGATAAAGCGGGAGCTCATTCGATAACGCTAAAGCTTTGCTTACTGTGGATTTTCCGCTACCGGGCTTTCCAAAAACGGCTACCTTTTTCATTTGAATCCTCCAAGATACTGATTCCTAAAAGGTAGAAATAGAAACCCCACCTTCTAGGGCGGGGTTGATTTGTTCAAAACATACAAAAATCCCACCATTCCTAAGGAATGATGCTAATTCGGTTGTTAAGATGCATTGGATTAAATTTCATACAGCTACTCTTATACAGATGCGTTTGGTTGTCAATTTTTCTTTGTGTAACGGAGAATCCTTCGCAAAAGCATATAACGCCGCATTAAGGTGTGAGCAACGCTACCACGAACCTAAACCATTGCGCCGAAAACACGAAACCCAACCTTGAACTAAAAATGCCAAGCGTTGGGAATCACCCTTAAATGCTTTGTTATGTTTAGCTTTTTACTTGCTCGATTACTTCACCTTCCGGACTTAACTTTTTATAACCAGAAGAAGCTGAGAAAGATTTAGGTGTAGACATATGATGCCAAGCTTCATACAAAGCAACAACGTTACCATCTTGGTCTTTTTCGACAAAAGAGTAGTCATCGTCATCTCGCATATGACGTGAATTGTTTGAGTAGTTGGTAAGCTCCAAAGTATTTTCGCTAGGAATACCAAACACCTTGCGATACTCGTTAGCACGATCAGTGTTCCATTGTTCAGAGCCAATAACATATTTTGGATCAATTGCCATACTGCACCTTTTAACATTTTATATTTATCACGAGTCTGCAATTTTGCTCCTGAAACTACCTTTATGCAACAAGTCTCTAGCTATACATAACGCCGCGTTAAGGGGTGAACAACGCCACCACCCAACCTAAACCATTGTGCCATAACCACAAAAGCTAAACTTTGAACCAAAACTGCCAAGCGTTGAGAATCCCTCTTAAACGCTTTGTTATGTGTTTTTTGAAATCTGCGAAAGTGTAAATTTTTTTAAGTCTTCGCAATCATCAGTATCGATACCAAAACGCCTATATATGCCAGCATATTGTTCCCAACTCATAACCTTCTTTTCGAACTCTTCCATACCACGCGCAAAGTCAAATATGTTATCAATTAATACTTGAATATGAGCTAAGCTATAAACGCAAGATTTATAGTAAGAATAGTTTGAGCCAGTCTCTGAGGGCATTGACTGCATTCTTGAGTGATGAATTTGTAATAACATCAAAATATTTGCCAAGTAGCTCGCCACTTCTGGCTGTGCGTGTCGAATACAATCTTGAAATACAGCCACATGAAAGTCTGGGTATGGGGTTACGGTGGAAGTCAACTTATCTCTTCGCAGCTTTCTCGAACGCCCTCTTTCATATGACTCCACAACAATTTTACTGCTTTCCTCACAATACTCGCAAAGCTCGCTTAGGGCTTTCGGTAATAGCGCTTTAGAAGCAATAAACTCTCGTTCAGTTTGTTTATTTGCGTTGTATCTTGATATGTTGAAAGCTATTACGCTAGAAGCAAATGCTAAAACGCCGACGTTTAGAGCCTGCCATGTATACCAAACAGAATGAACATGCTCCCAATTGAAATTTGAAGTTACAAATGGATACACGAGCATTGAGAATAGATACAGAATAAACGCCAATAAACAAATTTTATTTGCAATTTTTAACATCAAGTCTAAGTCAATTTTTCTCATTAACGTAAATCTACCTCGTTACACATAACGCTAACTATACAACCCAAAGTCGCTATAGTCCGGACTAAGCTCACTTCGACGCAATCTTGGGTTGGATCGAATATTATCACATAACCATATGAAACATATATCAAACTGGTATTAGGCTATGGGTTGTAGCCTGCAACTAGATTGCAAAGTGTCGACTAATTCTTGCAACCGCCTCAAGCATGATTAACTGTCTATATATACAGAGTAAAATAGTTAGGTAACAGGTGAAAAATCAGTTTATTTTAAGTGTACGCGAACACATGCGAGCCCGCCACTACGCGACAAAAACGATAGATGCTTATATCAATTGGATCGTACGTTTTATTAGTTATCACAACAACCAGCATCCTGCGAAACTCGACGAGACTCACGTAGAGGCCTTTCTAACTCATTTGGCTATTAATGATAGAGTTGCTGCAAAAACGCAGGCGTTGGCGCTTAATGCTGTTAACTTTGTCTACCGAGAATATCTTCGCACGCCACTGAACAACGAGATGAAGTTTCAGAAATCTCTGCTAGATCGTAAGCTACCGGTTGTCTTGACCAAAGATGAAATGCGCCGGTTTGTCACTCATATCGATCCAAAGTACAAGCTGCACATTATGTTGCTCTATGGATCAGGTTTAAGGGTAATGGAAGCGGTGAGGCTTCGCGTGCACGATATAGATTATCACTATTATGCGGTACGAATCTGGCAGGGCAAAGGAGGGAAAAACCGAACGGTCACATTAGCAAAAGAGCTAATTCCACTTCTAAAAGAACAACAGAGTATAGCACTACGCTATTTCAAAAAGGATATTAATACTGCTGGCTACGGAGGGGTTTGGCTCAATGAATCGCTCCAACGCAAATATCGAGGATGTGAGTTTGAATTTAATTGGCACTATTTATTTCCATCGACCAAGTTATCAACCGACCCTGAATCTGGGTTACTACGTCGGCATCATATCAATGAGGTCGCTCTGCAGCGTGCTGTAAAAAAAGCAGCTAGAGATGCAAATATCGATAAGAATGTCACCTGTCACACCTTAAGGCACAGCTTCGCAACACACTTGTTGGAGTCGGGTGCAGATATCCGAACGGTTCAAGAGCAGTTAGGCCACAGTGACGTTCGCACAACACAAATCTATACGCACGTTATAGACCGAGGAGCGAACGGCGTACTCAGTCCATTGTCGAACTTATAAGCATTCTGAGGAGTTTGGCGATTAAAATCTACCTAGATGACAAACGTAAAAAAGGGAAGCCTAAGCTTCCCTTTTCGTAATCCTAATCACTGACTCTTATTAAAGAGCAGCTTTCGCTTTTTCAACTAGAACCGCGAATGCAGCTTTGTCGAATACCGCGATGTCAGCAAGGATCTTACGGTCGATCTCGATAGATGCTTTCTTAAGACCGTTGATGAAACGGCTGTAAGATAGACCATTTTGACGAGATGCCGCGTTGATACGTGCAATCCATAGTTGACGGAATTGACGCTTCTTGTTGCGACGGTCACGGTAAGCGTATTGACCAGCTTTAGTAACTGCTTGGAAAGCTACGCGGTAAACACGTGAACGCGCACCGTAGTAACCTTTAGCTTGTTTTAGAACTTTCTTATGACGTGCACGAGCTTGTACACCACGTTTTACGCGAGGCATTATGCTTCTCCTAAACTAAACGATTGATAAACTAAAAAGAATTAAGCGTATGGCAACATACGAACAACTGCAGCCACTTCACACTTAGGAAGGATTGCATTTGGACGAAGCTGACGCTTGTTCTTAGTAGTACGCTTAGTCAGGATGTGACGTTTAGTAGCGTGCTTGTACTTAATACCACCAGCAGTTTTCTTAAAACGCTTAGCAGCACCTTTGTTGGTTTTCATCTTAGGCATGATGAATAACTCCGCATTGTTGAGTTGTTTATAACAATAGTAATTAGGGCGAACAAAACTCAGCCACCTTACGGCAGCTGAGTTCTATTACTTGCAAAGCCGTTAATTACTTCTTTTTAGGGGCAAGTACCATGATCATCTGACGACCTTCAATACGACTTGGGAAAGACTCGACGACCGCGAGATCGACAGTGTCTTCTTTCAAGCGTTTGAGAACGTCAACACCGATGTCTTGGTGTGCCATTTCTCGGCCACGGAAGCGAATTGTTACCTTCACTTTGTTGCCTTCTTCAAGGAAACGCGTCAGGTTGCGTAGTTTTACCTGATAGTCTCCGATATCAGTTCCAGGACGGAATTTAACTTCCTTAATCTGAATCTGTTTTTGCTTCTTCTTCTGCTCTTTAGCAGCCTTGCTCTTCTCAAAGAGGAATTTACCGTAGTCCATTACACGACATACAGGTGGCTCAGCATTTGGACTGATTTCTACTAGGTCCATACCTGCTTCTTCAGCTGCTGCTACTGCTTCTTGGATCGATACAACACCAACTGATTCACCGTCTGCGCCTGTTAAACGAACTTCACGAACGCCACGAATTTCACCGTTTAAACGATGAGCATTTTGTTTGGCCGGTTGTTGGCCGCGTCTTCCGCCTTTAATAGCTTATTCCTCCAGATTGAGCTTACGGCTTGAGATCTCGTCTTGGATGTATGCAATAAAGTCATCCACTTTAAACTTACCGAGATCCTTACCTTTACGAGTCCGTACTGCGATTTCACCGGCTTCCATCTCTTGGTCACCACAAACAAGCATATACGGTACACGCTTCAAAGTATGTTCGCGGATTTTAAAGCCAATCTTCTCATTTCTCAAGTCTGCTTTAGCTCTAATTCCACATTTTTGTAGTTTTTGTGCCACTTCCTGAACATAATCTGACTGTTTATCAGTAATGTTCATGATCACTGCCTGCTCTGGCGATAACCAAGTCGGGAAGAAGCCGTAGTACTCTTCAATCAGAATACCGATGAAACGTTCAAGCGAACCAAGAATCGCGCGGTGGATCATCACCGGCACCTGGCGCTCGTTGTTTTCATCTACGTAAGTCGCACCTAGACGGCCTGGCAGGTTAAAGTCTAGCTGAACCGTGCCACATTGCCATGCACGATCTAGACAGTCGTGTAGAGTGAACTCGATCTTAGGCCCATAAAATGCACCCTCGCCTTCTTGAATCTCGTACGGGATTTCCATCGATTCAAGCGATTGTTTTAGCGCTTCTTCAGACTGATCCCAAATCTCATCTGAACCCACACGTTTTTCAGGGCGCGTCGACAATTTCACTACGATATTTTCAAAACCAAAGGTTTGGTACGTATCGTACACCATCTTAATACAGCTAGTGACTTCGTCTTGGATTTGACTCTCTGTACAGAAGATATGTGCATCATCCTGAGTGAAGCCACGAACACGCATAATACCGTGCAGCGCGCCTGATGGTTCGTTACGGTGACATGAACCAAACTCTGCCATACGAAGTGGTAAGTCGCGGTACGATTTCAGACCTTGGTTGAAAATCTGAACGTGGCCGGGACAGTTCATTGGCTTAAGCGCGTAGTCACGGTTTTCAGAAGAAGTGGTAAACATCGCTTCTGCGTATTTGTCCCAGTGACCAGAACGTTCCCATAGAACGCGGTCCATGATAAGTGGACCTTTCACTTCCTGGTAACCGTACTCTGTGAGTTTTTCGCGAACGAACACTTCCAGATCACGGAAGATAGACCAACCATTATGATGCCAGAACACCATGCCCGGCGCTTCTTGCTGCATGTGGAACAGGTCTAGCTGCTTACCAATTTTACGGTGGTCACGCTTCGCCGCTTCTTCTAAGCGAGTTAGGTGCGCTTTAAGTGCTTTTTTGTCGTGGAATGCCGTGCCGTAGATACGTTGCAGCATCTTGTTGTCACTGTTACCACGCCAGTAAGCACCCGCGACGTTAAGTAGCGTGAAGTGCTGACAGAAACCCATATGTGGGACGTGTGGACCACGACACATATCGATGTATTCTTCGTGATGGTAAAGACCCGGGCGATCGTCGCGAGCAACGTTCTCATCTAGGATTTCCATCTTGTATGTTTCACCGCGAGCTTCAAATGCATCGCGTGCTTCCTGCCAGCTGACCTTTTTCTTGATCACTTGGTACTTAGTTTTCGCCAGCTCTTTCATACGCTTTTCAATCTTCTCGAGATCTTCTTGCGTGAGTGAGTGCTCTAGGTCGATATCGTAGTAGAAACCGTTGTCGATGGTAGGACCAATCGCCATTTTTGCTTCTGGGAAAAGCTGCTTGATCGCATGGCCGAGCAGGTGAGCACAAGAGTGGCGAACGATTTCTAAGCCATCAACTTCATCTTTGACTGTGATGATTTCAAGGCTGGCGTCTTGCTCAATGAGATCGCACGCATCAACGCGTACACCATCAACGCGACCTGCGATGGTTGCTTTTGCAAGACCAGGACCGATTGATTGAGCGACTTCAAGAGTAGAAACTGGGTTGTCAAATTGACGCTGACTGCCGTCAGGAAGAGTAATAATAGGCATTTAACTGTCCTTTACAGTGGTGTTGCACACCAAGCAACACGTGTATGTAAATCGTGCCTTTAACTTTAAACAAAACAATGTGTTAAAGGCGAGAACTCGGATCCTTTTATATGCAAATACGGATGCACAACTCAGGAACAAGCGGCTATTGTAACGGATTAAGATGAAATAACAATCAATGTCACAGATATGAAGTGAAAAAGTCGATTAGTTGACCAATCGAGCAGCAGCGACCCACTGATTGAGCACTCTACGCGACTGCTCGCTCACTTCACTCGCTCGCATCCCTATCAATCCTTGGTCGCGCGCTAACTCATCAGCAGCGCAGCTATGAAGGTAAACTCCAACTATCGCCGCATGAGCGTAACTTAACCCTTGAGCCAGCAATGCCCCAATGATGCCGGTGAGCACATCCCCGATCCCCCCAGAAGCCATGCCAGGATTGCCCGCTGGGCAAACATACATCTGCTTTCCATCAAATACCAAACTTCCTGCCCCTTTCAGTACTACCACTCCCCCGTATTGACGTTGAAGTGCAACAATAGCAGCAAAGCGGTCAGACTCGATTTGTGCGACAGAACATCCCAACAGCCTCGCCGCTTCACCGGGATGAGGTGTGATGACTCGCTTATCGTCATGACTTGGATTTTTAGCCAATAGATTGAGCCCATCCGCGTCGACTACTTTCGCTAAATCCCTTGTAATACAGGTATGAAACAGTTGCTGTGCCCACTCATCTGTGCCGAGCCCTGGGCCAAAAGCAAGCACCTGCGCCCAATCCAGACCTTCAACCAACGCTTGCTGCTCCGCGCATGCTTGAGTCATTACCTCAGGCGTACTCACCTGCAAAGGTAAAATCGAACTGGAATGACAGAGCGCGCGAACCAAACCCGCACCGGTGTTGACCGCGGCACCTGCGCACAAACGAATCGCGCCTGCATAACCCTGGTTGCCTCCGAGACACAACAATCGCCCATGCATACCTTTATGCGCAGCAGCATAACGAATAGGTAGCCAGGGCCGAACCAAGGCTGAATCAATCACCACAGCGGAGGGGGATTGGGTTTGCTCGAACTCAGATTCGACGCCAAGCCCAGAATAGTGAAGTTGGCCTGTGTAGCCTCGCGCCTGCCCTGTCATCAGGCCTTGTTTAACACCGATAAAGGTTAGGGTATGCGCCGCCTCTATGGCAGCACCGAGTACTTTGCCTGTGTTGCTGCATAATCCAGACGGTATATCGACAGCAAGGACAGGGGCTGACAACTGGTTGACCTGATCAACCACCGACCTAAGCGGCTCTTTGACCTCACCCGTTAGACCTGTTCCTAACAACGCATCAATGATCACATCACACGTGACTTGCGACCAATCGAGTTCGGATAACGAATGGATTTGGCCGCCTGAGGCTAACCAGTCGTCTTTGGCCTTTAGGGCGTCTCCTTGAAGCTGATCGGGCTGATCATGCAAGGCAACCGTTACCTTGAGTCGGTCTTGCTTGGCGAGCCTGGCAATGACGAACCCATCGCCACCGTTGTTGCCTTTGCCACACAATACTAATAGGTTTTTTGCCTGCGGGAACTGGCGACGAACAAGGTTATAGCTCGCCTCTCCTGCGGCCAACATTAGCTGATACATCTCTATACCGGCCAAGCGCGCCGCTTCTTGTTCTCCTTGTTTAACCTGCTGAGCGGTATACAGACAAGTGGGAAGTGTGTTGTTCATAAGCAACCGTGAGTAATAAGCTGTACTGACAAGCATAAACAACAACGCCAAGTGATTCCTTGGCGTGGGTGGCATTTCTTAGGCAGGCTTTCGCGACACTAAGGCTTCAGCGGTCGCATCCTGAATCGACAAAAACATCGAACGGATCTCTCCGGTCGGCGTCCGCATTGGGTTTAAGGTGATATTTTGGTACATGAATTCGGCTTGTTGAGTGACAGGACGAACATTACGGCACTTAAACAAGTATGGTCGCTGCTGCCAAGTGATAAAACTGCGACACCCCAAGTCATAGACTGGCTTAGTTTTTAGTTTGAACCAATCGGTCGGGATCTCTGGAAACAGTTCAAACAATGATTTACCTATCGCATCGTGTGCTTGAACCCCACTATGATGAGTCATGAAACCGTTCCAGACTTGCACCTTATACTCTCGGTCGAGTACAACCAGCCCCAAGTCGACATTTTGCACCATATCCACCATCCAGTGGAACTGTTCAAATTCTGCAGGAAGATTGAGCATTAAAAGTCCTCCATCAGATACGCGAGTTTATTATCTAGTAGCGGCAAAGATTCATCGACGAACATAAACAGTAAATCACAACGAATCGACGTGCCGTCAATGTTGTAACTCACCTCAAACGTCATCGTTTTCTTAAACGCACCTGTGGTCGATTTAATCACGGAATCAATTGAAATATGCTGCCCAAGTAGCACTGGCGAGCTTTGGAAAAAACGTACTTCTGCCTGTTCCCCTAGCCCGTTCAAAAACGAGCCGACCAAAATATTCGACACGTCCATGAGCAATTCGAGCTCTTCTAGCTCTTCGCTGTCGGCAGGTACCTTCATCAATTTTTTGAGGTCGGAAACACTGGAGTCACTGAGAAGAACCAGAGCTTCACCTGCAATTCCTTCGCCACTGAACCCCTGACAGACACCGGAAACTTGGTCATTTTCAGCCAAATCACGCAGAGCCATATGCAACTCACTCACCTCAAAAATATTGACGTTAGGCAGTGGAAGATGGACAAAAACATCAAAATGGCGAGCCAAAGCATCTGCAGCTCGACCTATCGAGACGTTCGCCACTTCCATATAGACATCGCGTCGCTTTAAAATTGGCAGTTCAATGCTAGTTGGGGTGACAATACGCGGTTGGGTGACGGGCTCGACGAGCTGTTTGAGAACAGTGTTGAGTGCCTCTTTATCTATAGGTTTCTGAATAAACGCCTTCGCGCCAAGATCCATTACCCTTTGTTTGGCTTTAGGCTGGATATCCCCCGACACCACGACCACCGAGATATCGATGGCTTTTTCTTGGATAGCCTCAAGCGTACCGAAACCATCGAGCTCAGGCATGGTTAAATCGAGGAACATCAATTTAAAAGATTGATTCGCTAATTGCTCCAAGGCATCGAGCCCATGCACAGCAAACGTAATGTCGGCATTGAGTGATGCGGGCAATGAACGCGCCATCTGCTTTCTCGCTAAAGCGGAGTCATCGCATATAAGAACGGGAAATGACATGCGTACACCTACTCCTCTCTGTTACTGATTGATCCATGAGGCAGAAACGCAAATAACCAAATAGATGAAGTCATTGTAATTTCGGCTGCTCTTATCAATGTAGCAGATCGGGCCGGGCCTGAAAGTATTGACGCAGGAAATAACCGTCTGCAGCGTTCGAGTGAGCAAAAAACACTCAAACGGAGAAACATAGACACAAAAAAGCCCTCTTTGCTTAGAGGGCTTCGTCCATTGATGGGCTGAAAGTTTAACCGGCCATACGCAGCAGCGATTTGCCAATTAGCCACTCGAGTTCTTTACTGCTCGCTTGACCAAATTTCGCTTCGGTCATCGCATACAAACGTTCGACCCCATTGCGAGCAAACTCATGAGTACTTTGCGATGTGACAATATGGTGGAATAGCAGACGCAAAATTGCGATGAACTCTTTATTATCGAGCGCGGCAAGCCAACTGGCCGAAAAATCACTCACATCGTGTTCAAAATCGACGTGCTCGACAAACATCTTAAAAATACGTCCGTCTAACGCAGCAGTGAAGTCGGTCTTTTTGGGAAAGTGGTGGCTGATCCCAGTTCGTGAAATCCCCGTTTGTTGGCTAAGTGTTGTATATGACATCTTGTCATAACCGAGACGCAAAAGTTGGTCAACAACCGCATCCATGATTTTCTGTATCGTGATTTCGGTATCTTCTTTACTACGCTTTGGCATGTGCAGGCTCTTCTCTCTGTCAATCTGTGTGCCCATACTGGGCTAAAATAAAGCGACGCCTTACCGGGCATGATCAATGATTACAACGTGAATGAACACCGACTTACCACCGTAGTGCAGCAGACCAAGCGCCGATTCAATATCGCGAAAATGAACCAAGTCCGTGCTAACAAATCAATTCAATGTTTCATTAGCGTTACAAGGCATATTGTTTTTATATATTTAATTTTTGAGCCATCGATGATGTAATAATTTTTTGACTCTTACAACGAATAGAACAGCGTTCTGACTCAAAAGTTACGGCTAATTTCGTCAATTGTTGATACAAATCACAGTTAAATAACTCTCATTCGCATTAATTTGCTTAATTAGCATTCACTTGTTAACAACCTTATCAATTAGACGTATTTTTGGCACTCAGGGATATAGCTAGATCAACCTGGCGTTCCTCGATAGAATAGCCCCATTATTTGTAAGAGGATAAATGAGATGAACACCGAACAAGAGCAAGTATGTGAAGCGTGCGGCTGCGCAGGTGAAATGGGCTTTATTATCAAAGAAGGCGATGATGTCGCTGAAGTGACCATTTTCGCTCAAGGTAAAGCGCTACTTGAATCTGAGCTGGCTAAATATGTCGAGCTAGCCAAGCAGGTGTGTGCCAATGTTGAGTATGAAACCAGCCCAATTGAAGACAACTCTGAACAACTCACGGCTCGTTTTCAATTTGAAGTCAGTGCAGAAAAACTTATCTTCGAGCTAAAAACCCGCTCTCTCGCTCGCTAGGCTGAAACAATAAACAAAGGAAACGGGCGTTTGTGCCCGTTTTTTTTATCTCGTCGTTTAATAGAGTTGACCTAACTCAAGGGATCACTAAGATTGAATGATTGACTTCGACGATGACTGCTTATGCGTGCTCTGCTTTTCTCCGTGCTATTGACCGTTTTTAGCCTTCCTCTGGTGGCTCAGCAACTCGACCAATTCCGCATTCTGAATCACTTGGATAACTATGGTAACCTCGATCTCCGCGGTAAGCCTTACACCGAGCTCCCGACAGGGTTGACCATCAAAGGCAATCTAAACATGGCCAAAACCGCTATCAAGACTCTGCCTGAAGACCTTGACATTCAAGGCAGCTTAGATGCATCCAATAGCCAGTTGAGCCGCATTTCAAAAGGGGTCAAAATCAAGGGGTTTGCCAATTTACTCGGTGCACAAATTACGCGTTGGCCACGAGGGGTAAGAGTGGGCGGCTATATCAACTTAACCGATACGCCCGTTAACAGTCTGCCACCTCGAATGCGCGTTAAAGGGGACTTGAGTGTGATTCGCACCCCACTTGAGCGTTTACCGGAAGGGTTGATTGTCGAGGGGAACTTATTTATCGGCGGGTCGATGATAAGCGAGTTTCCCGATACGTTAACCGTCAATGGCAATATATTTCTGGGCGGCAATCGAATATCCAAGTGGCCCACCAACCTAACTCTAGGCGGCGCAGTCGCTCCCTAGAAACGCAAAAAGCCTTACATCGCTGTAAGGCTTTTGGTTTTCAGCGGTCTAAGGTCGGTTCTTAACCGGGTTTGCGTAACTCGCGACTAGATAAGGCCGAGCTTCCGGTGGCAAGTTGTGCAGTTTGGCGGCGAATTCTGCTTTGACCTGCTCATCCACCTGTTCGTCGCCCGCCGCCAGCTGGTTGATAGGAAACAGTTTGTAGTTTGTGTGTACTTGACGGTCGATTTCTTGGGCCAACGCCTCAGGCGTGTCAAAGTCTTGCTCTATCACATCGCCAAACGCGACGTGGATCCGGCCTTTATCACCTACGATGCCTTGAATAATGCTTTGGATGTCTTCAAACTCAGCCTTTTCATAACGGCCGTGGGTATCTTTAGCTTGCAGCTCTATCGCTTTAGCGACATCACATGGGTCGTTTTCATATGAAATGGCAACCGGCACAATCTTCAATGATTTAATGTACTGTGCAAAGGAGACTTTCTGCTTACGACCTTCAACATGAAACATTTTTAAAATCGCCGGATCGGTATAGTCATTCCCGTCTTTGGCGCGCCCTTCTTTCTGAGCAATCCAAATAGAGTGTCCGCTATCTAGCGAATGTTTGATGTAAGCCGATAACGTCCCAAGCGCTTTCATCATTTCCCGCGGCCCTTTAGCCGAGCGCTTAACGATAAAACTTTTGTTGAGTTTCATCAGTTCAGTCGCACAAGGCTTCTTTAACAAGTTATCGCCGATCGCAATGCGCATGGTCTTGTGACCGCTATTAAACAGCCCGTAGTTGACGAGCGCGGGGTCCATAGCGATATCGCGGTGGTTAGAAACAAATAGATAGGCTTGATTCGGATCGAGCTTGTCGAGCCCGCTGTAAGTGACGCCATTGGTCGTGGTCTTCAGGGTTTGATCTAGGTACTTCTTTACCTCTAGCTGAATCGCTTCTACTGAATTCAGCTTAGACCATTTCATTTTCAGATAGATTTTCACCACAGGCGACATTAAGGCGCGAAACCAGCCTGAGTGATTAGAAAAGCGGTGCTTCAAAATAGCGCTAATGAACTCTTCATCATTAACTAAGCGGTCAATTGCCGCTGGAATTTCGTCGTCGTTGTACGGACGAATTTCAATAAATGGATCGTTGTTTGTGGTCATTTTGTTCTACATCAGATAAAAAGCGGCTCCATTCTACGCACAGAAAAGCCTCTTGGCAGCCACCCTTTTCGCAAAACTGTTAAGGTCAGACCAGAATTATTATCTGAATCTGCGCGCTTGGTTGCACAAAGTTGGCTTTTTTGGCAAGAAACGTTAATCTTAGCGCCCCAACACAGACGAGCAACGTTATGCACTACGCCATTTCCTTTCACACTGACACTCACGACTTTTTGCTGACAACGCCACGTAGAAATGCGCTCAAGCACAAACTGATATGTGTCAAACAGGGGCTCGTGTTGGTCAAGTTAGGCAAGCTGGAATATGCGGTTGAGTCGGGACAGAGCTTTTGGCTCCCTTTCGATAGCCTAGTCTCGCTCACCTATACACCGAACACTCAGGTGAACACGGTGGAAGTCTCCTCTCGTGTCAGCACATCACTCGCGAGACAAGGAGGTTACGTTGAGCTTGATCAACTGACGCTGGCACTGCTGAGTCGATTAGAGACACTTGGCGAAAACCAAACGCGATTGCGCACTCTGCTGACGGTATTACTCGATGAACTCTCAGAACTCAAACCCGAGCTCAAAGAGAGCAAACTTAGCCAGCAGATCAATCAGTGGCAACCTGACCATGATTCGCCCCTAAACAATGAGTTACAACTCGTTTTACGCCTCAGGGAAGCCAAGAAACAAATGCTCTCAGGTAAAAAGCGCGCCGGAGTGGTTGACGATTTATTTGACGGGAACGACGCCCTGTTGATCAGTTTGGAGCACGCACTGCTCGGACGTTAATTACAACAAAAGTTTAAGTTTTTCTGGCTGAATCTTCATTTGATAACTATAAATTTATTAATAGTACCTTGTTAATCTATGAGGAATGACAAATGAAATTCAGCCATAAGATTGTGGCGGCTTCGTCTGTTCTGTTGTTAGCAACAGTAACCCTTTTGACCCTTCAGCAATATTTCACTGTTCAGAGCGAAATTAAGAGTCAAGTGACCTCCAGTGTCACCGAAATAGTCAATGGGGTACGTGACACCACCGCAGCCGAAATTAACGCCCGTAAAGCCATCGCGGCCTACGCCACCAGCATGATAGAAGTCGACCTCAGCCCGAGCGCCGTCGAAGCCGTGATCACCCGTCCGATTGTCAAAGATACCTTTTTGCTTGCCGGATTAGGCCTCGAAAAAGATGGGTCTAACATCAACAATGATCCCTCTTGGAACCCAGGCCCGACTTGGGACCCTCGTGTACGACCTTGGTACATTGATGCCAAAACCTCTGGCAAATTAATCATCACCGCGCCATACGCCGACTCAGCGACGGGTGAGATCCTCGTCTCGATAGCGACACCAGTGCGAGACAGTGGCAACTTTATTGGCGCAATCTTCTATGATGTCAGCTTGGCTGCGTTAGCAGAACTGGTAAACAAGGTTGAACTGTTTGATGCTGGTTTCGTGTTTATTGTCGCTGGGGACGGCACCACGATCGCCCACCCCGATGCCAAGCTCAACGGCAAGCCCATGAAAGAGTTCCTCGGCAGTGCGGTAATACAAGATGAACCTCAACAAGCCACTATAGACGGCAAAGTCTATACGCTCGATTTTTCAAAAGTTTCGGGGGAAGATTGGTACGTAGGGGTGCTGCTTGATGAAGAAATTGCTTATCAGTCACTGGCCGAGCTGCGCAATAGTTCGATTGTCTATACGGTTATCGCGTTAGTGATCAGTATCGTGGTGCTACTGGTACTGATCCGCACCTTAATGCGTCCACTCGATACCCTAAATGATGCGATTCAAGAAGTGGCTTCAGGACAAGGGGACTTAACCAAGCGGTTGGATACGAATACCGACAAAGAGTTCTCGATTCTCGCCTCTGGCTTTAACGACTTTACCTCCACCTTGCAGCAGTTGATCAGTCAATCCAAAGCGATAGGCGAAGAGATACTACGCGGCTCTGAAATGACATCGATGGGCTTGCAAGAGTCTGCGGCCGCAATGCAAGATCAGCTTCATGAACTTGAGCAGCTCGCGACCGCGATGCATGAAATGGCGACTACCGCTGGCGACGTTGCCAACAATGCTCAGGGCGCTGCGGCAGCCGCGCGTGAAGCAGATGAAGCGACAGGCCTTGGGACTTCGGTTGTCAGCGAGACGACTCGGGCGATAGACAACCTATCACAGACCATCGACGAAGCGGTCGAAGAGGTGAAAGTGCTTGAATCCGCCACCGACAATATTGAGACCATTTTGAAAGTCATCAATGACATTGCCGACCAAACCAACTTACTCGCGCTGAACGCAGCGATTGAGGCGGCGCGCGCTGGGGAATCTGGTCGTGGTTTTGCTGTGGTGGCTGACGAAGTCCGAACCTTGGCACAACGCACTCAAGAATCGACCACAGAAATACGTAATATGATTGAGCAACTTCAAGCAGGCGCCAAATCGGTTTCCAACGCAATGAATACCAGTAAGAGTACAGCCGACAGTGCGGTTGACCGAGCTCAAGAAGCCAATGATGCCCTCAATCAAATCCGCGATGCGATTCAGCGCATTAGCGATATGAATATTCAAATCGCGTCTGCCGCTGAAGAGCAAAGCTTGGTCGCAGAAGAGATCAACAGTAACACGGTGAAGATCAAAGATCTGTCGACCCAAGTCTCCGACTCCGCGGCCAACGCGAATATTGCTATGCAAGCTCAAACAGAGAACATTCGCGAGCAAGATGCCATCTTGAACAAGTTCACCGTTTAAGTTTACCACCCTAGCGAGATACAAAGGCGCCACATTGGCGCCTTTGTTTTATCCATGGCTAGATCGCCACCAGCATCAGCGCCGATTGGCCTGGCACTTTAACCAAGCACCGCCCCGCTTGGGGTTCGATACTCTCCAAAGTGAGCAAATCAAGCCATTCAGATTTAGTGATAAAATCGACACTTTGTGCGCGGCGCGATTTATTGATGATCACTATACCTTCTTCCCCGCGAGCGAAAACGAGGAGATCATCTGAGGCTTCGAGTATCTTCATACTCTTACCATGCATGCGATTATGAAAGTCGATAGCCGCCAACATTTTTTCTTCTTGCCATGCGGCTAACCAACGTGGCTCTCCATGCTGATTTTTAATGCCACTGGTATTTAAATCGGTGTAAATCAGCGGCACGCCCCCATCTCTACCAAGCAGGTAACAGTAGGCCAGCCACTCATTCGCTTCGCTCATCACCAAGTTGGCAAACACATCATTGTTGGGAATGTCATGGGTAATGGCAAAGGTGATCGCTCGCGTTTCGGACAGTGCCTGACCAAAGCAGTAAGGGTCGACCAAACTTTTTAAGCTACCTCGACTATCAAGCGCATCAAATAGTGTCTGAAATAATGGAAAATCATAGGCACCCAATCGTGTTTGAGCCAAAAAAGGCTCTAAGAACAATTCATATTCTGGTTTCGTGGCACCGCCACTAGTAATAATCTCACCGAAGATGTGGACGTCTTGGCAAATTTCCTCTGTCCAGACCTGCTTGAGGTGCTCTAGCGTCATATGCTTAGCGGCATCAATACGAAAGCCCTTAACCCCCAATTGCTTCAGTGCACGTAGATAAGCTTGCTGCTGCTCTACCACATGAGGACATACTCTAAGCGTTGGCAAACCAGGGTCGGTCGGCCCGCCAGTAATACGACCATTTTGTACCTGCCAGCGATCTTGCCAATCTTCAATGCCAAACGCTTCAACAAAATCATCTTGGTCAAAAAGAGGCTGGCCGAGATCGCCAAACAATTTCTGCGCTTGATAGTAGTCACTATCACGCTGGTAGTCGGCCAAGTCAGCACGGCTTGGGTATTGCAGGTCGCCACGTACATCCGATTCATTGGCCATATGGTTAAACACCACATCAGCGTAAACATGCACACCTAAGGCTTTTAACGTCTCGACCATACGCGTAAAGTCTTGGCTATTACCCAGTTGATTGTCTATCACTCGATAGTCTTGGGGTTGATAACGCTGCCACCATTCGGTACCCGAATCGCGTTTGAGCGATTTCATCGGCGGCGAGACCAATACCGACTGATAGCCCGCTTGCTGTATTTGTCTTGCACGCTGCTCGACCAAGGCATAGGGCCAATCAAACGCATGCAATATGACGTCAGTGGCGTGAGAATTGTTCATCACGAGTTCCTTTATCAGGGAGTCAACACTCACAAGGAGTGGTCCATTACTTCGCATCTTAGCAAAGCCGACTGCTATCTCTTCCCCCTTGCACACTTTTTTTACGTAGTAGTGAATAGGCGTAGACCCGGGGGATATGTTACCTTGGATTCACCCTCTTGAGGGAGGCTATACTTATCAACAGCGGCACAAAAGGATGACAAGATGAACACTATTCGTATTGATATCGTTTCGGATGTGGTTTGCCCTTGGTGCATCATAGGCTTCAAACGCCTAGAACAAGCGTTGAGCAGACTCGAACACAGCATCACGGCGGAAATCCATTGGCACCCATTCGAGCTGAACCCTGCGATGGGCAAAGAAGGACAAAACCTGCGCGAGCACATTCAGGAAAAGTATGGCACCAGTGACGAGGCCAGCATCGCAGCACGCGAAACTCTGACTCAACTCGGCCAAGAGGTCGGTTTTCAGTTCAAATTTTATGACCAAATGCGCATCTACAACACGCGTAAAGCGCATCAACTGTTACTTTGGGCGCAAAGCGAAAACAGACAGATGGCGTTGGAAATGGCGCTATTTGAAGCCTACTTCACCAATCAGCTTGATGTCAGTGATGAGCAGGTTCTTATCGACTGCGCCGAACAAGTGGGGCTCGATAGGCAAGTCGCGGAACATATTCTCCACGAGGAAAGCTGGGCCGAAGCGGTCGCGGCGACGGAGCAGCAATGGCTTGAGGCCGGGATCAACGCAGTCCCTGCGATCATCATTAATCAGAAACACCTTATTTCTGGTGCACAAACACCAGACAGGTTGGTCGAAGCCATCGAACAAATCGCCCAAGCCGAAGGTTAGGCTGAATAAGGGAGGCGGCAAGTCAACCAGCAGTGCGCCCTCCGCCCCTTTTTACCGACCAAGATTGCCTGTCGCGCATCACCGCTCTATGCTATGACTCTAATCCAATCACGTTAGGGCTATTTCATGCACAGCAGCGACACCTACCCAATCGGCATCCCAGGTCAAAAATGGGGCGATACGCAGCGCCAGCAGTGGCGTGCACAAACCTCAATAAAACGTCACTACCAACAAGAAGTGGTGCCAAAAATAGATGCACTGCGCGACCAGTTTGACGTTGAACAATACGGCGCGCTCTCCTATGACCCGAGTCGCTACCCGCTGTTTTGTATCAAGAGTAAATCTTGGCAACCGAGTAAACCGGTAGTTCTAATAACGGGGGGTGTTCACGGTTACGAGACGAGTGGCGTACACGGCGCGCTCGAGTTTGCCCGCGCAGAAATGGCACGATACAGCCAAGATTTCAATATCGTTATCGCGCCGTGCGTTAGCCCGTGGGGCTATGAAACCATCAATCGTTGGAACCCACTCGCTCTCGATCCAAATCGCTCTTTCTACGCCAACTCCCCTGCAGAAGAATCCGCTCACTTAATGGCGTTGGTGGCCAAGCTTGACGGCGAGGTCTTAGTGCATATTGACTTACATGAAACCACAGATAGCGACGAAACCGAGTTTCGCCCCTCCCTCGCTGCGCGAGACGGGGTTGAGTATATTGAAGGAATGATTCCTGACGGCTTTTACACGGTAGGAGACAGCGAAAATCCACAACCTGATTTTCAAGCCGCTGTGATCGCCTCGGTGAGTAAAGTGACCCATATCGCCCCGGCGGATGAGAAAGGCGAGATCATCGGCTCTCCTGTCATTCAACACGGCGTAATCCAGTACCCTATGGTTAAACTTGGCTTATGTGGTGGGGTGACCCACTGTACCTACGGCACAACAACCGAAGTATATCCCGATAGCCCAACCGTCACCGACCAAGAGTGTAACCGCGCCCAAGTGGCGGCGATTGTCGGCGGTTTGGACTATGTGCTAACACAGATATAGTCAACAGAATAAAGCGTTGAGCAACTGTACATATCGATGGGTATTACAGTAATCGGCTTTTATATTGCTCCGGGGTTTGCCCGGAGTATTTTTTGAACATCGCGATAAACGGACTAGCCTGATTGTAACCTAAGGTGAGTGCCACTTCTTTAACCGAATGACCTTTTCGCAGTAAATCCATAGAGTGCAGATAACGCACTCGTAGGCGCCATTCTGTAAAGCTCATCCCGAGCTCAGCCTGACAATGCCGTGCGAGCGTACGCTCGGTGGTGTGCACTTTTTCGGCCCATTGTGACAAGCTGGTGTTATCAATCGGGTTCTCTTCAACAGCCGCCAAAATCTTGGCCAAATATTTGTTGTCTGTCGACGGCAAAAAGTGATGCTGGGTATCGCGAGTAGCGAGTTGGTCGAGGAGCACTTGCACCAACCTTTTGTCTTGTTGGCTGCTGGCGATATTAACCTGGCGTTGACGAAAATCATCCACAATCGCCGACACTATCGGCGTAATTTTGATAAGGCTGGTACAATCGGGAAAGTTCTCGGTCAAGCGCTCGGCGATGTTCAATGAGCAATAAGATAAAGGCTTGCGGTTGAAACTGGTGTGCATCACACCGGCAGGCACCCAAATCGCCAAATGCGGCGGAGCGAGAAATCGCGTCCCTTGCGCTTCCATTTCCAAGATACCGCCACTGATCAACTGAACTTGTCCCCATGGGTGACTGTGCATGCGGGTTTCGGTATTTGACAAGAATGCTTCGAAATTCATAAACACCTCTGATGGTGCTTTATCAATCGATAATGAAGGGTGGAGATGTTTGGCTGATTTTCTCAAAACGTGTTTTCCTACCAGGCGCCGTGTCGCTATAACGATAGATGCAATCATACAGACCTGACAGACGATGACTACTGTTAATCTTGTTGATTGAACCGTGCAACAGTCAGTGGTACACGGCGGTGCTCCTCACTTGAGCAAGCACCGCCGTCTGTTATTGGCTACACGCTGACGTCTAAGTCAGTTTGCGGTACGCTACAACAGGCCAGAATCTGGCCTTGATGGCGCTCACTCTCTGGTAAAGCCGGCACATCCGGATGATGCACTTGACCTGAGCTAAGCGTGACTTTACACGCGCCACATAACCCCGCTCGGCAACTATTGGCAATCGCAATGCCGGCATCTTCAGCTTGTTCAAGCAGTGTTTTTTGGTTGTCGCCACTAAAGGCTTGCCCATTGACGTTGATCGTCACCGACGCGAACGCTTGCTGGCTGGTAGTGCTCACGCCAAAGGCTTCTTGATGATACTGCTTTTCGGGCAAACCTTTTTTCAGCAACAAGTTTTTCGCCTTTTGCATAAAGCCATCAGGCCCACAAACAAACACCTGACGCTGCTCGACATCCTTAATCTGTTTTAGGTGAGACAAGGTAAAACGCCCTTTCAGGCCGAACCAATCGATCGGTGCTTGCGACAAGGAAATCAGCACTTTTAAGCCCGGATGCTGCGCCCGCAATTGCTCTAGCTCGTCACGGCACGGAATATCCTCGACACTGCGGCATTGATGATAGAACACCACATCACCGACTTGGTCATGGTCGGCAAGATAGCGCAGCATCGATAACATCGGCGTCACACCACTCCCTGCAGAGAGCAACAACAAGGGAGAATGGCTTTTGTTACCGAGATGGAAGCTACCGTCCGGCTTTTCACAATCTAAGGTGTCACCGATTTTCAGATTATCCACCAGCCAGTTAGAAACTCGACCACCGTGAATACGTTTGACCGAGATCGCTAAACGTCCTGGTCGCGAAGGACTGGAAGAGAGCGTATAACGACGACCAATCGTTTCACCATCGACTTGGATAGAAATCGGCAAATGCTGACCAGGCTGATAACTTGGGATCTCACCTTGTTGCGGCTCGAGCCAAAAAGTCACGAAATCACGAGCAATCTCTTCACGCTCGACACAGGTCATCACCATTTTTTTCGGGCTGTTGTCGGGATAGGACTCTTTCGGTTTATACTCCAGCACTTCCACGCTGTCGCCTTGATGAATGGTCCCTTCATTCAGAGCCACCAGATTTTGGCCAAAGAATACTCCACCAAACTTATTGGCCCGGAATTGAGACAAGGTTCTGAGCGGCTCTTTTGTCGCTCTGAACTCACCCGTTTCAACATCAACCGTAGTTAAAATACAGCGCTCACACGGTTTAACCGCCTCAAACTCCACCTCTCCAATCCGAATGCGCTTCCAGCTGTCTTCGACAAAAGGTTCATCACTGGAAACAACCAAATTTGTTCTAAATTGGTCCATCGAGTGATGTTCTGAGCTACGACGGTTCAGTTCGGCCAATGACGCTTCACTGATCACCAGCAACGGGTAACCATCGGCAAAACTGACATTGTGGCCGAATTTTTCGCGCACCCGGTTGGATTGCTCGCCACAAAACAGCAGTTCCACTCGTTTGCCAAGCACATCACTAAACCAATCATCTGCCGCATCGGTGGTGGTATAGGCGGTGAAATCATCACTCCATACCGTCGCGGGCGTCGGTTGCATCTTAAATTCACTGTATCGAATCCGCAAAGGCTCGTGACCCGGGGCCGTAATAATCAAACCGTCAGGGGTAATCGTGGATTGAACCGTGACCATAAATGGATATTTTCGTGCGGTGACCATAGAGCCATCGGCTAATGCGAGCATAAAACGGCGATCAAACATCAAACCTTGTTTTTCGACCCAAGCATTAGAGAGCGAAACACCACCAACGGACTTGACCGGATAGACATTAATTTGAGAAAGAGTTGAGACTGACATTGCTAATCCTAAGCATTCATTATTGTCGCACCAGTATACTCAATTTGATGGCGTTTTATTGCTGATGCCAACAAAAAAACAAAGCGTAAGACCTTTGATGCCCTAAACAAGTGGCGGTTTCGATGAAAAAAAAGGTGAAATAGAATCAGGTTTGCTCTATCATCCTGTCGCCTAAACGTAAGCGTTTGCCTTCACATTTTTCGTTGCGTTTAGGCTCCAATCAGACAACTCAATTTATGGTGGGAGCAATCATGACAACACTTACAATCACACGTCCTGACGACTGGCATGTTCACTTACGTGATGGCGAGGTCCTCAAGGATACCGTGCGAGATATTAGCCGCTACAACGGACGTGCGCTGATCATGCCTAACACCGTCCCACCAGTGACCACCACCGAAATGGCGCTCGCCTATCGTGAACGCATTATGGCGCAACAGCCAAGTGAACAGTTTCAACCTTTAATGGCGCTTTACTTGACTGACAACACCACCCCAGATGAGATTCGCAAAGCAAAAGCATCGGGCGCGGTTGTCGCCGCCAAGCTTTACCCTGCTGGGGCCACCACCAACTCTGACTCAGGTGTTACTGACGCTAAGAACATCTACCACGTACTTGAAGCGATGCAAGAAGTCGGAATGCTGCTCTTGGTTCACGGTGAAGTCACCCACCACGATGTGGATATCTTTGACCGTGAGAAAGCGTTTTTAGATACCGTTTTGGCCCCTATTGTCAATGATTTCCCTAATCTAAAGGTTGTCCTTGAGCACATCACCACGGCCGATGCGGCGAACTTTGTTAACAACGCCAATGATAATGTCGCGGCCACCATTACCGCTCATCACCTTCTTTACAACCGCAATCACATGTTAGTGGGTGGTATCAAACCTCACTTCTACTGCCTGCCAATTCTTAAGCGCAACACCCACCAGCTTGCGCTCATTGAGGCAGCGACCAGCGGCAGCAAAAAGTTTTTCTTAGGCACAGACTCTGCGCCGCACGCAAAAGGCATGAAAGAAGCGGCTTGTGGCTGTGCCGGTTCGTACACGGCGCACGCGGCACTAGAGCTGTACGCTGAAGTGTTTGAGCAAGAGGGCAAACTAGGCAACCTTGAAGCCTTTGCCAGCCACAATGGTCCAGATTTCTACGGTCTCGAGCGCAACCCAGATACCGTCACACTAACCAAGCAGCCATGGGCTGTCGCTGAAATTATGCCATTTGGTCAAGACGTTGTGGTTCCGATTCGCGCAGGTGAAACGGTTGGTTGGAGTGTCAAATAGTCAGACACGATTGAAAGCAAAAAGAGCGACCTGAGGTCGCTCTTTTTTATTGGTGACGGGTTAAAGTCCGAATTCAGCCAGTAAGCGAGCGACCCAGGTAATTTCACCGAACGCAATCCAATCATATAACGTGAAGAACAGCGCACAGATAACGGCCAACTTCACGAGGCGGTAGACAATAAACATAATCGACTCCGAGACAATAAAAAAGGCCGCATTAGCGACCTATACACAAACGGATACTGACTTAGTGCACTGGCGTATCTGACTTAGCGTAAAACTTACCAAAGTACTGCTCAAGCACTTCTGGCGTTAGCTTGCCTTCTGCTTCCAGTTGTTTCAGCTCTTGCGCAATCGCTTGTTGCTCTTCAAGCGATGGCAATGCAACTTCGGGTTCGCTGCTCATCTCCTGAGACATCTGCTCAAGCTCTTTTTCGAAATCGCTCATGACTTCACTTACCTTTTAACCAAAATAACTGGGGCTAAGTTTACCCCACTTAGCCCCGGTGACGCCAGTATCGCTGTTACTTTACAGCTTAAAGCTGCCCACCATTCGATCAAGGCGTTGTGACAGATCTTTCAACTCGGTGCTCGCAGCGGCCAGCTCTTCAGCGGTCCCTGTCGTTACTTCGTTGATCGCGTTGATCTCTTCGATATTCTGGTTGATGGTGTGAACCACGGTTGATTGCTCTTCTGTGGCCGTCGCAACCTGGGTATTGCGGTCCGAAATGTCATGAATACGCTCAGAAATGCGTACCAGCACTTCGACGGCTTCGTCTGACGCAGAGACCCCTTCTCCGGTCACACTCTTACCCGCTTCCATCGCCGACACTGCATCTTTGGCATCGCCTTGCAACTGGTTAATCATCTTCTGAATTTCTTCGGTTGATGCGGCAGTGCGACTGGCCAAGTTACGTACCTCGTCAGCCACAACCGCAAAACCTCGTCCTTGCTCCCCAGCACGCGCGGCCTCAATGGCTGCGTTGAGTGCGAGCAAGTTGGTTTGCTCAGAGATATCACGAATCACATCGAGAATAGAACCAATCTCTTGGGTCGTTGAGGCCAACTGTTCGACCACTCGGCCCGTATTTTCGATGTCGAGAGCCAAACGGCTAATGGCATCTTTGGCCTTATTTACCACGTTTTGGCCTTCTTGGGTGTTGTCTGAAGCCGTAGAGGCCGTCTCTGCTGCTGTCGCCGCATTGCTAGCAATCTCACTGATGGTTGCCCCCATCTGATTAATCGCCGTCACCACTTGAATGGTTTGGTCACGCTGAACTTGGCTGTTGTTATGAGTAGTATGCGACTTAGTCGATACGCCATCCGCCGCGGCTTGCAGGGCGTGGCTGGTTGACGCCACTTCTTTCATCGATTGATGAATTTTCTCAATAAAGCCATTAAAGCCCTCTGAAAGCTGGCCAATTTCATCACGTCCTTTCACTTCGATACGTTGAGACAAGTCACCGTCGCCTTTGCCCAGGTCAACAAAACGTGTTGCAATCGCTTGAATTGGGCGAGCGATACCGTTCGCGAGGAAAAGTCCCATCAAGATAAACAGTCCAGCAACAACGATGGTGGTCACCATCATTTGGGTCGCGACATCGTTGAGTTCAGCAAACACCTCGTCCACGGGGATCACACCGACCACAAACCAGTTCATCGACGGAATAAAGCTGGTCGCTACCAATACATCTTGGCCTTCGTACACCGCTTCAATCAGGTTAAACGAAGACTTATTGAGCAGTTGAGATGTATCACCCCCAAATAACTTGGCAAGGGTTGATTTGGCTTTGCTGCTATCGCGATGAATCTGGACTTGTCCTTGCGCATCGGCAAGAAACACAAAACCAGACTCTTCAATTTGGAAACCATTGAGTAATGCAACCATATCATCCATCGACTTAGATAGGCCCGACATCGACATCCCATTGAGGCTTTGATAGTTGGTGAACATCTTCACATCGCCGTTGGCTTCTTGGAAAATACTCACCGATGTCGCGTTTCCTGACTGCTTGAAACCAAAGAACCACCCATCTTGCTGCTGGTTTAGCTGGCGCAAGAACCCATTTTGGTTCCAGTAGTATGCCGTATCACGATTGGCCACTGAGGCATCATTGAGTTGATATTGGGCGCGCATATTATTGAGCTGCTTAACCAAGCGTGCTTCCACCTCTGGTGAGATAGAGGTGGTATCGATCGCTTGCTTAATAAACTCGTTGTCGGCGAGCTGTTTCGCCGCGGCGAGCAGTTGACGCACTTCATCGTCAATTTGCCCACTGATTTGTTCTAGGGTGGCGGGCACCTCTAGATTGATCAAGCGATCTTCCAATACCGATCGCGCCTGACGTTGCGCCATCACACCGACGATGATGGTCGACGCCAATACCGCAAAGGTAATGCCTGCGACCACTTTCTGTTTTATGCTGATTGAGTTCAGTTTCATTCTCTCTGCCTTTTCAAGCTTTTCGATATTGAGTCAATATTGGATTGGTGTGCCAATGTATGCGGCTTTTATTAACGCATACGACTCAATCCAAATCTTATATCGGCATCAGTATTGATTTCTTAATGACATAATGCTGATTTATCTAACTTTGCTGTCACTATCAAATAAAGGTCAAGAAAGCCAAGTTTTCAATATTGGAATATTGGATCTGAGAATTTTGCCCCCATATTTTAACTCACTGAATTGATTGCACTTGTCTAGACAGCCCTAAGTCAGTGTGGTGATATTTTCGACATAGCGCAATTACTGGCCTGATCGAGAGGGAACTTTTCGTTCTTACCAGCTACTAAGTGAAAAAATAAGGAGAGAGACAATCATGAATTCGCAGGCTCTACAACAGTTACGAGACTATTTAAACAGCCAAATCGTTGGCCAGAGTGAGCTGGTGAATCAACTCTTGGTTGCTTTGCTGGCAGACGGGCATATTTTGGTTGAGGGCCCACCAGGACTTGCCAAGACTCGCGCGGTCAAATCTCTTGCAGATTGCATTGAGGGGGACTTTCACCGTATTCAGTTTACCCCCGACCTACTGCCGGCAGATCTCACCGGGACCGATGTCTTCCGTCCGGAAAGCGGCGAATTTACCTTTCAAGCAGGCCCCATTTTTAACTCGCTTATTTTGGCTGATGAGATCAACCGCGCGCCAGCCAAAGTTCAAGCCGCCATGCTCGAAGCCATGGCTGAAAAACAGATAACAGCCGGGCGCAAAACCTACCCGCTGCCTGAACTGTTTCTAGTTATGGCGACGCAGAACCCGATTGAGCAAGAGGGCACTTACCCACTGCCAGAAGCGCAGCTCGACCGATTTTTACTCCACCTAGATGTGGACTACCCAGATGCCGACAGCGAACTTGAGATCTTAAGGTTAAACCGCGGTGAAGCCAAAGGTGATAGCCACCCTGTACCGCCAATGTTGAAACAAAACGATATCTTTACCGCCAGACAAGCGGTCCTTAATATCCATATGGCGGAAAGTATCGAACAATACATCATCCGACTAGTGATGGCGACGCGCAATCCAGGTAAGTACGATGAGCAGTTAGAACAGTGGCTTGAAATGGGCGTCAGCCCGCGCGCCACCATCGCTTTAGACCGCTGTGCCCGCGCTCATGCTTGGCTCAGTGGGCGTGATTATGTCGATCCACAAGACGTTCAAGCTATGGCCTATCCTGTCTTGCGACACCGCTTGCTGCTCAGCTACCAAGCGCAAGCACAAGGTGTGCAGCCGAATCAGGTCATCACGACGCTGCTTTCCCTCGTTGGCAGTGCTTAAGGGTGAGATCCATGCACACTCAGCTTCCACCTTATAGTGACGGCGTCAATCTAACCCTTGATGAGCTGATCTATTACAAGCAACAAGCTATCCGTTGGATGCCGCCAGGAAAAAGCCTGTGGTCACAGAGGCTTGGTCAGCATCACAGTCGTCAACTCGGCCGGGGTATGGATTTTAGTGAAGTACGTCAGTACCAGGCTGGAGATGATATTCGCGCCATCGACTGGCGCGTCACGGCCCGAACGGGTAAGCCTCATACTAAGCTGTTTAGCGAAGAGCGTGAAAAGCCCATCGTTTTGTTGATTGACCTTTCACCTAGCCTTTTTTTCGGCTCTCAACTGCTGTTCAAGTCGGTTCAAGTCGCGCATATGGCGAGCTTAATTGCTTGGCTAAGCGTGGCGCAGCAAGATAGAGTTGGCGCAGTCATCGACACTGGTAGCGAGCTTATCGAACTCAAGCCAACCGCGCGAACTAAAGGCGCTCTGGGCTTGATTCAATCACTCGTCACCCAGCACGCCATCGGCCTTGCGGCAGAGAAGCACGACTCTTGGCCGCTTAGCCATGCCCTGCAAGCGCTAAATCGTCTGTGCCCAAAAGGGAGTGAGATCATTCTATTAAGCGACTTTACTCGTTTGATACCGAAGGATGAACCTGCGCTTAGCCGCCTTACTCAACATAACCGCGTGCGCATGGTGCACATTTGCGATCCATTGGAGTATGGAGACACGCATTTTCGTGGTAGTGAGTTAGTCAGTAGTGCCAAAGGCAATCATTGGTTAGATTTTGCCTCTAAACTAACACGCGCCGGTATTGCCGACGCATTTGAGCAACAGCGCGCCTACTTAACGCAATTAGCCCTAACCATGGGCATCTCATTTTCAGCGCTCAGCAGTGATCGCACCCTATTAAAACAATTAGATGGATTTTAACTATGAGCACCGAGACTCAATCTTCACTTCTCCCCCTAAACGCGCTGCACTTACCGCCCCCTCCAAGCTGGTTCCCTTTGGCATGGGGATGGTGGGCTACATTAGCCGCATTTCTCGTTGCTGTGCTGATCGTCGTTGCGCTGATTCGCTGGAATAAAAAGCGCTTAGCGCCGAAAAAAACCGCCTTACGCTTGCTCGCCAATGGGCAAAAACCGTCAGAAGCCATTGAACTGGTGCGCCAGACCGCCCTGTGCTACTACCCAAGAGAAGAGATTGCACAACTAACGGGCAAGGAGTGGTACCACTTTCTTGATAGCCAAATGGCCCAACCTTGCTTTGTTGAACACTATGATGAGTGGCAACAAGCCCTATACAGCAAGCAGCCAGTCAACAATGCGCCGCATCTCATTCAACAGTGCAACGACTGGGTTTCCCAAGCACTACCGCCGAAAAGAGGGAGAGTTAAGCGTGGCTAACCTTAGCTTCGTTTGGTGGTGGGCATTTATCCTATTGCCACTACCTATTATTGTCTATCGACTCACGCCGCCAATTAAAAAGGCCGCGACGATTCATTTGGCTTATCTGCCGAGCAACCTCTCTCAGCGATCAGCAAGCCATTGGCTGATTAAGCTGCTTGCCGGCTGTTTTTGGCTTACCTTGATTACCGCGCTGGCTCGGCCGGTATGGTATGGCGACCCTGTCACCACCCAGCCTAAGCACCGCGATTTGATGTTAGTGCTCGACCTCTCTTACTCAATGAACCAACAAGATATGCGTCTTGGCGACGAGTATATTGACCGGCTAAGCGCGATGAAACAAGTCGTTAGCGACTTTGCTAAACAGCGTCAAGGGGACCGGTTAGGTCTCGTACTGTTTGCCGACCACGCTTATTTACAAAGTCCATTGACGCTAGATAGAACAGCCATTGCTGAACAGGTAGAGAGTTTGGTGCTGCGTTTAATCGGCGACAAAACCGCACTAGGTGACGGCATCGGACTCGCGACCAAAACCTTTATTGATAGCGACGCCCCGCAACGCGTCATTGTCCTGCTTAGTGATGGCGGCAATACTTCTGGCGTACTCGAACCCATCGAGGCGGCCAAGATCGCCAATAAGTATAACGCTACTATCTACACCATAGGCGTCGGTGCAGGGGAAATGATGGTCAAAGAATTTTTTATGACCCGCAAAGTCAATACGGCTCAAGACCTCGACGAGAAAAGCTTAATCGCCATTGCGAACGCCACGGGCGGCCAGTACTTCCGTGCGCGCAACGCCGACGAACTAGCAACCATCTACGACACCATCAATAGCTTAGAGCCGATCAGTGCGGCGACCCAAACTTGGCGACCACAAACCGAGTGGTTTACGCTACCACTTGGTTTGGCCTTTATTCTTGGTACCTTGATCCTAGTGATGAGGAGGAATCGTGTCTGATTTTACCTTGCTTTATCCTGGGTGGTTATTGGCCATTATCCCTTGGCTAGGGTTGATGTTTTGGCTCAAGCAATCGCGCGCGAAAGCCAGCTTAATCGCCCCGCATTTGGCACAAGCGATGAAGAGCGCTCACGCACCATCATCAAAAGCAGTGCGCTGGGCAGTAGCGCTGTCTGGCGTTATCGCCCTCGTCGCGTTAAGCGGCCCGAGTATCAGTCAACAAGAGCGACCAAGCTTTAGCAACAGCAGCGCTCGCGTTGTGGTTTTGGATATGTCGATGTCGATGTACGCCAACGACATTAAACCTAACCGCTTAACCCAGGCGCGCTTTAAGCTCACCGATCTACTTAACGGTTGGCAAGAGGGGATGACTGGACTGGTGGCCTACGCCGGAGACGCCTACCGCGTCACACCGTTGACGAGCGACACTCAAACCATCATTAACCTGCTGCCCAATCTCACGCCAGAACTGATGCCCTATCCTGGCGCCGATGCCAGCCGCGGTGTCGCACTGGCGATTGAGATGATGAACAATGCCGCGATAAACACTGGCGATATTGTTTTGCTCGCCGACGACCTCGATGATAGCGAGATGGAGCGAGTGGCAACACTGCTGGAGGGCTCCGCCTGGCGTTTGACTATTCTCGGGATTGGCAGCCGCAGTGGCGCACCGATTCAACTTAGTGATGGTCGCTTGATGGCACTGGATAATGGTCAACCCGTTGTGGCAAAGTCAAATTTTGACAACATGCGCGCACTTACTTCACAGCTTGGTGGACAGTTTATCCCCATTCAGCTCACCAACCGTGATGTCGAGCAGGTATTGTCTGTTACCACTGGGGTTGAGCAGGCACAAACGACGGCTTCAAGCCCGAGCCTCACCGAGCGAGTTAATCAAGGCTATTGGTTATTGCCCCTGCTGATCATCGCTTCTTTGGCACTGTTTCGCCGCGGTGTTCTATTTGGCCTATTGGTGATGGCAATACCATTGGTCTCCCCTCAACCCGCACTCGCATCACCGTGGAAAACCAGCGACCAACAAGCTTGGCAGCTCTATCAAGCAGGTCGCTACAGCGACGCTGCGGAGCAGTTTACGCAGAAACAATGGCGCGCCGCTGCCCATTACCAAGCTGGCCACTATAAACAAGCGATTGAGGCGCTAGAGAATGCCAGCGATATCGACAGCCGCTATAACTTGGCCAATGCGTACGCACAAGATGGACAACTTGAAACCGCACAGCAAATTTATCAAGACATTTTACAGCAGCATCCCGACCATCAAGATGCGCAGCACAACTTAGACGTGGTCAATAAGGCGCTGCAACAGCAACAGCAACAGCAACAGCAACAGCAACAGCAACAGCAACAGCAACAGCAACAGCAACAAGGTGAGTCTTCTCAACCAGAGAGTCAAGGACAAGATTCGTCGTCACAACAAGCAGGGGGCGAGTCCGCTCAGACCCAGCAAGCGAAAACAGAGCCAAGCGACGGTCATCCACCTCAGCAAGATCAAAGCGACGAGTCCGCCAGTGCTGAACCGCAAACACAAGCGGCTCTTGATGAACCAGAGTCTGAGCCTAACCAGACGCCCTCAAGTTCGAGTTCACCCGCAGCCCAAGCTGACTCGTCAGACAGCCAAGGTAATCCGCAAGGAGAGCCGAGCAGCAGTACCTCTATTGATCCCGACCTACGTAAGTTGCAGCAGGTTGAAGATGCACGAGATCCGAGCCGCTTACTGCGCGCGCAACTGCTGCTGCAAGCCCAGCAAAAACAACCTCCGCAAGGGACAGGTAAGAAATGGTAAGTATCCAATCCGTAACATCACATGCAGTACGCCTCCTTGCCTTCGCACTGCTGATGGTCAGCGCTCAAAGTTGGGCCACCACAGTCGTCGCTACGGTAAGCAAAAACAAAGTGGTTAAAAACGAAGTCTTTCAACTCCGCATCGTGGTCGATAAGCGTGTCTCTTCCGACGCCATCGACTTATCTGCACTTGAGCAAGATTTCTATATTGGTAAACCCAGCTTTGGTAGTTCAGTGAATATCATTAATGGTGACCGCAGTACGCGAAGTGAATGGAACATTAGTTTGGCCGCGCAGCGCTTAGGCATCGCCAAAATTCCTGCGTTTGTGATTGATGGTGCTCAATCTCAACCAATTGCGATTCAAGTCACCATGGACAGTGACCAACCTGTGCTGAGTGATTTGATTGAAGTCCAAAGCCATTTGGAGCGCACACAGCTTTATCCGAGTGAGAGTAGCGTGCTTGCGACTCGCCTAATCATAAAAACAGACCCGAGGCGACTACAAAACCCAGCCATAGTACCGCCGAAAGCCAGCGGCGTCTCGCTGACTTCCATTGGCGAAGCCAATCAATATCAAAGCGTTCTCGACGGCGTTGAGGTAACGATTGTCGACCAAAAATACCGCCTAACCGCCGAAAAAGCGGGGACGTTTGAGATACGTGGCATTGGCTTTAACGGCAGCATCGTTTATGGCGATAATCGCAGTGGCACCACAAAACTGGTATCGGCCAACACAGAGCCCGCTCGACTATCACTTGAAGTGCTGCCCGTGCCTTCTCAATATCAAGGGCAGTGGCTCCCCGCCTCTCAGTTAGAGCTCAGCCAACAGTGGCGGGACTCACAAGGTCAACCCGTCGCGACCGACGCCGTTTACACCACCCCTGTAGGTGAATCACTCAGTCGAGAAATTACACTGGATATTCAAGGACTCGCGTCGGAGCGTTTTCCCGACCTAGTGCTATCGGCTCCATCGAGCTTGCGGGTGTATCAAGAAAAGCCGCAGTTTAGTCAGCTCGACAATGGGTTAACACGAATGACTGTGAAGCAGGTTCTGATCCCACAACAATCGGGCGAAATCCGCCTTGATCAAGTGACGCTTAACTGGTGGGACAGCGTGAACAACGAGCAACAAACCAGTATATTGCCGGGGTTAACGCTCCAGGTTATGCCCGCAAAAGAGATCAACCAAGAGGTCGTACTACCTGCTGCTAGCCCAGGGCGCGCTGCTGAGATTAAAACCGTGTACGATGCTGGTTTTTGGCCCTATCTTACCGCCTTGTTTGCTCTGTTGTGGTTGACAACAGTGGGATTGGGCTACCGCATGTTGCGGAAAAACCCACATAGCCGCTCGCAGGGGCCAACACACCACCAAACGGACCCTTCGATTGAGCAAGCGTTGAGAAACCAAGATTTCGTTAATGCCAATTTGCTAATAAATCGCTGGTTGGATGCAAACCCAGATTTGGCGATCTCCACACGTGATGCCATCGGCCAACAGATTGCGCAAATGAACCAAAGTCGCTATAGCCAACAGGCCCATGAATGGCAACCCGATGGGCTGCTTAAGCTGCTGAAACACGCCCAAACCTGTAAGACCAGCAGTAAACAGCCCCCACTGGCTGAGTTGTAAACGAACAGGTCGCGACATGGCGACCTGTTTATTCGGTTTTTTTCTCCAGCAGAGAGACTGACCCAAACACTTGATTTCGTCCTTCGTGCTTGGCTTGATAAAGCCCTCGGTCAGCAGCGTTGTATAGCTGATCAAAATTAAACTTATCTTGGCTGACTTCAATCACCGAATACCCGACAGACACCGTTAGCGATGAGTGAATCTCGCTCTGGCTATGGGCGATATTTTCTTGTTCGATACTGGCACGAATACTTTCAGACAAAGTCGCCACACAATGTGGCTGGTCGGTAATCATCAATAGAGCAAACTCTTCACCGCCAATTCGGCAAAACACTTCACGCTCTCCTTGTGTATGCTGAGATAGAACACTCCCAACACGCATCAGTGCAATATCGCCCTGCAAGTGACCATAATGGTTGTTGTACAAGCCGAAAAAATCAATATCAACCAAGATTAACCCGTAGCAACGCGGTATGCGCTCTTGTTCAATACACAAATCTTCTAGCAATGAATCCAGCATTCGGCGGTTACCCAGCCGTGTGAGAGGATCGAGTTTTGATAGGGCGTCGAGCTGTTCATTGGCTTGTTGTAGCTCACGAGTACGTGCCTTGACCTCTTGTTCAAGGTTCTCATTCATTTCGTGGATCGCTTGCTGAGCACGGGTTCTCAGCAACACTTCGGTCAAGTTCGAGGCAAACATGCGGATCATTTCGCGCAGTTGGTGGGTGAGCGGCGTGCGTTTGAGTAAGTTATCAGCGGCAATAAAAGCGATGGGCTCGCCACTATTACTTACCAGCATGGTCATGGCTGTCCAGCCAAAACCGACAATATGAAAGTCATGATAAATGGGCACCGACTCTTCAAACACCACATCATTCGGGTTTATGCGCGCCGCACTGACAATTGAGCGATCAACGGTTTCCGAACGATAATATGACTCATCGACCACATTCCCTTGGATATCTGTCCCCCAAGTACCTTGCATATGAGTACAATCCTTATCGGTCAGAAACACTGCGAATCGGTCTATACCCAGTCGGTTAATCGCAAACGTCACCGCCGACTTACACACTTCACTAACGGTCATACAACGAGACAACTCGACCATACTGGTGTGCAACATACGCACATTTTGCTCTTGACGTTTGCGAATATAAATCTGCGCCAGTAGTGAGGCAAACGACTCCAACATCTGCTTTTGGTAGCTGGTGATAGGGGTACGGTTGATATAGTTATCCATAGCGATCCAACCGATGATCGCTTCACCATCGCGCAAGATCAACATTCCATTCCAACCCTGGCCAATCACGTTGCCTGCGGTATACAGCGGCGCGTCTTCTACGACGACTAAAGTCTCTTTGCCTTCAAAAAGCGCGTTAATGTACGTCTCTTCCAACTGGTGCAGATCAAACTGCGTATGGTGCTCACTGACGGTCTTCCCTTGCTCGTCCGTGCCGTAAGTCCCGTTAAAGCTACGTTTTTTAATATCGAGCAGCATGAAGGACACGCGGTCGAACCCCAATCGGTCGCGAATCACTTCCACTGCCTGTTTATACAGTTCATCTAAGTTAGCCGGGTTAGAGATTTCCACCGCCACCGCTTGGACCAACTTCATGTTATCGATAAACAACTCACGCTGCTTGATAACATCGAGATATTTGGCTTCTTTAATATCACGCTGCTTAAACTCTTTCGCCGCTTCGGTTTCGGCGCGGACACACTGCCAGCGCGCGGCGATGATTTGCAGAGCGTCCAATTGACGGCTCTCATTGAGAGTATCTAGTGACGATGCTTTGAGGCTCTCTACCACTAAGTAAATGCGCTTTCCCGGGTGGTTGTCGAGCATGAATATATAACTGTGCGCGCCCATGATGGTTCGGTAGCGCCACTGGCAAGTATTCATCGCCAGCGGAATTAAACCGTCCGAAGTGTCAAACTGGCACACCCAGGCCCAAAACGTCCCTGGGTAGTCGTTAAGGGAAGCGGGTTGACCATAAGCGTAGAGTAGCTCCGCTGGCTGAGCGTCCTTGGGCTCGGAAAAGATGGCCATATGCTTGGGCGTTAGCACTTGCTCAAGATACTGGAACAGAGCATTGGCCAAATAACGCTGATTTCTAGCTGACAAAATATCTTTGAGTAACGAACGGGGCAACATAGCGCGCGACTAAACCTTTGATGGATTCTGACAGATAAAAATTATCAGTTGGTGCTATGCAATCAAATGTATTTGTCATCGCCTGTTAAGTGACTCGCATTTTGCTGTGAGCAACTTGCCGAGACTTGAACAGAGCAGCAATTCACGCATTTTTATCCGCATGATTGCACCCTATATGTTGCTATTGTGCGTCGTCATCATCCACAATCTTTATCCAGTACCTGTAACGTGAGATGAGTCAAAAGGAAGGCAATGTGTTGAGGTGGCTATCCCTGCTGTGTTTATTGGTTTGTGCTCATAGCGCCGCGCAGGTCGATCTCATTAAGGTGGATAAATCTAAACGTAGGATGTATTTGTTCGACGGCCAACACGTCGTCAAAGAGTATCGGATTGCCCTAGGCAAACGCCCCAAAGGCCATAAGATTCGCGAGGGCGATAAACGCACACCAGAAGGCCGGTATTATCTCGACTTTGTTCTCGAACAATCTGAATTTTATCGCTCCATTCATATCAGCTACCCCAACCAAACCGACATCGACTACGCTACGCGGCTCAACCTCGACCCCGGTGGCGATATTAAAATTCATGGCTTGAAAAACGGGGAGCAGCGCCCAGCCAATTTTGTACAAAGCTTTGACTGGACCGATGGGTGCATTGCCATCACAAATCAAGAAATGGATGAGCTGCTGAGTTTGGTGACCATGGGCACACCGATAGAGATCGAGTGGTAGTGCCTTTAATGCGCCGTTTTTTCCCGAGTCACCCACCAGCACAATAGCGAGCCAATAGTCACCATCACCACACCTTGAAGAAAGCTTGGACTAAGCACCAACCCCAAGATCATTGACGAGATCACCGTCGACAGCACCGGAGTAAAATAAGATAACGTCGCCAGCAACACCATATTTCCGCCAATGATGGCGTAGTTCCACAGCGCATAACCACTGCCCATCGCGATACCGGAGATCAGCAGCAGAGACCCCGACTCTAAGTTGAGACTCATCCCCGTTTCATCACTCAATGCGTATTTAAGCCACAGCGTCATCGCAGTCATGACAAAGAATAGGGTAATCGCATTCTGCCCGTTGGCTATTCTCTTTGTGAGGTTACAGTAGATCGCCCATAAAAAGGCGCCCACAAACGCCATCGTATAAGTGGCGGGATTGGTCGCGACATTAGCCGCGATTTGACCGACGGTTAACCCTTGATCGCCAGTAATACTCCAAGCGACCCCAAAAAACGCCAGCGCGATACTTGGGTACACCCACAGGCTGGTTTTTTTGCCACTGGTCAACACCGCCAGCAGCACAGTTAACGCCGGCCATAAGTAATTAATCACCAGCATTTCTACCGCTTGTTGGCGCGAGTTTGCCATCGCTAAAGCAAGCGCTAAACAGATTTCATACGCGACAAACAGCCCACCACCTATCAATACATAACGCAATGAATAGTGACGGATTTTAGGAATTCCCATTACAAGTAACAGAAACAGTGAAGCGACGGTGTAAATAGACGCGGCGCCGCCAACCGGTCCGAGCATTTCCGTCACCGCGCGCGCGAACCCCATGACGCTACTCCAAAGTAAGATCGCCGCGATTCCTGCGAGCGTGAATTTATGTGCGCTTTTAATCATTATTATTGCCAACTAAAACAAAAAAGCCGAGCTCAGCGCTCGGCCTAGGTTGTAAAGAATCAAACTAGATAATTTCCCAGCTATGGGTCATTTCAACGCCTTTACCCAACATCAAGCATACAGAGCAGTACTTCTCGAGTGAGTCAGCCGCCACTTTGGCCACAATGTCAGGGTTAAGCTGGTCACCCTGTACTTCGAAGTGAACGTTCACACGAGTATAAATACGCGGCGCGGTGTCACGACGCTCTGTTGTGAGCTTAGCGACGCAACCTGTTACCGCTTGATTGGCTTCTTTCAGGCCGTCGACCACATCTACCGAGCTGCAGCCTCCAGCCGCCATCAAAACCATCTCCATTGGACTCGGCGCCGTTGCGCCGCCATTACCATCCATAACCACAGAGTGGCCTGACTGAGATTGGCCTAAAAACTTAAACTCTTCGACCCATTTTACTTCTGCTTGCATCTATTACTCTCTTTTAGCTGTTATTTTTCAGATCGTCGCTTGGAAAGACGACCCCCGTCTGGCGACGAATCTCTTCAAGCAATTTTGCCACAATTAACGAGCGCTGTGTGCAAGCATCATTCATTGCTTGCTGTTGATACTGCTGCGCAAACTCGAGTGCCTCGTAGTACATGGGATTAGCGTCTTGTTTGACACTCAAGTCAATCCCGATGTCGCTTCCTCGAGTGTACTTGGTAACTTTTTTCGCGGTCGAGATCATCTCAACCAACAATGCGCCCTCTTCACCTTGTATCTCACTCGGTAGATAAGAATCGCTGGTTTTAGAATGCTGCAGTACGACTTCAAAACCGTCGTAGCTCATGATCACGCTACCGCTACCATCAACGCCTGAGTCGAGCAGCTGCGCTTGTGCTTGCACTGAGGTTGGCGCACCAAATAGCTCGACCGCCGAACTCAAGCAGTAAAAGCCGATGTCCATGATTGACCCATTGGCAAAGGCTGGATTAAAGGTGTTAGGGTTGTCACCCGCCAGGTATTTAGGGTAGCGAGACGAATACTGACAGTAAGTGATCAAGGCTTTACGAACTTGGCCAATCGAACTTAATGAGGTTTTCAAGCGTTTAAAGTTGGGAAGATGCGGCGACATAAACGCTTCAAATAGAATCACATCGTTTTGACGTGCGACCTCAAACATCTGCTGCGCCAAAGCATAATTGGCGGCCATCGGCTTTTCGACAATCACATGCTTGCCCGCTTGCATCATCTCGATCGCCTGCGGTCCATGCAAAGCATTTGGGCTAGCAATATACACAGCATCGATGGCGTCAGATTGAGCGAGGGTTTGCAGATCATCAAATAGTTCTGGTGAAGCATACTTTTGCGCGAACTGCTGTGCACTCTCGAGCGAACGAGAATAGACACCGCTCAACTCGTACTTGCCCGACTTTAACGCCGCTTGAATGAATTGATCGGTAATCCAATTGGTCCCGATCACTGCTAGTCTGATCATATTTGTTCTCCCTAGCCCGAGCACAGGGCTAGGGCAAACCGTTTTATACCAATCGGGACAAGTCGCTGTGCAGATCATTGCGCAGTAAAATCGCTTAGAGCAAGGCACTGATTTTGTAGCGAGTTGACCTACCTACAAAATCTATAACCAAGCTATCAGCGATTTTAACCAGCAAGAATCACCAGAGACTTATTCTGATTGTTATTACACCGTCCAAACCACACGTATTGCCAGTAGGATCAATACGGCGCCCGACAAACGGTCGATTAATAATGCTTTAGCCCGGATTCTATCAATTAATTTGGGACTGGAAAGCAAAAAAGTGATGACGGTGTACCACAAACCATCGACCACTAGCGGCGTAGCCACAATAACACTTTTCGCGGCCACACTGTCACCGACCGCGACAAACTGACTAAACAGTGCGATAAAGAACAACGCAATTTTAGGACTGAGTAGCGAAATCAAAAAACCTTCGCGCGCCGATTGCCACACCGTTGTATGCTTCCCAGACTCCAGCCTTGCCGCCACTCCACCTTTAGATCGAAGCGCGTTATATCCCAAATAAGCCAAATACGCCGCACCTGCGTAACTGATGGTTTTAAACAGCAGAGGAGATTGTTGCAGCACAACGGCTAACCCAATCAAGGTGACAAATGCATAAATACCAATGCCGAAAGCGTGTGCCCACGCGGTCGCAAGCCCATTCAGCCTTCCGCCTGCTAAGCTGTGCTTGGCGACCATAGCCAAGCTCGGGCCAGGAGACATTGCGCCCAGCAAGCAGATTGTAAACAGTGAAAACCACACCGTGAGTGTCATACTATCTATCCTTTCATCGTCAACTAGCGTACAGCACGCCCTATCAACTCAAGATAACTGAGCTCAATAATGATTTGAAATCAAAGTTACTCATTTAAGTAATGATTTTAAATCATACCGATTGAGTAAGACGAGCTTTGCATCGCGTTGAGAACATTGTGGCGCATCCATTGGTGCGCTTTATCTTGGTCAAACTTAGGGTGCCACATTAACCAATAACGATGCGGCTCGCTGGTTACCGGTAAATCACGATACGCAAGTGGATAGTTGCGCGAGAGATTGCGCGCAATGTGTTCGGGCACGATCATCAGATAGTCACTCGTCAACAGTGCATTCACGGCCGCCGAGAAAAAAGGCACTTTGAGCGCGATGCGTCGTTGATAGCCCTGCTGCTTTAACGCAACGTCTGCGTGACTATCCTTATCTCCACCGCCGGTTACTTTTAAGTGTGGATAACCCACCAGACACTCACAAGTTAGGGGCGGTTCGCTATCGAGCGGATGCCCTCGGCGCATCAGACAGACCGAATTGTCTTGTCCAAGCGCGATACTGCTCAACTGCGATGGCGGCTGCGCCAGCATGGTCGAGGCTAAGTGAATGCCGCTCTGTTCAAAGCGGTCCAAATAATCGGGTTGCCAAAGTCGGTAAGCAATGTTGACGTGTGGCGCTTGCTCAACCATTACCGCCACCACGTCGGGGAGTATATATTGAGCCACGTAATCACTCGATGAGATGACAAATTCCTGTTGCCACAGCGCGGGGTCAAAAGGCTTGTCAGCCATCAACTGGTCAAACTGCTCGAGTAACTCACGAAGTTTCGGCTGCATTGAGACGGCTCGCGGTGTGGCAACAAGCTGGTTGCCTTCTCTGACCAGCAAAGGATCACCACATAAATCACGCAGTTGAGACAACTGACGGCTGACCGCCGACTGAGTTAAGTTGAGCCTCTGCGCGGCGTGACTCACATGACACTCCTCCAATAGGACGTGCAGCGAGCGCAGAAGATTGAGATTAATGTTATTGAGCATGATTGAGGGTATTGAAAAATTCAGTGAGGACAGTATGGGTCATAAGATGGCGTAACTCAGGAATTTGCTGCAGTTCGTCGCGAATCGCATTAAGTCGTGTCATGGTGTCGACCTCAACATACAACATCATATCGGTCTCGCCACTGATCGCGTGACACCACTTGACCCCATCTATCTGATAAATCCGCTCAGCATACACTTCGCAGTACTGACGAGAGCCCGACATGTCAAACTTGAGCGCCAAATAGGCTTTGATTCGCTCTTTGTCATTCTGCTGTGCGATGTCGGCATGGTAGCCCAAAATAACGCGTTCATTTTCGAGTTTTTGAATTCGGGCCGTGACGGCGCTGCGCGACAAGTTCACTTGACGGGCAATATCACTGACGCTAGCACGCGCATTCAGGGTGAGTTGCTTAATAATCTGTTGATCAAACTTATCCATTTCTTACTTCCTAATTGCCAACTTATCCTGTTGGTTCAAGGCAATGTGACACAAAACCCGCGCTCTGAAAAGCAGACAAATCGCCATTTGTCCCGTGAAAAAACGACAAAATGACGGCCGACTGCGACGAAATGACTACTGCACCAATCAGGCGGTTGAGATAAGCTGGCAAAAACACAATAAGGTGCAGGGAGAGCATCATGAGCGAGTTAAAACAAGACATTACCTTACTGTCCGGTATCGGTCAGTTATCCACCACGTTACTTGGGACAGGGTTATTTATGGTCCCGGCGATTGCAGCAGGAATTGCCGGCCACTTCTCTTTATGGGCTTGGCTGATCTTGTTTGTCGCGATCTGTCCGATAGGCTTAACCTTCGCCCAATTGGGTAAACGCTACCCCAACGCAGGTGGGACCGCCTTTTTTGTTCGTAAAGCGTTTAACCCACGCCTAGAAAAAAGCGTCGCTTGGTTGTTTTTGAGTGTAATTCCCGTCGGGGTGCCGGCTGCCATCGCTCTGGCCGCTGGTTTTCTCCAGCCACTACTGCCGTTCAACCTCAGTTCTTCGCTGTTTGCTCAGTTACTCACCGTCGCGTTACTGGTCGGAGTTAATCTCGCAGGGGCAAAATCATCCGGTCAACTGCAAAGCGTGATTGCCATCGTTATCTTCGCTCTGATTGGCGCGTTTTGGTGGCAAGGAGACTTATCCCCTGCCGACCTTGCCCTGCCTACGCTGACCTCATCCGGCATCGCATCGATTGGCGTGGCTTTGGGTGTGATGTTCTGGTGTTTTGTCGGTATCGAGGCCTTTGCTCATATGGGAGAAGAGTTTAAAAATCCACATAGAGACTTTCCCATTGCGATTATTATCGGTTGCTTTGTAGCCGGGGCGACCTATTGGCTCTGTTCGGTGATCATTCTCAAAATGGGCGCCTACGGCAGCGCCGACTTTGACAGCGCGTCGATTCCTTGGCTATCTGAACAGCTGTTTGGCACTCAATTTAAAATATTGATCAGCGTTATCGGATTTGCCGCCTGCTTCGCTAGTGTCAACCTGTATACCCAAAGCCTGTCTCGGATGCTGTGGGCGCAAGCGCGCGACTATAACCCTGCCAGCGGAATCGCCCGTTTATCGATTCGCGGCGTTCCGGCCAATGCGACTCTCGCCGTGGGCGGCGTTGTGGCGCTCTCTTGTGTGGCTGGCGATGTATCTGGATTGAATCTTGAGTTTTTCCTCAAACTGGCCAACGGGATTTTCGTACTGGTCTATTTACTGGCGATGTTAGCTGCCTTTAAACTGCTGACTGGATTCGGCCGTGCCCTAGCGGGCGTAGCATTGCTATTGTGCAGCGCCGTGTTTCTCTGTTTAGGTTGGTCTATGCTCTACGCGGTTGTGGTGTTTGGCTTACTCAATTTGCCTTGGGGAAGGTGGCGCGTAGCCAGACCAAGCTAAGTTGTGATCAACAACCGCAATTAAAAAGCACCACTTCAACGGATGCTTTTTATTTTCCTCTACTTGTATCCAACTCAGCGCTTTTTCCGTATAACTCTATCAGCGACAGGGAGAAGAGATATGCCAACCAAAGAACGTAGCCTACCTACTCACCGACTTTCAAGATTGGGAAAATTTGCCTCACTCGCTACTCGCGTGGCAGGCAATGTACTGAGCGAAGGTACCAAACAAATTGTTCAAGGCAATCGCCCCAAGGCTCGTGACCTTCTCCTCACACCACAAAATGTGTCGCGTCTCACTGATCAACTCGCTCATCTGCGCGGCGCAGCCATGAAGCTTGGGCAGATGCTGTCGATGGATGCTGGCGATATCTTAGAGCCTGAACTGGCTGATATTCTGGCCCGCCTGCGATCCAGCGCTGACCCTATGCCAGCCAAACAGCTTAATCAGGTGTTAGTCAATGCACTCGGTACAGAATGGAAAAATGAGTTCCTCGCCTTCAACTTCAAGCCTGTCGCCAGCGCATCAATCGGCCAAGTTCACCTAGCTTATAGTGATGATGGCGAAAAGCTCGCGGTAAAAGTGCAATACCCAGGTATTCGCCAAAGTATCGACAGTGATGTCGACAACGTCGGTACCCTGCTTAAGATCGTCGGCTTGATCCCTGAATCGGTCGATTACAAAGGTTTGCTTGAAGAAGCGAAAAAGCAGCTCCATGATGAAGCCGATTATCAACGTGAAGCCCAATTCATGCAGCGCTACCGCACGGCCTTACAAAACAGCCCTCATTTTGTCGTACCTAAACTTTTCTCACACAGCAGTTCCCAGTCGGTGTTGGCGATGAGCTTCATTGATGGGCAAAGTATAGAAAGTATCGAAAACGCCAATCCGCAGACCCGTGACTTTGTCATGCACGCTCTGCTTGAACTGCTGTTTAAGGAGCTATTTGAGTTCAAAATGGTGCAAACCGATCCTAACTTTGCCAATTATCTCTATCTCGAGGAAAGTCAGCAAATCGGTTTGCTCGATTTCGGCGCAACCCGTGACTATAGCGAGCGGTTCAGTTCGGGCTATAAGAAAGCGTTCATCAGTGTGATTCATAACGATGAACAAGGATTAAACGAAGCGCTCGAACAAATTGGATTCTTTAGCCAAAGTATACTCCCCGAGCAGCGCCAAGCCGTTTTGGATTTGGTTCATCTGGCTTGTGAACCCATGCTGGTAGATGAAAAGTATGACTTTAAAGCGAGTGGGCTAGCACAGCGTCTACGCGATGCTGGCACCATACTAAGCATGGAACAAGACTACTGGCATACGCCACCTGCCGACGCCCTTTTCCTGCACCGGAAAATTGGTGGCATGTACCTATTGGCGGCACGAATCGGTGCAAAAGTAAACATTCGCCAGCTTGTGCTCCCTTATCTGACTATGCAGGACCAATAGGGTATTGTTTTTCTTCTCCTTTCGAGTACCTTGAAGTATAACCAACAAAAATAATCTCTTTTTCGAGGTACTCTGTGAGTCAGTTTCAGGATCTCTCTCTGCTTATCGAACAAATCGGCAAGGCTGATGAAGATCAGCACGCGCCCATTCTTAATGAAGCGATCGAACAAGGCTTAGAGCCTGGGTCTGTTGCGCTGATACTTGAAGCTTTCCCTATCGAAGAGCGTGTGAAGCTATGGCGCAGCCTCCCTCTTGAACTGCACATCGAAGTGTTGACCGAGGCGCGTGCCGAAGTGCGACACTCAGTCATCGATCAACTATCTGACACCGAGCTCAAGCTCACTCTGGCCAAACTCGATAACTTATCCTTAATTGAATGGGCCGACTCACTTCCCGAAGAGATCATTAATGAAGCGCTGCATCTGATCGAAAAAGATGAGCTAGAGCTCTACGATCAGGCCAATCAGTACCAAGATGATGAGTTAGGGCGTTGGGCAGAAAGAAAAGTCGTCACTCTGCCATTCAACATATCAGTCGATAAAGCCAAAATCTTGATGGAGCGTTATAGCTACGATGCCCCCCAACAAATCTACTTGATCAACAAGCGCAAGCAGTTCCGCGGCTTGGTTAGCTATATTGACCTGCTGCGAGCCGAGCCAAATGAACGCTTGCGTAACTTAGCGGTTGATAATGTACTAACTTTAGATGCCAACCTGACCCTTGCCGAGAGCATTGAATCGTTGGAACACTCCTCATTGTCCGCCATGCCTGTCGTAGATGAACAACAAACTCTAATCGGTGAAGTTGACTGGCACTTTGCGTTGGGCACTCAGCGCGAAATATACGAAGCTCGCCTAATGGCCGGTACTGGTATGGATGAGGGTGACGACCTATTTGCCCCGGTGATCAAAAGTTCGCAAAAACGTGGCGTATGGCTTGGTATCAACTTATTGACCGCCATTTTAGCCTCAGTAACGATTGGGCTATTCGAAGATGTCATTGCCCAAGTCGTGGCACTGGCGGTGCTGATGCCAATAGTGGCATCAATGGGCGGTATTGCGGGAAGTCAAACCCTAACGCTCATGGTACGCGCGATGGCGCTCAATCAGATCACTACGGGCAACCGATGGGCATTGCTTAAGAATGAAATAGGTATTGGCTCGATTAATGGTCTGCTGTGGGCACTGATCATCGGCGCGTTAGCTGGGCTGTGGTTTCAATCCACTGTGCTAGGCGCCACCATCGCGCTGGCGATCATTGTCAATATCATCACGGCAGCCATGTTTGGTGTGTTGATCCCAATTGCACTCGACAAGCTCAAGCTTGATCCAGCGCTAGCGGGTTCGGTAATCCTCACCACGGTAACCGACGTGGTTGGATTTTTTGCCTTTTTAGGTACCGCGAGCTTAGTGATGCTTTAACTGCGTTAACTATGCAATCATCAGTAGCAATTTCAACACTGTTCGCATTTTGCACTTTCAATATGCAATAGCGACGGCCACTTTCAACCTAAAACGCGCAAATACTGCGCAATTTGGCACTATAAAAGTTGGCACATATGCTGCAATATATTAGATGACCCTTATTAAGCCGAGGGTCACCTAGCCAACTGACGTTGTTAGTGAACCAGATTTTGTTCACACCTATATCAGCCAATCTCACTCCTTGAGGTTGGCTTTTTTTATTCATCGATGAGTGCTCTGAGCGACCTTGCCTAATCGACATAAAAAAGGGAAGCCTTGTTCGCTTCCCTATTATGACCTTGACTAAATCACTATGCCTTGCTCACCCGCTTAAACGGTCGGATGGCGGTAATTCGCAATTGGTGTTTTTTCTTCAACTGAATATGGCATAGCTCCAGTATCAAACCAAATGCCATCGCAAAATAGACGTAGCCTTTGTTGACGTGAATTGCAAAACCTTCCGCCATCAACAGCCCTCCCAATAACACTAAAAAGAGCAACGCTAAGGTCTTAAACCCAGGATACTTGGTGACCAAGTGATTGATCTTTTCCGCGGTTAATACCATGACGACCGCAGACGCCAGTATCGCCGCGACCATCACTGGCACCTCACTGGTCAAGCCGACGGCGGTAATGACCGAGTCCATTGAAAACACGGCGTCGACCGCGACAATCTGCAACAGCACAACAGCAAGTCCAGTGCGAACGTGTGTCGAGTGCGCGGCACTGTGGTGCGTTAACCAAGCCCACAGCTCTTTAGCACTTTTGGCGAGTAGAAATACGCCACCCAATATCATAATCACATCACGCCCAGTAAATGCCACTTGAGCTAACTGGAACAATGGCTGAGTTAACGACATCACCCAAGAAATCGAGAAGACCAAGACGATACGCGCAGCAACCGCCAAGGTGATACCTAGGTTACGAGCCAGTTTACGCTGATGTTGTGGCAGTCGCTCACACAATACGGAGATAAACACGACATTATCGACGCCGAGTACTATCTCGAGCACAAATAGCGTGGCAAAAATAGCCCAAATTTCAGGTTGTAATAAGAGTTCTAACATTGAGAGACCTCCACCACGGTGGAAGCGAAGGGAGTATTGAGTCGACTAAAGGGGTCGTCCATTAAGAGCATTACCTCTGTTGCTTAGGGATCGGTAGTAAATCACCACACCACAAACAAGGCAATATCATCAAATGTAACCAAATATTTCGAACAAAAGAAAACCCCACTAGGCTTTCACCTAGTGGGGTTCATTCTTACTCGCAGCAATCCGGCTACTAATAGGTGCTCCCTGCATCTATTCCTTGATAGCACACTGAATCCTTCAGCACTGTCCTTATCATCGCCTTCCTAGCGGTGTCCTTGGCCGTCCAGCCCGTTAGCTATCCAAGCTAACTCTCTTCACTTGTCCTTAAGCGGTGTCCTAGCTCTATCATCCTGATAGATTTTGCCTTAGTCCGTTAAGCGTCCATTGTCTTTCCTTGTGTAACCATCCTAGTTACTAGCGTCCAGCCAATGTCCTTTGCTATCCATGCCAATTACTCATCCTGAATAATCGAATCTTCTTCCTGAAGATGACCTATCCTTGGGTCTTTCCTGTTCCGTGTCGGCTTCCTGCTGACACATTAAGATTATGCGATGAGCTGTTTTTCACAACGCTTGTTGCTACTTTTAGCCAAGCAGATAACGATTGCATTTTAAACAAATACAATATATTCATATAGTTACAGGCGTTAAATCTTCATTTTCTTGCGAACAACTTAAGTTTTACTTACGTCATTGTGAGAGATCTCTTACATGACAAAGAGACGATCTCTTGCTGGTGGTGATTTATCAAACAACACAAAATGTGATCTCAAACAGGCCCTTAGTATTATCAAGCGTGGATTGTCTCTGTCATTGCGGGTTTTTCTGGACTATCAGAGGCGAAATTAGGATATTATGGCCAGATCTAAATCACATTACTTGTTTCCATCTTGCAGAGGACGATTGAATGATTTCTAAGTGGGCTCAACGCTTTTACCAAATGGCAGAACTTGTTGGCTCTTGGAGTAAGGATCCCTCCACCCAAGTCGGTGCTGTCATCACCAAACAAAATCGGATTGTCTCGGTAGGTTTCAACGGTTATCCGCATGGTATTTCGGATAGTGCCATTACGGATGACCGTGAAATGAAATACCTCAAAACGCTCCACGCTGAAGAGAATGCCATTCTATTCGCTAAACGCGACCTAGATGGCTGTGAGATCTGGGTGACTCATTTTCCTTGTCCAAACTGCGCTGCCAAAATTATTCAAACGGGTATTTCCGCTGTTCACTGTCCGGAGCAGACAGAAGACTTTTTATCGCGCTGGGAAGACAAGATTAAAGTGAGTCAGGAGATGTTTCTCCAAGCGGGTGTAAAAGTAAACTGGTTACCACTCGAAGACATACAAACCCAATAAGTTCTGTCTGCGGTTAACTACCTAAGTGAACCGCAGCAACCTTGAACACCCTTAATTTGATTTCATCTCAACAGCCATAGCAAACCAATGAAAGATGCGCTGTTTTGTCGTCATCACGACCATTTTGCTTCCTACCCAGTAAAAACCGGCTTTTATCCCGATTATTTTTTTAACTCATGGCGAAGTCCTCGTTCAGAAGCCATAATTAACCATTCGCCGAAAGTTTTAGGTCGCAACCACTATTCATTGTTTACTAATTAAGTAGATCTAGTGACCAAAGTCGGTTTTATCTTATGAACCTATCACTACTGTTACACAAAATGTGTGCTTCAAGTATTTTTCTTCGCAAAATAAGGCGTCAGTAATCAAAAAGTCAATACGATCAACTGCTAGACCAAACCAAAAACAACCACCACAAATCCCCCTATTTTTAGCATAAAAGCCAAGCATTAATTTTACTAGCAGAATAAGATGTTAGGCATTACAATCCTGCCGCATAAAAATTACAAATTTAATACAAATTTTAGTCCACTCTACTCGATACCCTACAATCGCAAAGTAGAGTCAGTCCCCCAAAACGTGAAAGGTCCACATATACAATGAGCCCAGAGAAACATCTCCTAGATTGGCAAACGAGCCAAACGATTGCGGAAACTATCTCTCCACTTCTTGGTCAACTTTATCGCCACAAAGGGGTTGAAGTACTCCTGTTTGGCAAAACTCTAGTTAACGCGGCGACGATTGATATCATCAAAGCTCACCGGCTAGCCCGCCGTTACACGGATACCGCACTTAGCCCCCAGCAAACGCTTCCTCTTATCAAAGCGCTGGCGGAAATGGAACTTTCTCCTTGTCGCATCGACATTGGTCAGCTCGCCCATCAGTTCTGGAAAGATCGCGATGACGAGCACGGTGTAAAAGACTTTCTTCATACTTCCTTGCTCGGTGCAATGAACGGCGAAACGGTCACCGAACCACGCGATGTTGTGCTGTACGGTTTTGGCCGCATTGGTCGCCTATTGACGCGCTTGTTGGTCGAAAAATCTGGCCCCGGCTACCCGCTTCGCCTGCGTGCTGTTGTCGTCCGTGGGGGTAAAAAAGGTGACTTAGAGAAACGCGCAAGCTTGCTTCGCCGCGACTCAGTTCATGGTCAATTTAACGGTAGTATTGTGGTCGATGAAGAGCGAAAAGCAATCATCGCCAATGGCAACTATATCCAGTTCATTTATGCCAACAAGCCGGAAGAGGTAGACTACACTCACTACGGCATCAACAACGCTCTGGTTGTCGATAATACTGGCGTATGGCGAGACGCTGAAGGTTTAAGCCAGCATCTAGCATGTGGTGGCGCAGAAAAAGTCCTACTCACCGCACCGGGTAAAGGCGATATCAAAAACGTCGTATTTGGTGTCAATGACAGTGTTATCCAAGCTGAAGATACGATTATCTCCGCGGCAAGCTGTACCACCAACGCGATTACACCGGTGCTCAAAGCAATCAATGACAAATTTGGCGTGACATCTGGTCATATCGAAACGGTGCACTCATTTACCAACGACCAAAACTTGATTGATAACTTCCATTCTGGCGAGCGTCGCGGTCGCAGCGCGTCACTGAATATGGTGCTGACTGAAACGGGTGCGGCAAAAGCGGTGGCAAAAGCCTTACCAGAGCTAGCAGGCAAGCTGACAGGTAACGCGATTCGAGTTCCGACCCCGAACGTATCCATGGCGATCGCCAACCTCAACTTAGTAACGGGCACCGACAAAGAACAGCTCAACGCTTACTTACGTGAAATGGCGCTTAAGTCTGAGTTATCGGCGCAAATTGACTACACAGAATCAACTGAAATTGTCTCGACAGATTTGGTTGGCTCGCGCTTTGCGGGTGTAGTCGATGGGGCTGCTACCATCGCCCAAGACAATCGCTGCGTCTTGTATATTTGGTATGACAACGAGTTTGGTTACAGCTGTCAGGTGGTCCATTGTATGGAGCAAATGATGGGTGTACGCTATAAAACTTACCCCAGCCAGTAAGACTGTCAGCCGAATATTATAGAATATCGCCCCTCATAGGTAGGGGCAAAACTCCACAACATAATAGCTATAATAATCCCCCGTATTTGCCATCCTTGGGTTCTTAGGATGGCTTTTTTTGGTTATCCAACGAGAGATCAGATTTAATCCCGCTGATAAAAACTCTTGTTCATGTTTGATTCATTTGCCCACCGTTATCTTAGTCAGATAATAGAGAGGTAATAATTATGAATAGAGCTATTTCTGGTATTCTGACACTGTTTATCGGTGTATTCACACTCCTGTTCACCCTGATATTGGCGATCCCATTGACTATCGTTGCGCTTATCACAGGCAAAAAAATTGAGAAGTCACTCAAGATGCAGCGCGAAATGTTTTCTCATTCAAGCGATCGATCAGTACTCGAAGGGGAGTATGAAGAGGTATCAAAACAGTAACGGACCCAGCTCAATGATACGAAGAACTCTGTGGTTAATTTTCTCTTGTACCGCTTTGCTCAGCCTTAGTTTAAGCGGCTGTAGCTCAGCGTCCCAAGCCCCTGAATATAGAGCCGCGGACGCGCTCCCCAACTACGCTCAACCTAGCTTCGCTGCTTACATCCGCGACACCCAAGCTTGGCTTGAGCAACATCGTATTTTCCTCACTCAAGACAAGTCCACTGAGTTAGGATTGGTCACTCCGCAAGAATTTCGACCTAAGAAGCCCAATGGTCAGGGCGTACTTTTAGTACACGGTTTAGGTGATTCTCCCTATTCGTTTATCGATATCGCGACCCACTTGGCCAAGCAAGGCTATCTGGTTCGCACCATCCTTCTGCCGGGTCACGGGAGTAAAGTCGGTGACTTACAACTGCCCTCTTATAACGACTGGCAAGGCACCGTTAAGCATCATATTCAGTTGCTAAAACAAGATACCGATTCCATCTGGCTAGGCGGCTACTCAACTGGCGCTAACCTAGTGACCGAGCATGCCGTTGACGATCCTTCCATCAATGGTTTACTGCTGTTTTCTCCCGCGCTACAACCCCTTTCCGGTGCGGTAAAATACGCCAAACTTGCCAGCTACTTCATTACCTGGGCAGACCAAGACCCAGAAGATAACCCATTGCGCTATAACTCCCTGCCAATGAATGCGGCCGCCGTGTATTACCAAACATCCACCCAAGTGAGAGCGTCACTGTTGGGAAAAACCTATGACAAGCCAGTGTTCATATTGATGAGCGAAGGCGATAAAGTGATCGATAGCCAGTTCGTGACTGAAGTATTTTCAACGCAAATGACTCATCCGGCTAGCCACTTGGTGTGGCAAGGCGAGAAAGAAACTGGCATTGCAAGAACTACACGTTTTAGTATGCGCTTACCTGAGCTACACATTTCGAATGGCTCACACATGGGGCTGCTGTTCTCGCCCGACAACCCCTATTACGGACGCCATGGTATGCATCGAATTTGCAGTAATGGCCAAGGAGACGAGCTAGAACCGAAATGTTCGAGTAGCGAGGTATGGTATTCTGCGTGGGGCTATCGTGAAGAGGGAAAAATTCATGCGCGGCTCACTTTCAATCCTTACTTTACCCAAAGCATGGCAATCATGGATAGCGTTATGCGCTCAGCCCGCTAAAACCTGGCTTATCTCCTAGCAGAGGATAGTTGTTGCGCAAGATTGAGTGGTTTGTTATTAAAGAGTGACAATAATAACCACAGGAATGAGTGATGAGTACTGGTCAACGAGATTTAACCCTGCGCTTTCTTGCCGAACCCAGTGACGTCAATTTTGGCGGCAAAGTTCACGGCGGCGCCGTAATGAAATGGATTGACTTAGCGGCCTATGCCAACGCGGCGGCGTGGAGCGGGAAATACTGTATTACCGCCTACGCGGGTGGGATTCGTTTTGTCGCTCCAATTCATGTCGGCAACCTGGTCGAAGTGAGCGCCAAGGTCATCTACACTGGCCGTAGCTCGATGCACATCGCGATTGATGTTCAAGCGAGCGATCCTAAGGAACTAAAAAACCGCCTCACCACCCACTGCATCGTGATCATGGTGGCAGTCGACGAAGACGGTAAGCCGACAGACGTGCCTGATTGGGTTCCTCATACCGCGGAAGATATCGCACTTCGCGACTCGGCGATTCGATTGATGAACATGCGCAAGCAGATTGGCGAAGAGATGGAAGCGCACGTCAAATATTTGAAGTAGTTTATCTAAACTCAATGTAGCTGGCGAAAGAAACCCACCAGCTACACTCTCACATCCCCCGGCTGTCATCTTTCCTTCATCTTAGTTTGCTTAAATCCGCTAACTAAATCGCGCATTAAAGGAATCAGTCTTGTCTCTGTGTGACATTACATTAACGGAATCCACTCTGCTTAATCTTAAGTCGGTCGAATATCAATGGGTACGTACCCTGTATGTGGAAGGCTATGGTGAGCAAGAGATCAACCGTTATATCCGCGCCTGTTTTGGCGGTGACGAGACGTTCGCTGACCTGTTTAGACGAGTGGCTCTGTCACAAGAGAGTCACTATGTGCTGCTGCGCTATCTCGGCTGCGCCCCTTCCAGCCGTGAATTTTAGCAAGAAATTTCACTGTGACTCGCACAACAATGTAACCCGCTGCAAATCACTTAGACACTTTTTTTACCCGATCGCATTGATTTCTCCCTTTACTATCAATCACTAGCAGAGCTTTTACACTGCTCTAAACCAGCAAAAATCAGACACAAAAAAACCCGGGACAAAGCCGGGTTTTGGTTACAAAAACTGTTAGTAGTGAAATAGTAAGGAATCTAGCTAACAGCCAGCTATGCGTAACGCCAGTTCTGATCTCGACTTAACTGATCGGCGGCCAAACCAAAAGTGTTAAGTCTCAAACAAAATGGGCGACCTCGCGGTCGCCCTTATCGTTATTATTACCCTTTCACACCGCCGGCGGTTAATCCTCCGACCAACCAACGCTGCGCAAGTAAGAATACGACGGTAATTGGTAGCGCAGACAAAACTGCTGCTGCTGCAAAATCGCCCCATAGATAGTTCTGTGGGTATAAATACTGCTGCATACCAACCGCTAATGTGTATGAGTTTACATCAGAAAGTAACAAAGATGCTACCGGAACTTCACCTACTACCATAATGAACGACAGAATAAACACCACCGCCAAAATAGGCACAGACAGAGGTAGCAGCACCAATCGGAATGCTTGCCATGGTGTAGCACCGTCTAACGCGGCTGCTTCTTCCAATGAACCATCAATGGTTTCGAAGTAGCCTTTTATGGTCCATACGTGCAGTGCGATCCCCCCCAGATAAGAGAAGATCAGACCTCCGTGAGTATTCAACCCCAAGAACGGAATGTACTGACCCAGCTTATCAAACAAAGCATATAGTGCCACCAGTGCCAGTACCGCTGGGAACATTTGGAAAATCATCATCGCTTTAAGGATGGTGTTCTTACCTTTGAACTTCATACGAGCAAATGCATACGCAGACGTGGTAGATAGACACACGATCAAGATAGAAGAGATGCCCGCAACCTTGACTGAGTTCCACAACCAAGTCAGGACAGGGAACGGCGGTGGCGTCACCGTTCCATCGGCGTTGGTGACAGAAAAGCCCAACGCTAGCTTCCAGTGTTCAAGTGACGGATTCTCTGGGATCAGGCTACCTGTCGCGAAGTTACCTTCACGAAACGAAATCGCGATAATCATCAACAGTGGGAAAATAATCAGTGATAAAAACGCCCACAGTGCGATGTGTGTAGCCCACACTCGGTATTTTAAAGACTTACCTTGTACCATTGCCATTTGTTGTCTCCTTAATCCTGAGCGACTTTTGTTACACGTAGGTTGAGTAGCGCCAGCGCCCCTACAAGTAAGAAGATAAGTGTTGCGATTGCACTTGCTAGACCAAAGTCTTGACCACCCGCCCCTTCGAAGGCAATACGATAGGTGTAGTTTACTAGCAAATCAGTATAACCAGCAGGCTCTGAGGTACCGATCATGTTTGGTCCACCTTGAGTCAACAGCTGAATCAATACGAAGTTATTGAAGTTGAACGCAAACGCCGCGATTAGCAATGGCGTTAGAGGTTTAATCATCAAAGGCAACGTGATCTTGGTAAAGTTGGAAATAAAGTTTGAGCCATCGATAGCCGATGCTTCATAGAGGTCGTCGGGAATCGCTTTAAGTAGGCCCATACATAAAATCATCATGTAAGGGAAACCGAGCCAAGTGTTTACAATAAGGATCATAGTCTTGGCAAGAACTGGGTCTGAGAACCATGTCGGGCTAATACCAAATAGGCCTTCAAGCACCATGTTCACTTCACCAAAACTCTGGTTGAATAGACCTTTGAAAATCAGAATCGAAATAAAAGCAGGAACCGCGTAAGGTAAGATCAAGAGTACGCGGTAAATAGCACGACCTTTTAACGCTTCCCACTGCACAACACTGGCCAAAATTAAACCAATGAAGACCGTTAACCCGACACTGGCAGCAGAGAACACCACAGTCCAAATAAAGATGCTGATAAACGGCTCTTTGATGCCATCATCTTTCCACACACGCTCGAAGTTGTCGCTGCCGATGTTAACGATGAAGCCAGGTGAAACCGTGTCACCGACAAAGTCACCGTTGTCATCAATAGGCTGGTAGAATCCCACGTCGGCGTTAGGACGGAGCAATTGTTGCGTACGATTGTTGTATAAGGTTTCACCATCGGCTTGCAGAGTATAAAGCGGTACTACTGCGGCGAACTTACGCAGACCACTCATACGGATGTCTTCACCGGTCGGTAGGTGGAGATCCAGTTCAGACAGGGCAGAGCGGTTTTGAATGATGGTTTTTATTTTTTCTTTTTGTCCGTCTACGCCTTCAACCGGCAGAAGGTCCATATCCGCAGCGGTCAAACTAGCAAGCTCAAAAGAGTCGGTGGCGAGAAGCTGTTCGCCATCTTCAATCACGATGCGATGACCTTGTTCTGTACTATACAGGGCAAAAGAGTAGTTTTTACCGCTTTGGAACGTTCTGTCTAATAAAACGCTTTGCGCACGGTCGAAAGAGAGCTGGTTTTTCGCACTGTAGTTTGTGAATGCAAGACCTATGGTATACGCCAATGGAAATAGGATGAACAGAATCATCCCCGCCACACCTGGATAGATATAGCGGTGGGCATAGGTCTTTTTACTACCAAAAATAAAAAGTGCCAGTGCAGTAAGAATCACAGTAAGAAGCGCAAACGCCATCTCACCGCGGGAATACATTAGAATGGTCGCGTAACCGTTAAGAATACCAATGGAGCCGAGAAGCCCCCACTTAATCAGTACGTTTTTACTTGAAGGCAAGCTCGTTGTGGGTGATGGCATAACACCTGAACCTTGAACTGACTGCATAATAGAACCTGCTAGCGATAATAAAAAGAAAAATGAAGGAGGGGTTACCCCCTCCTTAAAAAGGTAAAGCTTTATTTAGTCATTTGTTTTTCAGCGTCTGCAAGAGCAGCATCCACTGTTTGACGACCATCAACGATATTGATGATGGCATTTTTCGCACTACCCCAGAACGCGTTCATTTGTGGGATGTTTGGCATGATTTCGCCGTTCATGGCGTTATCCATGGTAGCCGCAATGCGTTTATCAGAATCGAGTTCACGCTGGAACGAGTTAAGCGCAACGGCACCCAATGGTTTGTCGTCGTTCACTTTACGTAGACCATCGTTGGTCAATAGGTAGTTCTCGATGAACTCTACCGCTAGGTCTTTGTTTGGTGACGCAGTGCTGATACCTGCAGACAGAACGCCAACGAATGGCTTAGAAGATTGACCATTGAATTTAGGCAGCGTTGTCACGCCGTAATTGATGCCAGATTTTTCAATGTTGCCCCAAGCCCAAGGACCGTTAATCGTCATAGCAGTTTCGCCTTGGTTGAACGCCGACTCAGACACAGAGTAGTCCATATCTGAAGAGATAACGCCCTTCTCGACGAGGCCTTTAACGAAGTTCATCGCATCTTTTACACCCGCGTTGGCAATGCCCGCGTCTTTCACATCGTAGCCTTCTGCACCGTATTTGAATGCGTAACCGCCGTCAGCGGCCATAAGAGGCCAAGTGAAGTACGGTTCTTTTAGGTTCCACATGATCGCAGATTTGCCATCCGCTTTAAGCTTGGTATCAAGCGCAGCGACTTCTTCCCAGCTCTTAGGTGGATTTGGTACTAGGTCTTTGTTGTAGATAAGCGATAGAGACTCAACAGCCACTGGGTAACCAATCAACTTACCTTTGTATTTAACGGCATCCCATGCAAAATCAACGATACCTTCTTTAAGCTCTTGAGATGGGTTGATCTCAGTCAGTAGACCCGCTTCTGCGTAACCACCAAAACGGTCGTGAGCCCAGAACACAATATCAGGACCATCACCAGTCGCAGCCGTTTGTGGGAACTTGTCTTGCAACGCATCAGGGTGCGCCACTGTCACTTTAATGCCAGTGTCTTCTTCAAACTGTTTACCGACTTCAGCCAATCCATTGTAGCCTTTGTCGCCATTGATCCAGATAGTCAATTGACCTTCTTCGATAGCAGCATTTGCACCAAAAGAGCCAAGAGCAACAAGAGTTCCTAGTGCTACTGTGCTTAGGGCGTTTTTCATGTTCATATCCTTTTTATATTTGTGTTGTAGGGCTCCACCAGAGGTTTCGCCGTATTTCAGCAGTAATTTTCAGCCAAACTGACAAAAGACTCATCCTCCTACTCCCTACGCCCTACCTATTATGAACTATTTTCGTGATCCCTATCGTCAATGAACAACGACCAAGCTCACAAAAATTCGTTGTTGTGTGACTCAATTCACTCTCAATGACGGCAAATATTTGAGCTGGATCTCTGTCTGTATTCTCCACCCTAAAATGGCTCCTCCCTATCTACTCCCCCTACAATTTTTTTGCTTAGGAGGATGCAAACACAGGCGATATTTCACAAACTACAGCCATCCAAGAGTGGATGGTAAGAACCCTTTCCAGTAGCACGCAATAGGGTGACTGGTTACAATGCCGCTAGGGTTTGCGAAACGTACTCAAGTCACGTAGGTATTCAGGAAACTGATTCATTCGGGGGAGAAGCTTAGAGTACACGGGGGTAGCAAACCTGACTTTGGCTTGGTGGGTGATGTGAGGAACTCCATCACCCTATTTTCTTACACTTCAATTGATTGAATCCATTCCAATACCAAATTCCTACTGTTATTGCCTGCTCCAAAATTCATATAATGATAGGCAGTAAATTATAAAAATTGATCGAGGACGAGCTACATGGCGAGTGTCACGTTAAAAAATGTATGTAAAGCTTACGGTGACGTACTGATTTCCAAGAACGTTGATTTAGAAATCCAAGAGGGCGAATTTGTCGTTTTCGTCGGTCCGTCAGGCTGTGGTAAGTCAACACTACTCCGCTGTATCGCTGGTCTAGAAGACATCACATCAGGTGAGCTTTACATCGGCGATGAGCGCATGAACGATGTCGAACCATCAAAGCGCGGCGTGGGCATGGTTTTCCAATCATACGCCCTATACCCACACCTCAACCTTTACGACAACATGTCGTTTGGCCTTAAGTTAGCCAAAGCCAGCAAGGGTGAAATCGACAAGCGCGTTGAACACGCCGCAGAAGTTCTGCAGTTGAGCCACCTTCTTGAACGTCAACCTAAGGCGCTATCGGGTGGTCAGCGTCAGCGTGTTGCTATCGGTCGTACCTTAGTATCACAGCCAAATGTATTCCTACTCGACGAGCCACTGTCTAACCTTGATGCTGCGCTCCGTGTGCAAATGCGCTCTGAGATCACTAAACTGCAACGCAAACTCGGCTGTACCATGATTTACGTCACCCACGATCAGGTGGAAGCGATGACCATGGCAGACAAGATTGTCGTGCTCGACGCAGGTTTCGTTTCGCAAGTAGGCAAACCGCTTGAGCTCTACCACTACCCACAAAACCGTTTTGTTGCGGGCTTTATCGGTTCGCCAAAAATGAACTTTATGAGTGTCTTTATTGAAGCGGTAGAAAAAGACCGTGTGATGGTTCAACTGGCGAATGGCACGACGTTCTGGATTCCTGTCGATGGCACAACGGTCACTCGCGGCGAGCGTATGTCACTCGGCGTACGCCCAGAGCACTTACTTCCAGCCAATGAAGGCGATGCGACCATTGAAGGTGAAGTGAACATCGTTGAAAAACTTGGTAATGAAACTCAAGTTTACATGCACATTGACGCAGCAGACGCCGATATGATTTATCGTCAACCTGACACGCTTGCGGTTGAAGCTGGCGATACGCTGTCGGTCGGCATTCCGGCTCACCGCTGTCACCTATTCCACAGCGACGGTCAAGCGTGCCAACGCTTGCACAAAGAAGCGGGCATCGATTTCGAATAATCTGCCCTAAAGTAAAAAAGCCCAGCATTGAATGCTGGGCTTTTTGTTTTATGCTCACTTGGTAACGGGTGTGTAGCCGTACTCTTCAATGAGTTGCTTGGCATCATCACTTTGCAAATATTGAACAAATGATTTGGCGTTCGCATCGAGACGATCGAGATTGTACAGAACTAAAAATGGACGTGAGAGCTCATACTCTCGTTTAGCAATAGTCGCGCTGCTAGCCGTCACCCCTTCAAACTGAATCGCTTTAATCGAACTATCAACCGAGCCCCTCGAAACAAAGCCAATGGCCTGCTTGTTATGATTGACGATGGTTTTCACCATACTGTTACTATTGACGACCAAATTATCTGGATTAATGTCCGACACCAAACGACCATTGATGACCTTAGTTAATCCCATCAGGCTTTCAAAACTGTACCGGGAACCCGATGAGGCTTCTCGCGTGACCACGGCAATATCTTGATCGCTACCGCCGAGCTGTTTCCAATTGGTAATCTTACCTTTGTAAATATCAAACAACTGCTCACGGGTGATGTTTTCAATGGGATTCGCTTTGTTCACCACCACTGCCAAGCCATCAAAAGCTATCGGTGCTACAACTAAGGTTTCGTCAAGCTCACTCTCTGTCAAGTAACGTGAACTCATCCCGATGTCCGCCACCCCTTTTTTTACCAAACTAATACCGGCACTAGAGCCAACGCCCTGCACAGCGACATAGCTTTCCTTGTGAGTGGCATTATACTGCTCAGCAAGCACGTCCATTACGCGCGCCACGGAAGTCGAACCTGAAACGTTCACTTCGTCCGCCAGTAATGTAGCGCTGAATAGTGAACTGGATAGTAGTGTTGCTAGCGCGACACGGAACATATTTTTCTCCCAAACGAAACGGTCTAATTGATATCGGCGCCTATGTTATGTCGATTAGATGACATTTTTGTGAAAACCTATACAGACATGACCGGATCTTGTATCTACTATCAATAAACCCGAGTATGGTAAGCAACAGAGTTAAGAGGCAACAAGCGAGACCGAGCGTCATGGAATTGGTAAGTTTGCTCCAAAGACAAGTCGAGAGCCGAGCACAGCAAATCTGCAAGCAGCGCAACCAAAGTACGCCAGCGGAGTTGGGTAAGGCAAGCTATGAAACGCTACACAACGGGGTTGTGTTTATTAAGCAGCACTTTTTACTCGACTCTAGCCACTGCCACTACATGAACCCCGTGGCGAAAGTGGCTTGGAATCAAGATCTCCACCTTTGGCAGTTGTTTACGCCCCATGATAACGAACTCGAAACTTGGCTGCCCTATCCGTTTCTAGCACAAAGCAGCGATCTCACGGCTATCATGCGCGAAGTGGCCAAAGACCCAAAAGCGATATTCTGGAGCGACTAAAGCTCCTACAAAAAGGGCGCTCTATTGAGCGCCCTTTTTATCATCACACCGTATTACACTGCAGGTGTTTGCCCCTCTTCGACACTTTTGACTTCATCAAAGATTTGCGTAGGCTTAGCCACTAAGCTGCGGTTTTCTTGGTTAACGTCGGTCAGAACGACTTCTAACACATCGCCTAAACGATAAGTCAGCGCTTTATCAATGCTCACCGTGCCATTGTCGCCGTTGCACTCTAAGCGCTCTTTATTCGCCAAAATCAACGTACCAGGAATAAACGCCGCCGCTCCATTTTCAAGCAAACGCACTCGCATACCTGCACGGTTAATATCAAAGATTTCAGCGTTGAACTTGGTGCCCTTGCTCGGTTCATCGGCCAGTGTACGAGCGTATAGCCAGTCACCGACATTACGCTCAGCAATCTTATGATGTTTGCGGTGAATCGCTAGCTCTTCGCCCACACTGTCATCCGCGGTTTGCACCGGCTCTTTACCCAAAATATGCGCTTTTAGCATGCGGTGATTGATCATATCGCCGTATTTACGGATTGGCGAGGTCCACGTTGCGTACAGGTCAAGCCCCATCGCATAATGCGGCAAAGGTTGATTGCCAATTTCACTGTATGCCTGGAACTTGCGAATACGATTATCTAGGTACGACGTTTCTTGTGTTGCTAACCAGCGACGAAGCTGGGCAAAACCTTCTAAAGTCGCGAGAGATTCTGCCGTAAATGGAAGCTCACCGTTAGGGTTGATAAGCGCCACCACTTCTTCGATTTTCTCTGGTTTAAAGCCGGCGTGAGTATTGAATACCCCAGAGTCAAAGTTCGCTTTCAACGTACGGCCCGCACAGATGTTAGCGGTGATCATCGCCTCTTCAACCAAACGGTTAGCGCTGCGGCGCAGATCAGCATGAATCGCCACAACATCGTTATCTTCGCTTAGCTCAAATCGATAGTCAGGGCGGTCAGGGAACACGACGGCATTCTTCTCACGCCACTCAGCGCGCGCTGTCGAGAACTGGTACAAGTCACGCACGATTTGGGCAATATCATCGCTAGGTTGCCAGGCGTCGGAATGGCCGTTTTCAATCCAGTCAGACACGTTGTCATACACTAAACGGGCATGAGACTTAATGTTAGCCGCAAAGAACTTGATGTCATCGCCAATCACGCCGTCTTTACTGACCGTTACGCGACAACAGAGTGCCGGGCGCACTTCGTTCTCGATCAGTGAACACAGCTCGTCCGCCAAGTCACGTGGTAGCATCGGAATATTCCGACCAGGCAGATAAATAGTGAAACCACGCTCGCGTGCCACTTTATCCATATCACTATCTGGCGTGATGTAAGCGGTGGGATCGGCAATCGCAATGGTCAGTTCAAAGTCACCCGATTCGGTTTTCTTCGCGTGCAGCGCATCGTCCATATCTTTTGTGGACTCGCCATCGATGGTGACAAAAGCAACGTGCGTCATATCTACGCGCTCGAGATCCGCGTCGTCTTTGATTTGCCAATGATCGATGCCCGCAGGTTCGCTATTAGGCAGATCATTTTGCGCCAGCGTTACCCACCAAGGTGCGATTTTGTCGTCAGCGTCAGTGATCTTTTCTGAAATTTCAACGAAAAAGCCGTTGTCACCTTTTAGCGGGTGACGAATCAGGTGAGCCACCACCCAATCGCCTTCTTTTAGATCGTCGCTCTTAATGCCCTTACGGGTTTTCGCTTTAAGAGACAGTTTTTTCAATTGAGGGTGATCAGGAGCCACATTCAGCTTACCTTTGAACAGTTTCACACGGCCGATAAAGCGTGTTAATCCTTGTTCAATCAGCTCTTCTGGCTCCGCCACTTCACGCTCTTTTTCAGTACGAATGATGGCTTTGACCTTGTCACCGTGAAGACATTTTTTCATGTACGGTGGCGGGATAAAGAAGCTAGTTTTGCTATCGACTTCTAGAAAACCAAAGCCTTTTTCGGTTGCTTTGATGGTGCCTTCCTTTTTAGGAAGCGTTTCTTGAATTTGCTGCTTAAGTTGAGCCAGTAGCGGGTTATCTTGGAACATCTCTACAATTCTTACTGAAAAAATTGCGCACACTATAACACTGCGGCTATGGCCTCGCTAGCGCGCAGCCATGACAATCTCACCTTTAGACCGGATTTCAAACGCTTATCAAAACAAGCTATTCGCGGATAATTTAAACAAAGCACATCAATTAGTGACGAAGATGTGAACAGAACGGCCCGATTCAGAGAAAAATTGTGATGAAATTCAATTTTTTCTAGCTTTTTTTATGCGTTTGAGGAATAATGCGCTCCCTCAAATCGATGCGACTACAGTGTAGGCAAAGCTGCCATGTGACACCGCGAATGTAGTGAGCGGCATCGAGAGAATTTACGTCCCTAGTGGCTTGATGCGATTTACGACTTTTCCGCATCTGAACGGAATCAGCTCTCAACTGGATTGGTATTGGAATTGGTAGAGCTCGTGGGACCTTTTGTTGACATAATATAGTAGGATCCCAATGACAGATTCTGTAATTCAGTTTAGCGATCTAGCGCTTAACGACTCTATCCTTTCAGCTCTTGATGGTATGGGTTTTGTTTCACCAACTCCAATTCAGGCAGCGGCTATCCCGCACCTATTGGCTGGTAAAGACGCACTAGGTAAAGCTCAAACTGGTACTGGTAAAACTGCCGCTTTCTCTCTACCTCTTCTTAACAAGCTAGACCTCGGCCAACGTAAGCCTCAAGCTATCGTTCTGGCACCCACTCGTGAACTCGCGATTCAGGTTGCTGCAGAAGTTAAGAACCTAGGTAAGAACATTGCTGGCCTTAAAGTGCTAGAGATCTACGGTGGTGCATCTATCGTTGATCAAATGCGTGCACTGAAAAACGGTGCTCACATCGTTGTCGGTACGCCAGGCCGTGTTCAAGACCTTATCAACCGTGACCGCCTACACCTAGACGAAGTTCATACATTCGTGCTTGATGAAGCAGACGAAATGCTCAACATGGGCTTTGTTGATGACGTAACAGAAATCATGGAACACGCGCCTGAGTCTGCACAGCGCGTTCTTTTCTCTGCAACTATGCCTCCAATGCTTAAGAGCATTGTTGAGCGCTTCCTACGCGATCCAGAAACGATCGACGTTGCAGGTAAAAACCACACGGTAGACAAAGTAGAACAGCAATTCTGGGTTGTTAAAGGCGTAGAAAAAGACGAAGCGATGTCACGCCTTCTAGAGACAGAAGAGACTGACGCATCAATCGTATTTGTCCGTACTCGTCAAGATACTGAGCGCCTAGCTGACTGGCTATCTGCACGTGGCTTCAAAGCAGCGGCTCTGCACGGTGATATTCCACAATCTCTACGTGAGCGTACTGTTGATCACATCAAACAAGGTGTTATCGACATCCTAGTTGCAACTGACGTTGTAGCACGTGGTCTTGACGTTCCACGTATCACACACGTATTTAACTACGACATCCCATTCGATGTTGAGTCATACATCCACCGTATCGGTCGTACTGGCCGCGCTGGACGTAAAGGTAAGGCGATCCTTCTAGTTCGCACCAACCAACTGCGTATGCTTCGCACTATCGAGCGCGTCACTAAGTCATCAATGGAAGAAATCCAACTTCCGCACCGCGACAAAGTGGCAGAAGCTCGTCTACTCAAACTGGGTGCAGAGCTAGAGACAGAAAAAGAACACAAAGCGCTAGAGAAGTTCTCTGAGCTAGTTGAAAAACTGCAAGAGTCTCTAGAGTTAGATGCAGCAACACTTGCCGCTATTTTACTTAAGCGCCAGCAAGGTAAGCGCCCACTATTCTACATTGGCGAAGACCCAATGATTGAAGCGATTGAGCGTGATAAGAAGCGTCGTAAAGAGCGCCGTGAAAATGGTCGTGATGGTGGCCGTAGCTTCAATACTCAAGACTGGGATACGTACCAACTTCAAGTCGGCCGTGAACAAGGTGTTCAGGTTAAAGATATCGTTGGCGCACTGGCAAACGAACTTGGCCTAACCAAAGGCTCTATCGGTGCAATCAAGCTAGCACAAGGCGAGACTTACGTTCAGCTACCAAAAGCGATGTCTTCTGAGACTGCAGGTAAACTACGCAAACTACGTATCCGTCAGAAACAAGTTGATGCTGTGGTCTGTGACTTTGACGACTTCCGCGAGCCGCGCGGACGCCGTGAAGGTGGTCGTCGTGACGGCGGTTACCGTGGCAACCGTGAAGGCGGTCGTCGCGAAGGCGGTTACCGTGGCAACCGTGAAGGTGGCCGTGGTGGTCGTGACGGCGAACGTCGCTTTGACCGCAACCGCGGTGGCGATCACCGTGGCAACTATCGCGGTGAACGTGGCCATGGCCGCGATCGTCGTAACGACGCTTAATCAAGACAGAAACAAAAAAGGATACGCATTGCGTATCCTTTTTTTATAGCTGTACCACTGGTTACTGTCGGCCAAAAATATACTTGTCCATCATGGTCACCATTTTACCAATCTCGGGTTTGGTAATCGTATCGTTGGCGCCTAAAGCTAAAGCTTTAGCCCGGTTATCCTCACTCATTAAGGACGAAAACATAACAATCGGAATAGTGGCATAAGCTTCACTGTCACGTAGACGCTTAACTAAGTGCATACCATCCATACGTGGCATCTCTACGTCGGTCACCACACCATCGATAAACTCGCTCACTGGCATGTTGTCCTCTTTGGCCACTTCGATGAGGTTCATCAACTTCTCATGTGCTTCACCGCCATCTTTACACGCGATCACATTATAGCCTGCAGAAGTCAACGTATCTTGAATCATCGAACGGATAAACGCGGAGTCATCGACCACCATAACGGTTTTTGCATTCCGTTTGGTGACCATGCGCTGGTTCAAATCAACCGACTTATCGACCGTCACATCGTATTTTTCCATGCTCAGTTCTGGGTTGATGTCGGCAATGATCTTCTCGAAATCAAGAATCATGATAAGATTGCCATCTTTTCGTACCACCGCCACCACGCAGTCTTGCTCACCCGCTTCCAAGAACTGACTCGGTGATTCAACATCATTCCAAGAGATACGGTGAATACGGCTAATACTGTCGATCAAAAAACCATTGGTCATGTTGTTAAAGTCAGTGACAATAACAAACTTGCGCTTTAGGTCTTTATTGGTTGGAACGCCCAACCAACCCGCCAAGTCCACCAGCGGGGTCAAAACATCACGCGAAGAGAAGACGCCAACCATATGCGGCTGGGCGTTCGGATAATCTGTGGTCTCAGGAACCTGGATGACTTCTCGCACTTTGGCGACGTTAATTCCGTAGTAGCAGGTTTTTGTCCCACCACCTGGAAGTTCTTTGACTAAATGGAACTCAATGATTTCCAGCTCATTGGTGCCACTCTCAGTTAAAATCGTACTACTTGATCCGCTCATAATTCTTCTTTCTTCATTTGATCACAACTTATTATCGTCAATAGTCGTAGATACTTTTATTCTTTTTAACCGCAAAGCAAAAGTTTGTAAATCGAATAGACAGTGCGAGTTCAAAGTTCTGACCTTCAGGTTCTCAATATTACTGTTGAATCACTCAACAGCTTGCCAGTGATACGGTATTTCTAGCTGCCAACGCTCAAACTCTTTTTTTGAATAAATCGCTTTTCCTTGGTTATCAGTCACGATGGGAATAATAGGGTCATGGCCTGTTTGAATAATTTGATTGACCAGTTGTGCCGCTCGGGTTCCTTGGCTGTAACCAAATAATACCACCCCACCCGCGGCTTTGTTCTCACCAACGGCGAAGTCCCAAAACGCAAAAATCGGCAACGGCGAGTGGTTACGCGTCCATGTGATCACCTGTTCAGCAGGTACGTTGTTTCCCTGTTCATCAACCAAGGTTTGATACAGTCCGACAATAATCGCGCTAAAACCAGATTGCTTGGCAGTGAGCACTTGCTGTTCCCATTGCTGCTTCGTTTCAATGGCTTGAATATCGACCTCGATCCCCAAGTTGTTCTTAATCAGGCTATATTGTTTCTGTATGTAGTCTTTGGCAATCTTAGACGTTACCCCAGAGTCAAACAAAATCTTTACTTGAAACCGCTCTCGCTCAAACAAGCGTCTCAACTCCCCAAGTGACTTTACAAATAGTGGTCGCTCAAGCACCCCGGTAACTTTTGCCTGACCGCGATACTGACTGAGTAGCGCCCGCGGATTGGCATTCACGCCAAGAAAGACGATAGAAATCGGCTCATCATAAAGTTTAGGCAACAAATAATTAAATGCGTTGTCATCACCAAGAATAACAATCTCTGGCTGATGCTGTTGGTAAAACGCAAAAGCGTTATCTGCTTGCTCGGCATGCTCTGATGAAGGTAAACGTTTGGTATCCATCGAATAGCTGACCAGCTCTACTTTCGAGGTGAGGGTATCGTTAAGCCCCTCGACATAGCTGGCATCCCAAGGATAGGTCGAATGGTAGCTTTCTATCAACAGCACCTTGGTCGCCCACACCGGCGATGCACATACAAGCAACAGCCAACTCCAACGCATAGCTCTTCCCCCACTTAAGTATGAAATGAGTGTAGTTGGCGAATTGCAACTCTCCAACCTTTGCGCCTCTGTTTATTTTTCAAATGACTATACTGATAGAAAAGAGGAAAGTTATGACTCGCAGCCGAAAAATTGAAGATTGCCAAGACAATCCGCTTTCCAGTCGTATCGGGCGACGCATCATATTAATTATGGTCTTGCTCAGTGGTGTCATCACTGTGCTCACTACACTAATCCAACTTTCGTGGGACTATACCCACGAGTTTAATGCCGTCGAGCAGCGCCAAATTGAGATCCGCGATATTCACGCGCCGCTAATTGCTTCGTCGTTGTGGGATTTTGATCTTCTTTCGCTGCAACAAGAGCTCGACGGTTTGGTCAATCTACCCAAGCTCGATTATCTGCGCGTGCAAAGCGGTGATTACCAATTCGAGGCAGGTCAACCCACGGCTGAGCACCCCATTACCGAACAGTTCACACTGCTATATCAACACCCGAACTCCTCTTTGGTTGAGTCTGTTGGCACCATTTTTATTCAAACCGATGCCAAACAGATCTACGACTATCTAATTTGGCAAGCCGTCTATACCTTACTACTCAATGCATTTAAAACTCTGCTGGTATGCTACTTGGTCTTGATGGTCTTTCATAAAAGCGTCAATCAACGTATTTTTGCTATTGCCTATTACCTACGAAAGTACAACCCTCGCCACCCCAAAGCGCCACTGGTACTCGATCGCCACGCCTGGATCGCTGAAAAAAATGACGAGTTAGACTGGCTCGGTGACGAAACCAATAAGATCACCCAAAACGTCACCACGCTGTATAACAACATTAAGCAGGAACAAGAGCGGCTACACGAGTTCGCCCATATATCTTCCGACTGGCTGTGGGAAACTAATGCCTTGGGTGAGTTAATTTATTGTTCTGAGAGTATGCAAGAGGCCTTATCGATTGCGCCAGACAGCAAGCCGATATTGAAACAGCTTCCGGCGTTAACTGATGCGCAGCAACTCACAGAGTCTCTCTCTCGCCAAGGGGATTTCAGCATGTGTGAGGTGAGTTTAACCATCAATTGCATTAACCATTTTTTGCTGTTCCAAGCCAAAGCTCGCTTTGAAGATGATAGGTTTGCTGGCTTTCGTGGTACCGCAATCAATATCACAGAACTCAAACGCGTTCAGATAGAACTAAAACAACTCAATCAATCACTAGAACATACTGTCGCGACGCGAACCTTAGACCTCAAGCACAGCATGGAACAGCTCAAGCAAACACAAGACCAGTTGATTGAGTCGGAAAAGCTCGCAGCACTAGGAGGCCTTGTGGCAGGCGTCGCGCACGAGGTCAACACGCCCTTGGGGATTGCTGTTACCGCCACTTCCGTTATCCAAGATGTGGTCAAGGAAGCCAAACAAGCTTTCGCCGCACAGACGTTAACCAGTCAACAGTTTGAGTCTTTGATGGCTCGAATGAGTGACAGCCATGCGATGCTCGAGAACAATCTCAACCGCGCCGCGAAGCTGATCCGTGACTTCAAGCAAACCGCGGTGGATCAAGTTTCAGAGAGCCGCAGCCATTTCAATGTGTATCAAGTTCTCGATGCACTTATCGCCAGCTTGCACCCAGAGACACGCAAAGTACCGGTCACGCCACGTTTAGAAGGCGATAGAAGCGTTATGATGAACAGCTTATCAGGCGTCTTAACTCAAGTGATCTCTAACTTGGTGATGAACAGCATCAATCACGCTTTCGACCAACAACCCAATCCTGAGATAACCATTGAGTTTCAACAACAAGAAGATGCCATTGTCGTCGAGTATCGAGACAATGGTTGTGGCGTCGATGAGTCGTTGCATCAAAAGATTTTTGAGCCATTCTATACCAGTAAACGAGGCTCAGGCGGCTCTGGTTTGGGGCTCAATTTGGTGTTCAACCTGGTAAAACAAAAGCTCAAAGGCGAGCTCTCCTTCGCCTCTCAGCCCGAGCAAGGCGTGCACTTTACCTTCACCTTGCCCAAAGTTCTTCCTTCGGAGAGCCATGGACCGGGTCAATCGGGTAATTGATCACGAATTGCGATGAACTCAGCCCAATTGGCAATCAACAGGTCGACCAAAACAGGGTCAAAATGACGCCCACGCTGGGCAATGACCTCGTTTTTAATATCTTCATCGCTCCAAGGCTCTTTGTAGCTACGTTTGGATCCAAGCGCGTCAAACACATCAGCCAATGCCGCAATGCGGCCACTGATAGGTATATCCGTGCCCGCTACCCCTTGCGGGTACCCGCTGCCATCCCATTTTTCATGATGATAGGCGGCGATCTCTTTTGCCATAAGAATCAAACGGCGCTTTGAGCGACTGAGTATCTCCACCCCATATTCGACATGGCGTTTCATGATCTCCCACTCATCTGGCGTTAATTTGCCCGGCTTATGTAAAATGGCATCTGGAACCGCAACCTTACCGACATCATGCAGCGGAGAAGCGTGCTTGAGCATATTGGCCTCGCGCTCCCCCAGCCCATACATCAGAGCCAGTTTCTCACAGAACAGCGATACCCGTTGAACATGCGCACCGGTCTCGCGACTGCGTGCTTCTACCGCATTGGCTAAGTTGTACACCAGCTCTTTTGACGTATCTTTAATATCGATCAGCAAAGTGAGGTTTTCGAACGTCAAACCAATATTTTGCATATAGATTTCGAGCAGTTGAACATCGAGATCATTCAAATCACGATGAAAATTGACGTACAAAATGCTATCGACCCCTTGCTCATCGTTGGCATAAAGGACAAACGCGTCGCCAAAATGCATGGACTGCTGCAGTTCGAGAGCTTGGCGACAACGCACTGCAACCTGTTCAGGAAGCTTGTCAAACGTGCACTCACTGTAGCAATCAACATAGTCCCCTGTTGCCGCAATCGTCAGTGCTCTCGATGCTTCCCCTTCCGGACGTGGTTGAACGACACAATAGAAGGCCGACTCTTCCAGTTGCAGTAGCGAGGTTAGCTGCTCAAGTACCGAGGAGGCATACGCTTGTATCGTCGTGGTATTTTGCACTTGAGCCGATGCCTGAATAACCTTTCTCAGACCATTTTTTTGCTTCTCAATCAAACACAGATCGCGATAAGAACGAAGCATTGAATAGAGCAAGGTTTTGAGCTTTTGTGTGGTGAGTTCAGTTTTTTCTTTGTAGTCGTCGATCTCGTATTCTCGAATAACGATATCTTCTGGTGCTTGACCCGCTTGACCTGTACGCAACACAAGCCGAATCAACGAGTTATTGAGTTGCTCGCGAATATACTTGACCAGCTCAAGCCCAGCGTGCTCAGTCTCCATCACCACGTCAACCAAAGCCAAGGCAATATCATCGTTTTGCTGCAAAATTGGCTTTGCCTGTTCGGCAGAGTAAGCAGACAGCAGCTCTAGCCCTCGTCCCTCAAACTGAAATCCTGATAGTGCCAAACGGGTAATTTGATGCATCTGCTCATCATCATCCACCAGTAGCACCAACCAAGGCTGTTTAGCGTTAGGCTGCAATACGTCTTGAGTGTTTTTTTGATCTGCGAATAAGTCCATTTATCGCCCTAAGCTTAAAGTCATTATCACTTAAGGTTTAGCACAAATTCATCAAGTTAGGTGGGATAACTGCTAGGAAACAACTACCCATTTGGTGTTATTTTAGACACGCCTTCACTGTTGCACGTTCGACGAGCGTCGGTTCAAGCTGAACCACTTGAGCTTGATCGCTGTCACCTGCCAGTTTTTTCAAAACGGCTTCAACCGCCGCTTTACCTAAGCGATATTTCGGTTGGTGGATAGTCGTTAAAGAGGGGCTCATGAACTTGGCGATATGTATATCATCGTAGCCGATAATCGAGAGCTGCTCAGGAATCGCTACACCTTGTTCATTGGCTGCATTGATCACCCCCATCGCCATCATGTCGTTACAAACAAAGATCGCACTTGGCAACGGCCCTTTCTCTGCCATTTTTTTGAACGCCTCATAGCCGCCTTCACACTCAAAATCAGCCTCGATAATCCAGTCCGATTTAAACTTGAGTCCGGCTTCATTTAAAGCACGTTTGTAGCCTTCATAACGCATCTGCGCCTGATGTTTAACCAAAGGTCCGGTAATACAGCCGATCTCAGTATGACCAGAGTCAATCAGGTACTTCGCCGCCAGATAGCCGCCACGCAAAGAGTTGTCTTGAATCTTATCGCTGGTAAACAGCATGGGGCCCCAGTCCATCACCACAACCGGTATGTCAGGATACTGTTCAAACACATCGATACGCTCTCCCTCGAGCGAAGAGCACATCAAAATTAAGCCATCAACCCGCTTTTGCAATAACGTGTTGATCGATTCTCGCATTCGCTGGTTATCCCCTTCAGTATTGCACAGAATGAGGTTATAGCCTTGCTGGTAGCAACTGCGCTCTACCCCTTTCACCACTTCACCAAAGAAAGGGTTGGTTGACGTCGTTACCAGCATTCCTATGGTTTGAGTTCGGTTTATTTTCAAACTTCGCGCCAACGCCGACGGGCGATAATTGAGCTCTTTCGCAGCCTGATTAACCCGCTGTGAGATCTCTTCACTGACATAGCGAGATTTGTTAATGACATGGCTCACCGTTGAGGTCGACACCCCAGCCAGTCGTGCGATATCTTTCATTGTTGCCATGCCGTACTCCCTTACGCCAGATTATTGATTGCGCTCCGCAAGAAAGGCGTCAACTTCAGCACGCGATGGTATCGAGGTTTGAGCCCCAAAGCGAGTCACAGAGATTGCCGCTGCTGCATGAGCAAATTTAATCGCTGATTCTAAAGGCAAATCCTCAAGTAAACCAGTGACTAATGCCCCATTGAAGGTATCACCTGCCGCCGTGGTGTCGAGCGCTTCAACGCGAAACCCTTCAATTAAGTCACCGCGACCATTTTGGCTGAGCCACACTCCTTTGGCGCCTAAGGTAATCATGACAATTTCGATGCCCTTACGGTGCAGCACATTGGCCGCCTCTTGAGCACTTTCATTGTCTGTAACCGTTATTCCAGTCAGCACTTCAGCTTCTGTTTCGTTCGGCGTGATGACATCGATACAAGCGAGTAGCTCATCTGACAACTCACGCGCTGGCGCCGGATTAAGAATCACATTGGTGCGAGCCTGCTTAGCGACCTGCGCCGCTTTCTCGATCCCGCATAATGGGGTTTCCAATTGCATGAGCAGATACTTGGCATTGCGAATCGATTCTAAGTCTGGCTCTATCGCGTCTGCGGTTAGTTTGGCATTAGCCTCAGCGGAAATACAGATGCTGTTTTCACCGCTATCAGACACTTGGATCATCGCGATACCAGTTGGACAGTTCGGCTCCATTTTCACGCCGCGAATATTGATGTTGTCCATCTTGAAATTTTCACGAATATTGATGCCAAACGCATCATCACCCACGCAGGCAATAAAACCTGTATCAGCCTTTAAGCGTGCCGCCGCAACCGCTTGATTTGCCCCTTTACCACCCGGAATGACTTGATAGTTGCGACCATGTAACGTCTCGCCAGGGCGAGGAAAAGAAGGCACTTGAAGAACATGGTCAGCGTTAACACTACCTAAAACCACTAACTTATTCATAAGGTTGTCCTCGGCTCGATAGAGCCCAATAGATGTGAACAGGAGAAATAGTGATGGACTCTCAGGCACAGAGCCCATCACTATTTGCCCTCTTTGCTGCCGACAGATAACCGCAGCAAAGAGGGCTCCAACGTCAATTACTTAGTAATCACTTTTAGCGGAACCGGAATGTACGCTTCGACCTGCTCGCCTTTGAGTACTTGGTCTGCAGTTTCGATACCGAGTGCACCAATCAAATCGGGTTGTTGTGCAATTGTGGCAGACAGCTTACCGCGGTTAACGGCGGCGATACCGTCATCGGTACCATCAAAGCCAACAATCATCACGTCTTTGCCTGATGCTTGCACGGCGCGCAGTGCACCCAGTGCCATTTCATCGTTCTGGGCAAATACCGCTTCAACGTCTGGATTAGCCGCAAGCAAGTTTTCCATCACGTTAAGGCCCTTAGTACGGTCAAAATCGGCAGGCTGGCTCGCCAATACATCCATTTCACTGCCTTTTACCGCATTCATAAAGCCTTCACCACGCTCACGTGCTGCAGACGTACCCGCGATACCCTCGAGCTGAATGACTTTGGCTTTCATGCCGACTTTTTCGACAATGAAGTTGCCCGCCATTTCGCCACCCACCACGTTGTCTGACGCAATGTGGCTGACCACCTCACCACGACTCGCGCCGCGATCAAGGGTAAGAACAGGAATGTTAGAGCGGTTGGCCATGCGAATTGCGTTTGATACTGCGTCCGAGTCGGTTGGGTTGATCAAAATCGCTTTAACGCCACGGACGGTTAAATCTTCAACGTTAGAAAGCTCTTTACTCGGGTCGTTTTGCGAGTCCAACACGATCAGTTCATAACCCAGCTCCTTCGCTCTCGCTTCTGCCCCATCTTTCATGGTGACAAAGAACGGGTTGTTCAGCGTCGACAATACGATGGCCATCGTATCTTGTGCCTGTGCGGATACAGAAACGGTTGACGAAAGTAGTGCCGCGGAGATAAGAGTTGCGAGTTTTTTCATTTTCTCTGTCCTTGTGTAGGGTGGGTCAAGACACGTCACTTGACCCTATTGAGTTTAGTTTTGATTTACTTGTTTTTGTTGTCTACCAGTACCGCCAGCAAAATAACCACTGCTTTAGCAATCATCTGATAGTAGGAGGAAACATCGAGTAAGTTGAGGGCATTATTTAAGAAACCAATGATAAGAGCACCGATCAAGGTTCCCATAATGCGGCCCTTGCCGCCCATTAGACTGGTGCCCCCCAATACGACGGCCGCGATCGCATCGAGCTCGTAGCCCATACCAGCGGTTGGCTGAGCAGATGAAAGACGCGAAGTCACGATAATCCCGGCCAAGGCTGCGAGCAGACCACAGATGGCGTAGACGCCAATCTTAACGCGGTCAACGTTGATGCCTGATAAGCGAGTAGCCGATTCATTGCCACCCAGCGCGTAAACGTAGCGGCCAAAGCGAGTGTGGTTGAGTAAGTACCAAGCCGCAGCAAAGACGATCACCATTAACCACACGGGCACAGGAATACCGAGCGCATAACCGGTACCAAACCAAGCAAAGGCGTCCGCCGTTTCGGTAAATCCGGTTGAAATAGGACGACCATCGGTGTAGACCATAGTGACACCACGCAGTAGCGTCATCGTCACTAGCGTTGCAATGAACGCCTGCACTTTGCCCTTAGCGATAATAATGCCACTGATCGCGCCTAGCGCCGCACCAGCGAATAGCGCCGTTGGTACGGCAATCAACACTGGAACTTCCATGGCAATCAAACTAGCAGCAAATGCACCACATAACGCCAGCACCGAGCCGACACTCAAATCGATCCCTGCGGTTAAGATAACCAACGTCATACCGACGGCGATAATCGCGTTAACTGATGTCTGACGCAGAATGTTAAGAATATTGTCGACGGTAAAGAAGTTTGGATTTAAGAATGAGACAACAACAATCAATAATAGCAACGCAATCAGCGACTTTTGTTCAATTAACCACTCTTTACTAAACAGCTTATTACTGTGGGACGTATTTGTTTTGCTCATGGTATCGGTACTCATGCGGCTTCCTCATTAATCATTTTGCCTACAGCACAGGCGAGTAGTTTTTCTTGGTCAGCGTCTTTGGCATCAAATTCTCCGCTGATCCGTCCTTCGTGCATCACCATAATGCGGTCACTCATGCCGAGCACTTCAGGCATTTCTGAAGAGACCAAAATGATGCTCATGCCATCAGCTTTGAACTTATTGATCAGTTGGTAGATTTCTTTCTTGGCACCGACATCCACGCCTCGGGTCGGTTCGTCTAAAATCAAGACTTTCGGCTTTGTCATCAAGCCCTTAGCGATAGCGACTTTCTGCTGGTTACCGCCCGATAAGTTGCCAATGATTTGGTCACGTGTTGGTGTTTTAATATTGAATAGATTAATGAAGTCCTCGACTGCAATCACTTCATCGTTGTGCTGGATTCGACCACCTTTAGTCAGTTTATCGAGCGCACAAAGCGACATATTCTCTTTAACCGATAGCCCTAAAATTAAACCATCGCCTTTGCGATCTTCGGAAATATAAGCAATACCATTGGCCAAGCCATCTTGAGGGGAAACGGGGTTGATAGTCTTTCCGTCTAAATTGATCACGCCGCGCGCACTAGGCAGAGCGCCATAAAGCACCTTCATTAACTCAGTGCGTCCAGCCCCCATCAAGCCGGACACGCCAAGGATCTCACCTCGTTTAAGCGTGAAGCTGACATCGTCAACCCCCGACCCAGTCAATCCAATGACCTCTAGACAGGTTTCACCATGGCGGACATCGATGCGCGGATACTGCTCATCCAACTTACGACCAACCATCATCTCAATCAGGCCATCTTCATCGGTATCGCTTACTAAGCATTGACCAATAAATTTTCCATCACGCAATACGGTAATATCGTCACAAATCTCGAAAATCTCTTTCAAACGGTGCGAGATATACACAATGCCACAACCTTGATCGCGCAGTTCGTTGATAACCGCAAACAGAGACTCGGTTTCGGTATCCGTTAATGCGTCTGTCGGCTCATCCATGATGATGACTTTGGATTCGAACGACAGCGCTTTGGCAATTTCCACCATCTGCTGCTCACCAAGGCTCAAATCACCGAGCAAGGTCTTTGAGCTGTGCTTAACGTTAAGGCGCGCGAGTAGCTTGTCCGCTTCGGCATACATGTGTTGCCATTGAATACCACCAAACGCGTTGGTAAATTCTCGGCCTAAGAAAATGTTTTCTGCGATGGTGAGTTCGGGGATAAGGTTCAGCTCCTGGTGGATAATGCTGATACCCGCTTGCTGCGAGTCACGTGGACTGTTGAACGACGCAGGTTGGCCTTGGTAGTGAATGCTGCCAGCATCTAATGTGTAGATGCCCGTTAACACTTTCATCAGCGTCGATTTTCCAGCACCGTTTTCGCCCAGTAGCGCCATGACGCGGCCGGGGTAAACATTGAGGCTCGCTTTGTCTAAGGCTTTCACTCCGGGGAACGCCTTTTCAATTGAACTCAGCTGTAGTATGGCTTGAGTCATAGTGTTTCCTTCCTGTTGCGCCATCTAAAACACAACGCCAGCTTGAAAAATGACGTTCGCGTATGGGGTAAATTCGCCAGTGCGCACTACAGCGCGACTTTGTCCTGTACGTGCTTTAAAGGCCTCATGACTGACATATTGGATTGCAATGTCTTTGCCTGTCGATTCGCTTTCTGCAGCCAGCTCTTTGAGGAGTGCCTCATGGTGAGTTGGGCTGACCGATTTAAATTCTTCGGCGAGGATCACCCCTTCAATCTGTGATTCAGACAAGATCACTCGTACAGTTTCTAGAAATGCGGGCACACCATGAGTCAGTGCCAAGTCGATACGCTGCACCTGCGCCGGGATCGGTAACCCCGCATCACAGATCGTGATTTCGTCAGTATGACCGAGCGTGGCAATCAAATAGGACAGCTCTGAATTTAATAGCGTGTGTTTTTTCATCTCATCGACCTTCAAAAATAGACGTTTGTTCAAGAGTGAGTGTTGCGTGTTATCGACTGAATTACTGAGAAAACACTCATCGAAACGTTTCGATGAAATAATAATAGCTGGTTTTATTTATGCGAGTCGTGGTTAACAAGATTGTGAATTGGATCTTTTTCGTGCAAAGAAGTCATTATAATGAAGTGATCGCCGTCACTGATTGATACTATTATCAGTGACGGTAAACGAAAAATTTACCCACTTCGAACACATCTAAGCGGTGATAAACGCTATAGTGTCGTCAAAATGATATGGACCCAAACAATGAACAACAGACTACTCGCAATCGGTGCAATTTTTTTGTTTAGCGGCTGCCAACAAGAGGTGGGAACGCAAGCATGGTGTGACACCATGGCGACAACAAACAAGGGGCAATGGAGCGCACAAAACGCCGTTGATTATACCAAGCACTGCATTTTACTTGATGCCGTCGGCAGTGAAGCATGGTGCAAAGATTTAGAGCAAAAATCTAGAGGCGATTGGAGCGCCAACGATGCCACAAGCTATGCCAAACACTGCGTGTTTTGAGGCAGAGGACAATAGAAAAGGCCTGGGCAGGCCAGACCTTTATCAAGTTATTGACTGTTGAGTCTTGGGGTTAAACACGCTCTTCAAGAGAAATATTGTTGTTCGCCCACAGCAGTGCTTGCAAACGGTTTTTGGCGTTGATCTTTTTGAAGATATTATGCAAGTGAGTTTTGACGGTATTCTCACTGACAAACAGTTCATCAGCGATTTCAATATTCGACGCTCCATGCCCAAGTAAACGCATGATCTCTTTTTCGCGTTTTGTCAGGTTGGCGTAGGCTTGTGAAGTGGTCACAGTGTTGGCACAGCGGAAGTGTTCAATATAGTCCTGAGCCACTTTGCGAGATAGCCACATTTCATCTTGCATCACTTTTTCCATGCCTTTGAGCAGCAATGGCAGTTCATCATCGAGATAAAACACCCCTACCAAGTTACGCCATTTGAATAGCTCGCTTGAGGGCGCATCCGCCGGGCAATTAAACACGATTTCTTTCACCGCCGTTTGACTCTGCCCTTTGGCAAAGTGGTAGCTTTCAAACTTATCGCCATCAAGATAGTGGTAATCAATAAGTACTAAGTTGCCTAGTATCGACTCGCCTGGTACACAGTTTTTCAGTGAGTCGGCGGTCACAATCGCCACCTGCAGATCTAGCCCTTTCTCCAATGAATCCTTTAGTAGTTTTGATTGCATGCTCACATCAGAAACGAGTGTAACTTTATAGATGTCATTGCTAGCCATAACGTTGATCCCTGCCAAAAGTAACTGTCAAACTAAACCTATCTTCTCACAGAGAATAGTCAACAGGTTGATTACTCTCACTCAACAAGGAAATACAATAAAAATAATTAATTTCAAAAGGTTAAGTTGACATTCTCATTTATAAGAAGCGTATTAACTTACCCAAAGTCGAGCACGCGAATACGCCACAAGCACTAAGACTATCAGTGTGGAGAGAGGTAACGATCCTCCACCACCACCTCCCGATTGTGGGGCGGTTGACTCACTCCCTCCTGTATCATTATTGATCAATACACGAACCCCATTGCGCGTCTCTACATAAGCTTTTGGTGTTTCTTGACCGGTAATAACTCGCGAAATCCAACTTTGATAATCGTAAACATCGGTAAATACCGACGTCACGTTGACACTCGCGTCGCCACAAGGCTCGGGGCCAAAGCTGGTGATACCAATTTGCACATATTGTCCCCCGGTTGACCAGTAAACAGGCCCGCCTGAGTCACCGCTACAGGTAGCATTTTTGTACGTAGCGCCAGTCGGAACTGGACCGTCAAAACAAAGCTGGCTTGATGATATCTTACTGCCGAATACCGCTTGGCAATCCGTTGTATTTACATAGGTCAATGAGGTCTCTAATAACTGGGTTCCACCAGGGGTATTGTCCTCGATGTACCCATGTCCTACCGCTTTGTAATCAGCGTTAGTCGCGAAGGTGTTGTTGACAGAGGTATTAAGCAGCGAAGAGTAGTCGCTGACCGCCAGCGGCGATTCCAATTTGATGATCGCGATGTCGTTTGGCCAACGCTCTAGCTCAGAGTCTAGATAGCTGTCCGGATAGTAAAAAGCTTGCGCCTTAGCTTGTTGATTTGAGAGAAAATTACTCTCATCCTCTAATTGTGGAGCCACAACTGTGTAAAGCATCAGATTATTGTCGGCGTATATGCAGTGCGCCGCCGTGAGTACGTATTGCGAGTTGATCATGGTCGCGCCGCAATAAGCCGATGCACTGTAGGTGTTACCATTTCGATAAAAAAGACTGGCGAAAGACGGGTAATCAGAAATATCGGCATTAGAGCCATTGACAATATAGGGTTTCACGTCGACCGCATATGCGCTGGCGGGCACTAGTATCAACAACAAGCAGTAAAAGATACGACTCATAACAACATCCTGGCTTAAAACTACAAATTAAGTTTAGTTTACGTCAAACTCGATGATTGAGTTCATAACACTCTAACCACAATCAGACAACTAAATGAGTATCCATTAACAAAAAAAACCTCTCGAATCGAGAGGTTTAAGATTTATATAACGTTTCGTTGCAAATAACTAGCCACGGTAATAACGCTGTGGCACGAATGGCATTTTCGCCACCGTCATCGGTAGCTTCTTACCACGCACGTCGGCAAACAGTTCAGTGTCAATAGCAGCAAGATCGGCGCGCACATAAGCCATAGAAACAGGCTTGCCTGCGTTTGGACCAGCAGTACCACTAGTAACAATGCCCACTTTGTTATCATCAGCATCGAACAGCTCGGTCCCTTCACGTACTGGCGCTTTGGTTTGACCAACCAGACCAATACGCTTGCGCGTCACATCTTTAGTGTCGATCTGCTTAAGAATGATCTCTGCCCCTGGGAAACCGCCTTCGCGTTCACCGCCAAGTCGACGTACCTTCTGAATCCCCCAAAGCAAACTTGCTTCCACTGGGGTTGTCGTTGTGTCGAGATCGTGACCATATAAACATAAACCACACTCAAGGCGTAAAGAATCACGAGCGCCAAGACCAATCCACTCTACTTCTACTTCCGCCGTTAACTTTTGCGCCAGTTCCTGTGCATGCGTGTTAGGTACTGAGATTTCGTAACCATCTTCACCAGTGTAACCACTGCGGCTAACAATGCACTCAACGCCTAAGATCTCTAACTTCTTCACATCCATAAATAACATGTCTGCGACTTGTGGATTGAATCTTTTTAGTACATCAACGGCTTTAGGGCCTTGCAATGCGAGTAATGCTCGGTCATCAATGACTTCAAGCTCAACGCCCGAAGGTAAATGCGCTTCTAGATGGTTAATGTCTTGATCTTTACACGCTGCATTCACCACCACAAAAAGATGATCGCCCAAATTAGCCACCATCAGGTCGTCCATGATGCCGCCTTGATCGTTGGTGAAAAACGCATAGCGCTGGTTGCCCGACGGAAGATCGATAATATCAACTGGAACCAATGACTCTAAAAACGCTGATGCACCCTCACCATGTAAACGCAGTTGCCCCATGTGCGATACATCAAATAAACCAGCCGCATCGCGCGTGTGTAAGTGCTCTTTCTTTACGCCAAGTTTGTATTGGACAGGCATATCGTAGCCAGCGAAAGGAACCATCTTCGCACCAGCTTCAATGTGCAGCGCGTGTAGAGGGGTTTTGAGTAGATCTTGAGTCATTGTCGTCTCCATTTTATCAGGTTCGTTTTCCATGCAAGGAAACCTTGTTTCCAATAATAAACACGAGTGGAGAGAATTTGCACGATCAACACGACAAGAAGCGTTCAAAGTGTGACGCTTAACATCATATTTACATCTGAACAGACAAATAAAAAACGCCGCTTTGGCGGTAGAATCACCAAAGCGACGTCATTTTACTCTTTCAAGACCCAAAAGCAAACGTTTGCCTTCGCTATAGGAAATTACAATTATCGGTGGCTATTTGGCCGTCACCCACAAAATATGCGCGTCTTGCTCACTAGTGGAAACCAACATATGCCCCATGTTGGCGTCATAGTAAACACTGTCGCCTTGGCTAAGTTCTACCGGCTCGTAAAACTCAGAATAAAACAGAACCGAACCCGACAATATCAACAAGAACTCTTCACCGTCATGGCGAACCCAATCACTATACTCGTCAAAACTCCGTGCATGAACTTGGCTCTTAAACGGCATCATCTTTTTGTTCGACAGCTGAGTAGCCAATAACTCATGTTCATAAGTTGGCGTTGGGTGAGGTTTACCTTGGTTAGACTTAGTGATATCTCGTCGCCCCGTCGCCACCTTTTTCCTTGGTGGTTCAAACAGTTGCGGCATATCTATCTGTAACCCCATTGCCAGTTTTTGCATCGCTTGGAAGGTTGGGGAGATCTGTTCGTTTTCAATTTTACTTAACGTTGAGCGCGCAAGGCCTGTACGCTGGCTCGCTTCCTCTAACGTGATACCTAGCTTGCCACGAATCTCTTTTATCCGCTGTCCTAGTTTCAGTGGTTCTATGTTTTCGTCGGCAGACTCTTTTGCCAGAGTCAACGACGGGTACTCGTCATAGATATCTTCGGGCATGCTTCCCTCTTCAATATTTAGCAACATCCTGTGTGATTTTCATTGTGCCCCAAGCGCATAGTCGAGGAAAGACGTGAACAATAAATAAACCGTGCTCCCGTTAACAAATTTAGAAACCTTGTTTCCAATAGGAAATTTTTGGTTGATTGTTGTGCCGACAACCGCTATGTTACCAACTTGTTAGTTGTAGAGATGCGATTTCCGAGACCAAACGCTGACAGAGTTAACATTTGGAATCGGCTTTCCCCACCGTTTAGGGGTATGGAAATTCACCCTGCTCTTACGTAGATAAGAACAGTAACAAAAAGCAGAGCCGACGAGAGCCATCGATAGAAGTAACCATCTCATCGGCACGAATGGAAGGTCATCTACCATGAACAAACCGTTTCAAAATCACAGCTTAGAGAACTTTTTCTCTACTAACCTTGCTGCTACAGACGATGCTGTCTTCGCTGGAATTCAAGCAGAGTTTACTCGTCAAAATGAACAAATTGAGCTGATTGCTTCGGAAAACATTGTCTCGAAAGCAGTCATGCAAGCCCAAGGCACCTGCCTTACCAACAAATACGCAGAAGGTTACCCGGGCCGTCGTTACTACGGTGGCTGTGAGCACGTTGATACGGTTGAGGCGATCGCTATCGAGCGCGCCAAGCAATTGTTTAAGTGTGAATACGCAAACGTTCAACCTCACTCTGGCGCACAAGCAAACGGCGCAGTCAAACTGGCCCTCTTGCAACCGGGTGACACCATTATGGGCATGTCGCTTGATGCGGGCGGCCACTTAACGCACGGCGCTCGCCCCGCGCTTTCCGGTAAATGGTTTAACGCCGTTCAGTACGGTGTGGATCGCGATACGCTAGAGATAGATTACGACGCGGTTCGTGAACTGGCTTTAGAGCACAAACCCAAAATGATCATCGCAGGTGGTAGTGCAATTCCACGTACCATCGACTTCGCTAAGTTCCGCGCCATCGCTGACGAAGTAGACGCAATCTTGATGGTCGATATGGCGCATATTGCAGGCCTAATCGCAACAGGTGCACATCCAAGCCCACTTCCGCATGCACACGTTGTCACCACTACAACACATAAGACATTGCGCGGCCCACGCGGCGGTATGATCCTGACTAACCACGAAGAGATCATCAAAAAAATCAATTCTGCCGTGTTCCCCGGCCTTCAAGGAGGCCCATTAATGCACGTTATCGCAGCCAAAGCGGTCGCGTTCGGTGAAGCTTTAGGCCCTGAATTTTCGACATATATTGATTCAGTGATCAACAACGCAAAAGTTCTGGCTGAAGTGTTGCAAACTCGCGGTTGTGACATTGTGACCGGCGGAACTGATACGCACCTTATGTTAGTTGACCTTCGCCCTAAAGGCCTCAAAGGTAATAAAGCGGAAGAAGCTTTGGAGCGTGCAGGGATCACATGTAACAAAAACGGCATCCCGTTTGATTCAGAGAAGCCTATGATTACATCGGGCATCCGTTTAGGAACGCCTGCGGGAACAAGCCGCGGCTTTGGCGCTGAAGAATTCAAACTTATCGGTAACTGGATCGGCGATGTACTCGACGGGTTGGTTGAAAACCCGGAAGGTAACGCAGAAGTTGAGCAACGCGTTCGCAAAGAAGTCAAAACACTCTGTGCTCGCTTCCCACTTTACCAATAAACAATTTAATCAAAGTTATTTTGGAGAATAAGCAATGGACAACACACTGAAGTTTGCAGATAGCCACGAGTGGGTACGTGACAACGGTGACGGCACAGTAACTATCGGTATTTCAGAGCATGCTCAAGAAATGCTAGGCGACGTTGTTTTTGTCGACCTACCAGAAGTTGAAGACGAAATCGAAGCAGGCGATAGCTTCTCTTTGGTTGAATCAGTTAAAGCTGCGTCTGACATTTACGCACCAATCACAGGTGAAATTGTCGAGATCAACGAAGAGCTAGAAGATAGCCCAGAGCTTATTAACGAAGAGCCGTATGAAGGCGGCTGGATTGTAAAAGTGAAGATGTCAGACCCATCTGAACTCGACAATCTAAAAGACGCAGAAGAGTACCTAAACTCAATCGACGATGAGTAATTAGGAAAACATAGAAAGCTGCCCCCGACTTTGGGTGGCAGCTTTTTTTCTAAGTTCGGACGTATAATTATCATTATCAGTAACGCTGTAATCCGTTACCCGAACATGGAGTAGGTAAAGGACAATGACTGAATTACTTCAAAGCCTCAGCACACAAAATGAGTTCGTTGCTCGCCACAACGGCCCAAACAAATCTGATCAACAGAAAATGTTGGAAGCGATCAATGTTGCCAACCTAGACGCGTTGATTGATGAAACCGTTCCAGCGCAAATTCGCCTAGAAAAACCAATGACACTTGCCGCAGCAAAAAGCGAAGCAGATATGCTGGTGGCCATGCGCGAGTTTGCCGATCAAAACCAAATCAAACGTACATTTATCGGCCAGGGTTATTACAACACCTTCACGCCGAACGTGATTCTACGTAACGTGCTGGAAAATCCAGGCTGGTACACGGCATATACCCCTTATCAACCAGAGATTTCCCAAGGCCGCCTTGAAGCGCTACTGAACTTCCAGCAAATGGTGATGGATCTCACGGCAATGGAGATTGCTAACGCCTCACTACTTGATGAAGCCACTGCCGCAGCAGAAGCGATGACGCTATGTAAGCGTGCGGGCAAAAGTAAAAGCAACGTCTTCTTTGTGGCTGACGATGTGCACCCGCAAACACTAGAAGTGGTGAAAACTCGCGCTAAGTACATCGGCTTTGACGTGCAAGTTGGTTCTTTAGAATCACTCCCAGAGCAAGACGTGTTTGGTGCGCTTGTTCAATACCCTGGCACAACAGGTGAAGTTCGTGACCTAACCGACATCATCGCTAAAGCGCAAGCCAACAAAACCCTAGTAACAGTTGCGACAGACCTACTCGCTTCAGCTCTACTTAAGCCTGCGGGCGAAATGGGCGCAGATGTAGTCATTGGCTCAGCACAACGCTTTGGCGTACCTATGGGTTACGGCGGCCCGCACGCCGCATTCATGGCAACTCGTGACAAGCACAAACGTACTATGCCAGGTCGCGTAATCGGTGTTTCTATCGATTCTAACGGCAACCAAGCACTGCGTATGGCGATGCAAACTCGTGAGCAACACATCCGCCGCGAGAAAGCGACATCAAACATCTGTACCGCTCAAGCACTACTGGCAAACATGGCCTCTTTCTACGCGGTCTATCACGGCGCTGAAGGCCTACACACGATTGCTCGCCGTACTCACCACATGACAGCAATTCTAGCGGCAGGCCTGACTAAATCTGGCTTCGAACTCGCGCACAATAGCTTCTTTGATACTATCACCATCAATTCTGGCGAGCAGACTGACGCGCTGTACGCAAACGCGCAAACAGCTGGCATCAACCTGCGCAAACTACCTACTCAACTCGGTGTTAGCCTTGATGAAACAACGACCATAGCTGACATTGAAGCGCTGTTTGCCGTATTTGGCGTAGAACAAGACGTAAACGCACTGTCATCAGAAATCGCGAACAACGAATTTGCTGCGATTCCTGAAGCGCTGCGTCGCACTTCTGAATACCTAACGCACCCAGTATTCAACACGCACCACAGCGAAACGCAGATGATGCGTTACCTAAAACAGCTTGAGAACAAAGACTTCTCGTTGACGCACGGTATGATTCCGCTAGGCAGCTGTACGATGAAGCTCAACGCCGCCGCTGAAATGATCCCAGTTACGTGGCCAGAGTTTGGCTCTATTCACCCATTCGCGCCAATCGAGCAAGCAGCAGGTTACTCGGCACTCGCGAAAGATCTGAAAGAGAAGCTGTGTGAAATCACAGGCTACGATGACTTCTCACTACAGCCTAACTCGGGCGCATCAGGTGAGTACGCAGGTCTTATCGCGATTCAACGCTACCACGAAAGCCGCGGCGAAGGTCACCGTAACGTATGTCTGATCCCAAGCTCTGCGCACGGTACTAACCCAGCGACTGCTTCTATGGTGTCAATGAAAGTAGTTGTGGTGAAGTGTGATGAAGATGGCAACATCGACATGACCGACCTAGCAGCGAAAATCGACAAGCACTCTGAAAACCTATCAAGCATCATGATCACTTACCCTTCAACGCACGGCGTTTACGAAGAGCAAGTGAAAGAAGTGTGTGAAATGGTTCATGCCGCGGGCGGTCAAGTATACCTAGATGGCGCGAACATGAACGCTCAGGTTGGTTTAACGTCACCAGGCTTGATTGGTTCTGACGTTTCTCACCTGAACCTACACAAAACCTTCTGTATTCCACACGGTGGTGGCGGTCCGGGTATGGGTCCTATTGGTGTAAAATCGCACCTAGCGCCATTCCTACCTGGTCACATCGAAAACGGTGTAGAAGGTGAAGATTTTGCAGTATCAGCTGCTGATTTAGGTAGTGCTTCTATTTTGTCTATCTCTTGGGCTTACATCGCAATGATGGGTGAAGCGGGCCTAACAGACGCGACCAAAGTCGCGATTCTAAACGCGAACTACATGATGGAGCGCCTGCGCCCTCACTACCCGGTTCTTTACCGTGGTGCCAACGGCCGCGTCGCGCACGAGTGTATTATCGATATTCGTCCACTGAAAGAAGAAACAGGCATTAGCGAAGAAGATATCGCCAAGCGTCTAATGGACTACGGCTTCCATGCGCCAACCATGTCGTTCCCGGTGGCGGGCACGCTGATGGTTGAACCAACGGAATCGGAAGATCTTGAAGAGATTGACCGTTTCTGTGATGCAATGATCGCGATTCGTGAAGAGATGACAAAAGTGAAAAACGGTGAGTGGCCACTAGAGAACAACCCTCTAGTTAACGCTCCACACACTCAAGTCGATCTTGCTGCAGCAGAATGGGACCGCCCTTACTCTCGTGAGCTAGGCTGTTTCCCATCGAAAGCGACTAAGTCTTGGAAATACTGGCCAACAGTAAACCGCGTAGATAACGTTTACGGTGACCGTAACCTAATCTGCTCGTGCCCAAGCATTGATAACTACGAAGACTAATTTTCCAGGTGATCACAGATAACCAAGTTGGAAACTGTGATAACCGAGTTGGAAACCGATAACTAAATTGGAAACTAACTTCAGTAAAAAAGGCGAACCGTTTGGTTCGCCTTTTCTCTTTGCACAGTTTTTAGTCTAACATGGTGTCATATTTTCGATGCTAGGAACTCAGCAATGACTAACGTTAAATCAAGGAAAACTCGGAAAGCTTACACTCCAGAGGAAGCTGCTCTTTTCGCTAAAGCAGCTAACGCAGCAGCAAAACAAATAGTTTCACTACAGCTTCAACGTTACGACGACACTCCTTATACCCGTAGCAAAAAGGATTCGTTATAGCTTACCAATAATATATGAATCAAAGTGCTTTAACTCAACATCAAGTCCAGAAATAGCTGATTGAAGATTGTTGTAATCTTCACTAGTTCCTATGATTATCTGCTTACCTATTTTCTTTACTTCAGATGATTTTACGATGAACTCTTGAAAGCTTTCATTCTTAGCCTCTTGTTGGCGAGGTTCATCGAGGATTAGTAACCCCAAATGATTCGTTTCCTGTCCAGAAGCACTATCTAGAGTTAACATTGAATATAGATATGACCAAATAACACGAATGTTATCGCTGGCAGATGCCTCTGAATTGATATCCACCTCATTAAGTGCAGGTTTGAAGCTTCGTTCTGATATTTCGAAGTCTTTTAGATCACTACTGCTGTAACCAAACGCTTCTAGATTATTTACAAAACTATTTTTCAAAGAGCTTAACTTTCTACGATCATTAGCGCTTAAACCATTAAATGGGAGTGCACTTAGAGCTTTCTCCGCTATACCCCACGACAACAAGGCTTCTTCCATATTTCCTTTGATTTCTTCTTCACTTCGGAGAGCTTTTTCCAATGAACTGATCTCTCCTTCCAGAAGAAGCTCTTTCTTGATATCACTTCTTGAAGGTACAGAAGTTGAGTCAATCAAACTATCTTTGATACTTCTTATGAGGGCACGAGTTTTAGTTAATTCAGAACGAGACTCTCTCAACAAGTTTTCTTTTTTATCAAGTTTTAGTTCCTCTCCTTTCGCTAACGCATTATATGCATCTAATTGCTTCTCCAGATATTTTATATTGTCGCCTAAACCCAAGACCTTTGAGTCATTATCTCCTAACTCCGTTAACAGTGTTTCAGGCATTTTTCTTTGGCAGGTTGGGCATTGCTTTTGTACTATAGAAAAATTCTCTTGTGATCCTATTTCCTCAAGACGTTGGAGATCTTTATACTTTCGTAAACTATCTTGGACGTCATGGATCCTATCCTTAATTGAAACAAAGTACTTATCAGATACTGACAAGTCCGAAAGTAACATACTGATGCTCTTTTCTTGGCTACTTAGAAGAGTTTGTTGTTGCTCTAAATCACGCTCTAGTCTGCTAAGTTTCTGAGAATCAAGCTTACTATTAGTGAACTCCTGCTTTAGCTTAATCAAAGCGGTATTTAAATTCTCAATACGCTCTTTATAGCTCACCGCATTGTCAGAATCGTAGAAATAAAGGTACGAACCATTGGCTAATTGTGTTTTCTTTCCAATTTTTTCGTCTAACTGATTCGAAACGAAACCATATGTTCTCTTCGCTTCATTCATGAGGTTATCAAGAGCTAATTCCCAAACTCTCTCAGCGTCTTTCTTCTTCTGGGTATGTTCTTGTCTTCTTTTTGCAACATCTCTAGCATCTAGGTCTAGGGTGAACTCGATTACTCGCTCAGATAGCTCTTTTATACCCAAGTACGTTGGCAATATGTTGAGAATACCGCCCCATCCACGCGTTTGCTCAACATAGTTCATTGCAAATATGGCTTCTAGGTATAGTGGAGATTCACCACCGTTATACTTCGTAACTCTAGGAAGCTCTATCTCAAGGAAGTCAGCAAGCAGGTAGTGAAAGCCTCTCTCCCGTGATGCAGCTCCTTCAACCCTTAAGTAGTAATCTGAGCTTTCAATGTCATTCCTTTCGAGGACTTCTTCAACCGACAGGTCAAAATAAACGGAAATCAGATCTTTTCTATCTTCATTACTACTCCTCATAATCGTCATACGCTTATTCGAGTTAGAAATTTGAAGATATATTTTCGATCCAATTACACTAACTTTTCTTCCGCCCTCGACCCTCAACTGGCTGGTTAATGCTGTTTTTAAGGGTACTTTTCTCGATGGGCCTAAACAACCTTCCAAACCAAGTGCGTATACAATGGACTGTATACATGTTGACTTACCATGCGTGTTCTCAGCATGAATTATGTTGAGGCCTTGCGTGAAAGGAATGTCAGTACCATAAAGGCCATCATTGGTTTGAGTGCGAATAGATAGATTCTCTATTACAAGGTTTAACATATGATATTACCCTGAATGATATTGTTAATTCTTTGATCGTTAAAATGGGATTTCGAGTAAGCATTGATGAAATCACTTTCGAGAATGAACAGATTCGAATCTGCATCTATTTTTTTTGCAAACTGCACCCCTTTAGGGGTAAGTTTGATACTCTTTGCATCATCAATTATGAATAGCTTTTCACCTATACCTATATCTATTGCTCGATCAACAAGCGGGTCAAAACGGATATTACTATTCTCACGAGAAAGCAAACCTCCCCGATATGCAACACGCTTTTTATCTGATGAAACAAGTGCATAAAGCACTTGGATTTTTTTCAAGTTGGCTTTGTTACCAGAACAAAGTTTATACAGAATCAATACTAACAACGAAATACGCCAGAGGGGTCTAAGTTCAGCGTCTACAGAAGCGCCTCTATAGTTAAACTTAATTCCGTGTTGGGGTTCAATGTCAAATAAATCCATTAGTGGAAGTCCAATGTACAGTTCATTAGCCAATCAGCAACAGTTCCGAGAGCAATGGTGTCGAGATTGTCTTCATGTAGTTTTGCAGAGTTTTCTAACTTCTCTCGCAACACATTTTTCTGATAAGCAATGCTTTGGGATTCAGGTGATGAATCTAAAGCTTCGATGAAAATTTCTTCAGCCCGTTTGTCCTTCGTCGAGGTTATAGCTTTGTGGAACTCAGGATAATCTTCCTTTAGTTCAGTTAGCATGTTTTGTGACATTATCGCCTTACGCGTTAAGAGACCTTTACCATTGGCAACAACACTTGGATTTGAGTTGAGTTTACTGAGTTTAGTAGTCAGGTTTGACATAAACTCCGTCGAAGTATCTTCTATAAAAGAGGCTACATGATGTTCCTCTATGTCCGATATGTTCAACTTTAAAGTGGCGTACCCTGCCTGCAAAAGCATGGTTTCTTCTTTTTTAAACTCACTACGATCCCAGATCAAAACTCTGAAATCGTTGTTGTCAACGTAATCGAGGTTTGCAGCCTTAACTTCTAAGGTCTTTTTGGTCGCATGAGCCACTAGGTCTTTTGTTTTGTGGGAGGGTACAACTAAAATCCATCTTTTGATTTTTAGATCCCCAAAAAAACCACTCATTTTATCTGTATTAGTAATAAACTTTCCAATGTCCCTAGTCATCTTATTACGTTGCTTTTCGTAAAGCTTAGAGACATTTTCTACTTCTTCAGGGCAATACATCTGGTAGGCGTGTCCATCTAGAGAGAAGCCCTCTATGCCGCCATCCCCCTTATCATGATCAGGTATAGGGATATAGTTCGCAGACGAGTAGCGTTCTTTCAAAAGGTCATTTGCATGGGTCTCCCACTCATCAGGAAACCATACTTTGTCATTGCTCAATTCCATTAAAATCAGCTCAATAATGCGTGACAATTAACATAAACTAAAACATAAGATTATAAGAACTTAATTACTGATAAACAGTGAGCATAATCAAATTGTATCTATCTGTTCTATAAGGACATCTGATTTATTGTGTTATGAAGTTATGCTTATCATACTTTCAAAAAATGCTGATTCTACTCGCTCATACAAGTCTCTTCCCTCGGTAACGAAAACACACACTAAAAAAGAGCTTTCATTTGTATTTGCAAGTAGTGACCTCAGCCAAAACGTCTCATTACACTCCAAAGGTGCCAGCGCGTCAGCTCCTTCAAAAATGACAAGTGTCTTGCGTCTACAACCTTCCAAAGTAGCAACCAATTCTCGGTTCTCTTCTGCTGCGAAAGCAGCTAGGGGGGATTCATACTCATTAAAGTTCAGATTAAAGACATCTATGCCTCTACTCTTAGCTTGGTCTCTACACACATCCAAGTAGCCCTCTGGTGTTTGGTCAGTTATCAATGAGCAGATGGTGAGCTCTAGTTCCCATGCCATACTGATAAATCTTTCTGCGCTAACCATAACCAAGCCTAACTAATCATCACATGTTTGTAATACTAGCCTCTTTAAAAAAGATATCTAACTCTGTCGAAAATAAGCAACCAGAACAATAAATTTGCATGTTTTATAAGTTTTTTTTGAGTTAGGAATCCAAGTGTACGATCCGTGAACAATTATTTCTTAAAGCAATGAAATATAAAGACATTATATTCTATATCGATTTATATAAGGAATAATAATTAAGCCTAATGAAAAACTGCAAATTCCATGTATCCCTTCAAATATCACATTGAATTACAAGCTTTTCTAATTCAGCTCCCTAAGCTCTAAGTCAATTATATAAGTTATAATAAATCCTTTATTTACAAACACTTACAAGCACACCCAGTTAGACAAACCCTAGAAAGGCTGCTAACAATATATTAGTAAGTGAGGATTAGGCATATGAAAATAGTTAAGCAACCATACATAACAAACTATGAGCTCAGAAAATTAGAAAAACACTTAAAGAAGATTAAGAATGGTGAGTACGAGCCATATATTACAGTTCGACGTTCAAATAGTGTCGGTCTATCTCATATTGTTTTCAGTCACAAGACGAAACGCTGCCATCACTTATTCAGCTTAGGTGAGCTTGCTCTATTCCTTCATCTTGAGCACGATCCTGAAGTCTTGGATATACAAGAGCAATACCCCTTACCGTTAAATGAAACTCTCAAGTGGGCTAAATATCTGAATTATCGACACCCTGCTAAATACAAAGAACGGGATGGTAAAGATATTCCTGCTGCAACCATGACCACGGATTTCGTTGTCACCTTGTATGATGCGACAAGAGACCAGCTTGGCATTCAGCCGTATAACTATAAACCGAGCTCAGCACTAAGCACTGAATTTGAGCCTCCCCAAAAAGTCACACGAACCCAACAAAAGTTCAAAATTGAAGAGATGTACTGGGGGCATTACAACCATCATCTAACGCAAATAACAGATGAAGACTTAAACCCCAACAAAACATACAACCTTCAATGGCTTAGAGAGACTTACCATCATGTACGCGAGAGCCAAATCGAAGGCCCACTGTGCGAAGGGATGTTAAACACTCTAAACAAGAGCCTTATGAACGACCCAGATAAAACTCTAAAGCAGCATTTGAATCACGCATCATTAGTACATGATGTAACCGAACTTGCTGCGTTAGAGATATTTCAACATCTTGCGTATTCAGGTCAACTAGACGTTGACCTGAATGAGCGCATAGAAGTTTTTCGCCCTGTAATGATGATTACGCAACACGATGAGAATTAATCAAAAATTAGTCGATGGCAAAAAAGGGCTTGAATATCTTATCGTAGATATTTGCCAAGACCTCGACCAAATTGCTGTCACTCAGCTCAATGTTGAACGCCCTAAAAGGCCTCATACGATTATGCTAAGTGATACGTTGAGGCAAATAGAGCTGGGCAAATGGAAAGTGCTAGAGCATTCCTTTAGCCCTTACCTATACATGTCGGACGAAGAGTTACTGAAGGATAAGAAGCGCAGAAAGTGGTTACAACGCAGAGATAGCAGCTTTAACATTATTGCCCCGTTAATCGATAACGACGAACTACGTTACAACTATCTTTTTATCGATAGCAGTTCAATCTTACATCGATTGATAGAAACATCAGGTCGCAGCCGCAGTTATGTAGCAAAAATTTTAAATCGTTACTGGTATTACGGTTCTCACGTCAATGCTCTACTCCCTCTATGGAGAAATTGCGGAACGAATCAGTCTTTACCTGAAGTACCGTCATTTGACCAAGACCCTGAGTTAGGCAAAAGTGGCCCGAAAACCAAATATGGAAGTCCTTATCGTGGAGTCACTCTACAAGACATTAAACATATTCGACGATTTGCTAAAACCATTCCAAACGGTGGCAAAGCTAGGCTGAGTGACCTTTACGATCAGTTTACACGCAAGTTCATGTATGCGCGTGTTAAACCAATGATTGAAGAAGCACATGAGATAGCTTTACCTGTTCCAAGGGCCAAACTCATTTCACGAAATGCATTTAAATATCATTTTAAGCAAAACGTAGATCAACTTGAATTGATAAGGAAGGCTGTCGGCACGACCAATTTTCAAAAAGACTACCGAGGCCGTGCAGGCCTTGCTCGACAGGGTGTTCGTGGCCCCACAAGTCGCTATGAAATAGATGCAACAGTCGTTGATCAATACATACGCTACCCCTACGACAAAACCAATCAGTTAGCCACGGGACGCCCTGTGATCTATCTAGTTGTAGATACGTGGTCTGGCATGTTTGTTGGCACTCACGCTTGTTTTCACGGCCCAGATTGGACTGGAGCATCACAAGCCCTTTTCAATGCTTTTACCAACAAAGTCCAGTTTGCTAAACGCTATGGCGTTGAAATTACTGAAAACGAATGGCCGTGCCACCATGTCTGCTCACAGTTAGTCATGGATCGAGGTTCCGAGTATACAGACCGTAACATTGAAAGCATGCTTAAGGGTGAAATTGGCTTATCAATCGCCAGTTTCGCTCCGTATCATCGCGGGGATTGTAAAGGAACTGTCGAGAAAGCATTTGATATTTTTCATCAAAATGCTGTTCGATTTGTGCCTGGTCAAGTCATGAAAGTACCCAGCAAGGAAGAGCAACACGCTTCTAGAAAAGCGTCGATGTCCTTCGAAGCATTCATGGAAAAGCTCATAAGGACAATCATTTATACCAATAACAACCGCCTTAGAAAGAACAACCATAACTTCGAGATGTCTCGTGATGATGTTGGTTTCTCTCCTAGAGACTTATATCTCTACGGGCTAGAAGAAATGGTGATACCGCCAGCTCAGATTCCTGAAGAGCGACTTCGTTTCGCATTGCTACCTGCTGACAAGGCGACTGTGAGAATGGAGGGCGTTTACTTTAAGGGGCTGTATTACAGCGCTAACAAAATCATTCATAAACAATGGTTAGACAAAGCTCGTAATTTTGGTCGATACACAGTGGAAGTTCGATACGACCAAAATTCAACGAACTTTATTTGGTGTAAAGACCCTGAATCTAACGAACTAATTACTTTAGAACTCACTGATCGCTCTGAAGCGTATCGTAATCAAATTTGGCAATCGACCCTTCATGAAATCGAATTAACCAAACAAAAACAAAGCCTTCATGAAGAACATTCATTCGCTAACAAAATTGAGTTCTTAAACAAACTGGATGAAATCGATAAACAAGCAAAAGCTGACGCTCGATACTTAAAAACATCGTCAGCAAAGTCTATCCAGACAGGTATCAAAGAACGAAAGAGTATCGTCTCTTCTATTGAACGCAGCAAACAATCTGAGCAGATAGCAGCAACCTTAAGTTCCGAAGATAACGCTAGCTCCACTGCTAAAAAGAATACCCAACACTTGGAAACACCTGATTTTTTTGACTTTGATGATGAACAAGATGATAGCTAATTATATACCTCACCCTAACTCTCAGATGGCACAAAATCCTCTGATTGAAGCGCTTGGAATGCCATTGCTACCTAAACAATTTATCCAGGCAACAACACTATCTCCTGACATGATGATTGATGTCAGTTCGCTCCCTACTGAGCATCATGGTTACTACACCAGAACATTCATTGATAACCTATCTGAGTGCTATGTTGTTCAGGATGAAGCCCCACGCCTTTATGACACCGTATTTCGCATGATTGAACGAGGCTATATCTATCGCAACCCTTTGGTGTATGGCGATATTAAACAATTGCAATTTGCCGACTCTATTGAAATACCTGAAGGGCAAGAGCGCACTCTAAAGCAAACAGCAAATCAGCAGAGTTTTTTGGTAGCAGGTCTATCAGGTCGCGGAAAGTCAGCGATGGTAGAAAGCATCTTGTCTGCCATTCCTCAAGTCATTTCACATCAAGAGTACCAAGGACAAAAGTTCATCTACGAACAGATTGTCTGGCTCAAGATCGATATCCCAACAGCTCGCGGGCAGCGTGCACTACTCTGGAGGATTCTTGAGTCCATCGATTCGGTAACTGGTGAGAATTATTACGAATCACATCAGAAAAGCTCAGTTACAGCACTAATGATTGCGGTTCGTAAGGCTCTACTCATCCATGGTGTTGGGATTATTGTTCTAGATGAAGCTCAGAACCTATCTGAAACTCGACAGTACGAGAAAGTCGGTAACAACGAAAACGCCACACTAAAGTTCGTGGAAGAGTTGTTTAACAAGGTTGGTGTACCACTATTACTCGTCGGGACACTATCAACACTTAATCTGTTTTCTAAAGAGATGACTGCCGCTAGGCGAATTGGAAAGACAGGGTCGCTAATCTTAGAGCAATGTGCTGTTGAAAGTTCGTTTTGGAAACGCTTCATTAAGCAAATGTGCCCGACACAATTACTTAAGAATCAGACAACTGACATTGATACTCTAACACGCCATGTTCACTACTTATCAGCAGGGATCCCTGCTATCGCGAGCAGCCTAATAAAGGCCACATTGTCTTATCTGACTTATCTAACACCAAACAATCAAGACCTAAGCATGGCTGCTCTAGACCATGTATTCAAAGAACAATTTCTCTTGGTCTCAGGCGCATTAACGGCACTAAAGCGTGGTCAATTTTATAAATATGAGGATTGCAATCCTTTATCTCAATTGCACTCTGTTCAACAGGATTTGTTTTCTGAAAGTGGCTCAGATATTGACGGCAACCAAGTCTATAAGAAATCCATTAGAAGCTCTCGTTCTGCCGCAAACCTTACTGAGAAAGACCAAGAAATGCTAGAGAACTTAACTCCTGAAGCCTTACTAGCGCAGGCTAGAAAGTATGAATAACATCTTGTACCTACTACCGAACGAACACCTAAGAAGCTTCCTTAGCCGAGTTCATACTATGTCCCCTTTTGGCACTTTTGCTACTTCAGCAAAACGTGTAGGGCTGGCAAATTTCAGTGCGTCGCCAGTTACAGTCATGTCTGACCTAGACTCCATACTGATGAATATTCTTAATGATGACAATCGTTCGATTTGGCAAATGCATATGCACGGTAACGTCATCGAGTCTTTCCTCAACGAGCGAGAGAAGCGCGAACTACCATTGTTTTTGAAAGGAAAGCCATATGACATCGACTTTACGCAATCCCAAACGGTACATAATCGTTTGTGGCGTTACTGCAAAGACTGTATTGCTGAAGACTTAGATACTGTTGGTATTTCATATTTTCACCAACATCACCAACTACAGGGGGTTTTTCACTGCTACAAACACGGAACGAGGCTCATTAATAGCTGTTCTTCATGCAGTTACACTGTAAAAAATCTTAGTCGAATGCAAACCCCAACATTAATCTGTCCGAGCTGTGGTTCCAGTATGATAAGTCAGGGAGCGTATTATGATGAAACAATGCTAAGAGTTGAACAGCTTATGTTGGCGTTAAATGAGCAAACGCTCACCCTATGCCTTGAATCCGTGCAACAAAATACGTTGGCACGCATGGGGTTTACGCTTGAGCAAACTGATACGTTGGCTTTTAAGAAAGCTTGTGGCGATTGGTACAAAGAAATTTTCATGACTCTAGGGAAAGGCGCTCTAGAGCAGTACTTCTCGAATACGAGGAAAGTAAATGATCACATAATTTCTCCTACGATGAGGACAACACGCTTATTTTTATCGACTTCAACAAACAGATTTAGTCCACCACTGATCTACATTCTCATGCTGGTTGCTACAGGACAGTTATAGACCTATGTACCTGCACGAAATAGCTGGTGAAGCCTTTTATAGCCTTGTTGCGCGACACCACGCAGCCTCACCAAGACGCTCGCTACGCGAAAAAAACCGAGCTCTCCTAGGGCGCACAGATGTTCGCATTAACCCCCAGCTTCCTTGCATGCTCGAACAAGTTGCCAAACAGACTTCAATAGATGCGGAAAGGTTGTTGTTTAACAGTACTTGTTTCCCTGTTGTCGGCGCTTGCCTTCAAGATAACAAAAGCAAAGCAAGACTTAGATTGCACCTGTTGAGCAATGATGGCAGTCACATCGCGGTCTTATCACGTACTACTTCTTCTCGGTTAAGGTTTAGCAGCGCACTAAAGTTCTGTCCGCAATGCCTTGAGGAAGACACATTGAAATGGGGGCATGGTATTTGGCGTACCGTACATCAGTATTGCGGTATGTTCGTTTGTCCAAAGCATGCTTGTTGGCTGCAATATGCACCGACAGATGCCGATGGCCTTAACAAACGCATCGAACTACCACCAACACCTTACGATAGATGTTTCCATGGTTCTGATCTTTGTTTAGAACGAGCTTTGAGGTTATCGCAATTCATCAGTAGTTGGCATCGCTATGAATACGAACGTCGATACGAGCATATTGCTACACCCTCTCACTCATCTTGGATGATTAAGGCCCATTTGTTAACTCCGAAAGGACAGATCAGGCAATCAGAAGCCGTCAATCGTCTACAAGACTTTTGGGCTCCTCTATTTGCTGGTGCAAAGCTACTGCCTTCGAAGCTATATAAATTCAATTTCTTAAGGTGCCTTCTCCTAAACGACCACTACAACCATTACATACAGCATGCATTGGTTGGTGCTTTCTTTGCGAAGAACGCCAAGTGTTACTTTCGACAAACTTCTCAGGTCTCGAACTATTGTAGTCGGGAATCTCATAAGCCTCGTGTCTGTCTATCCGAGTTGGCCTCAGGAAACTCGCTTCGTTCTGTCGCCAAGGCGACAGGATGTTCGGTTGGCTTTCTAGCAGCCATGGCGCAACGCAATGGGGTCACAATCAAGCATCGATTTAAAAGACTCAACGATGCATTAGTCGACCAAATATTGAGACTCGCTTTTCGCGGGGTTCATAGACGAGATATCGCCAAATTATGCGGTGTTAGCGTTGGTACTGTAGAACAGCAAATAAATGCGATGTCAGGATTATCCGCATGGAGAAAACGACTCTGGTTCTGCCAAAAACGACATCAATATCGTCAAACACTCCAGAAGATCATTTCCCAGAATCCAACATTAACTCGGACAGAGATTAAAAATTCGAGCAGTTGCTACATGTGGCTATTTCGATATGACAAGGACTGGCTAAACCAGCACTTACCAAAACGAGAGCCTGCTAAGTACCATCAATCTATTGATTGGAATCTGGCAGATAAAAAGCTGGCTAAACAAATTAAGCGACACGTAAAGAAGGCTACTTCAGTTTCACACGTCGAAAGGCAGGTGGACTCACAACACTCATTAATCAAAAACAGAAAACGCCTACCCCTTTCGGTTAGGCAAGCGGAAAAAATCGTCTCAAAATCCCAAAATTAGGAACAATTACTATGAAATTTCTCGGTACATTCAAACAAATTTTCGAAGCACACGAAGTCAAACCTCGCTTACGTGACATCGCGATGTTTGTGACTCTTAATAATACAAGGCTCTATCCGAGAGAGCAGTTTGATGAAAATGGAGACATTCATCCGTACCTAGCACCACGTCTTGACCTGATTAAGATCATCAAACAAGAAAACTCAGTTAAGTGGTTCTTTACTGAAAGTAACTTATCAAATTTGGGATTACAAAGTACCTGTTAGGCGCCCAGCTTTCCTCAAGGCACGCATGAAGCAATACATGAAAGCCGAAAAGTTGTTTGAGCAAAGTCGTAACTATGTCACAGCTAGCCCTGCATCACTCTTAAGAAGAGACGATGAAGCGAAAGTGTTCAACATGTTCTGTGATTACATGCTCACATTTAATCAAATCGCTGTTGAGAGCAAATCTATAACATTGAATGAATGGCTTGTGTGGTATTCAGACATGAGGCGTATTGAAGCACAAAAAGAAGAAAACAAAGAAAAACAAAGACGTCACCGAGAAGTTATCGCTGAATGTAACAAATTGGAAGATGACCAAGACTCAACCGACGAAAATTAACCGTATGATGACCAACGCAATGATCGCTGTGAGGAGATCTGATGAATAAGCTCGAAACTAAGCGATTAAAAACTATTGTCTCGCTTCTCAACGGCCTAGAACTCATTTCTCATGAGGAGTTACCCGAAGAGCAGCACAACGCTCTTTGTATCAATGTGAACGGCTGGAGGTACTACCCGTCCTTTCAGTTCGATGAGCATTGTAATCTTATAGATAACCTCAGAAACAATCTTAGTCTCATGCGAGAAGGCCGAGACGACACTGATATTCTACTTTGGATGATCTCCGAGAAATCGGTATTGGTGGAGCGAGCTGTTGCTCCACCAGCATTAGTTTCTAAATACTTAGATAAAGGTGACTTAGAAGGCTACGAGAGATTAGTCTCAACAGAAGCGCGAAGTCATAAATACGTAACCGCCAAACCCTGTGACTTGATTGATGGGCCTTTGTTTGAGGTGTTCGTTGAGGACTGGTTAAGACCTGATGGGCGCAGAATTAAGACAAAAAGCATTACTTTCTAACACCCGTTTTAACTATCCGAAAAAGAGGGCGTCGGAAAGATATATAAAATTCACGAAGGAAGCGAATTTATAAACAAACCATTCAACTGAACCAAACTCAAAAAATATGACGGTGCTGAAGTTTTGAGCTCTCCTCTCGAATTCTCACGCAGTTCACTTTGACAAAGAACACAAAGTTCTTCTGCACGTGTTATTCCTACATAGTGAAGGTTCATTTCCTGTTGTAAGTCAGGGTATTGCGGAGGATCATTCCAATCGCCTGTATATCTTCGGTAAGGGAAGTTCCACTCTTCCAATCCGAAGTGAAGCACAACTTTGAACTCTAATCCTTTCGACTTGTGCAATGTCATGATTTGCACTTCTTCACGATTTATTGGTTTGTATGACTTTAGTGCTAAGTCATCCAACAGTATTTCAGCGAATACTTCTAACTCTCCAGACTTTACCTCCAAGTCAAACAAAGTTATGAGCTCGCTTGCAATAGTAACTAGCCGTGTATGGTCTTCCTCTTGCTTCAGCATACGAACTTGCTCTCTCGCATAGCTACTTTTACGACGAATATTGGGTGAGCTATTCCTAGCAAACTTATCGCATATTTCCTGTGCGCTAACAATTTTGCCGTACTTATACTCAATTAAAGCTGTCAAAAAATCAGAAGCGGTTGTGCCAATCGCGTTTAGCTTGTCATCGACGTACAACCTATTTGGCACCTCTAGATTCTCAGACACTAATTTTAAAATTCTTTCCGTTTTTGCCAATATGGCAATATCTGAAGCTTTTTCTACTTTAAATTTTTTCCCAGCGATCCATTCGCTTATTAAATCCGAGACTGTAGAAGCGCATGTCGGTAACCATCCCTCCATCACTAACCGAACGACGCGTAGATCACCCTCTTCATGTTCCACCAAGTTACAAGTAGGTCTTTTTAGGCGGCTGGCATAGTTAACGATCGAAGGATGACTCCGATGATTCAAATCAATCTCAAAGTGCTTGAAACCAGAACCTTCACGCGTCAATTCCTCAAGTAGCTTGGGGTCACCTCCCCTAAAACCATATATCGATTGATCGTTATCACCAACTGCTATACCAACTAATCCTAGTTCGACGAGTTCAAGAAACAGCTCGTGCTGAGCAAGTGAGCTATCCTGATATTCGTCAACAAATACATGTGTATATCTGGCCTTTATGTATCTCCTTGCTCCCTCAGAGTTTTTCAATACAAACAATGCGAGTCCCGAAAAGGAGCTCATCCAAAGCACATTTTGTTCGTAAAGAGAATTAAATCCCCCATCATTCATTACATCTTCAAGAGTTGGGGCCTGATAATTCTGACTTAGTTGTGAGAGGTGATCTTCAGTCAGTTTCTTAACTATCTCGCAACCTGCAACTTGTCCTCCCCATAATCTTTCTAAAAAAGGGGCTATCAATTCACTGAAGCAAAAACTATCTATGGTGCCAAAGAAACTGGCTTTTGTATCATGCCCGTTTGCTTCGCATTTCTGTCTAAGCTCTGTGCTCGCCTTATTGGTAAAAGATATACCGATAACACCTTTATAACTTGGAAGCATTGGAGTCAAAGCACGCACTTTCTCTTTAACAACTGTTGTTTTACCGCTACCAGGACAGGCAGTTATTACGGCACTACCATCCTGATAATCGACAGCGTTTTTTTGTTGTTCGGTTAGCTTCAAAATAGTCATTCCTGAACAGTCTTAATCAATGCTAATAATGGTTTAGCAATGTTACTGTTAGCTAAATCACTCATATTTCCGCGTAACGCGATCACTAATTCTCGCATTCTAACTGCTTTCTTATCTTGCAAATAGTTTATAGCGGCAGCGGCAGATGTCTTATTAAGTGCTTTCAAAGTTGGCTGACTGAATTCACTCACTAAGTCTGTTTCAAGGTCTACTCTAGATAGAAACACATCATATGTTTCAAGTTGTTCACTAACAACTTGCCAGTCAGGTTCGGGCATGTCACAAGGAGTTAACTTAACTTCAGAATGCTCCCACTTTTCTTCATTGATAATTGTCAAGCATCTATTGACACCTGCATATTGCCAGAGCTCCTTGTTTGGCACTTTCGAAATGTCGTTGTCAGTCCTCATTACGACAGGAATATCCAATCCTTCTAAAATATCGATGAACACCCTAAAATCGACTCCATCAACCGAGAGTATCGATAAATTTAGAAAATCTAAGTCATAGCCAAGTCCCTCTGCGAGTGCGTGATAAAAAATAACCTCTGATGGCCCTTCAACCAACAACACTCCGTTAGAAAAAAACGTCTCTGCTGGGATGATGCTCATACGATAACCCATCCCGTCCCATGCTTCGCTAATCCGCTCTGAACAACCATCATCAGCAGCCCATGTTTCTCCATCCTCAACATAGAGCCTTACAATTGAGTCAGGACTAAAACCCTCAGCAATCTGTGGAGAGTGAGTAGTTATGATCGTCTGGCCGCTTAACTCTTCTACAAGATAATTGGCTAATTTCCTTTGCTGATGAGGGTGCAAATGAGCTTCAGGTTCTTCGATCACATAGAACACCACACTATCATTTTCAGCATTTTCTCGGCTACTCCGAGATTTCCATAATGCCAGTAGTATCTGGTTGTTCCTTCCATCCCCCCCAAGGAGAACGTCGGAACCATTAGTATTCGCTCCCAGTTGCAACTTCTCAATGAAGTCACCCACCTGTATAGCTCCAGTATCTAATTGAACCTCATAATCACTATTGTGGTGTGCAAGCTTTTTAAGCTCTACATTTACGTCATTCGTTGCGGCTTCTACATATTTCAGAGCTGATACTTTCTTGTTCAAGGACTTCAAGTCGCTACTTATCTCAGCCATTAGAGCTTCATCACATTCAGCTTCATCTTTTAGTAAAGACTGTTGGGCATGCTTCAATAATTGTTTCTTTTCTCTTTGTATGAATTTATCTAAATCCCTTTTTGACTGAACATACTTCAAGTTCATACATTTTAGGTACTTGCTCCGAGGGAAGTCATCAAGTGACTCCATAGATTCACCCATTAAGATTCTTGGTTCAAGGTTATCTCTACTTGCTCGATACTGTAGATAAACTTCTCCATTGTCACTCACACACCCTTTCAAGGTAGAGAGCACCGATTCCTCTACCACCTCGTCAAACTTAATGGTAATAGCAAGCTCTGTGCTTATAGCTTCTTTGCCGATATGAAAATCCAACTCGGACGCTTCAACATCAGCCTCAGAGAAGCTTCTATCAAGTAGAAGCCTAAGAGCATGAAGCATGTTTGATTTGCCTACATCATTTGCTCCGATTACGAGGGTTTTCTCGTTGAAGTTAATATCGGTATCTTCGTAATTACGAAAACCCTGTAAATGCATGTTTGAAATTTTCAATCGTTCACCTTACATCCAATCTAAACTGTCACAACACCAAACAGATACGCAATCAGGCGCTGAGCAACAAAACTCGAAAAAGAATATCAAAAGGTATAAAGTGGAGTAAAAACAAAGATCACAAAACCAACGCGAACTGCGCAGTATATAAGCACCCATAAGGATTATTTTGGTTCATCACTCCAATTGGTGCTTTGGAATTCATCAAGTTCTGGGATTTCTTGCCATGCATGAACATATAAAGAAACGAATAGTAAAAGATCTGATAGAAGAAATTGGGAATCTCGATGACCGAGATATAGAGCTTGTTGGTAACAATTTCATAGCGGTTAGCGAAGGTCAACCGATGATACATCACGGCCTTAACAAAGATTATAAACCCGCCAACTACACTGTAGACTCCTTTTCGGACGATTTTACAGTGGTAGGCGAATATAGCACGGACAAAAACTACTTCACTCATAAAGGGACAGCTAAGTCCCCTACTTTTGAAAAGATCGAAAATGATGTAAACCACGCCGTCAATCATGCAGCGAAATGTGTGCTCAAAAAGATATATCTAATAACTAATCAAGAAGAACCAAACTATTTTAGAAAGAAGTTCAACACCACTGATCTTGCAAAGCGCCATTCGCACCTCATATCATTTATCGATGCTAGAAGGCTCTCCATAGGCATTTACGAACAATCAATTAGTAACCCCAACATCGCGGATTTCTACAAGCAATTCTTCCCTTTATTCTCTTTAAATCTAGATAACTATGAATATTATGGAAAGTTGCCACACCTTTGCCAAGGGCACATTCGGGATGACGCCGTCTTAGATAAAATTATAACTCATGTAACTCAGAAAAATCCGATATGTGTTCTCTCTGGTCTTAGTGGTACGGGAAAGACTCAAACAGCAATTGATTTTGTACACAAGTGTACAGAGGACTTCCAAAACTATGTGTGGATAATAGGTGACGACTGGTCTGAAAACAAACCGTTGAGTAGCGTTCAGCGCTCAAGGGGAGGAGCACCTGTAAACATTGCTGGACTATTTAACTCCACAAAAACAATCTTAATAATTGATAGTTTAGAACGAGTTATAGATGAAACCGCCTTTAATGAATTAGCTGAGGGATTCAAGAAAGGTAGTATTGTTTTGGTTACATCGCAGCTAACACAACCTTTGTCAGATATATACCTTCCGATCCCGCAGTTCTCCCTGCAAGTTGCATATGCGATTTTGGGGGAGTCTTTTCCAACATCTACATCAGATTGTGAAAAGTTTGTATCCAAATGTCGTTTTTCACCTTTGATATTGTCCATGGCAAGAAAACTTGCAGAGAATGAAGGCATAAGTAAATCAGATATTTATACAGAGATACTACAAGATCCAGAACTGATCGATGACGATAGTGGTAAATCTATAATTAAGAAAATCTTATCAAGACTAGAACCTAAGACACTTAAGTCACTGACCAAAATTTCTAATTCAGGGCAAAACACTCACGAAATACAATTTCTAAAAAATTACATAGGGTTTCTCAACCTGAATACCCTACAAAAACTTTCTTTGCTTGTACCGACCAAAGTGCCTGGTGTATTGAAAGTTCACGATCTAGTCGCTCAGTCGGTGATTGAATCCATCGATATAAGCGGGATAGCCAAAGATGTTGAAGATTTTGTGGCTAAGTTTAAGGGTGATATGACTCCCAGTGTCATTCGTCAAATACATCTATGCTTTAAACCTTTATACCAAGAGCATATAAAGAGAGGGCCCCGCTCCCCTGACTGGCTTCACTATTCGATACTTCAGTGTGAAAGTGATAGAAAAACAGAACTCTATGATGGCTTACACCAATTGCCTTTAACATCATTGACTAGATTGGATTTACCTTACCTAAAATGTGTTATTGATGCGAAGGAAATTCATTCCTATACAATTTTCGACAAAGCTGAGCGGACGAGCTTTTACAAGACCTGTGCAACTTCTTATGCCAAGTTAATAGAAACGACCTCCGATGAAGACTTACGAGCTGAGCTTCTTCACCATCAAGGGAAAGCCCTTCGCAGATGTGGAGAACTAGATGAAGCGTTAGCATCATTTACTAAACTACTAGCATTAAAACCTGATTGGCACGCAACTCATGGTCAAATAGCTCATCTAGGTAGCCAGCGAGAGGCTAGACCAGAAATTAAACGAGTAGGTGAAGAGTCAATGCGCATTTTAATTCAGGAAATGCTTAATGACTCCGCCTCTGTTCCACTACGAGTATCCTTAGCAACTATCGCACGCCTGAGATCTTATTTGAATGTGAAGAATGATGTCAATTCCCAGAAAGACTCCGTAAGAAAGCTCGCCAATATAATTGCACTATCAGCACTTGAAGGGCTTGACCAATTTTATGAAGGGTTTGTTTCATTTACCTCTTGTTTTGGATACAACCACAGTGAGCAATCGCTGTACATCGCTGAGCTCGTTCCAGAGATAACCGTTGTTTCTCCTGTTCAAATTGATGAAAGGCAATGGTTGAGCGCCTGCGAAGCTTTTACCAATGCTGCTATTGAAGCTGATCGGGCGAACAAAATATCTATGCAAGAAACTTTAAACGAAGCTAGCCTGCGTTTTGCTGATGCATTAAGTAATTACCCTACGCTAACCTCATTTACAGCTAGAGGGATCGCAAAAGCTTACACCTCTGCTAATGTTCCCAAAAAAGCGATAAAAACTATAAACAGGATAGACGAAAACGAAAGAAACCACTGGCTTCTATATGAGCTTGCAAAAGCTTACCTTGAAGATGAACAGAATGAGTCAGCATTAAGAACCGCGAAGGAGTGCTTTAATCAAGCATCCAAAGATCGAAATGGGATAAGTCGAATATCTATTTACCATGAACTATTGAGTAAATGCTACGAGCAATGCGGTTCCCCAGTGAAGGCATGGCAGCACTGTAAGAGAGCATTAAAAAAATGTTCAAATCCAAAATACAGAGAAGCTATCGATAATCGGCTAAAAACATTAACAACAGTATAGGGTGCTCATAAAATGACAAACTAAAGCAACTTTGTTCTTAACAATCAGCTTGTTTTGTAAAAGACGATTGATGGTGGTGAACTCTCGGGCACATAGCTCCAAAAAGCCTAATAGATATGTACCACCTCTATTCGTTACAGTCTCATCAGGATATGCCAAGCATTAAAGCAATTTTACTATGTACAGAGAAGATAATAGAAAAAACCTCATTTAATGATGCAATAACAAGATTAGGTAGAAAAACCATAGTTGCTATAAAGGCATAAACAACCCAGTTCTTAATCTGGTTCTTCTTTTTTTCAAGCAAGGCCGTATTTCGAAATCTTTCAAGTGCTAGCGCCTGGTTATCTATCTCTTCTTGCTTCCTACCCTGCACACGCTGAAGTCTTTGTTCAGATGAGTCAACTTCACTCTTTAACCTTTGAATTCTGGCCCTCTCGGAGTTCAACTCATTCGAAAATAACTTTACTTTTGAATCAGACTCATCAATTTGTTGCTCCAAGAGACTTTTCTCTTCATGGAAATCGCTGATTAATTTACGCACTACTTTATGGTGTACCCTTGTAGATATTGGATTGACGATAAGAGTTACGTAAATCCCTTTTTCAAAGTATGAAATGAGGTCATTGATATGCTTTTCTACTAGTTCGGGGCCCCATAAGCGCTCCTCTGGCCAATCAGGCCTTTCAGCGGGGAACTGACGAAACGTATCATTCTTTATGAATAATTCGAGTACTGGTATATTGTGAAACATGAAGTCTTCTATCTTGTAAGATTCACAACCGTGCTTGTACTTAACTTCGATAGCCAGCTTGCCCCCCCATTGATCATACATTTCATGATCTTCTTCAAAAGTACAAAGAACATCAGGGTAGTACGTCGCGCTATTGGGTAAGTTCAAATAAGGCTCTTTCCGTATAGAGGTGAAGTCAAATTCCAAAGGCTTATGTTTACAGTCACCAACAAATATGAATTTCATGTTCTGCATTCTTGAAAGAGCCTCGACTGCACACTTATGAGTCATCGACTCGTCATAACCTCTATCAATACCCAACTCAGATTCACCTTTACTGTAACGCTCGAACTGTTTATTTACTGTATGAACTTTAAGCCGATATCTATCATCTGGGTTAGGATGCAAGCTCATATAGTGCCTTTTCTTGTGCAGTTTGCGATTGTCTTTGGCTATTCGTATAGCCTTCTCTATACTAACAAGGCTATGCTCTCCTGAAATGTCATCTTCTTGGTAATAGCCCACGCTACCATCTTCAGAATACAGCTTTACATACGCATTCTTTGGTCTAACACTTTTTAATGACATGACACCCCCAAGACACTGTATACATAAACAGTACCCATATATGTTTCAATTTCAATACTAGGTTTCATTGATGAAACAAATACATGAATCCAATCTCAAATTTTAGAATCCATAGTGATACAACTATCCATAACAACCCAAAAGATAGAGGAGTTTCGTATTCTGAGCTGTTTATATACTGCTTGTGTGGTGGAAATTCACAGTTCGTAAAGTGCGGTTCGCAAAGTACGGTTCGGGTTTTACGAACTGAACAATCACTCTAAGTGAGAGAGTTCTATTGAAGAGGAAGTTTTCAACTTAGTTAACCAAACCTGATGGCTTCATTTGCCATTAAGCGGTAGGAGTTTGCAACTTGGTTATTTTTGAGAAGTATTCCAGATGGCTGATTTAGAAAGCTAGCTAGTTTCCATCTTAGTTATCTGTGATCACCAGGTGATCACAGATAACCAAGTTGGAAACTAACTTGAATAACAAAAGGCGAACCGTTTGGTTCGCCTTTCTGTTTTGCGTTATATGGATCCTTATTTCCCACAAATAATTATTGGCATATGCCATAAATGGGATGTACAGTGGTGGTGTTCCTCAGTCAAAAGGAGAACCCTATGTTATTTGCCATTCCTAGTCGCGAATTGTCTCTTTCCAATCACTTTGCCAAAGCTCCACAGATAGTACTTTGGGATAGTCAAAGCCTAACTGAACGTATGATCGAGCTCCCCGAGTCTTCAAACTGCTGTGGTCACAAGAAGTTTTGGATTAAGACATTGCAAGACAACCAAGTGGATGCTGTCGTTGTTCGCTCTATAGGCACTAATATGCTAAACACCTTGTTAAAGCTGAATGTGGCAGTGCTAAGTGCGCCGCGCGGTTTTGATATAACTAACTTTGATCAAAGTCTGTTAACTCCAGTGACAAACCTCGGCTTTGCACGACCATCACCTAATAGCAAAAAACACGGCTGCGCAACGCACTCTGACTCGCATCGATTACAACGCCCTTCTTATAATGGCGAGCTTAAGGCCCACAAGCTTTCACCAACAACGATGAAGCATCTGACAAAAGCCTTCGAACGCGCCACCCTACCTGAGAAAAAGAGATGACCTATATACTGTGTTTTTTAGTGTTTTTAGGCGTGATAGTGTTGATGGCAGTCGGTGTCATTCTGCAACGAAAAACCCTACAAGGCAGTTGTGGCGGGCTCGCAACGCTCAAGATAGAAAGAGAGTGCAATTGCGTGAGCACATGTGATGAGCACTCGTATCGGCTATATCAAATTCAAGAGCCGAAAGACAGAACTATGATTCGCGACTGATCATGATCGCCTGACCAAGAACAAGGCTTTGAGCAACTTTGGCTCGTGCACGTTTGACGATATTGCCAAACGTCTGTCTAGAGACCCCCATACGAGTCGCGGCTTCAAGCTGACTTAACGCTTCAAGATCGGCTAAGCGTATCGCTTCAAGTTCATCTGCGAGTAGATTGATCTGATTGAGTTTCGACAGTGGCACCCCGTTGGGTTTGAAGCACTCATACGGCGCGGTTCCGCATATATTTCGCTCTTTCTTTGGTCGAGCCATGTTCTCTAATCCAGTGGTATTTTATGTCTATCCAGATCCCAGAAAATCACCAACACTGTTCGGTGTGCTGTCAGCCTTTTTTTAACCGTCACACTGTCATTGACTTTACTTTAACGTCGGATGGAGGGGTTGAAGGTAAAATTGTACCAACAGAAAAAGTGCAAGGCTATCAAGATGTCATGCAAGGCGGTTTAATCACCACTCTGCACGACTCAGCCATGACACATTGTTTGTTTGCTCAAAACATTCACGCCATGACGGCACAGTTAAATGTACGTTTTCTTAAACCCATCCCGCTCAACTCTGTTGTTTGGGTTAAGGCCCGCTGCCTAAACAGTAAGCAGAGGATGCACACACTACAAAGCGACATCTTTGTTGATGGAGTTTGTCACTCTCGAGCGGAGGCGAAATTCATGCAAAGTTTCGACGCGAAATAACGCTCAAACTCCGCGAGGAGAAAGCAAGTGATGCTGAGATTGGTTACACTGATGGGGTGCTATAAACATAAGGACTCCCTTTGCTGACCAACCAAACACTGACTCTTGCTTCAGCCAATCTGTTTAACTTTGTTGAGCCGCCCAACGCATTTTATCAGTTTGATAATATCTATGAACGGGAGCAGTGGCTTGACAAATGCCATTGGACCGAGCAACAACTTACAACGCTCAATGCGGATATTATCGGCCTGCAAGAAGTGTTTAGTATTGAGGCCGCCAAGTCACTGATGAACCAAATGGGTTACCCCTATTTCGCTACCGTCGACACTCCCATGGTGGAGGATGAGTACATTTTCTCACTCCCGGTGGTTGCTGTTGCGTCACGCTATCCATTTAAGCGGGTCAGAGCCGTTCAACCTTGTCCGTCAATTAGCCAAAGCTATCAGGTGATACCGCCCGCTTTTAGCCGCCAGCCGATTTTTTGCATCATCGATGTGCCCATTATTGGCGAAGTCAGTATTTATGTATGCCATTTAAAATCTCAGCGGGCAACGGAGAGCATCAAGATTGAAGATGAACAGCCATTAGTCGGTAAGTGGTTGTCGGCTCAGCAGCGAGGTTGGGAAGCGGTGATGTTACGACTATTTATGCAGCAGCAATACCAACAAAAGCCAATGCCGACCGCACTAATGGGCGATTTCAATCAATGCTTGAGCAGTGATACGCTTGCCCCTCTGGTTAGCCCAATCGAGTCGGACGATGAGGCACTGACGTTGACCGATTGCTGGGATTTGCAAACTTCAGTGCCGACCCATCGCCCCGCTACTCATTACCATTTTAGTACCGGCAACGTACTTGACTACATTTTGCTTTCACAGGAGTTTCAGACAAACTCTTGCCAATCTCTTGCCGACGTAATTGACGTAAATACGCTGGATCAACACCTGATCAATCCTAACTATGAACAAGACAAAAATGCCAGCGATCATGCGTTTATCTCTGCGACTTTGCGCTTCGTGTTATAACGCAACAGGCCGTGTTAAAACACGGCCTGTCTATGGATTAATCTCGCTTACCGATTATGACGGCTGTTGAAGTTTGGCCTTTGCCTGTTCCACTTTAGCGAAATCCAGCCCTAGTTCTTCAACCGCTTGTTTGATCAAGGCTGGGTTTTGCATCACTTGCCCCATCAAAAGTTGCAGCTTGTCTTGTGGGAGACCAAGTTGGCTGATGGTCGCCATCGCCGCCAATGGATTTTCCGTCAAGGTTTGAAACAGTTGGTTGATTTGTTCATCGCTAATATTGTTCTCTTTCAACATTGCAATAATTGGGTTCATCGGGTTACCTATTTGGCTCAGTAAAACATGACGGGAAGTCTAGCACTGGCGCAGACCAATTTGTAGTCTGTTCAGCTCTAGCGCATTCGACGAATGGGTAGTGTACAGACCAGGGGCTTTACTAGGTAGCGAGCAAACTCAATTGACTTGTTTTATCCATTTCCTTACTGGCAACCCATTACGACATCCTTTATCCTGCCTGGCGAATAACGACTATTATCAAGGCGATACCATGCTTAACCAACTGTATCTTCAGATCCCCGTCGGGGTTCGATTTATGCTGCTCTCTGCATTAGGGTTTGCGTTGATGTCGGCCTGCGTTAAATATGTCAGTCACTATGGTATTCCGGTGTTTGAAATCGTGGCGGCGCGCGCTTTGGTGTCACTGATCATTAGCTATCTCGATGTCAAACGAAAACGACTCTCTCCATGGGGCAACAATAAACCCTTACTGCTTGTGCGCGGTGTTATCGGCACCTTTGCTCTAATGTGTGTCTACTACTCGGTCACCACACTACCACTCGCAGAGGCGACGATCTTACAATACGTCCACCCTGTGTTTACTGCCTTACTGGGGCTGATGTTTCTTAAAGAGCGCATTCAAACTTCCACCGTCATCTGCATCGTTTTTTGCTTGGCAGGGCTTGGCTTTATGATTCAACCGAGCCTAAACAGTGGGATTGAGTATCAACTCCCGTTATTTAGCGTCACGACCGCTTTGTTTGGAGCGCTTGGCAGTTCGATTGCTTACGTGATTGTGCGCAAACTAAGCCAAACCGAAGACAGCTCGGTGATCATCATGTATTTTCCACTTATCGCTCTGCCAGTGTCCTTGCTGCTCATTTGGGATAACTTCATTTGGCCAAGCCTCTACCTGACGCTGTTACTCGTCTTAGTGGGTATCTTTACCCAAGTTGGCCAGTACGGATTGACCAAGGCCATGCAGACCCAAGCGGCGGGTAAAGCCTCTGCCTATTCCTATGTTCAAATCGTTTTTTCCGCGTTGCTTGGCGTTTGGATCTTCGATGAAGTTCCTTCCATATGGACCTTCCTAGGCGGGAGCCTGATCGTCACTGGAGCATTAATTAATGTCTTTGGTCAAAAGTTGGTAAAACCTTTCCAACGTGGGTAACAAATCACAACATATTGCTCATTGGGCAACGTGTTTTTGCTTATGCTAGGTAAAATCTTGCTCAACCAATCGCAACGAAAAACGTAAACAATTGATAAATTTAGATTTTATAATTAGGCATAACAATTGCCCTTTAGTAAGCACATTCACATGTTAAACAAACACACTAAAGGAAAGGATTGCTATGCCAACTCCATGTTATATCTCTATCGAAGGTGAAACTCAGGGTCTAATTACTGCGGGCGCATGTACTGCTGATTCTATCGGTGACTCATTTGTAGAAGGTCATGAAGATGAAATGCTGGTTCAAAAGTTTGACCACGTTGTAACCGTTCCAACTGACCCACAATCTGGTCAGCCTTCAGGCCAACGTGTTCACAAGCCATTTCAGTTCACTGTTTCGCTCAACCATACCGCTTGTTTGTCCGCATTACACCTGTATAAGCCGTCGAGCTAAACAGGTTGAGGTTTCATTTAAAACTAAAACTAGAGGTGCGATACAGCATCTGGTCATTGATGCCACTGGTCTCAAGGTTTATGGTGAAGGTGAATAGAAAGTCAAGAAGCACGGTACTGACGGGAAGCGTAGAGTATGGAGAAAGCTGCATTTAGCAGTCGACACCAGTACTCACGAGATAGTAGCAGCAGAACTGAGTTTATCTAATGTCACTGATGCAGAAGTCCTTCCTAATTTGCTTAAGCAAACACGTCGACGAATCATCGAGATATCTGGAGATGGTGCTTACGACACAAGGAATTGCCATGATACCATACGGTTGAAGCAAGCAGTTCCGCTTATCCCACCAAGAGAAGGGGCAGCCTTCTGGGAACAAGGACACCCTCGCAATTTAGCAGTAGTTTGCCAAAAGCTCTATGGCTCCAACAAGAAGTGGAAAAAGCGGTATGGTTATCACAAGCGTTCGCTCTCTGAAACAGCCATGTATCGTGTGAAGCAGTTGCTAGGCGGGAGGTCAAGCCTTAGAAACTACAATGCTCAGGTAGGTGAAACCTACGCCATGATTAAAGCGCTGAATAAGCTTACAGGGCTTGGTATGCCTGAAAGTCGGTACATTGTTTAAGAACGCGCGGTTTGGTTTTCCGTCCGAATTACGCAACAAAGCCACGACTATGTTGCGATAGATCTTGATACCGACATTTGTAAAAAGTTTGCAAAGTAAAAATGTTTTTTGTTGCTGTGGGCTGATTGTGTTTGATTTAACCAACTCCAATCAGCTTACAGCCAAATAGTGCACTGGGGGTTAGGTCCTCCGTTTGTCACCACTACACAACCACTTCCATATTCGACTCTTCCATACATTTAGAACGCGTCTAAAAAGTTATAACCCACACAAACAATAGGATAGGTGCGTCGAACTCTCCTAGCTGCGTATTTCTCCGGCACTTTGCCCGCCAACTAACCATTAATGACTATACTATCATTAAACTTTGTAATGAATTGTCGTCACCTCTAGGCAAGCAGTAAGCAGTGATGCCGTTTCGAAACCTTAGCGTGAGGGAACCGCGTGATTAAGCTGCTTTTCTATTCTCATGATAGCTATGGCCTAGGCAACATTCGCCGAATGATTGCCATTGCCGAGTATTTGATCGAGCAGCATAGTAATGTCACGGTTTTGCTGATCACTGGCTCAACCATGTTGCATGCTTTTCGAACCAACCACGCGCTTGATTACGTTAAGCTTCCTTGTTTAGGCCGCGACCAACTGGGACAGTATCGCCCGAAGCTGGACAGTTTTAGTCATTGCCGAGAGCTTATTGCACTACGAGGGCAGATGATCCAACAAGTCCTCCAGCACTATCAGCCCGACCTGTTTTTAGTTGACAAAAAGCCGATAGGATTAGGCAACGAGTTAAGTAGAAGCTTTCAGTATTTACAAAGTTGTTCCAAACGCCCACGGCTTGTATTGCTGCTACGAGACATTTTGGACAGCGCCAAAGTGACATCGCGTATCTGGCGTAAGAACCACTATTTCACCTTTATCGACAAGCACTATGATCAAGTGCTGATAGCCGGGCAACAGAGCGTGTTTGATGCCACCCGCCACTACCAGTTTCCAAACAACATTCGTGAAAAAACCAGCTACCTAGGCTATTTGCAAAGACCGATTCCAACACAAGATGTTGATAAAACCGAACGGCCAGATACAAACATTAAACGTGTGCTGGTGACGGTGGGTGGAGGAAACGACGGAGTGTCGGTCATTACTCACTATCTTCAAGGTCTTGCTCAATCTGAGTATCGCAGCAACATCCACAGCACGGTGATCTGCGGCCCTGAAATGTCGGCGCGTGATATTGAGAATTTGTTCCAGCTAGCAGCTCCATTAAGCAATGTGACCATGCTGCAATTTAGTGATGAATTAACCTCCTATATCGCTAACTCAGACTTAATCGTCTCAATGGGCGGGTACAACACGGTGTGTGAGATTCTTTCAGCGGGAAAACCTGCCCTAATCATACCAAGAACCACGCCCTGCACTGAACAACTGATACGGGCCCAGAGTATGAGTCGTTTGAAACTATTTGACTATATTCATCCCGAGCAAGTAAGTGGCAAAGCGTTGATGGAAAAGGTCGCCGACATGCTAAATCGCTTGGGGAATTCGACTTACCATCAAAAGATTCGATTAGATGGAATGGAAAATATCAGCCAATGGATTCTGAGTCTTGCCAGCTCTAGGCGGCTCACCCACTGAATGGGACTGGCATCAAGGATTGGAGATCAAGCATGCGCGTTGCTTACGTTGTCAAACGTTACCCAAGATATTCTGAGACATTTATTGTCAACGAGATTTTAGCTCATGAGCAGGCTCATCAAGAGCTATTCATTTACGCATTATTGCCCCCTCAAGATACGCACTTCCAAGACATAATTTCTCGAGTAAGAGCGCCAGTCGCTTACTTGTCTGCTAAGGCAGAACGAGCCAGCAGTTTTTGGGAGAAGCAAAAGGCGGTTGCGCTGTTATACCCTATGATGTGGGCCGCCTTAAGTCAGTATCCAAAAGCCAGTGCGCGCGAGGTACTGCAAGCACTCGAGCTATGCGAACACATACGCAAAAAACGCATCACTCACCTTCACGCTCACTTTGCAACTACCGCCACAACCGTGTCGCAAATCGCCAGCGCGATTACAGGCGTCCCTTATAGCTTTACCGCTCATGCAAAAGACATTTTCCATCAAGAGGTCGATAAAAAACTGCTGTTGAAAAAGTTTGATTCCGCGCAATGCGCTATCACAGTGAGTGACTTTAACGTCACGTACCTAACTCAACAACTCCGGGTCCCCAAACAACAGCTCAAACGTATCTACAATGGTTTAGACCTTGATGAGTTTGCTTTCCACTCTCCTAATTTACGCGAACCTGTTATCTGTACGGTAGGCAGGCTGGTTGAGAAAAAAGGCATTAGCGATCTCATTGATGCTTGTGCACTGCTTAAAGAGCGCGGCGTGGTGTTTCATTGTCAGATCATTGGCAGTGGCGAACTCTACCAGGCGCTCAAACAGCAGATCAACTCACTAGGTATGGAAGGTCAAGTGAAAATGCTTGGCTCTTTACCACAGAAAGAGGTCAAGCAGTATTTGCAACAAGCCGCGTTATTCGCTGCGCCATGCATCGTCGGCCATGATGGAAATCGAGATGGATTACCGACAGTGCTTCTTGAAGCCATGGCGATGGGCACCCCTTGCATCTCTACAGACGTAACCGGCATCCCAGAAGTCATTCAACATGAGGTAACCGGGCTGATGATAGAACAGCGTAATCCTGCCCAACTTGCCATTGCAATCGAGAGGCTGTTGTCCGACAGCGAATTTAGAGTCAGCCTCGCCAACAACGCACGACAGAAAATAGAGCAAGACTTTGATATCCATCTAAATGCAGCACGCATTCGTCAATGCTTTTGTCGACCTGTCGATCACCCTCTATCTGACGAGCAGGAGTAGCAAATGAATGTCGCCTATGTATGCTCTGACCGAGGGGTTCCTATTTTTGGCACCAAAGGATGTTCGCTCCATATTCAGGAGGTGTGTCAGGCTCTATCACAGTATCAGATTTCTTTTTCACTCTTTGCCGCCAGCCTTGGCGGGCAGTGCCCAAGTCAACTTCATCCAAATGTGGTTTATCAAATTGCTCACCAACGAATAAAAGATCGCGCCCAACGCGAACAAGCCGACATCGAGGATAATCAAGCGACACTTGAACTGCTCGCCAACGCAGGTCCTTTTGACTTTGTCTACGAACGTTATTCGCTCTGGAGTCATGCAGGTATGACCTACGCCAATGCTATTGGGGTCCCCGGGATCCTCGAAGTGAATGCGCCCTTGATTGAAGAGCAAGCACGCTATCGCGGCTTAGTTGACCATGCCTCGGCTGTTTCCATCTCAGAGCAATGCTTTAGCCACGCCACCCATATACTCGCGGTGTCGAAAGAGGTCGCACATTACTTAAACCAGTTTCCTCAGGCCAGAGGCAAAATACAATTGCTACCCAATGGCGTGAATGTTGAAAGATTTTCCAACTGTCGTTCTCACGCCATCACCAAGCGGCCATTTACCATTGGCTTTGTCGGAACCTTGAAACCTTGGCACGGGGTTGAGTCACTGATCGAAGCCTTCGCTCAACTTTACCCACTCCATTCACACATTCGCCTGATGATTGTCGGCGATGGACCACAACGCCCTGCGCTGCAAGCCCAGATAGACTCGTTGGACCTTAATCATGTCGTGCAAATGACAGGCGCTGTCAGCCCAGCAGAAATGCCCGACTACCTAAGCAAAATGGATATCGGTGCTGCGCCTTACCCTGACAATATCGAGTTCTATTTTTCACCACTCAAGGTGTTTGAGTACATGGCGGCGCAACTACCTGTAGTCGCAAGTCGTACCGGACAGATAGGTGATGTCATTGAGCACAAGGTGCACGGCTTACTCTATTCCCCCGGAGACGTGCAGCAACTGATCGAGTGCTTGGACTATTTAATCACACATCCCAATGACGCAACGCTACTGGGTAAACAAGCGCGTTATGAAGCTGAGCAAAAACACAGCTGGCATCAGCGAGTAGGTCAACTGTTGAACTGGTTGGCCTTACCTACAAGGGTACACTGATATGGCAAGAGCAACGGGGCTCAAAGATAGCCTGCCAAAATTGCGGCGCTTTTTTTATCATGTTCGCCCTTACATCATAGAGAAACGGGCGCTCATTGCCGCAGCTTTTGTTGGGTTGTTCATCCAAATGCTACTGCGCTTGCTAGAGCCGTGGCCATTGAAATACATTATTGATCGGTTAATGACACCGGACCCAAGCAGTGCTAAGCACCTAGATATACTGCGCAACCTCGAGATTTCTCACTACTTTGCTGCCTTGGCGTTGGCACTGGTCGCCATCACTTTGCTCCGTGCATTAGCGACTTATACCACTACCATCTGCATGGCTTTAGTCGGCAATCACGTCATCATTCGCCTTCGTGCTCAATTGTTCGATCATCTGCAAAGGCTCTCTCCTGTGTTTTATCAAAAACAGCGTAGTGGCGATCTTGTGGTTCGGCTGATCAGTGATATGGGAATGATGAAAGAGGTCGCGGTGACAGCAGCGGTCCCGCTCTTGGGCAACTCCCTGATCTTCATTTGCATTGTGTCGGTGATGCTGTGGCTCAACTGGCAACTAGCTTTACTCTCTCTGTCTACCCTGCCGTTACTGTGGCTGTTCACCCTCAGCAGCAGTAAACAAATTCATACCGTTGCGCGCAAAAATCGACAAAGGGAGGGGGTGATGGCAGCGACGGCATCAGAGTCGATTCATGCGATAAAATCGGTCCAAGCCCTGACGTTAGAAGGACGGTTTTCGTCAATCTTTGGCAGCGCGAATAACAAAAGTCTTAAAGAAGGGGTGAAGAGCAAACGTTTGATTGCCGGGCTACAACGCAATGTGGACATTCTGATTGCTGTCTCCAGTGCTATCGTCTTATGGTTCGGCTCATTACAAGTGATGGAAGGCAAGCTAACCGCAGGTGAGCTTGTGGTGTTTATCTACTATCTGAGGCGTGTTTTTCGCCCTATCAGAGACTTTAGCAAATACACCGCACGTCTCGCCAAAGCATCGGCCGCAGGAGACCGAGTTCTTGATGTGCTCAATCAAGAACAAGATGTTCGAGACCAACCCGATGCAATTGATGCCCCCAGTTTTGTTGGCAACATCGCCTTCGAGTCGGTGTCTTTCTCCTATCTAGGGGATGCCAAGCATCACCTAAATAACCTCACACTAAAGCTCAACGCCGGAGAAAAAGTCGCGATAGTTGGTCCCTCTGGCAGTGGTAAATCCACTATGGTCAACCTTCTGCTTCGTCTTCATGACCCACAGCAAGGCCGGATCACTATTGATGACGTCGACATCCGAACCTACCGCCTCGCCAGTTTACGCAATCAAATTGCCGTTGTTTTGCAAGAAACAGCCCTGTTTGCGACCTCTATTGCCGAGAACATTACTATCGGGCAGCAGGGTTATTCAATGCAGCAAATTATTCAAGCGGCCAAATTGGCCGAAATCCATGAATTCGTCGCGTCTTTACCGCAAGGATATGACACTGAAGTCGGGGAACGTGGGGTAACACTTTCTGCTGGTCAGCGGCAACGGATCGCGATTGCTCGAGCGGCCCTTAAACAGGCGCCAATATTGATTCTTGATGAGCCCACCACAGGATTAGATCCGGTAACAGAAGCGTCGGTCAGCCGTGCTTTATACAGACTTTCCGAGGGCCACACCGCCATTATCATTACCCACCGCAAGGAGATCGCTAAGCAGTGCGACCACATTGTGTATATGGACAAGGGCCAACTTTCTGAGCAAGGCACACATCAAACGCTGCTTGAAAAAGCAGGGGAGTATAGATCGCAGTTCGGAGCATTAGCGGGGGCCAACAATGACCAGTGAAGAATTAGAGATTATTGCTCGTGATCCTTCTCTTCCTGGATTGAGCCTAGTGCTTAATGAAAGGAAACTAGGGCGAGTATTGCAATCACTGCACCCTAGCCTTGCTTTCGACTCCATCACTAAGTACTACATTCGCTACAAAAAGGGGACGAACTGCTTAGTCAAGTATCAGCTCAGCCATCAGGGCGTCTGCCATTCACTGTACGCTAAAGCCTATGTTCCGAGCGACGCCGACAAACTGCATAAACGTGAGCCATCTTCAACCTTGTCTCCTCCACTCCGCTTTACCTTGCAACAAGAGTCTGTACTGATCGCCTATTTTCCTCACGACGAAAAACTCGCAGTAATGTCGCGTCTGATTGAACCGCTTGCACGGGAGCAACTACTCGAGCGAGTACTTTATCAACCACAAGACTTCACAGGCTCGTCAATTGAAACACTGCAATACAAACCTGAAAGGCGCTTTGTTGGTTTGTTATCTGCACCGACAGGCCAACGTGCAGTAATCAAGATCTACACCAAAGGGCGCTATGAGCAAGCTAAGCGCGCGCGGCGTCAATCGGTCAACGGACGTCGGCCGCTTCGTTTGATTGGACGTAGTAATAAGCACCATATTCTGGTTTATCAATGGCTAGAAGGAACACCTCTCAGCCAGCTCTGGAATCAAGTTGATTTCGACCCTATTCAACTCAAGCGAACTGGCAAGCAGTTAGCCTTGTTCCATGGTAAATCTGCAAAACAGACCCTGCCCGAGCGTCATAATGACGAATACTGCCAACAGCTGAATCGAGTCGCGAAGAATACCGCTGACCTACTCCCAGAATTGCAACAGCAGACCGAATCGATCGCGCTGCGTATTGGTTATGGCGTGCTCAGACTCACCTCAGCCAAAACACGCATTCATGGTGATTTTTACGCAAAGCAAATCTTGGTGTGCCCAAAAGAAATAGCGTTGATCGACCTTGACGATGTCTGCCGCTTTTATCCAAGTTGCGATCTGGGGTTGTTTATCGCTCACCTTGAGCGAGATCGAATCGCAATGCGCCTCAACCAAACACAAGTCGACACTTACCGCAGTGCTCTGCTGCAAGGATACCAAGCCCAGAGGGGCTTTTTCGAAGATGAAGTCCCTCTTTTTACCGCCGCCGGACTATTGCAGCTGATTCATCACCCCTTTCGCAATAATGAACCTAATTGGCCCGCGCGAACCCGAGCTATCTTGCAGGCCAGCCTTCGCCATCTAGAGCAGTTTGAATCAAATCAACAAGGTAACTATCGCGTTTGCAGTGATCCCGACATGCCTTTTCTACACCAACTGCTTGATGTCAAGGCGATGAGTAGCGCAATCCAAGATGCTCTCTCTCTACATCATCCTGAGTTAAAGACTAAGCGCTTGCGCAAAATCACCCCATTGCGACATAAAGTAGGTAAACGCATCTTGCTTGAGTTTGTTTTTTCAGCAGACGGCCAACAAGAGTATTGCGTAATTGGTAAAGCGCGAGCGAAAGGGTTCGACAGGAAAACTTGGCGAGCGAATTGTCGCCTGCAAGAACTGGGGTTTGCTACTGACTGCGCTGATAAAATTGAAATTCCTAAACCTCTAGGATATTTGGCTTCACACCATATCTGGATGCAATCTAAAGTGAACGGCCAAGCGCTGTTTCCGCACTTTTGTGCAAACGATGGAACTTGGGTTGCCGAAAGAAGCGCCGATGCACTATACAAATTACATGCAAGTGGTGTTGAGCTAGAGAAAATGCACACTCTGCAAGACGAGCTCAAGATCTTGCGCCGCGCTCTAGCATCCGTGGCCGAACGTCACCCTGATTGGCAAGCTAGGTTAGACGTGCTATACGCGCAATGCCTCCTGCTAGCCGATAAACTACCTCCGCCTATGGCTTGCCCTATTCACCGAGACTTTTATCACGACCAACTGCTTGTTGAAGGCGACAAACTGTATTTGCTCGACCTCGACTTGCTGTGTATCGGTGACCCTGCCATCGACGTGGCCAACTTTATCGCACACATAGAGGAGCAGTGCCTGAGAGAATTTGGAAACATGAATCATGCTAGACGCCAAGTAGAAACGTTTACCGCTCGATATCAAGATCTTAGCGGCCAGGACATCACACAACAAATAGCGATTTATCGAATGCTAACACTGGCTAGGCACCTGTACATTAGCCAGAGAATCGCGAGTCGAAACAGCATCACTTACTCACTACTTGAGTACTGCGAGTCTCAAGCCCATGGACTGATTAGAGGAAGTTATTCAAGCAAAGAAATGGACATAAGACATAATCCAAGGAGTGAACGATGAAAATAGCCATTGCTGGCACCGGCTATGTCGGGCTATCGAACGCCATGCTGTTCGCTCAGCATCATCAGGTAGTAGCATTAGATGTAGTAGAAGAAAAAGTCTCACAGCTCAACAAGAGGATTTCACCCATCCTTGATAAAGACATTGCAGATTTTCTCGCCAACAAGCCAATTGACTTTGTTGCCACCACAGACAAATACCAAGCCTATTGTGATGCACAAATTGTCATCATCGCTACACCAACTGACTACGACCCAACCACTCAATACTTTAATACACTCTCTGTTGAATCGGTTATTCGAGATGTCAAAAAAATAAACCCACAGGCTACCATGGTAATAAAGTCTACCGTTCCTGTTGGGTTTACAGAGCGAATAAAACAACAGCTTGATTGTCAAAACCTGATTTTTTCACCTGAATTCCTTCGAGAGGGTAAAGCGCTACATGACAATTTATACCCGTCTAGAATCATCGTTGGTGGATGCGATAACAGGGCAAAACAGTTCGCAAATCTGCTTATTGAAGGGGCTTGGACGAAAGAGATTCCAGTACTCTTGACTCACTCAACAGAAGCAGAAGCGGTGAAGCTTTTTTCTAATACTTACCTTGCTATGCGTGTCGCTTACTTCAATGAATTGGACTCCTATGCAGAAGCCCATGGCTTAAGTAGCCGAGATATCATCAAGGGTGTCTGCCTCGATCCGAGGATTGGCGATCATTACAACAATCCCTCTTTTGGCTATGGCGGCTATTGCCTATCAAAAGATACCAAGCAGTTGCTGGCAAACTACCATTCTGTGCCCAACACTATTATCAGTGCCATCGTGACAGCAAATCGTATGCGTAAAGATCATATTTCCGATTCAATCGTGAAGCGTTCGCCGCAAGTCGTCGGCGTTTATCGGTTAGTGATGAAATCAGGTTCAGATAACTTCCGCGCTTCATCCATTCAAGGCGTTATGCGCCGCCTACAAGAGAAAGGGGTTGAGATTGTCATCTATGAACCCGCTTTAGAGCAGCAAGAATTCCATCAAGCAAGAGTATTGAAAGACTTAGAGACTTTCAAAACTCTCTCAGACCTCATTATTTGCAACCGGATGAGCAAAGAGCTATACGATGTTTTAGACAAGGTTTACACTCGAGATCTATTCGGTTGCGACTAGTCTTTATTCACTGCCCTCGGCAAACGCATAGGCATTCTTGCCTGACTTTTTCACCTTATACATGGCGTCATCGGCTATTTTGAGCAAATCTTTTAGATTGTCAGCCTGCTCGGGATAAGAGGCGATACCGATACTAGCGTGGACTTTCACCATATTGCCTTGCACTTTGATCGGCTCAGCCAAGGTGCTGAGAGTGCGCTGAGCGATACTCTCCGTATCATTGGCGCCGGACTGGAGAATGACAAACTCATCACCACCGATGCGAGCGAGCATGTCGGTGCCACGAATGACGGATTTGATTCGCTGCGCGACGATTTTAAGTACTTCATCGCCAATATCATGACCGTGTTTGTCATTGATCTGCTTAAAGCCATCAAGATCAATAAACAACACTCGAACCCCTTCCCCTTCGCGCGTTGCTTCAATAAGTGTTTGCTTGGCGACTTCTTGCATATGGTGCAGACTTGAAACTTGGGTGAGAGTATCGGTCATCGCGATATCATGAAGGCGTTTTCGTGCTTGTTCGACTTCTGCAAGTGCTTGGTAGAGTTCTGTCACGTCATACTCTACCACCAGTAGCAAAAACTCCCCGGTAAGCGGGTGGCGCGTGCGACGAATATCCAGTGCATGCTGGCGCTCTCCTAGCGCAGTGCGCATGATGTAGTCCCAGCGTCCTCCTTGTTGTTCGATGGCGGTAGCCAAGCACTTTCGTCCTTGGTCAGGGCAAGCAAAGCGCGCAACAAAGGTACTTGTCTCATCTGGGGTGCGATTTGTATTGAGGTGTGCATAGGTTTCGGTAGCCGCTGGGTTTTCAATCACCACTTCACCAGCCTCAGTAAAGGTGGTGGCAGCCACTCGGGTGTAGCGCATGGCTTCAACCAACAAAAGATTTTCCGGTTGCTCGCCTAGTTCAACTTTCTCATTGATAAAAGCTATGATGCCGCGATGTTTGTCTGGGCCTAGTAACACCGCTCGGTGCATCATAAATACAGTTTTGGGTTTGCCGTTTGGGTAGGTAGTCCAAGGGTCGATAGTCAGACCATTCTTCGCCGCCAATTCAAAAGTTTGCGCCGTTCTGTCCTTGGCCCCTTGCGTATCTCCAGACAAATCCTTGTCGATCAATTGCTGAACGTTATCTAACCCCCAAAATTCTACCGCCGCTTGGTTTCCCCACCACCAGCCGTGCTTATCGAGATCAAAAAACCATATCACATTCGGGATAAGCTCATACAAGGCAAGTTCATCGTGACTGGCTATATGAATCAAGTGTTCGTAATTGTCGCTGCTTTCCATGCTTTGAATCTATCTATCCACTCTATATCGCGATGGTATCACAATAATATCGTCGGTATCGTCAGGCAAACTGGTTTCGCAACGCGACTCTGTGATGCACTCAAAAAATAAAAAGCAATGTAGCTATTGGGAAATGCAAAAAGCCCGCTGAGTAACAGCGGGCTTTTCTAAATAGTGGCGGAGAGATAGGGATTTGAACCCTAGATACGCTATTAACGTATGCCGGTTTTCAAGACCGGTGCTTTCAACCACTCAGCCATCTCTCCGTTTCGGCTGGTATAGTAGGTACATGCCCGATCGATGTAAAGCGTTAATTTACCTCAGGTTGTTTAAGTGCTTATAATATATACAGTTATCATTGACTAAGTAGATAAAGCCCCGTGTGACATCGCTCGCAACTGATAGATCGAAAGCTCTAATTAGAAAAGTACAATAAAATAGTGTTTTATTAGTATATCATTGAAATATAAGAATTAAACACTGTTCAGTTAACGCTTGTACGCCCGAAAGTCATTGCACAACAGTGTGAACTATATCAAAATTAGCGAATTAACTGGCTAGTGTGTTCAAAAACTGAGGTTTTTATGAAAGTCGCTGACTTATTTAAACATCGTGGTGAATCAAATTCTAAGCAGCATTCTGAATTTATGCAGTGGATGACTCCAACTGTTCGCGAATACTGGGAAGAAATTGTCAACAAGGCTCATAACCGCCACCTGTTTACGCGTCTACGTGATTTTCATGTCCCTGCAGTTAACGATGAAGTTGAGGCACCACAACCAAAACCTATCGAACTCAAGCCAGAAGCTCAGCGCCTTTACAATGAGTTGCAGGCTAAGCTAGGCGAAGTTATCCATACCGGTGACTGGTTTGATGTAACACAAAAGCGCATCGATCAGTTTGCGCAGGTCACTGAAGATATGCAGTGGATCCACACCGATCCTGAGCGCGCAGCGGTCGAGTCTCCGTTTAAAACCACCGTGGCTCACGGCTTTCTGACGCTGGCATTACTGCCTAAACTCACCGACAGCGTCGATCCCGAAAACAACTTATTCCCGACCGCCAAGATGATCGTGAACATTGGTTTAAACCAAGTGCGTTTTCCTTACCCGGTTAAAGCGGGCAACCGCGTGCGAGCAGTGAGTACTTTGGCGAAAGTGACGCCAATTCGTAAAGGATTAGAGATCGAGCGAGAAATCAAAGTAGAAATTGACGGTGTGCGTCGCCCTGGTGCGGTTGTTACATCGGTAATCCAGTTGCACTTCTAAGGCTCAACCTAATACTACTTCCATTAAAAAAGGGTACGTTTTCGTACCCTTTTTGTATTTGTTGAGTGCTTCTTAGCTCATGGTGTAACAACAACCTAGTTGGAAATCCTCGCCATTTTTCGCGGTGTACTCTTTTTCTTCGGTACACGCTCTCGGCTTACCTCTTTCGTCCCCTTTCACTAGGCTAATCCAATGGCGCATTGCTGCCATACCCGCCATTTCTTGTGGGAAAGTGGTACAGGTTTCAAGCTGGATATCTTCGATATCAATCAACTCAACACAACCGGTTCCTTTATGGCAACCTAGGGTCACTTCAACATGGCTTCCAGTCCCATCGCGGAACAAGATAGATTCGGGATCTTCCTTCTCGCCAGTGAAAGCAACAAAGTGCTTAGGGTGCTTTAAGCCGCTATGTCGGCCGTCTTTAAAGTAGGCCATTACGTGACGGTAATCGATCACGTAAGCGGTCACCTCTTTATGAGAGCCACTTTCTAGTGGGAAGAGACGGTCAAGGAGCTGTTTCGCTTTCACTTGTTTTTCCATCGCTTGACTCGTTTCTACCGCGAAGACTGCTTCAGCGATAAATGGCTTATTTTGTTTTTGGATTTCAGTTTTATCGAATGTCAGCATGTTCATGGCGTTTCCCTCGCGGATATTTCACAACTTTTAAGTCCTAGAGCAAATATTCGAAATCGGCGTTTAACTGTTTTTGCAGATTTGTGACTTTGCTTACTTTGTATACTAGTGAATTTTTGACTACAATTTCACAACAAAAATTTTACAGTGTGAATTTTACAAAATGCCAGTGTCAAAAAGCTTAATTCGTCAGTCTCATTTTTTGGGTACTAAGATAAGAAACCTTAGGAAACGCAATCACTTAACTATGGAAGATCTCTCTGCACGTTGTATTCGTGTTAGCCCAGAGTACGCGCCTTCTGTTTCTTACTTATCGATGATTGAGCGTGGAAAGCGGGTTCCTAGCATCGACATGCTCGAGGTGATTGCCGAAGTATTTCAAAAAGATCCGACTTGGTTTCTTGACGACGAACCTGAGCAAGCCGATATCACCCCCGATAAAGGTAATCGAGGTGGAATAAGTGGCATGGCGCTCGAACCGAGCTTTCTTTTTTCTAACGACATCTTACAAATCGCGATCCCAGAGATGCTATCGCAAACTGGTATTACCGGTCGCCAATTCGCTCATCTTCTAATTCGTGCCCACCAAGAAAGTAATCAGAACCACTTCCCCGATCTTGAACGTGCGGCGGAAGAAGTGGGGCTAAAAAGGCTCAATCTCTCAGCAGAAGACTTAATGGACATAGCACGCAGTTTAGGCCTAACCATTCGCTGGGTGTCTCAACCTCCTAAGGATGTCGTAGACGAGCTTGGCGTCAGCGCCAAACAGGTCGTCACTTCGTTTTTTGAGCCACCTGGAACCATCTTTCTCAATGAGATCTTAAAGCACTATCCGACACGGCTTAAATATGATTTGGCGGTTTATATCGGCCACTGTGTTCTGCACAGCAAAGAAGGGCTTAAGAGCGTCCTGTCGGTTGGCCATGCGAATAGTTGGGAAGAACATGACCAAAGCACCTCGACATCAGAGCTCAACTCACAAGATATTTTGCAAGCTTGGCGTGACTTCGAATCGAGCTTTTTCGCTGGCGCTTTATTGTGCCCCAAAGTGCCCTTTAGACAACTTCTCGATAGGAGCGGTTACGAAATCGATGTGCACCTAAAAGCTGGGGTTTCTCCTTCTGTAGCGATGCGACGCATGACCGTCGTCTCACCCTACCCGCATTGGCACTATTTTGATGCTTATGGTCAAAACAAACTCAAAGCCGTGTATCGAGGCAATGGCATTCCCCTACCCTGGGGAAATATGCGTAAAGTCAATGACCCGTGTCAGCACTGGGCGGTGTTTCGTCGCTTGTCAGAACCTCGCCTAGGCAGCTCTGCACAAATTTCTATTCTTAACGTGGGTGATGAACCAAGAATATATTGCTGTGAATCAGTGAATATGACCGACCCGGCTGGCAATAACCGTGTACTGTGTGCAGGCATCGACCTCAATCCTGCCATTGATGCACAAGGAGGCAACTCAGTCGAGCTGGCTGAAGAACTGAAGGCGCTTTGCGTAGGACAGGGAGGTAGCGCCCCGATTCCGCGTCATATCCAAAAAGAGTTTACCACCATCGCTAAGATTCTAAATATCAATTGGATTGAGCGAGGGCTTGAGTCTGATGCTCGGGTTATTTGTTCACGCGGCGCAGTGTGCCCGAGAAAGCCGAGTTGCTATAGCGGCTGCCAAGACGCCTAGCCTGAAAAGAAAAAAAGCCAACCACAATCACCGTGGTTGGCTATATATAAGTGTGAACAAAATGGGTTCACTAACAACGTCAGTTGGCTAGGTGACCCTCGGCTTAATAAGGGTCATCTTAAGTAAAGCAGAAAGCGTGCCAACTTTTAAAACACAATATATGGGCATTTTTGGGCGAAAAATAACCTATTTCACAAAAACCAGGCGCATAATGAAGTCGCAAATTAAAAATCCATGCAAAATGCAAATCCGTGTGATTGCAATATGCAAAATGGCACAAGGTTTGAGTTCTTGACCTACTATTGTTCTCCTTCCCCCGAGCACATAACCAAGCATTCAGGGTTAGCGTTTACGAAACACCCAAATGGGCCCGATCAGGAGAAATTGCACATCTTCGAAAAAGGATGGTTTCTTACCTTCGATTTTGTGTCCGATAAACTGAAGCAACCACAAAACTGCAAACAAAACCAGCGACACGAGTAACACGGAGATTTGTAATAACTCAAGAGACCAAATAAGCGAGATGCAAGCCAATGAGAAGCCAAGCATCATCAAAAACACACTCAGTGACAAGCGATAATAGAACACCATAGTCGGAGCCAAGGCTATCCATACCCAGTTTAAATTCAAGCCATATAAAGGAATGGGAGGGATAGACCATAGCAACCCTACTACGGAAAGAAATATGCCCGGCACAGCGACTTTATGAATCTTTTGATTGACCGGGTGTTGGTGGCTTTCGCCGTACTCCTGCAGCCATTGAGTGAGATCTTTCATACCATCTCCTAAACTCATTATCTCTTATTTCTATAGCATGAGTTTACTTCCCATGCTGACGGACAGAGCTAATCTGTGAGAGTTTTTTGTTTCTGGCGACGCTTTTCTTCATACATGCGCTGATCGGCAAGTTTCAACATCTCATCAATATCTGTGAATTCATGCTGATAGAGCGCATAACCAATACTCACTTTCAGATTGATCAGGTGGTGATCGTAAATTACGGGTGTCTGGCAAATGGCCTTTTGCAGTTCGATGTTGATGATATCAATATCTTCAACCTTCTCAATTCTCGACAATAAAATTAAGAACTCATCACCGCCTAAACGGGCGACCACATCAGACATCCGCAGAACACTTTTCAGCCTCTCAGCGGTCGCGATTAACACTTTGTCACCTGCCGAGTGCCCATAGGTGTCATTGATCGCCTTAAACTGGTCCAAATCAATATTCAAAATGGCAAATTTGTCGCTTGCGGTGCCTTTTTTAAGCGCTTCAAAATGTTCAGTTAGGGTGTACATAAAATAACGACGATTGGGCAAGTGAGTAAGCTCATCTTGTAGTGACCGTTTACTGGCGGTAACAAACAGCCGATAGGTCAGCGCAAACGCCATCACCAGCAGCACTATCATCGGGTAGCCGATAAGACGCACCGCATGAACACGATACCAAGCACTGTTTGCCAATAAATCCTGTTTGGTCGAAGCCGCCAACACCCAGCTACCATAGGGGAAGTGAACTGACTCGATGGCAAAAGCATTATCAAATGTCGATTGCTCACCGTAGAACAGATCGCCTTCCATACCTTTACTATCTGTGCCTCGAATCGCTAAGTTATGGTTAAACTCAAACGAAGCGATGCCCGCTTCGGTAAAGAGGGAAGAGAGTGAGATAACTACACTGCAAACACCCCAATAACGAGTATTGTAGGGAGGGTCGGTGAAAATCGGAACTCGTACGATCACAGCACGTCCACCTTGAACAAGGTTGACAGGGCCTGCAATAAATATCTCTTGAATTTGTTGAGCTTTTCTCACCGTTCGCCATTGTTCTGGAATCGTTCGATAATCCAGACCCAAGGCTTTTTCATTGCCCTGTAGCGGATAAATATGCTCGATCACATCATTGGGCGCTAAGCCGATCAGCTCAATATGGCGACTTTTGCGCATCACACTAGAGGCAATCAAAGCCCAGCCTGAGAATTCGAAGTCTTGATTCGCCGCCACTAAGGTGGAAAGACTATTTGCCACATATACATCAGAGACAATAGCGGTTTCGATTTGAGAACGAACAATCGACAACTCTTCTTTGGCTTTAGCCAATAAGCTATCTCGAAGGAACGATTTTTGGCTACGATCAAGAGACTCCACCATTACAATAGAAAAAATGAATGAAATCAGAAACAAGCTATAAATAAAGTAGTGCTTGCCAAGGCGATAGGCCATCCGTCCCCCACAGCGTGTGTTATATTTGTGAGCCAAAACGGCTTTGCTCACTCACACGAAAGTCAATGTTAAATATTCTAGTTATTGTATAAAAATACATTAAAGTAGTGATGTTTTCATCGTCTAATCGATAAAAATATTGATAATTAGGCTCAGTTTTGTTGGTCAATAACCGTATTCGCACATAAGGCCACCGCCAATACGCCCTCTTTGTATAGGTTAACCACCCGTTAACGTAAAGTAAGCAAGCAAATTTAACCCGACTTTGACCCATCACTCACATTCATCATGGAAATGTCGGTTACATTCGTTAGTTTACTCGTAATGACTAAGGTCAAATTTTATGCGTCGATTGCTTCTCGGTTTGTGCCTTGGTGCCGTTGTTCATTATTCAGCGTTCGCCAACAACCAACCCTCAACTTATCAAGATTCCGCCGACTTGATCCGCAATACATATGAAAGCCAGCTCTACACTTTGCCCGCTTTCAAGGAGGGCCATTACGGTTTACGCATGTATCGGCAAACCCGAGATGAAAAATACGCCGCCGCAGTGTGGACTGATATGGCGCGAGTCACTAGTCGACTTAATCGATTCTCTGCCGACGTTCACACACCAGAACAAATCCTCATTTACGCCGAAAAAAGACTCAGTGGCTATGCAGATGAGACCGATGAACGCAGCTTAAGACGCTATAGCGTCACCAAACATATGCCTGAATACCTTTACCTTGGGGTCGATCTTCTGGGCTCTATGGCACGCGCCAATGAGTACGGTCTGAAACACAAAGATGACCAAAAATTGCGTTCTGTGATCCGCCGTTATGATTTTAGTCGCTACGCGACTAACCCTGACATGATTAAAGCGTGGGCCGCGCAACTCGCCAACCAAGTATTTTGGCTACGTCAATTGGGAGAGCAAGACATCGTAGAACCCTTTATAAAGGCCTTTAGAGAAACGTATCCCGATGAGCAAGATAAGGCACTAAGCAAACAACAATATGGCAACAAAATTTATGGATTGACCCATATTGTGTTTGCCGACTCCGAATACTATCAACATCAAGTCAGTGAACAGCAATATCAATGGATCTATGACTACTTCCGGACCAACATCGACACCATCTTACTGCGTGCCAAAGAGGATGTGATTGCAGAGGTCGGGATAAGTTTTCTCCTCGCAGGGTTAGACGATGACCCGGTGGTGGACAAAACCCGTCAAGCCATTCAAGCGTCAATTAATAGAGATAAAGGGATGATTCCTTGGGTGAGTGGGGATTTTGACCTTAAATATGGTGAACATCGCAACGTTCTAGCAATCATGTTGCTCGACTGGCAACAAGTGAATCACGCGCCCACCGTCGCGAGTGATCCTAGCGTTTTTTCTAACCTGCCTTATGGCTTAGTGCCCATTCAACACCATCGCGATAAATAGTGTCACCGAGCCTATCGCAAGCGGCGCGCCGTTATTTCAATACGGCGACGCCTCCATTAGAACATTTGATTATAAGGCACTGGCTCTTGATAGCGCGAGGGCCGAAAGCCTCCTCAACAAATAAACGTCAAAGATTAATCACTTACATAATTTCTATTCAGAATACAATACGTTAGTTATGTGTCAAAAATTATGCACTTGATCTCACACCTTTTGTTATAAGCACTTTAACTCATATCAAACCAGCAGCACGTTAATTTCTCTAAAATTTTTTCTTGGTTCAGACTTTCTTTTTTCTTCTAGACTTTGCTTGAGGGACTACGTATCGAGGAAATTATCAATATGCCACAACTTGCTGGGCAAAAAATTGAAGAAATGGCCGATATTCAAGCCAAGCGCAAGCGCAGAATGGTGATGCTCTGTTCTGCTGTCGGACTGTTTTATCTCGCTTTCTACAGCGTGGTTCGATTTGCTGAGCACAATTTCTTTCTTGGTCCGCTCAACTTGTTCTCTTCACTTGTGCTTGCCTGCAATTTACTCTACCTCTACCGCAGTTCCTCCGCCAACCATGCCAGCCTTATCTTAAGCGTGGTATTAATCGTTCATGCACTGCTGTTTTTAACCAGTGGAGACAGTGTCGTTGACCGTTTATTGTGGATTTATCCCATTTTAGCTGTCGTCGTTTTCGTTAACCCTTTTATCCCAGGAGTGATCGCAAGTGGCGCACTTTCCGTGTTAACCAGTTATTTCGTACTGCAAGCGCCCTCACAGCAGTTAACCTTAGATAGTGAGCAAGTGCGCTTTCTGTTAAGCCTTACTGCACTATTTATGTTGTGCAACATCTATGCATTCTATCATTGGAAAGTACTCACTTTCGTGCGAAACCTTTACAGTGAAGGAATTGAAGACTTAGCCTATCGAGACCAACTAACGGGCCTTGCGAATCGATGGAGTTTTGAGAACTGGGCGACAGATAAGCTTGAAGAGATCAAACAGAACGATACATTGACAGCCATGGTGTTCCTTGATATCGACAATTTTAAATCGATTAATGACACCTATGGACACGATGTCGGTGATCGCGTGCTGAAGCATTTCGCCAGTCGACTCAGAAACAACATCCGTAACAAAGACCGAAAAACCAACAAGTATGATTATTCCATCGCTCGCTTTGCGGGTGATGAGTTTGTACTTCTCATTTACGATATTAAAACCGCAAAAGATCTCGACAACATTCTCCAGCGCGTCTGTGACTTATTCACCCGCAGCTACCAAGTGTCAGAGCGAATCAACGAGCTGACGATCAGTGCTGGTGTCGCGCTCTACCCTCATGACGCAGAAACGTTACCAGAACTCACTCGATGTGCAGACAAAGCGATGTACGCAGCAAAGCATGGCGGAAAAAATCAATATCGCTTCTACAACGACACTCATGCTGTGCTGCAATGCAAACAAAAATTGGCGAGCGTTACTTCTATAAAAAAGGCTAGCGGGTCATATACATGACCCATAATGAGAGGGCCATCGCCACAATCAACCATGCGGCATAGCGAACGGTGTTTACCTTGTCTTTTTTAGGTTTGATGATCGGTTTTAGCGCAGCACGCCTAGCCGCTCTAGCCGTCGCGGCAATAGTACCTTTCTCAATGCTTTCTTCACGACGCTTTTGCGCTTTCTGAGCGGCTTTACCAAACCGGTGCAGCTGATCGGCGGTGAGATCTTGGCTAGGATCGTAGCGATTACTCGGATCTTTATGTTTTGGTACAACTGCCATAAGCCCTCCTCGCCAATGGACGTCTCTCAATTAAGTATAGTCAACTCTGTTATACGTCACCTTGGTTATAACTGAAGCAACTTTCGACAAAACCGAAAGACGTACTCCTCCTTGATGGACCAGATCGCGCAGCTTAACGCTCTACCCATAGTAAAAAAGCCGTGTAAACACGGCTTTCTTTACTCACTGACAACCATTAATTCAGGTATTCACACAGGTACGCGGTCGGCTGTTCAACTTGTAAGTCAAAGGAAGCATCACCCGCGACGTTAAACGATTCTCCGTCACGATATGTCACCCACTCTGCATCGGGGGCCAACTTAACCGTCAAGGCACCTTTAACGACGGTCATACGCTCTGGGGCTGCAGTCCCAAACGTGTACGCTCCCGGTAACATCACACCTATACTTAACTCTTGATCTTGCTGGCAAAACGCCAACGACTGCACTTGGCCTTCAAAGTATCGGTTCGCTTTAATCATTTCATCCTCCATGATCCATTCAACATTAGCGACTTGCTCGTTTTAGCCTAAATTCGCCTGGTCAGCAATCACTCGATGCAACCACAGCCAAACCTAGATAGCCATGATCCACCACTGTTATTAAGCTATGCAATCATATGGGCTAGACACTTCTCTGTTTGACAAAGGAAATGGCTGCAATACATGCGCTCTACCCACTGAAATCCCGTTTTCTCATCTAGGATGATATGAGCTAAACTTGACAACTAGGGCAATACTTAAACGTGGTTCTGGGGTCGAGTTCAAACTTCTTTCTATCACAATTGCGTTGAGAATCGATCTCTTCCAATCTAGCTAGCCGCGACTTGCAGTATCCTTTATAGGGGGATGAGTACATTACATTATGACCCGAAGCTCAACGTTTAAAACCGTCGCCATCAGCGTGTTTATCTTGCTTGCCGTAGGCTTTGCAAGCCTGCTCTACTTTAGCTATCAAGACTATGTGCACCCTAAGCATGTTTATGGAAGATGGATCGAAGTGGGTGCTCCGCCCTATCAAACCGAAGTGCTTGAGCTTAACGCTCAGGGGGTGTTTCGTAACGAGCGCTTGATCGCGACTCAGTTTGAATTTGATGGCAAACAAGTGTTTATTAAAACCGGTAAGGGTACCTCCATCTATCAAATAGCAGGGACATTCGACTCACCTCAATTGCGACGACTGCAACCTAACAGCCCTACTCAACGCTTTGTCAAAGAAGGGTTTGAACAAACCATCGATATGGAAGGCGGCGGTTCGGCTAAGAACCGCCGTTCGGCTCTGTCTGACCATTTTAGCCAATAATAACCGCGGACTGGGCTCTGGTTTGTGACCGCTCTAGCTCGTATACTGAGTTTACACGTCAGCTAGTTAGCCTAACATAATGAATAACCTCAAAGACTACCTTCCACAACACGTTTTATCACTACTCGACAGTTGGGACAGTAACGTTGTTCTGATCACTTTCGCCAGCCTGCTTGCCTGGATTTGTTGGCGGTTGGTGTACAACCAGCTTGAAGTGCTGGTGACTACCACCCGCTTTTATTGGGATGACCTGGTTCTCGAAGCAGTAAAAACCCCTGTCAGTGCATTGATCTGGTGCTGGCCCGCTACCCTCTCTTTTGGCTTTTTACTAGAAGATTACACAACCTCCCAACTCGACTGGCTCAGTACGCTCAAGGAGCTACTGCTGATCGCCATCTTTTTATGGGTAGTCATCCGCCTCATTAACAATGTTGAAGAGTACATTCTCGACCAGCGAAAACGCGACGAAACCACAGTGCAAGCAGTGGCCAAAGTGGCGCGGTTATTTTTCGTCGTTATTGCTACCTTAACCGTGATGCAAGCCTTCGGTCTGAGCTTATCGGGATTACTCACGTTTGGTGGTGTCGGCGGGTTAGTGGTGGGTTTTGCTGCGAAAGACTTACTTTCAAATTTCTTCGGCGGGATGATGATTTACTTTGACCGTCCGTTTAAGGTTGGCGATTGGATCCGCTCTCCCGACCGAGAGATCGAAGGCACTGTCGAACGTATTGGTTGGCGCATGACCATCATTCGTACCTTTGACAAAAGACCGCTCTATGTTCCCAACTCCGTGTTTAGTAATATCGTGGTCGAAAACCCTTCACGCATGCAAAATCGTCGTATTAAAGAGGATATCGGTCTTCGCTATAAAGATGGCGATAAAGTGGATGTGATCGTAACCGAGATAAAAGAGATGCTTAAATCACATCCAGATATCGATGCAAAACAGACCCTTATCGTCAATTTTAACGGGTTTGGACCTTCTTCGCTGACCTTGATGGTGTACACTTTCACAAAAACGGTGAACTGGATTCGCTATCACAAAGTCAAGCAAGACGTCCTGTTGAAGATCTACGCCATCATTCAGCAGCATGGGGCGGATATCGCCTTCCCAACTCAAACGATTCAACTCGAGCCACAACATGCCGGCACAAGCGATCAGCCATCTCACCTAACCAGCTAACCAGCTAACCAGCTAACCAGCTAACCAGCATAGTCAGTAGCCCGCTTTCAGGGCTACTGCAGCGCGACCTCTCTCTCAACCGTATCGTCCATTTTTGACGCTCTGGCATACAGCCAAATCATAGTTACACTAACAATAAAACAGAGACCAAACAGCCAACTCGCACCAAACCATTCTATCATCGCGCCACCGACAATAGGGCCAAGAGCGAAGCCAAGAGAGTACAAGGCGGTTGCACCAAAGTAAGAGCCTCGCAGATGAGCAGGCGCCAAACGGTCAATCTGAACGTTCAGTGTCGGAAAAGTAATCACCTCGCCGAGGCTAATAATGAAACAAGCTAGTGCCCACCCCAAGGCAGAGTCATTGGGTGATACAATGAAGGCCATTTGACCGACAGCAATGAGCACCATGCCGATTCTCGTCCGCGCAAATAGTGGTACACGCTCAAGCATTTTCAGCAAAGGAAACTGGAATAAAACAATCGTTGCGGTGTTTACAACCATTAACATTGCAATCAAGCTCGCAGCGCCTTCTATACCACTACGCACGATGACCTGCGGAACAGAAGACTCCAACTGAGCATAAACGAACATTAACAATAAGTTGGCCACCAGCAACAAAACAAACACCTTATCACGAGCGATGACCTTCAAAGTTTGAGTGAAATTGGGCAGCAGAGGGGAGTCGGCCGCCTGATTGACTTTGGCACTCTTGCGTTCAACACCAAATAGGATCCAAAACGCATAAACAAGGTGAGTAAAGCCTGTGATCAGAAAAAGGCTCTGTGGCTGGGCCAATGCCAGCGTCACCCCTATGAGAGGGCCAACTGCTCCACCAATATTGAGTAAAAAATAGCGTAAGTTAAGCGCTAACTCTCTATCTTTAAGGTCGGCTAAGGAGTCTCCGATGACCGCTTTAGCTGGTCCATCGATCATTGGACGCATGAAACCCGTCAGCAGAATGAGCAGATGGAAATGCCACATTTCGCTAGCAAGGGCGATGCCACTGTAAGCGACGAAACCTAGAACACACCCTATGACCATCAGCCACTTACGACCAAACTTATCCGACAAGTAACCAGAATAGACGCCAACGAGTGAACCAACTAGCGCTGAGGCGGCTAACATAGCGCCTACTTCGATTGCTGATGCGTTGTAATCCTGATAGAGAAACACGACCAAAAACGGCCACGCCATAAAGTAACTGGTTCTGGCTATCAGCACGCCAATCAGCACAGTCCATACTGGCAGATTAAAACGCTTTACCCTTTGCCATTCAAAAAGACTCTGCTCTTTTTCCATACGCTACCCCTTAAGCCAACCAGTTTCATATTGTTAACTCAGTATACAAACAATTAACACAAACAAAAGCTTTATTCTCATTCATATAAAAAAGCCTGCTAACAGCAGACTTTAATGAGAAAAGACATTCATAATCATATGGTTAATTATATAATTCTTGCGTACTTAAACTCACATTAGACAGATGATATGGCGAGTTTTTCCACCAAAATGTGGTTTTCATTCTTTCTGTCACTGCTAATGTCTCTCCCACCATAGGTGTGACCAAATGTGCACCTGCCACCTGCGCTTCTGCGATCAAATCTGTGATCGGTTCATCCCACTTGTAAGCAAACAACTCGTAAGTAGACCAGTGCACAGGAAACAGTTGTTCAGCATCAAGATCTTGGAAAGCTTGCATCGTGTGTCTGGCTTGCATATGCCCCCAGTTCTCAACCGGAAAGCCACGACCATTTTTTACATTCGCGGCGACTTCGATAAAGGCGATATCGAACGGTCCCAGCTTTTTGCCGATTTGGCTAAAGTGGTCATCATACGCACTGTCTCCGCTATAGAAAAACGAACCATTTTGCCCCTTAATAGCCCACGAGCACCACAGTGTCGAATTTGAATCAAAACCAGTACGACCAGAGTTATGATTGGCGGGCGTTGAAGTAAATGTGACACCATCAATACTCGCCTCTTGCCACCAGTCAAACTCATTGATTTTGCTTGGATCCACCCCCCATGACTCCAGGTGGCGCCCGACTCCAAGAGGAACAAAAAACTTTACGTCCTCATTAGCAAAGTGGCGAACGGTAGACTCTTCAAGGTGGTCGTAGTGATCATGAGAAATAACAATGACATCAGGAACCGGTACCTGACCGCGTTCCAAAGGCGCATCAAGGTTCCGCTTAAATAAAGATTTCGCCACCCAAGGTGACGCATAGTCAAACACAGGGTCAATCAGGATACGGATGTTATCCAGGTCGATGAAAAGGCTTGAATGGCCAAGCCAGGTCACGCGCATCTGTTCACTTCTCTGGTTTAACAGAGCGAGATTGGTTGGATAGTGAGGCAGTTTGTGACTGGGCTTAAACGAAGATCTTTCAAAGAAAAACTGTCTCATAACTTCAAGCGTACTCTCATCTGAAGTAACACTTGGCATTCTTGTGACCGCTTTGCCCTCTTTGAACTGCGGTGACTGCGCAATACGCTCAGCTCTTTGTCGCTCACTCTGTTGACGAGCCTGATTGCTATCATGGGCAATACACTGATTGTATCCCAACATACCCAACACGGAAATTACTGAGGCTTTAATCACATTACCCATAGTCATCACTGGTCCACTATCCAATAAAGTAAACGATAGTGTATACTTTATGAACTACCAGAGAAAAAGTAAACACCATCGTTTACTTTTATTTTATCAGGTCGCTATAATGATAAAAAGAAGTGATATAAAACAAGAAGATATCATCAAATCTGCGATTGAAGTTTTTTCTCAGAAAGGCTTCAATCAGGCCAGTATGGAAGGTATTTCTAAACAGGCAGGCGTCTCAAAGCGCACCCTGTATAAGTATTACCCCAATAAAGAAGCCTTGTTTGATGTGATTGTCGATAACCTGATGTGTCGCTTTGATGAGCAATATGACGTTGAGTTTGAACCGTCGCAGCCTGTCGACCAACAATTGCTACAACTAACACTGAAACAGATGTGTTATATCAGCAATCAGGATTTTCAACTCACCGCTCGACTAGTCATGGCTGAATGTATTCGCTGCCAGGAAACCTCTAAGCTACTGGTGAGTAAATTTGAGTCTATCGAAGACTCATACGGACTACAGAAATGGGCTCAGCAAGGTATTGATGCTGGCGTGTTGCAAATACCAGACATTGGCACGGCCATCGAGCAGTATGTCGGCAGTATTAAGGCCGTCGTCTTCTGGCCACAGTTGGTCGCTCATTTACCACCGCCCACCGGCGAACAAGTGGAACAAGCAGTAAAAATGGCGGTCGCGAGTTTTGTCGCGACTTATCAGATTAATGATCATCAGTAACTCAACACTGAGCGAAAAAAACGCCCCTTGGTCAGGGGCGTTTTGCGTTAGTTGTTATCGTGTAGCATGACATGGTCTAATAAAGAAGCCACCATATCGTGCTGCGACATCGCATCAAAGCCGCTATCAAGTTGATGAGCGAGGTTTTCTACCACGATTGACTGCTCTTGTGTCCCAGCTCCGCCAGGGTGAATATGCAGCTCAACATTGTCGCCATCTACGGTAACATCAAGGTGCTCAAGCAAGCTATCCATATCCAACGCGTTCTGCTTAAGCTCAGGAAGAACTTCACGCAAGTCTATTTTGTCCCCTTCACTCACCTGAAAGCCCTGAATCGTATCCAGCGAGCCATCATCAATATGGTCCCAGACAAATGTATCCATGCCAGTACCACCGACTAGAATATCCGAACCTAAACCACCATAAATAACGTCATCACCATCACCGCCAATCAGGGTATCATTACCATCACCGCCGACTAATAGGTCGTCACCACTGCCACCAATCAGCGTGCTATCAGAGCCACTACCATCGAGGCGAACCGCTTCGGTCTCCGAGGCGCGATTTACCTCCAAGTCAGCCACAGTGTCGACTACATTGAGATTGATCTCGATATGATGACTCGACTCAGCCTGATCGATGATGCTGCCGTCTTGGGCGAGTTCATGCGACAGCGCAGTGAACTGTAGTGTATGCGCACCCTCAGGTGCACCTTTGATGGTTAAACCTTCAATCGCTTGAGAGGACACTTGCCATACATCACCAACCAGAGTGACCAAACCCGTGCTGCTCTCGACCGTTGCTCCAGCGGGTACACCTTTCACTTCCAAAGTGAGCGCTTCACTGGTATCGGTTAACGCCGCCATGATGCCAACAATCGCTATTCCATCTGTACTAGCACTTTGCGTTGCAGTAATGTTTTTGTTGAATTCGTACCTGCTATCAAGTGTTAAGGTTGGCGCATCCGCTACTGGATTAACAGCAAGGGTGTAGTGCTTAGGCTCTGCCTCTAGCGCAAGACCTGAAGAGTTCCAACTGTCTTTCGCTGTGACTTGCAGAACGACGCGATTAGCCGACACTGAACTCGCATCAATAAACACCCCAACATCACTTTTTGGCTGATCAAGTAACGCATTTAGATCCGAGATCGTCCCCGATAAGGTGAGATTACCACTACCGCTCCCTGTCGCAGTGACACTCGAACCAGTAGGAACCACGAGAGAAAGCGAACCGTCGTCGACGCTTAGAGTGACCGTCATCAGGTCATTAGCCGCAGCGCCAACGTAATCGACATCACTGACTGAGATCCCGGTTAACTGCTGGTTCACATCTTCATCAATCTGCGCGGTAATGTGATCAATATTCAGCACTGGCGCATCATTGACCTCAGTCACGTTAATCACGAAGCTTGTCTGGTTGGTTGAAGAGCTAGTGCTATCACCCGGATCCATCGCGCCGTTATTACCACCATCATCGACCGTCGTGGTCACTGTAACCGGCCCGTTAAAGTCCAAATCGGGTTTAAAGATAATGTTACCCGCAGCCAACGCCGCGTTAATGTCAGCGATTTTACCTGTGGCAACCAGACTGCCATCTGCTGCAAGTGTAAAGTTCACATTCGCATCGTCAAGGAACTCAAGGGCGCCTTTATCGACTTGTAAGGTGAGCGTATAAGTCGCATCTGGGTCATCGTAAGTCGCATCAATATCAGCAATGCCAAATTGGTTAAGCGCGAGGCCGCCAACCACATCTTCTGACGTCTCTAGATTGATGACGTTGACGAAAGTAGGTTGATCGTTAACCGAGTCAATCACCAGATCGACATCAAATTCGGTTTTCGGCCCCAAGGCGCCATTGTCTACTGACTGGACCGCGATATGAATTGGGCTATCAATGCCTAACGCATTGCCACTGTCGCTGTTGTGCTGGCCAGAATTGAACACAATCTTATCCAGTTGTTGAGCAGGGATCTCTAGTACCCATACCTTGCCATGACTACCAGCGGCTACCGCTGCTGGTGTCACCCCATCTGGATAGTAGATGGTTGCGCCAGCAGGCACATTGCTGACTTCAACTCGAACGGTTTCTGCTGGATTTTCAGTGACATTGCTATGCGGTGTTGCCGACAGCGCCTTATCAATCACTGAAGCGTTAATCACAATATCGATGTTCTGCCCTTCAGAGCCAGAGACAGAGTCTGTGGCATCGGTGTCAACAATGTCGCCGATTGGGTTCACCGTAATCTCAAATTCAGGTAGATTTTTCGCCGGCGTTGGCACGCCAAGCAAAGACTCCTGAGTAAAGACGGTGACGCCAAACTTAACCGTGCCACTGAAATGCTTAGGTGGTTGCACCGTAATCGCACTTAAATCGAGTGAGTCTGTAGTGCCTGCTGGCAGTTTGACACTCCATTCGCCGCCACCGTTGTTTTTTACTGTGTAGCCGTCGTTGGCATTGAGTAAGAAGCCATCTGGCACGCCGGTAAACTTAATCGAGACAAAGCTTTCTGAACCATCAGTATCGGTCAGTTCGATCAACACTGGAGCTGAACGGCTGCCCAATGCGATGGCTTGGTCTTCCTCACCGACAATTTCAATCTTAGTCGCGCTACCCGGCCCTGTGACTTTGACATCGTCAACCACAGGCGTGACTTCAAAACTCACACTAGTGCTAAAGCTACCTTTGTGTTGAGCAGAGCTTTCAAAACCTGGCTGGTTAAATTCCGCTGTATCGGTCACTTCGCCCGTCACATTAATTTGCACCGTATTCTGGTCATTGCCTGTAGGATAATTCTCTTTCGGTCTGAACAAGATATTATTCAACGCACCATTGTCTATCTCAGCTCTACTAAAGGTAAGAGAGGTGCCTAACGCGCTTCCAGAGTGATCATAAAACTGCCCAATCGCAGTATCGGCCAACGTTAAGGTGAGTGACGTCAGTGACTCTTCCCCCCCTTCTACACCGCTAACTTGGTCGGCAAACTCAGAGCCAAAAGCAAGCTGAATGTAGCTGTCTTCATAACCCAGTTTATCGGCGCCCGCTTGGCCATCTTGGTCGATAGGATTGAAGCTGCCGTCTAGTGAGCCTGTAACCTCAGCAGTAATCGTTGGCGCGTGGCCCGTTTGCACATCGGCGATTGGTGTGATTTGAACCACTACCGACTCAGATCGAGTGAGTTCGTCGCCCGACGCTCTGTCGGTCGTGATCACGGTGATCGGCAACTCGAAATCCCCTGAGTAGTCTTTCGGCGGAGTAATGGTTAATCCATCCAAGCCGGTGATCTTGCCCTCTGCGGTGAGTGTCGCTTGGAAAACATAACGACCATCGGTAAAGTCTTCACTGGCGCCTAAGATATCAATGTTACCCACCGAAGTTTTGCTATCAATGACCAGGGTAATCATATCTTCGTGCCCATCATCAGAAAGCACTTTCAACAGAGGCTCTAGCTGCGCGCCAAGGTCTATTTGAGTATCCTCAATGCCTGTCACGATTTGATTGTCGGTCAAATCTAGCTCACCCGCTTTGTAATCACCGCCATCAAGATCCGCCGGGAACGACAAAGTAACACTGGTAGAGCGCTGCTCGACATCACTGCGCTTGCTGCCGTTGTCGCCTTTATCAACCACTTCGGCGAAAATCGTCAGACCGATATCACTGTGTGGCTTGCCGCCAAGCGAATAGGACAAGCCATTGGGCGCTTTAATACTAAATGCCTGTTCATTCGTGATAACCCAGCGCCCAGCGCCTTCGTAGACAGCGCCATCAATAAACAGCTGGTCCATCACCTGCTCATCGGTCACACTAAACTGCACCACTAGCTGAGTCACGACTTCGTTCGGTTCGCCCGCTAAGCCAGATTCGTCCGTCTCTTGGTAGCGAATCACAAACTCGCCGCTTTGGTCCGCTTTGTGGCTGTTGGTCGTGAAGTGAATACTGCCGTCAGGGTTGGCGGCAATATTGCTACCCGCAACGCCCGCTTCGCTCTCAACCACCAGTCGGTTATTGACATCTTGTGGCTCAACAATCGGCTTAACCTCCACCGTGATAGTGCCATGCAAGGTTTCTTGCGCGCGCTCAATCTCATCCGTGGGCTGACCCATTGCATGCTCGTGATTAACCTCTTCCACTTCAATCGTGGTTTTCAGCTCAAAGTGAGTACTTGAGTCTTTAGGCGGGATAATGTGAATAAAGCCTGGTTGCAGAGCTATCTCGGTAAATTTCTCCGGCGTTTGACCGCTCTCAGGGGTAATGGTCAACTCACCGGTTGCGCTATCAAAGTTCCATACCACACCACCAGCAACGCTTACTTGAGCACCATTTGGAATCCCCTCAATCATAATCGAAGTGACGATCTCATCTTTGTCGGTGTAAGCCGTGTCTAACCTTGGATGCCAGTCGATGTCGATCGCGGTATCTTCATTGCCAACCGACGTGTTGGTATAGTTATCTGGCGTGTCGATAACAGGCTCAACTTTGACCTTAACCACTTGATCAAAGCTGCGACTATGACCATCGTTTTCTGTTACCACAATGGTCGCTTTTATCTCAATATTTTCCGTTGAAGAGCTCGCTGGTTTAATCACAATCCCAGTATTGTTCTGCTCTTGAGTAATGTTGGCTTCATACATTGGCTGGCCGTTATCATCGTAGCCAACAAAGTTGAGACCAATCTCTTTGCCGGCGCTATCTTCAACCACCACACCGTGCGGAATATTGGACAGTACCACAGTCACCGACTCTGAATTATCACTCGATCTTTCCGTTAACTCGCCAGAGCGTACAGTGAAGTTAAGCTCAGCTTTACCATTCTCATCAATCTTGGTCTCGACGCCAACTTGCTTGCCGTCTTCAGTCATGACATGCCACTCAGTGGTGCCTTTCGAGTCTTCAATCGGGATAATCTTAGGCAGGTCCGCAACGCCTTTCACTTCAACATTAACGGTTTTGGTGCCAATCACTTGAGTATCGATGTGAGTGACATTCCCCGAAAGCTGGGCGGTATCCTTCACCACGCCAGTAACATCAAACTTAAAGTCATGGTTGTTGTGCAGATCAGGAATGACTTCAACGTACTTCAGTTGATCGTAAGGGATTTCTTGGTAGGTTTTGCCATCCACAGTTACGGTCGAGATTTGACTTGGCTCTTGTCCAACCCATTTAAGCTGCGCACCTTCTGTCATCTCTGAAATGCGCGCATGAAGTGTTTCTGAATCATCCATGTCTACAGACGGTTTCATCTCAATCACTTCATTTAAGGTGAATGGCTCATAGTTAGAGTCTCCTGGATCTTTATTCGGATCGTCGATATTGTCTTCATAGATCTGAATACGATGAACACTCAAACTGCCCAAGTCCGCATCAGCTTTCACGTCAATAATGATCGGTTGGGTTTCTGACTCAGCACGACTCTTATCCACCGAGGCTTCTTTATATGGATTACGCTTTTCGGTGGTAATCGCCGTCGCTTCAAGGCGAATTTGCCCAGAGTAATTATCGTTAGGATTGACCTCAACCTGATTGATCTCAGACGCTTTAACTGTATAAATCCCATCCACTGGCGTAAGCACTCGATTACCGATCTGTAGCTCAAAGTGGCCATCACCCTCTATCACTTTAAGCTCATAGGTGATGGTTTCTGGCCGACTGGTATCTTGAGTATTGGCCTCAAGTTGAAGCTGAACCGTGCTTTCATCTTCCACCGTTTCGTAATGGTAGATGCTGTTGTCGTCGTTCCAAATCGCAATATCAGCCACACTCTCGATTTCAATTCTAAAGCTAGAATCAAGCTGATGGTCTTTGCTGCCATGATTATCAATTTGTAGCTGGTAGTGAATTTCAACACCTTTGCCATTAGTCGAGAAGTGACGATCGGGAACAAAGTAGAGGTTATCAATCGTGGCAATAGTATGGCCACCACTTGGCGTAAAGCTTTGCTGAAGAACCGAACCATCAAAGATGATGTCTCCATCAGCATTCGGTTCTAGCTTGTAGAACACACCATTTTGTTGGTAGTAGAAAGTTCCGTGGTGATTACCCGATTCAATGGTCAACTGGCCAATATCTTCGGCGTTGTCTCTATCAAATAGGTCAACAGACAACTCGACTTTAGCAGGTGAGTCCGCCAATCCGCCTTGGTTATCTTGTCTGTTTTCCCACTCAGGCGTATCGCCCGAAGCATAGTTGATTTGCGACTCGCGTCCGGCGTCTTCAAAAGTGGTGACCTTAAGATTGATGGGCTCGGCTTTGTGGTCTGAAATGGTGACATCTAGCGGCACTACAGACGTGTCTTTATCGCCATCCGTCGCAGTCACATTGAGTGTGAAGTTGATTTCGTCGCCGCTGTGCTCAAGATCTGGAGCCGCGGCGAAAGTCACTTGGCCATCAGAATCAACAGCCAACCAACCGATATGACGCTGGCTAACTTGACCACCTGAACTTGTGGTTTGCTCGTAAACAAACAAATGCTGAGAACCTGGCTTCAAATCCACAGCGCTGGTGTAACCGCCATTGCCATCACCAAATACGATGTGTGTGCCGTGACTATTTTGCGTTCCGGCAACTTGGGTCAGAGATGCATGATCGGCGCCTTTATCCGTTTGGTTCGCAAACAGATTGACAGTGCGACTCCAGCCCTCTCCCTCTTCTGTGGTTAACGACTGCGCGATTAAGCTCGGTATATCATCCACCACGCGGATAGGCAGAGTGATCACATTACTCTCATCACCATCAAAATCAGTGGCTTTGATAGTGAAATCGAGCTGCAGGCTATTTTCTCCGTTGCCTGCGGCGTGATCGAGGGATTTAAGCAGCTCGAAACGGTAGCTATGGTCAACCGTGTCGAAAACGATGGTAAACACCGCATCTCCACTTGCCGTTTCAGCAGTGTAACGAAACTCGGTCCCACTTTGTGTCACTGCGCGCCATGACAGCGCTTCACCGCCACTGGTGAGTTCTGCGAGAATGTTGTCGGCATCGGCGAGTTGATATTTAACGACACTATCCGCGCCTTCGGTCACATCGAAATGGCCACTGATTTGTGGCCGCTCATTCTGATCTGAACCTGAATAGGGCAGATCGTCTTCATCGACAACGTGAGTCTGGGCAATATCGGCCAACGTTGGCGTGTCATCGACCAACTTAACCGCCAAGTTCACCGATGGAGATGAATCTCCATCACTATCAAGCGCATAGACGGGGATATTGAGCGTTAAGCTATCTTGCCCTTGGACAGGATGATCGACCTCTTGAAGCAACGTGACTGTGTATTGGTTCAATGTATCTTGGTCAAGCTTAATCGATAAGACATCGACTTCCTTACTCTCGTCTGTCGTGATATAGCCTCGATACACGCCCGGAGAAACGGCTTCAAACACCACGTCCTTGCCACTTGATTTCAATGATGTCGAATGATTGAGTGTCTGCAAATCGATGTTCATTGCCACGACGTCATCGCTGCCCGTCACAAAATCTATCCAACCACTGGTGGTCGTGGCAGCCACTCCTGGATTTGAACCATCGCTCAAACCCGTATCAAAAAGCTCTGCCGCTGTAATGCTGTTAATCACCGGATCTTTGCCATCTGAAATCTCAAGGTCAACCGTACTGGTGAGCGTATCTCCGTCCTTATCGGTGACAGTGACGACGATAGTATGCTTAATAGTCTCGCTGCTCGAATGATTGAGGTCGCTGTTAGCAACAAACGACAGTTTACCGTCCGGAGTAATGACGACCGTACCATCAGTGACTGGGTATTGTGTCTGGCCCGCTACCATGTTTTGCGGCGTACCATCGAATGAAAACGCGCTTACCGCACCATGGTCGGCCCCCGCCTGAGTAATAACGTCAATTTCATTACTCACAGCAGTCCCAATATGGTCAGGCTCGCTAACGCTCAGGCTACCATCAGTCACCACCTGCAGATCATCGCCAATCTTGATCACTAGTTGGCTATTGTCAGAATGATCGTTGTCACTATCGACCGCATAAACAGGAATATTAACGATGAGGCTGTCCTGTCCTTGGGTAGAGTGATCGACTTCTTGATGCAGGGTAACGCTGTACTGACCGAGTGTTTCAAGGTTGATAGTAAGAACGTCGATCTCTTGGTTATCGACAGTGATATAGCCCGTATAAATCCCTGCCGAGACCTCTTTGAGTAAGACACTCTTACCACCAGAGGTTAGCGTCGATGCAGTGTTGAAAGCGTCGACATCAATCCCCATCGCAACCACTTGATCGCTGCCCGTGGTGAAATCAACGTGGCCGGTGGCGGTGATTTCTGTATCGCCGACTTTCGAGCCGTCATTGAGACCTGCTTCATACAGCTCAGCAGCGGCAATAGCGTGAATAACTGGGTCTTTACCGTCCGCAATGGTCACATCAACCGTGCTGGTCAATTGATCACCATCTTTATCCATCACAGTAATCACAATGGTATGGCTAATCGTATCGCTGACTGAATGGTCAAGATCACTGTTGGCAATAAACGACAAGGTGCCATCTGCGCTAATTTTTACCGTGCCATGCGTCACTGAATATTCGGTTTTCCCCTCTTCAAGCGGGTACACTTTGCCATCAAAAGTAAATGACGTTACCTCGCCGTGATCAGCGCCCGCTTGACGGATCACATTCAGCTCGGCGCTCGCCGAGGTGGTACCAAAATCTGGCTCTGTAAGACTCAAACTACCGTCAAACACCACTTGTAAATCGTCGCCCACTTTAATAACGAGTTGCGCACGCTCTGACTGGTCAGAGTCTGCGTCCATCGCGTAAACAGGCAGCGAAATTAAAAGCGAATCCATGCCCTGCAGATCCTGATCCAACGCCTCTAGCAGCTCGATTTTATAATCAGCATTAAACGAAGTACCGCGGCTCACCACGTCATCGATAGTGACTCTAAACACATCGATTCGCGTACCTGAGAGTGTGATGTAGCCAGAATAGACGCCCGCTTGACCATCAATCGCTTCTAGCACGATGGTTTGCCCTTGAGCAGTGATTGCGGACTCTTGCTGCGCCGCATTAAATGCATCGACGTCAACCTGCAGTTGCCTAACCTGATCACTGCCCAACGCACCGCTTAAGGTGCCGCGAAACTCGGTATTCGTATCGCCCACACCAGAGCCATCATTCAGTCCTGCTTCAAAGACTTGCGCTTGTGGAATAGGCTCAAAGCTCGGCTTTGCACCATCACCAATGGTGATCAGAGCGTCAATGGGCTCTCGAATCGCATTGCCGCCACCATCTTTACCTTCAAGCTCGAAAGAGATAATGATCTGGTCATTATCGAAAGCAACCTGACCGCCTCCAATCGATGGAACATGGTCAATAGGCTGAGAAATAGTCGTGGTCAATTCGATCACCACATCTTTGCCAAGATTACTGGTATCGATATCAATACGTAGTACTTCTTCGCCTTCCGCAACGCCAACAATCATGTTTTCAGCTGCGTTGTAGTTGAAAGTGACTGATTGTCCGTTGGACGTAATATCGCTATTCAGCTCACTAATCAGCGAAGCAAGGGAGGCTTCACTGAGAACAAAAGAAGTGGGGTCAAGGGGAAGATCGCCAGCAAAAATGGTAACTGACGTCGTCACTGTGTTTGGGTAGGTCCCTTGAGATAGAGAGCCTTCAACCAAGGTTTCACTGATGCTTTCACCGCCTGCGGCAAAAACCAGTGGTCTGGCTTCGTCATCCGTTTCTGTAGCAGTGCCCGATGTAAAGCCAGTCGTTTCAAAGAAGGTACTGGCGAGTACTTCTGCGCCAGTATAGTCAATAGTCACAAAGCCCGCGTTGGCCGAGCCTACACCAGCACCAGCAGCCGTCGCTTCCAGTAATTGTGTTGGGTCAGCCCCGGCTAAAATGGCATCTTGGATCGCGGCTAGGTTATCGGGGTCAAACGCCGCCTCATTCAGTTGTGACAAATCAAAATTAACTTCGCCTGCAATCGGGGCATTCGGCCACGTGTCCAATCCGTCATCGACAGCAATCCGGTTAGCATCCAAACGAAACTCTGATACAGAGTTATCGAGCAGTATATTTGACTGGTGTGCGGTTAACAGAATGTCACCCAGACTCAGCACATCACCGACAGCGGCTTTTCTTGCATTACCTTGAGGTTTAACAATGACGACATCGCCAGTCACTTGTTGTACGACTGCGGCTTGGCGCACTACATCTACGTCCATAAAGGCTCCCCGATAAACCACCCCAAAAACGTGTTAGGGCGTTGAAATATTTTGTTTCATTCTTAGTGTTATCCGGCAAAAATAGCAAAACTCGCTCACAAAACCAGCGAAATTTAATGACATCATTGTTATTAAGTTTTAGCTAATATGAACCAAAGCAAGACAGGCTGGGGGTTGCGTTCGATCCAACACGACAAATGTGGAAAATAAATGACCAAAATTCTCAACTTTGATACACATGAAGCAACCACAAACACTAGGCGTTCCGCCGAATCAATCGTATTGAACGACCACTCATCCCTAGGTAGACGAAGTGTGAAACAGCTCTGTTTTTGGGGCGTAGAGATTAGGAATGATGTCGGGCAATTGCTGAGCAGCTAAGGTAGGCGAGTATAAAAGCAACAACATCAAGGATGCCACGTGAACAACTCTACAGCTTTTACCCTGACTTTACTCGCTTGTGCGGTGAGTAGCGCAGCGCTAGCAAGCCCTAATTTAACCCTTTCGACCAGCACCACCAGCCGAGACTTTCCCTTGCAAAATGGTCAACCAATTGTGCTGCCACTAACCAAAGACACCTACCAAGTCACCATCTCGGGTATTAATGGTGACTGCCCTGCTATTGATGAGCAGAAAGTGAAGTTTCGCCGCCCACTCAGCTTAAATTGCGGTAAAGAAACCCAACTACCACTAAACATACGCTTCAAGGGCGACTACTCATTTTCATACAACGCTACGGACAACACACTCACGGTGGCACGTGAGGCTAAAAAGAGTAGTAAGACTTTTGTTCGCCCTATGCCTAACGTCGAATGCGAAGTCTATGGCGGAGATGAAGTCAGCATAGCTTTAGACAACACGTTTGCAGATGGAACGCTGCTTAGAGATGCGTTAAGTGGTCAAGAAATTGAAGTGAAAGATGGCCAAGTGACCTTGACTCCGTCACCCGCTAGTGGCGGCCTAGTGTTGCTTGAGGCCGCCAATCGTACCGCTGACAACGCGGCATTTACCTACCACAACGCCAATATATACTTTGTGATGGTTGATCGTTTCCACAACGGTAATACCCACAACGATCTGAGTTACGGACGCCAAAAGGACAACCAACAAGAAGTGGGCACTTTTCATGGCGGCGATCTGCAAGGCGTGATTGATAAACTCGATTACATTCAGAGCCTTGGCACCGATGTGATTTGGTTATCGCCTATCGTTGAACAGGTTCACGGCTTTGTCGGCGGCGGTGAAAGTGGCAGCTTTCCTTTCTACTCTTATCACGGTTATTGGACGCGAGATTTTACTAAAATCGACCAAAACTTTGGTGGTGAAGAAGACCTTCGCCAACTGGTGACCGAAGCCCACAAGCGTGGCATGAAAGTATTCCTCGACGCTGTACTCAATCATGCAGGCTATGCGACTTTGGCGGACTTACAGCTCGATGGTATTGAGGTGGTTAACCTCGACAAGATGCCGAGCCAATGGTCACAATGGGCACCAAAGCCTGGAGAAAATTGGCATCGTTTTAACGATGCCATTAACTATCAAAGCGAGCAATGGGCAAATTGGTGGGGCCCCGACTGGATTCGAGCAGGCCTTCCAGGTTATCCCAAACCAGGCAGCAGCGACACAACCATGAACTTGGCCGGACTGCCCGACTTTCAAACCGAGTCGAACAAGGCGGTCACACCACCACAATGGCTACTGAATAACCCAGCAACACGAGTTCAAGCGCGAGAAAACTACACAGTCGCCGACTATTTGGTTGAATGGCAGGCCGATTGGGTGAAACGTTTCGGCATCGATGGCTTTCGGGTTGATACCGTCAAACACGTTGAAGGCGACGTGTGGAGGCAACTCAAACAAGCCGCGAGCGCAAACCTCAGCCATTGGCGCGCGCAGAATGGCCAGCAAGGCGAACCATTTTGGATGATGGGCGAAGTATGGGGGCACTCCGCTTATCGCTCACCTTATGCGGACCAAGGGTTTGATGCTTTAATCAACTTTGATATGCAGAAAAAACTCGACAAAGGCGCGGCATGTTTCAGCCAAATGCAGGATGTCTATCAGAACTACTCGGAGTCGATCCAATCAACGCCAGACTTCACACCTGTTAGCTATATGTCATCCCACGATACCGAACTGTTCTTCAATCGTTTCAAGTCATTCGACATGCAGCGCAATGCCGCCAATGCCCTACTTCTTAGCCCTGGTGCAGTACAAATTTACTACGGTGATGAAGTGGGTCGAGAATTAGGGCCATACGCAGACGATTTCCATCAAGGAACTCGCTCCGATATGGTATGGACACTGGATAAAGAAAGAGCGCAACTGCTGTCACACTGGAGAAAGCTCGGTCAATTCCGTCAAAGTCACCCGGCTATCGGGGCAGGGGTACACAAGCAGATTGTCAACAAAGGGGCTTATGTATTCTCCAGAACCTTAGCTGATGACAAGGTGGTCGTGGCCTATTTGGGCCGCTAAAATCATAAACGCCAGCGGCTTAAAACCGTGACATTAAAAAAGCTCCCGAGGGAGCTTTTTTGTTATCAATACCAAGTGCTTACTTGTTATTGCGACGAGCGGCAACGGCATCGGCTAGCTGGCGAAGCACTTTTTCTGTGTCTTCCCAACCTATACATGCATCAGTGATCGACTGACCGTAAGTAAGAGTCTCGCCTTCCACCAGATCCTGACGACCTTCAACCAAGTGTGATTCAATCATCACGCCGAAGATCGCATCTTCGCCACCTGAAATCTGGCTCGCGACATCTTCAGCGACAACCATCTGACGTTGATACTGTTTAGAGCTATTTGCGTGGCTGAAGTCAATCATCACTTTTTGTGGCAAACCGGATTTCTCAAGCTCTTGCTTGATAGCACCAACATGGTCAGCGCTGTAGTTTGGCTCCTTACCGCCACGAAGAATGATATGGCAATCCGGGTTACCCGCGGTTTCAATGATTGCCGAATGACCGTACTTAGTCACAGAGAGGAAGTGGTGTGAAGCACTGGCTGAACGAATCGCATCGGAGGCGATCTTAATGTTGCCATCGGTGCCATTTTTGAAACCGACTGGACATGAGATACCCGACGCGAGCTCGCGGTGCACCTGCGATTCAGTCGTACGCGCGCCAATCGCGCCCCAGCTGATCAAGTCTGCGACGTATTGCGGTGAAATCATATCTAAGAACTCACTCGCCGTCGGCATGCCCAAATCCGTCAAATCGAGCAGCAGTTTACGCCCCATACGCAAACCATCGTTGATCTTAAAGGTATCGTTTAGGTAAGGGTCGTTGATAAGGCCTTTCCAACCCACTGTGGTACGTGGTTTTTCGAAGTAAACACGCATGACGACTTCTAGGCGGTCGCCAAGCTCGTCACGCAGAACCTTTAGACGTTTGCCGTATTCAATCGCAGCTTCTGGGTCATGGATTGAGCAAGGGCCGATAATCACCAGCAAGCGGTCATCTTTGCCTTTGAGAATATTTGAAATCGCTTCGCGAGAACGAAACGTAGTCGAAGCAGCAGATTCGGTTGCAGGAAACTTCTCTAAAACGGCAACTGGTGGTAATAATTCTTTGACTCTATTAATTCGTACATCATCGGTTTGAAACATTGCTTACTTCTTCCTATTTCTCTTTAATGGAGCGCAACACTCAAATAAGGTGGTGAAAAAACGCTCACGCTGTCTTGGTCCTGTCTCTGTAACTTATCTATCAAAAACCAAGCTTGCAACCACTATTTTTATCAAAAGGCAATATTTTTACTATTTTTACGCTTTACATAGAGTGTAAAAAAATAATTACACACATTAAAGCTGTTACTCTTATGGGGTTCCGTTACGATACTGTTACGTTCAAGATGAAATATGTTGCTGATATTGCTAAGGTAAGCAGATAACAACAATCACGATAAGATCAGGCATGAAAGCCATTGAGTTTAACAACGTTGATAAATGGTTCGGTGAATTTCACGCACTCAAAGGGATTAACCTCAGTGTCATGAAAGGCGAAATTTTGGTCGTCTGCGGCCCTTCGGGGTCTGGAAAATCGACCTTAATCCGCACGGTCAATGGACTTGAATCGATTTCTAATGGCTCGATTTCGGTTCTTGGTCGCGAGCAATCCTTCCTTCAAGCTGGCAAAGTGGGCATGGTGTTTCAACACTTTCACTTGTTCCCGCACCTGACAGTGCTTGAAAACCTCACGCTGGCCCCCATCAGAATGCTCGGCTTATCGAAAGAAAAAGCAAAAAAACGTGCTATCCACTTTCTCTCTCGAGTCAATATTGAACAGCAGGCGAATAAATATCCGGTGCAATTATCGGGAGGCCAGCAACAGCGAGTGGCGATCGCCCGCTCTCTTTGCATGCAACCTGAGATTCTACTGTTTGATGAGCCTACTTCAGCCCTCGATCCCGAAACTATCCAAGAAGTGCTCGACGTTATGGTCGATCTGGCTAACGACGGCATCACTATGATGTGTGTGACTCACGAGATGGGTTTCGCACGTAAAGTGGCGAACAGGGTTCTCTTTATGGATCAAGGGGAGATTCTTGAAATCAACTCGCCAGAGCAGCTGTTCTCTCAGCCAAACCATCCACGAATGCAACAGTTCTTGCAACAAATTTTGAGCCATTAGCCGATGATAAAAGTGCTTAAACCGACTTTATCCGCCTTACTACAAATGACCCTGTTGCTGACCGGAATCGTCTGGTTGCTCGACTCCGGCGCACAAAGTATGGGTTACCAATGGCAATGGCATCGCGTGCCCGACTACCTGGTATTTTTCGAAGATGGCGAGTGGTGGCCTGCTGAGTTGTTAGATGGCCTGCTCGTCACGATTAAACTATCAGCACTCAGCCTTGCTTTCACCTTACTGCTCGGCCTCACCACCGCGGGGTTAAAACTTTCTGACTCGTGGGTGGGACGAGGATTAGCCAACGTCTATATCGAAGTGATCCGCAATACTCCGCTGCTGGTTCAGATCTACCTGCTCTATTTTATATTCGGTCCGGTCATCGGTCTCGACCGATTCGCAACTGCAGTATTAGCGCTTTCACTTTTTCAAGGCGCCTATACGGCTGAAGTCTTTCGTGGCGGGCTCAACAGCATCCCAAAAGGTCAATTTGAAGCGGCAAAATCGCTTGGGCTGAGCCCATTTTTCACTTTCTATGATGTAATTCTGCCCCAGCTTTTGCAACGAACCTTACCGCCGCTGACCAATGAAGTCGTTTCTTTAATCAAAAACTCTTCCATCGTGAGTGTGATGGCGATTTTTGACCTCACCACCGAAGGGCGAAACATCGTTTCTGAGACCGCTATGCCGTTTGAGATCTGGTTCAGTGTCGCGGCAATTTATCTCGCTCTGACGTTACTGCTGTCAGGGTTTTCTGCTTGGATGGAACATAAACTTGGCGCTAGTTGGCGTACACAATAAAGGATAGTGACTATGACAAACATTGGAAAAGCCTTGTTAAGGGGTAAAGGGCTTAGAGCCGCGATGGCCGCACTATTGGGCCTAGCGATTAGCTTACCCAGCTCGGCATCCGAGACGCCGAATCTCGATAAGATCAATGAACGCGGAACCCTGAGAGTAGGCATGTCGACCTTCGTTCCTTGGGCCATGCGCGATAAACAAGGAGATTTAATCGGCTTTGAGATTGATGTCGCCAACAGACTGGCGGAAGATTCAGGCTGGAAAGTTGAGTTTGTCCCAACCGCATGGGATGGCATTATTCCTGCGCTGCTGGCTCAGAAGTTCGACGTGATCATCGGCGGTATGAGTATTACTCCAGAGCGCGCAAAAAGCGTCCTTTTTACCGCTCCCTATTCTCATTCAGGTGTACAGATAGCGGCGAACAAAGCATTGGCTGAGGGTTTTGCTCAGTTGAGTGATTTTGATTCACGCCGAGTAAAAATCGCAGCTCGCCGCGGCGCCTTTACCGTTCAGGTTGCACGAGAAACGTTCCCGAAAGCCAAAATTCTACAGTTTGATGACGACGCGCAAGCATTCCAAGAAGTACTTAATGGCAATGCCCACGCCGTTATCGCGTCTAGCCCGAAACCTGAGCATGAAGCAGTGAAAAACAGCGATAAACTGTTTATTCCTTTTACAGAGCGCTTATCTAAGGGTAACGAAGCCTTTGCGGTGCGCTTGGGCGAAAACGACAAACAAGCTTTCTTCAATAGTTGGATTCAGGCTCGTACTGAGGATGGCTGGTTAAAAGAGCGCTACGAGTACTGGTTCTCAACCCTAGATTGGCAAAACCAGATCGCCTCAGGTCAATAATCACAAAGGCCCGAATCATTAAGTTAAGTGGTTCGGGCTGCAACTAGGAAGTCATACTCGGTGTTTAAAGCGAAATCACTCCCTCAACCATCATTCGCCACGACCAAACGAACATTCAACAAGCTCGATATTGTGTTGATTTCGATCTTAGCCGTCGCTGGGTACTGGCTCTATCAACGCTCCGTAGCAGGAGTCAACTACAACTGGCGTTGGCAAGAGGCGCTTGAGCTGATATTTACGCCTCGCTCCGATGGCTCCCTCCCCTACTTTTTTCAAGGACTGATTTCGACACTGCGCATTAGTCTTTGGGGTATGTTGCTGGCGATGAGCTTAGGCACCACTTTGGGCATCGCAAGGCGGTCAAGCATTGCACTCTTACGCATGCCAGCCAATGCGTTCGTTCAGTTAATTCGCAACATCCCTCCTTTGGTGTTTGTGTTTATTTTCTACTTTTTTGTTTCTAACCAGTTAATACCTTTACTTGGACTTGACCAAATCCTTCGCCAATACAACGGCGATATCAACACGGTTCAATACTTTCTGTTTGGCCCGGCTAACCTGTGGGAGAACTTGCTATCTGGGATCCTATGTGTCGGGCTGTTGTCTTCTGCTTATGTTGCCGAAGTGGTACGTTCTGGCCTAAGCAGTATTGCTCAAGGACAATGGGAAGCGGCAGATTCTTTGGGTTTATCCCCTTGGGTAAAATACCGTTATGTTATTGCACCACAAGTATTGTCAGCCATTACCCCGGCCCTTGCAGGACAAGCCATCTCGTTAATAAAGGACACGTCCATAGTGTCGCTGATTTCGATCCAAGAAATGACGTTTGTCGGTACCGAAATTGCTAACTCATCCGGGTTAATTTTTGAAATATGGCTGATCGTCGGCCTGGCCTATTTCACCCTGTGCATGTCTCTTTCTTTGCTGTTTAAGCAGATAGAAAAGCGTAGCCTCAAGCATCTTCAGCACTAGCCAGTTCAGCCTGAGACCGCCGATTACATAAGGTAATGGTCAACCAATAGAGCGACAAACAGTAGCATTAAGTGATAGATCGAAAAGACGAAAGTCTTCATCGCTCGGGTTGGGTCGTCGCTAAACTTAAGCTTCCAAGCATGCCAAACGAACATCGAGCTCAGAACCAAAGCAGCCGTAAGATAAAAGACGCCCGCCATTTCAACCAGAAAAGGCAATAAACAAATGACAAGCAGCAAAATGGTGTAGAGCAGAATTGAGGTTTTGGTGTACTCGACCCCATGAGTTACGGGTAGCATAGGAATATCGGCTTTAGCATAGTCTTCTTTACGATGAATAGCCAAGGCCCAAAAGTGCGGCGGCGTCCAAATAAAGATAATCATCACCAATAGCCAAGCATTGGCATGCAACTCCCCTGTGACGGCTGTCCAGCCCAATAAAGGGGGCATCGCACCAGCAATACCCGCAATAACAATATTTTGCGGCGTTGCCCGCTTTAAATACAAGGTGTAGACCACCGCATAACCAAGCAAACTTCCGAACGTCAGCCAAGCCGTTAAGGCATTGACGCCAGAATAAAGAATGACAAACCCCGCTACGCCAATCGCGGTAGCAAATGTGAAAACATGACTAGAGCGCAGTTTACCTTGCGGCAAAGGGCGTTGGTAAGTACGCGCCATGATCGCATCAATCCTTTGGTCGATAAGATGATTAAAAGCTGCCGCCGATCCTGCCATCAACCCCACGCCGCTGAGGCCAAGCAAAGCGGCTTGAATCGGTAAAGCGCCAGGTACGGCCAAGCACATACCCACCAAAGCCGTTAACAGCATCAGGGCCACCACTTTCGGCTTGGTCAGGGTAAAATAGCTCTTCAAGCGCCCTTTTTCATTGGCTGAGTGTAATGAAATCGCCTTACTCATGAATGCTCTCCTTAGACAACGAATTTGACGCGACGAGACTCAGTTCGCGCACAGCCCAAAGCACATAATTGGCGCGCAACACCGTCAACAACAACAATGCAGCCCCAAGGTTATGTGCTACCGCAATCACTAACGGCAAGCTCAACAGCACATTGCCGATGCCCAAGCCAATTTGCACCATCAGCATTGTAACGAGTGCTAACGCTGTTTTGCGAAGGCTAGCCTGTTGAGTGATAAAGAGCCGGTAAGCGAGCACAATCACCATCGCGCTCACCACGACAGCTCCCAAACGATGAGTAACATGAATGGTCATTCGAGCCGCATAGTCGAGCGTACCAAACTCATAACTCTCTTGCGGAGGCTGTATCAAATCAAACGCAGTCGCAAAATCGAGATACGCAGACCAATTGCCTTCACAAATTGGTAAGCTGGTACACATCAACGCCGCATAATTTGATGACGTCCACCCCCCTAACGCAATCTGAGCCACCACAACCAGCAAGGTCGCGACTGCCCAATAACGCAACCGTGACGGCTTGTTTATACTCGGCTTAACCGGTGCTTTCCTCTGTAACTGCCAGTGACATAAGGCCAACAAGCTGAACAGGGTAAAACCACCCAACAAGTGCCCCATCACAACTATAGGCATCAGCTTCATTGTCACTGTCCACATGCCTAACAGAGCTTGGAACACCACCACTGTGGTCACCGCGACCGATAACATTAGGGAGAGTTGACGTGTTTTTAAACCAACGAAGGTAATCGCAAACACAATCAAGCCTAAACCACCCGCCACATAGCGGTGAATCATCTCGAGCCAGGCTTTATCTTCTTCGATAACTAGGCTGGGGAACAAGGATTGTGCCAAGGCAATCTCATGCGTTTCATTAGGCACAGTGAAATGGCCATAACACCCAGGCCAATCCGGACACCCCAGTCCTGCATCCGCCAAGCGTGTATAAGCCCCTAACATCACCACAACAAAAGTCACCAACAGACTCAACCTGACCAGATATATCAACTTCATCTCGGCACTCCTTGCCATCAACCAACACGGGATAACTTAAGCAACTTGCGTAAGTCTGCGAGTAGCCCTTTACTTTGAGCAGTCAGTTGCGCCGCAGAGTCGGCTTTGGGATAACGCATGACCAACTGACCGAGTGGATCGACAATCACGTACTCAAACTGACCAACATGACGTGTAAAACTTGGGGTGACTTTCAGCTCAGAAAACTCGCCCCAGTTTGGCGAAGATTTTGCGCTGCTTGGTGTAGTGATGAGTACCGGTTGAACACGTTGCTGGTATTTACCGAGCGCGATATGGCTCTGCCCTAACAGGTGGATCTGTTGTTGGCAAAAGGCATCACACTGCTCTGGTACCACGTAAGCCAATTGCCATTGCTTGTGCAACAACGGGCTATCGATATCCAGCGCTGCTAGCGTCAAGGTGGGCTCAATCAACACCCCTTTATTAGTCACCCCTGATTGGTACCAGTGCTGACTGAGTACCGTTTTGGCCACCACCGCAGGTAGAGCAAACAGCAGTACTAGCGCGATAAAAATCAATCGGCCTCGATAGACTGGGTTAATCATGACTTGCTCCTTGTTTGAGTGTTCTAACCAATAAGAAAAGCGATAGCACCGCCAACGCAAACGCCATCGAAAACCACTGAAAGGCGTAACCAAGGTGTTTCTCTGCATTCATCGAGACTGGTTGCCAGGGCTGTGGATAAGGCCAATCAGAATAGAGGGGCTGTATCACATAGGGTTCAATGTCAATCTGCCACTCACGTTCGAGCTGAGCGATGTTTAGGTTTTGAATGCGGCCGATCTCTCCACGCTCGATAAACAGATCCTGACTGAGCGGGTTAAGCGACTTGCGGTAGATTCGGCCAACCCCCTTAAGTGGTTCTTTCAACCATTTGACCGTCGGCAACTGCGCTCGGGTTGAAGGTGCCACCACAAAACCTCGCTCTAGCAACACCCATAGGTTCGCCTCAGTACGCATCAGTTGTAGCGCCAAGTACCCAACCTCACCTGCAAAATTTTGGTTATCGAGTAGAAGATATTTGCCTTCAATCGGCGTTGCGGAAAACCTCACTCGCAACCCAGTCGGTTGCGTTAATTGATCGTGTTTGAGCTCGGAGAGCGCTAATGGATGCAAATTTTCTCTATCACTAACTCTTTGCTCTATCGCCGTTTTTTCATCGGCTCGCGACAGTTGCCATAAACCCAAGTTGATCAATAGTAAAAACGCAACCACAGTTAACAGACATGCCCCAACAAAACGTAATGTTATCAACCGATCCGCAAAGGAAATCGTTATGGTGTTTATCTTTAAGCTACTACTGCTTCTGCTACTGCTTTTCATCTTAATCAACCTTGGCCGAGCCATGTTTGAGATGGTCAGAGGCGACGACGAACAACATGACGCATCCCCCGACGACAAACCGATGAGCTTTTACCTCGGCCGCCGTGTTTTTCTGTCTGCCCTCGCGATCATCTTGCTGGTCGCCGCCTTACTCAGCGGGCTGATCGAGCCCAATAACCGCCCTTTCTAAGTCACGCTCATCTCGACTAAGTGACATAGACGAAAATAAACAGACATAACCAAACCACATCAACAAAATGCCAATACCAACTGCCTGCCTGAAACGCGAAGTGATTACTTGGTGTAAAGTGATCTTTCGCCACTCTGGCCAGCAAAATGATTAAAAACGTCGTCCCCAACAACACGTGCATACCGTGAAAGCCTGTTAGCAAGAAAAAGGTATTGCCGTATACACCAGACTGCAGGGTTAAACCCAGATCCTGATAGGCATGGATGTACTCTGCCCCTTGGTAATACAAGAAAAAGCAAGCCAGCACGATGGTAATTTCCAACCAGACGATCAGCGCCATGCGTTTGTTTCGCTCAAGGCTTACGTGGGCGAAGTGCAAAGTGATCGAGGAGGTGAGCAGGATAATGGTGTTGATAAGAGGCAACCCCTGCCAAGGCATCGCGGTAGTGGAATCGCCACTGGGCGTTAAGGTCAGGGGCCACATCGCTTCAAAGGTGGGCCACAAAACTTCTGCCGTCATGGCATTGTTGCCAGCGCCACCCAGCCAGGGCACCGAAATCATACGCGCATAAAACAGCGCACCGAAGAAAGCGCCAAAAAACATGATCTCAGAGAAGATAAACCAACTCATACCTTGCCTGAATGAACGAGAGAGTTGGGCGGAATACTTACCACTCATCGACTCGGCAATAACATGACTAAACCAACCTGCAAACATATAAAGAAGGAATAACAGCCCTGAAATGAGAATAACCTTGCCAAACACGCTGTTATCACCACCTTCGTCCATGTTTTGCACGGTCAAGCCTGCGCCAACAGCAATCAAAAACAGGGCAATGGCGCCCACGATTGGCCAACTGCTTTGAGCAGGTACGTAGTAGGGTTGATGTTTTGAACTCATGGCGTTGCTCCTTGCACTACGTCACGACTGGATAAGGTTGACGTGTTGGCTATCTCGGTCACCGTCGCTTGCTCACTGATATCGTATAAGGTGTAAGACAACGTCAGTGTATGGATCGACTCTGGGATATCAGGTTCAATGTAAAAGATCAGCGGCATTTCCGCGCTCGCTGACGCCTTAAGTGGCTGCTGGTTAAAACAGAAACACTCGATTTTGTTAAAGTAAGTGGCGCCCAAACCAGGAGAGACCGAAGGCACCGCCTGACCAACCATGTCGCGCGCAGACCTATTTTCTGCTCGATAAGCCGTTTGAATGACCTCTCCAGGGTGCACGTCCATCGACACCTGATCCGGTTCAAACCGCCAAGGCACGTTATGATGGTTGTGCGCCATAAACTCAACTCGTATCACCCGTGAGGTATCAGGTACCATGCCTTGCGGCTGCAATACTGACTCACTATTCGTCTTGCCATTGATCCCAAGCGCATCACACATCACGTCATACAGAGGCACCAGCGCAAAGCCAAAACCAAACATCGCCACCACGGCTGCAATCAGCTTTAAAGTCAATCGTTGATTTGCTTGATTGGTGAGACTCATAGCGCACCCCTAATCAATTTTCGGCGGCGTATCGAAGGTATGATGTGGTGCAGGGCTTGGCACCGTCCACTCTAGACCTTCGGCGCGCTCCCAAGGTTTTGCCGACGCTTTTTCACCACCACGGATACACTTGATAACTAACCATAAGAAAATCAGCTGCGACAAACCAAAGGCAAAGCCGCCAATCGAAACAATCTGGTTAACATCGGCAAACTGGATCGCGTAGTCAGGGATCCGGCGTGGCATCCCGGCCAGCCCCAGAAAGTGCATGGGGAAAAACAGTACATTGACCGAGATAACCGAGCACCAGAAGTGCCACAAACTGAGCCTTTGGTCATACATATGCCCAGTCCACTTCGGTAGCCAATAATAGGCCGCAGCCATGATCGAGAATACCGCGCCCGACACCAACACATAGTGGAAATGCGCCACAACGAAATAGGTATCGTGGTATTGGAAATCGGCAGGAACAATCGCCAGCATCAGACCGGAGAACCCACCGATGGTAAACAGAATAATAAAAGCAATCGCAAACAGCATTGGCGTTTCAAACGTCATCGCGCCTCGCCACATGGTCGCTACCCAATTAAACACCTTAACGCCAGTGGGCACAGCGATGAGCATAGTGCAGTACATGAAAAACAGCTCAGCAAAGACCGGCATACCCGTTGTAAACATATGGTGCGCCCACACCAAGAACGACAACAAGGCAATGCTGCAAGTAGCGTACACCATCGAATGATAACCAAACAATTTCTTACCACTGAACGCGGGCACTATGGCGGAGACTATGCCAAATGAGGGCAAAATCATGATGTAAACTTCAGGGTGGCCAAAAAACCAGAAAATATGCTGGAACATGACGGGATCGCCGCCCCCGGCGGCATCAAAGAATGACGTCCCAAAATACTTATCGGTCAACACCATGGTCACCGCCCCCGCCAGCACAGGCATCACCGCAATCAGTAAAAACGCAGTGATAAGCCAAGTCCAGACGAACATCGGCATCTTGAACCAAGTCATACCAGGCGCGCGCATGTTGACGATTGTCACGATGACATTAATCGCCCCCATAATGGAGCTAATCCCCATAATATGGACAGAAAAGACAAACAGCGCAGTGCTATCCGGGCCGTATGTCGTCGATAGCGGTGCATAGAAAGTCCAACCGAAATCGGGGCCTCCGCCCTCGGTGAATAACGAAGCGAGCAAAATAGCGAACGCAAAAGGAAGAATCCAAAAACTTAGATTATTCATACGTGGCAGCGCCATATCTGGCGCGCCAATCATCATTGGGATCATCCAGTTAGCCAGACCGGTAAATGCAGGCATCACAGCACCAAACACCATCACTAAACCGTGTACTGTGGTCATTTGGTTAAAAAACTGCGGTTCGACCAACTGCAAACCTGGTTGGAAAAGTTCAGCCCGAATGACCATCGCCATCGCGCCCCCGGTGAGGAACATGATGAAACTGAACCACAAATAAAGCGTGCCGATATCTTTATGGTTAGTGGAATAGAGCCAACGAGTGATCCCTTTAGGCGCATGATGGTGGTCGTCTTGCTCAATCGCAGCGGTGCTGTTCGCGCGCGCGATGTCACCATCAGCAGCAGGAGCTGACTTGGTTTTATCTTCGATGACACTATCTGGTTTGGACGTTTTCATTGTCCCTCCTTAGACGCCTTAAACTGGTTTACATCTGAGGCCTGAACTGAATCACCCACGCTGTTTCCTAGCCCGTTACGTTGATAAGTGATGACAGCAGCAATTTCTTTATCGGTAAGCTGATTGGCGAACGCTTGCATCGCCGTGCCGCTGCGTCCGTTAACGACAACATCAATATGTTGGTCGACCTCTCCTGTCGCCACTTTACTGGCCGTAATCGCCGGGAACGCACCAGGAATACCCGCACCATTAACTTGGTGACACACCGCGCAACGGTCCAGATAAACCTTTTCTCCGATCGTCATCAATTCATCGACGGACAGAGAAGCGGTCAAAGCCGCTGCGGCCTCTTGTTGTGCTTGGGCAATTTCCGCTTTTTTAGCCAGCAGCCACTCATCGTATTGCTGCTCTTCCATTGCATGCACCACCACTGGCATAAAGCCATGAGCGCGGCCACACAACTCGGCGCACTGACCTCGGTAGATGCCGGGCTTATCAATACGAGTCCATGCTTCATTGATAAAACCGGGGATGGTGTCTTTTTTAACCGCAAAGTCTGGTACCCACCACGAGTGAATCACGTCATCCGACGTTAGCAGGAACCGCACTTTGCGATTGATAGGTAAAACGAGCGGATTATCAACTTCGAGCAAGTAGTGGGCGCCTTTCTCTTCGATGCCCTCTATCGATTTCTGACTGGTCGCCAATAAACTAAAAAACTCCACATCTTCGCCGAAGTAGCTGTAATGCCATTTCCATTGCGACCCCGTTATTTTGACAGTGAGATCCGACCGGGAGGTATCTTCCATTGCGACTAACGTTTTCGTCGCAGGAATCGCCATAAGTACCAAGATCACAATGGGGATCACGGTCCAAATCACTTCTACTTTGGTGCTTTCGTGAAAATGTGCAGCAACAGCGCCCTTAGACTTGCGATGGTGGTACATGGAGTAAAACATCACCCCAAACACCACCAGTGCGATGGCGCAGCAGATATAAAAGATCAGCATGTGCAGTTCATACACCTGACCGCTTATCTCTGTTACCCCTTGCGTCATGTTGTAACTGTTACTTTCAGCGCGTGCGGAGTGGGTCGCAAGGGACGCGGACAGAATAAGCACGTTGACTGAAATATGTGATGGTTTCAAAAGATCTCTCCTCTGCCTCCGCATCAAGCGTGATGAGGTACCCGTGCCACGCACAACTCCGGTTAGGCAAGAAAGTACCAAGCTACCTTTGGACCTTAGAAAATGAAGTTAGAAAGCAAATAATGTGTAAATTGTTATATTTATGTTAATAAACGTTAGTTGGCGTTTCGAGATTGTGCAAGAAAGTCCTAGCGAAAGACGCCGACACGACTCTTACACAAGGTTTAGCGATTGCGCTCTATTAAATGAGAATCAATATCAATTAAACTGGTGCGAATTGTGTGAAATCACATAGACTTAATGGGTAACAACCTCTGATAACGAAATAGGTAGATAAGATGATGGATAACGTGACCCGCTGGTTGGAAAAAGATCCCGACCCGCACACAAGAGAAGAGCTTCAACACCTTATTGATCAACAACAGTTCTCCGAGCTGGAAGACCGCTTCCGACAGCGGCTTGAATTTGGTACTGCGGGCCTACGTGGTGAAGTAGGTTGTGGTCCCAATAGAATGAATCGTTTAGTTATCCAAGAGACCGCGACCGGGCTGGGGCATTATTTAATCGAACAAGTCTCTGATGCCAGACATCGCGGCGTGGTCATTGGCTACGATGGCCGAATCGACTCACAGCAATTTGCCCACGACACCGCATGCGTACTCACCGCATTAGGCATAAAGGTTTTCCTCACTCACACTGTCGCCGCAACACCGATCGTCGCCTTTGGAGTAAAGCACTTTAACGCGGCCGCCGCTGTCGTGGTGACTGCGAGTCACAATCCTCCCCAATATAATGGCTTTAAAGTCTACTGGGAGAATGGCGCGCAAATTATTCCACCGCACGATGCCGGCATTGCCGCTGAAATAGACCTTGCCGCGACCAAAGCCATCCCATTGATGTCACTCGCGGATGCGGAGAAACAAGGTTTGCTCATTTGGTTGCAAGATGATTACTATCAAACCTATCGTCAGGCAATGAATGACAACCCCTTGTTACAACATCGCCATCAACCAGAGCTGGTTTCTGTCGCTTACACCGCGATGCACGGTGTCGGTGCATCAATGGCTGAAACCCTATTAAAAGATGCGGGCTTCACTCAGGTTTACAGTGTAAACGAGCAACGTGAACCTGATGGCACCTTCCCGACCGTTAATTTCCCCAATCCCGAAGAAGCAGGCGCTATGGACAAAGTGATTGCGCTTGCAAAACAGCACAACGCCGACCTCGCGTGCGCCAACGACCCAGACGCAGACCGTTTCGCCGTCGCAGTACGAACACCTGAAGGCGATTACCAAATGCTGACAGGAGACCAAGTCGGATCGCTATTTGGCCATTACCTGCTGTCACAAACCGAGGCCAGCAAACAGTTGGTGGGCAATACAATTGTCTCATCAACCCTGCTCAACAAGATAGCCTCCGCCCACGGCGCACACTATTACCAAACTCTCACTGGTTTTAAATGGCTAACCAATGTCGCGATGCAAAAGCAAAGTGAAGATCAGCAGTTCTTGTTTGCCTATGAAGAAGCGCTTGGTTACACCATTGGCAACCAGGTGTGGGATAAAGATGGGCTTTCTGCCCTAGTAGCTTTTGCTCAGTTGACTGCCGAGCTTAAGAGTCAAGGAATGAGTATTTGGGATCAATTAGAGCAGCTTTACCGTCAGCATGGTATGTACCTGAACGCTCAGCGCAGCATCGCGCTGGATCCGACATCACCACCTGTGGGTGATAAACTACGTGCTTATCCCCCAACCATGATAGCGGGACGAGCGGTTGAAGTGAGTGAAGACCTCAAGTCGCTCACCAAGACATTCGCCGACGGCACTACCGAAGCGATTGACTTACCCGCCAGTGACGTACTTATTTATCACTTATCAGGAGGAGCACGTGTGATTGTTCGTCCATCAGGAACAGAACCTAAGCTCAAGTGCTACTACGAGGTGGTGGAGCCATTTTCAAGTGAAGAAAGTTTGGACCACGCGTTAGAGAAAGCCACTGAATCCATGGGTATGCTGATTTCGGAACACCAACACAGCTTATTGTAAACGACTTCAACCTCATCAAAGGCTCAAATGCATATTTGAGCCTTTGTCTTAATTAAACGATGTGTTTTTGCAAAAAGATTTTGTCTACACCTTGGGTTGGAAAGCCTGTGTATCGACCGACTTCCTTAAAACCAAGTTTGGCGTAAAAACCTGGCGCCTGAAACGTATAAGTATCGAGATATAAATCGGTCACACCCAGCTTTTTAGCTTCAGCCTCCACACGCTCCATAAGCAACGAACCCGTTCCAGATTGACGCTGAGACTCATCAATCCATAAGAATTCGACAAACAAGGTATTGGTAAAAATCTCCCCAGTGAGTCCACCGACGAAGTCTCCATTATGATCTTCCGCATAGCAGGCGAGGCTATGCACATCTTCGTGCGGAAAATGCTTCATATTGAATGCCTTCAAACCAGAATAGATCACATCTTTAATATTTTTCGGCGGGTTGAGAACGAACTGAACATTCATAACGGCTTCCTTGTTATGGCATAACTTCAAGACAAAAAAGGCCAGCTCGCGCTGACCTTTGTTGCTTAGCTCGCAAAGGAGCTTAACATCCAAATCGCTAAAACAACAAATATCAACCCCATAAACTTGTGCTGATAAGTGCGGAATCTTTCGTTCTCGAGCAACGGTTTGCCTAAGGTACCAACTAGTGCAACTAACACCAAATTAAACGCCAAACCCAGTACATTGAGCAATAACCCCAAGGCCAGCATCTGTTCACCAGAGGTCGCATTGATATTACCGGAGACAAATTGAGGTAGAAACATCACAAAGAAAACCAACGCCTTTGGGTTGAGCAAGTTACTCACCAATGCTCGCTGGTAGAAGGTGGTGGCCACTTTACTGCTTCCATCCAACTCGGGCGCATCGGCGGCACTGGCACGCAGACAATCCCAACCCATTTTTAACAGGTAAGCCCCTCCCAGTAAGTGCAAAGCTTTGAGCGCAATCGGGCTCATGGCAATCAACGCTGACACACCAAGCGCTGCGAGAAAAGTCAGAATAATGCCCGACGTAGCATTACCTAAGCTGGCAAAAATGCCCACTTTACGCCCGTAGCTCATACTTGAGCTGGCGATCAGCAACATATCGGGTCCTGGTAACAATAATAAAGCAACGACTGCGGTTAAATAGACCGGCAGAACAGTAATATCAATCATTCTTATAATTTCATAAATACAGCAAAGCGCGGGATTTTATCCTAAAAAATAGCCACTTTCCACACACAAACAAAAAGAATAAAATCCAAAAATCAGAACAAACAACAAGCAAAAACTCACCCAGAGCGATAACCAAGATAGGGCAATTTTGTACAAAAATAATCAACCGCTATAAGCTAGACTCGGTCTGCAGCCCGTAAACAAACTCATTAGCAAGGAGAGCGAATGGTAAAAAGTGCTAAAGAATCGGCCAACTTTCATTTCGCCGGGGAACTAGGTGGGCTTGAACTGCTGGATGCCAAATACACCAATCAAAATTTTTCTCGCCATAGTCATGAAGGCTATACGATAGGAGTGATTGAGAAAGGTGCCCAAAGATTCTATCGAACGGGTGGCAATCATATTGCGCCGCAGGACAGTATTATTCTTGTCAATGCTGACGAGGTGCATAATGGTCAAACAGCCACAGAAGGTGGCTGGGAATACAAAGCCATGTATCCACTTCCAGAACAGTTTGAGCAACTCAGTCAGGGGCTGTCTTCAACAATCGCCACGCCATACTTTACCGAGCCTGTCGTCTATGACCCAGAAATGGCTCAGCAATTGAGGTTGGTCTTTAACACTCTAGCTCAGTCAGAGAACAAGCTGCTAAGAGAAACCTTGGTATATGGTACTCTGATCAAGTTGGTCTCGCGCCACAGTAGAACTCGGGTAAATTGGGAGCCCAAGAGCCGTAGCCAAAGGCAACTGGTGTTAGTGAAAGAATTTCTCGATGATTTCCCCCAAGCCGATGTCAGTTTGGAGCAACTGTCGAAGCTCGCTGGACTGAGCCCGTATTACCTCACGCGAAGCTTCCAAAAAGAGTTTGGTTTACCGCCTCACGCTTATCAGATTCAAGCGCGCTTGAGAGTCGCGAAACAGTTACTGCGGCAAGGTGTGACCATTTCAGATGTGGCTCAAGAAACGGGCTTTCATGACCAAAGTCACTTTCATCGTCACTTTAAACGCGCGCTGGGGGTCACTCCCAAACAATTTGCTGGCAAAAAATAGCCAGCAAGAACGTACAAGCAGACCGTCATCAATCTGTGACTAAATGGATGTATCAGTCACTAGCAAAAGAATAATTATGAATACCATGACCTTAGATTCCCCCCAAAATCTCAGCCGTTCAAGACTGTTCTGGCAAGGCACCCTCGCCATGATACCGTTAAGCATCGCCGTCATCCCGTGGGGGCTACTCGCTGGATCATTTGCCATTGAGTCCGGTTTAACCATTGCAGAAAGCCAAGCGCTCTCGGCAATTTTGTTTGCCGGTTCCGCTCAGTTAGTCGCCACTGGAATGTTTAAGGCAGGGGCCTCACTCGCAACCATGCTACTCGCGATATTCTTTATCACTTCTCGTCATCTACTTTACAGCGTTTCAATGCGTGACAAGATTAAGCCTTTACCCCTTAAATGGCGCTTAGGGCTGGGCTTTCTTCTCACCGATGAACTGTTTGCGATATGTGGTCAACAGTCAGACAAGCAGTTCAATCGTTGGTACGCGCTCGGGGCGGGCTTGAGTTTCTACCTGTGTTGGAACTTAGCCACCCTAGCGGGCATCGTTGCTGGCCGCTATATCCCCGCGATGAATGAACTGGGCTTAGAGTTTGCCGTGGCAGCCACCTTTATCGCAATCGTCGTGCCCAACATTAAAACTTCTCCTGTGGTGATGGCGGTTTTGGTCTCTCTTGTGCTTTCGGTATGGTGCACCGCACAACAAATAGAGTCTGGACTGATGATCGCTAGTGTCGGCGGCATGCTGGCTGGCTACCTCACGGAAACACTGCGCGGAGGCAAACAATGATCATGCTATCGATACTCGCGATGACGGCTTTAGTGTTTTTAAGCCGCTATCTATTTTTAGAGCCCCGTTTACCACTGAGATTAAACCCTCAAGCGCAGCGGTTACTCACGTATTCAAGCCCTGCGGTTTTAACCGCCATTTGGGCACCTATCGTGTTCATGCCTGAGCAGGAGCTCTGGTTATCGCCAAGCAATCCTTACCTGATTGCCGCCGTGGTCGCTGCGGCTCTCGCTTGGAAAAGCAAGAACGTCTTGCTAACCACGGTGATAAGCATGCTGCTCTTTCTCGCGTTAAAGTTGCTTTAACCGAAAAATAACACCAAGACAACCAAGCCGACCCCCATAACCGCAACGTACTTGGCCAACAGAGCCAAATTGTTGCTTCCCCCGTTGGGCGACCGATTACAACATCCCATAAAAAAACCTCCAATTGATCACTCAATTGGAGGTTAATCCTTATCCCAAGGGCAAAGTAAAGCGCTTTTATTGCGCTACCCACTCTATTTCTATCAATGTCTTATCAGCTGATTTTAGGCGAGCTAGAAACACATCCCCTTGATGCACTTCACCCACCCCTTGCGGCGTGCCCGTCATAATGATGTCGCCGTCGCACAACGTCGTGTAACTGGAGAGCTCTTCTACTATGGTCTCTGGTGAATACATCATCTGCTCGACCGAGCCTTTTTGTACTCGGACACAGTTGATAAACAGCTCGATTTCTAACGAATCAATCGCGATCCCTTGTAACGAGATAAATCGACTAAATAGCGCCGAACCGTCAAAAGCCTTGGCACGCTCCCACGGCAAGCCTTTCTGTTTAAGTTGCGACTGCAGCTCGCGCTTAGTGAGATCTAAACCGACTCCTACCGCGCTCAATCTCCCTTGTTCAACCACAAAGCAAATCTCGCCTTCATAGTGAAGCGGCTCTTGATGATAGGCGTGTAATCGAGTGGTAATCGATGTTGCAGGTTTGGCAAACACCACCATTTGCTCTGGCACCGCATTGTTGAGCTCATGGATATGCTCAAGATAATTGCGACCCACGCATAAAATCTTTCCGGGTTGGATCGTTCGCTCTTCAACCTTCACACTGTACATGCCATCTTCCTTGATTCATTTGACTGCCAACATTCTAATCAAAATGTGAAGTAATTGAATGATTCAGCAACATTTTTTGAGGTTTGATCCCAGCTTATCTCACAACATCTAGCTTGGTTCTGTGATCACAAAGCCTTACTTGCCTATTTCTCGTGGCAAGCAATAAAGCCCTCGGCGAAGCGAGGGCTTAGATTGGACAGTATCATCGCTTACTTAGCGTTTACCGCTTTAATAAACGCTTGTTGCGCCCCTTCTACATTAAGGGATTTCGCTTCTTCGAGTAAGCTCAGGGCTTTGTCGAGATTGTTCTCAGCTACCGCTTTTTCAATACCACGGATATAGTAGTTTCTAGTGTCCTCTAGAACAGCAACTTGTGGTGCTTTAGTTGTAATCACACTAGAGCCAGTATGTTTATTAACAGAAAGGCTTAAAGGCTCAATGCTGATTTCGATTTCACCAAAATCTACATGTTTTGCGATAGGATCCGGAATTTTTGGCGGGTCATTTCTTTTGGCAATCGCCATCGCTTTAGCAGGATGAATAAGAACCGTTTCAGCCATTAAGTCTGACGCAGTTGTATAAACGACAAAATTGAGACGATTTACGCTTTCAGGCACTAAAAATTCCACATCACCTGATAGTGCTTCTCCGAGTATGAAATCATCTCTGTTGTATGAAAAATGTGACGAGTCAAAATTTTGTATTAAGTTAAAATCCTGATCATACACTGCTAGATTTGGGGCAAACACCGTAAGCTCGTTAACAGGCGACTTCAAAGAGATTTTGAGCCCCACATAATCACTGTCTATCGAGAACACACCTACAGGGCTTTCAGTTAAGGAGTTAGACAGGGTCTGAGAACGATGATCGATTGTCATTAACAATCGGTTTCCATTCACTTCTTGCCAAGATAGGTCAGATACATTCGCGACTTCTTTCACAGTAGTTCGAGGAGCAATAACTGTTTCAGCAGGTGAGACACATCCACCCAATAAGAACGCTGCAAATAAGGTCGAAGCAATTCTCTTCATACTAAATCCTTAATACCAATAAGCAGGCCATCTCACAAAGATGACCTGCTATTCAACTAACTTAGTTTACCACCAAGCTTCTACTTGAGCGCCAACCATTAGGTCGTTATTGTCAACTGACAAATCGCCATTGTACGCACTTGCAAATACTCGGATAGCTGGACGAGCCCAAAAACTTGTACCCGCTTGCCACTGTTGTGCGATGGTGATTTTATTCAGATCTTGAGACGAGTCCGCCCAATATTCGTCTGCTTTGTAGTAACCTAGCTCAAACACTGTGCTCATGGTTTCTGACCACTTATATGAAGGTCGAACTACGGCACTCATGCGTTTACCATTGTCCGAAGCACCTTCATCATCAAGGATTGAGTATATAAATGAGTAACCAAGATCCCAAGACTCACCAGAAATTACACCCCAGTCGATGAAGCGCATAGACTTACGACCTTTTTGACCTTGTTCTAAGTTGTAACCAATCCCCATGTGACTGTTTACACCATAGCCATCCCAGCCAAAACCTTCTGTGTTGTATTGGAAGATAGCCTTGTTAAAGCCGCCAAAGAAGTTGCCCTGCGTATGTTCAACGGTAAAGCTGTATCCAACTTCATCCAAGCCATAATCACTCACGTTGCCTGTGCCATTGTTGATAGCAGTTTGCTGTGCGTCAGTGTAGTCAGGTTTAGCAACGAAGAAAACAAAGTCCAAAGAACCGTCTTTATTGGTATTTAAACCAGTGTAACGTAAGTCTAGAGTTGGAGCCGAAGAGTAAAGCTGCTCTGCTTCTAATGCAGATGACTCATCTTCTGGAGTACTTGAATCATCAACAACGGCTAGAGGCGCCTTCCACTTTCTATTGAAGATTGCAGCAGAGAACTTGCCATCGCCTAACTCAATGTTCTCAATACCGATACCATCTCCAGAAGTGTTTACATAATACATATCTAAAATATGTACATCTTTACGTCCATAGTAACGCTTACCAGCCCACAATGTTTTTCCATCTTCCATGGTGTAGTCGACCCACGCCTCGCGGAATGAAGCGCGTTGTCCACTCCAAGGGTCTGACGCATCACCAATATTTTGGAATGAGCTACCTCTAGTGTCTCTTTGAGTAGATGGATCTTCGGCTGTACCGAATGCTAGAAGCGTATGTGCATTAAAGCTTCCACCATCACTTGTTTCATAGAGCTTATTTGCATTTAAAATAAACTCGCCATACATGTCACATTCATCACCTAAGCGGCCAACTACATGAGCCGCAGGTCCGCCATTACCGTAACAAAACTGAGAGCCACCATCTGCATTGAAACCCATTCCAGCACGGAAATATCCATGGTAATCAACTTCTGCAGCCGCTGCTCCTCCGGCCATTAGTGTGGAAACCACTGCGGCAGCTAATACACTTACTTTTTTCATTATTTAACTCCATTTAGGGATTATTATTCTTTTGCTCTCTCGTTCTAGACTCTGTAAAGGCAGAAACAGATTCGACATAAAAGAGAGGTAAGATGGGAGTTAGGCCCTCGCCTTTCTCCCCGTTTGTTTCAACTGCTGCAAGATTAACCGGGGAGTAGACGCTAAGAATCCTCCAGATGAGAAATAGTTAGGGGGGATGAGAAAGGATGAGAAATCATACCCTACGGTGTTTTTAAGTGTTTTGTCACAAAAGTTGGGAGGAGAAAAATCGAATGGAAAGAAAATGGGGCTACAAAATGTCAGATCGCTCACTGTTTGCTGATAAATAACACAAATAATGAAATTTAATTACAAAACTAATATTTAACAATCAAGCTTGACCTAATTCACACAACACTATTTACTAATATTTTAGTAAGAGACCATATTAATAAGTTATTAAGATGCAGTGTTCACGTCCATATCCCTTAGGGGCGACACCAGATAGCAAAGGGTGCAATTTCTCGATTTACGCACCTCAGGCACAAGAGATCCAACTCGCCCTTTTTGAATCAAACGGCGAGTTTAAAACGTATCCCCTACAAGGCGAATATGCGGGTATTAAGTTTACTTACCTAGAGAAAGTAAAAGCTGGCCAACGCTATGGCTACATTACGCAAGTCAAAGGTAAAGCTCATTTTATCTCCGACCCCTATGCCAAAGCGCTCGATAAACCGCTTGATTATCAACTCCCTTTTAGCGCAGAAAAGAGCTTTCAACTGGCAAAGTGTGTGGTCGTTGATGACTCTTTTGACTGGCAAGGCGTTTCTAAGCCGAATCGCCCGCGAGAAGAGATGGTTTTATTTGAAACCCATGTCAAAGGGGTAACCAAACTCAACCCGAATGTCAGCCCTAGCCACCAGGGCTGCTACCTAGGTCTGATTAGCTCAGAAATGTTGGCATTCTATAAACAGCAAAACATCAACACCCTCCAGCTACTGCCCATCGCCGCCTGTATGCACGAGCCACATTTGCTTAAAATGAACAAGGTGAATTACTGGGGCTACAATCCTTATCTGTTTATGGTTCCAGACCCAAGATACGCCGAAAAAAATGCGGTCAAAGAGCTGAAAACCACCATCCGAGAACTGCACCGTCATGGCATAGAAGTCATTCTCGACGTGGTGTATAACCACACCGCAGAAGGAGGAGCTGATGGGCCATTGTTTAATTTAAGGGCACTGGATAAGCGCTTTTACATTAAACATGGTGAGCATTACGCCAACTATACTGGTTGCGGTAATACAGTCGATCTAGCCTATCAACCGGCACTCAATCTGGTGATGGATACCCTGCGTTACTGGGCGACTGAGTATCAAGTTGATGGCTTTCGCTTCGATTTAGCCGCCACCTTAGGACGCCAAGGCGAGCACTTCAGTCCTGACGCAGGTTTCTTTAAGGCCGTCGCGCAAGACCCGGTATTGCAACAGGTCAAATTGATCGCCGAACCTTGGGATATTGGCCCTAACGGCTATCAAGTCGGTAATTTTCCTTTCGGTTGGAACGAATGTAATGACCGCCTACGTGATATTACACGCAGCTTTTGGCGCGGCGACCAAGGCTACTTAAAAGAGTTTGCTACCCGCTTAATGGGCTCTCGCGATCTCTACAGCGCAGCAAACTGGCCGTATAAGCTCACCGTGAACTACATTACCTACCACGATGGGTTCTGCATGCAGGACCTGGTCTCCTTTAAGCACAAGCACAATGAAGCAAATGGAGAACAAAATCGCGACGGTCATGGTGACAATCGCTCGGATAACTATGGCGTCGAGGGCGAAACAGACAACCCACTGATTATTGAGAAACGCGAAAAGCAAAAACGTAACTTTATGGCTAGCCTGCTGTTTGCGTTTGGTATTCCACATATTCTAACGGCTGATGTGCTGTCTCAAAGTCAACAAGGCAACAACAACGCCTACTGCCAAGATAATGAGGTAAGCTGGCTCAACTGGCAAACCAGTGACACAAAACAACGTTTTAAAGCTTGGCTTGCCGATATGGTTCAAGCCCGTCAACAATATATGCTGCCTTTCATTCGCGCCTTTAGTGGCAAGAAACGCAACCAAAATCGTATTTTTTGGCGTCGCATTGACGGCAGTTTTATGGAACATGACGACTGGAATCAGCTCAGCTCTGTGGCACTTCACCTAGGTATTGGTGAATCGGGCGATGAGCTCTTTTACTGCATTAACCAAACTAATGCGCCTGCTCGATTTACGCTACCGGAAAGCAATAACAGCTGGACCATGATCTGTAATACCGACAGTCACGATCTGCACCAAACCATTGACCAAAAACAAGTACTGGTCGCACGCGCCTCACTAGCAATTTTCTTTGCCGAAGGTGAGTAACTCTATCCCTCCTTACCAGTGGCATCTTTTTGACTGGTGAGGAGGCAGATATTGGCAAATTCCCACCTATCGACTTGATTTACTGAGTATATCGCTCAACAATAGCACCAACGACTAAGAGGTGCTTATGTCCGACAAAATCTCGACCACAGCCTTAGCAAAACTAAAAGGTATCGACATCAAACAGCTGTTTAGCGACTTAAAATCCGCCGGTTATATCAATCGCGCCGATGACGCTTGGCTGCTGACTGAACTTGGCCGAAAATTTGGTGGGGAAATGGTCGAACACGCCAAGTTTGGCCCCTTCATCGTTTGGCCGAAAAACTTGCTGATCGATCTCACTGCCACCAGTGGCAAAACCTTGAGTGCGACCCAAATCGGCCAGCGCTTCGCGCTCAGCGCCAAGAAGATTAACCAATTACTGCAAGAGCTTGGTTGGATTACCAAAAAAGACGATGGTTGGCACGTCACTCAGCCTGGGCTGAGCGTCGGTGGATATCAACGCGAAGACCAAGAGAGCGGCCAACATTTTGTGGTATGGCATGATTCGATAGCCCGCAATAAGCGCCTCAAGCAATCGGTTATTGAGTTCTCTGGCCAAGACGCCGAAGCCCACGCCACCGACAAGTCACTGTCAAGTTTTAGACAGAAATTCGAGGCCAAGCACCGAACATTAGACGGCCACTATGTCCGTTCAAAAGGTGAGCTGAAAATAGATAACTGGCTGTATATGAATGGAATTGTCCATGCCTACGACCGACAATTGCCGATTGATAGCGATGTACTCAGCGACTTCTACTTACCAACCGGAAAAGTGTACCTACAGTATTGGGGCAGCGATCATGGCGAGATAGATGCCAACCATCAAGCACAACTGCGTACCATTTATGCCGAACACCATTTTGGACTGATCGAAGTATTCCCAAGCGAAATCGAAAAGTTAGATGAGGTGCTTCCTGCGCGTTTAAGAAAGTTCGGTATCAGGGCTTACTAATGCCGATAAAGACAAAGCCGACTTCATACAGTGAAGTCGACTTTGTTGTTCCGCCTTAGCAGGCAATTATAGTTTGCCGTAACGAGCTCGCGCGGCTTGTTCTTTAGGCACGACCGTCTTGCCAATCGGCGCCAACGAAATCAGAGCCAGTTTCAGGTGCTGCAAAGCGAACGGGATGCCGATGATGGTAATAAAGCACGCCACCGCCGACATAATATGCCCAATCGCGAGCCAAATACCCGCCAATAAAAACCAAATCACGTTGCCTATGGTACCGAGCGGGCTAGTCCCAATGTCGAGCTCATTAGTCAGCTCATTACGACTGATCGCTTCTTGACCAAACGGGAAGAAGGAAAAGTTTCCCATCACCAAACAGGCACGACCCCAAGGGATACCGATGATACTAATAAAGGCCAGTAGACCAAAGAACCACCACATCAGCCCCATGATCACGCCACCACACAAAAACCAAATAATATTACCTAAAATTCTTAACACACTGCGCTCTCCTGGTTAGCTTTCGTAGACACTTTGATAATGTTCTACGGTTGGGAATGGGTCATAAAAGTGGTGCAAAAGGGCTTTCCATTCCTGATATTGCGGCGACTGCCTAAACCCTTGCTCATGATCTTCAAGCGTTTGCCAATTCACCAGCAAAATGTAGCGGTTTGGCGTTTCAATACAGCGCTTGAGCTGGTGAGAAAGGTAACCCGGCATCGAAGAGATAATCTGTTGAGCTTGGGCAAAATTGGCTTCAAACTGTTCTTCAAGCTGAGGCTTTACCTGTAATATCGCGACTTCCAGTATCATGACTTCTCCTTAACCTAAGATGAACAATTCCATTAACTCAATCCCTGCCAAACGGCCGTAGCACCACTAATTGAACACAACAGCAATGCCCCGCGACGAATTTTCTCTTTGGGTAGCGTTTGTGTCGTTGCTCTCGCCAGCTTGTACCCCAACCAAGCGGCGGGCATCAGCGGGATAGAAATCCACAAGTGGTGCAGAGTGAAAAAACCTGCCGGGATTTGAATAACCAGTGAAATGATAGAACTGAATACAAAGAATGCAGAAAGATTTCCGCGTAATTGATTGGCTTCTTGATGTTGTAGTAGCAGCGCCATCGGGGGCCCGCCGATGGCAGAACTGGTGCCAAAAAAGCCGGAGAAAAAGCCCGCGACCCCCATTTTCATCGGCGTCGGTTCAATGCGAAACGGCAGTAGACTGACAGCAACAGCAAACAACACTAGAGCACCCAGCCACAGCGCCAGGAGGTCGGTCGACACCATCACCAGCAGCACCCCTCCAGCAATCGACCCTGGCACCCGACCAATCAAGGCCATTTTTAGGCCGCCGATCTCTACGCTATCGCGATGTTTTAACGCATTTAAAATGGAAATAAACAGCGCCACCAAACAGATAGGTGCAGGAACATAATCTGGCGATACCAAAAACAGCAAAGGCGCAGCGACGATCGCCAAGCCAAACCCAATCGCCGTTTGGACAAAAGAACCTAAAAATATCAACAGGGCGGCGATCAGCGCTTGCGAGGTGATCCATTCGGCGAACATATAAGCAATTCAGTGCAAAGAAAAAGTAAGCTCCATCTTAGTCGAACTACACACCCAATGAACAGCATTTGCTGCTCCTCAGCATTTATATTTACAACTGTTCGATATGGTCTAGATAGTGCTGCGCGGTATCCAACACGGCTTGTTGCGCCTGACTGTCCATCTTGTCCCACGTCCGATAAATCATACCAATACGCGGATTCGCCGCTAATCTATCGCGATGCTTGATCATAAAGCGCCAATACAGGCTGTTAATAGGGCATGCGCCTTCGCCACTTTTAGTCTTCACTTGATAATGACACTTCTTACAGTAATCACTCATACGGTTGATATAAGCGCCGCTGGCCGCATAGGGCTTAGTGCCGACAATTCCGCCATCGGCAAATAGGGCCATCCCACGCGTATTGGGCATTTCGACCCACTCTATGGCATCGATATAGATACCTAGGTACCAACTGTCTACTTGATCCGGGTCGATTTCGCTGATTAAGCAAAAATTGCCGGTCACCATCAAACGCTGGATATGATGGGCGTATGCGTACTCCAGTGACTGACCGATCGCTTGGTGCAGGCACGCCATTTTAGTCTCACCACTCCAAAAATAATCGGGCAGCGCGCGCTTGGCGGTTAAGTGGTTTAGCGATGCATAGTTCGGCATGTTGACCCAGTAAACCGCGCGGATGTACTCACGCCAACCGATGATCTGCCTAACAAACCCTTCGACTTGAGCGATATCTACTGTTGGGTTGTTAGCGTAGGCTGAGAGCACCGCCTCCACGACCTCACGTGGATGGAGCATCTTACTATTGATCGAGAACGACAGACGACTATGGTAAAGACTCCACTTTGCACGATGTTGTTCGGTCATCGCATCTTGAAAACGGCCAAATAGCGGCAAGCAAACCTGACAAAAATGCGCCAACAGAGACAAGCTCTGGTTACGGTTCACTGGCCAAATCAAGTTGTTCTCCGCTCGACCTATCGTCGCGATGCGATGTCGCGCTATCCGCTCAACGATTGAAGAGACGTCGGTGGCAAACAGCAGAGGTTCAGGTAAATTCTCAATATCCGCCGCTTTGAGTTTGTTGCGATTATTGGCATCGTAGTTCCACTTTCCTCCAACGGGTTTGCCTTGTTCCATTAATAGGTTAAAACGCCTACGCATTTTTCGGTAAAAATGCTCCATCATGACGTGCTTACCCGGAGAGAAGTAGTCGTGCAGTTCAGCAAACGGGAGCAAAAAGTGTTCACTCTCGACTAAAACCACCTCACAGTCGGGAATGAAGAGCTGCGATAGCTGTTGACAGAGACGATACTCATCTGGCCTTTGGTATTCCAAGCGAGATGCCCCCGTTCTTGCAATATAGTGCTCGAGCAGAGAAGGCAAATGCGAGAACTCGCAGGTTTCATCCAAAGTAAGATGAACCACTTGATGCCCTTGTTCACAAAGCTGGCGCGCAAACTGCTCCATCGCGGCAAAAAAAGCGCACACTTTCTGCACGTGATGACGGGTGTAACTCGCCTCTTGGGGCAGCTCTGCTATCAGATACAGCACAGAGTCGTCCACTTGCTGAAACCAAGAGTGATTGCTATCGAGTTGGTCACCCAAGATCAAACGAATTGATTGAAACTGCATCACTGCGACTCCTTGCCACTAGCGTCGCTTAGCCATCTAGCGACAAATTCACCATTAGGGTCGTACATCTGAGTCTGTTTTTCTAGATTGAATTTGCGGCTTGGATTTGGGTCCGCCCCTACCCCCGCCAAATATTGCCAGTTGCCCCAATTTGAGCCGACATCGTAATCGACCAGTTGAGTTTCAAAATAGGCCGCGCCATAGCGCCAGTCTAAATCGAGTTCATGGATCAGACAGCTGGCCACCAGTTGACGTCCACGATTAGACACGTAACCAGTCTGTTTTAGCTGACGCATACAGGCATCAACGATCGGGTAGCCAGTCTCACCGTTAATCCATGAGCTAAAACGAGCTGAGTCAAAGTGCCGGCTCGGACTGTGGTATTTAATCCCTTGATGAAAGAATAGCCGCTCGGCATGGCGCTGCGCATACCAATGAAAATACTCGCGCCACAGCAGTTCAAAATAGATCCAGTAGGTCGATTGATTGGCGCCATGCTGGGCTTCATAATCTTTAAGATAGACCATGACCTCTCTCGGCGATAAGCACCCCAGGGCTAACCAAGGCGAAAACTTAGTCGAGTATGCCTTACCGTCCAAGCCGTTGCGGGTAAGTTTGTACTCACTGGCTAATGGCGTGGAAAAGTACCAGGCGCAGTGTTGATGGCCTGCTTGAGCGCCCCCCACAAACATCTCAGTACTCTTTTTAATCTTAACGGGTTGAAAATAACTTAGCTCGCAATCCGGAATGGGTGGCAGTGTGTTTACCGCCACCTGATGATCAATCGGTAGAGTTTCCACCTGCTTACGAAACTGGGTAAAAGTTTTAGGTAGGTCACTTAGCGTGAAAGGCAACTGCGTGTCACTAAACAGCGTCGATACATCAGCTTGTATCACTGAGAGTTGCGGGAAGAGCTTTTGCAAGGCGTCGACACAGCGAGCCTCATTAACACCACAAAATCGCTCGCAGAACAAGTGAGTGACTTGTAGCGATTGAATCAATGATTGCAGCGCGGTAAAAGGGTTTTGCTGACATACCCATAACTTCTGGTCGAGCTGAGCAAGCTGTTGTGACAAATCGTTCAGTGAAGCTTCGATAAAGCTAAACCGCTGACGACCAAGCTGCGTTTGCTGAGAGAAATGGGCCAAATAAGGGGTTAACTCTGGCATGCAGTAGACACATATCAAGTGTTCAACTTGCTGCGAGACTTGCGCCAATAAGTCATTGTCTGTCAATCGTAAGTCATGGCCAAACCAATATATCCCCACTTTTTTGTGCTGCACGCGACTCTCTCCTGTATAACAAAAAACAGCGAAGTGTTTACTTCGCTGTTTATACGCAAAACCCGAGTGTTCGACTCACTCCATCACGGATTTATGTCGATGCTAGACGTCTAACAGGTTGATCGTTAATCGGTAAATGAATCAGCGCTGCTGCAAACGCCAGCACCACGGTCGACCACCAAATCGGCTCGTAAGATCCGTAGTAGTCGTAAATTCGACCTCCTGCCCACGCCCCAAGGAAACTGCCGACTTGATGAGTAAAAAAGACCAACCCATACAAAGTCGATAAATACTTAGCACCAAAAATCTGTCTTACCAACCCAGAAGTCAGCGGCACCGTACCAAGCCAACAGAAACCAATTGCGGCGCCAAATAGGGTTGCAGTTTGCTGCGTGACGGGTAGCGTCACAAACGCGCCAATCACCGCTGTGCGCAGTAAATAGAGTGCTGACATCACATGACGTTTACTGTACTTGTCGCCCATTACCCCCCAAAAATAGGAGCCAAAAATGTTAAATATCCCCACGTAAGCCAGTGCCATCGCCGCAGTCTCAGCGGGCAAATGACGATCCGCTAGGTAACTTGGTAAATGCGTAGCGATAAACATCACGTGAAAACCACAGACGAAAAAGCCCAAATGAATCAGCCAATAGCCTCGATGAGACAACGCCTCTTTAAGCGCACTTTTCAAGCTCTGCTGCACCGCCGAAGCCTGACTGTTAGCGCGGTGATCTTTGGGTTCGCGCATAAACAGGGCAAAAGCAATCATGACCGAACACAATAGGGCAAACCACTGCATGGCCCCTTGCCAGCCAAAGTCACTCAACAAGGTTTGAGCGCCGGGGATCATGGCAAACATACCAAAGGAGCCCGCCGCGGTGGTCAAACCAAACGCTTTGGCCGCATGTTGGGCAGGAACCACTTTAGCCACCGCGCCAAGCACAATGACATAGCTGGTTGCACTCAAACCCAATCCAACCAACACGCCCAACGATACATAGAGCACACTTGGGGTCATCGCGACCGAGGTCAAATATAAGCCAAGTCCGTAACTGACGGCTCCCAACACAATGATCCGCTTGGCACCAAAGCGGTCAGCGGCCATTCCGACAAAAGGCTGGAAAACGCCAAACAATAAGTTTTGCAACGCAATAGCAAAACTAAAAAACTCCCGACCTGTTTGGAAATAGTCTGAAATCGGCAACATGAAGATCCCAAACGACTGCCTAATACCTAGGCAGATAACTAAGATGGCAATCCCAAGCCAAACCATCGGTGGAAATCGAAAAATACTCATCGTAATACCTTAGAGTGTGAATGGTGGGTGTCGGGTTGATTGCTTTGATGGCAGCCACTGTCTGCGGCTTGCTGGGCCAACAGTGCGACCAAAGCCGGCGAGTGATGCAATATCACTAGTGACACACTCAACAACAAAGTCATTCTCGCCAACTGAGCAAAAAGAGATTGAGAAAACATAGTGTCTCCCTCAGCATGATAAAAAAGAGCGCGCAGCATAGAGACTGACCTGTCATGCTTCCAATGACATTTTGACAATACCTCTATGCGCCGAGCGCATAATTAAAACGTCATCGCTCAGTGACAAGCTCAAAACCTTCATCGCACCATCCCTTTACACCACCAATCATTTTTTTGACAGGGCGACCTAGTTTGGCCAAGCGAATTGCTGCCTTTTCAGTCGCGTTGCAGTGTGGTCCAGCGCAATAAACGACAAACAACGCCTCAGCTGAGTATTCCGCCAACGTGGTCGGGTTTAGTCGAGCGTGAGGGATATTGATCGCACCTGCGATGTGTCCAGCAGCAAACAGCGCCTCGCCCCGAACATCGACCAGCACAAAATCTTGACGCTGGTTAGACAACGCGTGGTGCACGTCCCAACAGTCGGTTTCAAATTCTAATAAACGTTCAAAGTGAGCCAGCGCTCGCTGACTGGTGGCCGCTTTTACACGGGATACGGCACTATTCATAGCGACTCCTTGCTTTATTAACCAATGAGTCCCCATCATGCCAGCAGACAAAACAGCATGACACTGGCCTAAAAGACAGTTATCGTTAACTTTAAGCCAATCTGAATCACGAGATACTGATGAGAAAAGTCGCCATACTCGCTCACTCACACCTTACTTTGTTTGAGATGTCTTGCGCGGTAGAACTGTTTGCCCTACCTCGACCGGAGTTTGTTAACTGGTATCAAACTGAGGTCGTGAGCTTAGAGCAAGACCAAATTAACACCACGGGAAGCATTCAGTTAACCGTCAAACACGTCGACCATCTCGAAGATTATGACACCTTAATTGTTCCTGGTTGGCCAACTTGGGACTACCCCACCCCCGCCACGATTGAGCAGCAAGTGCGCCGCTTCGTACAAGATGGTAAGCGAGTGCTCACTTTATGTTCAGGCTCATTCTTATTGGCTCGCCTAGGGCTGTTAAACGGGAAGAGGGCGACCACGCACTGGATGTACCAAGGCCAGTTTTGTCAGCAATTTCCTCAGATCAATTATCAACCTGACGTACTCTACGTGTTTGATGGCAATATCGGCTGTTCGGCTGGCAGTGCGGCGGCGTTGGATTTAGGACTCGCGGTGATTCGCCACGACTTCGGTTACCAAATAGCCAACCAGGTCGCGAAACGTTTGGTTATCTCCGCTCATCGTTCAGGAGGGCAGGCTCAGTTTGTAGATACCCCTATGCTTGAGGTGCCCAATCAGTTTTCGCAAGCCCTCGATTGGGCTAGCAGCCATTTGGACAAAAGCATTACCGTTGCGGAGTTAGCGGAAAAAGCCAGTATGTCGCGGCGCACCTTTGACCGAAAATTTCGCGCAAGCTTCAATTTGTCGCCAAAAGAGTGGCTGATTCAACAAAGAGTGGAACGTGCGAAGGGATTACTGGAAGAGCGCGCCTTCCCCGTAGAGCAATTGGCGACGTTAGCTGGATTCGACAACGCCACCACTTTGCGCCACCACTTTCGGCGTTTAATCGGCGTTTCGCCACTTCAATACCGCAAACAGTTCGGCGATAATCGGCCATAGCCCGCGCGATGGGGCTATTCTTTGTCGAAGCTATCGACGACAATCGCCCCCATTGACGCTGGCATAGTGATCACTATCACCCGTTTTAAGGAGGTGGCCGGGTCTGCAAAAAGAGGCAGTTGATCGATACAGGCCAAAACCAAAGCCACCACCAATGCTGCCATTAAATAAGCCGAAACTATCCGCAGCACAAACACGCCTTTACGCTGGCGAACATCACGCTGAAAAACACTTTCATAAGTAAACAGCGTTAAAAACGTAAACGATAGAACCATAAGCATCAGTAAGTTAGCGGTGGGCAGTGTTTCACCCAAACGCCACGCTTCTTCGGAAAATGAGATTGGCACCGCTAACGCAAACGCGCCGACAAAAATTTGTCCGGCATCTTCAAAATTAAAGCTCAACTTCATCGACACTCTCGACTCCTTAGCTGATTGATGCCCTATTCGCTCTCGACTTTGAGCGATTCTACTTGGTTTTTCGCCACAATTTTGGTCACACCTTTTTGCAAAATCAGGCTATTAGGATAGGTAATGATATTACCACTGGCATGGCGCAGAATGACATGAAACATAGTGATATCGATGATCACACCACTAATATCCTCGTCCTTTTCCGCCACTTTCACTGTGTCGCCAATGCGGTAAGGGAATACAAAAAAGATCAAAATACTGGCGGTCAAGTTACTTAAAATTGACCACTGGGCAAACAGCGCCACACCCAGTACGGCAAAAATCGACGATAAAAACAGCGAGATATCACCAAAACCCAAGTCGAGAATAATGGTGAAAAATGATATAAACAGGATGAAAGCCATCAAGTTAAAGGCTTTCGACACAAACTTGGTGCGCTCTAGCGATACGCGCTTATTACTCGCTAAACGAGTGATCCAGCGCAAACCCAACCGGCGCACCACCAGGTACCCTACAATCAATAAACTGGCTAATAGTACCTGTTTGCTAACCAAAGTTAGCGGCCAAAACTGCTCCACTAAATAAACCTCAATTTTCTCAAAATAATCACTTCTGCCACACTCACCACTACCAAAGCAATGCAGAACACCGTAAACGCGGTCGGGCTATCCACCCCCGGCATGCCGCCAATATTGACACCGAGCAAACCAGTAAAGAAACTCGCGGGCAAGAAGATGCCAGCAATGATCGAGAAAAGATAGGTATTTCGATTCATGACCTCACTTTGTCTTTGCGCGACATTGGCTAGCTGATGATTGATTTGGTCCATGTAAAATTCAATCGACTCATTGATGCGTAAAATCAGGTCGAGACCGTTTTTGACTTGCGTCTTTTGCGCCTCCAGCGGCGTTACTTCGGCACTAATCAGGTCTTCAAACACATAGCGTTGCGGTTTAAGGTAACGGCGCAATTTCAAGAGTCTAAAATGCAACAGGTTGAGAGTATCGAGATTGATCTGCTCTTCCCCTTCCAACTCATTGATTTTGTCCTCAATCGGCGTCAAGAAATCTGCGATTAACCGGTTGATGCCGTTCATCATACTTACTAACACTGCATCAAGGCTTTTGGGCCCTTTTCCCTGCTCCAGCTGATTAATCAGTGTGGAGACCGCGCGCGACGGCACCTTGCGAGTCGAAATCAGCGCCCCTTGGTGCCACAAAATTCGCAAACTCAGCATGTCATCTGGCTCAGAGCCTTGGTTAAGGTTGATTCCGCGCAAGATAATCAAAAAACTGTCGTCATCGTAGCTTTCAAACCGAGGTCGGGTGTCATCGGCCAATAACGAGTCGATAACGCCTTCCGAGATGTGGTTTTCCATCAACCATTGGCGAAGCCCTGGTTGATCGCGTTGACAGTGATACCAGTTGTTTGCCTCAATCGGCTGAGCGTCTGGTGTTTCGAGTTGCGCTTTTGCTGATGAAAAGTTCCATCGAGAAATAATAAAGTCACTCATCACGCGTCCTTGGTTTTGCGAATAGTCGAGTTGGTTAATATATGGATGAAAAAAGCGCGTGGCGCAATCAATTTCCATACAAAACAAATAATCCCGTGCTTTATCGCGCTGATATGAGAAGAAAAAAATGAAAAAGCGGGCTATCGAGCCCGCTTACTTTCTCTGCTGTAACTAAGACCAGCTCAGCAGGGCAACATCGGGTTTAGGTAAGCATTCAAATCCCGGTTTAGCAATCAGATAGCCTTGCACTAAATCCACCTCTAAGCCTTTAAGAAATGCGAGTTCTTCAACAGTCTCAACGCCTTCAGCTAGCACTGTGATATCGAGCTGCTTAAACATACTCATACAGTTTTTAACTATCACCTGGCGGCTAGTCGATGAATCGATATTGCGAATCAACGCCATATCCAGCTTGGCAATGTTGGGCTGAAAATCAGCGAGTAAACTCAATCCAGAGTAGCCAGCGCCGAAGTCATCTATAGCAGTTAAAAAACCCAGTTTTCGATAACATTCAACGATATTCCTAAGATGATCGGTATCGCGCATCTTCTCCACTTCGGTAAACTCGAACATAATTCGGCTGATGGGAAAGTCATATTTGTCAGCCAACCTTAAGGTCGTTGCGAGGCATTGCTCAGGCTCATAAACCGCGTTGGGTAAGAAGTTAATACTCAATGTCGTATCCAGCCCGAGTTTTGCGGCCAGTTTAATCGCTTTAGCTCGACACTGCTGATCGAAGTGATATTTGTTTTCGTCATTCACTTGCGATAACACATGAAATGCAGATTCATTGTTCACGCCTCTGACTAAAGCCTCGTAGCCAAAAAGCTTCCCCTGCTTTAAATTCCAAATGGGCTGAAAGGCCATTGTGAAATCGCCGATTTTGGATTTACGACACTCACATTGCTCACATTTGACTGGGGCCTGTGTTTGAACCTCTTGAGTCATGGATTTTTCACCTTAAACCAACAAACCTCTTAGCAGGATAGACCAAAAGAGAGCGATATGTAACTGCAGCTAAACATAGTGTTAGGCGCGACAAAAAACCTTTTTTGACTGCTGGTCAATATGTTACCTCTTGCTCACTGTCTCGTTTGCGGTCGATGTAAGCTTCAAGGCAAACTCAAGCAATCAAACGAACAACCAATGAACCAGGGGCACGCACCGACTCGACGTTATGGCTAATGACTGTCCCCGTAGACGGGGCATAGTAGGTCTGAATTTCATCACCAAAGCTATTGTATTGCGTTGCAAGCTTTTGACCTTGTTCAACCTGTTCCAGCAGCTCTACGTGACAGACAACAAATCCGCCTTGCTCGGCGCGTACACTGCAAATCTGGCTGCCTTCAACACAGGGCCAATCCCCCTGTTTTACTTCACCTTCCAGCAGATAGTAGGCACGACAGACGTTCAGCACGCCATCGGCCGCGCGTGTGACCATGTTGAGATCGGTATAACGCCCCACCCCCACTTCAATGGTAATCGAAGGGATGCCCGCTCGGTTATACACCGTCTCCAATATTCCAGGATCGCCCGGATCATTGAGAATCACATCAGGGTTAATTAAACGCGCCATTTTGAGTGCATCGGGCAGACGATAATCAGCAAAGGCGTACAATGGGTAAGCACTGCCACTAGTTTGAGAGTGGAGATCAATCGCGAGATCTGCATTCGGTTTGAACAAGTTCTCCCACAGGCTGTGGGCATAACGGCTGGCATCATCGCCATGCGGATTACCAGGGAACAGTCGATTTAAGTTAGCCGAAGAACTATCGGGCGCGGCGGAATGAAAATCGCGGCTGTGGCGGGCAATGCCAGACAGGTTGACGGTTGGAACTATGGTGATGCAACCGGCTATCGTCTGCCCTTCTAAAGCTCGAGCCACTTGCTGGGCAGTGAGAATACCATTTTGCTCATCACCGTGAACCCCGGCACTGATGACGATACGTTTTCCTGGTTTCTCGCCTTTAAACACCCGGACTGGGAGTGTTTGCGGATGACCTATCGCATCCGTTGCCACCGCAAACCAAAATTTGTGCTCTCCTGGCTCAAGTGCGTTAACGTCGAGAGCCTGAAGTGTCGGGTACATGGGAACAATACATTCGTTTAGTGGTTTAGTCATTGTGCTCCTCACAAAAAAGGCGAGGTTCCATTCCCCGCCTTAGGTGATTGTGTTCGCTACTTTAATACGGAAAATGACCTTTGAGTAGCATGGAGCACATCAAACCCTTTCCCGTTTAGGTTTCTTTGGTGGAGGTCACAACCACGCTAAAGAGAATCAAGCCCCCACCCAGCAACTGGACTGGCGACAACGACTCTTGTAGCCATAACATGGCGAATAGAGCACCAAATAGCGGTTCACTGCCCATTAACAGCGAGACACGTGTCGGTGAGGTTCGGCGCACTGCGTAATTTTGAACGTAAAACGCAAACAAGGTACAGAACAGCACGAGATAAGCGACCAACAACCAAAACTCATGACTGGTCGGGATCACAATTTGTTCTGCTGGCAGATAGGCCCATGCGCAGACGATTGCCACGCAAGCCACGACCAAGGATTGCAATGAAGTGAGCGTGGTGGTGGTGATTTCTTTTCCTTCAGTAAAGCGCTTCGTCAGCGTAACCATTAGTGCGCGTAACACCGCTGCCGACAAGATAAAGTAGTCACCACTATTTAAGGAGAGTTCGATGCTCTGATTACTAGTGAGCAGGACAACGCCTACCACGCTGCATACGGTGAGCATCCATAAGGTATTACTGACGCGCTTTTTATTGACCACCAGCTCGGCAAAGGCCGTCAGAATCACCGACAGGCTGATTAAGAACGCCGCATTTGATGCTGTGGTCTGAGAGACCCCAAACACCTCGCAGAAAAAAATCGCCGATAGAATAAAACCGGTTGGTATGGCGATCTTCCAGTCTTTGTTGAGTCCTCGGCGAAAGTCTCGGATCACTACAGGTAGCATACATAGAAAAGTGATCGAGAAACGAATCGATATAAATACCAACACACTGGTGTAGAGTAACGCGCTCTTGGTTAGGCCATAACTGGTGCCCCAAAAAATAGCCACCAGCAATAATAGTGATTCGGTTAACGGAAACCTAAAACTTCCTTTTTTTAACTCACCCGCTGCCGTTGTCATCCTATTCCTCCATTTTAGTAAAAGCGATGACGAGTACATCCCTGTACGCGCATTTATCAGTGCAGATCGGTGAGATAGCCGATACCTCATGCATAGTCGCAAGGTCATCCGCCATCACCACATCGAAGGTCTTCTCTAATGTCAGACGCTCCAAAACGTTTTGTTTATCATCGGTTATCACAGTTTCTCCACCTGTGATATTGGTGCGGCTGATCAACATCGACGCGATATACGTCACGCCGTCGCGATGCAACCCTTCAGGTGTCGGTTTCCCCTCTTCAAGTTCATCCGCGATAATTCGATACGGATGAAGCCTAATGTTCCAATCGGTCGCTCTTCCCTGTGCACCGTCGTATATATCACTCATCATTAGCAGCAATTTTTCTAAAATCGGGGACAAGGTAAAACGGTCGGTGAGGGGCTCAAAATGGCGTTCGACATCACCATTTAATGGGTTGACTGACGATGGTTGTACATAAGGTTCATGAGGTAGCATCGTCAACTGTCGAGTATTTTTCAGTTTATTGAACTGACCATAACGCCGGTAGCGATAACCACCGCCATCCGCCATATATCGATCGCGCTCAAGGTGGTTCCAACAACTCATAAAGCGCACGACTTCATCGACATTAGTCGACAACATATTGGTCATCTGTTTACCACTGACAAACACATAATCGTTTTGGTTGAGCAGATTCGCGATCACCAACGCGTGTCTTTCTCTGGGGTTCTTAATGATGTCCATCTGAGGTGACCTCCGCGTTTTGCTCGCTCGATTGGCTTTGCGATGTCGGCACTAAAGAGCGTCGACTGCGTTTTTGGGCAATGTCGACTTCCCAGCGATCTCTATCCCGCAGGTACTTTGCATTATTGGCGACAATACTGGTCGCTAACGCATGACCGCGTGATAGTTTGAAAAGAACACTGCCAGAGATAGACTCGGCAGTGTGAGCGATGAACGCATAACTGGCACTTTGCAACGGGCTTCCCCAGCGGCCTTCGACCGCTTCTTGGGTCCACATCTCGTTTTGCATCGTTTTAGCTTTGAGTACATCTGTGGGTAAGGTTGCTGTTTCCAGCAACTTATATGCTTTCATGAGGATGTGAGCAGCGGGTGCTTCGCGCACCTCTAATACTTTCTCATCTTCATCTAAATGGTCGAAACCGACGTAACGACCAATTTCATACGCGCCAACGTGGTTGTTAATGAAAGCAATCATTTCCCTAAGGTTTATCGGTAAGTCATTGAGAGTGACCGGATACCCCTTACGAAATCCTATTTTAATTTGATCTTGGTCGAGCTGTCGTTTTGGCTGCCAGCGCGACCAGGTAAATAGTGATTCAGATAAACTGAATCCTTCAGGATCGTCTAAAACTCCCGATTCAAATTCGCGGCACCATAAATTGGCATCACCGCTGACCGAACGAGATTTGAAGCCAACCAAGCCAGAGTGAAACAGCGCATTTGCCTTCTGTTCACGACTCAGAGCCGAGTACTCATATGGAGAACCGTAGTAGCCTTGATAGCCACTTGCTTCAATCGCTCCATTAAGCCTTCTCAAGCTATTCTGCGATTGGTTGGCCGTGTGGATAATGGCCTCACACCCAAGCTGCTGCGCGACTTCGACCGCTTTACTGGCGATGATTGGGCGCGAAAGCGATGAACTGACTGGATAATCGCCCAAATAAAGCGCCTGTGACTGAATTGCCGATACGACGCTGTGTTCAACAAATTCTTGTTGAGCATCTATGACCAGCAGATCGACACCATAATGATTGGTGATAAGCTCTAGGTTGGCATGGTCAATACCTTCACCTAGGTCGACCACCAAAGCGGTCACTTTCACTTCGCTCTCTTTAAGCACTTCAAGCAAATAACTGCTGTCCAAACCACCGCTAAAAAGGGTCAATACATGATTTACTGCAGTTGAGATCGTTTGAATATCTTCAATACTTCTTATTTTTTTCACGACGTCCTTTCCACTCATCTTGTCATTCATTGACATATTTAGTATCTATCCGTAACTTAAGTGAAACAATATAGCCATTTCGCAAAGGATTTTTGCACCATGGACACAAATAAGCTTATTCCACTACTTTCAGAAATGGCGATCTTCGTGAGCGTGGTCGAGTCAGGCAGCTTTTCGAAAACCGCGCAAAAGTTGGGCGTTTCGCCCTCTTCGGTCAGTCGTTCAGTGACCCGGTTGGAGAATGCTCTGCAAGAGAAGTTACTGGAACGCACGACTCGACAAATGCGTTTGAGCGCGACAGGACAAGAAGTCTACAGTTTATGTAGTGATATGATGAACGCGGCCAAACTCGCGGTGTCCGCGGCGCAAGTCGACAAAACGGAAGTCTCGGGTACGCTCAGGGTCGCCGCTCCTAAAGCGCTGTCGCGCCAAGTATTAATGCCCATGGTGCTCGATTTTATCGACCTATACCCAAGCGTTGCGCTGCAGTTGAAAGTGGCTGACCACTATATTGACCCGATTGGCGATGAAGTCGATGTGATCATACACATTACCGAAAAACCGACCGAAGGCTTAATTGCCAAACCACTGGCCAACTGCCGCTTGCTGCTCTGCGCCAGTCCTGGCTATCTTCAACAATACGGTGTGCCCACTCACCCTGAAGATATCGTTCATCACAACTGTCTGTGCTTGGGTGAAAATCCACGCGATCGCGTGTGGGACTTTACCAATAATGGCAAGAAAGTTTCGATCAACGTTAACGGCTCATTTACCGTCAATCACAGTGAAATTCGACGAGAAGCCGTGATTCGAGGCAAAGGTATTTCGGTCTTTCCTGAGTTCGCGATTCGGTCTTATATTGCTTCGGGAGAGGTCAACGAAGTGTTGCCGGATTGGCACGTCGGTGGCAAATATCAAGGCAGTATCGTTGCTCAATATGCCCAGTCCAAATTTATTCCAGGCCAAATAAAAACCTTTGTTGAGTACCTACAACAAAGGTTTGTTCAAGATGCTTCAAGCGATACTGGGCTACTAGGATTAACCGGGTAGTTGAGCCTCAAGATGAGCCACCAAGCAGTCGGCCAACCGGTGGCTCGCCACATTCCGCGCCACCACCTCAATTGGCATTGTTCCGCTCTCCACTACCGCAAGCCAATCAAGAATCATGGTTTCAAACCCCTTGCTGGTTAACATAGGGGTCCAATCTTTTAACGCCAACGTACGGTTTTCTCCATCGCACCAAAGCTGACCTTGATAAAAAGAATCAAATTCGTAAGCCTGATTAGTGTAAGTCGCACTGACTCGCTCTTTGGTTGTGCCAAATTGGCGGTTCATCGATGCATGTAGCAAGGTTTGGCCCGCCTGCCACTGAACATCAAGACGCGCGAGCTGAGCCCCATCGAACTGCTTGGTGATGTACACCTGGTCAAGCGTGGTGCGGCTATCTAAGTTAATACTGTCGAGCGGGTGAATGAAATCATCAAAGACAAAAGTTCGAATATCGCCGGGTAAATTTAAGCGGTGCTTTTCCCAGCGCAATGAGGTTAGATTGCCCGGCTTCGCCGAGGCGAGCTCTGGCAGATGCTGATTATAAAGCGGTATATGACGTCGGTTAAAACCAACATAGAGCGGCTGCTGATGTTTTTCAGCGAGTGCATAAAGAGATTCAACTTGATCAGCGCTGTCCGCTAACGGCTTGTCGACAAAGGTCGGTACGCCTTGAGCGAGAAAAAAACTGGCAATCTGATGATGAACCGCGGTCGCGGCGTGAATCATCACGGCGTCGGGATTAAACGAGATCACTTCTCGATAATCATGGCAGTACTGCGCCACCCGATACTGACTGCTCAGTTGAGACAAGACCTGCGCGTTTCGAGTACAAAAAATCAACTCAATCCCTTCTAGCTGGGTGAGTACAGGTAGGTAGGCTTTTTGTGCAATATCACCCAAACCAATGATTGCGATTTTCATATCAGGTTAACTCCATTTCAATACTCGAACCTCATTCCCCTCTTGAGGTAAGCGAGGAATATTGAGTGATAGTACAAACGAAATCAATGCCATACCAGCACCGATATAAAACACAGCGGCTGGCGACACCAACCAAATGAAACCGAATGTGACGGGAATAAATACCGCTGCAATATGATTAATAGTAAAAGACACCCCTGCGGTAGAAGCCATGTCCGCAGGGTCGGCAATCTTTTGGAAATAGGTTTTGATCGCTAGCGCTAAAGCAAAAAACAGATGATCCACCACGTACAAAAGCGCCGCCCATTGCGCCGTTTCCACCACAGCGTAACCGACAAACACCGCTATCAATCCGGTATATTCGAACATTAACGCTTTTCGTTCGCCCACCTTACCGATAAAACGGCCAATGCGCTTCGCGAACAAAAAATTGAACAAGTAATTGATCAAAAATAGTAAAGTGACATCCGCCGCGGAATAACCAAACTTTTCAACCATCAAGAAGCCAGCGAACACGGTAAAGATCTGTCGTCGAGCACCACTCATAAACGTGAGCGCATAGTAGAGCCAATAACGTTTGCGTAATACCAGCTTCTTGTTCTGTGTTACTTCAGTTTGAAACTGAGGAAAGCTCAAGCTCATCCAAGCAACCAATGCAAAGCCAAGCCCACCAAAAATCAAATACACCCACTTAAATTCGAGCTGCCAGACATCCAAGCAAAACCACAAAGCTGCGTAAGTAAACAGTGACGCCAGCGCGCCCACTGAAATCATCTTGCCCAACATTTCTGGCGCTTCGTCCTTGCTTAACCACTGCAACGATAACGACTGTTTTAGGGTTTCAAAGTAATGAAACCCTGACGACATTAGCAATGTCGTCAACAACAAACCAAATAGACTGGGGAAAAATCCCGTCATCGCCGTGCCCAGAGTGAGGGCCGCTAGAGAAAGCAACATAAAACGTTGCTCGCGAATAAACAGCAACACAAACACAGCGCTGAAGGCGAGAAAGCCCGGAACCTCTCGCACACTTTGCAGTAAACCGATATCCGAGCCATCAAAGTGCGCTTTTTCAATCACAAAGTTATTGAGTAACGCCATCCAACTTGAAAACGCAATCGGGACGACAATAGATATAACCAGTAGAAAGTTTTGGGGAGTTTTCCAGCTCGCAGCGTGATTCATGCCGATTTCCTTATCCAACAACTCACTTAGAGTAAAACGCCAACCTTCAACAAACAAACATTTTGTTATTGATGAAATTCTCGTTATCCGTCATTCACAAAACGGGGCGACCATGAGCATAAATTTATTAAAAACAACACTTTAACTATGAGAAAAAACTCGCTATGTTGGAAAAACGTTCAACCAGTCGTTAAGGCAATAATATGGAAATAATAATACGTCCGACTCAAACCAATGATGCCGCCGCATTGTCTGATATCTACTCGCAGCCCAAAGCGCAACGGGAAACGCTGCAACTACCTAAGCCATCGCTGGCAATGTGGACCAAACGACTCGAGAACATGCCAGAGGGTGTCTACAGCTTTGTCGCCGAAGTCGATGGTCGGGTGGTAGGCAATATTGGTTTTGAACATTCGCAGCGGCCACGCAGATCACACTGCGCAAGCTTTGGTTTGGGAGTGCATGATGATTTTCATGGACTGGGAATTGGCAGCAAATTGATCGCGACGGTACTCGACTTGGCCGACAACTGGTTACAAGTGAAACGGGTCCAAATTGAGGTCAATGCTGACAATGATACCGCCATTGCGTGCTATAAAAAGTTTGGCTTTGAAATCGAAGGTGAAGCGAAATTTGGCTCTTATCGCGACGGTGAATACATCAATACCTACTACATGGCCAGAATTAAACCTTAATACCTCAAGGCGTCACTCATTATGGGTACGCCTTAATCCTGTCTAACGCCACCGCCGTCAAACGCTCTGTATAAGCATTGATCTTCCAATGTCCAGGGTTCCAACCTTTGATGAAACGTTGAAAATCAGCCCAAGCGACGGCGAAAAGCGGTCGCCACGCTTGTTCCACCTCGCTTGGGCAAAGCTGAGGTTGATATTGTCTTAATGCCTGCTTAAGGAGTGAAAAGTATTCATCCACTAACTCTCGCTCCATTGCTGCACAATCCTTAGGTGACACGGCGCTACTGATAAAAAGCGCGACGTCTTTCATCGCACAGCCGCGCCCAACATACTGAAAGTCCACCGCAGCAGCCTGATATCCGTCGGGCGTAAAGCAGAAATTGGCGACTTTAGCATCACCGTGAACAAGGGTTTGGTAGGGCGCGTCGGTTAACACTCGGTCAAGTTTATGAGCACTATTTTTAAGCGTTAGGTCTTGCAGTGCGTGCCATTCGTCGGGCCGGGTTTCAAGATGCCAATAGCTGCCGTTCGGCCACAAGTCTTGTCCTTCATCACCAATGAACTGGGCGTGAAACTTCGCCAACCACCCGAGGCAAGCACTGATGTGACGACGATTCGGCTTGGTTATCACTTGGCTATATCCGGCCTGTTTAAGATCTTCCATCACCAACAGAAATCCATCTTCTTGTGCTCGTCGCCAATATTTCTTCGCGACGCGAGCACAGCAATGGTTCGCTTGGTTTGCATACCAGTTCAACTCAACCTGATAGGAACGCCACTTGCGTTGATGAGAGAGCGGCGTGTTCCAGCCTCTAGGATGTTGGTCATCGGTTGGCAGTTGAATGTGTTTCACGATAACACTGGTGTCGTCGACATGGAGCCTGACTAACTCACCATAACCGCTCCACAACACTTGCAGTTGTTCGACCGAGTGAATTGGCCCGAAACCTAACTCAGTCAAAATGGGCTGATATTGGCTCTCCATCATGTTATGCCTTTAAGTGCGCCCACTCTGGATGACGTTCCAGATAGTGCACCACGTAGCTACACACTGGCTCAACCTTAACCTTCATTTGTTCTAGCTCGGTCAACAGTGCTTCCATCATCACCCGACCAAACCCGCGCCCACGAAGTGCTTCGGGAACCTGAGTTGCCGTGATCACATACACGTCTTCTTTAACGACAAACGTTACGGTCGCGTAGTACTCATCTTCTAAATGCACGCGGAACTGACTGTTTTGCTGATCGAGAATAACCATATTCGACATGTTGACTCCCAAAAATGATAGCTAGCTCATACTTATTCAGTAAATTGATGTTTGAACAATAATTAATCCAAACATAGAATTGGAGAGATCCGAGGTGTTGATTGTCATCCGGACGCAATATTTTTACCCACCAACAAAACAATAACATGGTGGGCGCAACGGAGGCTAGATGAATACCCAAGCGGTGGCAAGAAACGATCAACAGCACACAGAGCGCAGTGTGTCAGTGCTCAACAGTACCGACGCATTAGCAATGGTCGAGCATGGCGGTGAATTGACGATAGGAATTTCAACGCCTGTTGGCACCACATTCCGTTGTAAAACATCTTTTATCGGCACGCACTCAAACAATGTCGTCCTCGCTGAGTTACCCAAAATTTCAGACGAAGACCTTGAATACTTTTTCCAGGAGGGGTTCTGGGCCACCATCCGCGCTATTTCTCCGCGTGGCGAAGGCGCTGTGATCCATTTTCGAGGCCAACTGCAACATGTGTTGACGGCGCCTCTACCTATCGTGGCTCTATCCGTGCCACAAACAATGCAAGTCACACAGCTGCGCAAAGAGCCACGCTTTGACGTGAATCTCTTCGCAAAAGTGGCGGCCGAAAGCCACCGTCTGGACTGTGAAATTCGAGATCTGTCTAAAGGGGGGTGTCGTTTTATTACTGCGCCGCTCAGTCGCCCTTTCCAAGTGGGAGAGGAGATCGCGCTGCATGTGAAACTGAATACCATCAAGGGCACTCAATTTGAGCCTCTATTTGGCAAAATATGTAACCTGCAACGCTCGATGCATTATGCCCGCTACGGCGTAGCCTTTACTGACAATGGAAAAGACAACGCCAAAGTGTTGCTTGGCCAGCTCAAATTTAACGGCACCAAACTGACATTGAGATAACCCCTAAAACAGACAACGGCCGGCACATTGTGCCGGCCGTTGTCGTGTTAGCCGATGAAAGAGATGTAGCCCTGCAGAATGATCAAGTTGACGATATCGATAAAGAAAGCGCCAACGATAGGCACCACCATAAAAGCTTGTGGCGAAGGACCAAATCGATTGACCAACGAACCCATGTTCATGACCGCCGTTGGCGTTGCTCCCAAGCCAAAACCGCAATGTCCGCCTGCTATCACCGCGGCATCATAGTTCGCTCCCATCACCTTAAAAGTGACAAAGTAAGCAAATATCCCCAATACTAGAGACTGCACAGCCAAAATCAGCAAAAAAGGTATGGCAAGATCGAAGATATTCCACAGTTTCAAGCTCATTAGCGCCATCGCCAAAAACAGCGACAGAGAAACCGTACCTAAAATATCTACGGTTTCGGCATTGACCTTGTGCGTTTTGGTCACTTCCAGCACATTAGTAATAAACACACCAATAAACAGGGCATAGACAAAATCAGGAATCATTAACCAACTGATTTCAAAGCTGCTAACCCACTGTTCTAAGTACTTAGACCCGGTCACGCAAATCAGCAAAATAAACAGCACTTCGATGACTTTTTTGGCCGTAACCTTGTCTTCTTCATATTCGTTGTAAGTGACCAGCTCAGGAAAACGCTTATGGGTATCAATGCCCGAACCATACTCAGATTCAAAGCCGTTGTTGTTAATCAGTTTTTGCGCAACAGGGCTACCGATGATACCACCAATGATCAGACCAAAAGTCGCAGATGCCATGGCGATCTCAAGCGTATTGCTTAAACCGTACGTCTCGGTAAAGGTTTGCGACCAAGCGGCGCCTGTGCCATGCCCCCCCGATAGAGTAATCGAGCCCGCAATAAGCCCCATCAAGGGGTCCAATCCCAGCGCAGTCGCCAACGTGACCCCAACCCCGTTTTGGATCATGATATAAAAAGACGCCACTGCAAGAAAAATGAACACCTTCGCCCCGCCTTTCATCAGTTGCGTATAGTTGGCAGCAAGCCCAACCGTGGCAAAGAACATCAACATAAAGATTTTCTGCAGCGGTAACGAGAAGGCTAAATCGATACCATTAAAGTGCAACACAGTGATCGCACAAGCGACGATCAGTCCGCCGACGATGGGTTCAGGGATATTGAATTGTTTAAGAATCGGTAGTTTGGAATTAACGAAGTGGCCCAAGAACAATACGCTGATGGCGATTAAGAAAGATTCTAGCGGCCCAACTGAAATTATCTGATTCATATAACCTCTTATTAGTTACGCACTCATCTTCCTTAATGAGTTGAGAGCTAAATAGCTCCACAGAGCATGGCTCATTAACTGATTATTCTATTGAAATGTATCCTTATACAAACAGCCTCAATACGCTGGTTTCAACAGGTTGTCTCTACCAAAACGGTAGCAAGACGAAAAAGAAAGCGGACATTATTAATAAAAACCACACAAAAAGTCGAGTCTAGTCGACTGTTGGGAAGGAAATGAGTGGAGATTTTGCCTTAAATTAGCCTTTATCAAACACTCTGACTACAAAGGTGTCACATTGTTCAGATAAAAAAAGAGCCAAACGCAATGGTGCGTTTGGCTTATATATAGTGTGAACAAATAGCATTCACTAACAACGTCAGTTGGCTAGGTGACCCTCGGCTTAAGAAGGGTCGATTTAAACAATGCAGATAGCGTGCCAACTATAAAAAGTAGGGTTTATTTGCCATAAGCCGCATTATTTAAGCGAAAACTTATCTTAAAATGCAATATGAAAATTGCATTTTGCAAAAAGTTGCAATTTTATAAGAAACTGTATTCCTATAAACATTTCTATCAACGTTGATTTGACGATACTTTTTTCGATACAGAATCGATATACTCTCTGCACTTACTTTTAGCATTCTATGACCATGAACTATTTGTCTACATTTTTGAAAGGTATGGCGATGGGCGCTGCCGATGTGGTGCCTGGCGTGTCAGGCGGAACCATTGCGTTCATTACGGGGATTTACGATACGTTGCTCGAGAGTATTCGTCGTGTGAACCCAAGCGTACTGGGGATATGGAAACGTGACGGCTTTAAGGCCGCGTTTAACCACATTAACGGCGGCTTTTTGATCGCTCTGTTTGGCGGCGTCCTTACGAGTATCGCGACACTCGCGAAACTGATCTCTTGGTTGTTAGTCACCCATCCGATCCCAATCTGGTCATTTTTCTTCGGCCTGATCTTAGTTTCTGTCTTCCATATGTTAAAGCAAATTGAGCAAAGAACCTTCAGCCGGGCATTGGCACTGCTGTTGGGGGTGGGCTTTGCCTACACCATTACCATACTCAATCCTCTGCAGCTCGAACCCTCTAGCATCAATGTATTATTTGCTGGAGGCATCGCCATTTGTGCGATGATTCTACCGGGAATTTCTGGCAGCTTTATCCTACTGCTTATCGGTATGTACGCGCCCGTTCTCGGTGCCGTGAAGTCATTTGACATCCCTGTTCTCGCGCTCTTTCTAGCCGGCTGCGTAGCAGGTTTATTAACATTTTCTCATCTGCTCTCTTGGCTGCTAACCCGCTTTAGAGATCTCACCTTGGTGTTTTTGACCGGCCTTATGCTCGGCACATTACCCAAGATTTGGCCGTGGAAAGAGACCATCAGTTGGCGAATTAACTCCAAAGGTGAGCAAGTCCCACTGGTCGAACACAATCTGACCCCATTCGATTTCGAAGCCGTCACCTCACAACCATCCCAGCTAGGGCTTGCGATCATCTGTATGTTGTTTGCGATTGTGTTGGTTCTTGGGCTTGAGAAGTTCGCCGAGCAGCGCGACCTGTAATCATCCCCCCCGCCCGACTCTAAAACAAAGCGACCTCAACGGTCGCTTTGTTCTTTCATACAAAATACAAATGATAATTAATTGCAACTGTGCGCTTGTTTATTTAAGCTGAGGCGATGATTTTTCATTTCGTCCATTTCTGATGACTAAGCACGTTTTTTTTGACACCCTATTTGAACACGCACGTCACGTCACGCCTTACCTCGATGGCCAACTCTCGCCAAGAACACCAGCGGTCACGCCATTAATCCAACTAGGTAGTCCCAGCTCCGAGACTATTCAATCGCTGTATCGAGAGCTGCAACTCGCACATCCTGAAGCTGGCGCAGCCTATTGGTTAACGCGAACCTGGACGTTATTATGCTGGCAACCGATATATGTTGCTTTCGTCTCGATTTACGCGTGTCATGGTTTACCTAAGTTGTCCTCCATGGCACAAAGCGTCCAACCCAGGTTTATCAGCGGTTTTCATTTTGACTCATTAACCTACACCCAAGACAGTCAACAGGTATTGATCACCCAAGCAGGATCAGAACTCATCGCTCTGTTTGACTACTTTCGAGAGCAAATAGCGCAATGGACTCGCATACGTCCTGGCTTTACGCAACACTTGTTTGCTGATGCCATTTTGGGATGCGTGGTCAAATTGCATCACTTCTATCCCCACTTAGGGGGGGAGTTTCTTCTCCAACACGCAAAGCGGTGGCTCAGAGCCTGCCACTTACCGGAAAAACACTTGCACTCACTGCGCTACGATAGCGACACTCACCGGCTCACTTTAGTGCGCACCAGTTGCTGTTTGGTCTACAAATGTGAGGGGCGCAAGTTGTGTCAAAATTGCCCCCGTCACCCCGACAATAAACGTTAGGAGCTAACTTGCACCGCGACAGGCTTTGACCGAGCAGTATAAGCCGCCACGACAATGATCCCGCCGAATAACACGCAGAGGTAGATAGGATAATGCGGCGAGACAGTGGCAGTAAACGCGAGTAGCGAGGCGAGCCCATAACCTAGGGTGTGGGACATGGAGATATAGCCCGCGACCGCCCCAGGTGCATGTTCGTATTGAGCCGTGGCCGCCGACGTATAGGCGGGCACCAGAAATGCCGCGCCAATTGCAGTGAAGACCATTGCCACTGAGAGTACCCAAACTTGCTCGACCAGAAATAAGGTTAAGCCCAACACAAGCAATAACGCACCCAACCGATACATTTGCTCTGGTGAGAGACGCTTTTTCTTGATCACCATAACTTGAGTGACGAAGGTACACGCCGCACTGACCGTTAACAGACCGCCGATCGCATCGCTAATCTGGCTGGTTGACCAAGCCGTAAGCGCATCAATCAAAGGTGAAAAGCTATATTGAAGTAAGGCAATCGCGGCACATAAGAGTAAGCCGCTCAGTAAATAACGCCACAGACGCGGGCCTGGCAACCAAGGCAGTGGTGTATCGTTGCCTTGTTTTGACGTCCCCCTTACCGGGGCGGGCAGCAAGCATGCGCCACATAACGCCGCGATGGGGAGCAACACCATGACAACTAAAGGCGCGAACGGCGACAGCTTTAATACCAATATCGAGATCATCGGCCCCAGCAAACGACCCACACTCAACCCGATACTCACTGAAGTGATCGCTTGCAGGCGATTTTGTTCACCACACAACATAATGGCCCAGTGCTGACTGGCCGGTATGATGCCTGATACGGTGCAGCCATAGATGACTCGCGCAATCACCAAGCCAACTAAACACCCCACATAGCCAAATAAGGTGTCGCGACTGCCGATGGCAAAGAGCGCCAGCAAGCTAAAACTTAACGCCATACCAGTAAGGGCCTGAATCACTACGCGCTTTGGTCCATATTTATCACTCACCCTTCCCCAAAAAGGCGCGGAGGGAAGAAATAAAAAGCTACCAATGGCGATCAATATCGACCAAGTCGGCAGATCAAACGCAGACTCCTCGATCAAAAAAGGGAGCGAAACCAACAAGCCATTTTGACCGATGCCCATTAAGGCGGCGGACAACCCAATAACGGCCAACTGAGAAGATTGTTTATTAATTTTAGCCATAGTTACCATCGCTATGTAGACGCTGACGTTAGCCAGCCATAGCGTGCCATATTAGTAATATAATTATTGATAATGAAAATAATTATCATTGGTATTTTGTTATGGTAACATTAACCAATCGTAACCCTTAACTCAACTTTGTATTGCACTATGTTTCGACTCATCGACGCTTCGTTCGCTATTGATGACAAACCGATTCTCGCTCCCACTAACCTTGAGTTCGCTCATGGAAAAGTCACCACGTTACTCGGACACAACGGCTGCGGTAAATCCACACTTATCAAACTATTGAGTAGACAAAACCGCCCATCAAGCGGCCAAGTGCTCTACGGTCTACAACCCGTTGAGACGCTGAATCATCGCGAATTTGCTCACCAAGTGGCGTATTTGCCTCAACACCCACCGATCACCGATGGTGTGACAGTGCGTGAGCTGGTCTGCTTTGGTCGCTACCCGTGGAAAGGCGCGTTTGGCCGCTACAGCGACAAGGACTACGCAATCGTTGACCAAGCGATTGAAAAAGTGGGCTTGGACCGATTTTCCGACCGCTTTGTCGCGACCTTATCTGGCGGCGAACGTCAGCGAGCTTGGGTCGCCATGCTCTTAGCCCAACAAAGCCAAACCCTGTTGCTCGATGAGCCTACCTCGGCGCTCGACGTCGCACATCAATACGAGTTACTGAGTTTGATTCGCGAGCTAAACCAAAGCCTAGACCTCACGGTGATCATGGTGCTGCATGACGTCAATATGGCCGCTAAATTCAGTGATCACTTAATCGCCTTACACTCAGGACAAGTCATCGCACAAGGTACGCCCGCGCAACTCATGACTCGCGACACCCTCAATCACATATACGGTATGGAGCTGGCTCTGTTTCCCCACCCGCTAACAGGCCAACCTATCAGCTATATCCCTTAAACCGCACCAAAAAGGATTCTGTTGTGAAAACATTCTGCTTGATCTTTCTCTCTCTTCTCGCTTTGCCCGTGTCCGCCCTCGATATCGAGCACGAAATGGGCGTCGCCTCCTTTGAAGTGCCACCGAGCAAGGTGGTGGCTCTAGACTGGGCACTGACAGAAACCGTGTTAAGCCTAGGGGTTGAGCTGCAAGGCGTCGCCGACGTTGACGGTTACCAACAATGGGTGGTTGAGCCTACACTCAACGCCAACGCGATCAATGTGGGTTCGAGACGTGAACCGAATATTGAGTTGTTGAGCCAGTTGAAACCTGATGTCATTTTGATAAGCCAACACATGGCGGCGGCTTACCAGGCATTAAACGATATAGCGCCTGTTTTGGTGTTCACCGTATACAATCAAAACAAACATCCACTCGATTCTGCAGCCTCAATCACTCGTACACTTGGCACCCTGCTTGGCAAAGAGCGCGAAGCGCAGCAAGTAATCGAACAGACCCACCAAGTGCTTAAAGAAAATGGCCAACGAGTTCGACCTCACGTTGACGACGTCAATGGGCTACTCTTCGCTCGTTTTATCAATGACAAGACATTACGCGTCCACAGCCAGGGCTCTCTAGCCGATGCCACCATCAAAGCCATGGGTCTGCGCAATGATTGGCAACAACCGACCAACTTATGGGGGTTTACCACCACAGGTATAGAGAAGTTGGCTGAGCACCAGCAGAGCAAAGTATTGCTGTTTGGTCCATTAAAAGCGGAGCAACGCCAAAGTTTGCAAACCTCGCCACTGTGGCAGGCCATGGCGTTCACTCGCCGCGATGATGTCTACGAGTTACCGGCGATTTGGACATTTGGCGGGCTAATTGCCGCTCAACGTTTCAGCGATAACATTACCAAGCAGCTAACCACACAATCACCATGAACGGTCTTCTTTTAAACTTCGTAAAACCAAGGCACTTCCCCGTCACATCTTGGTTGGTCGCGCTGCTACCGCTGGGTATGATTGCACTGCTTATCCACTATACCGCGCCTTACTCGCAAGGGACGGCGCTGGTATGGGATACCCTCTGGCACTTTGACGCCAATAACTATCAACACTTGATTACTCACCTAACGTATCTACCGAGACTGAGCGTTGCACTGCTATGTGGCTTTGCCCTCGCCGTGGCGGGCTGCGTGATGCAGTATGTCCTGCGCAATCCCATCGCTTCGCCCACCACCTTGGGTGTCGCGTCAGGAGCCGAGCTTGGCATGATCCTTGGTTTACTCATACTCCCATCGGGATGGGAGCTGCCCGGTTTTTTACCAGCCTTTGTTGGAGGATGCTTAACGACCGCTTTAGTCTTTGCTTTAAGCGCCACTCGTGGCTTTGCGCCGCTGCATATGCTCTTGGCGGGTATGGTGGTGAGTCTGTTTATCGGTTCACTCACCACCATGTTAGTGATGCTCCACGAACAAAAGCTGACTAGCGTCTTCGTTTGGGGCAGTGGTGCCCTCAACCAAAACGGATGGAACAGTGCCAAGCTCTTGCTGCCACTCATTACCCTACCGACTCTGATGCTACTGCTACTCCAGCGACCGTTGGCCGCCTTGCAGTTTGGCGACAACGTCGCTACCTCTTTAGGCGTCAATATCAAGCAGATCAAAGTACTCTGCTTAGGTTTAGCGATTTTTATCACCGCCGCAGTGGTCAGCGAAGTCGGTTTAATTGGCTTTATTGGTATTGTTGCGCCCGCGATCGCCCGGTTACTCGGCTGTCGACAGTTGGCTGTTCAAATCATCTCCAGTGGCGCGATTGGCGCATTGATGCTCTTGACGGTGGATCTCGCAGTGCAGCCGCTGTCTGGCGTCGGAGGAGAGCTGCTACCCACTGGTGCGATGACCGCCTTGATTGGTTCCCCATTCTTACTTTGGCTTTTACAACGGACCAAGCTGCAATCTCAATTGCGCTCGCGCGATCAACACATTGAACATTATCGCCAAGTGAATTTCAGGTCCATTAGCTCTGCAATGGTATTTCTTCTGCTAATCAGTACCTTAACTGCACTAGTGGTCGGCCAAGGTCAATATGGTTGGCACCTCACCCTAGACTCACAGCTGTTACAGCTTCGCCTGCCTAGAGTGTTAGCGGCGCTGCTGGCAGGGGTAGGTCTAGCGTTTGCGGGAAGCCTCATTCAGCGGATATCAAATAACCCAATGGCGAGCCCTGAAGTGCTTGGTCTCAGCTCTGGTGCCGCGCTCGCATTAGTACTTGGCAGTCTGCTAGGTATCGCGGTAGAACGTGAGCAACAGATGTTGCTTGGCACTGCAGGGGCGCTATCGGTCACCGCGTTGTTGTGGTGGATTGGCCGCAAGCATCAGTTTGCTCCGAGTCAAACCCTATTAACTGGCATCGCATTAAGTGCCGGGTTCGATGCCCTGCTGCGCATTGCCCTCAGTTCAGGACAAGACAATGCCACCTCACTCCTGACTTGGCTTTCTGGATCAACCTATCTGGTGGCCCACTCTGATATCGTGTTACTCACCGTCGGGGTTGGGGTGGTTGCCGCACTCGCCTTAGCACTCAAGCGCTGGGTGGCGATTATCGAGCTCGGCGAAGTGACAGCCCATAGCTTAGGACTGAGCGCTACCCGCGTGCGTTTAATGCTACTGTTGCTGGTCGCGGCGATGACAACGCTGTGCACCATTGTTATTGGCCCACTGAGCTTTATCGGTTTACTCGCCCCGCATATGGCGCGTTCACTGCATCAATATCGACCTCAAGCGCAAATGTTAACCGCAGCGCTACTCGGTGCGATTGTTATGGTTTGGGCCGACTGGTTAGGGCGTAACCTGTGGTTTCCATGGCAATTTCCGGCGGGTTTACTCGCTTCATTGATCGGCGGTGGCTATTTTCTCTATCTCATGCGTCGCTAACACGCCGATATTCGGAAGGTAACATTCGTTCACCTTCCGAAAATAACCCTTTGATTAATAAGTCTAATTACATTCCTGACAATAAATTTGCCTAAAACACCAAAAACCAGTTGATCATACGAATGATAATAATTAGCATTCTCTCGTCAGTTTAGTTAATAACATAACGAGAAAGAAAATGAATCGTAACAACGATCGGCTTAACCTCGAGAACGCCACCAATCTGGTCAATACAAACCAACCAGCTATTGCTTGTTTTCTCAACTCCTTAGCCCGAGAAAGTCACTCTGTTCAACTGTTGTGCCACCAAGGTGGTGAGCACATTTATCAGCTTAGCTTATCAGGCGAGCGCACCATTCATATTCCTCTTAGCTACTACTCCAGCTTAGGCAGCCATGAGTACCGTTTACCGGCTTTATTACTCAATCAGCAAGGTGTCGAGACCCTAACGCCCGAACAATTAATCAGTTGTATTGTCAATGAACCGGCGCTGGTCGGTGTCGTCAGCGACGCGCAAAAGCAGACCTTCATCAAGCGTGTGCTCGAAAGCCAACGTAACACCCAGCAAGCCATTGAACATTCGCCATACCAGCAGCGTTTGTTTAACGCTCAGCTCGACTTCAAGACCGCAGAGCAAGGCCTTTTGATTGGTCACTCATTCCACCCGGCTCCTAAGAGTCGTGAGCAGTTCACTCTAACCGATGCGAAACGCTTCTCTCCTGAACTTGGTGGCAAGTTCAAATTGGTGTGGCTTGCCATCAATCAAGATATTGTCATCACCGGCAGTTCTGCTGGCGTCGATTTTGACCAGCGCCTTAATACGCTCGTGGCGCACGATGTCACTTTAACCCAAGCGTTAAAAGACGCCGCACAGCAAGGCAAAACTCTGCTGCCCGTTCACCCGTGGCAATGGCACGTAATGGCAGATAATCCGTCGATCAAAGGCTATATCGCCACCAAGCAGATAGAGAACCTCGGTCAGATAGGCGCGACTTGGTATCCCACTTCATCGACCCGTTCCCTTTACGCCCCAAGCCTGCCTTACATGTTGAAGTTTTCGTTGAGCGTCAAACTGACCAACTCCATCCGCAACCTGTCACTCAAGGAAGTCGTGCGTGGTACTCGTCTCAACGACTTATTTCAGGCACCTTCGTTAGCCAACCTACTTGGCAATGGCCAAGGTTTCCAACTCATGCAAGAGCCTGCGTTTATGGGAATTCGGGATCTGAGCGGCGAGATCATTGACGAGAGTCTTGTGGCATTTAGAGACAATCCGCTCATGGACACTCCAGAGCAAGAAGCGGTGGTTTTGGCGACCTTAACCCAACAAAATCCGTATGGCGGTAGCAGTCTTGTTGCACAGCGTATTAAGTATTACGCCGAGCAGCAAAACATCACCACCGACGATGCCGCTATTCGCTGGTTCGACGCCTACTGCCGTCACGCCGTGGTGCCCCTATTCGATTTACAAGCCAACTGGGGCATTGTTTTTCTTGCCCATCAGCAGAATATAGTGATGCAGTTAGATCAAGGCTTACCGATTGGGATGTACTATCGCGACTGCCAAGGGACAGGTTACACCGACCTCGCTTTCAGCCTGCTCGGCGACCAACTTGGTAGCGACAAGCACACACTAGAAAACTACTGGAACCAAGATAAAGTCCGCCGTTATTTCGCTTACTACTTGATCATCAATTCCACTTTCAACGTTATTTCCGCGATAAGTGCTCACTTGAACGTTGAAGAAGCGCACCTGATCCAAGTGTTGCACCATCACCTAGCCACTCTGCTAGCTAGTGGCGTGAGAGACGATGAATGTCTTCGCTATGTCTTGAGCAGTGACGCGTTATGTTGCAAAGGGAACTTTTTCTGCTATCTGCAAAACTTTAACGAGAACTCAATTCCTGACCCCGCGGTGATCTATTTCGATCTGACCAATCCTTTGGCCAACGTCGAGGAACCAACCTATGCCTGAGTTTAATACCTTTATTTACCACGCCCAGCCACACGCCACGGTGGAGATCACCTTACACGCGAGCGATTTGATTTGCTCTGAAATCGGCGATCAGTTAGTGCGTGAACTGGACCAACTGTTTAGCCAGCAGAAAACGCTCGCGGCGTGCCGCGTTATCAGCTCAGACCATGACGTTATGCGCTGGATAGAAACTTTGCTGCCGCTGGCCGATGAGCAGGTAACCCGTCAAGCTTTTTACCAATTGCCGCTGGTTTGGCATCAACACAAACCATCAAGCGGCTTCCCGCAGTGTTTAGTTCAGTCCAATCCAAACTACCGCCACCACCCTTTGCGCCCGCCTATGCCACACGGCCAGGTGTATCAAAGGTACGAGAGTGATATCGAGCAAAACGTCAGTTTTCGACTGTTCGATATGAACACCGACCTCGAGCGCTTTACTCGCTGGATGAATGACCCACGCGTCGCACAATTTTGGGAGCAGGCGTGGAGTCAAGAAAAGCTAGCTGAGTTTGTTCAGCAGCGCCTCGCGGATCCACACCTAATTCCTTTGATTGGTGAGTTTAACGGCGAAGCGTTTGGTTACATTGAAGCCTATTGGGTCGCTGAGGACAGGCTCAGCCCGTATTACGATGTGCAACCCTTCGACCGCGGCATTCACCTGCTAGTAGGAGAACCGTCGTTCCGTGGCCCCAAGTTTTTCAATGCTTGGATGAAAGCGATCAGCCACTATCTCTTTATTGATGATGTACGCACCAATCGCATCGTGCTCGAACCTCGCTGCGACAACGAACGTTTGTTCAATCGTATTTTACCCATCGGCTATCGCAAATGCTTTGAATTTAACTTCCCGCATAAACGCTCTGCTTTATTGATGTTAGAGCGTGACACCTTCTTTACGGAGCAGTGGTAATGGAACAACTAGCACTCCATCAATTCTGGTCGATCGCCAACCAGAAAATGGTAGCCAAGATTCTCAGTGAGTTTGCCTATGAGCAAGCGTTTAAATTTGAAACGACCGAGCTAGGCTACCAACTCACGCTAGACAACGGTACACGCTACCGTTTCTCGGGCGAAGCGAACATTTGGGGCCAAGTGCTGATTGACCCTCAATCGATCTACCGCGAGTCAAAAACCGAGACTGAGCAGCCGTTAAGTGCAGCGCTATTAATGCGCGACTTACAAACGCTACTCAATATGCCAGACGACGCCTTTGCCGAGCATCTGGAAGACTTGAATGCGACGTTGCTCGGTGACTGCAAACTCATGCAAAGTAAACAGTCGATGACAGCGCGCGATTTGGCGATGCTGCCGTGTGAGCAGCAACAGACTTACTTTGATGGACACCCCAAATTTGCCTTTAACAAGGGGCGCCGAGGCTGGGGAAGCCATGACTTAAACTTATATGCACCAGAGTCACAGCGCCCATTTCAGCTCGGCTGGGTGGCGGTTCATCGCACTATTGTTCAGCTCGCGACGAACGACAGTGTCAACTGGCCGCAACTGGTACAAGCTTGTATGTCTGAGCAGGATAGTCGTCAGCTCGATAGCACACTGGCCGCGTTTAACGTCGATATCCAAGACTATCATTATCTGCCCGTCCACCCTTGGCAGTGGAACAACAAGCTTTCGCTGCTATTTGTACGCGAGTTGGCAGAAAAACAGTTGGTGTACTTAGGTGAAGTCGGTGATGAGTTTCTGCCCCAGTTGTCGCTGCGCACGCTGAGCAATGTCACCCGACCACATCATTATGACATTAAACTGCCATTAACCATCATGAACACCTCCTGTTATCGAGGTATTCCTGGGCGCTATATCCTTGCCGGGCCTACGGCTTCAGATTGGATAGACACAGTGTTTAAAACCGACTCGTTGTTGGTTGAAAAACAAGCCGAGGTACTGCAAGAACCAGCAGCGGCGTTTGCTGCGCAAGCTGACTACGCCTTGCTAGCAAACGCGCCGTATCGTTACCACGAACTGTTAGGCGTGATTTGGCGAGAATCGGCGGTGTCTAAGCTTAAACACAACGAGCACGCTATTTTAATGGCGGCGCTGATGGAAACCGACCTTAACGGTCAACCGCTAATTGCTGAGTATATTCAGGCGTCCGGCCTGAGCATCGACGCCTGGCTAAGCCAGTTATTCGACGCTGTGGTGATTCCTTACTACCACTTGCTATGTAAGTACGGCGTCTCTCTGATCGCGCACGGACAAAACGTCACCTTAGTATTAGAGAACAACGCGCCAAAGCGCATTCTGCTCAAAGATTTCCAAGGCGATATGCGCTTAGTGAGCAGCGACTATCCAGAGCAAAGCTCGCTCGCTGAACGCGTCAAAGAGGTCACGGTTCGGTTAGATGAATCCTTGATCATTCATGATCTGCAAACCGGGCACTTTGTTACCACGCTACGTTTTATTTCACCCTTAGTCGCCAAGTTGGGCTTCTCTGAGCAGCGATTCTATCGCTTGCTTGGCGAAAGGCTTAAAGCTTACATGGCGACTCACAGTGACTATCAACACAGGTTTAAACAATTTGATCTGTTCAAACCGAGAATTTTACGCATCGGACTTAACTTGGCCAAGTTTCGCCACAGCACCGATGCCAGCGCGTCGCGCATGCTACCAGATATGGATGACATGCTAGATAACCCGCTGGTGAAGGCGCTCGAGACCGACGCCAACCGCTAACCACTTCATAACTATAACTTTAGCGCTCCGTTAAGCCGCTTATAACCAAGAAAAGGACTGTTCTTATGGAACACACTAACAACGTCAAACTAGACCTCGCCGGCGTCGGCGTCGGCCCTTTTAACCTCAGTGTGGCCGCGCTACTTGCTGATACCCCCCAAATCAACGCTCGTTTCTTCGAAAGCCGAGACAGTTTTGCATGGCACCCCGGGTTACTGTTAGATAACACCCACATGCAAACCATGTTTTTGAAAGACTTAGTCACAGCGGTCAATCCACAAAGTCGTTACTCGTTTCTCAACTACCTGGTGCAAAACAAAAAGTTCTACCGCTTCTTGTCCGCAGAGCTGCAGTGCATTAGTCGTCATGAGTTTTCTGACTATCTCGCTTGGGCGGCCCACCAGCTAGACAATGTTCAATTCTCGACCCAAGTGGAACAGGTCGAATACGATGGTAGCGCCTTTACTCTGCATACCAGCCAAGGCCGCTACCAAGCCAATAACCTCTGTATCGGTACAGGTAAAGTTCCTAGTGTGCCCGATTGTGCCAAGCCGCATATCGGCGAACGGGTGTTCCACGCCGCCGAAATGGGATTGAAACAGCGCGACTTTAGCGGAAAACGCGTCATGATCATTGGTGGTGGTCAAAGCGGTGCCGATATTTTCATCAACGCGCTACAACATAAATGGGGTAAACCCAAGTCTCTTGACTGGCTGTCGCGCCGCTCTAACTATCAACCACTTGATGAAGCTGCGTTCACCAATGAGTTCTTTACTCCCGATTACGTCAATGCGTTTGTCAACTTATCTCCTCAAGTGAAACAACAAGAAGTGGCCCAGCAAAAACTTACATCGGATGGCATCACCCAAAAAGCGCTCCTGACGATTTATCAAGAGCTCTACCACAGATTTGACGTGCTTAAAGAAGAGAAATGGGTACGCCTGCTGCCACATCGCACCTTGAATCAAATCAGCGCACAAGCCAATGGATTTAACCTCACCGCCAGCAACGCGCTAGGTCAATGCTTAGAAACGCATCAAGCAGACATCGTTATCTTAGCAACCGGATTTCAAGCCCCTTACCCTGCTTGTTTGAACGAGATTTTGCCACTGTTCGATCTCGACGCGCACCACCGCTACCAGATGACGCCAGATTTTGAGATCCAGTGGGAAGGCCAGCAGCGCAATAAGATTTTCGCTGTGAATGCCGGAATGCATACCCATGGCATCGCCGAACCACAGTTGAGTTTGATGGCGTGGCGCAGTGCTCGAATCATCAACCGTCTGGCAGGCGAAGCCATTTTCGACACTGAGTCTGGTCAAGGCATGATCGACTGGCTGTCGCCGAGTGCAATGGTCGAGAAGTTGGTCGCCTAAACCCTTTTTTGTCACTGACCGTCACTGGTGAGTGACATTTACCCCGCCCAAGAAAGACAGTGGTTGTCTATTCACCACTGAAGGGCTAATTACGACAAGAAACATAGAGAAGAAAATGCAAGTAAAGAAAAACAACGTGCCGCTGTCTTGCGCAGCAATGGCCGTCGCGACAGCGATTATGGCGACGCCTTCCGTCGCCGAAGAGTACACCCTATTTGATGAAATGGTGGTGGTTTCTAGTCGGACGCCAAAAGCGATCAGCGATATCCCAGGCACCGTTTGGTACATCGACTCTCAGCAAATTGAGCAAGAGTATCGTGGCGGAAAAACCCTGGGTGAAATTCTCGCCACTTCGATTCCTTCACTTGATGTCAGCAGCGGCGCGCGCACTAACTATGGTCAGAACCTGCGCGGACGCAAAATGCTGGTGATGATTGATGGCGTCTCGCTGCAATCGTCGCGTCAAATTAGCCGCTACATGGACTCAATCGACCCCTTCAACATTGAACGTATCGAAGTGCTGTCAGGCGCAACCTCTATCTACGGTGCAGGCGCTTCAGGCGGTGTTATCAATATCGTGACGAAGAAAGCCGATAGCCAAGACCTCGAGTTTGAATCCTACGTTGGGGCGACATCCGGTCTGAATTCGAGCCAAGATTTCGACTATAAAGTCGCTCAATCTATCTCGGGTGGCAACGACAAAGTCAGCGCTCGCGCTTCTGCCGTCTACTCAGAAACCCAGGGCTTTTACGATGCCGATGGCGACATTATCACGCCAGACATTTCGCAAGGGTCGCTGCAGTTCAACCAAACCGTCGACTTAATGGCGACGCTTGGCGTGAATATTTCCGACACCAAGCAGCTCAACCTATTGGCTCAATACTATGACAGCCAGCAAGACTCCCCTTACGGCTTGTATATTGAAAATGGTGACTTTATCGACGTTCGCAAGGGCTTTGACTCGGATCGCGAACACGGCACCAAGCGCATGATGCTCAGCGCCTCTTATGTTGATGATGCATTTTGGGGCCACCAATTGATCGCCGAGGCGTCATACCGTCATGAAGATCAAACCTACACCCCGTATTACCAATCCTCTGGTCAGCAAAAAACCGATGTATTGTCACTAAAAGCGGCGTTAGCTAAACAGTTTGATAAGCTTAACTTGGTTTACGGTGTGGATGCTTATCAAGATAAGCTCGACAGCAACCAAGCGCTGTATGACTCTACGATCGCCAACAATTCTGGCAACCTGATTAACCGAACCTATGCAGAAGTCGGCCGCTATCCTGGTGTTGAAGTCGCCTCGGTAGCAGGTTTTGTCCAAGCCGATTACCAGATTACCGAAGATTGGTCACTGGAAGGTGGTTTCCGTTATCAACATATGGTCAACAAAATTGATGATTTTATCGGCTATCAGCAACAGAAGAAAATAGCCGCCGGAAACGGCTTAACCGCCGATGCTGTTCCGGGTGGAGAGACGGATTACAGTGTGGGTTTGTTCAATGTCGGCACGATCTACCATCTCGATAACCACTCTCAAGTTTGGGCTAACTTCTCACAAGGTTTTGACCTCGCCGATCCTGCCAAATACTACGGCCAAGGCCAGTACACCTTAGTCGGTGATCACTGGCAGTTAGACGACAGTATTAATGTCGGTGACTCTAAGATGTCTGGGATTAAAACGGACAGCATCGAGCTTGGGTACCGATTGGATAAAAACGGCTTGAGCCTACAAACCGCCGCCTACTACTCAAGCTCTGATAAGTCGGTTAAGTACAATAAAACCACCTTGCTGATTGAAGAACTCGAAGACAAAAAACGCGTCTACGGGTTAGAAGCGATGGCGACCTATTGGGTCAATGACCAGATTGAGCTTGGCGCTTCAGGTCACTATGTGGTCTCAGAAATCAAAGACGATGACGGTTGGCAAGATATGACGGCAGGCGAAGCCAGTACATCACGTGCCAATGCATGGGCTGGCTGGTATGACGACGCTTTGGCGCTTAAGTTACAAAGCCAAACCATGTTTGACTACACAGACGCGGAGAACAACCAACTCGATGGATACACAGTATTCGATCTTGTCGGTAGTTACCAACTTCCGGTCGGCAGCTTAGGTTTTGGTATTCAAAACTTGTTCGACCACGATTACACCACCATCTGGGGACAGCGCGCACAAATCCTGTACTCGACGCATTATGATGCAGCGGCTTATGATTACAAAGGTCGTGGTCGCACATACAGCGTCAACTATCAAGTGAAGTTCTAATACCAGCAACAAAAAAAACCGCCCATCAGTTTGGGCGGTTTTTTTGTGTCCATGTTCAAAGCTTATAACTGATGCGTACGGCTAGGCAAAAATACCTCACCAAGCATACAACGCACACTGCCACCGCCAATGTTTTCGATGGTTTGAACGTTAAATGGCATCAACTTGCCGTGACTCGATAACTGAGCCAGCTGCGCCGGTGAGAATGCATCATAAGCCGACTGCGACATGGCAATGACTTTTTCACCATTGACCGTTTCCAACTGAAGGATATTGCCACAAAACTGGTTCATTTGTTCCAGCGAAATTGAAATGACTTGCTTGTCTTTTGCCAATGATTTGAGCACAAAGCGACGCTCAAACTCAGGGATCACTTCATCGCAAATCACACAGAATCCTTCACCGATCGCCATCATCACATTGGTATGATAAATCGGCTTGCCCGACGGTAGTGCCGTTTGAAACGAGACCACACGTTGATAGCCAATACGCTGAGCATAATCTTCTAACACTTCACGATCGCAGCGTTGTGAGAGCGCAGCGTACACGGTTTGGTTTAAGTGGTCTTTGACCATCACTCCGGTGCTTTCAAGATGAGCATCTTGCCCCAAATAGTCTAACAGATCATCTTGTGCGAGCACTGGTCGACCTGCAAACTCGAGCGCTTCAACTAAGGCGTCGGTTTTCACTTCGTGCTGACGGTTTTTACACGCCATCGGAAATGTATACAAACGGCCATCGGCGGTTGTGCTGAACCAGTTATTCGGAAAAACGGCGTCAGGGGTTTCAATATCACCCAGTGGGTAATCGAACACCACCACTTGCACACCCGCCTGACGTAACTGGTCAACCATCGCGTTGAATTCCTGCATCGCCAAGTGACGGATATGGCTGGTAGTCTCGTTAACTTGGTGTTGAAATTCATTGTCTTGCGCCGTTTCAGCATTAAAGGCGAACTCTTTCGGTGGCACCATGACCACACAGTTAGCGTTTTGCACTGATAATTGTTTTTTTTCTAATATGGCTTGCTGTTTCAACATTGTGACAAACTCAATAATCTCACTCAATAACGCCAATTGTAGACATAATGTTAAATAAAATATTGCTGAAATACGCTACTAAATCGCACTCTACCCAGCAATATTTGCTGACATATAGAGAAAATACAGTAAGCATTACTGCATGGTTCAGTAAATAGATAAGTCGCGTGAATATTATGCAAAAGAAAGAATAATAAACTAGTTACATTTGAATTGGTGACGGTATACCATGGCTACGCCCTTCCTATTAATGGACGAACGCATACGCCATACCGGCGTTCCACTCTCATTGCGTGTTTAGGAAAAAGATATGTTTAAAAAGTTTGAAGGCTTTACCCAGCCTTTTCCCGACCAAGAGCCGAGCCAACCCCCAAGTGGTGTGTTTGCGTTCTGTCGTCACTACACTCGCGGTTTCGAAATCCCACTGCTGATCATGTCGATCATGGCAACGATTGTGGCAGTGGTCGAAGTCTCTCTGTTTGGCGCGATGGGTAACCTGGTCGACTGGTTATCCAACAGCAACCCTGAAACCTTTTGGCAAGATAACCGCAGCGATCTGATTTTTTATGGGGTATTGCTCCTCGTCGTGATGCCTATCTTAGTGGTGGGCTACTCGTTATTGGTTCATCAAACTCTGCTCGGCAACTACCCAATGTCGATCCGCTGGTTAGCGCACCGTTACTTGCTGAAACAGAGCTTGAACTTCTACCAAGATGACTTTGCTGGACGCGTTGCCACCAAAGTGATGCAGACCTCGCTCGCGGTGCGTGAGACCGTGATGAAGACCATGGACGTGTTTGTTTACGTCTCGGTCTACTTCACCTCAATGATCGTGCTGTTAGCCCAAGCCGACTGGCGGCTAATGATTCCTATGATCATCTGGCTGATGTGTTACGTCAGCATCCAGATTTACTTTGTCCCTAAGCTCAAACAAGTCGCTTCGGAACAAGCCGATGCTCGCTCGACCATGACAGGTCGAATTGTAGATAGCTACACCAATATCGCTACGGTAAAACTGTTCTCACACAGTAAGCGCGAAACCGTGTACGCCGAAAAAGGTATGAATGGCTTTTTGGATACCGTTTACCGCCAAATGCGCTTGGTTACGGGCTTTGATGTAGCGGTCGAAGTCACCAACTACATTTTGGTCTTCTCTATCGGTGCCCTGTCAATCTTCTTATGGATGGACAACTCCATCAGTGTCGGCGCGATTGCGATTGCCATCGCTTTGGCCTTGCGCATCAACGGTATGTCGATGTGGATCATGTGGGAAGTGGGTGCGTTATTTGAAAATATGGGTACCGTCGTCGATGGGATGAAAACGCTGTCTAAACCGATTGATATTGAAGACAAACCTAAGGCGAAGCCGCTGGTTGTCGAACAAGGTAATATCGAATTTGATAATGTTAGCTTCCACTACGGTGATAAGACCAAAGGCGTCATCAACCACCTCAACCTCACCATCAAACCCGGTGAAAAAGTGGGTCTAGTCGGCCGATCTGGAGCGGGTAAATCGACATTGGTTAACCTACTACTGCGTTTCCACGACGTAGAAAGTGGCCAAATTAAGATTGACGGTCAGGTGATCTCTGATGTCACCCAAGATTCGCTGCGCAGCAAAATCGGCATGGTGACGCAAGATACCTCGCTGCTGCACCGCTCGATTCGCGACAATATTCTCTACGGCAACCCCGACGCGTCAGAGGATGATTTACTGCGCGCGACCAAACAGGCGCACGCCCACGAGTTCATCGAGACTTTGAGCGACCCGTTTGGCAACACTGGCTACGATGCCCAAGTGGGCGAGCGCGGTGTCAAACTCTCAGGTGGACAACGTCAACGAATTGCGATTTCGCGAGTGTTGCTGAAAGATGCCCCACTGTTGATCTTAGATGAGGCGACGTCTGCCCTTGATTCAGAGGTCGAAGCGGCGATTCAAGAGAGCCTCAACGAGCTGATGCAAGGTAAAACCGTCATCGCGATCGCCCATCGGTTGTCGACCATTGCGGCGATGGACAGGCTCATCGTGCTTGATAAAGGCGAAATCGTTGAGCAAGGCACTCATCAAGAGTTGGTTAAGCAAGGCGGTATTTATGCTCAGCTCTGGGCCCATCAGACCGGTGGCTTCATCGGCGCTGAAGAAGAGACGAAGCAAAGCGCTTAACTCAACACCAAAAAAGCCAGTCACAATGACTGGCTTTTTTTGTTTTCAACCGAATGCTGGGTAACACTCACGCCCATTTCCCCCCTGCCAATGACTAAGCCTTGACGAAATGGGACTGGTAATATTTAGGCGTAACGGCGATCTTCTTTTTGAATTGACGTTGGAAGTGCGCTTGATCAGAAAAGCCCAACGTATGGGCGACGTCCAAAATGCTTTGCCCCGATTTGAGCATGACTTTGGCGCGCTTGATTTTTTCATCCATCAGGTACGCATGGGGTGGCAATCCATAGTAATGCTTGAAGGCACGCAACAATTGATATCGACTCAACTGCGCTTCTTGCGCCAATTGATCTAATTGATGGACACCACTGACATCATCCAGCAATTTCTCTCTCACCCGCTGAATATCTGGCGTCGGGCTCCCTTTGAGCACTTGGTTTTTGTCCCCAAATGCCACGGCGATAAAGTCAAACAATCGAGTTTCAATTTGCAGTCGACTGGCGTCCGACTGCACATCATGCAACAATCGGACAAATCCTTGCTTCAACACAGGATCTCGCTCCAGCGCCGCCCGAAATGGTAAATAATCAAGGCCTTGACTATCGTTCACTTCTTGCTGGGCGCGGCCCATCTGCAGTGCATCAACAAACAACATACTGTAAGACCAGCGGCCTGCTTCAGGATTACACGCATGCACATCGGCTGGGTTGATGGTCACCAAATCTCCCTGACCAATATGATGACGATGATGATGGTTGAGATATTGAGCTTGCCCTTGCTCAATAATGCCAAATGAAAATTCGTCATGGGAGTGGGCTTGATAGCACGCACTGCTATGACTGGCCACTCGCAGCTCTACCCAAGGTACCACTGTGCTCTGCTTAAAATGAGCACTGTTATCTCGTTTCATGCGCAGCTCCTTTGCGCTAGGTTGACCAAATCATGCTAACAGATACCGCGAGCACGGTCGCCATAATCCGGTTAAATATGATTTGGCGCCTGTGTTGATGGAGAAAACCGGCCAACCAGCGTCCTGCGATTGCCCACAACCCGACCCCAATAAGACAACACACCAATGAAACAAACGTAAATATCCAAAGCCACTGGAGAGGGTCGCTCTGGCCAAACACATATAAACTTACCCCAGACATGGCCACCAACCAAGCTTTAGGATTAAGCAGTTGGGTAAGCGCCCCTACCCACCAGCCGGATAAAGATCCAGACGCCTGAGTCAGTTGACTCACTGGCGCGGTAAAAATCTGATAAGCCATGTAGAGTAAAAAACCACTGCCTAGCCAACGCATAAAAACACTGACTGCGGGTAGCCACGCCACTATTTGCTGCATCAAGCTGCCACAAATAAGCACCACGACCGCGTAGGCGACCGACGCACCAATCACCAGTTTTGTCGCTTCATGATGGCCTTTTTGGATCGCGGTCGTCGTCGCCAGCAGGTTTACCGGCCCCGGCGTTGCAGCGCCGACGATGGCAAATGCGGACATCGCAAAGATAATACTGTTCATCTGTTCCTCCTATTTGCCAACAGCGTATGACACTGCAGATCCCAAGTATTGAACGAAATTGCACCCATAAAAAAACCGCACCTCTATAGGTGCGGCAAACAAAAACAACTGGCAGTGGATAGTTGGTTTTTGTGACGGCGAGATCGAACAGCGATCTCAATCAAATCATGGGCATAGGATGAACGCCTAGTAGGTTTCGAACAGCCCCATATTGTAATCACGAACCGCTTGCTCGATTTCGGTCATGCTGTTCATCACAAACGGGCCGTAATGGACCACAGGCTCGTCAATCGGCTCGCCAGCAAAAATCAGCGCGCCGCTGTCACCCTGTGTCGCCAAGTCGACTTTGCTGCCTTTTGTCAGTAACGCAAGTTCCCCCTCTTTGACGGTTTGCTTGCCAACCTCAATCGCACCGCGATAACTGAGTACCATCATATTGTGGGTTTCCGGGACAGTGAGCGAAACCTGCTGACCCGCGCGAGCTCGCCAATCGCTGACACTCAAATCGACGCCGGTTTTATCGAGCGGGCCCGACAATGCGTGTTGGTTGGCAACGACCTTCCCGGCTAATACGCGCAGCAAGCCGACTTGATCACTTTGATGTTCAGTAATCGTCTCGGGTTGAAAGTCGTGGTATTGCGCAGGTTTCATCTTGTCGCGAGCGGGTTGATTGATCCAAATTTGGAAACCATGTAATTCACCTTCCTCCATGATGGGCATTTCACTGTGAATCACCCCTCGTCCTGCTGCCATCCATTGTGCGCCGCCAGTTCTTAGCTCGCCAACATTGCCCATGTGATCACGATGTTGAAAGTGGCCTTTGAGCATATAGGTCAAGGTTTCGATACCTCGGTGAGGATGAGGAGGAAAGCCACCAACATAATCTGCTCGCTGATCAGACTTCAGCTCGTCGACCATTAAGAAGGGCGAAAACTGCTGGTTGTTAAACCCCGCAACGCGTTGGATTTTCACGCCATCGCCATCCGAAGTGGCATGGGTTCTAATAATCTGATTCACACTACGCAACACGCTCATAGCTTGTCCTCCATATTTCGATAGGAGTAAGTCTAAGCCAACCCACTCAAAAGATGAGCGGGAAGATTAGAGCCTCTCGTTCAAAATTTTTGAATAAGAGGGCGTGAAAACGCACGGCATTGGTCTGCGGTTAAGAACGCGTTAAACTACCCACTCTCACAGTCACGGATGCACAAACAATCACTATGAATGCTCTCCCTTTTACCGATGCTGGAGTGACATACACTCCGCACTACTTTACCGCTCCTCTCGATTATTCAGACTCAAGTAAAGGCACGATTACCCTTTTTGCTCGCGAGCTCAAACTCACCAGCGATGGGGAGCAAGACAAACCTTGGCTGGTCTACTTTCAGGGTGGGCCTGGGTTTCCGTCACCGCGGCAAAACGGCAATAATGGCTGGGTAAAACGCGCGCTGCAGCAATACCGCGTATTACTCCTCGACCAACGGGGCACGGGCAATAGTAGCGTTATTAGCCATCAAACCTTGGCGCACTTATCACCCGCTCAACAAGCCGATTACTTAGCCCACTTTCGTGCCGATAACATAGTGCGTGACGCCGAATTAATTCGCCAACAGTTCGCAGTGAAGCAATGGGCAATTCTTGGCCAAAGCTTTGGCGGGTTCTGCTCTCTCACCTACTTATCCCTGTTCCCTGAGAGCTTAACTCGCAGCTACATTACCGGTGGCGTGCCATCAATCTCACGCCACCCTGACGAGGTCTACCAAGCTACGTTTAAACGTACCATGGAAAAAAATCACGCCTTTTTCCAGCAGTTCCCCGAAGCTCAGCGTCTCTGTCAGCAGATAGCCAATCATTTGCTTGAACACCAAGAGTTCTTGCCCAACGGCCAGCGTTTTACGGTCGAGCAATTCCAACAGATAGGAATCAACTTCGGTGTCGCAGACTCGTTTCTACCGACTTACTATGCGCTAGAGAATGCTTTAATTGAAGTCAATGGCCAGCCAAAACTACGCTACGAATTTCTCAATAGCATGCTGATGGAGCAAGGGTTCCAAACCAACCCTATCTACGCGATTTTGCACGAATCCATCTACTGCCAAGGGGTCGCCTCTGAGTGGAGCGCACATCGAGTTCGACAAAGCGTGCCCGAGTTTAACTACAAGAAAGGCCAGCCATTCTACTTCACTGGCGAAATGGTCTTCCCTTGGATGTTCGACCAATACACCAACTTGCAACCGCTTAAACAAGCGGCCGAACTTATCGCGGCGAAACAAGATTGGCCTACCCTTTATGATAAACCGACCTTGATGCGCAACACTGTCCCCGTAAGCTGCGCGGTCTACGCCGATGATATGTTCGTTGAGATGGACATCAGCCGCGAAACTCTGGCTTTAATTCCCAACGCCAAAGCTTGGATTACCAACGAGTATGAACACAACGGTTTGCGCGCCGATGGGGAGCGAATCCTCGACCGTTTGATCGCCATCGGGGAGCAAACGGCGGCGACGCTCATCTAGGCTCATCTGCCCCGTGATTCACGGGGCCTCGCTGATAGGCAATTGTTGAGTATTTACTCTAACTCTTTAACGTTCGTTTGTGATCGACTGTTCAATCTGTGGCTATTTAGCTGTGATATGTTGACTATCAACCGAGATAAATAGGTGATCAGACCGTTATCCCCATTGGTATCGCTGATCAAATATGACAAACACTTAGGTAAATACATGTCCATTCAATATTGTGAGTACTGTGGCTGCGCCACCGAGCATAAAGAGATCATTAAGCAAAGACCGTCCCCGTATGGGAAGAGCAAAAAAGAGCAGTTTAAAGCCTTCTTGTCGGGATTTTTTGGCGGTGTTGCGGTGGGGGCAGCGTTAGCCTCGCTCGAATTGATCGACCGCTACGTGGTTTGCCAGCAATGCGGGACTAAAAAGCTCGAAAACCATGGCGAAGAATTTAAGTAGCCCAATTAGAGCTGCGCGCGCCAAATGCGCTACAATAGCGTTTTTTCCAACGCCAAAGACTGATGCTGAAAATATCCAACAACGTGACACTCCAAGCTTGGGAAATACAACTGACCGCGATTCGTGCCCAAGGCGCAGGTGGACAAAACGTTAACAAGGTGTCGTCAGCGATTCATCTTCAGTTCGACATCCAACGCTCAACACTCCCTGCTGTGTACAAGCAGCGCCTGCTCGCATTGAATGATTCGCGAATTTCGAAACAAGGGGTGATCACCATTAAGGCGCAGCAGTTCCGCACCCAAGAGCAAAATCGAGAGGATGCCCTCAACCGACTGGCAGAACTCATTCGCAGTGCCATGGTGGTTCAGAAAAAACGCCGAGAGACGAAACCAACGCGCGCTTCTAAAGAGCGCCGTCTGAAGAGCAAAAACATCAAATCGCAAACCAAATCACTGCGTGGACGTATCCAACATTAAACCAGCCGCAGTACGTCAATGGCATTTATGCTAAAAACAAGCCCAGCGTCGCTGGGCTTTTTCACCGTTAACTGAGTTTTAATTTGTAGAACACAGTCGCTAACGGCGGGATCTTCAACGTCAGTGATTGGGCTAAACCTTGGCTTTCTTTTGCTTCGGTATTCACCGTATCTAACACTTGATAATCACTGCCGTGATACTTGGCATCATCAGTATTAAGGAGCAACTGATACGTCCCCTGCAATGGCACACCAAGGCGGAACTCATTGTGTGGCACTGGCGTAAAGTTGCTGATCACCAAAATCCGCTCGCCACTGTCACTCAATCGCTCATGCGCTAAGACGGAAGCGTCTGCCGCATCCTGCAAGCGCCATTCATAACCGCGTGGCTCACTATCGAGTTCATACAGCGCTTTTTCACTGGTGTAGAGCTTATTGAGATCACGCGTTAACGACTGCACGCCTTGATGGCGCTCAAAATCAAGCAAGAACCATTGCAGCTGGTCATCATGATTCCACTCACCAGTTTGGCCGAACTCTGCGCCCATAAAGTTAAGTTTTTTACCGGGTTGCGCGTACATGTAACCTAAGTAAGCCCGTAAGTTCGCGGTTTGCTGCCACTCATCGCCAGGCATCTTATTATGGATAGAACCTTTGCCGTACACCACTTCGTCATGAGACAACGACAACACATAGTTTTCACTATGCGCATAAACAAGCGGAAAGGTGATGGTATCGTGATGATATTTGCGATGAACAGGGTCTTCTTGGATGTAAGAGAGTGAGTCGTGCATCCAGCCCATGTTCCACTTAAAGCCAAAACCCAAACCGCCCATGAACGTCGGCGCAGACACGCCAGGGAAAGCCGTCGATTCTTCGGCAATCGTCATCGCATTGGGGAAGTACTTGTACACTTCCTCATTCATCCACTTCAAGGTCGCAATAGCGTCATAATTTTCATTTCCGCCGTCGACATTAGGCACCCACTGATCGTGGCTACGAGAATAGTCGAGGTAGAGCATTGAGGCCACCGCGTCGACGCGAATACCGTCGATATGGAACTGTTCAAACCAATAAAGTGCGTTGGAAACCAAGAAACGGCGCACGTGCTCGCGGCCCAGATCGTAAATATAAGAGTTCCAGTCTTGATGCCAACCACGACGAGGATCGGGATCGTGGAATAGCGGCGTACCATCGAAATTGGCTAAACCGTGATCATCGGATGGGAAATGCGCGGGCACCCAATCGAGTACCACACCAAGTCCCGCTTGGTGACACTGGTCAACGAAATATTTAAAGTCATCTGGCGAGCCGTAACGACTGGTCGGCGCAAACAACCCGACAGGTTGGTAACCCCAAGAGCCGTAGAAAGGATGCTCAGAAACTGGCATCAGTTCTACATGGGTATAGCCCATGTCAACCAAGTAAGGGATCAGTTGGTCGGCCAACTCGCGATAGTTGAGAAAATCACCATTTGCCGCTCGACGCCAAGAGCCAGGGTGCAGCTCATAAAATGACAAGGCTTGCTTGCGTTTCTCTGTCACTGGGCGCTGCTGCCATTGTTGATCTTGCCATTGATAACGGCTGTGATCGTAGGTCACTGACGCAAAAGAAGGATACTGCTCCGCGTAGGCGCCCCATGGGTCTGCTTTGTGCGGTAGCCCTTCACCATTTGGCCCTTTCAGTTCAAACTTGTATTGAGTACCTTCTGGCAAGTTAGGAACAAAAAGCCCCCAAATGCCGTAATCAAGGCGCTGCATCGGCGTGCGACGACCATCCCACTGGTTGAACTCACCCACTAAGCTGCATGCACTCGCGTGCGGGGCATAGACCAAAAAGCGAATACCTGAAATCTGCTTACCATCGCGCTCTAAGGTGACAAACTGCGCCCCCATATGCTTGTACATCTCTTTTGGCGTATGTAGATCGTCATATTCCGCATAGATGTTGTGATATTGGTAAGGGTCATCGATTAACTGTTCAGTCCCGTTCCAGTCCACCGCCAATAAATAGTGGGTAAGGTGCAAGTCGCGCTGCTGTTTTAAAATAAACCCTGACGCATCTTCGCGTTCTAATTCTATGCGTTCCTCATCAATCACCAACTCGACTTTATCGGCACCTGGCATCCATACCCGAAGCGCTCCCTGCTTAGGGTCGATAAAAGGACCAATAAAAGAAAAAGGATCTGGAAATGTCGCATGCGAAAGTTGGTTATATATCTTTGTTGCCTTATCTAACGTTGTTGTTTTCAAGTCGTCCTCTCCCTAACCTAACTTTCTGGCCGAAAACCGGCACGGATTGCGCTATTCATCTATACAGTCATCTACGCCATTTACGGGCTAAGAATACTGCTATCTGTATGACTCATAGCTGGTCAAATAACCGAAAAAGCCCGCTAAGTAGCGGGCTTGATTAGCATGTTTCTAGTTTACCGAATTCCTGCTCTACAGAGAGTGACCTATCCTTAAATTTTCTATGTAAATCTAGGGTCTGTTAACCTTTAGCGGTTAAGTTTGGTTCGAGATAGAAACGTTTTAGACGCAAAGAGGAGTGTTTGCCTAACATCCTAAGCAAACACTCCTCAATAAAGCATTAAACGCTTTTCTAGCCGAACCCTTCGGGCACTATTTGCTGACTTTGCCGCGCACTTCTGTCAGTTTGTGCGCGATACGGTTGACACCTTCGTGAGCAAAAACTTCATCTAGGTTCATGGACAGTTTACGACGCCAGTTAGGATACTCATCGACCGTGCCCGGGATGTTAACTGGCTTGTCCATTTCTAACCAATCTTCCAACTGCACACTCAGCAGTGTAGATGCACCGGCAGCGACATGCAGTTGCAACGCTTCTGCTAAATACGAGTCCATCGGCACGTATTGCGCGTCTCGGCCCACACCTTCCGGCAGGTAGCCATGCCAAGCAACAGAGTCCAAAATGCCTTGCTTCGATTCGAGGCGATCGGCAAATAGGGTTTTTAGTTGCTCTGCATCTGGGTATAGACCAAGCTCTTCGCCCATCTTTAAGTCATCACAGTGCCAAAAGCCACGTAAGGTCGGCATATCGTGGGTACATAAAGCCGACATCGACTGCTCAGCATAGTGTACTGGTGAAATGTAGCCACCATCGTCTTCAGACGTTTCAAAGAAGAAGACTTTGTACGAGTGCACACCTGCTTCACGCAAAATATCAACAATCTCATCAGGCACGGTGCCTAAATCTTCACCGATCACGCTGCACTGATGACGGTGAGATTCAAGGGCTAAGATAGCCAGCATGTCTTCAACTGGGTAGTAGATGTAGGCGCCTTGGGTGGCGTTTTCACCTTTTGGAATCCACCACAAACGCAGTAACCCCAGTACATGGTCGATGCGCAGTGCACCACAGTGTTTCATGTTGGCACGCAGTAACTTGATATAGGCGTCGTAGCCGGTTGCTTGCAGAACTTGCGGGTTGAGTGGCGGCAGACCCCAGTTTTGTCCCAGTGGTCCAAGAACATCAGGCGGCGCACCGATGCTAGCATCCATCACCAGATTACCTTCATCTGCCCAAGTCTCACTGCCTGAATCCGCCACACCAACGGCGAGGTCGCGGTATAAACCAACCGACATGCCTTTCTCTTCGGCTAGCGCTTGCGCTTCTTTGATTTGAATATCAGCAATCCACTGCAAGTACATGTAAAGGTGTACTTTATCTTGATTCTGCTCGATAAAGGCTTGGACGGCGCTGGTATCAAATTGACGATACTCTTCAGGGAAAACCGGCCAGCCCCAAACGTTGCTGTCTTCGGCATGCAACTTAGCGTGTAGAGCGTCAAATGCCGCTTGATGCATCAAGCTCTCGCCGCCTTCTTCTACAAACGCCAAGAACATCTCCGCGCGCTCAGTGTTTTTATCCAGATGGCGTTTTTTGAACTCGTCAAACAGGAGCGGGAGAACGCTCAATTTTAGGTCGGCCACTTCGGTATAATTAACCCAGTGAGCGTCGCGCGCTTTTTGCAAACGTTGCTGGAACTCTGCGCTACCGACGCGCTGCTGCGCTTCAATGCTGAGCGCAAATTCTGGAACCGAGCTAACATCAATATAAAGGATATTGAGCCAACGACGTGATGAAGGGCTATACGGACTCGCGCCTTCTGGATTGGCAGGGAACAGTGAATGGATCGGGTTCAAACCGACAAAGTCACCTCCGCGTGACGCAATATCCGCCACCAACTGTTTTAAGTCGCCAAAGTCACCCATCCCCCAGTTGTGTTGGGTACGCAAGGTGTAAAGCTGGACGCTGGGCCCCCACATTTTTTTGCCACGCTCAATCGCGTCTTGTTTATAACAAGCACGTGGCGTCACAATTAAAGTCATCTCATACGGCGCTTTGCGGCGCTTACGCATGATGGTTAGCTTGTGATAGCCCCAAGCGATATCACTCGGCAATGCAAACACTAAAGGGCCACCCTCACTACGCTCATCGCGTACGATTTGCGACTGAAGATAGCCTTCAAGTACCTCTCCCTGTTCGGTATCCAGACGCCAGCTAAACTCACTCTCTCTAGCACTCGCTCCTAGGTTAAGGGAGACCTCTACAGGCTCGCCATCACGCACCACTAATACCGGTTCGAGCACATCTTTCTTATGCTTTTTCTCCGCCGATTTTAGGAGTGTTTCATCATTGGTTGTATCGTAGCCTAACGACGCAAGTAAGTGGCGAATGGTCTCATCAGACACCTTCGCTTCATCTCCCCACGCGCTCACGTAGCTGTCGGCAATTCTCGCCATTTCAGCGACTTGTTTTAATGCGTTTTGTTGTTTCATCGCTCTCTCCGAAGGACTGCTTATACCTTCAAAATGTAGGGTTATCTATTGTGTATAATAAGTAGAGCCAAGGCGCGAGGCCTTGGCTTTTTTGGGCTTGATTTAGCGTTTCACCTCTTCAAGTTTCCAGATGTTGTTCACGTAATCTCGAATGGAGCGGTCAGAGGTGAACTTACCGACCAACGCCGTGTTGAGTATCGCTTTCTTCGCCCAACCCGCTTGGTCTTGGTACTGCTTACTCATGGCTTCGTGCGCTTGAACGTAAGAAGCGAAATCGGCTAAGCAGAGGTAAGGGTCTCCACCATCGAGCAAGCTATCGTAAGTAGCGCGAAGCAAACCTGGTTGACCTGGAGTGAACTCATCACCTAGCAGTAGGTCGAGTGACGCTTTCAACAGTGGGTCGGCGTGGTAGTAATCGTAAGGGTTGTAGCCAGCGGCTTTGAGTGCCACGACTTCATCCACTTCAAGACCGAAGATGTAGATGTTGTCGTCGCCCACTTCTTCACGAATTTCTACGTTCGCGCCATCCATAGTACCAATCGTAAGTGCACCATTTAGTGCCATCTTCATGTTACCTGTGCCCGACGCTTCTTTACCCGCTAGCGAAATTTGCTGTGACACATCGGCGGCAGGAATAATGATTTCAGCCATACTGACGCGGTAATCAGGGATGAAGACCACTTTCAGCTTATTGCCAATACGAGGGTCGTTATTGATCTTCTCAGCCACCTTGTTCACGGCAAAAATGATCTCTTTCGCTAAGTGGTAACCCGGCGCAGCTTTAGCCGCAAAGATTGCCACACGTGGAGTGCACTCAAAACCCGGTTCGTTAATGATGCGGTGGTACAAAGACAGAATGTGCAGAAGGTCTAGGTGCTGACGCTTGTACTCGTGTAAACGCTTAATTTGTACATCAAAAATCGCGTTCGTATCGAGCTCGATACCCATGTTCGTTTGAACCCAGTCCGCTAGGCGCTGTTTGTTGGCTTTTTTCACCGCCATGAAGGCCTTTTGGAACTTAGCATCGTCGGCGAATTTAGCGATACCTTCAAGTTGCTCAAGCTTCGCTGGCCACTCGCTACCAATTTTGTCGGTGATCAGTTGCGACAGACCAGGGTTACAGAACTTCAACCAACGACGTGGGGTAATACCGTTAGTCACGTTGTGTAGGCGAGTTGGGAACATCTCATGGAACTCTGGGAACAGGTCTTTTTTCACCAACTCTGAGTGAAGCGCTGCCACACCATTGACCGCGTAAGAGCCGATCACACACAGGTTCGCCATACGGACCATGCGGTGGAAACCTTCTTCGATGATAGACAGTTTTGCCTGCTTCTCACCATCACCAGGCCACATCGCACGCACCTCTTGTAGGAAGCGATGGTTGATTTCGAAGATGATTTCCATATGACGTGGTAGTAGACGTTGGATCAACGATTCTGGCCACGTTTCTAGCGCTTCAGGAAGCAAAGTATGGTTGGTGTAAGCGAAGGTTTGTGAGCTGATTTCCCACGCTTTTTCCCATGATAGACCTTTTTCATCGATCAAAATGCGCATCAGCTCTGGAATAGCGATGGTTGGGTGAGTATCGTTAAGCTGAATGGTTTCTTGTTTTGGCAGATCAGCCAACGCAAAGCCTGCCGCTTCATGGCGACGAAGAATATCGCGAACCGATGCCGCTGAGTGGAAGTACTGCTGCATCAAACGCAGCGTTTTGCCTTTCTCGTGGTTGTCGTTCGGGTATAGAACTTTGGTAATATTGCCTGCGTCAATCAGCGCGTGCTGCGCTTCGAAGTAGTCACCATTGTTGAAACTGGCTAGCGAGAACGGCGCAATGGCCTGACATTCCCACAGACGCAACGGGTAAACCGTGTCTGACTCGTAACCGACGATTGGCAGATCCCAAGGCATCGCTCTTACTGTCATACCTGGAACCCATTTGCGAACTTCGCGACCATTTTCATGAGTCACTTCGACATGGCCATAAAAGCCGATCTCTTGAGCCAGTTCAGGGCGAGCCACTTCCCATGGGTAACCTTCTACGCCGCGCCACGCGTCAGGCGCTTCTTGTTGACGCCCCTCTTTAAATGACTGTTTGAACAGGCCGTATTCATAGTGCAGGCCGTAACCGACCGTCGGAAATTCTTGCGCTGCACAGGAGTCCATGAAACACGCAGCAAGGCGACCTAAACCACCGTTACCCAATGATGGGTCGCGCTCTTCTTCAAGCAGATCCGTAAGGTTTTGACCCAGCTCGCTCATCGCTTCAGTGATCTGGTCATACAGACCTAGGCTGATCAAGTTGTTACCAGTTAAACGGCCAATCAAGAACTCAAGCGAAAGGTAGTTAACGCTTTTGGCATTTTGTATCTTTGGATCTTGCTCAGTCTTTAATAAATCAAGCGTGGTAATCTCAGCCAGCGCTTTGCCCATCGCGAGGTACCATTCACGCGACGTCGCGGTTTCAAGCGTTTTAGCGTAAGTCGCAGAAAGGTGCATCTTCACATCGGCTTGAAACGAAGCCTTGTCAAAGTTTTTCTGTTGCGTAGGTTTCATTAGAGAAATCTCACTTATTGGTTTTAATCCATCTGTGCCATATCGTGCATTGACATGCTCAGCAAAACATCCTCCCACCTAGTACCCAATTTAGGAGGAGGAAACAGGGCGTAGAGGGTGTATCGTCATGGCTCAGTGATCTAACTCTCATTAAAAAATAGCAACACCTGAGCTCGGGTGATAAAGATCACACCATCAACGAATTTAGCCTAGTTGTGATGTATTAAAGATACAGGTTGGGGGGAATATCTATTTGGTCAATATGTATACTGAGTCACATAATGTTTTCACTTAAAGTGCAAATTTCACTGAATGTCGTACAGACAGAGAGTTAGAACACAGTTCCCCACCAATCATTTAGTGACTCTCATCACAAATATAGGGCGTAGAAGAGACCAAAATGTGAAATATGCGAAAAACCGACGGCTGATCAATAACTGTTGCTTTTAATCTCCAGTAATATTCTTGCCAATAAGCCAAATTGAACAAATTTTGCTCAAGATTGCATCCCATTCACTGACAGTGAACCCGTGATCGCCAGCAGGATAACGAATAGGGAACAAAAGATGTGGATTCCTTCAAAATTAACGCGCCCAGGTCGATTGCATAACGCAATCGTACGACCAAGAGTGCTTGATTTACTGCAACAAGCGCCTTTCTACAAACTGGTGCTACTCCGCTCCCCTGCTGGATATGGCAAAACCACGATGGCGGCGCAATGGCTGTCAGATAAGCCTCATGTGGGTTGGTATAGCATAGATGAGAGCGACAACGACTCATTTCGCTTTATTAACTACTTACTGAAAGCGCTCAACAAAGCCACTGATAGCAGTTGCCCAAACTCGCAAAAACTGGCCGAAAAACGCCAGTTTTCGTCACTTCATTCCCTGTTTGGTGAAGTGTTTACCGAAATGTCGAATTTTCATCAAGAGTGCTATCTGGTGCTGGATGATTATCATTTGATCGCCGATGATGAAATTCACGAAGCGATGCGCTTCTTTCTAAAACACATGCCCGATAATTTAACTTTGGTGGTGACAAGCCGCGCTGCGCCTCCACTCGGCACCGCAAACCTGCGCGTTCGCGACTTAATGATTGAGATCGGCGATGAGCTACTCGCGTTTGACACCGAAGAGACCACGCGCTTCTTTAATCAGCGCGTCAGTGACGGCATTGATGACACCACAGCCAATAACTTGCGCCAGTATGTTGAAGGTTGGCCATCTGCACTGCAGTTGATCGCACTACAGGCACAACATCAGCACAAAACGCTCGCTCAATCAGCCGAGTCGTTCTCGCAGTTTAATCACGCTCATTTATGGGATTACTTGGTTGAAGAAGTGTTCGATCTGCTCGATCAAGAGACTCGCCTGTTCCTGTTGCAATGTTCGGTGCTTGACCATTTCAACGACCAACTCGTTTCTGAACTGACCGAGCGTGAAGATGCACTCAGTATGATAGAGTCACTCAACCGCTTTGGTCTGTTTATTCATCCTCTAGAAGGCGAGCAGAACTGGTACCGTTTCCACAATTTGTTCGCAGAGTTCCTCTCTCATGAGCGCACCGCCCGTATTCCTCAACAAGAAAAACCCTTGCACCGCAAAGCGGCCACCGCTTGGTTGAAGCTGTCCTCGCCTCACCAAGCTCTGCGCCACGCTCAGGACGCGAGCGATAGCCAATTGACCGCAGATATCTTAAGCCAATACGGTTGGAAGATGTTTAATAGCGGTGAACTGCAAACGTTGGAAAAGGCCATCAACTCTCTGACCACAGAGCAGCTCTACAGCGAACCTAAGCTGTGTATGTTGCAGGCTTGGCTGGCACAAAGCCAGCACCGGTATAACGACGTGGGCGATCTGTTGTCCAAAGCCGATCAGCATATGGCCAAGCTCAATGTGGTTCTGAGTAGCAAAGAGCAAGGCGAGTTTAACGCGTTACGCGCCCAAGTAGCGATCAACCGCAATGAACCCGAGCAAGCCCTAGAGCTCGCAGAGCTCGCGCTCAGCCAACTTGATTCCACCGTCTACCGCAGCCGCATCGTGGCCACTTCTGTCGTCGGTGAGGTCAACCATGTTTTAGGTCACCTCAGCCGAGCGCTGCCTATGATGCAGCAAACAGAAAAACTCGCGCGCCAATACCAGGTTTATCATCAAGCGTTGTGGGCGATGCTACAACAGAGCGAGATTTTAATTGCTCAGGGTTATGTGCAAGCCGCTTACGAAGTTCAGGATAATGCGTTCAAGCTAATCGAAGAGCAGCAACTTCACCAGGTGCCTTTGCACGAATTTTTACTACGGGTGCGCGCGCAGATCCTGTGGTGTTGGAACCGCCTCGATGAAGCCGAAGAGTGCGCATACAAAGGACTGGATGTACTCGGTAACCACAGCCCAAGTAAGCACTTACATAGCTACTCTATGTTGGCACGCATAGCCATTGGTCGTGGTGAAATTGACAAAGCAGGCAAATTTATCGATCAGATTGTGCATCTACTCAAGCAGTCAACCTACCACGTTGACTGGACAGCGAATGCCTCACTTTCTCTGATCCTGTTTTGGCAAGCGCGCGGCGATCTCGAGTCTATTGAGCAATGGCTCGAGACGACGGTGCGTCCGGAGCAAGCATGTAACCACTTTACCCAACTTCAGTGGCGCAACATTGCCCGCGCCCAAATCGCGCTCGGGAAACTGGACGACGCGGATGAAACCTTGAGTTTTATCCAGCAACAAGCCAGTGACAACGAACTGCTGACCGATACCAACCGTAATTTAATTGTACGCGCGGTATTAGCCCTCTCTCAGCATGATGAGCCGCAAGCGCAACACTACCTGAAACAAGCGCTTGAGTTGACGAACCAAACTGGAATGCTGGGCAACTTCCTGGTCGATGGCAATAAAATTGGCCATATCCTTGAAAAACTCAACAACAAACACGATTTGGGTGATTTAGAGCGCCATCGTGCCCAACAGTTGTTGAAGGCCATTTCAACCCATCAACGTAGTAGCTCGATCCACTTTGATGAAGAGTTTATTGAGAAGCTCGTCAACCACCCAAACATTCCAGAGTTGGTGCGTACAAGCCCGCTAACGCAACGCGAGTGGCAGGTTCTGGGCTTGATCTACTCTGGCTTCAGCAACGAACAAATTGCGCAAGAGCTTGACGTTGCGGGTACGACGATCAAAACGCACATTCGCAATCTGTACCAAAAACTAAATATTGCGAACCGAAAAGAGGCGATTAAAACGGCTGAGAATCTGTTGCAGTTAATGGGGTACTGAGCCCGCCCCCACCCCAGCGTTAAAAACGTAAGGCTCAATCCTTACGTTTTTTTATCTTGACTCCAAGATGAGTGTTTAACCGTCTTTGCCGCTGGGCATGTTGCGCTTCTAATGCCACAATGTCATTGATATCTATAAATTAATGAGAATACGTTCAATGGCTTGGCTTAAGGTTTCTACCCTCTCTATTGCACTTGGCTGTGCAATTTCCATCCCGTTTAGTTCGCAAGCCGAACTGGGCGATACTCCCATCATAGGCGGGATCTTTAACTCATCCCACATACTGAAAAACCAAATCCTTGGTTCACTCTCTTACTCCACCCGGTTTGCCCGTGATATGACGCTGTTTACTATCGGTGGGATGACTCTGGAAACTTACCTGCTTACGCTCCCCTTAGACGCCAAAACCAAAGCGAGCGTGATGGGTCAGTTAGCCGATCCGAGCTACTCGATTCCACTGGGCTATTTTCTCTATCAATTCTACGACCGATACAGCGACATTGAACCAGGAGATCATTTCAAAGCCCATTTAGAGACGGTCTACGACCCACAAGTACTCAAAGGTTTTGAGCACTCGCTATATCATTTGCAACCTCAGCCCGAGACACCTGTAACTCAAGTGAACAAGGAGCAGTCTCATCATGAAGGTATCAAGGTCGATCGTGACTTTATCGCCACCATGGTGACCGTCTACGATGCGCTAGTACAAATTGGTGAGTGGCAAAATATGGAGCACCTACCCGATCAATACCAGTATCTGACCCATGCAGACGCCGACCTAAATTTGGTTGATAAGATTCAACCCATTGTGGTTGATATTATTGATCAGGCCGCAGCAGGTATGGATAACGGAGAGATGAAAAATGCTCTGCTGACGATTGTCGCAGACGGCGCCGCCGAACGGGCTCACGTGCCCAATAACAAAGCTCAAGCATTGACCATTACCTTGATTGACTTCGTCCGACTCAATGTCCTCAAAGCCTACCGTCAGTTTGTTTTTAATGACGAACGTCAGCAGCAACTTGATGACTGGCTGCAGACGAGCTTTGACCGCAACCCGCTCGAAACTCATGCATTTCTCTACTCGCAACAACACCGGCGCTTAGCAGTACAAGTTACCGTTGACGGACTGCAACAAGGACTGATTGAGGGACTTGTCGATCCTAGCCTACCGTTTGTAAAGCAGGCCTACCGCAATTATCAACAGCGAGAGCAACTCTCCACGCCACTGGCGACATCCCGTCCCGAACACGCGCTCGATATGCGTTTTTTGCAAACCTTAGCCGAACAAACCTACCAAGACCCAAACTACCTACCCTTTTTCAAACACCTCTATGCAACGCATCGTGACTCGATTGCCCAAGTTGGGATTTCATCGACCCCAACGATTAGTGTGCGCAATCTTCCTATCATCAAAACAGGCGCAAAGGTCGCCGGAAAGCAGGGCACCGGCATTCCTAACTTTCACTTTGTTGACCGCGAGCAAGATCGAGCCTACTACTTCTTTGGCAATGATGCGTTACAACTTGATCGCTTAATGCAGCACAATCAAGTACAAACTATGTTTGACCGCCTGGTCCATCTTAAAACTTTAAACTGCAACGCCCAATATGACTGGAATGCCCACACTAGCTATGACGGCCTGGTGAACTTAGGTGCGGGAGAAGCGCTCAGAGATTTTGGTGAGAAACGCTGTTTGCGCGAGCTCGATCAAAGGGCGCAAGTGGAAACGACATTAACTAAGCTTCGCCAATCCTTGATGGACAACATCACTACTTATCTGGACATCCCTCGCTGGGATATCTATACCCGGTTGACCAGAAAATGGAAAATTGAGCAAGACCTGACTCACTACAGTAAGCTTGATGGCCAAGGCATGCCTGATTACACTCTGATCTACAACCCGTGGCCAGATCACTTTGCTCACTTTGTTGGGCCTTTTAGTGACGAGATCATCATGCCGAGTGGCGAACTCAACCGTTTGGATTATTGGCTAAGGCGGGTTGAGCAAAGTTATCGTCGAGCGGGCGTCTACTCGCAAACATTATGGGGCATGGCAGGCGATCACGGACTCGCGCCCGTTTACTACACCTTAAACCCAGAAAAAACGATTTTCGAACCATTACAAGAGAAACTTGGCTACCCACTGGTGGTGAAGAAGATCTCATCTGACGAAGGAGAAGGGCCAAAGATAACCAATGCACTCAATTATCCGACCAACCATGGACTTGATGTGGTTGTCGCATCGACGGCAGGCGGCAACTTCATGCTTGACCTCTTTAACGCCGAACAAGGTTGGGCCACTCAACCTGTTTATTCAGAGCTGATACGATGGCAGCCGATCAACGCCCAAGCTGGAGAGCGTATCGATATCATCACGCAGGCACTTCACTATTTAGGTGATAGCCTCGACTATATGGTGTTGCGCCAACAGAGTTGCAACGAACAGCAGTGCCATGTTCGTCTCGTGGCTAAACGAGACGGTCAGCGCTATGATGAGCAGATCATCAAACAGGGTGAGCGTTATTACTATGGCGCCATGGATACGGCCTCTCACAACGTTAAGCTGCTGGATGTTAAAACGCTGAATCCGTACTTATCACAACCCTCTAAACAAGCACTCGATAACTTTGCCTACCTAGTCGGAAAGTGTGTTGATCGAGCGGATATTCGCAATAGTCAAACATGGTGTAATGCTGAACAATGGCGTGAGCTCACTCGTTTCACCCCTCGCCCCGACTCAGTGGTACAGCTTGCGGCACTCTATGCCGAGGAGAGAGCCGGTACGATTAACCTCTTCCCACGTCAAGGGGTGGGTTACAATACCAAAGTACCAGGTCGACATGCAGGTGAGAGCTACTTAGAAAAAGATGCCTTTATTGGCTTTTGGGGCGCCCCTGTCGGTCAAAACTCGACGCCATTGACGATAGAGGCAAATGGCTCACTAGCGCCAACGCTGTACGAGTACCTGACTGGTGATGAGGTCGTGGCAGGAGAGAATGGGTGGGGGTATCCTTCACTGCTCAACAAGCTCGATATACACTAGTCCGCAAACAGTAAAAAAGCGCCGATTGGCGCTTTTTTTAAAACTTCTTCGGCGCGTAGCCCGTCATCACTTCAAGACGTAGCTCTTTGCCCAATTTAGTCATTGGGTGCACAACCACAAGCCCTTTGACTGATTTCTTCAGTTTCCCCATATCAGCCTGTTCAGCCTTAGTGATGGGACGAGAGAAAGGCATATCTAACAAGCTCTTACGCTCTTTGTTCATGTCGTACTTAAGTTTATGCTGAGTCGCACTGGCCTTTTTGTTTAGCTTCTCGAGCTCATCAGTAAACTTGCTGATCATCTCTTGGTCATCACGGCCTTTGGCAGCCTCCAACTTACGCTGACAAGTATCAATGCGGTTGTTTAGGTTCTGTAGTTCTTGCTTCAGGCTCATGGGGGTTACTCTTTAACAAACGGAAAGGTCGGCGAGTGTAGCATAAGCCCAGTCACTGCCCTACTAATAATCACCAAAGAGACTTAAGTTGTTGCCCTTAAGCTTTACGCTACGCAACCCAACGAATTTTGTGTCAATATTGAACCAATAAAAAGATAACAATGCTGAAGGATATCTATGTTGCGAAAAGCCCTGATGGCATGCATTGCCTTTTCCTATGCATCTTCCGCTGTCGCGAAGAATAATATTGAGATTCGGTACCTTGAGCCGAAAAACCAACTGCATACTGAGATCGAAGCAGCTATTCGACACAGCGACGTTAATCAAACTATCGTCGAGCTTTCTAACCAACTCTTTCCATTTAATCAAGCGCTCACTGTCGAGTACGGCGGTGACCAAGGCCCACTGTACAATCCGGAAACGCACGTTGTACACATACCGTATAGTTTCTACCAAGAGGCTCTCTCTTACTTCAAACAGAACAAATACGACCAGAAGTATGGTAAGTCAGCAAAGGCAGGTACTATGGATACTATCCTGCACACACTTCTACACGAAGTGGGACATGCGTATATCGCAGACCAAGCCATCCCGGTGTTAGGCAAAGAAGAAGATGCGGTTGATAACTTTGCCGCCATCATAATGATTGAATACCTCAACGATGGCGCAGACGCTGCGATAAGCGCCGCCGATATGTTTGCTTTCGAATCAGCTCAGCGCCCGGATTACTACGACTTTGGTGAGTACATCGACGAACATAGCTTCGATCTACAACGCTATTTCTCAACTCTGTGCTTGATATATGGTAGTGATCCCGAGCAGCATCAGAGCCTGCTCGACGAAGTAGAAAATGACTATCTCGCTGACAGACAAGACTTTTGCCAGTTTCAGTATCAAGCCACCTCACAAAGCTGGCATCATTATCTAAAAGGCCAACGCGCTGATCAGTAATCGGTTTTCGTTCGTAATAGCGAGTAAAGGAGAAAACTATGTATCAACTGATCATTTTTTATGATGGCTTGTGCCCTCTATGCGTCAAAGAGATGGAGGCACTGCAACGCCACGACTCGCGCCAACAAATTAAATTGGTCGATATTCAAGGCCAAGAAATGCGCCACTATCCATCCATCGACAAAAACAAAGCAGGACAAATCTTACACGCCATCACTCCTGAGGGCACAGTGTTACTGGGGCTCGATGTCACCTATCGAGCTTGGAAATTGGTCGGCAAAGGTTGGATCTATGCGCCACTTCGCTGGTCGGTGGTCAAACCTCTGGCAGACTGGGCTTACTTACAGCTTGCACGCAACCGATACCGTTGGTCTAAGTTACTGACAGGCAAGAGTAAATGTGAGAGTGGTCAATGTTCTCGCTAGTTAGTACTAATGTCTAATAATTAAGCGTTACAAACCTCTCAAGACTCACAGTCCTTGGTCGATAAATTGGCTAATCTAAATAGATAAACTTTTGGTCTATAACAATGATTCCAATAACAGGACGCCATCTCTAGACCCACGCTACTAGACATGATGTCACTTTATACCAATAACAGGATGTTTGTATGAGTCTTTCAATTCGTAGTCGCCTCTATATTTTGGCCCTAGTGCCATTACTAGTGATCACCCTTGGCATGCTGGGGGTCACGTATCTAAAAACCTCGGAACTCAACGATCAACAGATCGAAGTGACGCGTTCAAATATGATGAACATGAAAAAAGAGGAACTGAAAAACTATATTCAAATGGCAAAATCGGCCATTACCCCGTTTCTTCAACGCGGAGCCTCGTTGGAAGACGCCCTACCAACTCTTAAAACACTCGAATACGGAGAGTCTGGCTACGTGTTTGCTTATGACTCAAAAGGGGTTCGAGTCGCTGTGGGTAAAAGCGACAAAGGCATTGGTGAGAATTTTTGGAACTTACAAGACAAGCAAGGCAACTATCTGATTCAAGACTTGCTACGCAACGCCAAGACAGGTGATTTCACCACTTACTACTTCCCGAAACCTGGCCAAACAGAAGCATTACCGAAACTGAGCTACTCCATCTTTATCCCTGAATGGGATGTGATGCTGGGTACAGGGTTCTACACCGATGATATCGATGCCATTATTGCCGAAATGGAACAAGCCACCACCAGCGCTTTGCAAGCCACCCTTTCTGCTATTGTGGTGTTCTGTCTCGTGATTGCAGCTATCGTTGGCGTGTTCGCCGTTGCCGTGAACCGAACGATCATGAAACCGCTCGAAATGTTTGATGCATCGATCAGCTCTTTTGCCAGTGGTGACGCCGACCTAACCGCTCGCATGGAAGATTTCAAAGCGCCAGAATTTGCCAAACTTAGCAGCAACTTCAACGCCTTTGTCGCCAGCCTACAAACCATTATTCGTAGCGTGAGTGACGTGGGTCAGCAGGTGGTTTCAGAAACCAATAATATGTCGCTACGGGCAGCGAAAGTAGACGAATTGGCATCAGGACAACGTGAAGAAACCGAGCAAGTCGCGACCGCGATGACCGAAATGACCACGACCGCGAGTGAAATCTCCAACAATGCGAGCCAAGCCGCTGACTCCGCCAAACAAGCGGATGACAACGCAAAAGACGCACAAAATATTGTCAACTCAGCCGCGCACTCTGTCGAAGCACTCGCGCAAGAAGTCTCACAAGCGAACAGCGTTATTTCACGCCTAGAAGGGGACGTACAAAATATCTCTTCTTCTCTTGAGGTCATTCAAGACATCGCTGAACAAACCAATCTATTGGCCCTTAACGCAGCGATTGAAGCGGCACGTGCGGGTGAACAAGGCCGAGGCTTTGCCGTCGTTGCCGATGAAGTGCGCAAACTTGCTAGCCGCACCCAAGACAGCACGGGTGAGATTCACCAGATGATCGAGCAGCTCAAAGCCGCTTCTGATGATGCAGTAAAGGCGATGGAATCGAGCCAAAAACGCGGTGAAAGCACGGTAGAAGAGGCTAACGCCGCGGCACAAGCGCTGATTAAGATTCAAGAGTCAATCGGGACCATCATGGACATGAACTCATTAATTGCAACCGCAACAGAAGAGCAGAGCCTGGTCGGCCAAGAAATTTCACAACGCGTGGTGGTCATCTCGGATCAAAGCTCACAGTCGGCCTCTCTGGCCAACGAAAACCGCGCCGGTAGCCAAGAGCTCAATCATAGAGCAAATGAGCTATACGAACTCGTTGATCGTTTTAAGGTATAACCTGCCACATAAAACAAGAACCCCACTTTAAAAGTGGGGTTCGTCGTGACTCAAAGGCACCAAACGGTGCCTTTTTATCGTTTAATCTAAACGTAACGTGACACCTGAGTAGGCGTAATATCCACGTAACATCACATGATAAGTAACCCCCGCTTGTGCACTGATTTGGCACTGTTCAGAATTACCATTTCTAAATGGTCGGCAATCATAACTGCTGGTGCTCGGCTTACTGCCAGCCTTAACGTACAAGTCAGCGTCACCACTTCCACCCGAAATAGAGACCACGACATTTGACGCACGATCAAGGGTAAAGGTGTAGAAGTCTTGCTCACCGCGGCTGCCACTTAATCCGGTTTTTGGCTCACCTTTTTTCAGTTCATTGTCCGGTTCGACCACACCACAATCAGCATTAACCCCCACCGTGTTGAAGGCATCCTTCACATCTTGAACACTGTAGCCCAAATCTTGCGCTGCTTTAGTTACACCACACGCGCCAGCGTCAAAGGTGCTGTTTGCCGTCCAATATAGCTGGTTCGCCACAGTGAACACCTCAAAGCCTTTACGCACATTCCACCCTGCTTTGTTGGCTAACAGGTAAAACGCGCGATTATAGACACCACTTGAGTAGTGAACATTGAGGCCATCATAGTACTGAGATGCGTTGTCGATAGAGCGGCCGTCTTTTGAGGGTTGGTCAAAATAACGTAACCCACCTTCAGATTTAAAGATATCAGCACCAACCACCCAGTCGACACTGCCTTTCATATAGAACTCAGCCGCTTCACCGGCAATATCGGAGAACGCTTCGTTAATTCCTCCTGACATATTTTGGTAAACCAAACCTGAGTTTTGCTCTGTAAAACCGTGACTGACTTCGTGAGCACTGACGTTAATATCAACGAGCGGATAGAAAGTATCTTTACCATCACCAAATGTCATTGATGAACCATTCCAGAACGCATTCTCGTATTCCGAGCCATAGTGCACGCGCATCGTTAACTGGAATGAGAGCGGGGCTGTATTCATCCAGTCTTGGTACATATCGAACACCACTTTACCAAAGTAGTGCGCGTCGTTGAGCGGCGAGTATGCGCCATTAACGTACTTATAATCGTTGTAATTGGTGTCATCCGGGCAATCATAGCTAAAAGCGGTACTGCCTGATGTACCATTGTTTAAGTCGACAGTTTTCACTGCACTATTGAGCATGGTACAAGTGGTTCCGACCTTATCGATCACAAAGCCTGGGTAGTCGGTACCATATTCGTAACGACCGGTTTTGATATTACCGCCCGGGCCTGTTCCCGTCGCCTCTGCATGATTCAATCCATCCCAATGCTCAATCACATCGCCGGTCATGGCATCAATAAAGTAAAATGGGCGCTCTGGCGAATCCGCGGCAACAAAGAAATCAACCAAGTACACCACTTTTGCCACCTGATTTTCATCCAGCTTCACCATCAATGTCGCTTGCTCATTTTCAACCTTAGGCGCCGCTGCCGCTTGGCCTTGGAAAGCGGAGATAGCAGCAGTAATCGCTTGCTTTTGATCTAAGGCCGGATTGATGGTCGCGATATCCGCCTCAATCCCTTGTGCCATAGTACCGAACACTTGGTTTGGTTGATCTTTGCTCAGCGTTGCGACCACTGCGGTATCGAAAACCGGCACGCCACGATGGGTTTGCTGGTAACGAACTTTTGTTTTGCCATTGGGAAGTACCACCCGTTTCACTTCATCAAACCCTGTGGTTACGGGAGCCACACTACTGGATTGCGCTTGGAGTGTTTGTTGTAGTAGCGCATCATCATTCACTTGGACCATTTCTGCTGCGTGAGCAGTCATGCTAAGAGAGGTACCTAGAATCGCCGAAATCATCCAGCTCAATTGACGTTGTTGGTTCATTAGTTATTCCTGTCATTATTTAATCATCCTTTCTTCCCAACCACTCAATAGGAAGTGTTTCGCGATAAATCGCCTCAATAACATGGAAGATAAGCTTAGAAACGGGCAAGTAAGCCGTAAAAATTATTTTTACCGTATGGAGCTCATTTTTTACGCGATTTGAGGGGGGATGGGGCTCAATGACCAACTGGGCAATTTTCAGTCATTTAAAAACAGGCACTTATGGCTAATGATAGATTTGCGTTACAAATTATTAACATATTTCTATCAGCAGTGGCGGTGAGACATCAATCGAAAGTTTAGTTTTCTGATTTCAGGTTTACAGTACGAAAAACGGCCAATTAAACGTCAATATGGAGAGTGGAGTGAGGTCACCATAGCAACGGGCGCACTACAAAAAGTGCGCCTTTACTAATGAACTTTACGATCATTCAATACCATACTTGGCCAGAATCGCATCAAATGTTCCGTTGGATTTTATCTCTGCCAGTCCTTTGTTAAACGCCTCTATGTACATGGCGCTGTTAGGGTTGGCTAACCCCGATGTGACGTGCAAGGGGTTTACTGACAGAGCATTGGAAGTAAACTCAAAGTCCGCTAAGTTCATGCCTGCACCAGAAAGCGTTGATTTGGCAACCAGTTCATCTTCTAGCGTCAGGTCTATACGTTTCGCCATCAGTTTCTTGGCATTGGCAACCAAATCATTGGCCTCTGGCTTTTTGAAATTAGTCGCTCCCAAGAACTCATCACCGTAACCGTAGTTACGGATAATCCCAACGGTTTTGCCAGTTAAACTCTCCATACCCTTGTACTCAAAGCTATCCCCTTGACGTTTAATGAACTTGAGTGAGTTCTCCAAGTAAGGGGCACTGTACTTAAGAAAAGACGTACGCTCAGTGGTAAACCATGTCGCCACCAGCAAGTCGACACGCCCGTCTTTGACTTCATTCAACGCTCGAGTCCAAGGCATGATTTTAAAATCGATTTGATGACCCTGGGTTTTCAGCGCTTCAGTTAGAATTTCAACTGACACCCCAGGATTGGTTTTGTCTTTCTGAACAAATGGTGCCCAAGGGTCCTGAGCCGCAGTAATAGTGGCTGCTTGTACGACAACAGAAATACAAGCTGCAAGTACAAATATAATCAGACTTCTCATACGTCGTCCTCTCTGTATGGTTAAGTTCGGAATTTGGCCATATGATTGGCGATACTCTTACTCAAGCCGAGTACTTCTTCGGTACGTTGAGCATTTTGTGTCGCACCAGACGCAACATCATTCGTCGCTTCTGACGCTTCCACAATGGCTCGGCTTATCTCCTCGACCGCCATTCTCTGTTCATCGGTAGCCTGAGAGATCTGTCCACTGCGTTCAGAAATAATGTTGATTAAGCTCTGGACTTCGGTGACCGAGACCTGTGACTCACTTACCCGAGCAGCCGTTTGCTCTAATAGCGTCGCAATTCGGGTTAGTTCATCTTCGACCGACTTGGTTGCCCCTCCGAGCGCGGCAATGTTCTTTTGGATCTGTTCTGTCGATTCACTGGTTTTTACCGCTAGATTACGCACTTCGTCGGCTACCACAGCAAAACCTCGTCCCTGCTCACCCGCTCGAGCCGCCTCAATAGCAGCATTTAACGCTAGTAAGTTGGTTTGCTCTGAGATGTCATTGATGACATTAAGTACGGTGGTTATTTTTTCACCTTCATCAATCAAAATATGCATCTCTGCATTCACGTGATTCATTTCCTCACGCATATTGATGATCTCGTTGGCAGAGTGCTCAATGGACTGATGAACATTTGAAGTTAAGGTGGTAGCACTATGAGATTGGTCAGCGGTTTCCGCCGCTGTATCAGCAACCGTTGAAACCGATTGATTAAGCTGCGTTGCCGCGGCCGCCACCGTCGCCAACTGATGTTTCTGTTGCTCCAGCTTTTCTGCGTTAGTACGAGCAGTAGAACCATTTGCTAGGGCAGTTTCTCCAAGCGCCTCTGAAGAGATATTCACATCTTGAACAATCTGTCGTAGCGACTCAGTAAAGGTGTTTATTCCTTCAGTTATCGCGTTAAACTCACGGAACTTCGCAGGAGCGAGCTTATTGGTTAAATCACCATTTCCAGACGCCAAGTCGTTAATGACATCGGTCAGCTCGGCGATGGGACGAATCACCGTCATCGTCAGCACCAAAATGATCACTACCGATATCACGATAACCAAGATGACCAGCTCAATGATGTTGGTACGTAAGGAGTCAGCCAGCTTTGCGTCTAGCACATTGGTATCAAAATAAACCAAAACCTGCCCTACGGCATTTGTCTCTCCATACTCGACGAACACTAAGTCAGCGCTCATACTCTTATCAACCGAATAGGCTTGTTTGTCGATAACATCAATGATTTCACGACTGTCACCTTGGCCTTTCTGGGTTAAGAAGAGCAAGTCGTTTCCTTCATTATCAATTAACTGGATGGCAGATATTTCTGGCAACTTGAGCTCAGCAGACATAGAAACTTTGGCCGATTCCAAATCAAAATCCCAAACCGCCTTTGGCAAACTAATCATCATCCGCTCAGTGGTGTTCTCAACCGACTGATGCAATTCTAAAAGTAAGTTTTGTTTAAAACCTTGATACTTTATGAATGCCGAAACCAGCAAGACAAAAGTCAGCGCTACAATCACTTGGACAAGAAAAACAACTTTTAATCTTTTCACGGCAGGTCCCTTGGATAATTCAAACCGATAATGAAAAGATAGTTATTGATTAAACAATAATCAACAGACCCCAAAAATAAGACATCGATCAGTCAAAATAACTCTAAAAAGCGATCAACACACTGTTTGCGGCCAGTCCCTACGCCCTATGACTCCTAGCAACTTCTCGTGAAGAAGAGCTACAAATATAACCTTGAAAGCCCTTGCTATTGCCAAGGGCTTATATTGTACGAGTGGGTTGCTTGCGGTTAACTGTTCATGCTTACGTTATTGGGCATGCCAAGCGCTGTTTACCCATGTACTTAAACGCAATGTATAAGCTTGTTTATCTGGCTGCACAGTCTTAATGTAATCAAATGCTTTACTATCATAGGCAACCATATGTGCCATGGCGTAAACCGTTCCAGCTGGCTGGTATGGTTTATTGGCATCACCACGTTTCAAGTCGGGTTTCCAACCCGTGTTTACAAACTCAATATGTACATTGTTTACCGGGTCAGTAAAGTAAGGCACCCAAAACTGGTAGGCGTCAGCAATACTGCCATGGTTATTCTCTTTGTAAGTAAACAATTGATCGGCTGCTCGTTTTCCTTTGTAAGCCGTCACCGCTTTTAGAATTCGAGCATAGTACTGTTGATTGTACGCGTGGTAGGTTACGGCATCACGATTAGTAAAGTCGTTGGTTTTGCCATCTGGCTCAACGTTTACTTTAGTGAAACGTTTTAGAGCACTCACACTATATTGATAAAGTTCAGTATCATCGAGAATCAGTGCCAAGTTAAACAGAATAGCCAATCGCACGTTTTCCCAGTTATTTTTGATTAAGGTTCCCGTGAGCTTGTAGTGACGGAAGTAGTCTGCTTGACGAGTAAGCCATTGTTCTATTACCTCTACTGACTCTCGGTTCATGGCTGGCTTAATCAGTGAATACGCCTCGTACACATCGAGTAAAATTGATTCATTTGGCGTATGCGGGCTAGGACTAATGCTTTTTGCTAGATTGATTATTAAATCCGTCGCTTTTTGCAAGTAGCGATCAGCCTCTTCCGAGTTTTCTGTTAGATTCCAAGCAAGAGCAAGGGCGTAAATTCCCGTTGTGTGAGATTTTAGTGTCTTGCGCTCATAGCCAACATGTGGGAAATGGTCGAGTTCCAGTTTGAGAGCCTCGTTCGCCGGTGTTTGAATCCATGTTTTGTATGACTCGTTAGCTGCAGGAATTTCGGCGATTTGATTATGCATATGTTTAGCACCAGCATGAGGCACGATCAGGTTGTCGTGTTCAGCCAAAAAGGCGAATGATTGGCTCGACAATAATGCTGAAACGAGTCCAGCTGCTGCAGTTAATTTTATGTTATTACTCATGTTTATCTCATTTTTGTTGGGTACAGGTTTGCTTTGATTCAGCAATATAAAACTACTCCGACAACCGAAAACAAAAATAAAATGGCATTTCACTTTGTGACATTCACTGTATCTTTATGATTCACAGACTAAAAACTGTGACATGCTTACAAGGTGATATTGCCCGAAATCACCAAAACTTGTCGTATTCGGGCATGACTTTAAAACAAGATTTTAAATAACTATAAAAAGCGAGCTAGCGTCTACAACAGAGCGCTAGGGCCAGAAAGGTATCGGGTAAGAATCGCTTTCATAGACTCTAATTGAAATGGCTTAGCTAACACGTCAACAAACCCTTGTTCGAGGTAGTGTTCGACATCACTCTCAAACGTGTTGGCCGTCAAAGCGATAATCACACTGTTAGGCGCCAGTTCCTGCTGTTTGATATGCTCAAGCGCCTGTATCCCGTCCATCAGCGGCATTTGGATATCCATCAGGATCATATCAAAGTGATGGTTCTTTAACGTCTCGAGACACTCTTGGCCATTGTTCGCGATTTGCCAACTGACCCCAAGCGTACTCAACATCTTGGTGGCCACAATCTGATTAACGCGCATGTCTTCCACTAGCAGCACCTTTAAGTCACCCTCCATTTGCAACGCTTGAGTGTTCGATGGGTGGGTGATGCCTTGCTGCATTGCCTGCAATGAGGCCACCATACTAAAAAGATCATAAGGCTTAGTCAGTTTGGCCACACGCTCGTTGTCAGGCACCATCACGTGTACATCGGCAATCACCAACAGACCATGAAGCTGTTCCGATTGAACTAACTCGATACCAGATTCCAGCGTCGCCTCGTGACTATGATAATAGACAGTAATGGGGGCATCGGGCTCGAACAAACCAAGCTGTGTGAGTTCTGTGGTAATGATTTTCTGAGCATCAATATTTGGCGCGACCACATTAACGGCCAACTGACAACGTTTGGCGTCGCACAATGGGTGACGTTCCACGACCTCAATAGGAACTTGAATCACGAACTGGGTACCTTGATTCGGTTGACTGGATACCGAGAGTTGCCCATCCATCAACTGGACCAACGATTGACAAATTGATAGCCCAAGCCCACTACCGCCATACTGACGGGTGATCGAATCGTCGGCTTGAGTAAACTCTTCAAACACGCGATCTAGTTGCTCCTCGCTCATACCGATACCAGTATCGTTGACCTCAATAGTAAGCTGCGGGGACTCGTCCACAGACAGGCGAATCTCTACTAAACCTTGATTGGTAAACTTGACCGCGTTGTAACTGATATTATTAATGATTTGTAGCAGCTTGGTTTGATCGCCGCGCAGGGTGTAATCCTCCACCATATCGGTAGTAAACAAGACTTCCACTTGCTCTTTATTCATTTCAACGAAGATGGTTTTCGACTCAGCCACCAGCTCACTGAGTAAAAAGGTCTCTAGCTGTAGCGTGGCCTTTCCTTGCTCTATCTTGCTGATATCGAGGACACTGTTGATCAGCTTGAGAAGGTGTTGACCCGATCGGTTGATCAAAGTAATGAAGTTTCGGGTTTGCTCGTCTGACGAAGTGTAGTACTCCCTTTGGCTAAGACCAATAATGGCATTCAGTGGGGTACGCATCTCATGCGACATATTAGCCAGAAAACGCGCTTTGGTGGTCGCACTTTGCTCCGCGAGCCGCTTCGCCTGCTTCATGGCTTGAGTCTGCTCTTGTAAATGTCGACTCAGGCGGCTCTGGTTCAAGTACATCCATGAGATCACCCCGACCATAAGGAGCGAACAGACTAAAATAATCGCTAAATAAAACATCTGCTGGTTATGCAAATTTTCTCTAAACAGCACGAACTGCATCTGATTCTTTTGTACCTCAGAGACAAAACTCGACAAATAAGTGTTGAGACGGGTGTACACGCCCGACAACTGCCTGAAGATGTTGTCGAGCAGGGAGTGACTCTCCAAAGTGACGGATTCCACGCGACTCAACACACCTTCAATTTCGACGCTCAGTTGGGTCAATCGCCTCACATCGCCATATTGCTGATGAATTTTTATCGTGCGAGTCGATTGCAAGTCTTGTGAAATACTGGCTCGATATACCCGGGCCTTGAGTTTGAGGCGATTTAACGATTGCATAGAGGGATCGTTTTGAAAGCTCAGAATCTCATTTTGTAGTCGCAACAGTTTAACTTTAGCCGACAAGTTATTGTTGACGATGGTGACATAAGGTTGAGGCGACACATTGCGGATTTCAGTGACGGAATAAAAAAAGTAACCGATCATGATCAACAGAATTGCGCCAAGAAGGGCCACTATCGCCACAAACGAGCGCCGTGAGGTCCAGCCCACTGGCTTACTCTCACTACTCAACGATAATGTCCTTCACTTGCCAAACCGACAAGCTGTAGTAGTAATCGTTGCGCAGCTCTGGATAGTCGGCAAAAGGGAACACCACAAAAAACGGCCCTTTATCGTCTATGGTCATACGCTCCCCCGCTTCGTGAGTCGCGAGCAATACCTGATACTTAGTGATCTCACTTAAGGGAATGGACACCACGTAATCATCCCAAGCCACCACTTTCACCGACTCTCCCTTAGCGCCAACGAGGTCCAACACACTGGCGAGTGTTGGACCTCGGTACTCGACGACCTGTTCAACGACATGGTTATTAGTACGAATCGTCGCTTGCGGTAACTGACTCACCATCGCTTCATCTAGGATGGCTCCGGTGTCCGAATTGGTTTGGGTAATCGCACCGGAAATCCAAAGTATCGGGTCACCAGTAGTACCGGGCAACGCAGCCGCCCAGCCAGAAAAGGTTAGCCACAGAATGGCCAACACAGACATCGTTTTTTTACTCATGGGACTTCCTACCGTTATCACTGTCCTTTGTACTCACCTAAAAGTAGCAAAGATCCATTATTGACAGTATAGACAGTAGACAATCGCACTCGCGACAAAGTGATAACCAAGATAGAATTGTTTTACGTACACCGTCTGTTTCAACAAGGAAACCCAGATGAAAAGACTCATAACGTTCGCTCTACTCTCGTTCACTTTGTTCAGTACCGTCAGTCATGCGAGCGAACGTGCTCAGGTGGGCTGGCAGTGGATAAAGCAAGGTGCTTTGGTGGTCGATGTTCGTACGCCGCAAGAGTTTCAAGCAGGTCATCTAGACAATGCGGTCAATTATCCACTGGCAGAGTTACACCAGCATTTCGACCAAATAGCAAAAGATCAAACCGTGGTTGTGTATTGTCGAAGTGGCAATCGCTCTGGGCAAGCAATGCAGTACTTAAAGGCGCAAGGGTTTAACCAAGTCCATAATGCGGGAGGTTTAAACGAGCTTTTGAATACCTCAAGCCACAGCGAAACGGCGAAAGGGCACGAATAATTACAGGTAGCCGGGGCAAGAGCGGCGCTCTTCCCCCTAAGGCACAAGATTATGCTGACGACGCATGTTGTCAAGAATGATACCCGTCGCCATCGCCACATTGAGCGACTCCGCACCGCCAAATGCAGGGATGGTGATTTTATGGGTCACGTACTGCGCGGCCTCATGACGAATACCGTGAGACTCACTCCCCATCAACAAAATACCTTGGGCTGAAAAGTCGGTGCTATGAACGCTTTCACCTGCGAGGAAAGCACCATAGACAGGCAGATTAGCGGCCGAAAGATAACCGGGCAAATCAAGCTGACTGACCGTCACTCGAGCAAAACTGCCCATAGTGGCGCTAATGGTTTTCGGATTATAGGGATCGGCGCAGTCTTGGCTGGCAACAATGTGCTTAATACCATACCAATCAGCCACACGAATGATGGTGCCGAGGTTACCCGGATCAGACACGCCATCGAGCGCTATCATCAGCCCTTCAGCGCTTGGCACCTCGACTTGTGGGGTCTCAACCACTGCGATCGCGGCATTATTACTCACTAAGGTGCTCGCTTTAGTGAGCTCTTCCAAAGACGCCTCAATGCACTCGATATCGCCCAATGCACGAGCATGTTGCGAGAGAAACTCTGATGTCGCAAACACTTGTCTCACCACGAACGACCCCTCGACCAATTCGAGGACGTTTTTCTCACCTTGAACTAAAAACAACCCATGCGCCTTGCGCTGTTTTTTTTGGCCTAAAGCACGCAGGAGTTTGAGCTGGTTTTTCGAAATCATAATATGTCCAAGATAGAAAAGGCTGGCAATAAAAGCGCGCCAATTATAGAGCAAAGCATCGCTAAGCTAAAGAGGGTCTGAGCGGAACGCTTGGTCAATCACCGGCCCCGGCAGTAACATTTCATTAACTTACTGTTCCATCACGGTATTCTCCCTAGGGGGTGGGTAAACTAAGCGGATAAGTGACAAACGGATAGATAACGTGCTGACATCACAATGGAATAACATCGAATGGGTACTCACCGATGTAGACGATACCCTCACTTGGAGTGGAAAATTGCCCGCAGAGACTCTGCTTGCGCTCGATAAACTGCAGCAACAGGGGATCAAAGTCGTGGCGGTAACGGGCGCTTGCGCGGGCTGGTGCGATCATATCGCTCAACTATGGCCCGTTGATGCGGTGTTAGGCGAAAATGGCGCATTTTGTCTGGAAAAAGGCCCACGAGGGATCACCCTCTCTTCCGCAGTCGATATCGAGGTGATGCGCGCCAAACAAGCTGAACTCAAACAACAAATCACCGAACTGTTGCGCGACTACTCCAACATTGCCCTGACACTCGACCAAGCCTATCGCCTGTGTGAAGTGGCCATCGATATTGGTCAAAACCGTCTGCCCGTTGACAGCCAAACGGTCGAAAAAATTGTGCAGCGCATCCACGCCATGGGCGCTCATGCCACCGCAAGTTCCATCCATATCAATGCATGGTATGGCGAGCACTCAAAACGCAACAGTGCTTTCGCGTATCTGCGCCAACAAGGACTCAGCGAAAGCGATATCCTGAAAAAGTGCTGCTATGTGGGAGACTCACTCAATGACCAACAGATGTTTGAAACCCTGCCAATGAGCGTAGGCGTCAAAAATATCGAACACTATTGGCAACGGCTCGCCTATAAGCCAAGCGTGGTCATGAGCCAACCGGGAGGCTTTGGTTTTGCCGAATTCACTGACGCGCTACTGGAGATAAAACAGCGCTAAGCTGCCACGCTGCGCGTTTTTGCTCGGTCTGACTATACTGGTTATAACCGCCCAGTATGAAGAGGTCAGCGTAATGGACTTTACTGAAAAACTCCGACTGCGTGGCAAGGCAGAAGAGGATATCTACTTTGCCCAGCGTGATCGCGAATTAATTGAAGCGATGCACGAAAAACAAACCCAACAACCGCTCCCTGAGCCACCGATGCAAGAGAGCGATAACGGCGCGGCCACTAAATAACCGAGCCGAGCGGCGGGTTAGCACTTTTAACAGTCAAGCAAGGATACTTGGCCTCATCATGAATGAATCAAAGCGGCCGTTGGCCGCTTTGTTGTGAGGTTAAGCCAGAATCGACTTAGGCTAGATTAGCTTTTTACGCACATGCACAACCAAGGCTTCTGCAAGCACCACCACTGCGAAGATACTTAGCAGTACCATAGAAACTTTTTGCCACTCAAATAGGTTCTGGGCATCGTTGAGTACCACACCAATGCCACCTGCGCCAACCAAACCAAGAACCGCCGATTCACGAACGTTGATATCCCAGCGGAACAGCACAATCGAGTAAAACGCTGGCATCACTTGTGGCCAATAACCTTTGAGCAAGATGCTCATCCAAGAAGCGCCGGTCGCTTTCAACGCCTCAATCGTTCCCATGTTCACTTCTGCAATCGCTTCGGCCAGCAGCTTACCGACAAAACCGACACTGCGCACAGCGATAGCCATAATCCCCGCCAACACACCAGGGCCAAACAACGCGATAAACAACAGCGCCCACACCAATGAGTTCACTGAACGAGAAGAGACCAAAAAGAACTGCGCGACCCAGTTTAGAGTTTTGCTCGGGGTGATATTGGGCGCATTGAGTAACGCCAACGGGATGGCCAGTACCAATGTGAACAAGGTGCCGAGTGTGGCGATGTGCAACGTTTCAATTAAGGCGTCGTGAATCGTTGCTGGATAGAAGCCATAATCCAGTGGCACCATACGGCCAAACATATCGGCAAACTGCGCTGGCGCGTCATAGAGAAACTCTGGGATGATCTCTACGGTCTGCCAAGACCATACGATCGCAGCCACAAAACACAGATACGCGGCAAACCTTGCTAGCCGTTCATTAAACGTAAAGCGTTGCCATTCTCTATCAATAGAAGCGGTCGTCATTAGAAAATTCTCCTTACCACATTAGACAAGAATTCACCCACCAAAATCAGCGCGATGATGGTGATTAAAATGGCGGCGACAAAGTCGTAATCGAAACGCTGGAACGCCGAAAATAAGGTTCCGCCTAAACCGCCCGCGCCCACGATACCAACCATAGTGGAGTTACGCAGGTTGGAGTCCAGTTGGTAGCTAGCAAAGCCGATAAAGCGAGTAAACACCTGAGGCATAACGGCAAACAGAATCACACTGATAAAGTTCGCCCCGATCGCTCGAATCGCTTCAACCTGCTTAAACGAAATCTCTTCTATCGCTTCAGCAAAGAGCTTGGCGATAAAGCCTATCGACGCAAACACTAAGGTCAAAATACCCGCTAACGCGCCAAACCCCACCGCCTTAACGAACAAAATAGCAATGATCACCGGGTGGAAAGAGCGGCACAGAGCGATAAAGCCACGCACTGGCGTCGACACAATCGCCGGCATCATGTTGCGCGCCGCCAACAACCCCAAAAAGAGAGAAATAACAATCCCAAAAAAGCTTGAGATAATCGCGATCTGCAAGCTCTCGGCTAGCCCACTTAACAGCAGGCTAGAACGGGAAAAATCAGGTGGAAACATACGAGAAAGTAAGCGTTCACTCTCTCCAAAACCTATCACTAATCGTTCAAACGTAAGATTGAGTGTCGAAAAGCTATAGAATAAGTACCCGATGATGGCCATCAAACCAAGACGGCTTAACCAAGAGGCTTTGAACGGGTTTTCTACCTCAAGTTTCGACGGGGTTAATCCAGCCATGACTCACCTCCGTAGATGATCTTAAGGTCTTGCTCGCTGATGCCTTCCGGGCTGCCGTCGTAATGCACAGTGCCATTACACATGCCGATAATACGCTTGGCAAAACGCTTGGCTAAGTTAACGTCGTGAATATTGACCAGTACAGGGATCTGCTTCTCTTTGGCGAAGGTTTCCATCAGCTCCATAATTTCTACTGCGGTTTTTGGGTCGAGCGAAGACGTCGGTTCATCGGCCAGTAAAATGTAGGGATCTTGCATCACCGCACGCGCAATCCCGACTCGTTGACGCTGGCCTCCCGACAGGCTGTCAGCGCGCTGATTGGCAAAGTCTTGTAGGCCAACAAATTCCAGCAGCTCAAACGCCTTATGCAGATCTTGTTTCGAGTAGTTGCGACGCCAAGCGTTCCACGATGACATATAGCCAAGGCGGCCACATAGCACGTTCTCGATCACCGTTAATCGCTCTACCAAGTTGTACTCTTGGAACACCATACCGATATGACGTCGCTGGTTGCGCAGTGCTTGACCTTGCAGCTTAGTCAGATCTTCCCCTTGAAACAGGATCTCACCACTGGTGGGGTCATTGAGGCGATTGATACAGCGCAGCAGGGTACTTTTTCCGGTGCCTGATGGGCCGATAATGGCGATAATTCCTGGTTGATCGATATCGATATCGATACCTTTGAGAATAGGTTTGCCGGCGACGTATTGGTGAAACAGATTGTTTATCTTAATTCCGTCGTATTGTGCGCTATCACAGCTTGCTACGGCCATACTACAGTTCCTTGTGATTGTTCTATTTAGGATGCACGGTGCCCTGCGCCCTACACGCAAGGGCACCGTACTATTGGCGTTAAATGGGAGAATTACTGATTAGTGGCTTGTTTGGCTAACTCGGCTGCTTTTTTCTTTGCGCGCTTAGCCGCGTCTTTTTCTGCCAACTTTTTCAGCCCAGTTTTGGTGTAAGCGGTTCCCGTTGCGTGAGCAATATCGCGGATCACTGACCAATCTTCTTGGTAGGTAATTGGCGAGAAACGATCCGCGCCTTTAAACGCTGCGCTCATTTCTGGAGTAAAGCGGTAGCTAAAGAAGGCTTGGTTGATCTTCTCGACCAACTCTGGCTTAAGGTTATACGCATAACCAAATGCAGACGTTGGGAAGCGCGGACTGCGGTAGATGATTTTTAGCTCAGAATCATCGACACGGCCGGCGGCGACCATGCGATCGTAAACATCAGAGGCGACAGGCGCAGCGTCGTAGTCGCCGTTGTAAACACCAAGAATCGATTGGTCATGTTTTCCTGAGTACAATACCTTGTAGTCTTCATCTGGCACTAAGCCTTGAGCAGGGAAAAGAGCGCGCGGCGCCAAGTTACCCGAGTTCGATGAGGCAGAGGTGTGCGCCACTTTTTTGCCTTTCAGGTCTGCCATCTCGTTGATACCACTGTCCTTACGTACAATCGTGACTAAGTTGTAACCTTGAAAGCCGTTCTCATCGCCTTTCACTGCGATGGGTACATAACCGGCAAGGTTGACCGCATAACCGGTTGGCCCTGTCGAGAAACCCGCAACATGCAGACGCCCAGAGCGCATCGCTTCAACCTGAGCCGAGTTAGAGTGAACCGTATAGTAGATGACCTTCTTACCGGTAATTTTACTTAAGTGAGCTTGAAAATCGGCAAAGGCATCTTTGTACAGCGCAGGATCTTCAACCGGTGTGTAAGTGAACACGAGCGTGCTTGGGTCTATCCACTCTGAGGCATCTTTCGGCGCATCAGCGACCAAGTCTTGGTTTTCGTCACAATATCTCTCATCCAGCACGCCGCGGTTGGCACACTCATTCGCCATCGCCAGCGTTGGCAGCATCAAAGAGCCAGCGATTAACAATCCTTTTACACTGTTTTTCATATTAGAACCTTACATTCACGTTATTGTTGATGTTCCCTCCCTCTATAGCAGAGGTTGTGCCAACTATTAAAAACAATAATTTCAACAACTTAAACGCATCAACTAACAAGCCCTAGGCATTTGAGTCATTTGTGTCCGAACAAAAAACAGAACTTTGGGTCATTTTTGTCCCACCAATATTAGCGGACAAAAAAAGGGCCAAATGGCCCTTTGTTGCGTGGAGTTATCGCCACTTCGATTAAATGTCCATACAGTTGGCGTAGTAGGTCACGGTTGATGGCCAATCACTAAAGACGCCTAACACACCCACGTCTTTCGCTAACACGTCGAGCACTTTCATCATATCGCCGTCACGCTTGATCTGCTTCGTCACAGATTGGTAGTACCAGCCACCACCTTGCGCAAGCGGTCCAGAGCGCTCTAGCGTCCAGGCAATAATATCTAGGTCGGCTTGCTTAGCCAGCTTGGCGTAGTTCGACTCAACGATCTGATTATTGCTGTCTAGCTCGATCAGGGCGTAAAGAGGCGGTGCGATGATGTTGACGCCCTGCTTTTGCAGATCCTTCATATTTTCGAGTGACGCGACAAAGTCTTGCTGCTCGTACATACGGTCATCAAGGTAGACCGCTTGCTGGCCAAATTTAGGCTCGTTTTGAATCCAATAGGTGACATCATCTAAGTTGAACGACTGAACAAACGCCTCTTCTGGCGCAAAGCCCGCTTGCTTGAGTTCATCAATCAGCTTCTGCGCGTACATTTGTTGCGTGAAGCCTTGGTAAGGCATGTCGACCGCCGCCGATTTAAGCTCAGGTGTCACTTTCACGCCATATTGTTTAAATAGCGCCGCACTCTCGGCGTGGGTCATCAAGGTCCCCGTTTGTGCGTAAAGGTCTGTACGCCAACCTGGCGTCCCTTGCATGTACTCTTCAACCGTGGTGGCTTTCGGGTTCGCGCCGTCCATTTTTCCTTTTAGGGTTTTAAACTCGGCTAACGTGAAATCAGAGGTGCGACACTCGACCTGTGCATCTTCGCCAGTCGCAGGGTTGGCAGGTTTAAACGGTACCGTACATTTTTTTGCCAGCTCAGGGTGAGCCAACACATCGGTGGTGGTGTGCAGATCACTTTGCGAATGGCGGCAAACCAATTGCTTATCCTTAGTAAAGGTAACATCGCACTCCAGCACACCCGCCCCCATTGCGATGGCGGCTAAATAGGACTCTTTGGTATGCTCTGGAAACTGCATCGCCGCACCACGGTGACCGATAGAAAAATCACTACGATGGAAAGGGCCATCACTGCAGCTTTCTAACTTACTTTTCAGTGGGCTATTTTCCATGTCACTGACTAGGTACAAAGGACGTGGGCCGACTTGGGCCGGTTCATTGCCTGCCATAGCCATTGAACTGACGCCGATTAAGAGCGCGATACTACTCGTTACGATTTGCTTCATTGGTTTCTCCTTGCAGCAAATGTTCTATTGTGGATACAAGACTCTGAGCAGAGAAAGTTTCAATCGCTTTACAATCGGTTGAATCTTTTATTGTTATCGTCAAAGTCGCATCGTATAAAGCACGCTCTATGCCAAGTAATTTTCCTTTTTAATTCATACAGATAAAAAGATACCGCCGATAAAAAAAACCACATGGGTCATTTCTGTCTCCCGCTCTACGCTTTAAAACTCTCCTTTTCGAGTTGGTGCTTTTTCATTTTTCGGTACAAGGTTTTGCGCGGCAAGTTTAGCCGCAGTGACACCTCATTAATATTGCCGCCCATTTCAATCAGAGCCTCGGTCAGCACGTTACGTTCATACTGCTCCATCTGCTGCTCGAACGCGAAAGCGTCACTGCCAGCGGTGCTCGGCGTCTGTAAATCAAACCCTTCTCCTACAATCCCCAGCACAAAGCGATCGGCGACATTTCTTAACTCACGGACATTGCCAGGCCAATCGTGTCGACACAGCTGCTGAATTTGCTCCGCATAAAGGGTAGACGCTCGGGTCTTGTATTTTTGACTCGCCTGAACGACAAAATGGCGAAACAGCGCCTGAATATCTTCTTTGCGCTGTCGCAGCGGCGGCAGATTAAGGCTGGCGATGTTGAGACGATAAAAGAGGTCGGCACGGAACTCACCACGCTGGCTAAGCGCTGATAAGTCGGCCTTACTCGCGGCCACCACCACAATATCGACCGGAATTAAGCTATTTCCGCCCACTCGCTCAATGACGCGCTCTTGAATCACCCGCAGAAGTTTGATTTGTACCGCAATTGGCATGCTCTCGATTTCATCAAGAAAGAGCGTACCACCATGCGCTTGCTCTATCTTGCCAATACGTTTTTTATTGGCGCTGGTAAATGAGCCAGCCTCGTGACCAAACAACTCACTTTCAATGATGCTTTCTGTCATACCACCACAGTTGATCGCCACAAACGGCTTATCACGGCGCTGAGAGTATTGGTGCAGCGCACGCGCGACCACCTCCTTGCCGGTTCCGGTTTCACCGTTAATGATGGTATCGACGCCGGTGCGTGCCAACGCCAAAATCTGCGAGCGAATCATCTCCATCGCGGCCGATTCACCGATGACAACATTCTCGATAGGCAACTCTGGAGCACTCTCGACACGCTCGGCGGCATGTTGTAGGTGAGCGTTGGCAAGGTTGAGTTTTTCGATCAGCTCGTCGCTTTGCAGTGGCTTCTCGATAAAATCAAACGCACCCAATTTCATCGCTTCAATCGCCATCGGAATGTCCCCATGACCACTCATCAACACCACTTGGCAGTGTGGTGCTCGGCTTTGAATGGCATCGAGCATGGCTAAGCCATCAAGTTTAGGCATACGCACATCACACAGCACCACCTGTTGGCTACTTGGGGTCAGCGATTTAAGGGCGAGCTTAGGATCGCTAAAGCCCACGACTTCAAAGCCCTCGAGCTCGAGCATTTCACTCACCGCTTCAACGACATCCACTTCATCGTCAATCAGGGTTATGTGTTTTCCTACTGTCATGAGGTTTCACCTTGTTCTAGAACTATGACAAATTCACTGCCTTGTTGTGGCTGTGATGAGACCCGAATCGAGCCACCAAAATCTTTAATAATGTTAAACGCAATCGACAAGCCGAGGCCCAACCCTTTGCCGACCTCTTTGCGGGTATAAAATGGGTCAAAGATATGCGGTAAATCGTCGGCCACGATCCCTGTGCCGTTGTCCTTCACTGCAATGGTCACTTGGCTATCAACACGTTTGACCGAGACCAGGATTAGCGGCTCACTGCATTCAGCCACCGCATCCACCGCATTACTGATCAAGTTAACCAAGACTTGTTCCAAACGAATTGGGTTAGCCTTAACGATTTCTTGCGGAGTGAGCGAGCAGTCCAGCACGATAGGCACTGCGCTATTGGTAAACAGCTCTAGCGCATCATTCACCACCGGCATCACCGCCACCGACGACACTTTGCCATCACTTTTGCGCGCAAACGCTTTGAGATGACGAGTTAACGCCGCGACCTTGCCCAGCAAAACTTCGATTTTTTGTAAGTTATGCGTCGCTTTTTCTGGCCGCTGTTGCTCGAGCCACTTCTGTGCGCTGCGTGCATGACTGCTGATCGCCGTCAAAGGCTGATTGATTTCGTGGGTAATGCCGACACTAAGCTGCCCCAACGCAGCAAGCTTGCCTGCCTGCACCAGTTCATCTTGGGTCACACGCAGTTTTTCTTCCGCCACTCGGCGCTCCTCGACTTCGGCTTCTAACCGTTGATTGGTCTTTTTAACCGCTTGTGCTGTGGCCTGAAAAACTTGCAGCGATTTGGCCATTTGAGTGATTTCATCGTGCCCTTTGAGCTCAATGTGCGTCTCAAGATGCCCAGTAGAAATCGCAAACATATCGTCACGTAAGTCGAGCAGGCGCTGCAAAATATTCTTACGCACATAAAACCAAGCAATCCCAGCCGCCGCCAACACACTAAATAGCGACAACAGCAATGAAAATGTTCGATTCGAGGTCAGTGAGCGCTGCGCCTTGGCGATTGAGCGGTCAATTTCTAAGTTAACTTTGGCGCTGTTGCGCTCGATTTGAACCGAAAGCTGATGTAAATACTCTCTACTGTTCTCAAGCAAGTACGCTTGCTGATAATGATGCTCTAACGCTTGGTTTTTCAATTTGACTAACCGACTGGAACGCGACGCCAAGGTATAGATCACCGACAGTTTTTCATCCAGTGCAGGCATGGACTCCGCCAATCCGCTCGCGAGCCATAAACTAAACCACTCTTGGCCGAGTTGCTCTAACCGGTAAGTGGTGTAATCGAGCTCATTAAAACTGCCATCGTTGTAAAGCTTCTCAACCAGCCCCAACTGGTAATACAACAGCGCTTTTAATTGGCTGTACTGAAGGCGAGATTTTTGTTCACTGGGTAGGCTCTCAATCTCTTCATTCACTTGTTGCAGCAGAGGGTAAAAACCCTCGAGCAGATTCCGCAATTGTTTGTTGAGTGCACGAGACTCCTCGCCGCTTTGATGAAGCAAACTCAAACTGTTGTTAACCTGAACCATCAGATCTTTGAAGTAATCGTGATACTCGGGAAAATGCAGCAGTACCTGCTTCATCGATGCAATACTTTGGTTAATACGTTGCATCGCTTTTTGCCGCTCGAGGTTGGACTCGGCATCAACTAAGTGTGCCGAATCGGAGATGACCAAGCGCACCATGTCGTTCAACCGCGCCGCTTGCTCAAGCGACGCGATGTCTTGCTCTTTTAACTCAACAAGCGCGTGTTCGAGTTTGTCGTAAGTGGTCGAGCTGAAAAGCGCGAGTAATAAGGTGGTTAATGACAAAAGGGCGAGTGCAAGTCCAAGGCGAACTTCAATGCCACGCCATTTAAACGATCGAAGATAAGATGGATTGGACTGAGCGTCCTCTGGGCTAGTGCCTCGACTTACTGACTGATTCACTGCGCGTTCCCATGCACTCGCCGGTGCATTTACTTGTAGAAGTGTTAACAACCCCTATCAAACATGACTACATTTTATTAATAAAGCACCAAGTGATAGATCTGTGGCCTAAACAATGATAATTGTCTCGTTTCGACGCCCAAGCCTAGTCAAAAACACCACAGCTTTACTCAGTATTTTATTATTAAGGCGCTTTTTGTTAGACCATTCAGCCTTCTATGACCTAGATTTAATGGAGTAACCACCCCAATACCGACCAAGGAGCGGCGCTATGTTTAACCCTCTATTGGCAAAGCTGAGTCATTTCTCGTCCGCGCAGTGGTCACTGCTGCTGAGCGCATTGGTCTTGCCTATTGCTTACCTCTTGTTATCACAACAGCAATGGATGTGGTTGATTCTGCTCGTCATTTATCATTTAGTGGTTGTCATCCTAGTGTTTTCCATTAATGGCTTACTCGACCAACTCCGACACGCTGCAGTGCATCTCTCCGAAGGGGATTTAACCGTGCGCGTATCGGCACAAAACCAAATCAACGGACCGTTGCTGCGTACCTTCAACCGAATTGGTGAAGATATCTCGCGGACGGTACAGGCGCTCAGAAAATCCACTGGCCGTTTACTCGAAGTCGCAGATACAGTGCAAGAGGACTCAGCGTTATCGAAAAATGGGGCGATTGGTCAAAAGCAAGATGTGGATAACGCCAAACAAATAATCAGCGAGTTGTCTGACATCACGCAAAACGTCTCAGAGTATTGTGAATCGACCGCTACGTTAGCTGGCCAAGCGAAAGCGAAGGCAGACCAAGGCATCCAAGATATGATGGCACTCGAACAAGCGCTGGATAATGCCAATCAACATATCGACAATTCCAACCAACATTTTCAATCTTTAATGGAGGAAACCGCGCAAATTAGCCAAGTAATGGAGACCATCAGCAGCATCGCCGAGCAAACCAACTTACTGGCACTCAACGCGGCGATAGAAAGTGCACGCGCGGGTGAACAAGGACGTGGATTTGCCGTTGTGGCGGACGAGGTACGCTCACTGTCAGTTCGAACCCAAGAGGCTACCGAAGAAATACGTGGGAAAATTGCCAACTTACAAGCTAAAACTGACGATGTGATGCAGACCATGCAAGAGAACAAATCGAGCATGACAAAGTCGCTCGACATTGCCTCAACCGCCGAAACTACTTTCAAACAACTCAACCAACAAATTGATGAAGTGAGCCTGTATGGCCAACAAATCGCCACCTCGTCCGAACAACAACTTGGCCAGACTCAGCGCCTTGAAGAGTGTTTACAACTGATCGCTACAGAGTCTGACAACAATGTCCGCGCGACGCAGGAAACCTTAATCGCCAGTATCACGGTTCGTAATCTTTCGGGTGAAATCAATTCGCTATTGCATCGCTTTGCGACCGACAGTCAACAGATAGAGGCCGAAGAATCACGACGTGACAAACTAATGGAATGGAATGACCAACTCGATATTGGCTTAGATGAAATCAATCGCCAGCACCAAACCTTAGTTCATTTGGTCAATGAGCTCTACCATCTACTCAAACACAATTACGGTTTGGCGTCGATAAAACGGGTTGTGCAAGGTCTGATTGATTACACCGCCAACCATTTCACCTATGAAGAGATATTGTTCGACCAAATCCATTATTCGCACACCAAGGAGCATGTAGAGAAGCATAAACAACTAGTGACACAGGTATTGGAGTTCCAGTCACGGGTCGAAAAAGGTGAAAACATCGGCGATGAGCTGATGGCGTTTTTGAAAAACTGGCTAGTGCAGCACATCATGCGCGAAGACAAAGCCTATGCGAAAGCCTTTAAAGAAAATCATTTAAATTAATGATGTGTTGATATTTTTCTGATGTCGAAGCGAAAATTTGTTTTGTCTTATCGACAAAAAATCAGATTAGTCATCTTACTGAGTTACTGCTTTAATCCGCACCGAAACAGTTCATTGACTATAAGGTGTAACCATGTTCGCAATTGATGATGTTGTTGTCGCAACCAAAGGGGTAGATCTCGGTAAAATGGTCGTCACTGGCTTAAGCAGCGGTGGTTTCTACATTCGCGTTACCGTTGAGGGTATGGCACTTACCTACCCTGCCAAAGATCTTAAAAAAGCCTAATATCTTGATTCAAATAAAAAAGGTAGCACATTTGCTACCTTTTTTATCGGCGGGCTCAATCTACCGAACGGCTAAATCTTAAGCTCGCGAGCAACCCTAACACACCGAATAACCCGTACACCAACAGCGACACCGTCCCCATTCGGCTCAACGCAGTGAATGGGTTATCGGAGGCCAAAATATCCAGCGGTAGCACCGTCACGGCGCTAAGGAAATCCCCCACCATAGAAGTGGCCAGCAAACTGTCTGCGACCAGCTTAATGACAAAAAAACCAACCAGCATCACCAGTAACGGTGAATTTACCTTATGTGATACCGCCATCGCGATCGCCGCCATCGGAGCCAACGCTATGCCGACCAGCCACATTCGGCCAATGAATTCCAACCAATGCGTCACAACATACCCTAGCGATTCACCGGTAAAAAACAGCGGAAACTGCTCTGCCATGACGACATTAATCAGCCACATAAGTAAATCGGCACTGACCACCAGCATCGAGCAGATCACCGGCGTCACAAACAGACCAAACACTAACTTAACCAAGTGAATGTTGATATCTGTCACTGGCATACTGCGCCAGAACATCACGCTGCCCTCTTGGCGCTCTTTGCGCAGTGTTTTAGGGAAATAGAGGCTAGTCAACAAAATAGAGAGTAAGCCGCTAAAGCCCAGCACCATCTCACTCAGTTGCTGGCCTAACTCATAACCCGACATACCAAGGTCTGAATCATAAGTTAACTCATACGTCACGTTGCTCTGAATCGTCGAGTTCATCAAAATGCTGATCAAAAGCACCACACCGCACACTAACAATACCAGCGGAATGCGAGTGATTAACTTATGCTCCAACCACTCTTTTTCAAGCATAAATAGATTGGCATTCATCACGCCGCCTCCTTTTGTAGGGCTAAAAACAGATCCGCAAGTTTTACATTGTAAATTCTTTCGACGTCATCGAGCTGCTCAGCCTGCTGCGCTTCAAGTAGCCAACGCGTCGTACCCAGACCAGACTCTCTCGAAAGCGGTTTTAGCGAGGCCAAGTCGCTCTCTTTGTCGCTACGCGTTTCAACAATCACATATTGTTGCGCCAGGCTCTCCATCGGTGACTGCAACACCGCTTGACCATGTTTCAAAATCAACACATCGGTCAACAAGTGCTCTATTTCAGACACTTCATGGCTGGCGATGATCAATGCCCGTTCCCCATCATGAAACCACTCTAATAAGTGGCGATAAAAGGTATCGCGGTACACTAAATCGAGCCCCAAGGTCGGCTCGTCGAGTATCAACACTTGAGTATCAGTGGAAATCACCACAGCAAGATGGAGTTGGACCTTCATCCCTTTCGATAATGATTTGATCTTACTGCTCAGTTTAATATCGGTTTGCGCCAGAACCGACTTGGCTTTTGCTAAGTCAAAGCTTGGGTGAACACCTGAGGTATAGCGCAGTAGTTGCTGAACCGTCATCCACTCGGGCAACACATTCACGTCAGAAATATACGATAAATGCTGCATCACTTGCGCGCGATCAGCGATAGGCTCAAGGCCTAACACCTTAATCTCACCTTGGTACGGGTGTGCACCAAGTAAACTCTTGATCAGCGTTGATTTGCCTGCCCCGTTGTGGCCAAGCAGCCCTAACACTTGACCAGCCTTTAACTCAAAACTGATGCTTTGTAGCGCTTCTGTTTGCTGTTTTGCGCGTCCAGAATAATGCTTAGAGACCTGATTTGCCTCAATTAATACGCTCATACTTCACCCTTAACGTGCTGTTTTAACTGGATAATAAACTCATCCAATGAAATTTCTAGCTGCTGTAATTTGGTTGCAATCTCTGGGATTTGCTGCTCAATAAAGCGCTGTTTTTGCTTCATTCTCAGTCGATTCAGCGCCCCGACTGTGACAAACATCCCTTGACCACGACGCTTCTCAATCAAGGCTTCATCCACCAACAACTGATAGCCTTTCATCACAGTAAGATGATTGATTTTTAGATCGGCCGCGACGGTACGCACCGAAGGCAACGCCTGCCCTTCAGACCAAATACCTTGCAGTATTTGTTCAATGATGCGATCGGCAAGCTGACGAAATATCGGTTGGGATTCATTCCAATCGGTCATATTCACCCTCCCTTCGCTTTAGTGTTGTACATAACTATAACACTAAAGCAATTGGCGACGATTGCAAGAAAAAATGTTATCGAGGCAGATGTTGGGTTACGCTTGAATGCAGTCCAAGCTGTGACTACAATGGCGCACTTTTTTTAATGACTTCAAGGTCTCGAACATGAACGACACAACTAAACCCGCATTACCTGACCGCTTATCGGGCAACGCTCGCAGCCCTTTCTTTGTCAAAGAGTGCTTTGACCACCAGATCGGTATTCGTTTCAACGGCAAAGAACGTCACGACGTAGAAGAGTACTGTGTGAGTGAAGGCTGGATCAAAATTGCTTCACCAAAAGCGAAAGACCGCTACGGCAATCCAATGCTGATCCAACTCAAAGGCACCGTTGAAGCTTACTACGTGTAAGTGGCCCGCCTACCAAGATAGAAAGCCGAGCGCTCACCACTGAGCACTCGGCTTTCTCGATACCCTCATCCCTTGCCAATAAATCGGTGCGTACTGTCCCAACTTTTTGCTGTTAAGTTTGAATCTATACTCGATTCGATTAGTCTTCATAGCAATTCATGGAACCATGAGTAATCCCATGCGTGTCGACTACCAAAAACGGCTCAATCCCGTTATTCGCTACCTCGAAAAAAACTACAACCAACCATTAAACTTACCCGCTGTCGCGGCCCTCGCGAATCTGTCGCCTTACCACTTCCACCGAACGTTCAAAGCCGTTCAGGGAGAAACATTAGCCGACTTTATTCGTAGACTGCGCCTCGAAGCGGCAGCAGACGAGCTGTTCAAAACCAAACAGCCGATCATCAACATCGCGTTGGAATTTGGCTTTTCGTCATCACAGAGTTTAGCTAAAGCGTTTCAACAGCACTTTGGTGTCACGCCCAGTGCTTTTCGTGATTGTGAGAATTATCAGCAATTTTCTCTGCTGGCTCGAAATAGCAAGATAGGACACACCTTGCGCAAGATTGGAAACGATCTCGACACAGACGCTGCCTATACTGACTGCGAATCAACAATATGGAGTAGGATCATGGAAACACAACAATTTGCAGCGTCGAAACTCGCTTACATTCGCGTCACCGGGCCTTACGGTGAAGGGTATGAAGAGCCTAGCGGGCGTTTGTATCAATGGGCTGGCATGAAAGGGCTTGCGGGCAACACCTGCATTTTCATTTATCACGATAACCCTGAAATCACCCCGAGTGACAAGTGTCGTACAGATATCTGTTTGATGGTGCCTGAGGATACTCAAGCCCCCGAAGGTATTGAACTGCAAGACTTCCCGGGCGGTGAGTACGCCGTGATGCGACAAAAAATCACCCAAGTCACTCAGTACGCCAAAGCTTGGGATGACCTGATGAGCAACGTGATTGAGTCGGGAATTGAAAGTGACGATAGGCCTTGCTTTGAGCTTTATCACAGCTTTGACCCTCAAACCCAACACGCCGATGTGAGCTTCTGCACTGCGATAAAATAGTCTCCACGCTGGATAGGGGCAAAAGATCTCACGGCCAAACAAGATGTTTGGCCGTGCGAGTCGCTTTAGCGCCAGACGCCCCATTCACCGGTGGTTCCTGGCTCTTCACCCGTAGTCCACCACTGAGCAGTCCACTCACGTCCTTGGTGGATAACACTATCCCCCGCTTGATAGACCGCCTCTGACTGCCAAACGTTGTCTGGTTCTGTCGGAGGCGGAGTGTCACCTTTAAGCAACGATAGCGCGTAACTATAGCTGTCATTCGGCGCCAGCACCTGATTGGCGTATATATTGTCGCTATCGAACATGTAATGCTTCATCTCTGGGTGCCAAATACCGACATACCAATCCCCATTTTGCTGAGCATTAAACTGATCAGCCACCTCTAACGCCCAAGACTGAAGATTATTGGCACTGATCGGCAAAGAGATATCCGCTTGCTCAGCGCCACTGGCATCAAAGGTTCTAAAGCGCACCGTGTCGCCCTGTTCAACCGGACCAAATCCTTGTGGAACAAAATAGCCAAGTGAGGTTAAGTTATTGGCCGGGTCGGTGGGATCGGTTGGGTCGGTCGGCGGCGGGGTCCCCTGACCTTTGAGTGTGATATCACTACAGTTGTAAAAGCCCTCTCCAGCCGCATCCACACGCTGCCAACGCGTGTAAAGAATCGCGTTTCCGGTACGTTCAGCAGGAAACGTTACCGTCATCTGATAGCGCTTCTGGTCGTTAACCGCAATGTCACCAGCACTATCAATGAGTTCAAGATCCCCCCAAGTGAGTGGCTGACTAGGGTCGTAGCTGGGCTTAGTCAAATAGAACTCCCAGTATGAGGGGTTGTGTGGCGCTTTAGCGTAAAACACAAGTTCCATCTGGTTGTTTTCATCTAACACGACCTCACTGCGCTGCCAATGCGGGGACGGCACGTTAAGACCTCGTTTCGCTGCATCGCCCGCCGAGCATAGCTCACCATCCCGAACCACAGCTTGAACGTGGGTCAAATCACGATAGTTGGCAACATTGGCCGAAATTTCGCTACGTTGCACAAACGGGTAAGCGCCAGACTCGTCAAACGCCGCTTGGCACGCCGCATTGGGGATTTCATCGGTCCAAAAACCGCCATCTTGGTAACAAATATTCTGGCGCGCATTGGGGTACTCCACCCAACCATGGGCGTGGGTATTCAATGAGCTCAATGCCGCCACGACACCGAGTGATATGAGAGAAAGCGAAGCGTGTATTTTCATTATTTCATCCTTTATTAGCCAACGGACCGACAATTAACCTGCGGTCATGAATTGCACTGACAAAGCTAGCAGGCCTCGTCGACTTTATCGGCTCACGCCATCGGTTGAATTGTTAGATTTTTGCCCGCTTTCCAACATTTATGTTGTAAAGCGCGGCTCTCGACACTCTGATTCGAGTCACTTCAAACTCTTGGCCTCTATTGGAATGGGCGATGAAACGCGTCGTAGTGGATTGTTTACGCCTGATGACGTCTCAGATAATCACTCAGATTCCTATCAGCAGCCAAAGCGTGTCATAATTTCACCCTACATAAAGCAACCATTTGAAGGATCCAAATGAACGCCACCGACTTCCTCAACGATCTCAATCAACGTTACCTTGCCATCCACCGCACTAAAGAAGACTTCTTTTGGCAAACCTACATGGGTATCAGTGATGATCATCAAGGCTCGACTCAAGCACAAACCGAGTGGACCAACTTTCTGAGTGATGCGAACCAAATTAGTGTGATCAAACAGCAACTAGATGCGGCAGAGCACATTTCCGACCCCGAGCAAAAACAGTTAACCCAAACTGGCCTTGCCGGCTGGCTAGCCACCTTCCAATCGCACGCTATCGAAGGGGAACAAGCCCAGCAACTTAAAAATGAGTTGATCGCTTTTGAAGCTCAGTTATTTGAGAAAAAACAGAAACACCCGCTCACCTTTACCGACGAAAATGGCCAAGTCAGCGAAGGCTCGCTGCCTGTTCTAGCGGCAACGATTCGAGCAAACAGCGACGAAAATGCGCGTCAGTCTGCCCACCAAGCACTGCTTGATTTGGAGCAGTGGCTACTGGGCAATGGCTTTATCGAGTTGGTGAAGCGGCGTAACCAATTTGCCCAGGCACTCGGCTTCCCCAACTTCTTCGAGTACTCAGTGACCAAGAAAGAGAAAATGAGTTCTCAGCAATTGTTCGAAATTCTTGATGACTTTGAGCAGCGTACTCGCGACACTAACCGCGCAAGCTTGGACAGTTTGGCTAAAGAGAAAGGGGCAGCTGCACTTAAAGGGCACAACTTTGTCTACGCGTACTCAGGCGATGTGATGCGCGAGCTCGACCCTTATGTGCCGTTTTCTCAGTCTTTGCGTCGTTGGGTTGAATCCTTCGGTCGTCTTAATATCGATTACTCAGGTGCCGAGCTGACGCTTGACCTGCTCGATAGAAAAGGCAAATACCCGAACGGCTTCTGCCACGGTCCTGTGCCTTCGTTCTACGATCAAGGTCAGTGGGTCGCCGCCAAAGTCAACTTCACCAGCAACGCCAAACCGGATCAGGTGGGCAGCGGCTACAGTGGGATCAATACTCTGTTCCACGAAGGGGGACACGCTGCGCACTTTGCTAATGTCAAAATGAACGCGCCTTGCTTTTCACAAGAATTCGCTCCAACGTCCATGGCCTATGCAGAAACGCAATCGATGTTTTGTGATAGCTTGCTTAACGATGCAGATTGGCTCAAGCAGTATGCTCTCGATGCCGCAGGCAACCCTGTGCCAGATGCAGTCATCCAGGCGATGATCGATAGCAATCAGCCATTTCAAGCCTACCAAGAGCGCAGCATCTTAGTGGTCCCTTACTTTGAGCACGCTCTGTACCAACTGAGTGACAGCGAACTCACTGCCGAAAAGATTACCGCGCTTGCCCGCGATTGTGAGCAACGTATTCTAGGATTGGCGTGCAGTCCTCGCCCATTACTTGCGATTCCGCATTTACTTTCGGATGAAGCGGCCTGCGCATACCACGGCTACCTGCTCGCACACATGGCGGTATATCAAACACGCGCTTACTTCTTAGATAAATTTGGCTACCTGACCGACAACCCAGAGATAGGCCCACTGCTCGCCAAACACTACTGGCATTGCGGCAATCAGGTGTCACACAACGATACCATCGTCAGCCTCACTGGCGAGGGGTTTAACGCCAAGTACCTCGCGGATGCGTGTAACTTATCGCCTCAGCAAGCGTGGGCGCTGCAGCAACAGAAAATCGCCCAGCTTGCCACGCGCAGACGAACAGACGCGGCACCACTCAATGCGTCGATTAAAGTCGTAGATGGCAGTAATGAAATCGCCACCAATCAGGACGGCGATCAAGCGCTGTGTGAACAGTTTGAAGCTTATATCCAACGCACTTACGGCTGCTAAGCTTCCTTCGGTGAAACTCAGTATGTAAAAAAACGGCCGCTAATCAGCGGCCGTTTTTTTCACTATCGATGTTACTTTTTCGACAGCATGGTTAACGTTGCGGCAATATTGCGCGCCGTCATCTCGACGTTAAAGGCCGCTTCTTGCAGCGCGGTGGGTAAATCCGTCGCCCCCAGCACCACACTATAGACAGCGTCAAGGCCATGTTGGTGAACCACCGAGCAACCTTTTGCCAAGCTGCCAGCAATACCGATCACTGGCACTTGGTACTGTTTGGCCATGCGCGCGACACCAATTGGCGTTTTACCATGAATCGTTTGACTATCGATACGCCCTTCGCCCGTGATCACCAGATCTGCGCCTTTGACCACTTGAGAGAAGTTCACCGCATCCATAACGATCTGAATACCGGGGCGAAGAGTGGCCGCAAACAAGCCCATTAACGCCGCGCCGAGTCCTCCCGCCGCTCCCGCACCGGGTTGATCGATCACTTGCTTGCCGTTGGTTTGATAGATCACCTGGGCATAATGAGCGAGATTGGCATCAAGCTGCGCCACCATCTCGGCGCTCGCACCTTTCTGCGGACCAAACACTTGAGATGCGCCGTCTGAACCACATAGGGGATTGTCGACATCACACGCGACTTCCAGCTCAATGTGCTGCAAACGTGGGTCGAGCCCACTCAGATCAATAGTGGCAAGGTTCGCCAGTGCACCGCCGCCAAAACCCAGTTCAACGCCTTGACTATCGACAAAACGCGCCCCTAGCGCTTGGGCCATGCCCATTCCACCATCGTTGGTCGCGCTGCCGCCAATGCCAACAATAATGTGCTTCGCGCCTGCATCGAGCGCTGCTTTCACCAGCTCTCCTGTACCGTAAGTGGTGGTCAACAATGGGTTGCGTTGCGAGGGGGAGACCAAATGCAAACCTGATGCAGCGGCCATTTCAATAACCGCCGTAGAGCCATCACCAAGCAGTCCGTAAAACCCGTCGACTGGCAGGCCCAAAGGCCCGGTAACGGCGGTGTTAATGATACGTCCGCCGGTCGCATCCACCAAAGATTGCACCGTGCCTTCGCCACCATCTGCCATCGGCAACTTGATGTAACTTGCACTTGGCAACACCTGCTTAAAACCGTTCTCGATCGCTGTCGCGACTTCCATCGCGGTAAGGCTCTCTTTGTATGAATCTGGGGCAATGATAATTTTCATAAAAATCCTTAAACAAACAGGCCAAATACGCCAAACATCATGGTAGACACAAACGCGATCATCAAACCCACCGCTGACTCATACGGAATAAGCTTGAGTCGTTCACGGATGTCCATATGTACCGCACCACCGGTTGCGTGAAAGAAGCTACCGTGTGGCATATGGTCAAGCACGGTCGCGCCAGAATGAATCATAGCAGCCCCCGCTAGCGCTGGAACTCCGAGCTCAAGAATCGTCGAGCTAAATACACTCGCTGCCACTGCGGTGCCCGCGGTAGTCGATGCGGTCGCCAGCGCCATCATCGCACCAGAGACAGGCGCCAGGACAAACGAGGGTAAGCCAGAAGCCGTCAGTACGTCGATAAGACCATCTTTTAAGCCAGAGTTGGCAATGATTCCCGCCAAAGTCCCCGTACCCAAGAGCATCACGGCGACGGGTGCCATACGGCTAAGGCCCGATACCGCAAAGTGGTTGGTGTCGGCAAAGCGCCCCATCACCACCGCACCCAACAAACCACCTAAAGGAAGCGCAATCAAAGGGTCAACGTTGATGCCCGCGATAGGACGTAAAGAGAGCAGCGCAATCGCCACCAGCGGGGCCACAATTGCTGCTTTAAAGGCTGGCAACCGAGAGTGATCGACTTCGACCACTTCACTCGCGTCGACTTTCGAGCCTTTGTTGACCAATTTTTTGGCAATAAAGTAAGCCAGCAGCAGTCCACACAAACCAGGAATGACGCCCGCCGCCATCACGGAAGTAAGAGGGACATCAAAGGCATCCGCAGCGGCAATGGCATTCGGGTTCGGTGACATCACATTACCTGCTTTGCCCCCGCCAACCATGGCGAGCAAGATGGCAGTTTTAGAGATATCGGCGCGGCGGGCAATCGCCAGCGCGATTGGCGCAACGGTAATGACAGCAACGTCGACGAAAACGCCCACCGCCGTCAAAATCATGGTTGCAATAGCAAGGGCGAGCAAAGCGCGTGTTTCACCCACCTTTTTGACTATAGTTTCTGCAATTGAGGTGGCAGCACCGGATTCAATTAGCACACCCGCTAACACACCGGCCGCCAGAATACGCAGTACCGCAGTGACTATGCCCTGCGCACCACCAATCATTAATGCAACGGTGTCGCTTAACGACACTCCGCCGACCACACCACCGATCAGGGCGCCGATGATCATGCCGTAAGCGGGTGGCACTTTTTTCAAAATCAGAGCAATCGCGACCACAAGCGCCGTCAACGCACCGAGAGTAGAGACTTCTATCATTGTTTCTATTTCCACTTAGTGTTCCAAACTGAGCGCAGAGTAAAATTCGAACCGCGGAAATGCTTTATGCAAACCAACAAACATCCTTAAGAAAAGCAGGGGTATTTTGTGCACATGCACAATTTTAGCCCATTTTCTATACACATTTAATGGCAAGATAGAGCTGCACTTTGTGGTCTAACTTATTGATAGTTAAGCCAGTTACTTGTTCAACTTTATCAAGACGATAACGCAAGGTATTGCGGTGAATATGGAGGGCAGCACAGGTTTGAGCCAGATCGCAATCTTGCGCAAAAAATACCTTGAGTGTCTTTAGTAGCACACCCTTTACGTCGTGCTGGTGCAGTACGTCCAGTGGGTGGGTTAACTGCTCACGGCGCCAATCATCCTGTTTTAAATCACTGATAAGCACCGATAACTTATGCTGCTGATAGAAAAGAATAGCGGCCTTACTGTCACTGTTGCACGCCAAGGTCGCTTTGGCGGTTTCGTATGAACGGGCCAAGCCCGCTAGCCCAGGGAAATACTCCCCCATCGCTATTTTGACCGAAAAATCAGTCTCTTGAGTAATTCGGTTAAGCAGACGTTTGGCGCGTTTTTTCTCTTCGCTTTTGCTCCATGCCCCCTCAAATAAGGTCACCGGTTTTAATACCACTATCTCATTCATCGATACCGAAACAATCCCGACAATATTGTCACGCTCAGGGTATTCCAACAGGTGTACCAGTGTTTGCAGTTGCTCAAGGGTCAACGGTTCGCCCGGCTTGGGGATCACTTTGACCGCCGCCGCGATTCGAGGTTGCGCTAAATCGAGTCCGAGCTTATCGGCGATAGTGAGCAGCTGATTATCATTCAACGTCGTTCCTTGAATCAATTGCAATAACAGCTCTTCACGGTGGCGCTTGTTCCACTGAATTTGCGCCATCAACGCTGCCTGCTCAACAATCAGCTCTGCCGTCATCTTAACCAGCTCGCCGTAACGTCTCACTTGATCGGGCTGACCCGAGATCCCCACCACACCAATGACCGAATCGAGATATAAGATGGGCAAGTTGATCCCCTCTTTGACTCCACTCAAGGTCCTCGCAACACTCGGCGTAATTTCTACCGTGCGATTGTCATGGATAGCCAGCAACGCGCCCTCATGGGTCTTGTGCAGCCGTGACGCGTCACTGGAGCCGATGATTTGGCCGTTCTCGTCCATAACATTGACTGGGTACTGAATAATTTTTGTCGCCCGCTCGACAATCTGCCGTGCGATAAGGCTGTTTAACTGCATAAAAGGGCACTCGCTTCGTGGTAGGGAACCGGCTATTCGTATAGCGCCAAACACTCTTTAAGCGCTTGATTAAGTTTCGTTTTCTGCTGATCGGTTAATCCATCCAATAGGCGGATTTGTAGCGCCGCATGCTGCTCGATTAAGTCGTCAATCAAGGCAAAACCTGTCGAAGTGAGTTCAACGGTAACGCTGCGGCGGTCTGCCGTACTGTGGCAACGTACAATCAAGCCTTTTGACTCCAGTTTATCGAGTCGATTGGTCATTGCACCAGAGGTCAACAGCATGGAACCCATTAACTCAGAAGGGGTTAAGCGATAAGGGTGACCACTTCGGCGCAGCGTCGCCAAAACATCAAACTCGCCCAGTTTGAGATCATGCTGCTTATGCAGTTTGGCCACTTCTATTTCTAAGTACTTAGCGACGCGCAGCATACGCCCCATAATCGCCATCGGCACCGTATCCAATTGCGGTTTTTGTTCTGCCCATTGGTTAACCACGCGATCAATCGCATCCATCCAGAATCTCCACAGATCTTGTCTTTAGACTCGTTATCTTAATATAAAGATACTTTACAAGCAGCAATGTCAGTCGTATATTTCGAGGAAATATCTTCACATAAAGATAATTAACATGAACATACTACTCGCGATGATCCCCGCCTTTTTCTGGGGAACAACCTACGCCGTGACTCAGTTCACCGTACCAGATTGGCCCCCCCTGTTGCTCGGAGCCTTGCGGGCACTACCAGCCGGACTGCTGCTTTTTGCGGTTAAAACCAGTCTTCCACGCCAAAGCGACTGGCCGATTTTACTTCGCCTTGGATTGATCAATATCGCGGCGTTTTTCGGTTTGATCTTCGTGATGGCGCTGACGCTACCCTCTGCGATTTCCGGTGTCGGTATGGTGTCTGTTCCGGTGTTTGCCATGTTATTCCATTGGTTATTTAGCAAACAGCGCCCTAGCACAGTGCAAGCGATCAGCGGGACCATGCTGATCGCTTTGGCTTGGCAACTGTTCGACCCCAGCTCTATCAGCTTAAATCCATTGGGCTTGGCCGCCATGGTGGGCGCTATCTCATGTATTGTCGTTGGCAGTACCCTCACCAAATCCTTGGGTGGGCGTATTCATTGGTGGACAATATTGACATGGCAGCTCATTTTAGGCGGCGCGATACTCGCCGCCGCCGCCGCGTTACAAGCTGCTATCGAGCCGACACCTTATCTGACGCTCGCGAGTGAGATATCGCTGCGCAATATATTGGGATTGGTTTGGGTCATTGTCCTCAATACCGCTCTAGGCTATGGCCTATACGTGTGGTTACTGCAACGTATGTCTGTGGTCGACTTTACCTTTGGCGGGATAGCCAACCCGATTGCGGGGATCGTTTCGGGGCTGCTATTAATGGGAGAGTCGTTTACCCTCTACCAGTACAGCTTAATGGCGGGGATGATAGTGATGTCGCTGTTGCCGCAACTGCTTGCGACGATACGAACTCGAAAAGCCGCGCAACTCAGCCCCAACGGATAAAATGTGCGCTCTGTTTACACTGTAAACGTGCCACGGTTGCCGCCGTGGCACATTCAGTAAGGTTAACCTGATGCAACCTCAACCACCAACGCTTGATAGGGTTGCAACGTGAGCTTGGCGACACTCTCGACACTATCAGCATAATTGTTGATTACCGTCTGCTTCACCTGCGCTCGGTAGCTTCTCTCCACTGACTCACCAGTAAAATTGGCGATGATGAGCAATGTTTTACCTTGATAACAACGGGTATACGCGTACACCTCGCTGTCCTCTGGATCAAGCAGTTGATGCGCGCCATAGACAATTACATCGCCATACTCCCCCCCTTGGCGCAAGGCAATCAAACGGCGGTAGTAATGATAGATTGAGTCTTCATCGCTCACCGCTTGTTCAGCGTTGATATCGGAGTAATTATCATTGACAGGCAGCCATGGGGACCCCGTGGTAAAGCCAGCGTTGTCTTGTTCGTTCCACTGCATAGGTACGCGTGCATGGTCCCGGGAAAAGTCATTGAGGAAGGCCAATGCGTCGGCATCGCTAACCCCGCGATCGCGCATTTTTTGGTAATGGAATTTGGCCATCAAGTCATTGAACTCACCAATTGAGTGAAAATGCTTGTTGGTCATGCCTATCTCTTCACCCTGATAAATATACGGCGTACCACTCATCATATGCAGCACAGTACCGAGCATCTTAGCGCTCACCACACGATACTGAGGCGAGTCGCATCCGTAGCGTGATACGGTTCTAGGTTGATCATGGTTACTCCAGTAAAGACTGTTCCAACCTTTCTGGTATAGGTCTTCTTGCCAACGAGTCATGATCTCTTTGTACTGGACCAAGTCGAACGGTTTTTTCACCGCGTTGTGTTCTTCGCGATCAATACTCACATGCTCGAACTGGAAAATCATACTGATCTCATTGCGCGCAGGGTGCGAGTAATAGCGCCCATCCAGTGTGGTAGTAAACGGCGTTTCTCCTACCGTTAAAACGTCGTAATGCTTGAGTACTTTCTCATGCATTTCGCGCAAATATTGGTGGACCAGCAAATTGTTCGCCCAATGTTCCCAACCGGCAACGCCTTGGTCAAAAATGGTGGCGTCGGGAAAGTCGGCTGGCTTACCAATCATATTAATCACATCCATGCGAAAACCGCCTAACCCTTTCTTTAACCAAAAGTGCATCATCTCATACACTGCTTCACGCACTTCTGGGTTGGCCCAGTTTAAGTCCGGCTGCCGATGGCTAAACAAGTGCAGATAGTACTGTCCTGTTGTTTGGTCGAAAGTCCACGCTTTGGGCTTAAAAAACGACTCCCAGTTATTCGGTTCACTGCCGTCTGGCTTGGGATCTTTCCAAATATACCAATCGCGTTTGGGGTGATCTTTAGCGCTACGAGAGGCTTTAAACCAAGCGTGCTCGTCAGAGGTATGGTTCACCACCAGATCCATTACGATTTTAATGCCCCGCTCGCCCGCCTCAGCGATCAGCCTATCCATATCGGCCATGGTGCCAAATTCGGGGGCGATTTGCTGATAATCCGAGATGTCGTAACCGTTGTCATCCATCGGAGATTGATACACCGGACTTAACCAAATCACATTTGCACCCAGTGCTGCAATGTAGTCCAGTTTCTCAATGATGCCGGGAATATCGCCTATTCCGTCGCCATTCGCATCATTGAAACTGCGCGGGTAGATCTGGTAGACAACGGCATTGTGCCACCAGCGTCTTGCTAATTGCTGCGTGCTCATGATTGTTACTCCTTAAACGTGTGTACAACCTCTAACTGGTCTGTCGAATCATCAACTCGGTATCGAGTTGCATGTTCTGATAGGGGATGTGCCCCATCGCCATTTGGGCGGCAAGCTGCCCTTTGTGCATGATCGGCTGCCTGACGGTGGTTAAACCGGCCTGCTCGGCAGCCGGAATATCGTCAAAGCCAACAATACGAATCTGTTGCGGAACTTGCAGACCGAGCTCTTGAGTCACTTCTAGGGCGGCAAGCGCAATTTTGTCACTCATGCACAGCAAGACATCGGCGCGCTGCGGCGAAGTTAGCGCCCCACGCAACATGGTTTTTAGCACGGGCTTTTCCAGCTCATGAATTTGCCACACGTTTTCCACCTCCAGCCTCGCTCCTTTGTCATGAATCGCCCGTTTGTAGCCTTCAAAGCGGCACCTCGACACCGACTCTTCCTCAGTGTAGAGATTGTCTAAATTGGCCAACGCGAGTGCGTTACTCGACTCCAATCGCAAACCCAGGATCAGAATATGGTCATCTGGGCTAGCAATGGCATGACAAGCGATATCGTAACAAGCTTGCTCGTTGTCAACGTTTATTGATGGGATGTCAGGCCAACAGAAGTCCACCGTAACCAAAGGTTTACGTTGACGCGTAATCAGGTTCATGACGTTGGCATCCATAGGTTTACCGTAAACAATAAAGCTATCGGGGATCGTTTCTACCTGGGTGTTTTGGTAATTCTCAGTGTTGGACGGCAGCAACAGCATGTTGACATGCTCTTGGTCGAGCAGTTGAGAAATTCCGGTAAGAAACTCAGTCGCAACCGGATCGGTAAAGTTAAACGCCAAATTGTCTGCCAGTAATAGCCCAATGACCCCAGTTTTTCCGGTGCGTAAACTGCGAGCGGTGATACTCGGCCCGCTATAGCCAAGATGCTCACACTCAGAAAGAATCCTTTCACGCAATGCTTTGGATAGCTGATTCGGCCGATTAAACGCATTGGAAACCGTCGCGGTTGAAACCCCGAGATATTCAGCTACGGTTTTAAGTGTGGGCTTTTTGTTTTCCATGATGGGCCGCGTCCAAACGTCAAATCTTTAGGCAAAGATAGCTTATATCTTGTCAAAGTCTAAAACGATTAAGTAAAAATCAGCACTCTCACAAGTAGAACACATTGGTAAGCTTGAGCTAGGTCAACTTTTGTACAGCAAAGTTCAGGAAAACTTGATCAAAAGCCCAATAATTGCCCACAAAACGAGCAAACCTGGCCACAACTTCTACTTTGACTAGTGATAACTTAATCGATTAAGACATTACCTTAACAGGCCACAATTATCACAAGGTAAATAAGATTCGGTTTGATATTAAGAAACGTCAATAAACAGGTATCAGAACACGGAGTCTAACCAATGAAAACCACTCTACTTGCTAGTTCGATTGCTGTCGCAGCGCTCGCTATGCCAACCATCGCTGCTGACTTAAAATACGCTCCCGGTGAAGACGCTCGCTTTAACTGGCAGAGCTATGAAGCGCTCAAAAGCCAAGATCTCAAAGGTCAAACGGTGACCATTTTTGGCCCTTGGTTGACCGAAGATAAAGAGCTGGTTGAGAGCGTCATCGCCTACTTTGAGCAAGCGACTGGCGCCACCGTTAATTACTCTGGCTCAGACTCTTTCGAACAACAGATTGCGATTGATGTTCAAGCGGGTAGTGCGCCAAACATTGCGATTTTCCCTCAACCAGGCCTTGCTGCCGATCTTGCCTCCAAAGGCTTCTTAACTCCGCTCGAACCCAAAACCGCAGAGTGGATCAACGCTAACTATGCGGCGGGTTCCTCTTGGGTCGACCTAGGGACGTTTCCGGGCAAAGATGGTAAAGATGCCCTGTACGGATTCTTCTACAAAGTCGACCTTAAATCCTTGGTGTGGTACGTGCCAGAAAACTTTGAAGACGCGGGCTATGACGTTCCACAAACCATGGAAGAGTTGAAAGCACTCACCGAACAAATCGTCGAAGATGGCGAAACCCCTTGGTGTGTGGGCTTGGGTTCTGGCGGTGCAACCGGTTGGCCAGCAACGGACTGGGTCGAGGATATGATGTTGCGAACTCAATCTCCTGCCGACTATGATAAGTGGGTCACCAATGAGCTTAAGTTTAACGACGCCAAAGTTGTCAACGCTATTGAAGAGTTTGGTTGGTTTGTCACAAACGATGCCTTTGTTGACGGCGGCGCGCGCGCAGTGGCCGCGACCGACTTCCGTGATTCGCCTAAAGGGCTATTCACCTCACCAGTGAAGTGCTATATGCACCGCCAAGCCTCCTTTATCCCGAGCTTTTTCCCCGAAGGCACACAACTCGGCACGGATGTCGACTTTTTCTACTTCCCTGCTTACGAATCCAAACAGTTAGGTAAGCCTGTGCTCGGCGCTGGCACCATGTGGAGTATTACCAAAGATTCCCCAGCCGCTCGAGCGTTTATGGACTTCCTACAGTCTCCCATCGCCCATGAAATTTGGATGGCACAATCTGGCTTCTTAACGCCGCATAAAGGGGCAAACGTCGACGCCTATGGCAATGAAACCCTGAGAAAACAGGGGGAGATATTGCTGCAAGCCACAACATTCCGCTTCGACGGCTCAGACCTAATGCCAGGTAAAATTGGCGCGGGCGCTTTCTGGACGGGTATGGTTGATTATAGCGGTGGTAAATCTGCCCAAGATGTCGCCAACGATGTTCAGGCCACTTGGGATGCATTGAAATAACCCAGCAGAGTGTTAAAAGCCGATAGATAGCCACGCTGTCGGCTTTTTTACCTCGGGATAATGTCGAATGGTATAAGTGAGATCGCAATGGAACAGCTCTACTCTTCTCTATTTATCATGGTATTAGGCGTCGCAAGTTGCGTGGTCTACTTTTTGGGTAGTAATTGGTTGCTGACACTGATTTTCCCGACCAAAAACGTCTCTAATCAGGTGATGGCTCGCAATTTGCGCCGCGCCGCCTCCATTCGGCCCTGGCTGTTTCTCGGCCCCGCACTGACTTTTTTAGGCCTCTATTTAGTCTACCCGGTGTTTGAATCTGTGGTGTTGTCACTGCATGACCGTAACGGTGACCAGTTTGTCGGGCTTGCCAATTACGCGTGGCTCTTCAACGACCCAGAGTTTCGTGAGTCGCTGTTTAATAACTTACTTTGGCTGCTGGTGGTGCCTGCTGCCTCGACCTTCTTTGGCCTAGTGATCGCCGCCCTGACCGATAAAGTGAGTTGGGGCAATATCGCGAAGAGCTTGATATTTATGCCGATGGCGATTTCCTTTATCGGCGCCTCGATCATTTGGAAATTTGTCTACGACTATCGGGCGCCAGGATCGGAGCAAATCGGGATCCTCAATGCGATAGTCGAAGCGTTTGGCGGTACCGCCCAAGCTTGGATCACTCTGCCATTTTGGAATAATTTTTTTCTCATGGTGATCTTAATCTGGATCCAGACCGGCTTCGCCATGGTGATCCTATCGGCTGCGCTGCGCGGCATTCCAGAAGAAACCGTCGAAGCGGCGGTCCTAGATGGTGCCAGTGGCGTACAGATCTTCTTCAAAATCCTTATCCCGCAAATCTGGGGAACCATTGCCGTAGTGTGGACCACGATTACCATTTTGGTTCTGAAGGTGTTCGATATCGTGCTTGCGATGACCAATGGTCAATGGAGTACCCAAGTGTTGGCCAACATGATGTTCGACTGGATGTTCCGCGGCGGCGGTGACTTTGGTCGCGGCGCTGCCATCGCGGTGATCATTATGGTTGCTGTGATTCCGGTGATGGTGTGGAACATGCGCCAAGCGAGCGCGCAAATGGAGGACCGCTAATGTCAGATTCAGCCATTGCCAACCAAGCTCAGTTTGGCCTAAGCAAGCTCAGACGCTCACCACTAACCTTATTGGTGCACTTCTCCGTATTTGTGATCGTAGTATTATGGACGCTCCCCACCGCCGGGTTGTTTATCTCCTCGTTTCGCGATAAAGATCAACTCGCTTTGTCGGGCTGGTGGACGGCGCTCACGGCGTCACAACAAAACCTTATGCAGAGAACAGAACATCCAGATCAACAAATCCAACAGGGTGATGAGTATCTGCTTACCGGACAGTTATTGGTCGATGGTCAGCCAAGCGCCATCAGTGCTTTTGGTTTCTCTTCGCGTGAGCCCACCCAATACGTCCCCGGAGAAGTCGCGCAGATGCGCGGCGGTGCGACACTCACCGTTACCGAAGACGGTCAATACCGTATAACCTCACCCGACCCGTTCAAGGGTTCGCGTGGTAAGCGCATCTTCTATACCGCGGTGGTTCCGCCAAAGTTTGGCTTAGCAAACTATCAAGAGGTGCTCACCGCAGAGGGAATAGGCCGCTCTTTTATCAACTCGCTGACGGTCACCATTCCTGCTACCGTGATCCCAATTCTTATTGCTGCCTACGCGGCTTATGCCTTGTCGTGGATGCGAATGCCCGGCCGAAATCTGTTGATTGCGTTAGTCGTTGGCCTTTTGGTGGTGCCGCTACAAATGTCTTTGATTCCACTGTTGAGGCTGTACAACGATATCGGGGCATTTTTCGGTGTCGGCGCCAAGACCTATCTCGGCATTTGGCTCGCTCACACGGGTTTTGGCTTGCCATTGGCCATCTATCTACTGCGCAATTACATCTCGAGCCTACCGCGTGAAATCATTGAATCGGCCAAAGTCGACGGCGCCACCGACTTCGAAATTTTTATGCGTATTGTGTTGCCGTTATCGTTTCCTGCCCTCGCCTCCTTTGGCATTTTCCAGTTTTTATGGGTATGGAATGACCTGTTGGTTGCAACCGTATTTCTCGGGACAGGGGAAGAGCACATGGTCTTGACGGCTCGCTTACGTGAGCTGCTAGGCTCTCGTGGTGGTAACTGGGAAATCCTCACCGCGTCAGCCTTTGTCTCTATCGCCGTCCCCTTAGCGGTGTTCTTTACCCTGCAACGTTATTTAGTGCGTGGGCTTCTTTCTGGCTCGGTTAAATAAGCCATTAGCAAATGATGAGAATAGTGAAATGACAGGATTAGCGTTAACCAAGGTCACCAAATCATACGGTGATACCCAAGTTCTCCATGGTATTGACTTGCAGATTAAACAGGGCGAGTTTGTTGTCTTCGTCGGCCCTTCAGGTTGTGGAAAATCGACGCTGCTGCGCATGATTGCCGGTCTAGAAGAAATCACTTCTGGCGATTTGTTTATTGAACAGGCGCGCGTTAATGACTTACCCGCGGCGATGCGTGGTATTGCGATGGTGTTTCAAACCTACGCTCTCTATCCGCATATGACGGTCTACGACAATATGGCGTTTGCGATGCGAATTGCCAAAGAGTCAAAACAAGCCATTCATGAGCGGGTGATGGAAGCGGCCAGAATGCTGCAACTCGAACCCTATCTCGACCGCTTACCCAAAGCCCTCTCTGGTGGCCAAAGGCAACGGGTCGCAATCGGTCGCGCCATTGTTCGCCAGCCTAAGGTGTTTCTGTTTGATGAGCCACTGTCTAACCTTGATGCCGCGTTGCGGGTGCAAACACGGATTGAAATAGCCAACCTCAAAGAGCAACTCGAACAAACCACCATGATTTATGTCACCCACGACCAAGTCGAAGCGATGACGCTTGCCGACCGAATTGTGGTGTTGTCTGCGGGAAAAATCGAGCAAGTCGGCACCCCACTCGAACTTTACACCAACCCAGCCAATGTCTTCGTCGCGCAGTTTATTGGTTCTCCGGCGATGAACCTTAGCCCTGCGACCCTTATAGAAGCGGGAGAACGCTGCCAAATCAAAGCGGAAAGCGGGTTGACTATCGAGGTTCCAATTGCGGCCCCTCCCGAACTTAGCGATCAACCGCTGCAATTGGGCGTGCGTCCCGAAGACTACCTGGTCGCAGAGCCAAGTGACGCGTTGATCTCTGGCACTGTACTGTTTGTTGAATCACTGGGTGAGGTCACGCTACTCCACATCAATGCCGAAAGTCATGACGAAGCCATTGTGGCGAAATTACCCGGGATCTTAGACTTCCATCGCGGAGAACAGATCCACCTTAAAGCCGAGGTGGAGAAAATCCATTTATTCAATCAAGACGGGATATCGCTTAAGCATCTCTAATTCCAACCGTCGCCCAGTGTTTGTGTGTCTACGGTGCATTTACTTTGAGCGAAAAGGGGTCAATCATGCAAAACAAAGTTCAATTGATAGCTTACGTCGACCGCTTAACTGGGGCAGATCTACCCGCTTTAACCGCACTGCTTACCACCGAACTGAAAGACTTGTTTGCGGGGGTTCACCTTTTGCCCTTCTTTTATCCGATAGATGGCAGTGATGCAGGCTTTGATCCCATCGATCATCAACAAGTTGATCCGCGTTTGGGAGGCTGGGCAGACGTGAAACAGTTGAGTGAGCACTGTGACATCATGGCGGATCTGATTGTTAACCATGCGTCGGCTCAATCTCCACAGTTTTTGGATGTACTGGAGAAAGGCGAGTTATCGCCCTACTGGCCGCTGTTTTTGAAACAGCAGGACATCTTTCCGGCAGGCATTACTGACGAACAAGCGAACACCATCTATCGACCTCGACCCACTGCTTGCTTTAGTCGAAAAACGCTAAAATCGGGCCAACAGGTACCATTTTGGACCACCTTTACCGACAATCAGATAGACATCAATGTCGAGCACCCGCAAGGGAAGCATTACCTCGAGCAAATCCTACAACTGTTTGCCAACAGCGGGATTAAAATCATTCGACTAGATGCGGCCGGTTACGCAATCAAGCGGCCCAACACCCGTTGTTTTATGCTCGATGACACCTTTGATTTTATTGACAAGCTCTCCCATCGCGCTAACGAGCTGGGCATGGAGACGGTTGCTGAGATCCATAGTCACTACCAAACTCAGATAGAGGTCGCGAAACGGGTTCACCGCGTGTATGACTTTGCTTTGCCACCTTTGGTACTGCATGCTCTCTCAACCAACGATATGGGGCCTCTCATTCATTGGTTGAACATAGCGCCGCGCAACTGTCTCACCGTATTAGATACACACGATGGCATCGGCATTGTTGATGCGGGTCCCGAAGGGGATAAACCCGGACTACTCAATGCCGCGCAAATCGACAATATTGTTGAAACCATTCACGCCAATAGTGAGGGGCAAAGCCGCCTCGCTACCGGGGCTGCGGCAAACAACCTCGACTTATACCAAGTGAACTGCAGTTACTATGAAGCCTTGGGCAAAAACGATTTTCACTATCTGATAGCGCGAGCGATACAGTTCTTTAGCCCTGGCGTGCCTCAAGTTTACTATGCGGGCTTATTGGCGATGGACAATGACATGGCGCTGCTGCAGAAGACCCAAGTTGGACGCGATATCAATCGCCCCTATCTCGACCCAAAAACGCTAACTACTCAGTTGCAACGGCCCGTTGTACGAGGTTTGATGGCACTAATTCAACTTCGCAACACTCAGCCTGCCTTTGATGGGGACTTTCAACTCGCTGGTAGCGGTCAAACGCTGAACCTCGCTTGGCAGCATAAAAACGACCAAGTGGAGTTAGCAATTGACCTCGGCCAGCAGCGTGCCCAGATTTTTAGCCAGCTCAATGGACAAACCGAGCGGACAGACTTAAGCACGCTCGCCAAAAGCTAAACTACAGTACTTTAGCCAGGTGTGAGGCTTTTGATCACCCGGCACGGGTTACCTGCCGCCACAACATTGGCTGGGATATCTTTGGTCACCACACCGCCTGTGCCAATCACACTGTTATCAACCATAGTCACGCCTGGGCACACGATCACTTCGCCTCCGATGTGCTATCTTTTGCCACTAACATCGTATGACATAGCAACACATCACTTGGGAGAGTCTCGATGCTCAATATGAACTTGTCTCAGCGAGTCGTCGTCAACACCGCAGAGATGGAATGGGTCGCCAGCCCGTCAAAAGGAGTATGGCGAAAGCCACTCGAGCGAGAAGCGGCAGAATCAGGACACACCACTAGCATTGTTCGTTATGAAGCTGGCTCTCAGTTTCAAACGCACCTTCACCCTATGGGTGAGGAGATCTTCGTATTGGCAGGCGTGTTTTCAGATGAGCATGGCGACTACCCAGCGGGGACCTACTTGCGCAATCCACCAGGCAGCCACCACGCACCTTTCAGCCGTCACGGCTGCGATATTCTAGTCAAGCTCAATCAGTTTGATTCGCGCGATTTAGCGACGGTGAGAGTCGATACTCACAAGCAAAGCTGGTTACCCGGCATAGGCGGATTAGAGGTTATGCCTCTGCATGAATTTGAACATGAGCATGTGGCATTGGTTAAATGGCCGGCAGGAGAGAAATTCCAGCCGCATCGTCACTTTGGTGGCGAGGAGATACTTGTCCTGTCTGGTGAATTTGCCGACGAGCACGGGCGCTATCCAGTAGGCAGTTGGATACGCAGTCCACACATGAGTGAGCATCTTCCCTACGTCGACCAACCGACAGTGATTCTAGTGAAAACAGGTCATCTGCCGGTTGATTTATAGTGGTCTGCAACGGTTAGCGTCCGCCTGCAAGGTCGATAAACGATCCGGTAACATACGAAGCTTCATCACCAAGCAACCACGCAATCGCACTCGCCACTTCTTCAGGGGTCCCCCCTCGTTTCAATGGAAGTTGCGCGGCGAGCCTGTCGACCCTATCTGGCTCTCCACCGTCGGCGTGCATATCGGTGTAAATACACCCAGGCCGAACGGCATTAACGCGAATGCCGTGTTCGGCAAGTTCAAGAGAAAGCCCCTTAGTCAATGAGTCCATCGCCCCTTTTGATGCGGCGTAGTCGACATACTCAAAAGGTGCTCCGGTTCTTGAAGCCGCCGAGGAAACATTCACTATCGCTCCCGGTGCATTGAGCTGTTTAATAAAAGCTTGGCAACACAAAAAGCAACTGATCACGTTGGCGTTCAGCACACGTTGAAAACGCTCAGCATCAATATCGACTAGTTTAGACTGCCTAAATAGTATGCCCGCATTGTTGACTAGGTGTGTCACTGTGCCGTACTTATCTCGGGTGGCCGAAAACATCGCTTCGACCTGCTGTTGGTTTGAGACATCCGCCTGATACGCAAAAGCTCGCCCACCCGATGCCAAGATGTCAGAGACCACCTGCTGCGCAGTGGCCTGGTTGGCGCGATAATTGACACAAACCGCATATCCTAGGTCAGCTAGGCGTTTCGCAGTGGCGGCGCCAATCCCCCGACCAGCTCCGGTAACAATAACCACTTTGTCCATTTTTATTCCTCTAATTCGCGCTAAGTCCAACTGCTTTACAGTGTAAAGTGCCTTGGGTTTTGCATCTTTTCAACACCAATCAGTAGACGTTCAATAAGCAGGCTCAACGCTTTGGGTTGATAACGGCGCTGTTTATAAACCAGATAGGCTTGCCTAACCCCACGCTGATATTGCGGTAACACGCGTACAAGGTTCATATGCGGGTGAACATGACGAAATGGCAGAGCGGCAACTCCAAGACCTTTCTCTACCGCACCACATACTGCCATGATGTCATTAACGATCAATTTGGGTTTAACGCTGATTACATCGATCAACTGCTCTTGCTCAAAGACAGAAATATCGAGCGCGTGGTCGACGCTCACCCAATCTAGCTTGCTCAGCGCGGTAAGGTCAGCAATTTCGCCCACGCGTTCCAAGTATTCCGGGCAGGCAAAGAACCCTTGATGGGCTTTGAACAAGGGCCGCGCGATCATCTCATCCAAATCAGCCAAATCGAACGTCATCAGCAAGTCTCTGTCTGTTTGTGGCACGGCTTGCTCTTGGCTAAGCACCAGATCGAGCGAAACGTGTGGGAAATCAGCCAGAAACTGCTCAACCACTTCGCCGACAAACGCGCGGTAAAAGTTATGCGGAATGGCCAGCTTGATTTTCCCAGACACAGCTTGAGTGTCACTGAGCATTTGACCAAAGCCAACTTCTATTGATTCCATACCACTCTTTAGCTGCTCAAAGGCTTCTAGGCCACTTTGGGTGGCCACTAGCTCCCTACCCCTCTTTTCTAACAAACGACTGCCTAGACGTTGCTCAAGAGCAGATAAGCGGCGCGACATGGTCGAAACGGGCAGTTGCAGTTTTTTCGATGCCGCGAGTAGCGATCCCTGTTCGACCACCGAACAGAACAAATAGAGATCATCAATATTTCCAAATATGGAACTCATGCTTCTAAACCTGCCTATATTTCTCACTATTGAATGGTTATATCCTATTTCTCAACCAAACAACAACCGCTAAGGAAAAACCATGAGTCGCAAACAATTTTGGATTACTGCCCTGCTGTCATCCTTCACTATGGCGCTGTTTATGTCGGGGCTGATTTCGGGGTATCGTCTCGGCTTTAGTAGTGAGTGGCCGGCAATCTGGCGCGACAGTTTTGTTCTCGCATGGCCAGTTGCATTGACCTTAAATCTCACGGTTCTGCCGCAAATACGCAAACTATCCAGTTGGTTAGCCGGTACAAACCCGGTTTCGCAGGCATAAAAAAACCGAGCCAAGCTCGGTTTTTCGTTTAACTGTTTACGCTCTTACAGCTCAGCGTTGTGGTAAACCTGCTGAACATCATCACAGTCGTCAAGCATATCCAAGAACTTTTGGAACTTCTCCGCATCTTCACCTGAAACTGGCGTGTGCGTTTGAGGCACGAAAGTGATTTCTTCAACGTCTAACGTCAGATCAGGGAATGCCGCATTAAGCGCTGTTTTGGTCTTGAAGAATTCAGTGTGAGGCGCAAATACCGTGATCACACCGTCTTCTAACTCAACATCAGTGACGTCTACATCTTCCATCATTAGGGTTTCTAGAATGATTTCGTCATCGTCGCCCTTAAACTGGAACACCGCTTGGTGATCGAACATGTGAGAAACAGAGCCTTCAACACCAATTTTAGCCCCTGTTTTAACAAAACATTGGCGAACATCTTGGAATGTACGGTTACCGTTGTCTGTTAGACAGTCAACGATCACGCTCGTACCGCCAGGGCCAAAACCTTCGTAACGTGCTGGTGCGTAGTCTTCACCACCGCCGCCGTTCGCTTTATCGATCGCTTTGTCGATAACGTGCGCAGGAACTTGATCCTTTTTAGCTTTTGCGATCAGGTGTTTTAACGACAAGTTCATGTCTGGGTCTGAACCACCATTTTTCGCGCACATGTAAATTTCTTTACCGTATTTGGAATAAACTTTAATTTTTGCGCCAGCAGTTTTTGCCATTGAGGCTTTGCGCACTTCAAAACTTCTTCCCATCGGGATGTTCTCTCTAATTCAATTTAACGCGGAAGATTCTAGCAAAATACGAGCGCTTTTCAATTTCTCGCCTTGCAGAGGAAAAAGGCGCGTTACGCCACGCCCATTACTCGTTTGTATTTTTCGACAGACTCCAAGAATGAGGCTTTTTCATCAGCGTCGGTAATTTTGTCCGCTTGCTGATCGATTTCATCAGGCATAGCCTTCGCTTCTCGGAGTTTCCAGACCAAAAACGACGCTTGCTTATCAAGCTCAATTTTGTTCTTCTCGCTCGGTGGAAGAGTAGACAAGTTGATCGACATACCTTGGCTCTAATCTGTAAAAATAAGGAGTGAGAATATACCACACCGAAGTCGGTTATAGTGAGCCAATCTCAGTATGTGTCGCAGATTAGATCAAAAAAATGGCAAAAATAAAGGGTGGCTTTCCAATGCCACCCTCTCGTATTCGTCTTAGTAGGTCGAACTAGTGCAAAATGCCCAGCTCTTTCGCCTCTTCGATTGTCAATCCGCTTTCTCGTATCTCTCGCAGAGCTTCGATGCGACGACGAGCTTCGGCAGATTTGACACCTTTAGAGGGCGCTTTTGACTCAACTTCTTCCGTGAAGTCCCAGTTACTCGCGATCTTACTCATTTCATCATGGTCAATAGAATTAATGGACATAATCACCTCCGAACAAACCATGCTAGGGACGCTTAATCTGTAGCAAAATCTATCGTCCCTTGTTAAGAATTTTAGCTCTATAATGTGATAGTGCTAATAGTTCGATGACTCTTATTGTTTTTTGTATAAATAACTTTTGCCTCCCCCTCGATGGCGAAGTACATTTAAAAGATTACCCCTACACAAATGAAGGCGATCAGCGTCTCATTTTCCCCCTCGAGCATTGGAGCTAAACCCGTTGCTTTGCAGCGACACCGCTTAGTCTAAAGTGGCAAACTTCTCAAATCACAACCAAGCTATACCATAGACACCATTAGCCATGGAGACACTATGACCTCCCCAGCGATTGAAGATTGGTTTGAGCAACTCAACCAGTGGCACCGAGAGCGGAAGCATGATCAAGTGTCTGTTTTGGAACAGCTATTACTCACGACCCCAGAAGCGTTATGGTCATGTCCAAACCAGGCGATAACCAAACGAGCGCTCCCGATGTGGTTCGACGCGTGCCTGAGGCTTTACCTGCACTACCGAAATGATGTCCCACAACGCGCCTACTCTTTTGTACAGCTCGCTTATGGCCGACTTCAACAACTTGCCGGTGACGCGAGTTGTGAAATAGCGATAAGACACTGGGCAACTCAACGCATACAACATTTGGCAGTGTTGAGTCTCGAGTTTTGTCAGCAACAGAACAGTGAACAATGGCGGAAAGAGTCTCAGCAGTTGATCGACAATCATGTGCTCTTTATGCAGAAACTGGCTTGGAATGAAGTACGAAACGATGATCAAGGGAGCGTTCAACACCATTAACGGCGATCGCAAGCAACAATGATCAATATCGACCTTGATCATTGTTCCAATGAAGTGAACTAATACGTTGAATTTTTGGCAAAAAAAAGCGAGTTCAGAGAACTCGCAAAAAATTCAGAATGAATGTAACAATATGAGCCAATCTATCAGGGATAATCCTATCCCTCATTCATCAGAAAGGACAAAAGGTTGTCTATTCGGGATAAATAATAACCAGTTCCCGAGAGACGATTGTCAGTGGCGTGTCAGGGGAATGTCGTAGGTTTGTGTTTATCGGCGTAGAGTGTAACAAGATGTGAGACCGGGTAACGATAAATAAAAAAGCCAGCAATGTGCTGGCAAATTTAAAGGCTGAATATCGTTCGATCACACGGCGACTTCGTCCAGCGCTCTAAACACAGTCTCATCCAAGTGACCTTCAAACACCTGTTTGCACACTTTCCGCCTTACCGCTAAACCCGCGATCAGCCGCTCAATCGACAGATGTTTGTTTTCACTCTGACTGTTGTACAACTCCACCATTTTACTCAATGTTTCATAAGGCACGACATGTTCACCGACACGTAAGTAATCTAGCTTGTCAATTAGCTCCAGACACTCTTCTTGAATCGAGGCATGGGAATGCCCGGTCATCGCAGCCAACGCTGTTATAGAGCGTTCTAGGGCCACTGAAGAGGTATATTTGGATAGGGTAATGGTAATTTCGTCGGCGTTGATCTCTACCAGATGTTTACGCTGTTTCACGCGACGGCCTAGTTTACCACGCGGTGAGCGCTCTTTACGTTGGATCGGCTCAAACTCACCATCAATGATCTGAGACATTTCTTCGAGCTGTTGCTTAGACACCATCTCGTTTCGCAGCGGATTCGGTAGCGTCGGCGCCATATTGCGTTTACCGGCGTTAGTCGTCCGTGCTCGTGAGTAACGTAACACCTCTTCCGCATCGCATTTGATGTCAAACTGGTAGTCTTTGATCTTATCTTTTTCGATCTGGGCGGAGATCGTCAGATGGTAGCCCCACAAATTGACCACAAAAAATTCGTCCGATCCTTTGTTATCGGACAGCCTTTTCAGCTCGCGGATCAAATCCATTGAGAAGCGACGCCATTCAATATTGCGCGCCAATTTCTGATTGAGCTCGCTCAGGAGCATCGAGTCGGTATGACGGCGTGACATCCGACTGCGGAAGTAACTGTAAAGCTGGAATACCAAGGTGTGCTGCTTCAGGATTTCGGGCGGGAACAAGAAGAAATAATCGCGAGTGAGCAGCTCTTCGTAGAACGAAGGTTCCCACACTAGGATATATAGGTTGGGTTTAATGCGAATTTCGCCGTCAGCTCCCTCTGTAGGGGCTTCTTCCGATGCAGTAATGGTACGGGCTAAAAATCGGAAACGATCGCTCTTAAAGCCTTCAGGCATGTTCTCGCTTAACCATCGTCCGGTCAGTTCATGCAGTTGAAAGTCGGTAAACTCGATTCGATCGATACTGTCACGGATTGAATCACGCGCTGGACCACTGTCTTTTTTACCACGCAGCGACAAAATATCCGTGATGTAGAGCGGAGTTTTATTAGGAACATGTGTACCGTCTAACTGATATTGATGCTGATGATGTTCGTGGTATTGCACGGTCAACGTAAACAACGCGAACAGCGTCATCAAATCATCAACCGTCATAATATTTTTGGATGATCGAGTTTCGATCACTGCGCGCGTGCCCGAGATCGAAACCATGCTTTTCTGATAACTCTTGCGGGTACGGGGTGGCGCGAGCGCTTGATCGATAATGCCCGCCCAATTAGTGGGTGAAACAACGAACTGGTCGGCTTCGTCTTTCATCGCGGGTGGAGTATTGAGCCCATGTTCGTTCAGCAGGCGTTTATTCACTTGTGTTTGTGCCAGCGCTTTAGAACGTTTCTGTTTCTCATTTTGTTTGACGGACTCGGTGACTAAGCTTGTTGCCCCTAGCACTGAAATCAGCTGATTTGGATTAACGAAGCGGTGCAGCATGGTTTTGCCTGCTAATCCTTCCTCAAAACGAACTGGGATTTGTTGAAACAAACCGATGTTTACAGCCGCGCGCAATCGCTGTTGAATCGCGGCTCGGGTGACTTGCCCATCGGTGGCGTCGATCAGCTCTGTTGTGGATACCAGACCGTCTTTGCTGCTAAATCCACGTAATGATATCAGGTTCAGAAGTTCAACGATGCTCTTCGTAACGCCTTTAAAATGTTGGTATTGTTCTATCCAATTGACCGCAGACTCCGACACTTCGAATAAGTGTCCATCCTTGTGGCTTCTTGGCGCTTTGATCAGTCGTTTTTCTTCAGAGCTCATTATTAGATCCGTGTCACACTAGCCGTAATATCGCTATAGTTCCGAAAGAATAAAGAAAAAAAGATCATAAATAAAGAAAAACTTATTGCTTTTAAATAACTGATCTTTTTGATTAATCTGATCTTAATTGATTATATGATCTATTGATCCGAGGCGACGGGGCTCTATAAGTTATTGTCTTAAAAGAGTTATTTTTTTTAGTCTTGGAAAGCATGATCATGAATATCTCGTAAGCATGATCATTAAGTCACTGAAAGCATGATCAAAAATGCTTGAAACGATGATCATTGCAATAACGAATCAATGATCAACGTGATTAAGAAAGCATGATCATCATTGCTACACATCTTATCCACAGCCGTATGGCGAGTTGTGTCAATTGCCCCTGCTTGAGCGCGTAATATTCGGCCGATCGGGTCCGAAACAATGATCAAGGTGGACACAATAATAGCCGGATTTGCGCCTTACATCACCTGATTTGTGATTCGAAATGCACGCAGTAAACCGTGTGCGGTGATTGACAGTGGCGACTCGGTTTCTGAAAGCATGATCATGATAGTTTCTTGATATCGCTCTCCCATCGCTTTGTTGTTCAATTTTTATGACTAGTGGTGGCTGACAGGCATTATCGCTGAGTTCATCTGCTTTTAACCGTAAATTAGACGTCATTTTACATGCTTCCGGACGCCGAGAACACTTGATCATTTTTCCGATCTTTGATCATTTCAACTGACAGTGCTGAAAGCCCTCTGTTTGCCGTTTTATGCCTTGATCATTGTTCCATCAGGCCGATTATTTGCCGAAAGCATGATCATCATGCCACTCATGATCATCGTTCCGTATACCAGAACTATGGCTATCCTAGGATATCGAGCGACTCGCGTCTGCCTCCGCTTTTGTTCCTTTGCGTATTGCCTTGAAGTTGAAAGTGCACCTGCCGTAAATTAGCGACGAATCTTAATCGTTCCGAACAAAACTTACTCTAAACCTTTACATTGTAAATATGTGACACTGTAATAAATAAAAAGTACAACGCATTGTTAGGGGAAAATGACATTAATCGCGCATTAATTTGAAGCGATTGATCGCCAGTAATCATTAAATTTCTGTAAATTTTATATTTAATGTGATTTCTATCGATAATTGACCGTTCACCTTTTTATTGTATGTTGTCAAAAATGCTGTACAATCGCGTTTAGGTCAATAACAACGGAATTTGGCAAAATGAAACGAGAACAGACGATAGAGAGTCTCATTCAGTTAGCAGATCAGACCGCGCAGGTTCAGGCTGATCGAATTGAAATCGTATTAGAAGAGCGCAGTGATGAACATTTTCCTCCAATGTCAAAAGCATTGATGGAAACGCGCTCGGGATTAACGCGTCGTAAATTAGATGATGCGATCAGCAAACTTGAAGAGTCTGGTCATCAGTTCACTAAAAACAATGCCAATCACTACTCGATTTCTTTGCAAGAAGCACACATGCTTATGGATGCCGCTGGCATTCCCAAGTTTTACGAGCGTAAAAAGAATGGTGATAACAAGCCGTGGATCATCAATGTTCAAAACCAAAAAGGCGGTACAGGTAAGTCCATGACGGCGGTTCACTTGGCGGCTTGTCTAGCACTTAACCTTGATAAACGTTACCGTATTTGTTTGATTGACTTAGATCCGCAAGGCTCCTTGCGACTATTTTTGAATCCTCAAATTAGCCTTAATGACCATGACAACATCTATTCAGCCGTCGATGTAATGCTTGATAACGTGCCTGAAGGGGTTGAGGTCGATAAAGAGTTTTTGCAAAAAAACGTACTGTTGCCGACTCAATATCCAAACCTAAAGACCGTTTCTGCATTCCCAGAAGATGCCATGTTTAACGCAGAGGCATGGCAGCATTTATCGAAAAACCAATCGCTCGATATTGTTAAACTCCTTAAAGAGAAGTTGATTGATAAAATAGCGGACGAATTTGATGTCATCATGATTGATACCGGCCCTCACGTCGACCCTTTAGTGTGGAATGCAATGTATGCGTCGAATGCTTTGCTGATCCCATGTGCGGCTAAACGACTTGACTGGGCATCGACAGTCAACTTTTTCCAACATTTACCTACCGTGTACGAGATGTTCCCTGATGATTGGCAAGGTCTAGAATTTGTCCGCTTGATGCCAACCATGTTTGAAGATGACAATAAGAAGCAGGTCGCGGTATTAACGGAAATGAACTATTTGTTGGGTGACCAAGTGACAATGGCGACCATTCCGCGAAGCCGAGCATTCGAAACTTGCGCCGATACCTACAGTACGGTTTTCGACCTTACCACGGGTGATTTTGAGGGTGGCAAGAAAACGTTGGCGACCGCTCAAGACGCAGTGCAAAAGAGTGCGCTCGAGCTTGAACGCGTATTGCATAGTCATTGGTCATCACTTAATCAGGGGTAATTGAATCATGGCAATTAAAACTTCAGATTTGAACGCCAGATTATTTGGCAAAGCGAATAAGCGTCATGTCACCACACCACAAGAAGCGCAACAAGCGGCCAAAGAGCAAACACAAGTGATTGAGTTAGCGGTTGCGGGTGAAAACAAAGTTCAGTTTGAGCTAGTACGTATTCCTGCTGACGCTATTGAAGCTCAAACCGTCGTGTTTGCCGACAATGCACGCGAACAATCATTCCTCAATGAGCACGCGCTATCTGATGTGTTGGTTACACTGCGTGAACGGGGGCAGCAATACCCTGCTGTTGGCCGTCGGCGCGAAGATGGAAAAATTGAGGTGCTCGATGGTAGCCGCCGTCGTATGTCATGTCTGTTGGCTGAGCAAGAGTTTCTCATCTATGTTGGTGAAGACATCAGCGCTGAACACGCTAAGTTTTTGTCGGATGTTGCGAATGCACACAAACCGCTTTCACTGTACGAGAAAGGCAAAGAGATGCTCGCTAAACTCGAAAGTGGAGAGGCTAGCGACCAAAAAGCGCTGGCTAAGATGTTCCAGTGTAGCGAAGCCTTGGTGAGCGGCGCATTAAAAGCCGCGGATTTACCATTAGAGCTTCTTCAAGCTTACCCGAATGTCGCTGACCTTGGCCGCCCTACGATTGTGAAGCTTCACAAGCAGTTTAATGGTCTAGATGATGAGCAACGCGCTCAACTGCTGGCAAAATGTCGCTCGAAAGACGGCTTTGTTTGGCAACGCAGCGAGTCACAAGGTGTCGCACGCATTACCAAGGAAGTGAGTGAAACCATTGAAGCTTGGATTGAAGAGCTGTCACCTTCAACCAAAGCGGCGGTCGCTAAAACAGAACTGGTCAAGGGACGAGCGAGTTACTCACGTAAAGGCAGTAATCTGACTCTGAATCTAAAGAAAGTGGATGATGCCTTGATGAGCGAGATTTTGGCGCTCGTTGCACACAAGCTTAAATAATTGATATCCCCTATCGAGAGCCGCTTTTTAGCGGCTTTTTTTGTGTCATAATGTTGTTCAATCCCATTGTTGTTCTTCGAACTGAGCTATGACCTCAACTGACCTGTTTTTTACCCAGCTTCTTGATTGCGCGGTACAAAGTAATCACCGATATGGTGTTGTCCTTCAAGGTGATTCTGACTGGCAACAGCGAATGCTGGCTCCCCTACTTCAATCTGTCCCTGCTAAAGAGACGTTTTGTTTAGGGGCGGATATCGCTCTCGAGAAGTGTCATCGTGTCGCGTTCAATAAAGGCCATCAGCTGCTGGGACGGGAATGTCAGTTGTTGTTGTGTGATTTTGAACAAGGGTTTGATGCCAACAGCTTTAGCGCGGCCACGGGGTGTATTGTTGGCGGCGGTTTACTCGTTATACTCACCAAACCAGATCAACCTTCGAGCTATGATCAGCAATGGTTATCTCGCGCTTTAAACCACCTAATGGTTGTTACGCCTTATGATAAGTTGCCTTCCTTACCTAAAGTGACACCTAAACCAGTCTCTGCTTTCAAACAACAAGATGAGGCTGTCGAAAAGATCCTTAAAGTGGTCGATGGACACCGCAAGCGCCCATTGGTCATAACGGCAGATCGAGGTCGAGGTAAAAGTAGCGCACTCGGGATTGCTGCTGCAAAAATGATGCAAAGTCGTCGTATCCATATTGTCGTAACGGCGCCATCGCTGTCAGCCGTGAAACCGCTTTTTGTCCATGCCGCTCGGTTGTTACCAGAAGCGGAGCAAGCGTCTGGTCGACTTCGCTTTCAAGATTCGACGCTTGAGTTTATTGCGCCAGATGAGTTAATTCGCGCTGGCCGTATTGGAGATTGTTTGATGGTCGATGAGGCGTCGGCCATTCCGATCCCTATGTTGCAATCTATGGTCGAGCTTCATCATCGCGCCATATTTTCAACTACGATTCACGGTTACGAAGGATGTGGTCGCGGCTTCACTGTTAAGTTCCAGTCTTGGCTCAAGACCGAGAGGCCGGGCTGCGTGTTTTACCATATCAACCAGCCGATTCGTTGGAACGACGACGACCCATTGGAACGTTGGCTGTTTGACAGCTTTTTACTTAATGCTGAACTTGCTGAGTTTACTCAGAGCAGAGTTTCCAATATTGCGTTGCAGCCGATCGATAAGAGGCGTTTAATCGAACAGCCACACTTGTTACGCGCATGTTTTGCCCTACTAGTTAATGCTCATTATCAAACCACACCGAATGATTTGATGTTGTTGCTCGCCGATGACGCCATTCAACTCTACGCCCACTTTGAACAACAGCACTGCATTGGCTGTCTATTAACAGTCGAAGAGGGTGGGTTAGCACCTGATCTCATCTCTGAAATACAGCTTGGTAAGCGCCGACCAAGAGGGCATTTGGTTCCTGTCACCCTCGCGAATCACCTCGGAATCGCCGAGGCTGCGCAACAACGCAGCCTGAGGGTAATGCGAATAGCGGTTCACCCCGAGCTACAAGGGCAAGGTATCGGCAAACGAATGCTACGTCAGCTGCGAGAGCAAACCGATTATGACTTCTATTCAACGAGCTTTGGCGCAACCGCTGGACTGATCCAGTTTTGGTGCGACAGCGGTTTTTATCCGGTTCGGCTTGGTCATCAACGCGACCAGGCTAGCGGCTGTCATTCAATAATGATGCTACAAGGAGAGACGAGTTGGCGTCGGCAGGTAGAGCAGCTTTATTTCGATGCATTCTGTTTTGCATTGAGTGATAACTTTGCTTCGCTTGAAACGGAAGTTGTCCGTAGTTTGTTAGCTCATTCTAATGCTTCCGTAGCGTTTCCTAGCGGTTTCGAGCTTGTGGAACACTACCTTCAAGGCGGAGCGAGTTTTGAAACCATCGCTCCACTGCTCGATTTATGGTGGAAACGCGCACCGCGGCATTGGCAAAATGCCAGCCCATTATTAATTCGAAAAGTGATACAAAGGCGCAGTTGGGGTGATTGTGTTCAACATTTTAACCTTGTCGGTCGCAAACAAGCAGAGGCCGCATTTAGAGAGCAACTGAGTCACTTTCTCTCATCAATACGCCCGGCAAATTGAGTTGATACAAAATTTACACTGTAAAGCTAATCTAACCTTGCTCCTTTTACAGTGTAAATTTTTGCCCTCCTTCCTGCTCCTTACTCAAGCAACCTGTCAGTCAGCTCATACAATAGTTAAGATCTGAACCCTGATATCCCGTCAGGGGCGATAAATATTTTTTAGATAGAATAGTCAATGTAATTGCATAATTTATTTAGATAATTTCATTTTAGTCTGTTCCTTAGAATTGCCCTATCTCACTTATCTACCACTGCATCTTCTTGCGTATTATCAAATAGTTTCTACACTCATTTATAAGCAACAGGCTTAATATTTGGCTAGAAACAATAATGAAGCACGGTGATGACATGGAACGTTTATTACCCGAGAACCTTGATATCTCGACCGTTCTCGACAGCACTAACCTTTATAAGAATTGGCTTAGCGAAGACAGCGTACTTTTACTCGACGCGTCGAACGTGAAACGAGTGGATGCTGCCGGAATTCAAGCGCTCACCTCTCTGTTCCTCACGGCTAAGTTAAATCAGACAGACATACAGTTACTGCGTCCGACCGAACTGTTACTGGACAGTTTTAAGATACTCGGACTCACTGAACAACTTGAGATTAACCATTAAGTTGGGGATAGGGATATGACAAAAATTCTTGCTGTGGATGATTCGGTTTCAATTCGTCAAATGGTTAGCCATACCTTGCGAGACGCAGGTTATGACGTAGAAACCGCGAATGATGGTCGCGATGCTTTGAGTAAGATAATGCGCGCCAAATTTGATGTAGTGATTTCGGATGTGAATATGCCAAACATGGGCGGATTCGAGTTAGTGAAAGCATTGCGCGAAAAGCCTCAGTACAAGTTTACGCCCATTTTGATGCTGACCACCGAAACGAGTAGTGACAAAAAACAGCAAGGCAAAGCGGTTGGAGCTACGGGCTGGTTGGTTAAACCCTTTAATCCGGACACACTACTCAAAACATTAAAACGTGTGATTTAACCACTGCTAATTACTAACAACGTCAACTGGCAAGGTGAATAATGGCTTTAGACATGGAACAGCTGCGTAAGATGTTTTACGAAGAGTGTCGTGAAAATCTTAGCGTGCTAGAAGAAATACTGCTCAATTTAGATGTTGAGCAAGTCGATGATGAGTCAATCAATACTATCTTTCGTGCTGCGCACTCAATAAAAGGTGGCGCTGGGACATTTAACTTACTCGATATTAGTGAGTTTACTCACAGCGTCGAAGCTTACCTAGATTTGGTTCGTAACCACCAGCGTCAATTGACTCAGCAAACGGTCGATTTATTGCTCAAAAGCGGCGACTGTATTCACAATATGCTGGAAGGTCATGAGCTGGGTAACGACGTAGACAAAGCGCTGCAACAACAAGTGACTCAGAGCCTAGTGGCGCTGCTCGATGATGCGAGTACTGCCGAGAGTCGTCACGATGACGCACAAACTAGCGTTGAACCTAGTTCACCAGCGCAAGAGTGTGAGCAACCTTGGCACCTGCGCTTCGTGCCCCACCAAGACATGTTCTTTAGCGGTAATGATCCGCTAAGAATTCTACGAGAGTTAAATGAACTGGATGCGGAGTGTCATATCGACGCTGATACATCTGCATTGCCCGAACTTGATGTTTTAGAGGCCGAGCTCTGTTTTCTTAGCTGGTCTGCAACGCTTCCTGCCCATATTGAAGAAGACCAAATCCGAGAGATATTTGAATGGGTGGAAGATGAATGCGACCTGATACTTGAGCGCGTCGAGTCGAGCGACTCTCAGTCTGTGCAAGCTCCACAGTCGCTGGCTGATACAGCTCTTACGCCGAGCGATAGTCAGCGTAAATCAGATGACGCCCCTAGCGGGGGAAAAGCAACGGCGAAAAATATTAAGCCAGAGTCGAGTGTCAGTTCGATTCGTGTCGATATCGATAAAGTTGATAGCCTTATCAACCTTGTTGGGGAGTTAGTGATCACCCAATCGATGTTGACGGAGATAGGCAACGACTTTTCACTCGATAAGTTAGACAAGCTAAAAACAGGGCTTGAGCAACTACTTCAAAACAGCAAAGACCTGCAAGAGAATGTGCTGAACATACGCATGTTACCGGTTAGCTTTGCATTCAGCCGCTTCCCTCGTTTGATTCGCGATCTGTCTAGTCGTTTAGATAAACAGGTCGAACTCAAAATTAAAGGAGAACACACCGAGCTAGATAAAACCGTGTTAGAGCGTATTGTCGACCCGTTAGTGCACCTAGTTCGAAATGGCATCGACCACGGAATTGAAGCCCCGGCACTGAGAGTGGAAAAAGGCAAAGCGGCGGCGGGCACTATTGAGTTGAATGCCTACCATCAAGGTGGGTCGATAGTGATAGAAATCAGCGATGACGGAGCTGGTCTCGATTGCAACAAACTGTGGGGGAAAGCGCTAGAGAAAGGAGTGCTGCCACCAGAATCTCGTCGAGAAGAGTTTTCTGACAAGCAAATCATGAACCTTATTTTTGCCCCCGGTTTTTCCACGGCAGAACAAGTGTCTGACATTTCTGGCCGCGGGGTTGGGATGGATGTGGTGCGCCGCAACATTGAAGAGCTCGGTGGTCATATCGAAGTTGAATCTGAGCTTGATGTCGGTAGTCGTTTTGTTATCAGTCTACCGCTCACCTTGGCGATTTTGGATGGCCAACTGGTCAAGGTCGGTGGAGAGGTGTATGTCATTCCTCTGTTGACGATTGTCGAGTCGATTCAAATCGATCCTGCCAGTATTAAGCTTGCTTCTGGTGGCATCGAGTTGTACCGACTGCGCGAGGAGAACATTCCGATATTGCGCCTTCAAGACGAGTTAGAAATGGGCGACAGCGGTGCCTTAGATCAGCAGCTCTTATGCTTTGTTGAAGCCGCCGGCCATCGAGTTGGCTTGCTACTCGACGAACTTCTCGACCAGCAGCAGGTGGTCATCAAAAGTTTAGAGTCCAACTACAGCAAGGTGTCGGGGATCTCAGGCGCAACGATTCTTGGCGATGGCTCTGTATCGCTAATTCTGGATATTCAAGGCTTAGTGACCAACTTTACGCACCGTACCAATGATGCAGCGCACAACGGAATGGCGGCGTAGGGAGGCAGTTATGGACAGTATTAACCTCGACCCCCCTCGCTCTGAACAACAACCTCTTGCAGCGGAGAGCCAATTACTCCAAGCGCTAGAGGTGGGCAGTGAAGTCAGCAATGAAGTGAGTGAAAACGCTGACTTTCTAAGTTTTGAGTTAGCCGAAGAACTCTACGGCGTAGACATTAAAGATGTGGAAGAGATTCGTGTATGGGAGCGGCCCACCCCTATACCGCGAGCACCTAAATATGTGCTTGGTGTGATCAATTTGCGCGGAATGATCGTCCCTGTGGTGGATCTGCGAGCCAGGTTTTCGGTAGGGGAGTGCGAATATCGTCCCACGACGGTGGTGATCGTGTTACGTGCTCAAGATAACAATAGGGATCGATTAATGGGCCTAGTCGTCGACGCGGTAAGTGATGTGATCAGTCGCGGAGATAGTGAACTCTCCCCTTCAGTCGGGGACTCACAGGTGACGCCTTACCTACAAGGCTTGATCAACGTGGGCGATCGCGTGATGGCATTGCTCGATACTCATGAGCTTCTCAATATCGAGAGAATTTTGAGGAAGCCGGCATGACACAAGAATTTTTAAGTTTTGTTCTGGAAGGCGATGAGTACGCCGTCCCAATTCTGGATGTACGTGAGGTGAGAGGCTGGACTCCAGTCAGGCAGGTGCCTAATTCGCCGAGTTATATGCAGGGAGTCCTTGAGATTCGTGGTGAGTACATTCCGATTGTCGATCTTCGGCTACGTTTTGGTTTGTCGCCGGCGGTGATTAACGCCACGACGGTAGTCATTGTTCTCAATGACGATCAGCGCCACCCTCTCGGCATTATTGTTGATGGGGTCTCTGAGGTGTACTCACTGAGTAGGGAGCAAATTAAACCTTCTCCGCACGTGTCGCAAGATGTCGACCACAGTTACGTGCAAGGGATCGCGTCGGTGCCGAATGGGCATCTCATTTTAATTAATATGCAGGCTTTGTTCGATGCAGCGGAGCTTACTCAACCCGACCAATTACAAGAGAGTTGGGCTTAATGCCAATGTGAATGGGGTTTATTCGTTTTGGTACGACGGTCAGTAGAAGCAACCAGTGAGAGGTAACTCATGGCATTTTGGAATAGAAAAACCGCGTCAGAAACTCAATTTGTCGCACCTACGCAAGATACGTTGGCGGAGGAGTTTGATACGGAACCTGAGCAAGGAATAAGCAAAAATCAGCTCTTGTCGGCACTCAATGCTGCGCAAACCGCACTGATGATGATCGACCGTGATTTTAATATTACTTACCTGAACGCTAAGTCACTCGAGTTGTTAAAGCACCACGAGGCGGTGTTTCAGTCGGTGTGGCCTAACTTCAAAGCGACGCAAGAGTTTTTGTTGGGGTATTGCATCGATGCTTTTCATACCGATCCAAACCATCAGCGTCAATTGCTATCGAATCCGGCCAATTTACCCTATACCACAACTATTACAGTGAAAGATGTCAAGATTGAGCTTAACGTCGGGGCCATCATCGATGAGCTGGGTAACTATGTGGGCAACACGCTCGAATGGTCTGATGTAACAGAGAGCTTGAAACAAAGCCATGAGTTGAGCCGACTCCAAGCCGCTATCGATCAGACTCAGACCGCGATGGTGATGATCGATCGGGACTTTTTCATCACTTACATTAACCAAGAAACCTTGCAGCTTTTCTCCAAACATGAAGCAACCTTGCGCAGTGTTTGGAGCGGCTTTACCGCCAGTGAAGAGTGGCTAATGGGGCGCTGTATCGATGAGTTTCACCGTAACCCTGCCCACCAGCGGGCGTTATTGGCGGATCCGGGCAACCTTCCGTACAGCACAGACATCCAAATTCAGGATTTAAAGATAGAACTCAACGTTGCGGCTATTCACGATGGCAAAGGCAACTACATCGGTAATACGTTGGAATGGCGTGACGTCACGCAAGAGCGAGCGAAAGAAGAAGAGATAGGGCGTTTGGCCTCGGCGGTCGCGGGGATGACGACCAATTTAATGATGGCAGACAAAGAGGGCATCATTACTTACCTTAACCCGTCACTCGAGAGCTTACTTCGCAGTCGAGAAACTGACTTGCAAAAAGTGTTGCCAGGCTTTGATGCCAGCAATCTAGTAGGTAAAAACATCGACGTATTTCATAAGAACCCGAGTCATCAACGCAACATTATTGCCAATCCTGACCGTTTACCTTTCTCATCTAACATTGCGGTAGGTGGATTGGAGTTCCACCTAACCTGTATTGCGATGCGCGATGGGCAAGGCAATTATATTGGCCCTGCGCTGCAATGGATCGATATTACAGAACAACAAGATGGTCAGCGTCAGGTTGAATCTTTGATCCAAAAAGCCATCGCGGGGGAACTGAGTGAACGCATCGATACCAGCGTTTATACCGGCTTTATGCGCGAGTTGGGTGATGGCATCAATAACCTCCTCGATACCATGGTCGCGCCATTGGGCCAATGTATTGATGTAATGAGCCAGGTAGCGGATGGCAATCTCAATGTCACCATGCCAGATGACAATACCGGAGAATTTGCGCGCTTATCGAATGCGGTCAATACCTCGATCGTTAACTTGCGCAACATGGTAGAAAAAATCACCCAATCCTCCGCTCGTGTGGCAACGGCCTCGACGGAAATTGCCGAGGGTAACAACGATTTAAGCCAACGAGTCGAAGCTCAGGCTTCTAACCTCGAAGAGACAGCGGCAAGCATGGAGCAGATGACCGCCACCGTGCGCCAAAACGCCGATAACGCGCGTGGGGCTAATGAACTGTCTGACGATGCGGCGAAAAAAGCCAGCAAAGGTGGAGAGGTCGTGGGACAGGCTGTGTCTGCTATGGCGGAAATTAACGATGCAAGCAAGAAAATTGCCGATATTATCGGTGTGATTGATGAAATCGCATTCCAGACTAACTTACTCGCGCTAAATGCCGCGGTTGAGGCTGCGAGAGCGGGAGAGCAGGGGCGCGGTTTTGCTGTTGTCGCCGGAGAAGTCCGTAATTTGGCTCAGCGCAGCGCCGCTGCCGCTAAAGAGATCAAAGGGCTGATTAAAGACAGCGTCGAAAAAGTGGATGAAGGGTCACGTTTGGTGGATGAATCTGGCGCCACCCTCAATGAAATTGTCGAAGCAGTAGAGAAAGTCACTGAACTTATCGCTCAAATTGCCTCGTCGAGCCAAGAGCAGTCGACGGGTATCGATGAGATCAATCGCGCGGTAGCGACGATGGATGAGATGACCCAGCAAAATGCTTCTCTCGTCGAGCAAACATCGGCGGCTAGCCAGTCACTCAAAGATGAAGGTAAGCAATTGCTGCACCTAATGAACTTCTTTGTTACAGACGCCAATGTTGCGACGTTTGAAGCTAAGTCTACCGCGCCACGAGACACGAACGTCAGGGAAATTCGTACCCCGAAAGTGGCCAATTCTGGCTTTAAGCTTGAAGAGGATGGAGACGAATGGGAAGAGTTCTAGCCCAATCGGAAAAAAGAGTGGCGGAAGAGTTTGAACTAACGGATAAGGACTTTAAGTATATCCAATGGTTCATGCATAAGAACGTTGGCATCTATTTTTCCGATCGTAAAAGAACCTTGGTGTATGGACGTATCAGTCGTCAACTTAGACGATTGGGCCTGCGTCGCTTTGCTGATTACCGTCTATTGATAGAACAAGATCCAGACGAGCACGCCAGTTTTATTAACTGCTTGACGACCAATAAGACGCAGTTCTTTCGTGAGTACCACCATTTTGACTTTATCGAGAAAGTGTTGGTTAACGAATGGCAACAACAGGGGTTAGAACGAATTCGCATCTGGTCGGCAGGGTGCTCGACGGGAGAAGAGCCCTATAGCTTTATCGCATCACTGCATTGGGCCAAATTGTTTGACGCTATCCAAGATGTAAAGATTATCGCTTCAGACCTCGATACTAAAGTTCTCAGCCATGCCAAAACGGGTATTTATGAACAATCTGCGGTGGAGACCATTCCCGTCAAGTATTTAAAACCCTGTTTTGTCAAAGGGACAGGAGAGCAACAAGGTAAGATTAAATGTAAAGCGGGCTTACAACAGTTGATTGAATTTCGCCAAATTAATCTGTTGCAGAGTTGGGACTTTAGCCAGCCCTTTGACCTGATCTCGTGTCGAAATGTGATGATTTATTTTGATAAAAAAACGCAGCAGCAATTGATCGAACGTTTCTATCAGCATCTTAAGCCCAATGGGGTGTTGTTTCTCGGCCACTCTGAGAGCGTTCCTTCAGGGATGGAGCTGTTCCATCACCTTGGCCATACCATTTACGTCAAGAAATAGGAGAGGGTTTTGTTCGGTTCAAAAACAGTAACACTTCAAGATCAAAACAGCCACTTTGATCGGTTCTACCATCCGCTTAAGGATAAGCACATCGTTAAAGTGCTACCTGGCGGTGTTTACTGTACCGATGCTGAGGACGAGTTGATTGCGACTGGGCTTGGGTCTTGCGTTGCGGCTTGTATGTGGGACTGTGATTTACGTATCGGCGGGATGAACCACTTCTTGTTGCCGTTCGATAGTAAAACGCAGCTGAAATCGTGGCGACCTGATGAAGTTGTTTCGACTGCTTCCCGTTACGGCAGTTATGCGATGGAGATATTGCTCAACACAATGCTAAAGCGTGGCGCTAGACGCTCCTCGCTAAGGCTCAAGCTTTTTGGCGGTGCGCAAATGTTAGGGCGCACCTCAATGATAGGCGATAAAAACGTGGCGTTTATTCTTAACTATGTTGAACAAGAGCATATGCTGGTGGTCTCTCAAGATTTGGGCGGGCTGGAACCAAGGAAAATCATGTTCGACCCATGTACAGGAAAAGCATGGCTCAAGCGTATTCCGTTCACGGAAATTCACCACCTTCAGCACCAAGAAGAAAAATACGCCAGTCAGTTGGATAGAGAAAGCCACTCAACACCTAGCAATGATGTGGAGTTATTTTAATGAAAAAGATAAAAGTACTGATCGTTGATGACTCGCCTGTGTTTCGTGCGCTTTTGTCACAGCTAATTGACGCCGATCCTGAGCTTGAAGTGGTCGCGACGGCTGAGGACCCTTTTGAAGCGCGAGAACTGATCAAGCAATACAACCCAGATGTACTGACGCTAGATATTGAAATGCCGAAAATGAATGGCGTGCAGTTTCTAAAAAACTTAATGCGTTTGCGGCCGATGCCCGTTGTGATGATCTCCACTTTGACACAGCACGGGGCAGACGCGACATTGGCTGCGCTTGAGCTTGGTGCCGTCGACTATTTTCCCAAGCCGTCGGTCGATAACACGGCGGAAATGCTCAATTACAAATCCCTAGTGAATGACAAAATAAAGATGGCAGCAGGTGCCAATGTAGCTTCGACTCAGCCTGCGAAGCCGCAAAAGCTAACGGTACCCAAGCAGCATCACTGTGTCGAACTCATTGCCATTGGAGCTTCGACAGGCGGCACGGAAGCGGTGAGGAATGTACTTTCTGCTTTGCCTGCGGGCCTGCCACCGATAGTGATTACCCAACATATCAGTGCCAAGTTTTCCGCCTCGTTTGCTGATCGTCTTAATCAGTACAGCGACATTGAAGTGAAAGAGTTGACCGCGAATCAGGCGCCTTTGACACAGGGCTGTGCGTACCTCGCTCCCGGAGACAAGCATTTAACCGTGCTGCGTCGCGGGCCACACCTCTATTGTCAGTTAGACGACAGACCTGCGGTAAATCGGCATAAACCTTCTGTAGATGTCATGTTCGACACAGTAGCAGAAACCGTGGCAGATAAAGCCATTGGCGTCATTTTGACCGGAATGGGCCAGGATGGAGCGCGTGGCTTACTGCGCATGAAGCAGCGAGGTGCGAAAACCATAGCGCAAGACAAAGAATCATCTGTGGTTTGGGGGATGCCAAGAGTGGCGGTTGAACTTGGGGCGGCAATGTCGGTGGTTGACATCAGCCAGGTTGCACATCAAGTCATTCATTACCTGTCGCCTGACAGTTAGTCATAACGACAACAGCAAGGAAGCAAGCATGCAAACAGACAAGCTAAACATAAAAACACGCTACCTAGCGGCGATCAGTTTACAGGTGATTTTGCTTCTAGTGGCATTGAGTATGTCCTCTTCGATGGCTCATGTCGTGATTATGGTCATAGTGGCCGCGATTCCCTGGTTTGTTGTGCCCAAGCAGCAGCCCAATTCAGTCGAGTCTACCCCTGAAGGCCGAGATAAATACTCAGACCAACCACGCTTTGATATCAGTCCTGCCCTTGATTTGATTTCTCACCAGCTCACTGAGCCGCTTGATCATCAGCGCAGTATCGTGGATGAGTCGGTAGAAACGCTCAACGAGAGCTACTTTGGTCTGCAGCAGTTAGCTGAAGAGCAGAATCAGATTACCTCTCAGTTGGTCGAAAACTTGCTCGGCAATCGAAACAGTGACAGTGATATCAGCAGCGTGCTACCTAAAACCGAAGCGATTATTCGTCAGTTTGTCGATACCTTGGTGAATGTTTCGGAGAAGAGCATTTCGGCGGTGCACAGCATTCACGATATGTCGGACAAATTGGATGCGGTATTTAAGCTGCTTGACCAGGTTCGAGGCTTATCAGAGCAAACCAACTTGCTGGCTTTGAATGCGGCAATTGAAGCGGCTCGTGCAGGCGACGCTGGACGAGGTTTTGCTGTTGTGGCCCAAGAGGTGCGTAATCTTTCTGTGAAAGCAGAAGAGTTAAATGGACTGATTGAGGCGGAAATCAATGTTGCACAAAAAACGGTTCAAGAGGCCAATAAAACCGTAGGTGAGATGGCTTCGATTGATATGACAGAAGCGATTGAATCTAAAGATAAGGTTGACGAAATGCTGCGAGGAGTACAACAGATCAACGATTCAGTCGAACACGAGGTGCATAAAATCAGTTCGAGCGGAGAACAGCTACGTGTGCAAGTCGACAATGGTATCCGTGCTCTGCAGTTTGCCGACATCATTACTCAGCAAGGCGATTATGCTAAGCAAACGGTCGGCTACTTGCAGACTCTCTCTGAACTCTGTCAGCGCTTAAATAGCGGCAGTTTGACCGTGGATGAGTTTGCTGAACACGTGGTTGGGCTCAAACAGCAGATCTCTGGTCGAGATGCGCCAGCAGCTTCCCAACACAGCATTGATGAGGGGGAGGTTGAGCTGTTTTAACCAATAAAATCGCGAGGCGATAAACAACGACAGATGGTGAGGAATAAACAATGACAGTAGAAGCACAAATTGATTCTGCGGCAAAACATATAACGATATTGATCGAAGGAGCCTTTGGTTTCAACTTGGTGCAAGAGTTCCGGCGCACCTACAGTGACCGACAGGAGTTTCGTTTTACTATTGATTTACGCAAGGTGGACTATATCGATAGTGCCGGGTTAGGAATGCTACTGAATATGCATAACTACCTGGGCCAGCAAGATGGGACGATTCGCATTACCAATACCTTACCACAAGTGAGAAAAATACTGACTATCTCTCGATTCGACAAAAAGTTCGATATCGAGTAGGTGGCTAAGGAGAGCGTATGCATGTAATGATCGTAGACGACCATGCAACGAACAGAGAGCTATGTCGTTTTATGCTCAGCCATTTGGCTGAAAAGGTGACCACGTTTGAGAATGGTCAAGGGGTGGTCGAGGCAATGGCTAAAATGGATCTGTTGCCGGACGTTATTTTACTTGATGTGATGATGCCGATTAAAGACGGGTTCACCACGGCGCAAGAGATTCGGCACGCTTTTCCTGATCATCACATACCTATTATCTTCCTCACAGTGCTTGACGATCATGCTTCGTTTGAGCGCTGTTTAAATTATGGTGATGACTTTATTCTCAAACCGATAGAGCGCAGCGTCATTACCTCTAAAGTGCAAGCGCACTACCGGATTGTTCGTATGCACAATCAGGTAATGGAGCAACGAGATGAACTCAGTCAGTTCCACGAGCAGGTGCGTTATGAGTACGCGATAGCGGAATCTATCTTCTCTAATTTGATGCTCGAGATGAGTAGCCAAGTCCAGAATATTTACGGCATTAATTACTTGTCTACTCCTTCAACCGTGTTTAATGGTGATTTAATTGTGGTGGCAAACCGCCCTCATGGTGGGGTTTATGTGATGATTGCGGATGCCACTGGTCACGGTTTACCCGCGGCGATTTCTGCGATTCCTGCGACTCGCGCGTTCTTCTCTATGGCGGCGAAAGGGTTATCTTTGGGAGAGATCGCGCGGGAAATCAACGATGTTTTAGTCCGATTTTTGCCGATGGGCATGATGTTAGCGGCAAGTATTTTTGAGGTTAGAGCTAATGGTTTTGAAGTGTCTTGGTGGGGTGGGGGATTGCCCGATGGCTATTTGATTGACCGGAAAGGAGAGATAGTGCGCCGTTTGGTTTCGACCCATATGCCGCTTGGAGTACTCAAGCCGCATGAATTCGAAGCAGATATTGTCAACTTTCGCCTTGAGCCCGAGCAGCAGATTATTTGTTATACCGATGGCGTTATTGAAGCCACTAATGAGCACGGGGAACAATACGGTCAGCAACGCCTTGAGTCTGTATTTAAGCGAAATCGAGCGATTATTCCAACCTTGTATGACTCTGTGCGCCAGTTTGCGCACAAATCGGTCGGTGATGACTTGTCGATTCTGGCGATGACATTTCCGATTTCAAATGCCAATCTACAAGATCCACCACCGAATGCTTTTATTCTAAACCATATCCCAATCGAATCTAAGTTACACCTCAGCGGTTCGACTTTGCGCGGTGTAACCGTGATGACGGAAGTTCGCAAGTTTCTTACCGGAATACTGAATGGCGGGGTACATCTCGACTTGGTCTGCTCAGTGTTGTCTGAGCTGTTTGCTAACGCGATTGACCATGGCTTACTCAAACTCGACTCGTCGATTAAAGAAGAGCCGGATGGTTTCTTTCTCTTTTATCAGTTGCGAGAGGAAAAGCTCAAGCAGCTTGATGACAGTGCGTGGGTCAACCTATTTATTCAGTATGATCCGATTCAAGCCCGCTTGGTAATGGAACTCGAGCATAATGGTGAAGGATTTGATTATAAGGCTAAAGAGGCGCGTACGGATAAGGTCTTAACTCACGGGCGCGGCATCGTTCTTGCTACAGAATTGTGTGATTCATTGGAATATTCAAAACAGGGACGCTGTGTCACCGCTGTTTATTCGTTATCGGCTTCGCACCATTTTCCTAGTTCGAGCTAGCGTCATTTACAGTGTAAAAAACATCTAGTGATGTACGCCTTAAAATGTCACAGTTTTGATACAGTCCCAAGAATATTTTCTATACACTGAAGTTAGGAAGTATTAAGGACAGAATGACATGTGGGATAAATTTGTCGCGTTTTCTGACGATAACACTCAGGTGCTAGCTAAGCTCTCGCCAGACATCACCGTTGATTCAAATTTCGATACGCGCGGGCTTAACGAAGCGCTCGCGGCGCTGGACGCAAGTGACCTCTACTTAATGGAAGAGGAGGTCACCAAGTTTATCAACTATGCCAAAGAGATGAAAAGCGAAGCGTACGTTGGGGTTGCTATCGCCGAAGTGAGAGATGCCGCGATTAAAGTGGAACTCTCAGAGCAAGACATGTTAGCGAGTATCACCGTCACTGGGCCTTATCGAGGTAAACCTTTAAGAGGACCGCAGATTGTACAAGCGCTTGCCGATGCGCACGTGACAAAAGGCATCAATAAGCTGGCACTAAAAAAAGTGTTAGTCATGAGTCATCAGCTTAAGCCAGGCGAAACCTTCAGCCAACCTGTCGCGAAAGGGAAAGAGCCCATCCAAGGCGTTGACGCTAAATTTGTGCCACTGGTTGAAGATCCGACTAAACAAATTCTTGCTCCGAAAGAGTCCTCGCCCGGGGGCAAAGTCGATATGCTCAATTTGGGCGAAACCATTAACGTTGGGGCTAACCAGCCGGTAATGAAGCGCGTTCCTGCCACTCAAGGCACGCCAGGATTGACGGTGCAAGGGAAACCCATTGCGCCCAAACCTGGTAGCGATGCAGAGTTAAAAGTGGGTAAAGGCACCAAGATTTCTCCTGATAACCCTAACCTTCTGATTGCAGAAGTCTCCGGTATGCCTATTTTAAAAGAGCGCAGTGTCGAAGTTGAAGACGCTTTATGTCTGCCAACGATTGGGGTCGCCACGGGGCATGTCAAGTTTAAAGGTAATGTGGTCGTTCTGGGTGATATTGAGTCCGATATGATGGTTAGAGCGACGGGCTCTTTGACGGTCGGCGGGTTCATTGAATCGGCGGATGTTCAAGTTCAAGGTGATATTGAAGTGGCAAAAGGGATTATTGGCCACAACGTATCTGAGAACGAAAAGAAGAGCTGTATCGTGAAATCTGGTGGCTCAATTACCGCAAACTACGCCCAATTTTCTGAATTACAGGCCGCAAATGATATCAATCTCAGTGTTCATTGTATGAGTAACGAGTTGCGATGTGGCCACGACTTAGTCGTTTGTGACGCATCTGAAAAACAAGGTACCCTGAGTGGCGGCCACGCGAAAGTCGGCGGAAAAATCACTTGTGTTAACTTAGGTGTCGAAGGGGATACGGCCACCTACGTGCATGCTTTTGCCCGCTATCAAATGTTCAAGGACAAGCAGGCTAAGCTTAAAGAGCAATATACGCAGGCTCAGGAAGGAACCATGGCGATGGTGCGAAAAGAGCTGGAGTTCAAAAAAACGCCTAAGTCTGAGAGAACGCCGGAACAAGAGCAAAAGCTTGAACAAGACAAACAAGCCGCAAATGCACACCTCGAAAAAGTTAAAGCTGCGCGTGATAACCATGAGCATGAACTGGAAATTGCTCTCGAAGAGGCGATCGTTGAAGTCAAAGGCAAGGTTTTCACGCATGTAACGGTGCAGTTCGGTGATGAAAAAGTCATCACCAAGCGCGCTCATGGCGCGAGCTTTTTTAAGTTTAATCAGTTTGAGATTAAGTTCTCGTCGATGTTTGAAGAAGAAGATTTAGAGCAAGAGATTTAACGGGCTCCTGTCTTTACTCGTATAACACCCGCGGCGCTTGCCGCGGGTGTTATAGGTTAGAATGGAACATCTGATACGTAAGAACAAGTCATCGTCTTTGACTCATTTTTCGATCCAGCTTTATTGCACCACTTTCTGATTAATGGTTCGCTCCAGATCGGAGATTTTTCGCACAACATCTTTCGATATTGGTTCTATTTGTTCAAATGCTTTATTGGCCTCTTCATGCTGCCCTTGGTCTATCAATTCGAGAACATGCTTTATAACACTATGTAACTTCGCATGGGGTTGTTCTAATGCAACAAACGTGGATTCAGTACCATAAAGGTTTTTCCCTTCTCCATAGTACCATTTCCCCAATGCACACAAGTGATGGTCACAAGCCACGTTTTTATCTAGCGCTTGATGATCGCCATTTAAGTAGGATCTGACTTTAGTTTTCCAAGCCAAGTGGGCATTCTTAATATTCGTAAAATCAATCCTTTTTACGCTACTGAGCCTAAAGTCAGCTAACAGTTCTCTTAAGTCTAACGCCTGTTGACTCAACGTTTTGGCTTTACTCTGGAGGTGAAGCGCACTTTCTTCGGTGGAACCACTTTTTTCGTTGATTATCTCGACCGATTTATTCATATCTTGTACTACTGTCGATTGCTCTTCAGATGCAGCCGCTATTTGAGTGCTCATATCGTTGACATGACTGACTTGAGCAATAATTTCTGAGAAGGTTTTTCTCGCATTAGAAACACCTTCATATGCGTCCTGAGCGAGAAGGTTGTTTTCGGAAATTCTCGTTGACGAACTTTGAACACCTTGCTGTAAGCTCTCCAGCATAGAATTAATGTTTTCAGTCGCTGTTTGGGTCCGCTGCGCCAAACTTCTAACCTCATCGGCGACGACGGCGAAACCACGGCCTTGTTCACCAGCACGCGCGGCCTCAATAGCAGCGTTCAGTGCCAGCAAATTAGTTTGCTCTGCAATTTCGCTGATTGTCTTGGTCACTTGTCCTATGTCTTTGCTCTGTTCTGAGACTTGTGTGATTTGCGCAATGGTCGTGTCGAGTTCGACCAAGAAATTAGAAAGCTTCTCTAAACCCTGTTCGATAAGCTGGTCTCCAGCTTGAACATTCTTCTGAGTTTCTAGTGCAGTGTGCGAAGTTTGAACTGTGTTCTCAGTGACTTGTTGTACGGTTGCCGCCATTTGCGTCATTGCGCTAGCTATTTGAGAAGTATGAGAGGATTGAGAGATCATCATCTGCTGCATGTTGTAGCTATCCGATGAGACTTTGTCTGAGTCTTCGACGACTTGCTGTGACGCCCCTACGACTTGGCCGAGAATCGCTTTGTAGCGCGCTTGAAGCATTTTGACTGCTTGAATGAGATAACCTATCTCATCTAGGCCTGTGAGGTTAATTTGCGAAGAAAGATCGCCTTCAGACATCTTTTTAATCAGCTCTTCGGTTTGCTTAACCGGCTTTAAGACCCGATGTCGTAAGATGAACCAATTTAGGCCCGTCATTACACTGACAGCTAAGGCAAGCCCAACATGGATAAGGTCGTCCGATAAAAGAGATTTACCAGCTATAAAAGCACTCAATCCCAGCAAAAATAGATGAGTGAAGGAGAAAAACTGATTGAATGTAATTCGCTCTATCAATGTTGGCCCAGGTAGCTCAAGAGTGGTATCGCTGCGCATTTTTTTGTATAACGCTTCGGCTTCTGCAACTTGCTGTTTGGTAGGCTCCGAGCGAACCGACTGTATGGCTACTAACTTTCCGTTTTTCATAATTGGGGAAACAAAAGCATCTACCCAGTAATGGTCCCCATTCTTACAACGATTTTTTATAATACCCCGCCAAACCTTCCCCGTTTTGACTGTGTTCCACAGACTTTTAAAAGCCGCGGGCGGCATGTCTGGATGCCTGACAAGATTATGATCTTTCCCTATCAGCTCTTCTCGCGAGAAGCCGCTGATGGAGACAAAATCATCGTTAACAAATTTTATTTTTCCTTGAGTATCAGTGACCGAAACCAAGTCATTTCGATTATCAAAACCCACTTCTTTCTGAGTGATAGGGCCATTGTCTTTCATCCATTTTTCTCCGAACCTCTGAAACAGTACAAGCCAATGACGGTTATTATTGTAATTGTTTGATAATAATAGACCAGTTTCCTTAGGCTAGGATAGATGTACTTTAGTATAAGCAATTTGTGCTAAGTGCCTGATATATAGGGTAGTGACATGTCAGGGCTGTTAATGATGATTCATTTGATTTGACGAGAGACCGTTTATCACACCAAAAGCAATGGCGTCTCATCGTTAGGCGCTACAACAATGTATTCACGCTGACCTAAAACGATAGATTCACTCGCAGAGAGCCGAACTAGCTTTTTTCATCATAGGCTTTTCGAGCTTGTTGAATCTCGTCTTGGTGGTCATCTGCCCAACGAACTAACTCGTACAATGGCTTAACCAGCTCTCCCCCTAACGCAGTGAGCGCATAGTCAACTCGTACTGGCACTTCAGGATACACAGTCCTATCAACATAACCTTCTCGTTCTAGATCACGTAGAGTTTGAGTTAACATACGTTGCGAAATCCCTTCTATTCTTGACTTCAAGGCGTTAAATCGCTCTGGTCCATCGACTAAAGCAAAGAGAATAAGCAGCGACCATTTGTCACCTATCTGTGCGACAACATTGCGTACGGGGCAATCCATATTGTTACGAAAAATTCGTTTTTCTGATTTCGATTTTTCTACCACTTTTCTACACCTTTTCAATGAATTATTTCCATAGCGGTTACCAAAATGTGCCTAGGGAAGCTTTTGGTGCCTTCTTGTATTGTAGGTTACTATTAATTACCATGGTTATCAATATATACCAATGTGCTTATAACCCGTGGAGATTTCTATGCTTAAATCACTCATGTTGCTTGTTGTCCTATCCATCAGCCCGATGGTATACGCGCAATCTAACGACCCATTATTGATTGATCTGCCCACCCTCAAAAAATCAAACTGGACAGAGCAAGAGTTAGCTAACGCCGAACTCGTTACTGACTTTGTTCAGCATTTGATGAACAATCACAATTTCGACTACATCATGCAACGCTACAACGATAGCTCTTACATACAGCATAATCGAAACCTACCTGACAAAGTCGCTGGCTTAGTGGGGTTTTTAGAAGAATTTGTCGCAGAGTATCCCGATTATACTTATGACGTGAAACATATTTACGTAGATGGTGATTATGTGATTTTCCATTCTCATGCCACGTTAGAAAAAGAACACAGAGGCAACGATCAAAAAGGGATGAATATCATAGACACATGGCGTATCGAAGAGGGCAGGATCGTAGAACATTGGGATTCGATTCAAGCGCTTGATTTCTCGATGAGAGTTTACTCTCTAATTAGCGGTGGCGATATCGCTAACTCCAATGGTGTTTTCTAACCCTTAAACAGGCATTAATCTACGGTACGGATCATTAACTAAAACGGGCTTAAGGCAGAGGTAGGTCTGAGGAATCCAAAGGGGCTAATTAGCCCCTTGATGGTATTGGGTCTGAATTAAAACGGATAGTGAGTAAACACTTCATCGATCATTTGTTCTAGTGGCAGGTCACCGCTGCTGCCTTTGGCGTAAGTACGTAGCCCTGAAATTTGAATTTGCAGGTGGCGCGCCAGTTGATGCACATCCTTGTCTGCCTCGATTTCACCTTGTTGCTGAGCGATTTCAAGCACGCTAGCAAACGCCTGTTCCATGCTTTGGTAGCACTGTTTGGCGTAGTTGAGTAGTTCGTGCTGCTCTTCAGTGAGTTCGGCGATCGTTTTGGCTAACATGCACATACCGTTAGGTGCTTGGGTGCGAGACTCAATGACTATCAAGCGTGTAAAGTGTTTAAGCGCTTCAATTGCCGAATCGTGACGGTTCAAACACTGTTGCAATAGCGTTTTGCCATTGTCGGTGTAGTTATCCAGCGCGTGTTTGAACAACGCTTCTTTGCTGCCAAAAGCGGCGTAGATACTGCCCGGTCGCATGTCTATCTCATCCTGCAAATTGCGCATAGATGTGCCATGAAACCCTTTCTTCCAATAAAGATTGGTCGCCTTTTCTATCACTTGGTGACGATCAAATTTAGCCGCCTTTGCCACGATAACACCTTCAATTTTGAACGATGGTTCAAATTATAAGTATAGATCGATGACCGGTAAAGGGCCGCCTTGGCTTAAAAGCGAATCAATAATTTTATTTATTAATAAAAACAATAAATTAACAACTAATTTGAACGATCGTTCAATATTGTTGTTGAACGACCGTTCAAATGAATCTATAGTGGTTTGCAACAGAGGACGACCCTCGATGATAAACAAGACAGAGCAACAGGAATGATTATGACTGACTTTATTGCATACACAGCACAAAACGCCCCTCAAGAGAGCCGAGATATCTTAGCGGGCGCTGAGAAACAGATGGGCGCGATTCCAGGTTTACTGGCTCGACTTGCGGCGTCGCCACAAACCTTGATTGGCTATAACCAACTTCATCAGCAGTTTGCAAACTCATCATTGGATGCCGAAGAGCTGACGGTTGTTTGGCAAACTATCAACGTTGAGCATGAGTGTCACTATTGTGTACCCGCGCACACCGCTATTGCCAACTCGATGAAAGTGGACCCACAATTAACAGAAGCGTTACGGAATCGTTCGCCGATGCCGACACCAAAACTGCAGGCATTGCAGGATTTTACTTTGAGTATGGTGCGCAAGCGAGGTGACGTTTCTGAGCAAGATGTAGCGGCGTTTTTTGCCGCAGGATATGGTCAGCAGCAAATATTGGAAGTGATTCTTGGTTTAGCGCAAAAGGTGATCAGCAACTATGTTAATCGAGTAGCAAAAACGCCGCTGGATAAGATGTTTCAACCTTATGTCTGGAATGCTTCAGCATAATTAGTGAGCGCCCACTAATAGTGGGCGCTTTTGTCTCAAAGATTCACTGTTCAATAGGGAAGGTGATGAGCCGCTCATTTCAATTAGTCGTCGCTTTGTTCGCTTTTGCGGCTAACTCGTTTTTTTGCCGTTATGCGTTGGCCGATGGGTCGATCGATCCTGGCTCGTTTACCTTAGTTCGTTTAGTGTCAGGAGCGGTGACTTTGTCGAGCCGTTTATTGGTTGAAGGGAAGCTTAAAGCGTCGCTATTTCGCGATAGGTTAAGCTGGTGGTCTGGCGCTGCGCTATTCGGTTACGCGGTTTGTTTTTCATTTGCCTATACCGCATTAACGACTGGCAGCGGTGCTTTGATCCTGTTTGGTATGGTGCAGCTTAGTCTGGTCGCCTTTCATGTTCGCTCAGGCCAAAGCCTATCTGGGTTAGAGATACTGGGGGTGACGCTGGCGCTGAGTGGATTCGCTCTATTAATGATGCCTTCTGCGCAAATGCCGAGTCTTTCTGCTGCGTTATTAATGGCGGTGGCGGGTGGCTGTTGGGCCGCGTTTACATTAATTGGACGTCAATCAACCAGCGCTTCTGTAGCCATCACACATGGATTTATTCTCGCCTCCGTGCTTGCCGTTATTGCTAGCCCATTTTTGCTCTCGTTCGAGGAAATAACATGGCCTGGCATTGGTTGGGGGATGTTATCTGGCATTCTAGCTTCAGGTTTTGGCTATATAGTGTGGTATCAAGTTGTTAAAAAAATTACCGTATTACAGGCCTCTGTCGCACAACTTGCGGTTCCAGTGATTGCATTCATTGCTGGCGGGATAGGATTGGGTGAGTGGGTGTCTTTGATGGCGATAATTTCATCTGCCTTCGTGCTGGGTGGGATTGCACTTATTTTTGTTGGCAATGCACAGCAATAGACCCGCCTTTGATTCGGCGGGTCTAAAAGGGCATCAGACACGATAGTGTTCAATTTCGTTGCGTAATACTTCGGCGAGTTCGGCTAACTCTTGTGTAGCGGCGCTACTTTGTTCTGCACCGGATGCGTTCTGGTTAGAAATCTCACTAATACTACTGATGTTGGCGTTGATCTCTTCGGTGACTAGAGTCTGTTCTTCTGCTGCGGTGGCGATTTGGGCGTTCATCGCAGTGATTTGATCGACGCTGGCTTTGATTTGAGTCAGTGCATCACCCGCCTCGCGCGCTTTGTCTACGGTAGAGAGGGCATTGTTGGCCCCGGCTTCGAGCCGTTGTGTTGAGTCGCGGCTGCCTTGCTGCAAGCGCTGTATGGTTTGTAGAATTTCCTCGGTTGATGCTTGAGTTCGGCTGGCGAGCGTACGCACTTCATCGGCGACCACTGCAAAACCTCGCCCCTGCTCTCCTGCACGCGCCGCTTCAATCGCCGCATTGAGGGCTAACAAATTGGTTTGCTCTGAAATACCCTGGATGACATCGACGACACTGCCGATTTCTTCAGAGTGCTTAGCCAGTTGGTGCATGGACTCTACCGATTCTTGCATCTCTTGCGACAAGCGCTCAATCATGGTGACGCTGTCCATAACCACTTGTTGGCCACTGGCTGCTGCGATATCGGCTTGCTCAGACGCGTCGGCGGCAGAAGACGCGCTTTTCGCCACTTCATGCACAGTAGCGGTAAATTGGTTAATCGCGGTGGCCACCTGCTCGGTTTGCGATTGTTGAGTCATGATGTTTTGTTTGGTTTGCATTGCGACCGCTGAGTTTTCTTCTGCCGTGCGAGCTAGCTGACCAATAGAATCACGATTGGTTTGCACAACGTGTTGGAAGCTGGTGACGATTCGATTGACTGACTCGGCAATGTGCGAAAACTCGTCGTCTCCAGATGCATCTAAACGCTGCGTCAGATCGCCTGCGGCGATTTTATCTGATCGGTCTTCAAGCTCAGTGACCGCGTGATTGACTCGTCTAATCACAAACAACGACATCGAAACAATAATCAGTAAGGAGACGAAGGTGATGGTACTCACAACCCAAATAAAACGCTCGCTGTTCGCTTCTGCCTGCTCAAAGCTTTCGCGTCCTTCTTCCACCTGCATGGCAAAGAACTGCTCAGCATACTGGTAGGCCTGCTGAAATTTTGGGTTAATCTGTTGTAACAAGATAATGTTTGCGGTGTGGTACTCACCGCTTTTGAGTTTGGCGATGGCGGGTACAAAGCCTAAGTCTGTGATCTCATCTAAAACCCTGGCTAGGCCATTAACAGCCTGTTTTTCATCGCTGGCCAGGTCTGATAGGAGTAGTTCTTTGTCAATGATGTGGTGTAGTGTCTCAAGTGAGTTCTCTATCTGGGTAATATGGAACTCAACGGGGTGATCGTGCATCGCTGCGGTATTGGATGAAGGGTCATGTTGAAAGGCCAGCAACAAAGCGCTTCTTGCATTTCCGAGTTCATCAATCACTTTACTGGTGCGTATCGTGTGTTGCATCCCTTGGCTATACAGCTCTTCAATGTAGTTGGCCGATGTCTGCATCCCGGCAATGCCTTGATACCCTAATACGATGAAAGCGGTAAGAGTTAGCAGAACATTAATCTTGAGTTTGGTCCCGACATTAGCGAAAAAGCTGGATAACTTCGTTTGCTTTGGGCTTTGAGCGCTGGCTGAAGTCATGTGCGATCCTTATTATTAAAATACATTTTACTAATATAGTTAGCATGACCAACACTTGCTGCTTAATCAATTGATGTAGGTCATGATTAGGAGTTATCAAGCCAATCCGTATGCTTTATTGTTAACGCCGTCAAAGAGTGCGTCTCTATTGAGGTTAACCAAGATCTCAAAGACTCTCACTAACGTTGAACAAACCACGTAATCGTGCATAGTAGATTTAACCGTCAACTCACTTTTATTCGTTCGGGCACGATTTGATGACCATGACACTAGGCAATGTTAATCAACTGGATTCGCAAGGAGAAACCGCACTAGAGAGCGATTTGCTTACGGCGCTCCTTCGCGGTGCGCAAGAACTCGTGACGGGGGGCGGTTCACTACACTGTGTTCAAAGCTTGTTGCAAGAGTTGGGTGGTGTGACGGGGGTCAGTCGAGTATGGATCTTTCAAGTATTGGCGCTATCGGAAGATGAAATATTGCAAGATTACGTTTTTGAGTGGGCGAAAGGTAAGCAGTATGTCCAAATCGGTTTACCGCACTTTAATCACTTTCGTTCCTCTCTCGCTAATCCAGAATACGCTGAACTCGTGTTCAGTCGGCAACGAGGTGAGTATCAAGCGGTACTGACTGACCGATTGCAAGAGTCTTGGCTTAAAGACTATCTGGCAAAGCAGAGTATCCGCTCGATGCTGACGATTCCAATTGTTGTCGACAACCAATGGTGGGGAACGCTTGGGCTGGATGATTGTGAGCGTGAGCAAGAATGGAGTGCCAGTGAAATTACCCTGCTACGCACCGCGAGCTATCTTATCTCTAGTGCGATAGTGAAAGACAACTTGTGGGCGAAACAACGCCAGCTCGAGATCATCAAGCAGAGCAGCTACTTTAGTACCTGGGAAGTCGACGTTCGACGTGGTTTTTGTTGGTGTACGCCAGAGATTTTGGGGCGGAGTAACAGCGTTCGCTATCTCAGTACTTATACCAGCCTTCAGTGGCTGAGACGGATTCACCCACAGCATAGAAAGGTATTTTTCCGCCATTTGAGAGGTTACCTGAGCGGAAAACTGGACAGATTGTGCTTAGATATTGAAGTGTGTAACGACAGTGGCGAGTACTGTTGGGTCGATATTCGAACCAACCAAGGTTACGACATAGAAGGTTCTCGTGGAGTGATCGCGGGAGTCATGTGGGACATTACAGAAAGAAAGCGCCGTGAAGCGGCCCTGGAATCGCAAGCCGTGACGGATCCTTTAACTGGGCTGAATAATCGTCGCCAGTTTGATCAAGACTTGCATCAGTTAGTCAAAACGCAACAACACACGGCACTGAGCTTATTGGTGGTTGATATTGACTACTTTAAGTCGATTAATGACCAACACGGCCACCAATTTGGCGACTTAGTACTAAAACACTTGGCGAGTATATTTTCTGGTCAAGCGCTCAACATGGATTATATCTATCGCATTGGTGGAGAAGAGTTCGCTTGTTTGCTACCAGATATTCCGTTAGCTCAAGCCGAACATATCGCTCAAGCTTTGTGTCAAGCTGTATATGGTCAGCCAATCTGCATCGACGGAACCACAATTCGCTGCTCCATCTCTATTGGCTGCGCTCAAAAAGCCGCAGACTTGACTGATGGTCAGTCACTATTTCATCATGCCGACCAGGCACTCTATCAAGCGAAAAACCGGGGACGTAATCAGGTTGTCGCCGCATATGGCCATGTTTCGTTGTGAGTGCGGCAGGTGAACTGTGCTGGTTTCGTTAGTACGTTATTGCTCAGCTATAGATTTACATTGTAAAAAGGCTTCCTTGGGGAAGCCTTGTTTTCTTAGAGCGTAGTGATGACATCATCAAAATGCAGTCGCGCCTTAGGCAGGCTGTGGTTGTAGTCTTCACCCGCTTTGTGATAACCGATCGCGAGCGCAAAATCACATACGTAGCCATTGAGTTCTTGTTGAAACTGCTCGCCAATCAGCTCTGCATCAACCCCTTCCATCGGCGTCGAGTCAATTCCTAACCGCGCTAGAGTGTGCAAAACATTCCCCAGAGCAATATAGGTTTGGGCTTTGGTCCACGTGCCATTGTAGCCAGTCTGATCGGTATTGAGTTCAGCAAACCCAAACGCTCCGTCGAGCATTTCGTTATAGCGTTCTGCGGGTAGGTGACCCGAGGTCACTTCTGCATCCACCACTTTTTTGTAGTCATCCTTGCGGTAGTGAGGATTGTAGGCGAACAGAATAGTATGTGACGCCTCTTTCGCATGAGGCTGATTAAACTGAAATTTATTGGCAAATGTGTCGTGAAAGCGTTGTTTCGCTTCGTCACTTTCAAGCACGATAAACTTCCAAGGTTGTGAGTTAATCGATGAGGCCGATAAGTGCAGCGCTTGCGTAATCACTTGTAAATCTTCGCTCGACACTCGCTGTGTTGGGTCGTATTTTTTTGCGGTATAACGACGGCTTAAGTCTTGAATAATTGGATGGGTCATGTGTTTCCTCACTGTCAAAGTTAAGCTGGTGAGTGAAGAAGCTTTGCCCTAAATGCCAACAATAAGCAGTGGTGGTTGACTAGGTAAAGTCTCTTCTAACCAGGAAATATCGTGTTTGTTCAGTTCAATGGCACTAACTTATTCGACATTGAGGAGGAGAGAAATAGCCGAGAGTTCCAATTACTATGGAACAAATAGTCCATAAACCGCAGTGAAACGATTTACGGTGGATGGTTGGCCGCAGCCTCAATAGCAGACTGCGGCAAGCATTAAGGCGTTTAGATAGGTACGACGAGGATATCGACCGGGGACTTATCCACTAAGTGTTTGGAGTAGGAGACAATTTTGCTCCAGAAATCATGATGATGGCCACACAACAGCAGATCGACTTGATTGTCTTCAATCGTACTTTTTAGCTTGTCGGCTAGGTCACCGGTACCGACTAAAATGTGTTTGATGGGATGCTCACTATAGGTTTCAAAAGCGCGAATTTGCTCAATGGTATGTTCGCCAAAAGGTTGCTGCTGTTGATTGGCTTGAATGTCGGCCACTTCTGGGTAGATTTCGCCATGAGACCCATCAATATGGATAAAAGAGATCTCTGCACTGGTCAGTTTCGCCAAGTAGTTAGCCTTATCGATGAGAACTTTCGTTTCGTCACTGAGCTCGATTGCAACCAGAATATGTTTGTAGTTCATAATCATGACCTTTTTGTAACTCGCCTAACGTAAGCATAATCCCTCAATGGCGAATAAGTTGTCACGAATGTCTCGAAAACGTGAAAAATTTCCAATGCGGTCGACAAACTAGGAAATGTTTGCCGAATAACTCGACCTTATTTGTGCCAATTTCGGTCGCTACAATAGAGTAAGTCGTGAGCTAAATCTGGAGTAAACAATGACGTTTCCAAGTAATTTTCTGTGGGGTGGTGCTATTGCGGCCAACCAAGTCGAGGGGCATTTTGACGGCGATGGCAAAGGGTTGTCGACCTCGGATATGTTGCCAAAGGGGATTTTAAGTCCACATCAATCTCGAGAAGAGCGTGGGCCGGGTATCAAAGATGTGGCGATCGATTTCTATCATCGCTACCCACAGGACATCGCGCTGTTTGATGAGATGGGCTTTAACTGTTTACGCTTGTCTATCGCTTGGACGCGCATTTTCCCCAATGGTGACGAACTAGAGCCCAACGAAGCAGGCCTTGCCTACTACGACAAGATATTTGATGAACTGGCCCAACACGATATTCAGCCGTTTGTGACGCTTTCGCATTATGAGATGCCCTACGCGCTGGTCGAAAACTATGGCGGATGGGCCAGCCGAGAGCTAATCACCTTATTTGAGCGCTATGCGCGCACTGTGTTTGAACGATACAAAAATAAGGTCAAACTGTGGCTGACGTTCAATGAAATCAACATGTCGCTCCATGCGCCGTTTACGGGAGTCGGGTTACCTGAAGCCGCAACAGAACAAGACATTTACCAAGCGATCCATCACCAGCTATTGGCCAGTGCCAAGGCGGTCAACTTGTGTCATCAAATTATCCCAGATGGCAAGATCGGTAATATGTTGCTGGGGGCAATCAACTACCCATTTACCTGCAACCCAGACGATGTGTTGGCGGCGGTGCACGAGAACAACAAATGGCTGTTTTTTGGCGATGTACAAACGCGCGGTCGCTATCCTGGCTATATGCTGCGTTACTTCCGCGATAATGATATTGAAGTGCAGATGCTACCGGGCGATGTAGAACTCTTGGCTTCCGCCAGTGTGGATTTCGTGTCGTTTAGTTATTACGCCAGCGGCTGCGCCAGTGCCGATGAGCAACATAAAGAGGTTGGCAATATTGTCGATAGTGTGCCTAACCCCTACCTAGAAAAGAGCCAATGGGGCTGGTTGATTGACCCGAAAGGGCTGCGCATTTTGCTTAATTTCCTCTACGACCGTTATCAAAAGCCGCTGTTCATTGTTGAAAATGGTTTAGGTGCCCGCGATGAAGTCAATGAGCGAGGCGAGATTAACGATGATTACCGGATTGCCTACTTGAACGATCACTTAGTGCAAGCCCACGAAGCTATTTTGGATGGTGTTGAGCTGATGGGCTTTACCAGTTGGGGACCGATTGATTTAGTCGCTAACTCAACCGCAGAGATGAGTAAGCGTTATGGTTATATCTACGTAGACCGCGATGATGATGGAAGCGGCACACTGACGCGTCAACGCAAGAAAAGTTTCTACTGGTATCAAACGGTGATTCAAACCAACGGCGAGTCATTAAAAGGATAGGCATAGGGAGCTTTCGGGCTCCCTTTTTTCTACCTTTAATCTCTCTTTTTATCATCAGGTGAGAAATTGATGAGGAAAGATATTACATATTCTCGAATTATAAGAATATAGTTTGATCGGGACTCCACCTGGGCGATACAAATAGGCATAAAGGTTATGAAGCAAAATAGTGGACAGGTTAACGAGAAGATTCTGCAACTTTTGATGCAAGTTGCGGTGAATGATGAACCTGTCACCGCCAAGCAGTTGAGCGAACAATTGGGTACCCCAATTAGCAGTCTTTATCGACATTTGAAAGTGCTCAAAGAATGGAATCTGATTGAAGAAAGTCCGAATGACAAAACCTTGATCATAGGTCCGGCCGCATTGTTGTTAATGCGCAGTTATGACACCTGTCAGCATGATCTCGATGCCATCGATGCGGTGCTCAATCGACTGCAAAAGCAAACCGGAGAGATGGCCGCATACATGGTACCTGTGGGTTATCGCGCTTTATGTGTCAGTCAGAAAGAGAGTATGCAGGCGCTTCGTTGCAGCTACGTCCAGGGTCAGAGTCAACCCCTGCTGCGAGGCGCCTCATCGAAAGTGATGTTGGCTTATATGCCAGTCGCGCGTTGCGAAAAGATTTTGTGTCATTTTGGCGAGCAGCAAAGAATCGAGCAATGGCAACAAGAGTTAGAGCAGATCAGAAACCAGGGCTACGCGGTCAGTACCTCGGAAATTGATGTTGGGGTATCGGGTATCAGCGCTCCGGTGATGAAAGGCTCAAAGTTGATTGGGGCGATGTCAGTGATGGCACCCGCTCATCGCGTTCAACTCAATCAACAACGGATCGTGTTACATGTTTTACAAGCAGCTAGGGCTCTGCCCCCTGAGAGGTAATGGATATGTTTGGGCTATTTCGTCGTCACAATAAACTGGCAACCATAGGGCTGACGTCCCATCGTTTGGCGATGTTGAGTGTGAGCGAAAAGCTCAAACCTATGACGCAAGTCGAGTTTGAAATGGCCAATCAAAGCCTTGAAGAGATGTTTCAATGGGTCACCGATAGTCAAGGTCAGCACTGGTTTAACGCCGGACACTTTAATCTCAGTACTCAGGCGAGCGAAGACTATCAATTGAAATTAAGTCACTGTCTAGGCTCGCAAGCGATGCCCGTGGTGCTAACCAATCACTGTGAAACATTGCTCCATACCTTACCGCTAATCCACGCTTCGAAGCGCGAACTTGGCATCGTGCATATTGGTCGCCAGTTTGAACTTAAGCCGTCACTTGATTTGCAGCAGGGCAGCGCGTTTCACTTTGCGCTTAGCCGCTACGGTGAATGCCGCCTGTTTTGTCTTGGTATTGATGCGCAGTTGCAAAACGATCAAGTGTGGGAATACGCAGAAGACCTAGGCTGTGATTGGCTGACCCTTGATGAGTGCTCGTTTCTACATCGTTTTCAGGTTAAACAGCAATTGGCAACCTACCTCGGGCATTGTGATGATGTGATCGTCAATATCGACCTCAACTGTCTCTATCCTGCTACGCGTTTGGAAGGTTATTCCGCGCTCGAGGTGCAAATGGTGAATCGAATGTTGCGTCAGCTTCTGCTTTCGAGCAAAGTGCGTCTGGTACAATTGGTGGGTTACACAGACAAGCATTTATATTCCAAGCCAACACAAAGCATTCTGCATGAGCTGGGGCAATTGACCCCTTTTCGCGATAGGGCGGCTTAATACCAAGCCCTAAAAACACAAAAGCTGGCGGTTAAGCCAGCTTAGTACGGTGGGTTGCGCGTTATGATGGTTTGCTCGCGTTTTTGTTCGACTCTTTCCAGTATTGAATGCGAACGCGATGCAATTGCGCTTTTCTCATTTTCTTCATGATAATCCCTCACTTAAAAAACAACATTGCTCATCAATGAGCCTTTTGTGGATCCAGTTCCTCATGAACAAACTCAATGTAGCCGCCAAATTGCAAAAGATCTAGACTCCTGATCACATTTTTCTGTATGTAAACGCTGTTTTATTGCATAAAAGTGAAGGGTGATACGTTTACATGAAGCTGTCATGAAAAATCACTTAAACTGACGCTTTTCTTTCATTGTTTAGAAACAATAGCTTAACCACGTTGTCACGCCAAACTTCTACGATCTCTGCGCTTTTATATAAAAATATCAACACAAGGAGTCAGCAATGTGGGATCGTGACAATCAAGATTCTCAATTTAGCCAAATGATCGATGCACGACTATCCCGTCGTCGATTCTTAGCCGGAACCGCCGCGGTTAGCGCGAGTGCTTTCCTCTCGCTCAACCCGATTACCAAAGCGTTTGCCGCTTCCGGCCAAGGATCTTTGCTCAACTTTGATCCTGTTCCTGCCTCAACCGCTGATGCGTTTGTCGTCCCTAAAGGCTATAAAGCGACCCCACTGCTCTCTTGGGGTGACCCTATTTTCGCTGACGCCCCTGAGTTTGACCCTAGCGGTAAACAAGGCTCACAAGCACAGTTACGTCAGTTTGGTGACAACACCGATGGAATGAGCCTATTCCCGATCAATGACTCGCGTGCAGTGATCGCCGTCAACAATGAATACACCAACTACGATTTGCTGTTTGACCATGGTGGCAAAGCCATGACGGCGGATGATGTACTCAAAGCGCAGGCAGCGCACGGCGTCACTGTATTTGAGATTGTTAAGTCTGGCGGTGAGTGGAAACTCGACAGAAATGGCCAGCGCAATCGTCGAATTACCGCGAACACTGAAATGCGCCTAACGGGGCCAGCAACCGGTCATCGCTTAATGAAAACTGAGCTAGACCCAAGCGGTACCCAGCCACTCGGCACCTTCAACAACTGCGCTAATGGTCAAACGCCTTGGGGCACTTACCTGACGTGTGAAGAAAACTTTAATGGTTACTTTGGCACCAGCGGCAGCGCTGAACTGTCTGCGGATCACAAGCGCTACGGCATTAAAGCGGCGAAGAGCAAATACCAATGGCATGATAGTGATGAGCGTTTTGATGTTGCGAAACATCCGAATGAACCGCATCGCTTCGGCTGGGTGGTCGAAATTGACCCTAATGACCCAACCTCTACGCCACTTAAGCGCACCGCGCTAGGACGCTTCAAGCATGAGAACGCGGCGCTGCTTATCAATGATGATGGACATGTTGTCGTCTATTTGGGCGATGACGAGCGTGGCGAGCACTTGTACAAGTTTGTGTCAAAGAACAAGTATCAACCAGGCAATGACCGCGCCAATCGTAACCTACTCGAAGAGGGCACCTTATATGTCGCCAAGTTTGATATGGATGACAAAGAGCTGAAAGGTCAGGGCCAATGGATTGAGCTTAGCCATGGTAAAAACGGCTTAACCAAAGAGAACGGTTTTAATGACCAAGCTGAAGTGATGATTTTTGCTCGCCGCGCGGCAACACAAGTGGGTGCGACCACGATGGATCGTCCTGAGTGGGTAGCGGTACATCCAAACAACCAACACGTGTTCTGTACCCTGACCAATAATAAACATCGCGGGGTGAAAGAAGGCCAGCCAGTCGGTGGGCCGAACCCACGTCAAGAAAACCATTATGGCCAGATTGTACGTTGGCTGCCGCACAACGGCGACCATACCTCAGAGCGTTTTGATTGGGATTTGTATTTAATTGCTGGGAACCCAAGGGTTCATCAGGGCGATCTGTATGCGGGTAGTGACAACATTAATGCCGACAATATGTTCAATAGCCCTGATGGCATTGGTTTCGATAAAGCGGGTCGCTTGTGGATTCAAACCGATGGTAACTACTCAAATAAAGGAGATTTTGCTGGCCAAGGCAATAACCAAATGCTGTGTGGAGACCCAGCAACTGGTGAAGTGCGCCGCTTCCTCACAGGACCCATTGCGTGTGAAATTACTGGGTTAACCTTCTCACCTGACTATAAAACTATGTTTGTCGGTGTTCAGCACCCAGGAGAGAAAGGTGCTCCTTCTCATTTCCCTGCGGGCGGTAACAGTAAGCCACGTTCGACCATCATGGCCATCACTCGAGAAGACGGTGGCGTGATTGGCGCTTAAGCCACTAAGCAATGGGGCCATGTGCCCCATTGCTTCTGTGTAACAGTGATAGTGAGCATAATTATGCGCGCTGCAGCATAAAATGTGTGATCCCCTGACCATTAGACACTAAATGTGGTTGCTTCATCCATACGGTAACACTATATTGAAAGGGTAGCCGAATAACTTCAAAGGTGTAGAGAACCAAGTAAACTCCCAGAGCGAATACGAACAACTGAACGCAATTGACACACACAGCCTAACGAGCAATTCGTTATCGTGCATCGAAAAACGTATAAGAATTAGTATTTTCAACGGCCTTTTGCTTTACCCCTCTTTATCTCTCACCTGTGAGTTATCGATACATTATTGGATAACCCAGAAGGAGAATGATTATGGTATCACTAGGTATAATCGCGTTAGCTTTCTTCGTATTTATGTGCTGCTGGGTTGCACAGCATGGCCTGCCCGTTTTGGGTATGAAGTTGGACGAGTCAGACTTACTACTCATATCCGAAATGTCTGGCGAAGATGTCCTTGAAGCATAAATGACTTTACGCTAAGCAAAAAAGGAGCCGTTGTGGCTCCTTTTTTGATCTTAGAAGTTGCTATATCTGAGTGTGCGCCCACAATGCCACTATTGTTAGGTGTATTGCTGGAGCGTTTGCTGAATGGTGTCACGAATGGTCGTAAATCGTGCTGGGAGGCGGCGATGGCGTTTGGTCAGCATATACAAGGGTTGAATCACAGTTTGTTTGGGTTGGTAGACCGTAATATTCTCTTTGTCGCTAAAGGCCTCAAGTGCGCTTTTTGGTAGCACGGTAAAGCCACGACCTTTAGCCACAGGGAGTAGGATTTGGCTCAGTTGATTGACGTAGCCCGTTACCGGCAACTGATGGATATTGATTGTGGCTAAGTCAGGTTCGGCACAACGTGAAAAATACAGCGAAAGATAGTGCTCAGCATCTGGATGACGAATGACTCCGAGCGCTTTGAGCTGCTGAAGATCTAATGACTGAGGGTTGCTCGCCTTAGGTAACATTAAACACAGCGGCTCGTCGCCGATTTTAACTGACTCTACGCGTGGATCTGAGGTTTGGTGGGTGATGATGCCGATATCGATGTCACCATTGATAATATCGGCCAAGATCTTATGTTGTGGTGCGACTTCTAACTGGGTAATCAGTTGCGGGTGTTTACATTGTAAATCGAGCAGGTGAGGGTAGAGCAACAGTGCTAAAGCGCCCGAGCAAGAAAAAGATACTTGGCCCGCAAAAGGGTCATCTTGGCTAAGGGACTGCAGCATCTGCCGCTGCTGCGAGTCCAGTTCAAGCGCATATTGGTAGACTGTTTTGCCCGCTTCAGTAATTTCGAAGCTTTTATTGTGCCTTTCGATCAGTGCGTGACCACACGCTTGCTCTAGCTTTTTGATATGCTGGCTGACACCAGGCTGAGTCATAAACAGTTTGTCCGCGGTTTTGGTGAAATGGCCGGTATCAATTAATGTGGCAAATGTTTTAAGCCAGGCTGGGTTAAGCATTTCCATCACCTATAACAAATTATTATCTTTTATAGTCTATATGATAAAAATAAATCTAGGTAGTGCAGGCTCGCAGCGCTGCTCAACTGGCATTTAGCTGAACCGCGAGATCGCGACCGCTGCCGCGAAAATGATCGATGGTTTCAACAAACTGGCTAGGAAGGTCTAATAAGCGTGAGTCAGGATGCTCGGCAAGATAGCGGCTTTTTCCCTCTTCACTTTCTAACAAATCCCAATCGCGATGAATCGCTCGAGCCAAATGTAATGTGGTGGCCAGTTTGGGTGAAACTTCAGCGTCACGCGGATCGTCAAAGTTAGCGATCGCATCGACCATTTCTTCGGGGAACTGCCACGTTTTGGCCAGCTTAGCGCCTAATGTTGGCGCGGTAATATCCAATAGCTCTTCTTGCACATCTAGCGCGTTTTCCCCAGCCTGTGCGCGCTGTTGGATCTGAATGGCTTGTTCGGGCACCAGAGTGTGGATCATCAGCTCGCCAATGTTATGCAAAATGCCAGTGGTAAACATATCATCGCCGTCGATATCGGTTTGTTGAGCGATTTTACTGGCCAACACGGCCACTTCGAAGGTTTCTCCCCAGTACTGATCCATATCGAGGGTACGAATGCGAGGAAACACACTGGATAACGCGGAGACAACGACTAAGGTACGTACAGGTGCCGTTCCGACACGTACCACCGCTTCGTTCACCGACCCTATGGTTTTTTGGGCACCGAAATAGGCCGCATTGGCAAGGCGCAGTAGCCGAGCACTTAGCACCTGGTCAGTCGATATTTTCTGTGCCAATTGGGTAAAGTTTACCTCGGGTTGGTTGACCATATCGAGTAACTCTTGCAGAACTTTTTCTATCCTAGGTAGCTCGTCGATACGAGAAAGTAGTGCCTCCTGGCTCATCATGCTGCTCCTTTTGCGATAATCCAATCACTATAGTTCACATCAATCGCATCCTCCAATTTGGACCCAAATACCCGCTCGGCTTGGAATCGAGCTGGCATTTTACCCTGCCCATTGTCATGACTTGATGCTACTATCCAACTTCAATAGTCGGGGAGCCTAGTCAAGGCTGAGATCGCCAAGCGAGACCCGTTGAACCTGATTCAGTTAACACTGACGTAGGGAACTATAAACGCAGCTCGCACTTTAGCTGCGTCCTTATCAGTGAGTCATTTCGGCTTCTGTGTGATAAGGGTTCCTGCGTCTTGTTGTAGGAGCGTTTATGCCACATTTACAAGACACCTCGCCCATTGTTCTTACTATCGCCGGCTCTGATAGTGGCGGAGGCGCTGGGATTCAAGCCGATATTAAAGCCATTTCTGCCACCGGCGGTTATGCGTGTTCGGTGATCACGGCTATCACGTCACAAAACACTCAAGGAGTCCGAGCGATTCATCCGATACCGCTTGAGCATGTGGCCAGTCAATTAGCCGCGGTTTTCGAGGATTTGAATGTCGCAGCGGTCAAAGTGGGAATGTTGGCAGATGCCAGCATCATTCAAGTCGTGGCTGAGCAACTTGCTAAATACCGACCTAAGTTTATTGTGGCTGACCCTGTGATGGTCGCTACCAGTGGCGATCTGCTACTGGAACACCATGCCATTGAATGCCTGAAACAGCAGTTAGTTCCTCTCGCGGATTTAATCACGCCGAATTTGCCAGAGGCGGCTGCGCTACTTAACGTACCGATACCGAACAGTGAAGAAGAGATGGGCGCATTAGTGGGAATGCTGCGTGGCTTAGCGGCGAAAGCGGTGTTGTTGAAGGGAGGGCACCTAGAGCAGGATCCCAACAGCAACGATCTGTTAATCACGCCAGAACACTACGAGTTGGTGCGTGCACGGCGAATCGCTACATCCAATACTCATGGTACCGGGTGTACCTTGTCATCGGCGATTGCTTCGTATGTGGCGCAAGGGCACCGTTTACACAAAGCGGTCTGTCTTGCCAAACAGTACCTGACTCAAGCATTGAGTCATGCCGATGAATTGCAAGTCGGTCAAGGCCATGGCCCAGTTGCGCACTTTTTTCCCGGTCATCACAATGTGCGCTAGAGGCATTGCGCAGGCCTAGTGCGCAGTAGTAAAAGCAGTGGGAAGCCTAGATTACGGTGCATAAACGATAGAGAAAGGCTTCCCCTGACTCAACATCTCAGCGATTGAGTGCTAAGATCTTTCTATCAAAACGAAAGAGATGAGTGCAATGCAAGCGCCACAACCACCGGAACATGAAGCGCAACGAGTCGAGGCGCTGAAACGCCTCAATATTCTAGATACCAAACCCGAAGAACGCTTTGATCGAGTGACACGCTTAGCTCGACGTTTGTTTGACGTGCCTGTCGCTGTGGTGAGCCTGGTTGACACCGAACGACAGTGGTTTAAGTCATGCGATGGGTTGGAGCTGAGTGAGACGTCGCGTGAGGTTTCTTTCTGTGGCCATGCGATTTTGGGCAACGAGCCGCTGGTTGTCGCCGATGCACTTGAGGATGAGCGTTTTCGTGAAAACCCTATGGTGACCGGAGAGGTGGGGATTCGATTTTACGCTGGCGTCCCTTTGGTCTATCTCGACGGTCATAAACTGGGCACCTTATGCATTTTTGATACTAAGCCTCGCGATCTTAATCAAGAACAGCTGCTTGACTTGATTGATTTGGCAAAGATTGCCGAGAATGAGCTGTCAGCCAGCTTAACGGCTACCACCGACTCATTAACCCAGATCTCGAATCGTCGTGGATTTGAGCTATTGGCACCTAAAGCCATGGAGCACTGTTTGGTGAGTGGGCTATCGGTTTCACTGGCCTTTTTTGATCTTGATAGCTTTAAGCAGATTAATGATACATTCGGCCATGCAGTTGGCGATCAAGCTCTAGTCAGTTTCACTCAACTTTTATCACGATCATTTCGAGATTCGGATGTGATTGCCCGCATCGGGGGCGATGAGTTTGTGGTGTTGATGTCTGGTGCCAGTGACCGAGTCGCCGATGTCGCCATCGGTCGTTTTCGAGCGGCGGTCGAGAGGTTCAATCAAGATCTCAATGGCCCGTATCAGCTGCATTTTAGTGTGGGTGTGGCGTCGGCGAAAGAGAAAAGCGAGATGAAGCTTGAGTCACTATTGAAACGGGCAGACAAAAAGATGTTTGCGTCAAAACGTTAGCGATGTGAGTGGTGTATCGCGGTCACCTTCCTTAGCAGCAAATTGACATTAAGTTGATAAATCTTGACGAGTACTTCGGCTAACATGCTGGCTTAGCATAGTGAGGTGTTCGTCTATCGTGAAGAATCTATTTCGAAACAAACGTACCGGTTTGCTGCTACTCGCGGCGTTTTTGCTCTTGGTTATGCTGATGTCGCTGTTGTTCAATCATATCGACTTGATGGGTGAGGTGGGTGACGCGTCAGGGTTGGCTTTCACCTTGATGACTGACTCTGCAGGCAGTCAAGGCTTTGTCATTAGTTTGGCGCTTCTCATCGCCGTAACGTGGCGTATGGTCGGAACTCGTTTACGCTTGGTCAGCCTAATGGCCCAACTCGGTTTACTGCTGGTGGTGGGCTTCGCCGCGAAAACCGGTTTGAAACAGATGACAGAAAGCCCACGTCCATACACTGAGTTGTTGACCCAACAGCTCTTGATTCCGCAACCGAGCCACTTTTATAAGTTAAATAAACAGCAACAGGCGCAAGTGATTGAGCAAATTTCCACGCGAGTCTCGCTCTGGAGAACCCATCATTGGCAAGGTGAGACAGACTATTCGTTTCCTTCCGGTCATACGATTTTTGCCTCGATTTGTTTAGCCATTTTTGGCTCATTATTTATCGAGTACAAGCGTTTTGGTTTAGCGGCTATGTTGGTAGGGTGGGCATTGATGGTGGCCTACAGTCGATTATGGAGCGGTATGCACCGACCCGCGGATCTGATTGGTTCGATAGTGTTTGTTGGACTGGTCTATTTGGTGGTGCCTAACTGTCAGCGTTTGAGTGAACGTCTGTTCAGTACGTTAGTGTCTTATCAACCTAAAACCAAATGAGGCCTGAGTCACCTCAGGCTTCAATTTGAACGCGATGCTATAGGTCGCACATCAAAACTTCAAACTCTTCTTCTGCTTGATCGATTAAACGATGAACTTCGGCCGCATCGTGATCCGATAAGGTGACTTGCCATGGCCGCTTTGAATGACGGCCGATCAATCGAGTGTAGCCTTGCGCTTTTTGAAAGACTAACTCGCTGAACTCGGCGCTGTGATGTTGTGCGCTTTCGGTAATATCGACATCAATGACGCCGACTGGGTTAATCGCCACATGTGCATGATGGTGGCCAGCATTACCTAACCGATAGTCTCTATGTAACAAAATCATCAGCATCCCCCTTGCTTTTCAACTCAGTTAAAACAAGTGTAGGTGAGTCTCTCGTCGTGCTTGGCGAAATCATAACCAAACTTGATGCAGGTTAATTTTTGTTCGATAAACAACCGGCCCTAGGCAAAGCCGATAATTAATCGACATAGATCGACTTTATCGGCGAAACCGCGATTAAACAGGATTGCAAGTGGGCTATACTTCGACTATTTTGGAAATAAGTCATTGAGTAGGAGTGATAAATGGAGTTGGAAGCGGTCGCTAAAGCGTTGAAAGAACTAGGGCATCCAACGCGACTGTCGATTTATAAGCGAGTCGTCAAAGCGGGATATCAAGGGGTAGCGGTAGGTCAATTGCAAGAACAACTCGCGATACCGGGCTCCACTTTATCACACCATATCTCAAATCTGGTCGATGTTGGTTTGATCAGTCAGAGAAGAGAGGGGCGAATCCTCTATTGCGTCACCGATTACCAATGCCTAAAAGAAGTGATTGATTTCTTGCAACAAGAGTGTTGTGCTGACGAGCGGGGTTCGGCTCACTGCTAGGCATAAGTGGCAAGTGGATTAATCAAGGAGTGAAAGCATGGTAACGGCTCTCTACGCCAGTTTATCGGCGCTATTGTTGTTGTGGCTCGCTATTGAAGTCATTAAGCAACGACGAAAAGCACAAATTAAATATGCAGATGGCGGCGTGACTGCGCTGCAAATGGCACGCAGCGCGCACAGTAATGCGGTGGAGTACGTGCCTATTACGCTGATCATGATGGCGTTGGCCGAATACAACGGCGCACCATTGTGGGTGATTCACATAATGGGTGTGGCCTTTATTCTCGGTCGCCTCGTCCATGCTAAAGCAATTTTGGCCGACCGATTGAAAGGGCGAATTTCGGGAATGAAGTTGACCTTCGCTGTGATGGTGGGACTCGTTCTGGTTAACCTCTTTTATCTGCCCTACCACAGTTTGTGGTAACCAAGAAAAAAGCGATGATTTTACTCATCGCTTTTTTATTAAATCAACGAAATAGCCAGGGGTAGAGCGGCGTTTTTTCTAGCCCTTTAATCAAACCAAATGTCAGCACGGTCGCACCGAATAACATCAACAGATCTTTACTTAAACCAGTCAGTTGCGCGGCGCCTGCGATATTCATCATCACGATGATCATCGGTAAATGAGCGACATAAAGCGGCAGTACGTAGCGAGACTGTGCCGTTAGCCATAGGTTATCCCCTAGATCTGGCTTAGCCAGTAGCCACAAGAAGCAGCCCGTTCCCCAAAGGACCGTACCAAACACAAAGTCGTTGGCGTTAAAGGCTTGATTGTGACCATTGAGAATCCACGCCTCTAAAAAGTGCACGGTGATTCCCACTAGCGCCATTATGCCTGCTTGGCGAGCAGTCGCTTGAATGGACTTTTGACGAACAGTAAAGCCGATCGCAAACAATAACGTGCTAAAGAAAGGCCCATTTCGAGTAAAGAAAGGTGTCCAAAAATCCGTGAGTTCTTGATAGCTTCCTGCCAGTACGCCATAGACATAAAGGGTAATCCCCAACGGGATAAACAAGTCCAACTGTTTTAGCTTGCTGAGTAGAGCACCGATCGCGGCGGCAATGATCAGAGCAGGGAGGAACCACAAATGAACCAGTCCGCCCTCGAGCAGCGAGTTAAGGGGAGTTTGAGCGAGGTATCCCCAATACCCCTGACGCTCTGCTAAATAGCCGTGTTCTGCTACCGTCGCTAGGTTAAACGGCATTGCGAGGCTAATTAGGCTCCAGACGATAAAAACTCGAATCAATGGAGAGGCGTAGCGTTTCAAGGTTTGAACAGGCTGCTCAACCAGCTTAGGTTGAATTAAGTAGCCTGAGATTAAGAAGAACAGCGGGACGGCAAACCGTGTGGCTTGGTTGAATAAATAGCCCACCCAGGGGGTGTCTTCGATGTGCCAATAACTGATAAACAGTTGGCAGTGCATGGCGGCGATCGCCAAAATGGCGATCACACGGCCAAGCTCGATACTTTGAATCTTTTTATTTTGCATAACGACGGTTGAATGGTCCAAAACCACCAAGCTACAGCACTATGGTGTCATTCGGGGTTGATTTTCATCAAGTTTTGGCTCGACGTGTGCCGAGCAGGTGAGATTATGCGAGATGTGTTTAGCCTGTCTCAATCTTGAATCGTCGCGTATTGTGTATGACTGTTGGAAAAAAAGGACGAGTGTGCTAAAACTAAACGGTAAACAGTGAGAGTCGATAATGAGCAAAGGCAAAATAACCCGCGAGAATATACTGAATAAAGCGTTTGAGCTGGCCAGTGAAAATGGCTTAGAAAGCCTCACGATTGGCGAGCTTGCGAAGCAGTGTGGTATGTCTAAAAGCGGTCTGTTTGCCCATTTTAACTCTAAAGATAACCTGCAAATTGCGGTGTTAGAACACGCCAATCGCGTGTTTACTCAGCGAGTGATCGCCCCAGCTCGCGAACAAGAGACGCAAACCATCGAAGCCAAGATACATGCGCTACTGGATAACTGGCTTAACTGGAACCACTCATTTCAAGGCAGTTGTATGTTTTTGGATGCGTGGAAAGAGACGCACTCAGACAGTGCGCCAACCCAACAGGTATTGAAACAAACGATAGCCTCTTGGGTAGAGTACTTGCGAATACAGGTAGCAAAAGGGGTCGAGCAAGGCGAATTTCGCGCCGACTTAGATCCCAAACAAGCCACGTTCGAGTTGTACGGACTCTATCTCAGTGCGCATTTGTTTTATTCCATCCACGGTGAACAAGCGAGTTATCAGCACTTTTGGTCGGGCGTAAAGCGTTTACTCGCTGCTTGGAAATAATCTTCAGATAAGCTGAGTCAGTGTACTTGGCTTATTATTTAATTATAAATAGCACGGTCGTTCACTTTTTGGTGATGGAAAAGCAGGCCGCAAAAGGAAAACCACATGAGTGAGAAGATCTACTTTAATACCTCGCAAAAGTTCAGCGTAAAGAAGAGCTTAGTCAATATGACCACCCGGCTGCACCACATGCTGCTCCCTAAGCATGCGAAAAAAACTGCCCGTAAGTTGTTACTTACTCCAGCTCGCACAGCGGCCAAGAACAGTGAGCCACTGGGTCTAGTCAAAGCCGAAGTTCAATCGAAAGAGGGGGTGTTGAAAACCTATCGGCTGGGTACTGGTCCGGTGTGGCTATTGAGCCATGGTTGGTCGGGCAATGCGAGTCAGTTCTACCCTCTGATGGAACATATAGCCCGTCGTGGCTATACCGCACTGGCATATGATCATCCAGCTCATGGGCAAAGCGAAGGTGCCTACGGCCATATCCCGGCGTTTGTTCACGGTTTAGAAGCAATGCTTGATAGCGTTGACCAAGAGGTCGCAGGGTTGGTGGCGCACAGTATGGGTACTGCTTCAGCGCTGGAGTGTCACCACCAAAAATTGGCAAACAAACCTTTGCTGCTGATTGCGCCTGTGCTCGACTACCTCGATAACTTATTTGGGAGTGTGGCTCGCTCGGGTTATTCGATGCGGTTATTCAATGCTGTTGTGTCTGAAGTAGAGCAGGAGTATCGCTACCCGATTCAGTCGATTGACCCTTACCATAAACTCAAGTTGCGTACTTCACCGACGATTATCGTTCATGATCAAGCGGATAAGTTCACTAAATATGAGGTATCGAGTAAAGCTGCTCAAGAGATGGAGCAGGTGGAGCTGGTGACCACGACAGGGCAGGGACACGGGCGTGTGATGAAATGCCAACAAGTGATGGACAGCTTTGACACCCTCATCGGGGGCTGTTGATCTTTTAAGCTGATTTTTGCAGCACTTTTTCGCCCAGCTCAGGGAGTAAGGTTACTCCCTGAGCGAACGCCATGTCCGTGTGTTGCCATTCTCAAATTCAATAAATGGCCTACAATGGATAGCAGTGCTGTATCGGTTGGGTGGCCGCTTTCTCACCTTGATTAAGGTGAGAAAATATCCAAAGCATTCATGCTGTTAACAATCACAACCTTGTTGTTGATGTGGTTAACAATTTCGTAATGAACCGTTATTTCCAAGTGAGGTTGTGTGGGATCATTTGCAATGCCACAAGGCCCTCATAAGGAAAATAATAATGAATAGAAATGATAGTGTCCCTTTACCGACCAATACCCGAGAATGGTTTTTTAACCGCAACAGCATGATTGTCCTCGCCGATATCGCCCTGTTTGCGGTGATGTACCTCACTTTACCCTTTGACCCTCAAGTGGTGCTGGGGATCTGTATGCTGACCTTTATCGCGATTCTCTGGTTAACCGAAGCCCTGCACGTGACCGTTACCGCGATTCTAGTTCCGATCATGGCGGTGTTGTTTGGTGTGTTTAATACCCAAACGGCCCTCAATAACTTTGCTAATTCGATTATTTTCTTGTTCCTAGGTGGTTTTGCGCTTGCGGCAGCGATGCATCGTCAAGGTCTAGACAAAGTCATTGCCGATAAGGTGCTGATCATCGCCAAAGGGAAGATGAGTGTCGCGGTGTTTATGCTGTTTGGTGTAACAGCCGCGCTCTCAATGTGGATAAGCAACACCGCGACTACGGCGATGATGCTGCCACTGGTTCTTGGCGTGTTGAGCAAGGTCAACTCAGAGAGCGGCCACAAAACCTATGTGTTTGTGCTGCTTGGGATCGCCTACAGTGCCAGCATTGGTGGCATCGCGACTATTGTGGGTAGCCCGCCGAATGCGATTGCGGCCGCTGAAGTTGGCTTAACATTCACCGATTGGATGAGCTTTGGCGTGCCGACCACCCTAATACTATTGCCTGTCTCCATTGCAGTGCTGTATATAGCGCTAAAACCGAACTTACGTGGTGAGTTTGAGCTTAATTACCAACCCGTTAATTGGGACAAAGGCAAAGTCGTGACGTTAGCCATTTTTGCCGCCACGGTCTGCTTATGGATTTTTAGTAAACCCATCAATGCGATGATCGGGGGCTATGCCAAATTTGACACTCTAGTTGCACTGGCCGCGATTGTGGCGGTCAACTTTGCCCGCGTTGTGCATTGGAAAGACATTGAAAAAACTGCCGATTGGGGCGTGTTGTTGCTATTTGGTGGCGGTATCTGCTTGAGCAATGTCCTTAAAGCGACTGGAACCAGCGTATTCCTTGCCAATGCACTCAGTGAGATGATCGCGCATCTCGGCATTGTTTTTATCATCGCGGTGATTGCGGTTTTTGTGGTCTTCTTGACTGAGTTTGCCAGTAATACAGCCAGTGCAGCCTTGCTGATCCCAGTTTTTGCCAGTGTGGCGGAAGCGTTTGGTATGTCGCCAGTGATCTTATCCGTATTGATCGCGGTTGCCGCTTCTTGCGCTTTTATGCTGCCTGTCGCCACGCCACCCAACGCGATTGTATTTGGCTCCGGTCATATTAAGCAGAGTGAAATGATGCGCGTTGGTATCCTTCTCAACCTAGCTTGTATTGGGGTGCTGACCATGATTGCGTTGAGTTTCTGGACCTAATTCGCATAAAGACAAATCCTCGACTTGCTTCGGGGATTTTTTTATTCCTTTGCACTGGCCGCTTGGCCAACAGCTCTCGTTGCGCGGGTCAGTGGCATGAAGTAAACACAACCAACGATAATAATCATGGGGTTAGCGATTTGATTAAATTTTAGGTAGACCAACGGTTATCATCGTAGGCATGACATGTTAGCATAGCCAGCTTTTTGAACGTCCTCACACTTTTTTGTTGACTGTGTGAGGGAAATACACGGCTAAAACAGCCTTAAAAAGCGAAGTACTTATGTCAAATATGACGAATGCCGCCTCTCACGTACCGATTGAGGATGCGGATTACTCTGCCATTCATCCTCCATCTATCCTTAAGCGCCTTGAACTGACCAACCCCGTTTTTTGGTTAAGTGGTAGCTTCCTCACTCTATTTGTGGTTCTCGCCTTGACGAGTACCGACTCTCTAACCGCAATGGTTAACTCTGGCTTTGGCCTCGCAACTCAGTATTTTGGTGCCTACTGGCAAGTTCTCCTTCTGATCAATTTCCTTATTGGTTTGGCGATAGCGTTTGGGCGCACGGGTTATGTCCGTCTGGGTGGCCTAGCGAAACCAGAAATCGATACCTTCAAATGGTTGTCGATTGTTCTTTGTACTCTATTGGCCGGTGGTGGTGTTTTTTGGGCCGCTGCAGAGCCCATCGCGCACTTTGTTTCTGCACCGCCTCTGTTTGGCGAAACATCGGCAAGATCGGCAGCCATCAACGCTCTCTCTCAATCCTTTATGCATTGGGGCTTTCTGGCTTGGGCGATACTTGGCTGTTTGTCGTCGATTGTGTTGATGCACCTTCATTATGATAAAGGCCTGCCACTCAAACCGCGCACTTTGCTCTACCCTGTGTTTGGTCAACGAGCGATAAAAGGCTGGATTGGTGATGTTGCCGATGCGTGCAGCATTATTGCGGTAGCGGCAGGTACAATTGGCCCAATCGGCTTTCTTGGCCTACAAATTAGCTACGCACTGAATACCTTGTTTGGCGTGCCTGACACTTATGTGACTCAAAGCTTGGTGATTGTGTTTGCCATTGCCATGTACACCTTGTCGGCCTTGAGTGGATTGAGCCGAGGCATTCAACTGGTGAGTCGCTACAACATCATTTTGTCGGTGGCACTGATAGGTTTTATCCTCTGTTTTGGACCTACGAGTTTTATTGTTGATGGCTATGTCCAAGGGGTTGGACGCATGATAGACAACTTCTTCCCGATGGCACTGTATCGTGGTGATACCGGGTGGCTGAGCTGGTGGACAGTATTTTTCTGGGGCTGGTTCATCGGTTATGGCCCGATGATGGCGATCTTTATTGCACGCATTTCACGCGGGCGCACTATTCGTCAATTGATTCTTGCCATCAGTATTGTCGCGCCTTTGATCACCTGTTTTTGGTTTAGCATTGTCGGCGGTAGTGGCTTAGCGTTTGAGCTGGCGAACCCAGGTTCTGTTTCTGCGGCGTTCGAAGGGTTTAATCTTCCAGCCGCGCTGCTGGCCATTACCGCTCAGTTGCCCATGCCTATGGTGATTTCGGTGCTGTTTTTGATCCTCACCACCACCTTTATCGTCACTACGGGTGACTCAATGACCTACACCATCAGCGTAGTGATGACAGGCACCACCGAGCCAAGCGCAGGTATTCGTGCTTTCTGGGGAGTGATGATGGGGGTTGTGGCGATTGCCCTTATCTCGATGGGGGCTGGTGGCATATCGGCGTTGCAATCTTTTATTGTGATCACTGCTGTGCCTGTCTCGTTTATCCTGTTGCCAGGTATTGTCAAAGCTTATTCGATTGCTAATCAAATGGCGAAAGAGCAAGCCATTCTCTAAGCCTTGTTTAACTAACCTCAAAGAGCCCCATATTGGGGCTCTTTTGTTATCGTACGCGCAGAATACGTTTTGACTGGCGCGCATTTCTTGTTGCGAGTGCTGACAGTAAGAATGTTTCAAAAAGTAAAAAAATTCCCGCTTAGATGAATCGCTTACGCAAACGGCCGTCAATGGTTTACGTTTAAATGTACGACTAGTCCATTGATAGCGAGCAGCGATGAATCAAGAGCGTGGTTTGGGATCATACAAAGGCCAGCAAAGCATGAATCATGACAAGCAGTATGCCTTGTTGCTGTTCGCTCTGGTGCCTGCCATTCTCTTTATTGCTCTAGTGGCTGCTTACTCATCGTCAGGCGCTCGTTACCAAGTCGATTGGGTACCGAGTTTAGATATTGCCTTTGCTCTGCATCTTGATGGCTTGTCGATGCTATTTGCTGGGCTGATTACTGGTATTGGGTGTTTGATCCAGCTCTACGCTTGGTCTTATATGAGAAGCTATTCGGGGCGCTTCTCGTTTCACCTTTATCTCACCCTATTTATGCTCGCGATGCTGGGTGTAGTGCTCAGCGACAACGTTTTATTGCTGTTTGTTTTTTGGGAATTGACGACGATAACCTCCTACCTGCTCATCGGCTTTAATCACAATAAGTCGGTATCGCGAAAGAATGCGCTACAAGCGCTGTTGGTGACGGGGAGTGGGGGGCTCGCGCTGTTAGCGGGTCTTATTCTACTCGGGACAATAGCAGACAGTTTTCAGCTAGCTATCATCATCGAGCGCGCGCCCAGTTATCTTAATCATCCCGCATTTATTCCCTCATTGGTGTTGGTTCTATGCGGCGCGTTGACCAAATCAGCCCAATTTCCTTTTCATTTTTGGTTACCCAACGCAATGGCGGCTCCTACGCCTGTAAGCGCTTACTTACACTCGGCGACTATGGTCAAGGCTGGCATCTATTTGCTGGCGCGTTTATCGCCAGTCTACTCTACAAGCGAACTCTGGTTTTGGTCACTCACCTGCATTGGCGCAGCAACCGCGATCTGGTGCGCCTTGGTGGCCTTAAAGCAGACCGATTTAAAGTTGATGTTGGCGTATAGCACTAACGTCGCTTTAGGCAAACTTACCTTACTACTCGGCCTTGGAACCGAATTAGCGCTGGTTGCCGCGCTTATCTTCGTTTTAGCGCACTCGTTCTACAAAGCGGCGCTGTTTATGGTGATCGGTAATATTGATAGGGCGATGGGGACACGAGAGTTGGCGCAGGTATCGGGATTGCGATCAGTGCTGTTGCTCAGCTTTATTGCAGCGTTCGGGGCTGCCTTGTCGAAAGCAGGGTTGCCGCCGATGTTAGGTTTTATCAGTAAAGAGTACATGTACAAAGCGGCGTTAGAGATGAGTATTTGGCCGTCGCTGGCGCTACTTGTGGTCAACGCCACTATGGTCGTGATGGCTTTGGTTATCCTAATTAAGCCATTCCTTGGCGCGGCCAATACTCACGGTGATACAGCGCCTAAGCCTGTTGAGCGTGATTACAGTGCGTGGGCGCCGGCGCTATTGTTAGCGCTGGCCAGCCTGTTCGTGCCAGTGCTGGCGCTGAGTGGCTTGAGCGAAGCTTTGCTGATTAGCGGAGTCCGCGCAATGGCTCCGATGGCCATTATGCCGGAGGTTAAGTTGTGGCATGGGCTTAACGCCGCGTTAATGCTGAGCCTTATCACCTTAGCATTGGGAGTGTTGGGGTATCGGTACTATACACGTTTGACCAGCTGGCTTGCCGCGATGACAGCCTTCTTGCCCAGTGCCGATCGAAGCTTTGATCAGGTAATCAAAGCGATGATGACATTGGCTAACTGGCAAACTCAGCAGTTACAGCGCAAGCGCTTAACCCTCTATGTTGCTCTGTTCTTAACCGTATTAGCGGCGTTGCTGCTCAATTCCGTCGCTATCGCTGCTATTGGTACTTTCCAATCAAACGCCGAGGTGAGCTTCTATCAAGTGGCGATAGCCTTGTTGATGGTTGTGGCGGTGGGCGTTGTGGTCGTTTCTCGTTCGCGGTTACTCTCCGTGGCATCGCTGGGGGTGGTGGGGTTTCTCTCTACGCTGGTTTTTATGATTTTCAGTGCCCCAGATGTTGCCAAAACCTTGCTGTTAGTCGAAACCTTAATGGTCATTTTTGTGGCCATCTTAATGCGGCATCTGCCTAAGCTTGATCGGGTCGTGAGCCATTCGAAACAGCGCCGTGGTTGGCATGCTTTGGTCGCGGTCGTCATTGGGGGAAGTATCTCGCTTGTGCTTATCGCAATCACCGCGCAGCCTATTGATGCTCAACTGAGTGATTTCTTTGCTCAAAATAGTGTGCCGGGCGGCTTTGGGCGCAATATTGTCAATGTCATCTTGGTCGATTTTCGAGCGTTCGATACCTTGGGCGAAGTGGTGGTGGTGGTGATCGCGGGGTTAGCAGCGGTGAGTCTATTGCCCCAACAAAATCGTTATATCAATCGAATCCAATCACTGATCTTCACCACCACCGCACATATCGTTGCCACTCTTATGTTGCTGTTCTCGTTTTATTTACTGCTGCGAGGACACAATGCGCCAGGAGGAGGCTTCATTGGAGCGTTGGTCGCGGTATTAGGACTCTCTTTATTGATGTTGGCAGAGACGCCCAATTATGTTCAGCGCCGATTGCAGTTTGCGCCATTTAACTTAGCGTTGTTTGGGATTGCGCTTAGTTTGTGTGCCGGTGTCATTGGCTTATTGTCCGGTCAGGCGTTTTTGACCGGTTTATGGTGGAAGGAAATATTGCCTTTAGGGACGCCGCTGCTGTTCGATGTGGGGATTTATTTGGCCGTTATCGGTGGCGTGATGGGAATGATGTTGAGAGTGAATCAGGAGCTGGACTAATGGAAGTTCTGTGGAGTTTAGTGATTGGTGTGTTGGTTGCGGCTGGTCTCTACTTGATGATGGAGAAACACGTGCTGCGGGTGTTGTTTGGATTGATCCTACTCAGTAGTGCTGTGAACTTATCGATTCTAGTCGCAGGCCGACTCACGGTTGCTCAGCCCCCCTTAATTGATGCTAGCGCGACACTGCCTCCTGAGGGCGCCGCAAATTCACTACCGCAAGCCTTAATTTTAACGGCGATTGTGATTGGTTTTGGCTTGCTAGTGTTTGCGTTACTGCTTATCTATCGTGCGTATGTTGAAACAGGAAGTGCGGACGTGGACCAGATGTGTGACTCGGAGCAAGAGCAATGAGCGGCCTGCTACTCACTCTTCCGGTTGTCGTGGCGTTGAGCAGCGCTCTGCTGCTCTACACGTTGCGGTCACAGGCACGCCTTGTGGAATGGGTCAGTGTGGTGAGCGCATTGGCGCAGCTTGTTGTCACCCTATTTTTGATGAATCAAGTCATTGTCAGTGGCGTTCAAGTGGTGGCGTTTGGCGAGTGGGCGGCGCCGTTCGGTATTGTCTTCGTTGCTGACCATTTGAGCGCGGCGATGGTTGTGGTTACGGCCGTGATAGGTGTAGCTGCGGTAATTTATGCGATTGCGGATCTCGTCAAACAAACCAGTTACGGGCTTTATCACAGTTACTTCCATATCTTGCTTGCCGGGATCTATGGAGCATTTTTGACCGGAGATGTGTTTAATCTTTACGTCTGGTTTGAAGTGATGCTGATTGCTTCATTTGCGTTGATGGTGCTCGATGCCGATAAAACTCAAATTGACGGCGCAGTGAAATACGTGGTGCTGAATTTGATTTCAACCCTAACTTTACTGCTCGCAATCGGCTTGTTATATGGCGCAACAGGCACGCTCAACTTGGCCGATTTACACGGTAAATTGCCGCTGGTTTCGGTGGATATGCAGCGCATGTTGGCTGCGCTGTTCTTGTTTGCGTTTGCGATTAAAGCGGCTTTGTTTCCCCTATTTGCTTGGCTACCCGCCTCTTATCATACTCTTCCTAGTGGCGTTTTGGCGCTGTTTGCAGCCTTGCTTACCAAGGTCGGGGTTTATGCATTGATGCGTATGTTTAGCTTAGTGTTTCCTTTGCCTGATATGGGGTTACAACCTTTACTTATCGGGGTGGCAGGGTTGACCATGCTCACTGGTGTATTGGGGGCTGCGAGCCAGTTTGATGTAAAGAAAGTTCTCTCGTTCCATATCATCAGTCAGATTGGGTACATGCTCATGGGCTTGGCGCTTTATACCCCTGTGGCACTAGCGGGAGCGATTTTTTACATCATTCACCACATTATAGTGAAAGCGAACTTGTTTCTTATCGGCGGGCTACTTGAACGGAAGATGGGCTCGAGCCATTTGAGTCGCCTTGGCGGCGCTTATCAAACGATGCCCGGTTTGGCGCTGCTGTTTATCATTCCGGCATTTTCTTTGGCGGGTTTTCCGCCATTGTCGGGGTTTTGGGGCAAGTTTTTGGTCATCAAGTCGAGTATAGAGCAGCAGCATTATTTGTTGGCGGCCACTGCCCTGGTGGTTGGACTACTTACGGTCTTCTCAATGAGCAAGATTTGGGCGGAATCCTTTTGGAAACCGGCCCCCGCGGATTGTGAACCGCAGCAAACTGTGCCTCGTCAGTGGGGTTACTATTTACCCATTATCACACTGACTGCGCTGAGCGTGATCATCGGATTGGCGGCTGAGCCGTTTTACCTGTTTGCTCAGCATGCTGCCGCTCAGCTAATGGACTCGACCGACTACGTGACAGCCGTGCTAGGAGAAGTGCGATGAACTATTTCTTGCTCAACTTGTTTTTGGCCATGGCTTGGATGCTATTAAACGGACAATACGACAGCTTAAGCTTTGTGATTGGCTTTGCCGTGGGATTTGTGGCTTTGCGGCTCAGTCAACCGTTTGGTTTGAAAACGAGTTATTTCCGCCGTTTCCGTGCCTCAATCGGTTTATTGACGTTCTTTTTTTATGAGCTGATTGTATCGGCTGCACGTGTCGTTTGGGATGTTATAACCCCCACTCACTTGAGCCAACCGGATATCGTCTATGTGCCGCTTGAAGTCAGAAGCGACCTCGAAATCACCTTGCTGGCCAACATGGTGTCTTTGACGCCGGGGAGCCTGAGTTTAGATGTGACGCCAGACAAAAAGCACCTTATCGTACATGCGATGTTTGCCGAGCAGCATCAGCAGGTGATAGAGCCTATCAAACAGGGGCTAGAAAAGCGCATTCTGGAGGTGACTCGTGGGTGAGTGGATGATGGTTTCGATTTATTTTGCCTATTTGGGGTTGATGGTCAGCATTGCCATGGCGCTCACCAGATTGGTGATTGGTCCTACACTGGCAGATAGAGTCGTGGCACTGGATGTGATTGCGTTCATTACGATTGGTTTTATCGCTGTGTTTACGTTAGAGAGTGGCCAAGAAGCGCTGCTTGATATCGCGATTACCTTAGGGCTGGTGGCTTTTCTTGGGACTGTGGTTTTGGCGCGGTTGATTGTCAAACAGATAGGAGAGGAGTAATGGCGCTACTCATTAGCCTGCTACTGGTTGTTGGCACGATATTAATTCTGATTGCCAGCTTGGGCGTTTTGAGAATGCCCGATCTCTACACTCGAATGCATGCCGCAACCAAGGCAGGCACTGTTGGGTTGGGTGCGTTACTGTTGGCGGTCGCTCTGACATTATCCGACTTAACGGTTTGGTCACGGGTGGCGGGGACGGTGCTGTTTATCTTTTTAACGGCACCAGTGGGCACTCATTTGCTGGGTAAAGCGATGCGCCACAGTGGTTATATTATGTGGCGCAATAATGCAAAACCGAGCAAAGCGTCCGGGAAACAAAAGTAACGGAGGCTACCTGTTAGCTTATTGGCGTGACAAACCCATCCGGTTTGAGTGCGACTAAAGAGCACTTCACTGACTGGAGGATATTCTCCGCCGTGTTACCGATGACGAAACCGGGGATGCCTGTTCTCGCGAGTGTGCCCATCACCAACACATCAATGTCGTTCTTTTCAACGCAATCGGGGATCGTTTCGTCGGGTACGCCGTGTAAGTGGTGCACTTCGATATGGCCAGAGATATTGGCTTCCTCAATCATTTTGTCTAGGGCCTCGCGGTGATGTTGTTTGGCTTTGGCGATTTCACGGTTGAACTCTTCATCCTCGATTTTTATCCACACATGATCACTTAAATAGCGCTCAAGTTGATACTCCCAGCATGAAACGACGTGCAAGCGGCTGTCACAGCTGTCGGCAATAGAACGGGCGAGCTCGAGTAAGCGCAGTGATAATTTGTGGTGCTCTACATTGTTGGCCGTAGGGTCAATGGCTACGGCAACACGACGCTTATTTCTTGGTTGATGCGCGGGGCGATTGAGCCAAACTGGGCAAGGGCATTTACGGAGTAAGGTCATATCCATGGCCTTGAAACCTTCTCCATCTTCGTCGACAGGTTCGGCATCTTTGATGACCAAATCATGTTTCTGGTTCAGCACCGAACGAATAATAGTGACGGCAGGGTGCTCGTCACACGAGATATGCAGTGGGAAAGGCGTATCAGTCGGGCTGATATCATTAACTTGGCGAGCTTGGCTTATCTGTTGTTCCAAGGATTGAAACAAGGAACCACGATATAGCTCTTGGTATTGGTCCATGTGCGTGGGTAGTGGTGGACTCACTATTAAGCCGTTAAGAGCCGCCTGATTGGCAAAAGAGAGACGCAGAGCTTGGCCAATCGAGTCACTCGCACTTGGTAGCCCTTGGCTGACATACAGTATGTTTTTAAACCTTTTCATCCCTAACTCCTTAGATAATGTTCAGTCTGACGTTCGCCAACATAGGTATAGTCAGCCTCAGCCGTATTTACTTTAAGTGTTGTACCAAGCTGGTGTTTTTCCAACCTTTATTTGTAAAGGTGTGTTGCGAAATCGAGACAAACATAGCCAAGATAAATGCCCAGTTTCGACGTTCAATGATGGACGCACCTTCCTCAAAAGCCTGGAATAATATTTCCTTAAGGATTTCTTAAGTTTTGAGTTTTATCGTTACTGATAACGAACTCAGGCAAAGGTGGCTTGTATGAAACCTCAAACACATGTGATGGCGGCAAAGGGTGAACTAGAAGTGGTTGCTCCATGCCACCCATTGTTGAACTTAGTCGTTGAGCTGCGATTTCAACCAGCGTTTGATGCGTTTTCCACTCATCAGAGTCACCAATAATTAAAACCTCATGCAGAGAGCAAGGATTATTGTGAAATCTAATCAAACAGGCGTTGGGCGACTTGTCAAAGCGACAAAATATTCATGGCTTGGTCTAAAGGCAGCTTGGCATGGTGAAGCGGCGTTTAGGCAGGAGTTCGTGTGCTTTTGTGTACTTACGCCGATAGCGCTGGCTTTGCCCGTTGGTGGTTTGGCGAAGCTACTACTCATAGGCTCATTGGTTGCCATCATGATTGTCGAATTGCTCAATTCTGCCATAGAAGCTGTGGTCGATAGGATTGGATATGAAAAGAATGAGTTATCAGGGCGGGCAAAAGATATGGGGTCTGCAGCGGTTTTGCTCTCTCTTTTAATGGCGATGTTTACCTGGGGTTATGTTTTGGTCTCAATCTTGTCTAGAAATTAAGGTTTCATTTCAATAGGAAGTTAGCGATGACTGAAGGTGTAAAAAAACGGTTAGGGGTTCTTTTCCCTTTGGTTGTGACGTCAGTGATATGCCTTTTGGTACTAATGCTATCTCGAGTAGGATTGAGCCTATGGCATGGGGAGCGGATTAGTGATGCTCACGGCTGGATGCCGATATTTCTTGAAGGCTTGCGTATAGATATTGCGACGGTGAGCTACTTATTAGTACTTCCATCACTGTTGACATGCTTACTTGCTAGCAAGGGATCTTGGGGTAAAGTTTGGTTATTTATCTTAAGAATCTGGATTGTACTAGGTTTGTGGTTTCTGGTGTACATGGAAATAGCGACACCTTCATTTATCCTCGAATATGACGTACGTCCAAACCGCCTTTTCATCGAATACTTGATTTACCCCAAAGAAGTGTTTGGGATGCTATGGAGTGGATACAAGCCAGAGCTGTTTGTGGGCTTCTTCGCTAGTATTGCGACTATTTATTGGGGGTGGAAACTGACTCACTATTTAGTCACCGGTCTGACATTTCCTCGATGGTATTGGCGTCCAGTACTGGCACTTTTTGTGGTGGCCGTTGGGGTTATGGGCGCGCGTTCCTCACTCGGTCACAGGCCGCTCAACCCTGCGATGGTCGCTTTCTCAACCGACCCGTTAGTGAATGATCTTATTTTAAACTCTAGCTACTCGCTAGCTTTCGCGGCCAAGCAAATGAAGGATGAAGATAGCGCATTCAAATACTATGGCACTATGGATAGCGATGAAATTATTCGGTTAGTCCGTGAAACCACAGGGTTCAGTGAGAAGGCGTTTTTTTCTGATTCATCACCAACAATGGCTTATCATCAGGCAAGCTATAAGGGTAAACCTAAAAATCTAGTGATTCTATTACAAGAAAGTCTTGGTGCAAGGTATGTTGGTGCGCTGGGTGGCTTGCCACTAACGCCAAACCTTGATCAGTTAATGAGCCAAGGCTGGAACTTCACTCGCATGTACGCAACAGGCATCCGTTCAGTCCGAGGAATCGAGGCGGTGGTTACCGGCTTCTCGCCGACACCGGCTCGCTCAGTTGTAAAGCTAGGCAAAAGCCAAACCGGCTTTTTCACTATTGCCGACCTATTGAAAAGCAAGGGATATCATACTCAGTTTATTTATGGCGGAGAAAGTCATTTTGACAATATGAAGAGCTTTTTCTTAGGTAATGGTTTTGTCGATATGCAAGACTTCCCGACCTTTAAGAATCCAGCGTTTGTAGGTTCATGGGGAGCATCAGATGAGGATTTATATCAAAAGGCCCATGAGCATTTTTCTCAGCTAAGCGCCGATAATCAACCGTTTTTCAGCCTAGTCTTTACCTCTTCAAACCATAGCCCGTTTGATTATCCGGATGGTCGGATCACGCCATATAATGAACCAAAGCAAACTCGGGAAAATGCGGCAAAGTATTCAGATTATGCCTTGGGTGAATTCTTCAAGAAGGCTAAATCGTCTTCTTACTGGGACGATACGATTTTTGTTGTAGTGGCTGATCATGACTCTCGCGCTCATGGAAACCAGTTGGTGCCGATTGATCATTTTCATATTCCTGCGGTGATTGTCGGTGAAGGGGTTCCTGCAAAACAGGATCCTCGTTTAGCAAGCCAGATTGATCTTGCTCCGACGTTACTGTCTCTCATGGGGATTAATAGCATTAACCCAATGATTGGGCATGATATGACCAAGGATATAGATGAATCAACGCTTAGGGCGATGATGCAGTTTTATAAGAACTTTGCCTGGATGGATAATAATAATGACGTTGTTATTTTCCAGCCGGATAAACCCGCACAAGGCTTCCATTATGATGGAGAATCAACGGAATTAGTTGACCGTAAGATGTCAGAGCCAATGATCAAGAGGGCAAAGGCGAATGCACTGTGGGGTAGCTTAGCGTATCAGAACGGCCTCTATCATTCGGATAATACTCAGTAGTTTTGCTTAAAGGACGGTTTTGCTGGCAATTGTACCGAGTCGACATCAGGTTTAGTCTCGACCAAATCTTTTATATCGATGACGATATAATCCTAGACTAAAACTCTCATCCGCACTGGATGAGAGTTCTATCGTATAAATTTAGTGTCGAGTTGTTCGAACAGGAATTTATAACCCAGCGAAATCATCAGTAGACTGAGTGATACTGAAATGGTTGGTTGAATCAATTTGGCGCCATACTTCATTGCTGATGAGCGACCAACATGATTCCAATTCCTGCCCAAGTTATCGATCGTAGATTTTGAAAAGCACAGAAGTATCCATGCGACCAAAACCTTGTTGCTGTAAGGACTGATATTCACGGTCTACTTTTTCTGTTAACGGAAGCTCAACACCCATCTTATGTGCTTCATTTAGGCAAATGCTGAGATCTTTGTGCATCCAGTCAATGGCAAAACCAAAATCGAACTTATCTTGCGACATAGTTACGGCTCTGTTCTCCATTTGCCATGAACCCGCCGCACCATGCTTTAGCACGTCAACTAACTGGTCTATATTTAGACCTGCCTTTTTTGCCACAAGGAGGCCTTCGCTTAACCCTTTCAATACGCCTGCAATACAGATTTGATTGACCATCTTACAACGCTGCCCCTGGCCATTTTTGCCCATTAACGTCGATTGCTTAGCATAGCTTTTCATCACCGGCTCTACGCGATCAAAAACCGTTTGTTCACCACCACACATAATTGTCAGAGCTGCATTTTCAGCTCCCGCTTGACCACCTGATACTGGAGCATCAATAAACGAAATGCCCTTTTCTATACATACTCTGGCTAACTCCTCTGCAAGCTCTGCAGATGTGGTGGTGTGGTCAACCAAAACAGAGCCTGGGACCATGCTTGCGAGTACTCCGTCTGCGCCATATACAACACTTCTTACATCGTCATCATTCCCCACGCATAAAAACACAATGTCACAGTTTGTCGCAGCTAACCGAGGGGTTGGCTGGTATTCACCGGAAAATTCTTGAGCCCATAGTTTTGCTTTGCTTTCAGTACGATTAAACACTTTGGTCTTGTAGCCTGCTGTTGCGAGATGACCCGACATTGGGAAACCCATTACACCTAAACCAATAAAAGCGACGTTGTTTGATTTCATTTTATTTTCCTTAATCTTTTCCAATATGTTGTTCTAAACTGCATTGAGTTGATTCAATGTTGTTTTTTGTAGGTTATTATTGAAATTGAACTATGTCAATGTTGGTTTTTGTGTTTGTTGTAAATGGTAAAAACCCAAAAGACATATGTTATGATCTATCGAAAATTAGGATTGTCCTAGGAGACTCCTTGTGAGTAATAGTAAATTCATTCGGATAGCAGAAGTTATAGAGCAGAAAATTGAATCAGGTGACTTCTCGCCAGGTTCAAAGCTACCCACCCATCGTTTACTGGCTGAGGAGCTCGGAACCACGCCTGCAACCGTTGCAAAAGCTTACAAGTTGCTTAGCGACAGAGGATGTTTGGAGTCATTTATTGGTCGTGGTACGTTTGTTAGAGCAAGCTCAGAACTTGACAAAGCCATTCAAGCTCCCGATGAAGAAACAAACTTTAACTTCTCTATCCTTCAACCTTGCCTAGAGCTAAATGTCCCCGCATTGAAGAATGCCTACCGACAAGCTGCGGAGTTACTGACCCCTTCTGTCATTGGATATGTTGAACATTCTGGGCATGAGGTTCATAGGGCTGCTGGTGTTAAATGGGCGAAAAAGTACGGCTTAGAGGGGGCAAACAACGACAATATGTTACTGACAAATGGGGCGCAGCACGCTTTGTCTTTACTTGTTGATACTTTGACTAAGCCAGGTGACACTATTCTAGTCGAACGACTCACCTACCCGGGTATTCTGGCGATTGTCAATATGTCTGAGCGTCATGTAATTGGTGTAGATCTTGATGAGTATGGTTTATGTCCGGAAGCTTTGGCGAGTGCAATTGATGCTCATCAAGCCGCGATGGTGATAGCGATTCCTAGTCATCAGAACCCAACAGGCATCTCAATGCCGGAATCCCGAAAAAAGGAGATAGCGCAAGTTATCAACGATAAGAGAGTCTGGCTGGTTGAAGATGATATTTATTGCTTTTTAGATGATGAACCAGTGCCTCCAATCGCTAACTTTGCTCCAGATTATACGTTCCACATTTCTGCGTTGTCTAAGGCAATCAGTCCTGCAATGCGTTGTGGTTACTTAAAAGTCCCGGAAAATCAGATAACGGCTCTCAATGCCAGTATTCGCACTAACATTTGGCTTGCGTCTCCAATTAATTTTATTGCAGCGACATTGCTAATTGAATCCGGTGATGCTTTTCGGTTAGCGGACCAACAAAGGGAAGTGGCGAATGAAAGGCAGAAACTGGTAAGGGAGATTTTTACTTCCATAGAGTTCACCGCTTCTGGATACCATATTTGGCTGCCATTACCTGCTCATTGGCAGCCAGATCGATTTGCTATGGAAGCAAAAAATCGAGGTGTAATAGTGACCAGTGGTAGTTACTTCTGCTCAAATCATGAAAGTACACCACATGTCAGATTGTCTTTGATGTCAATCGGGAACGAGGCTCGATTGAGAGATGGCTTGAATCAGCTCCAACAACTATTGGAGTCTGACATTAATAGTTTTTTCCCATACTAAAGGTTCAAGCGAATAATTTTGAAGTAACTAAGGTGTGGATGAGCTTGGTGGAACCTCCTACTCTAGCTTAGCAAACATGGCAGTGGTCACAAGTTTATCCACATGATTAAACCTCAACCAAATTGGAAGAGGGCAATTTCGCGTGACATACCCTGTTAGCACGCTTTTGGACAGAAATGAGTTTTGGAAAATCAAACATTAGCAAATGACTAATAACTTCAGGTATGACAAATAACTAAACCTGATAGAAAAACTGCCACCAAAGAGCAAAAGACAAGACCTGACCCTATTGTTTTTTGTACGCAAAAAAACAGCAGTCAGTGATAGGGTTTAATCGCCAAATAAATTCTACGCAAACTACCATTTTCATGCCGGGCTAAATGACATGGTTCAGCATGCACTCCCAAGGGCCTCAAAGGGAAGATTGAGCACCTTCTGCCCATTTGGTCAGCTTTAAATCGTCCAAAATAAGCAGCACGCAAGGCACAACAATTGACGCGAGTAACGTAGCCGAGACTAAGCCAAACGCAATACTGGCAATTAACGGGATCAGAAATTGCGCTTGCGTACTGGTTTCGGTTAACAGTGGAAGCAATCCTGCAAATGTGGTTAACGAGGTGATAAATATCGCTCTAAATCGGTCACGTACCGCCTCTCGACAAGCGTCTATCAAGCGCTCGCCTTGGGCGATATTCTTCTTAATAAAATTGACCAACAGAATGTTATCGTTAACGACGATACCCGCTAAGGTAGCAAAGCCAACCAAGCTTGGAATAGTCAAATCGAACCCCATGCCCAAGTGCCCCCATACCACACCAATCCAGCCCATAGGGATTGCCAGCAGCACAGCAATCGGTTGAGTGTAGCTTTGTAACAGGAACACTAAAATAAGATAAATCCCCACCACGCCAAGAGCAAAGAAGGTCGCCAGCGAGGAGCCCGTATCTGAGCTTTCTTTATCCTGACCTTGCGAGGTGAAGGTGATGTCTGGGAATTTGTGTTGAGTTTGCAAGACAAATTCACTATTGAACTGCAGCATGATTTCACGCGCATTGGCAACCCGCGTATCGATATTGCCTTGCACAACCACAGTGTTCATCCCATTAATGCGGTGAATTCGCGAGAAGGCTTGTTTTCTGTCAAACGTCGCAACACTTGATAATGGAACTAGGGTTCCATTGCCTGCCGTCACCATCAAGTTATTCAACTCATACAGGCTAGCTTGGTGCGTAAACTCATCCAGTCTCACATTAATATCCACCAGCTCGCCTTGTTGGAAAACCGTCAGATCAGTACTGCCTTTTACCGCGCTGCGCAGCGTTTGAGCAATGTTGGAAGCATTAATTCCCATCACGCCAGCTTCATCTTTAAGGTTAACGTGAAATTCGGTTCTGCCCTCACGCAGATCGGTGGAGAGGTTATAGACACCGTCAAATCCCTTCAACCATTTCACCAGTGAGCGGCTGACTTGATTGAGCTCTTGTAACGACTCACCCTGAACCCTAATATCAATGCCATTGCCAGCAATGCCCCGTTCTTTATCGGTAAACTTGAGTGAAACCACATCCGCCGTAGGACCTACTTTTTGTTTCCAATCTTGGATCAGATCTTTAATGCTCTGCTGCCTAAATTGCGCTGGCAATAGATCGGCACTGACGGTTGCCATATGCGGCCCCGATTCATTAGCATCAGCATTTGAGTTGAACATGATGGTGGTGCTCGCGACCAAAGGTTTTGAGCTTGGGTATTTCTCTGCGTATTCTTGGTTGAGTTCATCAAGCGCGTTTGAAACCTTCTCCACCACCGCCTCTGTCTGGCTCAGTAAACTGCCTTGAGGGAGCAAGATACGCGCCTGCAGCACATCACTTTCCAAGGCAGGCATGGCTTTGAATTTCAGCCAACCTGACGAAATGGAAGCGGTTGAAATCATCACCACCATCACCAATATCCCTAGTGAAAGATAAGGTGCATTCATCGCCTTGACACTCACTGGCACAAAGAATCTGTCTCTGATGTTTTCAAAACCGGCAATGAACTTGTCCCGTATAGGATTAGAGCGAGATTCAGTATGGCTATGTGCCAAATGAGACGGCAAGATCAAGAAAGCTTCTATCAGACTAACAAGCAAGGTAATCAATAACACGATGGGAATATAGCGTAGTACTTCGCCCATCTTGCCTGTGAGAAACATCAGCGGCCCTATCACCATGATGGTGGTAGCAAACGATGCAATCACACCTGGGAAGACTTGTTTGGTACCTTCAACTGCAGCGTCAAACGCGGGTAGCCCTTGTGGCCTCTTGGCAGCGATATTTTCTGCAATGATCAACGAGTCGTCCATTAGCAGACCAATCGCGACAATCAGCCCGACCAGCGTCATCATATTCAGGGTATAACCGAGAAGTTGTATCGCAAAAATGGCGCCAAGGAATGAAACCGGCAGCCCCATGGTGACCCAAAAGCTAAAGCGAATATTAAAAAACGCCCACAACATCAAAAATGCCAGTGCTAATCCCTGTGCGCCATTGCTGGTGAGGATTCTCAGACGCTCAATAATATTGGTGCTGGAATCTTGGGTGATGGTTAAAGCGACGCCTTCAGGGGCTCTCGCCTGTTCTTTTTCAACGATGCTGACGATCGCATCTTTGACCGTTAAGGTATCTTGAAATTGCGTTTTGGACACCTGAAGCAAAGCGGCACGCTGACCATTGAACAGGATTTGATTTTCATCGCTAGTGAACTTCTGCTGAATAACGGCAACATCACCGAGGCGAACCTGAGTCCCCGTCTCACTGGATTTAATCACGATATTCTTGAAGTCTCTGACGTTGCTGCCTAAGTGGTCGAAGCGGACGCTGATCTCTTCCAAGTCATTACTAAATACGCCAGCAGGAGTGCTGATACTTTGCTGTTGTACTAGATTGGACAAGTCGGACACACTCAGGCCGTGCTGCTGCAACTTCCACTGCGATACGCGAATTTCTATTTCTTGATCCGCAAAACCGCTCACGGTCACCTGAGCGATCAATGGGCTATCTTTTAACTTGTGCTTAATTTGTTGGGCATAGAGATATAAGTCCCTATCTGACATATTGCCGGTAATCGCGACACTGGCCACCGTTGCCACTCGGTCCAGTTTCGACACCGTGATCTGCTCAACTCGATCCGGAAAATCACTGATGGCGTTAACCTGCTGTTGAATATCGCTGGTTAAAGTGTCAATGTCTTCATCATCGCCGATTTCCACATTGGCGATGACCAAACTCTCTCGGGCATCACAGCTTAACTCTTTAATTCCACTCAGCTTATCGAGAGAATCTTCCAACGGGTAACACACTTCTTCCATCATCTCAAAAGGTGACGCGCCCGGATAAACGATCCGAACCTCAATATTTTTGGTCGGCGTCAACGGAAAAGTGTCTTTCTGCAGTTTGGGCAAGGCAAAAGCCCCTAACAGCAGTACCGCCATCATCAGGACATTGGCGCCAGTGGTGTGCCGAGCAAAAAAAGCGATCATAATTTGCCCTCTTTCTGAATCGCGTTTAGGGCTTTAAATCCGCTCTGCGTATCCAACCAAAGGCCGATTTTCTCATCCGGTTGCGGTTGTAAAGCCATCCCCTCAACGGCGGGTGAAAGTTTACTTAGCACAACCACATCACCGAATTCCACGCCAGATTTGATCACCGCAACCTGCCCTTGGACGAAATCTATCCTGACAGGTTTGCTTTTCAGTTTACCTTCAGAGACAGTGTAAACTTTACCATCATGGATGGCGTTTATCGGTAGCAAGACTTGTTGCTCCATCATTGGTGCTTTAATCGTGACTTTAACGAAAGTCCCACGAATAAGTGGTGGCTTCTCCCCGGGAATGGCTTGCTGATAGGGCTGATTGACTTGTGCAACCAGGCTTTGGCTTTGAGTCTGGGCATCGATTTCACCGCCGGAGCGGCTGATCTCGGCAGGCCAAGTAATTACTTTATCGCCTGCTTGGAGCTCGACTGTCGCGCTCAAGTTGCTATGAACATCTTCGTCAAGCGAGTCAAAGCGATTGGAAATTCTTAGCGGACGCATTTTACCAAGCGGAAACTGCGCGCGAACCTCAACGGCATCGATGTCATCCGCTTTGAGCAGCAATTCCCCCTTGTTGACATACTCGGCGAGTCCAACCAAGGTTTCGACAATGCGAATATCAAATGGGGCTTTAATTACGGTTTGTTCGAGATCTCGGTTTGCAAGTGCTAGTTCCGTTTGCAAAACCTTTTGCTGCGCTTGATTAATTGCCAGTTGGTTTTTCTGTGTCTGGAGCTGTTGCTGGCTGCTGAGCAAGTCTTTGGTCGCGCGGTCTTTCTCTGTTTTGGAGATATGCCCGGTTTCACTCAATTTGATTGAGCGGGCATATTCTGACTGTTGTACCTCAAACTCTTTCTCTGCAATCTTGAGCGAATCGATAATGGTCTGATTCGTTAGCATTAGCACTTCAAGCTCAGCTTGCAAACGGGCAATAGTAAGTTGATAAGAGGTGGGGTCAATTCTAAGGAGTTCGCTGTCTTTGCGGATAATAGCGCCCGTTTTGTATTGCTCAGAAACCCACACAACCGCGCCGTCAAGTTCAGACTGTGCCTGCCAGTCTTGAACAGACTCGGTATGTCCATATCCGATGGCAGAAGGTTGGATATTTCGCGGCTCGACTTTCAACACCCGAACCACCTTTTTAGCAGCCGTATTACTCGCTTTAGGCGGTTCAGCCTTCATCCCTGGTGCGATCACCAATAACGCGATGCCCAACAAAACAGGAGGAACAAACAGAGCCCTTTGTAACCAGCTATACCTAGTCATAGCGATTCCCTTACTATATATTAGCTTTTCCTTAATCAAAAGGTAGCACACCAACATAAGCGGATTTGCTTCCTTGATCTCAAAATAAGTCAGGCCTCACAAATGGAGGCCTGATTGAATTGAGCTACTGATTGTTTTTGCCTTTGCCCATGGTATTTTTGGGGTTCACCATGCCTTGATGAGCATTAAACTCTTGTTGAGAGATAGCGCGATCCGCGTTGCTATCTAACGAAGCAAAACTGTGGCTTTGATTGATATTTTTCAACGTACGTCCCTCTTCTGCTCGCTGGGCAATACGTTCTGAGCGTGCTTGATTGAACTCGGCTTCGGTTATCTTGCCATCACCATCGAGATCAAACTGTGAAAATACTGGGCGTGACATATTGTTATTCATGCCTTTATTCATTCCACCAGCCATTGCTCCGAAGGCAATAACGATACCGAGTAACGCGATTATCGTGCTTTTGATTTTCATGACGTTTTCCTTCTCTTTGTTTCACTATTTAAGAATATACTAATGTAAGTAAGATAACGTCATGTGATGTAAAGGTATGTAAAGATGGCTAAGTAGATATCGATTTATGTTCTTATCGGTTTGTCAGCGCAGCGCAACAGAAATTATGAAACTTCTGCCGCTAGTACTCTGGTAAGAGTACAGGCATAGCTATGTCCAAATGGTTTTCAAATTATCCCAAACTTTCAGCCACCGAAACCGAAACCGAAAAGCCAATGATATAAAATCCCTAGTTTCGAAAAATATGGCGATTTTAGACACTCAGAGTGTTTTCGAACTTTTGCCCAGCAGTTTGCCTTGCAAATATCCAACAGACAAGGGATTACTTTTAGTAGGGCAAATACATGTTAACATTCTGTTAATTCTGACTGGTGATGGGGCACTTCTGAGTTACGAAGTGCCATCTGTGAAAGTTCTGGACACAAATGAGCTACAGCCCCCCTAAATTAGCAATTTATAGCTAACTAAAAAGTATGGGGAGTAGCTAAGTTTAATGCCCCGTTTTGTTCGTGCAGGTCATGTCTATTGCCACCAACGATGACGTTCAACTTTATCATCGAATGAATGTATTGTTTTTGTACATCATCTTTTTTGCTATTAACGAATAGAACGGACGCTAGTCGTCATTAACCAAAATGCTGTTAGTAGCTGTGTGGCAAAGCACCCGACGAACAACCACTCAATCCCAACCAATGAAGTTAGATAGCCTGAACCAGCGAGGCCAAATGGCATTAGAAGTTTGAAGAGCGAACCCGTTATCCCGTTTACTCGGCCGAGAACGCTGATATCAAAAGCTTCTTGACGGTAACTCCAGATACAGATGCTGCTATATAAACCCACAGCGGATATCCAAAAGAACCCAGCAATAAGTGCGGTTTGATTCTCCATTACCAGTGGAATAACAAACCCGATCGATTCAAGTGCAATTGAGATAATGAGAAGCCATCCCAGCCCCCATTTCTTACGCAGTTTATCGGCACTGAATGCACCAATGAGACCACCAAGACCAGAAGCGACAATCAGATAACTCACTCCTACAGCATTCAACCCTAAATCTGCTTTGGCATAATAGATAGATTGGATCCAAAATACCGCGCCTGTTGTGTTAATGACCATTACAGCAAGGGTGATTAGCCACATGTTCTGTTCATTACGTAGTGCTTGCCATCCGTCTTTTATGGCGCTGAAAGTGCTTTGTTCGTCTTTGTTGATAGGGGTTTTTACGTCGAGTCTTTTGACTTGCCAAAAAGCCAGTAACATCAAAATCGCTACGCCGATAAAGACGTTATGAATGGTCGCCAATAACATGATGGCTCCCGAGAGCACCGGCCCTACGGTTTCCATAAAACTGCCCAAGGAGCTCATTCGAGCTGTCGCTACGTTCTGAGTGTCATGTGAAAGCGCGCTTTTTTGAATCGACATCCGCGCATTATGGTAGCCGTAGTTGAATGCCATCATTAAGAACGCGCACGGGAACAGAACCCAAATTGGAGCTTCAAGGAATTCAACTGCGAGGAAGGAAGTGAACACCGTTCCCGCTTGACCGAGTAACATCGCCAGCGACCACCGCTTTTTATCACTGCGATCGACCCACACGCCAATAAAAAGAGCCAGTAATAGATTGGGTAGAAACTCAACGGCTCTCATCCAACCCATCCACTCGGAAGATTGGGTCAGTTCATACACCAACAAGGGTAATGCAAGTGTGTAGATTTGGCTCGCAAAGCTCACAAACAGAGCACTGCTAAACAGGGTAACGAAGGTTTTATTCTTCCAGATGGAGCCATGAGACTCAGCTAACGTATTCATCTAAATGTCCTTTTTATTTTTGGTAACGCGGCTATTATTTGAAAATAAAAGATGAAGAAAAATAGAAATATAATTTTGGAATTTCACCTTTATGCGCTATTGGTTAGCTTTGGTATTTTTGCGAGACTTTGGGTTTGAGATAGGTCGATGGACACCGATTTCATTAGATGATGTATCGAAAGCGTTGAACTGCACACGTCGCAATGCTCAGCTGGTTATCAAAAGGCTGGTGGACGAGTCGATCATTGATTGGAAGTCGGGTGTTGGCAGAGGTAATTTGCCTCAGCTTCTCCTTAAAGAGTCGGTAGATACCACATTAAGCGTACAAGCTAAGCTTTGGATGAATGATGGAAAAGCCGAACAGGCACTGAAGCTAATCAGAAGCGTAGATCGTGGTCAGTTTATTGCCGAGTTTGTTAGTCAATATCAACAGCAAGATAACGATCAAGACGTTCTCCAAATCCCTTTTTATCGAGCGACACATAGCTTGCTCCCCTATGAAATATCAAGGCGCACTGAGCAACATATTGCGGATTACCTTTATGCCAAACTGTTGCGTTTCAATAGGGACACAGGCCAGTTGGAGGGGGATCTAGCGCAAACTTGGGAGCATACAGGTGATACGCTGAAGATTCGATTGCGTAAATCACTTAAGTTCTGGGACGGCTCAGCACTTACTGCATTTGATGTGAAGGAAGCCTATGAGTCGATCATCTCGTCAAACTCGGTGAGTCGAGGTTTGTTTATACTCATTGATGAGTTTTCTGTGGTTGACGAGTACAATTTACGAATTCGTTCCAAACGTTTGTCTCACTATCTGCCAAGGTTGATGGCGCATGGTGCGTTGTCGGTTTCCAAGTTGAACAGTGACGGCTCGATAGTCGGAAGTGGAGTGTTTCGATTGGCAGAGCAAACCAACTACCGAACGCTACTGACTGCTTCCACTCATTATCATGGTTATCGACCTTGGTTAGATGGCGTAGAAATCTGGAACATGGGCTTATCTGCAAAAGACTTTCAAATGCATTGCGATATTGTGCATGGCAGCTCAGCTCCGGACATTACCGATGAGTTCCAACAGGTACAGCAGTGGGAAGAGGGCTGTATCTACGTCTGTTTAAACAGTACAAACAACGGATGGATGAAGTTGACAAAACATCGTCGATACATCCAACAGTTGCTGCGCTCTTTGCCGATGAACGGTGTGAGAGACACTATGATTTATCGCCGAGCCTCAGGTATGACAAGCCTTAAGCCCTTTAAATTAGGCAAAGAAGTGGATTTGTCTTCCGTAAATCAGGTGCCGCTTGAGGTGTTAACTTATCAGCTGCCTGGGCATATTGAAGCTGGTGAAAATATCACTGAGCTACTGTGTAAGCATGGTTTAGACTCAAAGCTTACCGTGCTGCCATACCCTGAATTTGATCAAGTAGAGCGACAATCGAAAGCGGATATTATTGTATCTGGTGAGGTGTTTGGTGAACATAAAGAGAGTTCTTGGCTCGGATGGTTGTTGTGCACAAACACCGTGACGGCGAGTCTGAACAGGCAATCAAAGCCTTGGTTCGAGCAACAAGTATTTGATAGTTTGGCTCAATCAGATGAAAGCAAGCGTGTTCAAGGTTATCAGCGAATTGAACGCGAATTGATTCGAAAAGCGATTTATCTTCCTCTGTTTCAATGTGCACAAGACATGAGAATATCTCATAAAGTGAATGCGATGGATCTTCTTACTAATGGCTGGATCGACTTCAATCAGGTTGTTTTTGAAAGCCGTTAAATGGGTCTTGAGTCCAATCCGTTAATCAATGGTAATACTCTCGTTCAATTAAGGTGTCGATAACCGTATTTTGCACTTGTTACTCCATTGTGTCAGTTGCACCGCCAAGATTATGCATGCACATGCATTAGAGGCTGCTTTGATTGCAGCCTCTTTGTTAGGACTCATCTCTAGGGGGAGAAAAAAGGAGCCGTAGGCGCTGGCGCCACGATAGCCCTTGTGCACGAATATCCATCAACAAGCGCTGCCATTCGCTAAAGGTGACCACCAACGGGTTATAACTCTCGACTGGTTTGGTGACGCCATAGCGCACGGGCTCTAGCTCAGGCTCGAAAGTACCAAACAAGCGGTCCCAAATGATCAACACACCAGCGTAGTTTTTATCAATATATTGAGGGTTGCGGCCATGGTGGACACGGTGGTGAGACGGCGTGTTGAACACCCACTCTAGCCAGCCGAGTGAACGTACCCACTGGGTATGAACAAAAAACTGTAGGCCAAGATTAAGCAACACAGCGAAAATAACCCATTTCGGCTCGAAACCTAAGATCACCAGCGGTAGCCAAAATAGCCACATGCCTGCGATGGGGTACATCATGCTTTGGCGAAAAGCGGTACTGAAGTTCATGCGTTCAGAGCTGTGGTGGGCAACATGCGCAGCCCACATCCAGCGAGTGCGATGACTGGCGCGATGGAACCAGTAATAGCAAAAATCTTGCAATACCAGCAACAGTAAAAAGCTGCTAATCGTCATCTCAATCTCAAACCAGCGCCAGCCAAATAGCCATAAATAAAGTTTAACGATCAGTAAGCCAGTCACAAGGTCGGCGAGTTGGTGCATTGCTGCTAGGGTGAAATTACACAGCACTTCTTGCCATTGGTAAGCAGAATTACTGGGCAATCTGCCCCGCTTTTGACCAAACCAGTACTCAGCGAGCATAAGGGTGATGAACAGCGGGGCAAGAAGTATAAGTAGCCACTCTGGGTGGTCGATGAGCGTCGTTATATCCATATCTAATTGACTCGTAACAAGGTTACCATTTAGCAAAGTGGTCTTCTGTTAGGCCGACAACGTGATCAAGGTGATGAGTTATTCCGTCACTGTCGGTGATCTCACCACTAAAGTGGCCAATAAACTGGCGAAAATTACTTTTTAACACGCCAAGGTTGAGTTTTTCACTGCGCAGATTTAGGGGGACAAAAGTAAGGTCGATGCGACCATCCTGACTGGTGATACGCCAAGGCTGGTGACGTTCATCGCGCTTGTAGTGAAAGTGCACTGGCGAGAGTAAGTGTCTGCGACCATCGATCCACAAGGTGTTTTCACTGCCTCCGGTCTCGTTAACCCCAGCCGCAAGGTTGAGTCCCAGTGAAACCGCATCGCAGGTGGCACTAATACTCGCCCATCGCCAGCTGGTCTCTCGGCGCATGTATCCAGCGGAAAAGTCGTAGCCAGCCCTAGCTTGACTTAGATCGACTTCCTTACCTTGTATTCGCAATTGACCGCCTACCGCTAGCGCATTGTGCTTTTGGGTATAGGTCCAGCCGGAGTAGCCAGTCGGTGTGCACAGTGCGAGTGGTTGGTGTGTTGTCGGTGGTTTTATGAGTATGTCACATTGTACCTGGGGCGCGTTTACACCCACTCGCCACACCCCTTGGTGAATATCAAATCGGATTGCGCCACCGGCTATTGAGCTGGTGCCGTCAAAGCTAGACGCCGACATGTGGCTGGTTATGCTGAATGGCCTAAGCCAATTCTGTTCAACCAAAGTGTCATTGTGCTTATCATAGACGTAACAAAACCCTGAGACTAGATAGCGAATATCCGCCAGAGCAACCCCTATCACATAACGGTCGGTGAACACGCTGACAAACTGAAACTGCTTGTAATGAAAGTATTTGGCGAAACGGCTGGCACGCTTGTCCATCCCATCTCGATAATCAAAATGGTCCACGCCGAGACTTTGAGGGATCGCATCATAATAGCCAAATGTTGGCGCTCCTTCGGCGTTAATAACGCACTCAATCTGGGAGGGAGTAGACATAATTATCGTTTACATTTAATTAACACTTCGATTAGTGTGGAGGAAAAAGACGAACTCAATCAGGTCAATATCAGTCAATTTGGTAAGATAGATCACTTATTGGCCGAGTCATATGGTAGGTAAAGGGGGAAGGATGGCGACGATTGCGCACTATTTGCCGACGAATCACCGTCACCAACTTGGAGTGATGGATGTCGCGCTCATGCTGGAGGTCGCTGAACAGCTGGAAATTGACACTGAACATTTGCTCAACACGCTAGGTTTGGCTGAACGAGAATGGTTTAGTCAACACGCTCAAATAACGTATGCCGATAAATTGATGTTGTTTCAGGCGGTAAATCAAGCGTTTGACGGGTATGGCTTAGGGCTGAAATGTGGTGAGAGAGCGACCTTGAATCATTTTGGTATGTTGGGGTTTGCGGTGCTCAGCAGTGCCAATGTCGAGCAGGCGTTAAGCATAGGCTTGAAGTACCTTGGTCTCAATGGTCCGCTGTTTTCTGTTGAGTTATCGGTGGAGCAAGGTCGAGCTTCGATAGTCATGGACAATGTGCTCGATATCGGTGAACTGCTGCCATTTTGCAGTGAGTTTTTCTTAAGCGCGTTAATGGCGTTGTTTGCTGAACTTACGGGCTCGGATCTGCGCGACGCCCACCTGACCTTTCCTTATGTGGCACCGGATTATGTCGATCACTACTCTCAGCGATTTGGTGATCAGTTAGAGTTTGAACAAGCGTGCTTATCGCTCAGTTTTGATGCGAGTTTGCTCGCTCTACCAGTCAAGAACCAAGATACCACCCAATTACAGCGCTACCTTCACTCCTGTTCAGCGGTGTGTGAAACGCTTGAATCGCCTCATTGGCTGCCAAATCAAATCAAAACTATGCTGTATCAAAGTGGTGGTCAATGTCCAAACCTGACGCACATTGCGCAGCAATATGGCTGCTCTGAGAGTACGCTTCGCCGGCGTTTAAGGGCCCACAATACTAGCTATCACAAGTTGGTGGATGAAGCGCGTAGCGATTTAGCCAAAGAGTTTTTGCTCGCTACTCAGCTCACGGTTGAAGAGATCGGCTTTCGCCTTGGATACAGTGAGGCGGCTAACTTTAGGCGCAGCTTTAAACGCTTAACAGGTTTAACACCGCAACAGTTTCGTGGCCAGAAAAGAACAAGCTGACGTTATCCTCAATCACAACAAATTTCTCGTTGGTGTTGGCGTCAGCTTGGTGGATTTACTCACTGTCGCGATGGGCGGCCCAGGCGTACATGAGTTCTAGGGCGATGGTCGCACCGGCGAGGGCAGTGACATCACTGTGATCATAAGGCGGTGACACTTCGACAACATCCATACCTACGATGTTGATGCCGGCCAAGCCGCGAATGATCTTCAGTACTTTATCTGAGTTTAATCCGCCGCATACAGGCGTGCCTGTACCCGGTGCAAACGCGGGGTCAAGACAGTCGATATCAAAGGTCACATACACTGGTTTGTCGCCAACAATGTCGCGAATTTGCATCACGATTTCTTCTGGCGCTAGGTCATTGGCTTGCATAGCGTTAATCACATTGAAGCCATGATCTTGCTGTTTATATTCAGTGCGAATACCAACTTGTACCGAATGTTTCGGTGATATTAACCCTTCATTCGGCGCATGGTAAAACATAGTGCCATGATCGTAACTGCTGCCATTAGCGTAAGTGTCGGTGTGGGCGTCGAAGTGCACCAGTGCCATTTCACCATGATATTTGGCGTAGGCCCGTAAAATAGGCAAGGTGATAAAGTGGTCTCCACCGAGCGCAAGCATGGTTTTACCACTTTTTAAGATTTCACTGGTTGCCGCCTCTAAGCGATAAGTAAAGTCCTCGGCGTCGCCACAATCAAACACCAGATCGCCAGCATCAATGACTTTGGCACGTTCAAACACATTGAAATCCCAAGGGAACTTCTTACCTTCCCAAGCCAAATTAACCGAAGCACGGCGGATAGCATCCGGTCCCATACGAGCGCCGGGGCGACCCGAAGTCGCCATATCTAATGGTACGCCCAACACCACCAAGTCCGCATCGGCTGAGACCGGGTTGCGCAGATACGGTCTGCGCAAAAAACTCATTGAGTTTGAGTAGAGCGAATAATCAGTCTTAGTAAACAAATCATTCATTTAGAAATCCTCTAAGTAGGTGTAACCGGTCAGACCGCCTTCTAGTTCTGCCAAAATCGACGCTTGTTCATCGGCATTTACACGCTCTGAGACAAGCTCGCGATAGTTCAGGCGGATTTTCTCTACGTCGATGTGAACATAGCGCATCATATCTTCCACGCTGTCGCCCTCATCAATCCGCTCAATGTTGGCTTCACCGTGACTATCCACCGTGACGACGGCGCTGTGCGTATCGCCAAACAAGTTGTGCATGTCGCCCAAGATCTCCTGGTAGGCGCCCACTAGGAAAAAGCCCATTAAGTACTCTTGATCTTTGGTCCAGGCGGGAACCGGCAGTGTGGTTTCGATGCCTTGGCCTTCCACATACTGCTCAATCGCCCCATCCGAATCACAGGTAATATCCAACATGACCGCACGGCGGTCTTCAACGTTCTCCAGTCCCGACAAAGGCAAGACAGGGAAGACTTGATCGATGCCCCATGCATCCGGTAACGACTGAAACAGCGAGAAGTTAACAAAGAACTTATCGGCCAAGCGCTCGCTCAACTGGTCCAAAATTGGCCGGTGAAAACGGTTTTTATTGCTCATTAGGCGGCTGAGTTCAAAGTAAATACGCAGTGAAAGCTGCTCCGCCCACGCGCGCTGCTGCAGGTTCATAACGCCAGTGGCAAATTGGCTGTGTACTTCGGCCAAGTCACTTTGAGTGTCGTTATATATCTCTATCAACGCACGCGCATCGCTGCCATTTTGCAAGTTTTGCCAACTGCTCCACATGTTGTGCAGTAGGGTCGGTTCCTCATCGTTTGGCGCATTGACCTCTTCAGGATGATACGCCTCAGTGCCAATCACGTTGGTGATCAACACCGCATGATGCGCAGTCAGGGAGCGCCCTGACTCAGAAATGATGACTGGCACAGGTTGCTTATATTGCTCACACACATCGCCAACAGTGGTGACAATATTGCGTGCATACTCAATCAAACCATAGTTCATTGAGTTAGAGGATTGGCTGCGGGTACCGTCGTAATCGACGGCAAGACCACCGCCGATATCAAAAAACTCGATTCCTGCGCCCATCGCGCGTAGCTCACAGTAAAAACGTGCCGATTCATTGACGCCATTACGGATATCGCGAATGTTGGCCATTTGCGATCCGAGATGAAAGTGCACCAACTGCAGCGTATCCAGTTGCTGCTCACGTTTTAGGCGTTCAATTACGGTCAGGACTTGTGATGCCGCTAAGCCAAATTTCGATTTCTCTCCGCCACTCGATTGCCACTTTCCCGCCCCTTGTGAAGCAAGGCGGATGCGCACGCCCAAGCGTGGTTTTACGCCGAGGCTTTTCGCTTCGTTGAGGACTAAATCGAGTTCAGATAACTTCTCTAGAACGATAAAAACTTTATGCCCCAGTTTTTCACCAATGAGAGCCAGACGAATGTACTCTCTGTCTTTGTATCCGTTGCACACAATCACCGAACTGGCCTTTTGTGCCAGTGCTAGCACGGCTAACAGTTCAGGTTTACTGCCTGCTTCTAGGCCGAGTTGCTTGGTCTCAAGCTGAGCTTGGCTCTCGAGAATTTCATCTACCACCTCTTTTTGCTGGTTAACCTTAATGGGGTAAACCAACAGATAGTTGTTTGGGTATTGATACTCTTCAATCGCTTGGTTGAACGCTTCGCAAATACCGTGCACACGTTGGTGCAAGATTTGCGGAAATCGCACTAAAACTGGCAGGTTAAGTTGCTGCTGTTCGAGTTTAGCGACGATATGGCTCAGTGGAACTTGATGCGCATTGTCGCTGCGAGGAGAGACATACACCTCACCTTGGTTGTCGATACCATAGAAGCCTTGGCTCCAGTAATCTACGTTGTAATCCGCGCGAACACGATCAAGTTTGGAAATGTTTTCCACATCAAATCTCACAAAAACAGAGAAAGAAATAGGGTTAGAGTTCACTCTAAACCACGCCAGTCGCGACACAGAGCCGTCTGTTTGGTTATCGCAACGAGCGCATTAACGGATAAATCACCGGTTGTGTCTAACAAAAACTATTTGTCGTGTCGATTGCTTAATAAACAGCGCAGTCACGGCATTTCTGGCCGAGATCATTGCGTGTTTTTTAACGTCATACTCGGCTTTATTTGCCTGCGGTGAACCGTTAAACTGAAGCGATTGAGATAACGGATGGAATCCCCATGGCAAAATTGACCCTTCAAGAGCAAATGCTTAAAGCGGGCTTAGTAAACGAAAAGAAACTTAAAAAGGCCAAAAAAGGCTCGAAGAAATCACGTGTGCAGGCGCGAGAAGTGAAGGCGGCGGTCGAAGAGAACAAACGCCAGCAGCTCGAGCGTGATAAAGCCTTGAGTATCGAGCAAAAAGAGCAGCGACTCACGAAAGAGATTCAAGCGCAGATCAAGCAACTGGTCGAGATGAATAAACTGGATCAGAAAGACGGCGATATTAAGTATAACTTTACCGATGGCACCTTAGTGAAATCCATCTATGTTGAACCTTTAGTTCGTGACCAGTTGGCGAAGGGGATTCTATCGATTGCTCGTCATAATGACGCGTATGTAGTCATTCCAAGCAGCGTGGCAAAGAAAATCGCATTGCGTGATGAAAGTGTTCTAATCGAGCAAAACGCACCGGCAGAGGAGTTGGCAGCCGAAGACGATCCGTATGCAGATTTTGTCGTCCCAGATGATTTAATGTGGTAATCCCTTTTATACCAAGCAAATGGCGAGTTTAGGCTAGTACAACGCTGAACTCGCCAATGGTTTCCCCATCTTGTTTGAGGATGGTGCCTTTTTGGCGCTTCTCGCAGTAATCCAGTGATAACACCTCGTTACCAACCTCGCCTTTGACCCTTATCTGTCGTAATAAGCTATCGCTGTTGAGCTGATGTAGGGCAGTTTGCCAAATCTTGTTAGTTTGGAATAAATGAAAATAGATCGTCATAGATCTCCTTATTGTTGTTGAATGTGTTTGGTATTGCGCGTGTTTTGAAACCAAAAACGCTTACGACCGTTTGAACGAGCCATACTAAGCCTTAATGAAAATATTGATTGGATTTGATAAAACTAAACGAGTTGATTTGTCTTAGGAAAACTAGATAGACGATTGCACAGAGAGGATAGGTGCGAGGGTATGATAGATTCGAAAGATAGGATATTCGTTGCTGAAGTGCTAAGAGTTGGTGCAAGCCAAAGGCTTGCACCAATTCGAAATTATAGAGCTACTACGTTTGCAGCTTGTGGGCCTTTTTGGCCTTGCTCAACTTCGAAAGAAACCTGTTGGCCTTCTTTCAGAGTTTTGAAACCTTCAGAAGCGATAGCACGGAAGTGAACGAATACGTCAGCACCGCCGTTTTCTTGAGAAATGAAGCCGAAACCTTTCTCTTCGTTAAACCATTTTACAGTACCAGTAGTTTTGTTAGACATAATGTGTCCCTTGTATAAATTGAATTAATCTTCTTAAGTTGCGCTGAAAATTTGAACTATTTAATGTAACGGTGAAGCTAAGGGAAACACTGAGGATAACAACGGTAACGCGGTAATTCTGAGGATTTACTTTTGACTTTCGGTTTCACTAATAACTCTGTATTGCAGAGCAGACTAGATAGTACCTGATAACTGAGCGTTGTAAAGAGATATTTTTTATTAACTTAGTGGAATAAGACAATAAGTTGATAAACGGCAATCGAATGAGGGCCTTAGCGAGATAACTTTTTGATAATAATTGAGCTATCGGCGCGACCAAAACCGAAATAATGAAAATTGTGTTACTCGGTTTGGCTTAACGGCTTGCGTCAATACAACCAGCGCGTCAAAGGAGATCAAATCGTTAGAGTTTGATGTGGCGCAAAGCGGCAAGTTGGCGAAAAAGGGCTTTGTTGTTCATACTTTTCTATATAGGAAGAAGGAAGGTGGCGTATGAAAAACGAACTTGACCCCAGCAAAATTCTGCAAGCTTATGAAATGGTGATGGCTAATGGTACTCCGACCGAGCATGGTAAGATCTATGAGGGTATCGAAGCCTTTTCTGACTATGACGGTTACAATGTCTACATGCGTGGCAATGGTGTGGAGTTAAAAGTGGGATTTCACAATACTTACCACCTAGACTACGACCAAGAGCACCTTCGCGATAGCTTCTTAAAAAAAGTGTCGATGCTGGCCAAATAAGTTGAATAACAAAGAGCCCCAAACGCTTGCGTAATTGGGGCTCTTTATTTTGGTCAGTCTTCTTCGACTAGGCTGGCGTCTTCAGAATACTCTTCAAGGTTCGCGTCGGGTTTACTGCGACCATTTAAGGTATGGAAGCGTTTGCGTCCACGCGCCAATTGAACGTATTTGAGCCAGACACGCTCAAGTTTAGATTTGGCTTTCCCCGGGTTAGCTAACACTTTGACGAAGTGTTTTTCTTCCGCGTTTTCAGGCCGTAACTCACCAGACTCCAAGCCAAGCATGGTGTCGCCATAAAGGGTTAGTATTTCTTCTTCTCCAAGCGTAAAATCGCCTGACTTGGCGAACCCGCGTGGAAATTTCGTATTGTCGTAAAAACGTTTTTTGCCATGACGAAATTGAGTGTCTGACATCTCGGTAGCCTCTATTATGCCTACGTGGTTGAACTAGATCGAAAGTTAGGCGTAAAGTTAACAAAAGAGAAACAAAAAATTTTTATCCTCACTATCGAAGATATTTATTGAATTTAGATAACATTTTCGTGAATTGAAGATTAAAAAAAACGAGCATCTTGCTACCTTTAAATGCTTGTTAGCAGAGGAAAAATAATGGACGTAAAAGTCTTTAGAACCTTTCTAGAGCTGGCGCAGGTCAGACACTTCGGCAAAGCGGCTGAGAATCTATACATTACTCAAGCAGCGGTGAGTGCGCGTATTAAGCAGCTTGAGAGTTACTTCGATACACAATTGTTTATTCGTGACCGCAATAACATCAAATTGACCTCGTCAGGCGAGCGTTTAATTAGCTACGCTGAGGTAATGGTGAGTACACTGCAGCAAGCTAAGATGGAGTTGTCATTGGAAAGTGGTAAAGGCTTGCAACTGACATTAGGCGGAACGCCAAACGTTTGGGATGCCTATTTACAGAACTGTCTCTCTTTAGTCACCGACGAGTTCGATGGTTACGGCTTTATCGCTGAAATTATGGGCCGAGAAGCCTTGACCCGAAATTTACAGGAACGCACGTTAGATATGGCGTTTGCTTTTGATCAGATTAAAGCCGATGAACTGCACTGTAAGAAAGTAGCGGATGTCGTGTTGACGTTAGTCTCGACTCAGCCGGACTCCTTAGAGTCGGTATTTGAAGCTAAGTATGTGTACGTCGACTGGGGAACGAAATTTGCCTCGGAACACGCTGAGCGCCACCCTAAGATACCAGCGCCTTACCTGCGCACTTCGAATGCGCGTATCGCCCTTGATTTTATCTTGGAGAAAGGCGGTAGCGCTTATCTTCCTGAGTCGTTAGTGCAGCCTTTCCTCGCGGGCGGACAACTGCACGAAGTGAGCGGCGCACAGGCTTGGTGCCGTCCTATTTACTTAAGCTATCGCAAAGCGAGCAGTTCAATTGAAGCCATCAAGCAAGTTGAGGAGATGGTCAAGACCATTGATCCAGTGACGGCGTTTAGTTTCCAGCAAATGGCAGACTTACCTGTCGACGAGTAAGTCCAGGTGTGATTGGTAAGCAAAAAAGCCTCGCAGATGCGAGGCTTTTTACATGGTGAACAGTTAAATGAGTTCGCTTAACGCTTGGGTGGCTTGTTCACGCGCGGTTTGGGCGTGCTCTTCGCCCATATTGAGCGCTTCTGCGTAGACAAATTCAACGTCGGTTAAACCGATAAAGCCAAGCATAGTCGTTAAGTAGCTCTCGATAGAGTTGCGCGGTGAATCTTTGTGCAGGCCACCGCGAGTGGTCACAACGATAACCTTCTTGTTCTCAATCAGGCCGACAGGGCCGTTTTCTGTGTAAGAGAAGGTCACGCCAGCGCGGGCAATCATATCGAACCAGTTCTTCAACTGAGTGGGTACCATAAAGTTGTACATCGGCGCGCCAATCACGACTTGATCGGCGGCGTTGAGCTCGGCGATAAGTTGGTTAGACAGCGCTAGAATGGCTTGTTGTTGCTCTGAGAGATCGTCGCTACCGCGTAGCGCTGTTGCCACATCCATATCTAAAATTGGAAGTGGATTTTCTGCCAGGTTGCGCTCGATGATGCCTGTTTTGCCTTCTAGCACCTTGTCAATCAATTGCGTTGACTGAGAGTGTGGGCCAAGGATGCTAGATTTAAGCACAAGAGTGTTTTTCATAATACTGCCTCACTAGGAAGTTGGGCTGGGTTAGAGCCGTTTTGTTTCTGTTGAAGCTAGTATAGGGAGGCGGGTGTCACAAAAGAACGGCTGGAATTTGAGCATAACATTCAAATTTTTCGAATGAGTTGCTTGACCGATAATATAACAGAGAAACAGCCCACGACGGGGCTGTTTATGAGACATAAATCCAAGCGTTATAGATTCATCAGACTTTCAATCGATTCTTCGATGGATAATTCGTGGTAGCAACGTACTCCCTGACCATCAAAAGCATCGATCAAAATCTTATCAATGTTCGCAGGGCCGTGTTGGTCGATAATGCCTAACGTTTGTTCGACATCATCACACGTCATGGTGAGGTGATCTTTAAGCACAATAGTGCAAGAGTGCAGGTTCATAGCCAACTTCCTTATTATTTATCGATCTGCATTGCTAACTTTAGAACAAGCATCACACTTGGCAAATAGAATTTAGTTCCGAAAATGGCTAGTAAATGGCGTTGATGTGATTAGACTGCAAATAAGGTTCTGAACAATAATGGAAAACCGTATGAGCAACGCTATTGCAAAATTGACTCAAAAAGAGTGTCATACCGCGCGAGTTGCGCGCGATAGCCGCTTTGACGGCCAATTTTATGTTGCGGTAAAAACCACGGGGATATTTTGTCGGCCAATTTGTCCAGCCAACTTGCCAAAAGAAGAGAACGTTGAGTATTTTCACGATAAAGCGCAAGCGCTGCTGGCGGGTTATCGACCTTGTTTACGCTGTCGTCCCGACAGTGCGCCGAACTCTTGGGCATGGAAAGGGGTTGAAGTGACCTTTGTTCGTGCGATTCGGATGATAGAGCAGGGCGAGCTTCAGACTTGTTCTCTACAACAGCTGTGTCAGCGTTTGGGAATATCAGACCGATATTTACGCAAGTTATTCAATCAATATTTGGGCATGTCGCCTAAGCAGTATGCGCTGTACTATCAGTTAATGTTCGCCAAGCAGCTGTTACACAGTAGCCAGTTGTCGGTGACAGAGATAGCGTTAGCTAGCGGTTTTAACAGCGTTCGCCGTTTTAACGATGCGTTTCAGAAAGTGATGAAAATGTCGCCGTCTGCCCTGCGCAAGGCCGAGCGGCACCACGCGCAGTCTAACGTGATCGACCTTGCTTATCGTGGCCCATTGGACTGGCAGCATATGCTTGATTTTTATCGGTTACGTGCGATCGAAGGATTAGAAGTTGTCACGGACCAAGCGTATCAGCGTAGTGTGGTTCTCAATGGTCAACAGGCTTGGTTTGCGATGACTCACCACAAGCCCGGCGTAATGCGGGTTGAATTTCAACTCGAACAGGTCAGTCAATTGCGCGAGTTGGTCAACCGCTTAAGGCGAATGTTTGATCTAGACAGCGATGTATTGATCATTGAACAGCACTTATCGAGTTTGGCCCCAGGCCTTGTTAAGCGATCGGGGATTCGTATTCCCGGTGTTTGGAGCGCTTGGGAGGCGGGGGTTCGAGCAATATTAGGCCAGCAAGTGTCGATTAAAGCGGCGATTGGTCAGCTCAATTTGTTAGTGGCGACATTGCAGCCGAATGAGGTGACACACTTTCCTACGCCAACAGATTTAGTCGACGCGGATCTATCGTTTTTGCGTATGCCACAAAGTCGCAAAGAGACATTAGCACGCTTTGCCCGCCATGTTGCTCAATTTCCACATCAAGATCCCAGCGAATGGCTTGCACTAAAAGGGGTGGGGCCTTGGACGGTCAATTACGCTAAGTTGCGTGGTTTGAGTGAGCCCAACTGCTTTTTAGATGGGGATCTGGTGGTGAAGAAAGCCTTACGGACCTTTACTCAGCTTAACCCTACATCGGTTGCTCCGTGGGGGAGCTACGCTACTTTCCACTGTTGGAGTCATGCATGAATTACTATTGCGAATACGCGTCACCTTTAGGTGATATGACGCTTCAAGCTAATGAACACGGATTGCTTGGGGCTTGGTTTGAAACTCACACCACTCAACCTGAAAAACTGGGTGACTACGCCCCAGATAACCCAATTCTTCTTCAAGCGGTACAAGAGTTGCAAGAATACTTTACAGGGCAACGTCAGCAATTTACCCTACCGTTAGCCGCGGTAGGTACGCCATTTCAACAGCAGGTTTGGCAAGCGTTAACCCAGATACCCTTTGGTCATACTTGGAGTTATCAAGACATTGCCGAGGCGATAGGCAAGCCAAAAGCGGTTAGAGCGGTTGGCCTAGCCAATGGTAAAAACCCGATTTCTATCATAGTGCCTTGTCATCGGGTGATCGGCAAAAACGGTAAGCTGACCGGATATGCGGGAGGCGTAGAGCGTAAAGCAAAACTGCTCGCGCTTGAACGAACGGAGTAAAGGAATGCGAATACAGCGTTGGCTCGTCAACATGGCGTTATTTATCGCCATGACCACCACTTTTACAGGGTGCTCAGACGAACAAACCGAACGTATGTTCAACAAACAAACCTATGAATTCACTGGGGTTTACGACAACCTGTATAATCAAGACCGCCTCGAGTTTCGCGACGCTCATGTCACTATTGTAAAAGCGAAAGGGCCAGATATGACCAAGCCCTTTGAAGTGAACGATAACTTTCTGACCATTCAAATGCGCAACAATTCGAAAGAGAAGCGCGACGACATTGTGATGCGCATTCATGGTAACAATGAACTGTTAACTTGCAGCGTATGCGCCAAATACCAACTCGCGAGTACGTGGCAAAAACGGGATTTCAACCCAGGGTCAACCTCAAGTAAATAGAGCGCTGTTGAGGACTAAGTGGACACCAATACTAGCGGCATACCCCATCGCTATGACGGGCGCCCACTTCAAATGCCCGAAGAAGGTGTATTTGCCGTGGGCGGCGCCCATTAGTGCCACGCCAGCCGCTGAGCCAATAGAGAGTAAGCTACCGCCAACCCCAGCTGTGAGTGTGACCAATAACCAATTGCCCATACTCATAGAAGGCTCCATGGTCAGTACCGCGAACATGACCGGAATGTTATCGACGATTGCGGATAAGATACCGACCATCACATTCGCCCACATCGGATCCCATTGGGTGTACATGACCTCCGAAATCAGGCCCAGATAGCCAAGCAAACTTAACCCTCCAACACACATCACCACGCCGTAGAAGAAGAGCAAGGTGTCCCATTCCGCATGGGAGACTCGACGAAAAACATCAAACGGCACCACAGAACCTAAACGCTTGAGTGCGTAATCGTCTCGATTTTCAATCGCGCGCAGGGCTTTCTTTTTCAAAGATGTTTTGAGCGTTTTACGCAAGAAAAAGCCAAAGAACTGTAAGTAGGCGAGGCCCATCATCATACCGACGACAGGTGGGAAATGCAGTACGGCATGAAATGCTACAGCGGTGGCAATAGTGAGAATGAACAAACCCACAATTCGACGTGCGCCTCGTTTAAGTTCTACATGCTGGTGAACGACATCGGGCTTTGCATTGGGAATAAACTGCGACATGATGATCGCTGGCACTAAGTAGTTGAGAACGGAGGGAAGAAACAGCGGCATAAACTCAGAGAACGATACGTGTCCGGCTTGCCAAACCATGAGCGTAGTAATATCGCCAAATGGACTGAATGCCCCGCCGGCATTGGCCGCAATCACGATATTGATGCACGCGAGATTGATAAATTTAGTGTTGTCGCCCGCCACTTTCATCACCACTGCACACATCAGCAGTGCCGTGGTTAGGTTATCGGCAATCGGAGAAATAAAGAAGGCCAATATCCCCGTTAGCCAGAATAGGGTTTTAAAGTTAAATCCTTTACCGACCATCCAGGCTTGCAAGGCGTCAAACAGTCTTCGCTCTTCCATGGCACTGATATAAGTCATTGCCACTAGCAAAAACAGCAATAGTTCAGCATATTCCAGTAAGTTGTGCTCTAGCGCGGCTTTGGCGACCTCAACTTGATCATACTGAGTGTAGGCGTAACCTATCATCGCCCAGATGACCCCTGCGGCCAGCAATACTGGCTTGGACTTTCTCAGCTGTAGATACTCTTCGAGCATCACTAGGGTATAGGCAACGGAAAAAATGAGCAGTGCTGTATAGCCAATGGTCGATTGAGTCAAAGGCAGTACCTGCTCTGGAGAGGCGGCGACATAGGTTGAGAAAGGCAATAAAAGCAGAACGACAAGGGACCGCGGCAGTTTCATGCTGTCACTCCTTTGAAAGTGAGTTGTTATTATGATGTAACTTATTGTAAGGCTGAAATGGCAGGGGGTATGTGAGTTAGGTTTGGATCTGGTTGAATTGTCAGCAATAAAATTGCCTCGGTCAGTCAGGCCGAGGCAATGTTGTCAAATGACACCGTGCTTGGGGAGTCCGTCGTGTTAGAACACCGTGACTGTGGTGTTGGAGCAGGTATCACTACCGGCGTTACAAACTTTATGATTATAAGTTGCCCCGCCTTTGTTATTGATGTTGTCGGTATAGAAGCCGGAGTTAGCCATAGTCTCAATAAGCACGCCATTGCGGTAGACGTCAACTTGGGCCGACTCACTACCACTCCAGTCTAAGTTCACCCTGTGCTGGCCTTTCACCTTATACCCTGATGCGGTTAACGCAAAATCACCACCGGACGGAGGCGGCGCCCCGGAATCAATCGTGACGTTGAAGCGCTGCAAAATAGGTTCTATCGGTGATCCTATGGTGTAAGAGGAAGATCCCGCGAATAGCAGTGCCACTGCGGCATTGCTATCGTTGGCGACAATCAGTGAGCCTGAATCTCCCCCTGCGCTAAACGTCCCTGGTGTGATAACGACTTGCCCAACGAATGTGGCCAATTTAGTACAACTCGAACCTCCCTCATAACAGACGTTCACCGTGGCGTTAATGCTGTCTACCGTGCCTTGGGTAAAACCGGTAGTGCGGCCGTATTTTTTTACAGTGAGGCCAAGCGAGGCCGTTTCGACACTGGAGGAAGGTGTGCCGTAGCCATCGGCGGGTGTTGCAGTAGACAGTGAGGCGACGTCGCTCAGTGCGATCGCGGCGTCCATAATATTGGCGGAGCCGTCAAACAAAATGGGTTCGTAGTCGACCAGTGTGGCGTAGGTGTCACCGTTTTCGACTCCACCGTCATAAGGACCAGGCTGAAGAATGTTTTCTGGTACATTGGTTTGATTGGAATTGGCAAACACGTGATTGTTGCTCAACGCATACACTTGCGTGCCGTCGGAGACTCTCGCCCCAATGGTGCCAGCGGTAATGTTTGGGTGACCTGTCGACACACCAATCGGGACCGGACGCTCAAAACGCGCGGTCGGGTCAACGGTGGGTTCGGGGTCAGGGTCCGAAAAACACTCTGCCGGGCGCTGGGCTGGTGGCCCGCCACATACCGGAGGCGCAAGCGCGTAAAATCGGCCACTGTAGACGGTTTTGACTTTTACGCCGTCAACTACGGTTGGAATGCCCGACATACCGGGCGATTCAGTAAACACCACAATCACACCGACGCCATGACTATCCAAGGCCAATCCGTGCCCCACAACCCCTTTGGTTTGGAGAAAGCTGTTGCCGTGTTTTTGTTGCGCCGCCGCGGCCGTACTGAGCCCAGGAGGCGCAGTAAACGAGGGAGCAGCGAAAGAGATCACCGACCAGACAATGCTAGTCAGGAAGGTAACAAACAAGAGGATCCAACGGTTAGACGCCATGATTAATGCCCTATCAATGCTATTGATGGATTTGTTAATTATGGCTGCTTTTGGTCACATTTGCGTAGTCGCAGGGGAAGAAAAAATGCGCAGTGAGTGAACTCATTGAGCAGAAACAATAAACCCGAGATTCACTGTCTCGGGTTTATTCTAGATAGCAAGCGAGAACTAAGCTTCAGAGTGTTTTAAATGGACCTCTTCTTCTTTCTCTCCCGCCATTGGGTCGTTAAATCGCGCTTCATCGAGTGCGCCTTCTGATTTGGCGACAATCACAGTGACTGCGCTGTCACCGGTAATGTTGACTGCGGTACGAATCATATCCAGCAGACGATCCACCCCCATGATAAGCGCGATGCCTTCCAGCGGCAGGCCGACTTGATTGAGTACCATCGCTAGCATCACTAAGCCAACCCCAGGTACACCAGCGGTACCGATAGAAGCGAGAGTCGCTGTCATGATCACCATCAGATAGTCACCCATGGTGAGGTCGATATTGAACGCTTGAGCGATAAATGCTGTTGCCACACCTTGCATGATCGCCGTACCATCCATGTTCACCGTCGCGCCGAGCGGAACCGTAAACGATGATACGCGGTTTGCGACACCCATACGATTTTTCGCCGTTTCCATGGTGACAGGAATGGTGGCATTTGAAGAGGCGGTAGAGAAGGCAAACATCACCGCGTCTTCCATCTTCTTCAAGAAGGTGATCGGGCTTAATCCCGTAAAGCCTTTGAGCATCACGCTGTAGGTTACTAAACCATGCAGTACTAAGGTTCCGGCTAACACCAAGAAGTACTCAGCGAGGTTGACGATGGCGCCTAGCCCCAAGCCTGTGAACAGCTTAGCCATCAGGAAGAACACACCGTATGGCGCTAAATGCATCAGAATGGCGACCAGCTTCATGATCACTTCGTTGAGATCTGAGAAAAAGGCCGCAATACGTTCACCTGGTTTACCCGCTGCGCTGATAGCAATGCCAAAGAGCACTGCAAAAACTATCACTTGAAGCGTCTTGCCTTCCGCCATAGCACTTATGGGGTTGGTCGGGAACATATCAATGATCACTTGCCCCAGTGAAGGCGCCTCGGCAGATTTAAATGAGCTGGCTGCGGTTAAATCGGCACCTGCGCCCGGTTGGAAAAGGTGACCCATAGTAAGGGCAAGCGTAATTGCAACCGCGGTTGTCACGACGTAGAAGCCCAGGGTTTTACCGCCCATACGACCGAGTGTCGATAGATCTTTTAATGAGCTAGTTCCGCAGACCAGTGAAACAAACACAAGCGGAACCACTAACATTTTTAAACTGGCGACGAAGACTTTTCCGCCGACTTCGAATAATCCATTAACAATGTATGCATCGACAAATCCGTTGTCTGCAAATAAGCTGCGAATCGCAAAGCCTGTCAAGATACCTGCGACCATACCGATAATGACACGGCTGGTTAGCGACATCGGTTTCTTGGTATTCATAGTGAACACTCCTTATAGTTATGCACCTTGAGTTCATTTCAAGGCGAGCAGGAGGTTAGCAGGGGTATTGATAAATCGAAAAGCAAATCGCTCAACTGAATGTGTAGATGTGATCTGCATCACTAGTATTTTGGTTTATTTAACAGCTTGTTAACCTTGATTTATGGTCTTTACAACTATAAATGGTCAAAATTAACGTCAAAGATTCTAATTGTTAACAAGGAGGCGTTTCTCATTACTTGAGAAACTGAGTGCACATCCTATTTGACGCTTCACGAGAGTGCATAGGTAGTCACGCTTTATTCACCTATGACTCCTCTAAAGCTGATTTTCTATCGGCAGAAGTCCTGCCAGCCAAGCGCCAATTTGGCGCCATATGCTGGCGTCTGGCTCACTGGTTAATCTTGTATCCGTACTGAGATCGCGCCAAACCAGTTGGTCATCTTCAACACCCATCAAGTAGGCGTTGTTTTTTAATTCGTTAGGCAAGCGCGCTAGGGTTTTCTCCACATACTCAGGTTGCTCAATCACTGCGGCCATTTCGGTGTTGAGTTCGCCTGACCTTGGGTCCCAGTTCATAGACCCGACAAACAGCACGCGCTGATCAACCATCACGACCTTAGCGTGTAGGCTCGCTCGACTGCTCCCTGTCATACTCCACTGGCTGTTACTGTTTGCGGTAGATTTGATTTCCCAAAGCTGAACGCCTCCCTCAACTAGAGGCCGGCGATATTTGGCATACCAGCCGTGCACTGCAAAGACATCATTGGAGGCGAGACTGTTGGTGACAATAGTGATATCGATACCGCGTTGGGCGGCTGCGATCAGTGCTTCAGTGCCTGACTCTGTTGGGACGAAGTATGGTGAGATGATCACCACCGATTGCTTTGCTGTAGCAAGAAGTTGGCTCAAATTCTCGACCAACTGGCTTTGTTGATGTTCGACTTTGTCGGGATGGTCGTACCAAACAGCCCCTTTTCCCCAATAAAGTTTGATACTGCCTTGAATCAGCTGTTGGTAGAGCGCTAAGTCAGTAAAGTTGTAGCGTCCAGAGGAGAACTTTTGTTCTAACTGCAGCGTGTCCACTGCTTTTTGGATATCGCTCTGGGTGAGAGTTCGGCTTTCAGTGACGATCCACTCTATAGGAATGGCATAACGACTGTTCCAGTAGAGGTCAAATTGGGTCGCTGTTTGCTCTACCGCCTCACCAAACAGCAGCAAGTCGAAGTCACCGAACTCGACCGCAGACTCGAAGGCGAAGTATTCATTGCCGATGTTTCTGCCGCCAACGATACTGGCGACACCATCGGCCGTTAGCGACTTGTTGTGCATACGTCGGTTGAGGCGTTCGAAATCGCTGGCCATAGCTAACACCCTAGCTTGGCGGTATTGATGTGGGTTGAACAGCCTAATCTCGATATTGGGATGGCGGTTAAGCTCCGCCATATGGCGATCGTTGCGCTGCTGCATATCGTCGAGTAATAGTCGAATGCGCACACCACGCTCTGCCGCCTGATACAGTCGCCAAGTCAATAGATGGCTAGTTTCATCATTGCGATAAATATAGTACTGCAGATCAAGGCTCGTTTGAGCAGACTCAATTAGGGCTAAGCGCGCCAATAGCGCATCTTCACCAAAATTTAGCGGCAAAAAGCCCGTTTGTGAGTCGTTAGGGGTTGGCAAGGCTTCAAAATAGCCAGCCAGAGGAGAGTGTGCTTGGTAACCAAAATGGTACGACGTCGGCTTTTCGCCAAATTGCGTTTCATCGAGTGTACTGCAGGCCGAGAGGAATACCACGAGCATGACAACGGCTGTCCGGAATAAAAGCAAACAAGCCTCCTTTGCACAATATCCAAATATAGGGGATTGATTATAGAATGATTTGTTCAGGTTACCATTGGCGTGAGCAATAAGCTGATTGGTTTTGTGAGCACATTCGATTATGTTAGAAGCAAGAATCATAATTATTAGTCACCGCTATGAATACCGCTTTGCTGGGAATGTTTATTCCAACCTTTTTCTTTGTTTCGATTACACCTGGGATGTGTATGACATTGGCACTTACGCTCGGAATGAGCATTGGCTATCGCCGTGCCCTATGGATGATGGCGGGCGAGTTGGTCGGAGTTGGGCTGGTTGCCGTCGCTGCTGTGCTTGGCATTGCCGCGGTGATGCTCAACTATCCTTGGTTGTTTGTCGCGCTAAAGTTTATTGGTGGTGGTTATCTGTTTTATTTGGGTGTACAAATGTGGCGCTCGCGTGGGAAGTTAGCCATTAACCTCGAACAGCAAACGGACGCAGTACACTCCGACTGGGATTTAGTGGTACAAGGCTTTGTGACAGCTATAGCGAACCCGAAAGGTTGGGCATTTATGATTTCTCTGTTGCCTCCGTTTATCGACCAAAATAGCGCACTCACACCACAATTGGTGGTACTGGTCTCCATTATCTTGCTGTTCGAGTTTGTCTGCATGACCCTTTACGCCACAGGCGGCAAAGGGCTCAAGCGGCTGCTTGGTCAGTCACAAAATGTGCGTTTGCTTAACCGAATTGCCGGCACGCTAATGATGGGCGTCGGGGTATGGTTATTATCCAGTTAATCGGTGTTTTACTATGTTCAATAAACTAAAGGCCAGCCTACTAGACGTACTCGATTTTCAGTCTCGGGTGTGGGTGGTGAGCGTATTTGCGGGCGAGCACAAAGGCGAGTCGTATGTCGTCAACGAAGATAGCTTTACCGAACCGATGCAGTGGATGAAGCGCAAAGGTTATAGTGAGCGCATGATTCAGCAGATCGAGAAGATGCCGCGTTCTCAAGTGAAAGAGTTTGAGCTTGAAACCGTCAAACATCGATTAATGAGAGTAAAGTGAACCGCAAAAAGGAGTCTTTCATGATAAAAACCACTACTTCAGTTGTAGAAGGTCGCCCGGTTCAAGATTATTTGGGTGTGGTCGTTGGAGAAGCGATTTTAGGGGCCAATATCTTTAAAGATATGTTTGGTGCGATTCGTGATGTGGTCGGCGGCCGCTCAGGGGCTTACGAGCAAGAGATGGGGCGAGCCCGTGAAATTGCGTTCCAAGAAATGGAAGCTAGGGCACGAGATCTCGGCGCGGACGGTATCGTCGGCATCGACATTGATTATGAAGTGGTCGGAAAAGGCGGCAGCATGATGATGGTCAGTGTTAGCGGCACAGCGGTGAAGTTTAAATAACACTATCGTGATGGCCTGCTTTGCGGTCTAATGGCCGCAATCGCTCGGGTTATCGGGTGTTAGCAGTTATAAGGAAAAGAGTTTGAACAAAATTTGGGTCGATGCAGACGCCTGCCCAGTGGTCGTCAGAGACATTCTGTACCGCGCCGCAGAGCGAACTGGGGTTGAGGTGACTCTGGTCGCCAATCAGTTTATTCGTACACCAGCCTCTAACAAAGTGACCATGCTTCAAGTGCAAGCCGGGTTTGACGTAGCAGACAATGAAATCGTGAAACGCTGCCAAGCGGGTGATCTTATTATTACCAGTGATATCCCCCTTGCCGATGAGATCATCACTAAAGGCGCCCATGCGCTGAGTCCGCGTGGTGAGATGTTTAGCAAAGAAAACATCAAATCTCGCTTGAATATCCGTGACTTTATGGAAACCATGCGCAGTAGTGGCATTCAAACGGGCGGGCCTGCGCCACTGAACCAGGCAGACAGGCAACAGTTTGCTAATCACCTCGACAAGTGGTTAGTGCATTGGCAACGCGCGCAAAAACAAGCTTAATCTATGGCATTGGTCAACCAGCTTTCATTGTTTATCGACGTGGTTCAGCAAGGCTCCTTTACCAAGGCCGCCGCGCTGCACGATATGGACAATTCGTCACTATCCAAGCAGATAAAAAAGCTTGAGACGGCGCTCGGTGTTCAGTTGCTCAATCGTTCGACTCGCTCTTTTTCCCTCACCCCAGCAGGCGAAGAAATTTTAGAGCAGGCTTACAGCTTAGTCGGAACCTTGGATCAGGTTCAATCGATAGCCGACTCCTATCAAGTGGAGCCGAAAGGACGCATCCGGGTTACTGCTCCCTATCATATAGGCCAGAATCATTTACAACCTGTGATCAGTCAGTTCATGCGCCGCTATCCTGATGTTGAAATAGAACTGCTGCTTGACGATAAGCGATCCGATATTATTTCAGACCATTTTGATGTCGCTTTCCGATTGGGTAGGTTGGATGACTCTAGCTTGATTGCCAAGAAAGTCGCCGATATTCGAGCCGTGATTTTGGCGTCGGAGAGCTTTCTCGACCAATATGGCGAACCGCAAACACCAGAGCAACTGGCTCTACTACCATCGGTGTTATACAGCAATCGTGAGTTCGTGGTGGATACCATGCGTTTGAGTGAGCGCCCGGGCGAGCGAGAGACATCGGCGTATAAAATGCGTGGTCAGTATAAAGTCAATGATGTGACGACATTAATTGCCGCGGCACGAGACGGTTTGGGTTATGTCATGATTTCGTCGTCCAACTTGAATCGACCTATTGCTGAGATGCAGCTCAAGCCTCTACTCACAAACCACACACTCTCTTATCCAGGCCTTGCGCTCTATGCCTTATACCCACACCGAAAGCAGACGGCCTTAGTTAAAGCCTTTATCTCCGCTGTGCAAAACCATATTGGCACACCACCGATTTGGGAGAAAAACATCCCTGGATTCAATCACTTCTATCGTGCCACCGACAGCGAGCGTTAGCTTGCAAAAGTTTCATGTCAGTAAGTGCTATGGATCGCTTTAATGATTCTCTTTCATTGCTATGGTTAAAAAGTAGTCAGTAGAACCGTTTAGTAAATAGGAAGGTGCACATATGCTTGGTGAAGACCACTCACTGTTGAAAGAGTTTCCAGAGTACAAACAAACCATCCTCACGTTATCCCAAAGCGATGAGGGGTTTGAAAGCTTGATGAGAGAATATAACCAGCTCGATAAAGATATCCGTAAACTCGAGATGCGCGACTCGCCTATCAGCGATCAAGAAATGCTATTGATGAAGCATAATCGCGCCGAGATGAAAGATAAGCTGCATTACTATCTGGTTGCCAAATAAATTGAGTGGCTGACATCCGCAACAAAGATTAACAGGGGGAGCGCGATGCTCCCTTTTTGCACTCTCTTAGTATTGTGAAAGAAGAGTGCGCGGAACAACCCCACCCATCTCACACCGATACGTTATAAAGCATGACCTTGTTGCACGTAATTTGCGTCGACCTCTCGTTTTAATCTTGCCACTCATATTGATTCAGACTGTCACATATTCATAACATTGATGTAAAGCATATGCTCTAAATTCATGCCTTCAAACGACAACAAGGATAACAGGATGAATATAAAGCAGTTTGCCTGCGTCATGGCTTCCATTTGGGTGGCTCCGGCTTTGGCGGATACAGATCTTTACCTCACCAATAACTCGGGCGAGGCTTTGACGATTCAGGTCAGTCATGAAGGCAGTGATTTGTTGAGCTATGGGCAAGAGTGGCAGCAGCACACGCAAACACTCGGGCCTTGGGAAACCAAGCAAGTGATGAGCTTTAATCGTTGGGAAGGGGTTAAGGCAGGCGAGACCTACCGTTTTGAGACCGTGGTGTCTAACCCCCGCGGTGAAAGTGTTACCCTTCAGCAAGTGATGGAAGGCCATTGGTATAACTCAAGCATCGAGTACGGTGTGTCTGCGGCGGATGTTCCCCTTGCTTTGCAAAACGATCGCCAAGTGCATAGGTACACCAGTCATTCTTTCGGTCAAGGTGAGGCAGAATTGGCGTTTAAGTCGGTGAACACCGCCCGCTACGACGATCTTTACTACACCATTACCCCGCAAAAAGTCGACGAAGTGGTGGAGGCCAACCCCGAGACACTTAAAATCATGACCTACAACATTTGGGCGTTGCCCGCGATTGCGTCGCATATCGATGACCGTTTCGACTTGATCCCTGATTATGTGAAGGGGTACGACGTTATTGCGCTGCAGGAGGTGTTCGCTAGCGGGCGCGAGGCCTTCTTGCGTGAACTGGCGAAAGAGTATCCGTACCAAACAAAGATGCTCGATAAAGCGGGATTTAATATCCACGATGGTGGGGTGATGATCGTCAGTCGCTATCCTATCGTCAATCAAGCGCAATACGTGTTTCCAGATTGCACAGGAACAGACTGCTTTGCAGATAAAGGGGTGAACTACGCAGAAGTGATTAAAGGTGGTAAGGCTTACCATGTGTTTGCCACGCATACCGCCTCGTATGACACCGATACCGCCCGCGACTATCGTCAGCGGCAGTTCAAGCAGATGCGTCAGATGGCGCAATCGCTTGACATCCCGCGTGGCGAAACCGTGGTATATAGCGGCGACTTTAACGTCAATAAACGTAAGTTCCCCGGAGACTATCAGCAGATGATCGCCAACTTGAGTGCGGTTGAACCTAGCTACTCGGGTTACACCGCCTCAACGTTTGACCCGCGTATTAACGATTTCGCCGGCGAGCCGATGTCCGGTGGTGAGAACGTCGAGTATTTAGACTATGTGATGGTTAGTAACGAGTATCTCATCAAGGCTGAAAACAACAACCGCGTTGATGTCCCTCGCTCCACTGATGAGCGGTTATGGCAACACTATAATCTCTCAGACCATTTCCCGGTGACGGCGGTCATTGAGTAATGCTGCGCCTATTGATGGTTCTCATGCTCGCCCTGTTGGCGAGCATGATCACTTGGTGGGGTGTCGAGCCGCAAAGGCAAGTTGCTGACACCCAGCAAACGTCTTTTTCTGATACCAACGCGAGTTTAAGCACTGTGCGTAAGGCTGAGCAACGCTCTGGCCGAGTTCAAGACAATGTGCCTGTCTCGGACGATGATTTATCACGGCAACTCGCGACATTGAAGGGCCGAGCTCTGCGACAACAGCTCGAGTCATTCTGGCTCGCCTGCCGAAGTGAGCATAATTGCTCACAACAGCTCGTCGAACTTGACTCAACGTTGGCACCTGAACTTTATTCATTGCTCGCCAACTATCCGCAACTCAAACGTCAGTGGCAGCTCACTATGGGCTCGCTTGAACTGTCACAGTTATCAAGTGTGGGTGAGAGGGTCGCTGAGGTGAAACTGCAAGCAGAGCAGGTTTGGGGACAAGACGCGCATCGACTCTTAGCCGATGAGCTTGCTCTATACGACTTTACGCTCGAGGCGCAAGCGCTAAATGCCGTCAGCGCCGAAGAGTACGTGGCTCAATATCAGCAACTGCTTGAGCGTTGGCAACACAACCACACTACCTTGGGCCTAGTGAGTGAGTTGGCCACATTTGAAAAGGCGATAAGTCTGATGCCGCTGACGTATACATGGCCACAAAGGCAACAAGTGGTCGAGCAACTGTCATCGCTCTATTTAACGCCAGCGCAAGCGAGTGAGATTGCAACCCGAGAGCAGCAAGTTGCGACTCAGACGCAGCAAGTTGCCGATTATCAGACACAACTCGCACAACTCAAACAGACACTCAATGCCGAGCGAGACATCGTTCATGGTCAGATGAGTGATGCCCAATGGCAACACTATTACCAGCAACAGGTCGAACGGTTTCGACGTCAGTTTTTTAGCAGTAACTAATTGTTAAATAAGTGTTTAATACAAACGATTGCTTAGTGATAGCAGCAAAAGATTTCTGGACCAGAGTCTAGTTCCTACGTGATGTTATTTTAGTCACTAGATTGATATTTGTTATAACCCGCCGACCAAATATTATTAAAAACAGAGGGTTAATAATGAAACAACGTCAATGGGCTGTCACCAAGTTGACCGCCGCAATGCTGCTTAGTGGGTGGAGTCTTGCCGCTCAAGCGCAGCAGCCGTGCCAGTATCAAGATTTGGTGGCTTCTCCACAGTGGGTGACACAAGTGGCCAACGCCGATTCATCGTGTTATGCCTCTTGGTTTAACGCACCGACCGAAGCCGCACATAGCTTATATAGTGAATCGTCATTGACGCCGCTGGTCAACTCGCTCACCCAAGCCGTCACTGATTATCGCGGGGAATCGCAACAGGCGCAGCGTATTGCCAATATGAGTGAGTTACTCAAGGCGGCGTATTACGCTCGTTATGCCACGCGAGATCAACATGGGTACTTCTCATCCGATTTTAGCCGCACTATCGCTCAAGTATCGTTGCAGTTTATTCGTTCACCGCACGCTAAGTTGCAAGGTCGTGAGCAGGTACAAGCCATGTCATCCATGACTTTGTTGGTCGACAGTGTTAAGCAACTGCCGGTGACGTTGGAGGCGATGCTAACACTGCTAGAGACATTTGATCGCAGCAATAGCGAAAATTTGCAGTATGTGGATGGACTAAACAACCTGTTTCGAGCTATGAGTGGCCATGTTGCTCGAGATGAGTTCTACGCCGCGTTGGTATCGAATCCCAGCTACTTAAACCGTTTGCAACGCTTTGTTGACAATAACATCTGGGCGATGGGGAGCGACGCGGAGTTCCTTGTTTACAACGCGGTGCGTGAAACTGGGCGATTGTTGGCAGGGCGCAATACTCAACTGAATCAACAAGTCATGCCGTTTCTCGAACGTATCCTGAGCCGTTATCCGCTTGGTTCTGAGCAAGAAAAGCTGTGGATCGGGGCCGCGGAAATGGTGGCACACTATGCACCAGACAAAGCACGCCAGCTCAACATTGCAGCGAGTAAGGCGCAGTTAGAACAGCGTTTGTTGGCCCATCGATTCGAATGCAACGGTCCAGCGATCATTCGCTCGCAGAATTTGACAGACCAACAAGCAGAGCAAGCCTGCCAGATTCTCAATGAGCAAGAACAGCACTTTCACCAAGTGGTCAACTCGGGGCACGTTCCAGTCGCGGATGACGTCAACAATCGGGTTGAGGTGGTAGTGTGGCAAGACAACGCTGCATACACCACTTACTCAAATTTTCTGTTTGGTAACAGCACCGATAACGGGGGACAGTACTTAGAAGGGGATCCGAGTGCACAGGGCAACATAGCGCGATTCTTAGCTTATCGTTACGCCAGTGACGAACTTGCGATCCTTAACCTAGAGCACGAGTATGTACACTATCTTGATGGCCGTTTTAATCTGTATGGGGGGTTCAATCAAACCCTGAGTGAGGGCCATATTGTCTGGTGGTTAGAGGGCTTTGCAGAGTACATGCATTACCAGAAAGATTATCAGGCTGCGCTTGATCTGATCGGCTCGCAAAATTTATCACTGAGTGAGGTGTTTGCCACCAACTACCAGCACGACGTGAATCGTATTTATCGCTGGGGCTACTTAGCGGTGCGCTTTATGTTCGAACAGCACCCTAGTGAAGTTGAGCGCTTATTACTATTGGCACGTCGTGGTGACTATTCGGCTTGGGCTCGTGAGGTGAAAGCGTTGGGCTTTGCACTCGAGCAAGAGTTTAGCGTTTGGCTAGAAGAGGTCGCGCAGCCTGCAAGTGGTGACAAGGACACGGACCAAGGTGAGAAACCAGAAACAGATTCGCACCAGCCGTTTGCCCTAAATCAAACCCAAAGTTTTGCCGCAACCGCCTATCAAGAGCGGCTGTTTTACGTTGATGTGCCAGAAGGAACAGAGCAGTTCCAAGTGTCGATAACTGGCGACGGCGACGCGGATCTTTACGCGAGCTACCAGCAAGTGGCGCACTACTATGACTTCCAGATCTCGGAGTACCAGCAGGGCAGCGAGGAAGTGATCGTATTCAAGCCACAAGCCAATGGTTTGATAGCTCCAGGTCGCTACTATTTCAGTTTAACGGCTCGTGAAGCGTTCAATGAGGTTGAAGTCACCACGTACGCAAAAAACAAACACGCAGTACATAGCGATGAACGAACTCCAATTGTGCTAGAAAACAGTCAAGCAAAAGCGCTCAGCATAGATAACGTTCGCTATGCAGGTTTGTATGTCAGTCAACCAGGGACAGTCAGAGTCTGGTTGAAAGGTCTGCAACCGCAACAAGCGCCGGTAGAGATGTTTGTTGGTCTTACGGGCTGGGCGTCTAAGCAGCAGTTTGACTTGAGCACTCAAGGTCAAGGAGAGTCGCAATACTTAGAGTTTGACGTCGAGCGCGCTGGGTATGTCCATTTCACAATTTCTGCCCAGCAAACGGGTAGTATGGTTGAGCTTTTTGCCGCCTATTAGGCGCTGAGCTTTAGGTTAAGGAGCGGAGTTTTTCGCTCCTTAGTCGATCATTTCATAAAACCCTCAATAGTGGATATTAAATCTAGGATTGCTAATTTAGGCAAAATTAATGGCCTAAACTTTTGTGTTAGACAGTGATCTTGAGCAGGAAAATCGTTCAAAAACGCATCGTTTTTGTTTCGTTCATCGATGAAGCTGATAGGTTGGTATTGGTAAGAGCAAAAGCTCTACTACTGATAATTATTACAACAAGGAGCATTCTATGCGACCGACTTTTTCTATCAGCTTAATGCTTGCAACGGCAGTGGTTGGCTTTCAGGCCAATGCAACCTCAGGTGATCTTACGTCTCTCGACACTGCGTCTAGAGCGGAAACGATCGCTCAACAAAAACAGCAGCTCGCGCTTCAGTTTAGTCAGCGCTACGCGAGCTTAGAATCGAGCTTGAAACAGCAGATAAACCCAGATCAACTCTCAGCGTCCGTCACTGAAATCCAAGCGGCCCAACCTTACTCAAAGTTTAGTCGTCAGTTGCAGCAAGCTGACCAAGAGTATCGGTCGATAAAAGGTTTGCAGGAGTTCAGTGATGCTTTGATTGAGCTGCGTCTTGCCGACGCCTCGATGATTGATCAATGGAAGCAAGGTGAAAGTCCTTTGTTTGCTTTTGAGCCAGCGGGCGACGACTCAAATTGGCAATATGTGGAAGCGTATGACGTGTACGGACAATTGCATCAGCTCGATGTCTATCAGATGCCCGACGTCCCGGTACTGGTTGTCGACAGCAACGGTGCCGAGGAGCTGCGTGCAGGGCTGCAAGCGATGCAGTCGGAAATGCAGCGATTGGGCCAAGCGACTCAACTCACAACAGATGAACCCGTACATAAAGCCAAAACTCACCGCTTGCAACGCTCAGCGATGACGGCGGATGTACAACCCTTGAACACAACACAACTGACCAAGATCCGTCTTAATGACGACCAAGAGCCGTGGATTTCTGGCAAAGCGGAAGTGTACGCGATCATTACCGGTGTCGACCCTAGCCGAGATGAGCCGCAAATCGACTTAGTTGAAATGCCTTACCTAGATTATGACGGACAAGACTATTATCCTGGGCAAACGATAATTCTGTGGCCTCGTTACCGCTGGGGAGCGGTGGATATGATCTTGATGGAGCAAGATGACGGCACGGATTACAAAGAGTTGGCCAAATTATTAGTACAAGCGGCGGAAGAGATCTTAAAAATGATCCCAGATCCGGAAGTGCAGGGCTATGCGATTATCGCCCAAATCACAGGTAAGATCATCGATGTGATTCCCGATGGCTTGCTCACCAATGATGATGATTATGTCGACGTTTATTATACGCTGATGCAAAACACCAGCTACATCGACCGTCCAGGTGCGGGTGGTAACGCGACAGCCAGTTTTGAACCTGTCACGATTAACCCCTCCGAGTAATTTAATCAGAGAAGGCCTTACGCCTTCTCTTTTCTTATGACGGCGAAAGGGTCAGTGTCGGGCAGCGTGATGAGCTTTTCTTGCCCGTTTCGCGCAGTACATACGTTGATCGGCCAGATGAATGAGTTGATCAATATCTGAGCCGTCTTTAGGGATTAATGCATACCCCGTGCTGGCGCTGATCTGGATCGTTTTGTTGCCAAACTCAAGCGGTGTCGCGAGGCCGGACTCAAGCTCACAGACGAAATCTTGTACCTCTGCAGAGTGGTGGATGGGAGTCAGAATGACCCCAAACTCGTCGCCCCCTAAGCGAGCTGTGGTACTGGAGCAATCGGTAAGCTGCTGTACTCGGTTGGCAAACTCACATATTGCCGCATCGCCAGCAAGGTGCCCCTGACTGTCATTGATCGTCTTTAACCCATCTAAATCGCTAATGATAATCGCCGATTTTTGCGCAAACTTTTGACACTGTTCGAGAGTGGTTCGAAAGCGCTCCATAAACAGGGCTCGGTTTGCCAGCCCGGTCATATCGTCGTGAGTTGCTTTAATAAATAGCGCATCACGGTCGTATTTCTCACACAGTGACATCATTGCGGCGACCATAGTAGCTAACTTGTCGAGTAAGAAAATATCTTGCTGGTCGAATTTGTAGGCGTGGGAAGAAGCGGCTTTTAGCACGCCGATTGTCGTGCCTTGAAACGTCAGTGGCACCACCACCATCGAACGAATGCCCATATTACGGCAGGCCGCTTGGTCGACTCTAGGGTCTGATTCGGCATCAAAACAAGTCAAAACCTCTCCAGACCGAATACATAAACCGGATAAGCTCGAGCCAATTTTAAGCCGCAACCCTAGAGATTTTGCGGTAATACCGGAGGCGGCACGGTAGATCATGTCTTGTTGCTCGGCGAGTTCGATCACCGCGCCATCCGCGTCGACCAGCGACAGGGTACGTTCGACGACAAACTGCATGATTCGGCCAAGATCCAGTCCTAGCTGAGCAATCTCTGACTGTATATTAATGACCTGTATCAGCTTCTGATGTGAAGGCATGGCGTCCTCAGTGATTTATCTCTGTCGTTAGGTGGTGTTTGTGGACGACAAAAGCGTTGTTTTCGCTAAGTAGAGTCGTCACAGACAACCAATGAAAGATTGTTATATATAGTTTTGTCAATAGAGGCCGAAATAGCCAGCGCTGCAAAACAATAATTCATCATCAGCGACTGTCGTGGCGCTAATAGACAGGCGCAGAGGTCTACATTTCGATACCCAGCAGCAATTGTCTATCAAGATCACAGCATGAGTTAATTATGTGCGGTTTTGTATGCGAGTGACGTTATAGTACTCGCCGTTCAATAAGTTGGCGTGATGTTGTAGTAGGTGAGTTTGAACGCGATGAATAGAAATGGATTTACTCTGATTGAGTTGGTTGTGGTGATCGTTATTTTGGGTATTTTAGCGGTGGTCGCCGCGCCAAGATTCCTGAATCTTCAAAGCTCTGCCAAGGTGGCAACGCTCGATGGTATTGCTAGCGCAATGGATGGAGCGATTGTACAAGTTCAAGCGAAGGCGGCAATCAAAGGCCTTACCCCAAGTACAGAAAACCCTGGCGGAACCGATCAAGCCAACTACGTGATTGATTTTGGTATTGGTTCGGTTGAAGTCGACTGGGCCACATTGTGCCCCGAAAGTGAAGGGGAGTCTGGCGATGCGTTAAACATGTTAGATTTTCTTGCGCTCGCCACCAATGACAATCTTACCGCGGCGGTGGGCAATCGTCATACCGTAGTGGGTTATCAACACGATTTTAGCGAAAGCGATTTAAACAGTGCCAATATTGTCACGCCTCCAGCGGGGTGCTATGTGCTGTATGACTCGTTTGGCGGCCGAGAGGGAGGTGTTTGTCCGGCCGAAGGATGTGAATGCACCGTACGCATTGAAGAAAGTGAGTGCTGATTGCAGAGCGTCTGTCCTGCATCTAGGTAAGCCTATCTTCCACAAAAACAGCCCTCAATAAATCCATCTTCTCGGCTTTGATAGCAATATAACTGTCATACCTAAACGATAGAGTACTCGCCTCTAAAGTGGCTTATTCAAACCGTTAAAGTACGTCAGTGTATGACTAGGAAAATTGCTCCCAAAGATCAAAAAATCATCTGTTTAATGCAAAAACAAGGGCTTATAAAAAGAGAAGCGCAGCAACTATTGAAAAAACAAGTTTATAAATTGAGCAAAAGTGAGGTAGATAAAGTCAACAACTATGCCCATCATTTTGGTTTCTCAGTCAAAGAGAAGTTTATTGAAGAAATTCTCGATTTACGGCGTGACGCACTGTTAGAAAAGTATCAAAGTGTTGAGCGCGATGATTAAGTGTTCTGTCAGTTACGACTATTTCGTCGACACGGTATTAAAAACTCGCTGAGCAGACAAGATGGCATCATGAAGACAAAAGCTCGGCGGGCTAAGGCCCAGGTGTAACGTACGCACGTTGATGTTTGATAGCTTAGATTCAATCAACTGAGGTTCGCTAGCCAAGTGGCGAAACGGCGCACTTGCGGCATAATGGTTACGTTGAGCACAAACGCTACTGGCCAGGCAACGACGAAAGCATTAGCCCATGCCTCCAACCATTCGACGTTCAAGCCACTTTTGCTCAGAGATATAACGCCCGACATCATGAGCGCCATAAACAATGAGCCCAAAACGGCTTGAAATAGTTTCTCTTTTCTTGTCATCCGTTCCACTCTCAAATACTGCGAAAAGTACAAGTGATTACCACAAGTGTCTATTCACTCCTCTGGGGCTTTTTTGCATTATTATCGCAGCTGTTCGGTAAACGCCAGCATAAATATAACCAAAAGTCAGAACTCAACACCTTAAGGAATGATTATGTCTCTACAAAAGGATTTTCGCGATGCAATGTCAAAGCTCGCTGCTGCGGTTAATATCGTCACGACAGGCGGTGAAGCCGGGACGGTGGGCATTACCGCAACCGCGGTTTGCTCGGTGAGCGACACACCGGCCACGGTATTAGTGTGTGTCAATCGCAATAGTGCGTCGAATGCCATTTTCAAGCAAAACGGCCATGTCTGCATCAATGTGTGTGCCAGTGAACATCAAGAGATGTCAATGCACTTTGCGGGTATGACGGGCCTTGCTATGGAAGAGCGTTTTGCCCTCGAAGGTTGGCAAACAAACGCAGCACAGGTGCCAGTGCTGCACGGTGCGCTAGCCAATCTGGAGGGCAAAATTACCTCTAGCCAAGAGGTCGGCACTCATACCGTGTTCTTCGTTGAATTGGATGCCATTCGCAGCAACGACAAAGATGGCCTGATTTACTTCGACCGTGAGTTTAAGACGGTGCCCGCGCAAGCTGTGGTTGCCCAAGTCGCTTAATTGCTCAGCACATAAAAAGCTAACACCCACGCGAGCGTGGGTGTTGATTTATCTAGGTTGAATAGCAATCAGCTCATTGAGCAAATCAGACAATTGCTGGTACTTGCTCTCGCCTAACGCTTCTTTGAGCGCCACATACTGCTGCTCAATTTGTGGACGCAGCTGCTCGACTAAGGTTAAGGCTTTATCGGTCAGGTGAATATAGAATTGACGGCCGTCTTGCGGCGACTTTTGCTTAGTGACGTAACCCTGTTTCTCGAGACGACCAATGATGCCAGTTAAGCTCGGGCTGAGAATACACGTCTCTTTGGATAGCGTGGAGAAATCGATAGAGCCTTTGGTATCGAGCACTCTTAACACTCGCCATTGCTGTTCGGTTAGGTCGTTGTCGGCCAAAACCGGGCGAAAGAAGTGCATCGCGATATCACGTGCTTTGATGAGTTGAAGGGGTAAAGAATTTTCGTATTTTGTCACTTAATTAACCTTTATTTATATTCGTTTAGCCAACGGTGCGGTTTTTGCGACTTATTCGTGTTCGATAAGCTATTACAAAGCGCGGTTTGGGTCTAGCTGTTGTGGCTATTATCTGCGAGTAAACGGTAAAACAAAGCTCTTTCATGCAGAAAGAGCTTATTAACGTTAATAAAGCATGGTGGGTAGATACAGCGCGATAGCGGGTATCATTACAATCAGCGCCAGTCGCACCATATCTGCCACCCAAAATGGCAGTACGCCTCTAAAAATCGTTCCAGTGTTAATGTCTTTAATCAGCCCTGATAACACAAACACATTCAGCCCAACGGGCGGAGTGATCAGGCTGATTTCGGTCACTACCACGACTATGATGCCGAACCAAATGGGATCAAAACCGAGCTCAACGATCACTGGGAAAAAGATCGGCACGGTCAACAGCATCATCGACATACTCTCGAATACACAACCGAGAATAATGTAGATCAGGAGAATGATGCCGAGTGCCATCATCGGCGTGACATTGGCGGTCTGAATCAACTCGACCAGCGCAGTGGGCAGTCCGGCACGGTTGACAAAGTTAGACAGAATTAAAGCGGAGATCACCACGGCGAACAAGGATGCCGAGGTTTTGGCGGTGTCGATGAGAATTTCACGCACGACAGAGTAATTGAGCTTTCCGCGCAGCGCTGCAAGGACAAACGCACCACACGCACCGATACCTGCCGCTTCCGTTGGAGTGAATGCACCGATATAGATGCCGCCCATGACGATGACAAACAACAATAACGTCGAAAAAATCCCTTTGAGTGCGATGAATCTCCCCTTCCAACTGACGCGTTCTCCAGGAGGCGCGCTGTCCGGTTTACGTGCCACTACCCATTGCACGGCGGCCAAATAGAGTCCGATACCGAGTAAGCCGGGTAAAAAACCGGCGGCAAACAGCTCACGAATACTGGTTTCCGTTAACAGGCCGTAAATCACCAGCATGACACTCGGGGGAATCAAGATGCCAAGGGTGCCGCCAGCCGCGATGGAGGCGGAGGCGAGGCCATCCGAATAGCCATATTTGCGCATCGGCGGCATCGCGACTTTCGACATAGTCGCAGAGGTCGCTAAGCTAGAGCCACAAATGGCCGAGAAGCCCCCGCACGCTAAAATGGTCGACATGGACAAGCCGCCACGGCGATGTCCGACAAAGGCATTACACGCGCGATAGAGCTCGTTTGAAATGCCCGCTTTGGTGACAAAGTTTCCCATTAATATGAAGAGCGGGATCACCGATAAGCCGTAATCTTGTCCGGTATCGATAATGCGTCTCGCCGCCATCGACATCGCGGCGGTCCAGTTGTAATCATTGATGTACCAAAAGCCGATAAAACCGATCACACCCATCGCAAAGGCCAAAGGCAAACGAAGCAAAATCAAAGCAATTAGAACCGCAAAGCCGATTATTGACTCAATCATTTAGGCCTCCTTGCCCGACATCGAGATGTCTGACTTATTCGGTTTGCCACTCAACATTTTTTTGCTGTAGTAGCCCGTGTTAAACAGTGTGAGTGCCCCGCCAATAAACCCTGTCACTGAAATAAGGTAAGTGACATAGCCAAGGGGCAGTTCGAGAATTTCTGTGACCTCTTCGTACTCAAGTGAGCGGCTGGCCAACTTCCAATTGGTGGCGGCGACCAAAATTAACGAACACGCACAGATTAGATTAATGATGACTTGGCGCAGACTTACCCACTGACTGGGGAAATAGTTGTCCAACAGGTCGACACAGATGTTTTCTTCTTGCCATGAGACGAGAGGAAACGCCATAAACACCATGATCGCGAGCAGTACTTCAACCATTTCGGTTGAGCCAAGCACGGGAGCGTTGAACAGGTTTCGCGCCGTCACATCAACAAAGGTGATGACCATCATCAGGAATAAGCTCAAAGCAGCGAGGGAACCGAGCCCTCGCTCAATGGCTTTAGCGAAACTAAAACCGGTCATAGGATTACAATCCTTGCGCGAGTTGTTGGTTGAAGTACTGGTACGCTTCAGGGCCATTGACTTTGCGTTTTTCAGCGACTTTATACCAGTCGGAAACAAGAGGTTCGCTGGCGAGTTTCAACTGAGAAATCATGTCGGCGCTGGCTGGGGTGAAAGTATGCCCACCCGCGAGTGCCTCTTGATACGCATTTTGGTCGGCGTTATCCCACATCTGACCAAACAAACGTGAGAGTTTTTCCCCCGACACGGAGCGGATCGCTTGTTGATCTTTTTCCGACAGGTCGGCGAAGGTGTCGCGATTCATAATAATGGCGAAGCTACCGCGATACAGGCCACCTGGCACCACCAGAGTGTTGTCAGCCACTTCGGCGAGGCGGAATGAACTCAGCGCTTCAAACGGTAAGTAAGCGCCTTCCACCACACCTTGCGATAAAGACTCGTACACCTTAGTGGTAGGAATGAAAACCGGAGTGACTTTCATATCTTTCGCCATGGTTGACACTACCCCACCGCCAACGCGAATTTTCTTGCCCTCGATATCGCTTAACTGGTTTACAGGCTGCTTAGTGATCAACTGACCCGGCCCATGCACGCTCAGCCCCATTACTTCGACGCCGCGGTGCTCTTTGCCTTTCTTCAGATATTTATCGTAGGTGCGCCAATACGCCATCGACATGAGTTCTGAGCTGGTTCCTTCAGCAAAGGTTGGAATTTCGGGAAGTTGAGTCAATTTGAAGCGGCCTGCTTTGTGGCCATGAAAAATCCAAGTGACATCACCAATGCCATCTGTGACTACGTCGATTTGAGTGTGGGGAGGCGCGAGGTCGTACTCGACCTTTAACGTCACACGACCTTCGGTTGCTTCCTCAATCCATTGGCCCCACGTTGGCCAAACCACTTTATTGATGCCGTGGTTAGGTGAGCCCCAAGTGCTGACTTTGATGACTTTTTCGGGTTCTGCATAGGCCGACATTGAGCTCAGTAAAAGTAGAGCGGATGTGGCCAGAGTGGCGATTTTATTTACTCGCATGACGCTAGTCCTTTTTCGTTCACGTTAGGTGGGTGTGCTCACTGAGTGAGTCATAATCATTTTATTTAATATATTAACTATCCGAGCGAGATTGCAAATTGGATTGTTAATGAAGTGTGGCAAATATACTTAATATGTTAAACAGATCAATTATTGGAAAACAAATTGCCGCTTTTGATCGTTAAACAAGGTGTTTTACTGTCAGATTTCTCTTCAGTGGTGCCAGTTTTAGTGATCTTTATCACTTAATTTGTGAATGCCATTTCGAATACTTTCACACTGATTTTTGTTCTCCTAATTAAATAATTGATTTATAAGATTTTTTACTATTCCCTTGGTCGATTGGACAATAGTTAATATATTAAATAAAGTAGTTAACATGTTAATTAACTTCGTCAGTGCGGATCGCAATCACCTTCGTCACTGAGCGAAATCCACCCTGTGTACTCAGTCGTAGAGATGAAAAAGGAAGAGAGAATGTTAACAAAGGAGCAGTTGCTAGAGGCGGCAGAGCGACTCTACTACGCTGAAAAGCAGCGCGAGCAGATCGCTGCTTTAACCCTTCAGTACCCACAGATGACGATGGACGATGCGTATCAAATCCAGAGCGAATGGGTGGGGCGTAAGGTGCGTGAAGGCGCTCAGGTCAAAGGTTACAAAATAGGGTTAACGTCGCGTGCGATGCAGATGGCAGTCAATATCGATCAGCCCGATTACGGGGTGCTACTCGATGAGATGTTTTTTGCCGATGGTGCGCAAATTCAAGCCGATGACTTTCTCGATCCACGTATTGAAGTGGAGCTAGCGTTTGTTCTTAAAGAGAAGCTCGAAGGGGACAATGTCACCATCTTTGATGTGCTTAATGCCACGGATTACGTGGTTCCGGCGCTGGAACTTATCGCAGCACGTTGCCACCGCACTGACCCAAAGAGTGGCTACACGCGCAAAGTGTTCGACACCATCGCTGACAACGCAGCCAACGGCGGCATTATTTTAGGCGGGCGCCCGATTAAACCCACAGAGTTCGACTTACGCTGGGCGGGAGCCATGCTCTATCTCAACGGACAAATAGAAGAGACAGGTTTAGCCGCTGGGGTGCTCGGTCATCCCGCCAACGGTATTTGCTGGGTGTGCAAACGCTTCGCACCACACGGTGTTTCCCTTGAACCAGGACAGGTGATTCTGGCGGGGTCGTTTACTCGACCCGTCGCTGTAAAAGCGGGCGACACTATCCATGCCGACTTTGGTCCGCTTGGTGGTATCTCGGTCAACTTTGTTTAGGAGTGGTTATGTTACCGATTAATGGTTTTAAACAGCAGCTAAGCCTATCGCAAACGTTGTGGGGCTTGTGGCTCGGTTTACCCGATACCAGCTGTGCGGAAATATGTGGCAGTGCGGGATTCGATTGGGTATTGATCGATGGCGAGCACGCGTCGTTTGATCTCACGAGTATCAAACTTCACTTGCAAGCGCTGGCCGCCCATTCTGCCTCGCCCATAGTGCGCGCTGAAGAAGCCAACTCAACCTTAATTAAACGTTTATTGGATATTGGTGCGCAAACCTTACTGCTGCCAATGATCAACACTCGCGAGCAGGCAGAGCAAGCGGTGAACGCCGCGTACTATCCACCGCTGGGTGAGCGCGGTATTGGCGCAGCGCTGGCGCGCGCGTCACAGTGGAATCGTATCCCCAACTATCTCCATCAAGCCAATGAGCAGGTTTGCGTCTTACTGCAAGTCGAAACTAAACAGGCGATCGACAACATAGAGCAGATCGCCAGTGTCGATGGCGTCGATGGCATTTTTATTGGCCCTTCAGACTTATCGGGATCGATGGGCCACATTGGCAATCCGAGTCATCCAGAGGTGGTGGCTGCCATTGACCACGCGATTGAAGTGATTCAATCACACGGTAAAGCGGTGGGCATTCTTAGCCTAGATCCTAGTCAAGCGCGGCAATACGCCACACGCGGCGTGAACTTTATCGGTGCTGGGGTCGACACCCTGTTATTACGCGCGGGAGCGGAGTCGTTGGCTCAGTCGCTCAAACAGCCAATGGCGAGTTCGAGTCAACTTGTCGACAACGTCTATTAACCGCGCTGAGTTATTAACTAGAGAGCAAAACATGAATACACAACGACAAGGAAAAGTGGTGTGCGTGGCGCTAAATGATGCCGAGCAATTGCAAGCCATGCAAGCGACCTTTGAGCAGCCACCGTATCAAGCGCTGCCAAGCGAACCCGTGCTTTATTTTAAGCCCCACAACACCTGGAACGAGAACCACCAGCCTATCGCATACCCACAAAATGGGTCGCTGGTGGTCGGCGCGAGTGTGGTGCTGGTGATCGGCAAAACCTGTTGTCGCGTGGCGGCGACGTCGGCGCTCGATTATGTGGAAGGGGCGGCACTGCTGCACGATTTTTCGTTACCAGAAACCAGTTACTATCGCCCTGATATTAAGGGCAAATGTATAGACAACTCCGCCACGTTCAGTGAAGCCGTGATGCTGTCTGATATCGGCCAGCTCGACCAACACGTCTTAACCACTTATGTCAACGAGGTGGCGACACAATCGCTACCACTCAAACGCCTGGAACGTTCAGCGTCACAACTGATTGAAAGTATCTCCCACATAATGACTCTTGAAAAAGGGGATGTGATAGCGATTGGCTTTGCCGGTGAGCGCTCGCCAGTTGGCCCCGGTGATAAGGTTCGTTCGCAATTAGGGGAGTTACTGGAGTTAAACGACCAAGTACAAGGAGAGCCAGCATGAAACGCGCACGTATTGAATATTTGGGGGATGTGCTGTCCGTTGTTATTGACCATGGTGGCAATGCGCTGACGGCCGAAGGTGAGAAGATTCCTGCTGGTAAGTTTACTTGGTTATCGCCGATAGAACGGCCAGGTACTGTGTTCGCTTTGGGACTCAATTATGCCGATCACGCTTCTGAACTGGCGTTTGAGCCGCCAAAAGAGCCGCTAGTGTTTCTCAAAGGCGCCAATACCTTAACCGCCCATGGCCAGCCTTCGTACCGACCAAATGATATTGAGTTTATGCATTATGAATGTGAGTTGGTTGCTGTGGTGGGCAAAGAGGCGCGTAACGTCAAGCGTGAGCAGGCGATGGACTATATCCAAGGCTTCACCATTTGTAATGACTACGCGATTCGCGATTATCTCGAGAACTACTATCGCCCTAATCTTAGGGTAAAAAGTCGCGATTCCCTTTGCCCGATCGGTCCGTGGATCGTCGATTGTGATGACATCGAAGACATCAACAATCTCGCACTCACCACCCATGTCAATGGAGAGTTAACCCAGCAAGGCAATACCTCAGACATGATTTTCGATGTACCGTTTTTAATCGAATATCTCAGCAGTTTTATGACTTTGAAACCAGGTGATTTGATTGCCACTGGAACGCCTAAAGGCCTGAAAGATATTCAACCAGGTGATGTGGTGCGTTGCACGATTGAAAGCATTGGCAGTTTAGAAAATCCGGTGTTGTCGGAAGACGAATTTTACGCCCGTCGCACTGCCCAGTAATAAGGAAATAACATGACTCAGCAGCTTGAACAAAACATGGCTACCGCGCAACGTTACTTAGCCCGTTTTCGCGACAATACGTTAGGCCACTATATCAACGGTGAATGGACTTTAGGTACCGACGGCGACACGTTTGAAAACCTAACCCCCACCGACAACACCTCATTAGGCAAGGTCGTAAAAGGCAGTGTCGAAGACGTCGATGCGGCGTGCTTAGCGGCGCAGGATGCCTTTGGTGAGTGGGCGGCGATGTCTGGTGCCGAACGGAAAAAAATTCTCCACAAGCTCGCGGATAAGATTGAACAACGAGCAGAAGAGATCGCGCTCGTCGAGTCGATGGATTGTGGTCAGCCGCTGCGCTTTATGCGCCAAGCGGCGATACGTGGCGCAGCCAATTTCCGCTTTTTTGCCGATAAATCACCTGAGGCGAAAAATGGCCTGTCGCTGCACCAAGACACCCATACCAACTACACCCTTCGTACACCCATTGGCCCAGTGGGCGTGATCACGCCGTGGAATACCCCTTTTATGTTGTCCACCTGGAAGATTGCCCCAGCGCTGGCCGCTGGATGCACTGTGGTGCATAAGCCGGCGGAGTTTAGTCCATTGACCGCGGCGATCCTCGCCGAGTGCGCGCAAGAAGCGGGTCTACCGAAAGGGGTGTGGAATATGGTCAACGGCTTGGGTGAAGTCGCTGGCAAAGCGCTCACCGAGCATAAGGCGATCAAAGCGGTCGCCTTTGTCGGAGAAACCAGCACAGGTTCGATGATTCAGGCGCAAGGCGCACCAACGTTAAAACGTGTCCATTTTGAGCTCGGGGGAAAAAATCCGGTCATTGTGTTTGATGACGCCGACTTTGACCGCGCGCTCGATGCCGTCGTGTTTATGATTTACAGCCTCAATGGTCAGCGCTGTACCAGCTCGAGCCGATTATTGGTTCAAAACGGCATCAAAGCGAAATTCATTGAAGCGCTTAAACAGCGGGTTGAGGCGTTGCAAGTCGGGCATCCACTTGACCCTCAAACTGAAGTCGGCCCGTTGGTTCATCAGTCACACTATAACAAGGTAATGAGCTACATGACCGCGGCGGAACAGGATGGCGCAACGATTGCGGTCGGCGGTCGCAAGCTGACAGAAAAAGGCGCGGGTAATTATCTAACCCCCACTCTGTTTACCGATGCGGACAACACGATGCGTATCGCGCGTGAAGAGATTTTTGGTCCGGTTTTAACCTGCATTAGTTTCGACACTGAACAGCAAGCGATTGAGATAGCTAACGATACGGATTACGGCTTATCAGGCTATATCTGGACGGCAAATACCGGTCGGGCGATGCGTATGGCCACTCACGTGGAAGCGGGAATGATTTGGGTTAACTCCGAGAACAACCGCAACCTGCCGTCGCCGTTTGGTGGGGTGAAAATGTCGGGAATTGGCCGTGATGGCGGTGATTGGAGTTTTGATTTCTACATGGAAACCAAGAACGTGTGTATCGCGCATGATCTCCACACCGTGCCCACGTTGGGCAAATAGCTTAGAGCGTTAAATACCAAGATATCAATCACAAGGGCGCCGACTCGGTGCCCAGCAAGGAGTCGCACGTGCCACATTTTATTTTGGAGTATTCGCCGAATCTTGAATCAGACGTCGATATCCCTGCCTTGATGCAGGCGATACATCGCGAGGCCATCGATACGGGGGTGTTCCCCAAAGGCGGGATCCGCACTCGAGCAATCAAGTGTGATTATTATCTCGTCGCCGATGAAGACCCGGAAAACCGCTTTATTCATCTTACGGCAAAAGTTGGCGTTGGGCGCGATATCAAAACGTTACAGCAGGCAGCCCAGCGGGTGTTTGATGTTTATTGTGCGTGTTTGAACGAGGCCTTTGACCAGCATTATCTCAGTATCGGTTTTGAAATGACCGAGCTGCACCCTCAGCTCAATTTCAAAAAGAACAACATTCACCAAAAGCTGGCGCAGCAAGCGTCTTAATTTGAAAGGTTAGTGGCTCGGCATGCAGCAGCTTAGTTATGTGGTGATGACAATCCTGCCGGTGTTTATTGTCATCGGCGTGGGGTATGTGGCTTTCAAACGCCAGATTATTCCACCAAATGGGCAAAAAAGCCTCGCCGCGTTTGTGTTTAACTTTGGGCTGCCCGCGGCCATTTTTAGTGCGCTAAGCAGTAAGTCTTTAGATCAAATTTGGCACAGCGACTATGTTCTCGCTTACACCTTAGGATCATTGCTTGCGTTTGCCCTAGTTGCCTTAGTGGCCTTGGTTGGACTAAAGCGAACACTTTCTCACGCAGTGGTGCTTGGGTTGGGGGGGAGTTTCTCCAACAGTTTGTTGATTGGGTTTCCTATCATCTACTTCTTATTTGGAACTCAGGCCTTGGTGCCTTTTTCACTGACCTTAGTGGTAGAAAACCTGATCATGTTGCCGCTGCTGTTGGCGCTTGCCGATATGTCGAGCCAAGCATCAACAGGCAGTGTAGCCAAAACCTTATATCAAACTGCCGCGAATCTGGTTAAGAACCCGATTGTGATGGCCATTGTGCTGGGCATGCTTTGCTCGGCGCTCAACTGGCAAGCACCCAACACGGCCGCTCGCATTATTGACATATTGGCGAGCACCGTAACCGGAGTTGCGCTGTTTGCAATTGGTGGTGGCTTGGTCGGTGTTCAGCTAAGTGGGATGAAGCAAGAGATCGGCTTAGTGATGCTGGCCAAGTTAGTGCTGCATCCGTTGATGGTCCTGATATGCCTAGTCGGTTGGTTCGAACTCGACCCCGTTATGAGCGCGGTGGCGGTGATTTTAGCTAGCATGCCAATGTTTGGTGTGTATGCCGTCATTGGTCAGAAATACCAATTGGGCACACTCTGCTCGGCCGTATTGCTACCAACGACATTAGCCGCAATGGTCACGGTCAGTGGCGTCACCGCGTTGGCGCTGACCCTGTTTCGTTAACACAACCGCGGCATTGATAAACAACAATGTATTGCGCAACAGATGCAATCATGACAATAGATGAAATATAAGGAAATTAACCATGGGTAAACTCTGTATCGCAGCAAAAATCACGCATGTGCCGACCATGATCATGTCTGAGCAGCCGGGGCGTTTGTATGGATGCCGCCAGGCGGCGATCGACGGGCACAAAGAGATCGCCAAAATGGCCAAAGAGATGTCGGTCGATACTATTATTGTCCTCGATACCCACTGGCTGGTTAATGCCGGCTATCACGTCAACGCCAACGACAGTTTTAGCGGTAACTACACCAGTCACGAGTTTCCGCACTTTATCCAAAATTTGCAGTACCAATACCGCGGCAACCGAGCGCTCGGGGATTTGATCGCCGATAAAGCGACCGAGAAGGGCGTGTTTACCCTGTCGCACCAAGTTGAATCGCTCGACTTAGAGTACGGCACCTTAGTCCCAATGCGTTTTATGAATCAAGACAACCATTTTAATGTCGTGTCGGTAGCGGCATGGTGTACAGTACACAGTATTGAATCGTCGCGCCTATTGGGAGAAGCGATTCGTGAAGCGGTTGAACAGAGTGATAGTCGAGTGATGCTTTTGGCGTCGGGATCGTTGTCCCATCGAATTTGGGATAACGATGAATATGAAGCGAATAATGGCACCTTTACTATCTCAAAAGAGTTTAACCGCCAAGTTGACTTGCGCGTCCTTGATCTTTGGCGCAGTCGCGACTACAAAACCTTTTTAGACATGTTGCCCGACTATGCGGCGCTCTGTTCTGGCGAAGGTGGTATGCACGATACCGCGATGCTGTTTGGCGCTCTAGGCTGGGACCAGTATCAAGGTCAGAGTACGGTCGTGACCGACTACTTCCCAAGTTCGGGAACCGGGCAAGTGAACGTCGTATTTGAAGTGACGGAGTAATGTATGCAGCTTAATTATCCTGCTTTGTTTCAGCAGCAGTGCTATATCAATGGTCAATGGGTGCCTGCGGATGGCGAAACCCAAGCGATCAATAACCCGTCGACGGGCCAAATCATCGGCGAGGTCCCTGTGTTTGGTCGTACTCAGGCCGAGCAGAGTGTGGCGGCCGCACACGCCGCGTTTGAGCAGTGGAAACAGACCACCGCCGACCAGCGAGCAGAGCTATTACGCCGCTGGTATGAGCTGATGATTGAACATCGAGATGACTTGGCAACGATTTTGACGCTCGAGCAAGGCAAACCCTTTGCAGAGGCTCAAGGTGAAATCACTTACGCGGCAAGTTTTGTGCAGTGGTACAGTGAAGAGGCGCGCCGTGCTTATGGCGAAATCATTCCCAGCCATCGTAGTAATGGCAAAATTGTTGTCACCAAAGAGCCGATTGGTGTGGTTGCAGCGATCACGCCTTGGAACTTTCCAGCCGCGATGATCACCCGTAAGTGCGCTCCAGCGTTTGCGGCCGGCTGTGCGATGGTGCTAAAGCCCGCGCCAGAAACCCCGTTTACCGCGTTGGCACTGGCAAAACTGGCCGAAGATGCTGGCCTTCCGGCGGGGCTATTTAATGTGGTGACTGGTGATGCGCGTGAGATTGGCGCTGTGTTTACCGCGGATAAACGAGTGCGAAAAGTGTCGTTTACCGGTTCAACCCAAGTCGGCAAGATTTTAATGAATCAGTCGGCCACGACCATCAAAAAGCTGGCGTTAGAACTTGGCGGCAATGCGCCATTTATTGTGTTTGATGACGCGGATATCGACGCCGCCGTCGAGGGGGCAATGATCGCCAAGTTCCGCAACGCGGGCCAAACGTGTGTGTGCGCCAATCGCCTGTTTGTCCACGACGCGGTCTATGACCAGTTTGCGCGCAAACTGGCGGATAAAGTGGCGAGCCTTAAAGTGGGGGATGGCTTTGATGATGGCGTAGTCATAGGTCCGCTGATCAACGCGGGCGCGGTATCAAAAGTGCAAGAACACGTTGACGATGCCCTGAGCAAAGGCGCTACCGCCTTGTGCGGTAAACTGGCGCAAGGCGACCAGCTCTTTGTGCATCCTTTTGTTCTCACCGATATGAGCGATGATATGCTTGTGGCCAGCGAAGAGACCTTTGGCCCGGTGGCACCGCTGTTTCGCTTTACCGATGAAGAGGAGGTCGTGGCGCGCGCCAACTATACCGAATCGGGTCTCGCGGGGTATCTGTACACGCGTTCGCTCGGGCGGGCGTGGCGTGTGGCCGACAAGCTTGAGGTCGGCATGGTCGGTATCAACGAGGGGCTGATTTCTACCGCCGCCGCGCCATTTGGTGGCATTAAGGAGTCGGGGTTGGGCCGTGAAGGCTCGCGCCATGGTATGGATGAGTACCTAGAAATGAAGTACATGTTGATGGGTGGATTAGACGACTAGTCGCGGGTCCATCAGCAAAGCATCTGGCAAGGGAGAGCGATTAATCGCTCTCCCTTTTTTGATTGATGCGAAAGTCAGACGCGGTCTCTCCTTGCTGTTTTTTGAAAAAGCGCGCGAAGTAAGCCGGATCTTGATAGCCGAGTTCATAGGCGACTTGTGATACGGGCATAGGGGTAAGTAGCAGCAGTCGTCGAGCTTCTTGTAACACGCGTTCAGCGACTAAACGTTTTGATGATAATCCACTGATTTTTCGGCATATATCGTTAAGTCTAGCGGTGGTCACACCGAGCTTTTCTGCATAGCCTGGTAAGGTTAAATGCTGCTTGTAGTGCTGTTCTATCATCTGGTTGAAGTGATTGAATAGCGTCACATCACCACTGCGAAACGGGAGAGAAGCGGGTTGGGTGTCGGCGCTGCGCATCACCTCTATCAATACCAACTGCAACAGCGCTTGGCTGGCGACATCCGCCATTAACTGCTGGTTTTTCTGCTCCAGCAGCAACCTATCAAGTAGTGCAGTCAAGGTATCTGGGTGCTCTAAGCGGGTACAGAAAGGCTGCATCGCGGTAGAAGCAGCATCACTGCGACCAATTTCAATATCCAGTAGACGCCAGACTAAGGGCTGCGTGGCGGTAATCACAAACCCGTGTGCGTGATCGTCAGTGACAAAAGAGTGAGGCACGGTTGGGGGAGTAAAAAACAGCGTGGGCCCAGAGTAAGAGTAGTGGCCTTGGTCGAGGACCACATGGGTGGTGCCTTGTAAGATCAAGTGAATTTGGTAGTAACGGTCATGATAATGAGTGGGCATATTGCGACCAAAGAACAGCGCTAGGCTGTCGAGCTTTTCGATATGAAAGTCGCTGTTTTCATAACGCGAATCATACACCTTGCCAATATCTAGGTTGGGTATCGCTACGGGGTCCATCACAACGTCCTGGTACTGGATTGGAGATAGGTTTAAGTCTATCAAAAAATAGTTAACGTGTTATCTATTTCTACGAAAAGTACAAGTGAATGGCGGTAACATCCATTTAACATTACATCTAGTGTGTCAATAATGTGCTCATCGCCCCAATCAAAACAACCACAGGGGCAACGTCAAAAGGAATCGATGATGAAACAGCACAATCCTCTGTTAGAAAAACTCCACACAATTTTGCCGACCATTGCCCAAAATGCGCAACAAGCTGAACAAGATCGTACGCCGCCAGAAGAAAATATTCGGTTACTGCGTGAAATCGGTTTTTTTCGCGCCTTTCAACCGAAAGCGTACGGTGGGTTAGAAATTTCTTTGCCTGAATTTACCGATTGTGTTGCTGCACTCGCTGGTGCGTGTGGCGGCACTGCGTGGGGGGCTAGTTTGCTTGCCACTCACAGCCACCAAATGGCGATGTTCTCAAAACAGGCTCAAGACGAGTTTTGGGGCAGTAATCCAGAAGCGACCGCCAGTTCCAGTATTGCGCCCTTTGGCCAAATCGAAGAGGCCGAGGGTGGGGTGACCATCAATGGTCATATGCGCTGGAGCAGCGGTTGTGACCATGCCGACTGGGCGATTCTTGGTTTCAACCGTTTCGATGAAGATGGCAACAAAGTGTACTGCTTTGGTGTGGTGCCAAGACACGAGTACTCGATCGTCGATGATTGGTATGCCGCGGGGATGAAGTCGAGTGGCACTAAGACTTTAGTGTTGGACAACGTATTTATTCCCGAGCATCGCATTGAAACGGCTAAAGGTATGATGGAAGGCTATTCGGCGGGGTTCGATCTTTACCCTGACAGCGATATTTTCTACACCCCTTACCGTCCGTACTTTGCTTGTGGTTTTGCGGCGATCAGTTTGGGCATTGCTGAGCGCATGTTGGTGGTGTTTAAAGAGAAGCAGAAAAACCGCGTGCGCGCCTATACAGGGGCGAATGTAGGCGTGGCGACTCCCGCTTTGATGCGCTTAGCCGAGTCGACCCATCAAGTTGCGGCGGCGCGTGCGTTACTAGAGAAAACATGGCATGACCACAAAGAGCATGGCGAGCGCAAACAGTACCCTGACGCCGACACCTTGGCTTATTGGCGTACTAATCAAGCCTACGCGGTAAAAATGTGTATTGCCGCGGTCGACCGACTGTTCGACGCCATGGGCGGGATGGCGTGGTTTAGCGATAACGAAGGGCAACGCTTGTTCCGAGACTCGCACATGACAGGCGCTCATGCTTACACCGATTACGATGTGTGCGCGCAAATTTTGGGCCGTCAACTAATGGGCTTAGAGCCAGACCCAACGATGGTGTAACTCCCCCTTTTCCATTCTGTGCTTTGCCAACTCAGACGGTCTACTGAGTTGGCTTTTTTAATGGCTGGCCAACTCAAATTGACGGCGAAACTGGGACGGGGTCATCTGCTTGACGGTTTTGAACTGACGGTTAAAGTTGGAGAGGTTCTGAAATCCCGATTTCTCTGCCACCAAGGAGACTGGAATTTGAGTGTTGACCAAGAGTTCGCAGGCTTTGCCGATACGATATTGCTTTAGGTGGTCTGAAAAACTGACGCCGTAATGCTTCTCGAATAGGCGATACGCCGAGCTCTCGCTTAAATGCAGCGCCTGACACAGGTCGGCAATCTTAATGGATTGATGATAATGGCTTTCAATATAGCGAGAAGCTTGTTCGACGCGGCGGTGGGCATCTTTATCATCCGAAAGTTGATTCAAACGATAAGGGGTGGATGAAATCTTACTGTATTCAAGATCATCACTAAGGTGGATCAGCGCTTCCATGAGCCGAATAGCTTGGTGGTGTCTATCTAGTTGTTCAATCTGACTGAGGAGCTGAGCGACATGGTCAGCGGTTGAGCGCGAAAATTTCACTCCATACGCGGCTTGTTCCAATAACCGCTTCAAGTGGCGCGCTTCGGGGATTGCCGCTTGCAACTTATCTACCCAATGTTGCTTAAACCACACCACGATAGAGTGGTGTACTCTCTCTTCGCTGGCGTTCACTGTGCCTTTGATTAAATGTGGCAATCCCGGACCATACAATAGCACGGTATTCTTGCTGACCGGGCCAATCGCATCTCCCGCTAAATAGTGACCGTTAAATACCTCATCGTCATCGAGATACAGTACCAGTTCATACTCGGCGTGATAGTGCCACGGACAAGTGAAGGTCTGCTTGGGATGCCGACAATAATATTCGCGCACCAACCAGTCATAGTGGGGCGTGTTGAGCACGTTTTCGATGAAAGGTTTCATGGTTGACCTCAATGATCTCGACCGGCATAGAATAGTGTTGCTGTTTCTTTTCTGTCAAAGATTTCTCTAATTTTGAATGATTAGTATCAGACTTGGCTCGAATAACACCATTATGGTTTGGCCAGTTTGGTTAGACTAGCGGCATCAATTATTGGTTCATGAATCACGAGTAGGGGGAATCATGTACAAAGACAAAACGGCCATTTTATTTGTGTTTACTGCGTTTGTGGCGGGGCTATGCAGTGCATTTTTCTACCCATTGTCGAGCTTGTTTATTGTCGAAGAACTGGGTGCTGAGCCGATTAAGCTCAGCCTTTATATGTTTTTATCTGTGGTGAGTTCTGTGGCAGTGTCGCAACTTTTAGCGGCGAAGTCAGATGCTAACTGGTCACGTAAAACCATTTTGCTCGTGGCTTTGGTCTGTTACCTGATCACAGTTTCTAGCTTTACGCTGATCCGTGACTATTGGACGGTGGTGGTGATTGCCACTGTGTTTGGCAGCGTGAGCGGCGCGTCGTTTGGTCAACTGTTTGCTTTGGGGCGTGAATACGCCGACAAGCATGTGGCGAACAGCACCAGTTTCCTATCGACCATGCGTGCGGGCATTGCGATTGCTTGGGTGTTTGGACCGCCGTTGGCATTTATGCTCAAAGCCAGCTTTGGTTTTAATGCGTCATTTTTGGTTTCTGCCGCGATTATTTTGTTGGGTATTGTCGTAATTGTGCTTTTTCTGCCCGATGGCCGAGTAGAGAAAGAGGCTCAACCATCCACGGTTAATGACGGGATTAAGTCAGTGAGTCAACCTGGCCTGATCGCCCTTTACTGTCTTGCTTTGGTGGCCGCGTTCTCAGCCAATAACCTCTACATTACCAGTATGCCTCTCTATTTATCGCAAGAGCTTCGAGTCGACCCGAACTGGCTGGGATTTCTGTTTGGTGCCGCTGCTTTGTGTGAAATTCCGGTGATGCTATGGGCGGGCAAGCTCGCGCAGCGAATGGGCACCATTAAGTTGATGACGTTAGCCGTGGCGAGCGGTGCGCTGTTCTATATTATTATGCTCAGCAGCACGTCTTTTATCGCCATGCTCACAGCGCAATTGCTCAATGGTTTCTTTATTGGTGTTTGCGCCACATTGGGCATGGTGGTGCTACAAGATATGATGCGTGACCGGCTCGGCACCGCCTCGACCTTGTTTACCAGTATGTTGAGTATCAGTATGTTGATGTCGAGCTTATCCGTGGGCGTGGTTGCTCAATTGTTTGATTACTACAGCACACTGTATGTCTCGTTGGCAGGGTCGTCATTGGCGATGGTGCTGTTGACTCTGTTTGCGGCGAAAACTCGGGTTGAGGGTGGGTTGGGTAAAGCGGTGGCGTAGCCGTTTGGCAAGTATGTTGAAAAATTCTACCGCCAAGCGCAGTGGCTGTGCTTGGCGGTATTCGTTTACGCCAGTTTTAGATCGTGTTGTTGGCGATACAGCACCATATCTTCAATGGTCAGCACAGGCATATTGTGAAGTTTGCCGAACGCGATGATCTCAGGTGTTTTGGCCATGCTCCCATCCGGATTGGTCACTTCACACAGAACCCCTGCAGGCTGCAACCCCGCCATTTGCATAAGGTCAATGGTGCCTTCGGTATGACCACGTCGGGTTAACACGCCGCCTTTACGCGCCCGCAGCGGAAATACATGTCCAGGGCGGGCTAGGTCGCTTGGTTGAGCGGTTGGGCTGGCCGCGGTTTTGATGGTGGTGACACGGTCTTGAGCCGATACGCCAGTAGTGACGCCAATCTTAGCTTCAATCGATACGGTAAACGCCGTTTGGTTGGCGCTATTATTGTTTTGCACCATTGGCGCTAGCTCGAGGCGATCGGCTTGCTCTTCTGGCAAACAGAGACACACAATACCGCTACACTCGCGGATCATTAACGCCATTTGCTCAGTGGTGAGTGATTCAACAGAATAGATGATATCGCCTTCATTTTCGCGATCTTCGTCGTCGAGTAACAAGACTCCGCGGCCCTGCTTGAGCGCAGTCAGCGCCTGTTCAACGCGAGTAATAGGGTCGCCGAATTCGGCAAGTAGAGATGACTGATTCATGGTTTACTCCTAATTATCACCAGAATCAGGGCATACAAGAGCACTGAGGTTGATCCCCAGCCAAAACGAAAGGCACCACGACTCGCAGGCGAGGTGGTGAATTTTCATTCTCTCTCATCCGGACTATAACCGTCGGCTCTGGCTTTTCACCAGATCTGCTGACCTCAAAGACATTTGAGCGCTCGCGGGCTCACCCCTTATCTTATGGTGGGGAATACCGCCGGTGGGGAATTTCGCCCCGCCCTGAGAATAAATTAAACGTTTGCTAATATAGCGAACAAATTGTATCGGTTTTGACTTGGAAATCAATATATTCGCAAAATGTCGTCTAAACTTTAGTTTCTAAGGCCGATTCTTATGCTCATCGATAAGGCTTTGAAATGATCGCTCTGTTGGAGAACCAAGGAATGACAAAGTTTTCACGATATCTCTGGGTCGCAATCGTCTTGTGGGTGGTTTGCGCTTTTTACTATTTTTCCTTGTTCGAACATCACGCCTTGATACCGAAACTTGATGAATTTCATTTTGAATTAACCGAACTGGGTAAAGCGCTCAATGAATAAACGCTCTGTCATCGAACTGCCGTTAGCGCTGGCGTTTGCCTTGTCTGCGACGCTATTTCTCGCCTACAAAGCTCAATATGTCGCGTTGGGGAATATCGAACATTCATTTTACTCTCATGCCCAGAGCATGATTCACATGCGTAGTTACGTTCAATTGGTTGAACCCCAAGACACTCCATCGATTGCGCGACTGAATAGCCAAATCGACGCCATGACTCGAGAGTTAGACGAGTTAGTTGACGCATCGTTGAAAGTGGAAGCTGACTTTCCAGATGCAGTCTGGCCTCAAGGTATGCTCAACCACATCGTTGCCGAGTATACCGACATCGCCAGCCAATACTTAGTGGTGTTAGCGGCGTATTTACACGAGAAGTCGCTGCATGGTTCATCGGCTCAGTTGAGGGAGTATAGGAACCAATTGCTCGCTGATGACCTCGATGAAGCCATTGAACATTTACATGAAGGGTTGGTAAAGCAACAGTTTTCGAGTAATCACGCGCTAGTCAGCTGGTTGATCGCTTCTGCGCTATGTTTGTTCTCAGTCGTGGCGCTCTATTTACTCTCCAACATGAACAAGTTGAAACGGACCCAAGTGCTACTCGAAGACGCAGTTAAAGCAGCTGAAGAGGCCAACAAAGCAAAATCGATGTTTTTGGCAACCATGAGTCACGAAATCCGAACACCGATGAACGGTGTAATTGGTATGGCGCAAATTTTGGCCTCTGAAATCAAAGATCCTAAACACAAAGAAAGCTTAGATATCTTGCTTGATTCAAGTCATCACCTGATGTCAGTGCTAAACGAAATTCTTGATCTCTCCAAGTTAGAGCAGCATAAGTTAGTGCTGCAGCAAGCGCCTTTCGCTTTAAAACCATTACTCTCTCCAGTGGTCAGTGTTTTCACATCGCTGGTGTCTGAGAAAGGAGTCGCGCTAACAATCGGTGCCGAGGACATTCCAGACGACCTAGTGGTGGTGGGAGACAAAGCGCGGATTCGCCAAATCATCTACAACTTGGTCGGTAATGCAGTCAAGTTCACTTCTCAGGGAGAGATTCGCGTCGAACTCCACTATCAACCCGACACTGAACGTTTAACTATCGTGGTTGAAGATAGCGGGATTGGCATCCCAACAGAGAAACTAGACACGATTTTTCACTCCTTTGAGCAAGTTGAAGACAAGGTTGGAGAAGGGTATGGAGGAACGGGACTCGGGCTGTCGATCGTCAAGCACCTGTGTGTCGCGATGCAAGGGGAGGTCACAGTGGACAGCAAGTTGGGTCAAGGGAGTCGATTTACCGCAGTGATGACTCTGCCACAGGGATGTGTGACTCCAGCCGAGCTGGCTCAAAATGGCACCAGCGCTGCAAATGCTCCCCGCGCACTCAAAGTATTACTTGTGGAAGATAATCGAGTCAATCAAGTGGTCGGCAAACGCTTATGTGAGCGATTGGGGTACGAAGTAACATTAGCCGAAAACGGTCAAGTTGCGTTAGAGCGGATTGACCAGCAAGCTTTCGACTTGGTCTTTATGGATAACCAGATGCCTGTAATGGGTGGGTTAGAGGCGACGCACATCTTACGCAATGATAAGGGTTATCAAGGCGGCATTTTTGCGTTTACCGCCGATACCACTTCCGAAACTCACGATAAATTTGTCGCCAATGGTGCCGATCGAGTGCTTAACAAACCGATTCAACTGGAAGAACTAGAGCGAGCTATTGAGCACTACTTTGCAACGAGCTAACGCTACACGCACGCCTTGATGATAACCTAGTTTTATTATTCTTATAATTAATGATAATTTTCTATAATTCAAACGGCTCCATATACTCTCCTTATCGAAACGGGGACATCTCCCCAATACGTCTAATTTAGGGGCTGTATTATGAAAATGAATCATGTGGGTATTATGGTCGGCGACATGGACCAAGCGGTTGAATTCTACACTCAAGTACTGGGTTTGAAAGTCGTGATGGCAAATACCAAAGTGGTTGAAGAGCGAGAATCGGCCATTGGAAGAATGTGTATCGCGGTATTTGGTGAAGGCTTTAAAGGCTTTAATATTGCTCATTTGGTCACCACTGATGGTATCGGTGTGGAATTGTTTGAAATGAAACAGCGCGATGAACGTCATGTGGTCGACTTCAAACGTCTAGGTATCTTCCACTTCTGTCTACAAACCGATGACTTTGAAAGTGTCATGGCGAAGACTGAGCAATATGGCGGCAAAGTACGTATGGATGTGATGCGCTATCACCCAGAAGATGACAATAAACCAGCGAAAATGGTCTACCTCGAGGACCCGTTTGGTAACTTGTTCGAGCTGTACTCTCACACTTATGAAGAAACTTACGCGTCTGACTACGAGTGATTGAACTGCACTGACCATAGAAGAGGGTGTTGGCTTGGCCAACGCCCTTTTTTGATGTCGATATCCCGTGACAGGTTGATGAAATGTGGTCGTATCGCCTAGTAAAGACGCGATCTTGTTCTATAGTCAGATCCGTTGGTCTGACGCGGTTTGTCGAGTCTCGGCCAATGAACATGACGGTTATCTAACCCCACAGAAAGCAAAGGAAGAATCGATGTTTGCAGATAAAGTGTGTGTAGTGACAGGGGCTGCACAAGGAATTGGCCGAGCGATCACCGAACGATTTGCCGACCAAGGTGCGACTATGGTTTACGCGATTGATCTTAACCATCAGGGTTTGAGTGAGGCATACAGTCACCTCGACAATGTCACCGGTGTGACCTTAGATATTTGTGATCGGGTCGCTGTGACAGAGTTAATTGCACAAATTAAGCAGGCTTACCAACGTGTTGATGTGCTGGTGAACAATGCGGGGATCACTCGTGATGCCTTGATCGATAAAATGACCGAGCAAGAGTGGGACTTGGTCATCGATGTGAACTTAAAAGGCGTGTTCAACCTCACTCAAGCGGTGGCCCCTTTGATGATGGAAAACAATTACGGCTCGATTGTCACTATGTCATCGGTGGTGGGGACAGACGGTAATATTGGCCAAACTAACTACGCCGCAACCAAAGGCGGTGTGATCGCGATGACCAAAAGCTGGGCCAAGGAATTTGCGCGCAAAGGGGCGCAAGTGCGAGCGAACTGCGTCGCGCCGGGATTTGTGGCCACCCCGATGACAGAGAATCTACCCGAGAAAGTGCTTGATATGATGAAACAAAAAACGCCACTTGGGCGAATGGGGACCACAGAAGATATCGCCAACGGAGTTGAGTTTCTCGCCAGTGATAAAGCGAGCTTTATTACGGGTCAGGTGCTTAAGGTTGATGGTGGATTAGTGCTTTAACGTATAGTTAACTAGCTTGGCTAAACCAAGGGTGTTTTTTTTGCGTATTAAGCTTGGTGTTTATTTAGTTGGATACGAAATGGTGTTAGCCAGTGACGAGCAGTCTCGAATCATCGAGATGGCATGGGAAGACCGAACCCCGTTTGAAGCGATAGAGACTCAGTTTGGCCTGAGTGAGCAACAGGTAATTCGCTTGATGCGTCAGAGCCTTAAGCCGAGTAGCTTCAAGTTGTGGCGTAAGCGCGTATCGGGCCGAGCCACCAAACACTGCGCGCTTCGCAGCCCAAATGTTACACGCGGCTACTGTCCAACCCAGTACAAACCGCGTTAACACGTCAACCCCATGCCAATGTCGTTATATTGGCTGGATGTTATGTCTAGTTTTTAATTTGGGCATCAATGAGGCCTGGAAAACGTCATATTATACAGCCTCATCCCAATAAGGGACGTCACCGTAATAATTGCTCAGAAACTCGATAAAAGCGCTTAACTTGTTGGCAATTAACTTACGGTGCGGGTATACCGCATATAGTGCCAATGGCTCTGGCTCAAACTCTTTAAGAATAACGCGAAGCTTGCCCTTTTTCACCGCGTCAGACACGATAAAAGTGGGCTGATAAACATAACCTTCTCCCGCAATTGCAGACTCAACGAGAATATCGCCATTATTGCAGCAGATACCGACACTTTGCTCTTTCGACGAGCGCTTTAGTGCATTCATAAGTGGCGACTCGGAATGAGTGTAATCCATGTAACTGTAGCTTAATAGGTGTTCTGGAATTAGTTGATCCGGATGTTCAGGCGTACCATGCTGATCAAGATAATCGGGAGATGCGCACATAACTAACCTAATCGGAGCGATACGTTTTGCGATTAAAGATGAGCTTTTTAATTGTCCGATTCTCAGTGCCAGATCAAAGCCCTCTTCAACCACATCGATTTTCCTATCATTGAGCTGCAGATCGATACCGACAGCCGGATTGAGCTGTTTAAACTCCCGAATAAGTGTGGCGAGGTGTTTGGTCGCAAAGGAGACGGGGGCACTGATACGCAGTAGACCTTGCGCCTCGTTCTTTAATTGCCCCAAACTCCCTTCCATATCTTGAATGCTTTCTAATATGTGCTGAACGTGTTGCACACACTGTTCACCTGCTTCCGTGAGATGTACTTTTCTCGTTGTGCGGTTAAACAAACGTACCCCCAGTCGAGCTTCAAAATGAGAAACGTACTTACTCACCAACTGGTTCGATGTGTCCAGTCTTTCAGCTGCTTTGGTAAAACTGCCTTCTTTAGCCACCATGAGAAATGCCTTCATCGTGTCAATTCTGTCCATTACCCCACTCCATTAAATAGCCGCATTGCCAATATTATATTGGTAATTATTAAATAAAATCTGCATTTATCATCTAATTATTAGAAAGTAATCTTATCCCCAAGTTAAGACACAATTGAAAGAATCAACGTAGAGGAAAAACCATGAATAAAGACATGTTTAACAAAGTCATTCAATCCAATGCTGGCTTTGCGGCACTAGTACTGAGAGTTCCAGTAGGCATCGTTTTGACAGCACATGGCGCGCAAAAATTGTTTGGCTGGTTGGGTGGCTACGGACTGGAAGGTACTGGTCAATGGATGGCAAGCATTGGACTCGCCCCTGGCTACCTAATGGCATTGATGGCGGGTAGTGCAGAGTTCTTCGGAGGGTTGGCCTTGGTATTTGGCCTTCTTACTCGTCCTGCTGCACTGGTCAATGCATTTGCCATGTTGGTGGCTATCTTCAGCGTGCACATCAGTCACGGCTTGTTTATCAGCAATAACGGTTACGAATTTGCTTTGGCGTTGTTCGCGGCGACTTTAGCGCTAGCTATACAAGGTGGTGGAAAGTTTGCGATTGATAACCGCTTAAGCGGGTTACTTGGCGCAACCAAATCCGCTTAAAAGTAGCGATCAGACTCGAAACAACTTGGACAAACAAAAGAGCCCCACGGCGTTCGCCTACAGGGTGTCTCATCATAAAAAGGTAAGATTATGTTGGTAAATGGCCAGTGGGAACGTAAGTGGGACCCGATTCAAAACAAAGATAGTGAAGGCCGCTTCATCCGTCAAAGTAGTGCATTTACACATCGCATTGACGATGCACAAGCTGCAGTAAACAAAGGTTTGCGACTTTATGTGGCTTACATTTGTCCGTGGGCGACTCGCACATTAATTGCACGCTCACTACTTAACCTAGAAGACGTCATTGACGTTAAAATAGTAGAGCCAGTATTAACGGATTTTGGCTGGCAATTTGGTGGTAAATCGGATTCAACGCCTGGATCAACAGAGAGTGGGATAGACAGCGTTGAATACGCTCATCACCTCTACACGATGACCGATGACCAATACACGGGCCGAGCAACAGTGCCTATACTTTGGGATAGTGGTGACAACAAAATTATCAACAATGAATCTGCTGACATTCTTCATATTTTGAATGAAGACTTACGGCCAGTTCATCATTCAGACATCAATTTGTATCCCGTTGAAATGATGTCACAAATTGATGAGTTTAACGCCAGTATTTACGACAGCCTAAACAATGGCGTTTACCGGGCGGGATTTGCGTCCAGCCAGAAAGCATACGATGAAGCGATAGTGGATATTTTCGCTCGGTTGGAAGAACTAGAAGCACACTTTGCAAACAACGATTTTGCCGTTGGTAACCAGTTAACAGAAAGCGATATTCGGTTATTCGTTACCTTGGTTCGCTTTGATGTGGCTTATCATGGTTTGTTTAAAACCAATATCAAGGCGATCTCCGATTACCCAGCCTTGTCGGCGTATTTAGACCGCTTGTTGCAAATTGAGGCCTTTGCGAAAAACACCCGTGTCGATCATATTAAAGCGGGCTACTACTCTATAACCGCGCTCAATCCATCACGTATTGTTCCTCAAGGCCCACACAGGGATTGGTTCAAATATTTACCGGAGGGAGTATGAGACTCGCACCTCTGATGTTCGTTGGTCACGGCTCTCCGATGTTTGCGCTAGGCGCAGACATCGACATTCAACGACAGGCGACCGATAACTTAACCAACCAAATTGCTCAATTTGATGATGTGGAAGCTATTTTGGTGATATCACCCCATTGGCTTACCTATGGTAATGTCGTTCTCACCAATGAGCATCCAGAAACCATTTACGACTTCGGTGGCTTTCCATCTGAGTTATATCAGTTGAAGTATCCTGCGTTGGGTTCACGCATTGCTGCGAAGAAAATCATAGACCTATTGAACACCGACGGTTTTGAAACGACAGTGGATAACGAACGAGGCTGGGATCACGGTGTTTGGGTACCGCTGCGTCATTTGCGTCCACAGGCAGACAAGCCCATAGTGCAGTTGTCGTTAAACGTTAACCTGTCAGTCGATGAGTTGGAAAAGCTAGGAATAACGTTAAAACAATTGCGTAAGCAAGGTATTGCGGTTATCTGCTCAGGTAGCGTGACGCATAATCTGCATGACCTTCGAATGAGCCACGAACGAGTTGCTGATTATGCTCACAATTTTGAAAGATGGGTCCGACGCATTGCTTTTGAAGGAAATGTCACTGACGCTAAGCAGCCTCATATAAAGTCGGCTCACTATGCAAAATCACACCCTACATCAGAGCATTACTTGCCGTTGATTGTTGCTTTGGCCGCAATAGATGACGCGGATCGCTTTGGAGTGTTGGAAAGCCCAATCTTGCATCATTCCATCTCAATGGAAAGTTATGTTTGGTCTCAATAAGTTGAGAATGCCACCAAATAGAAGGAAAGAGGGGACCAAACACCCAACTAAGCGACATATATTCGCGCCGAGCAGGCTGATTAAAGCCTGTATCTACCCGGTTGCGTCATCCGTTTATTCACTGGGGACAGGTCAAACAAGGGCTGATTGTGGCGCTTAAAAGTACCGGTTGTAATAAACCCCCACCAACTTGTCGTGGCTTTTCTCGATGTGGAGGCGAATATCATCTTTATTGCTGATGTGAAAGCGCGTATCCCCAACTAGGGTATAGTCCCAGCCACTGCCGTTTATACCTAGTGAGGGCACTATTCTTAGGTGGGTTTTCCACCGTTCTGGCCAGCGATACAATACGCCTAGTGGGAACTGAAAAGCCGAGTCGTCGAGGTAGGCGAAATCGACCTGTCCGCCGATCATTGTATAGGCGGAAAGGCGAGTAGAACGGCGGGAAGCCAAGCCTAAATAGCCTTTGAAATAGGGCCGATAACATTCGTCACTGCGGCATTCACTATGCTCAACCGAGAGCGCCAATTGCCATGCGAGGCGATCATTTTCAAACAACTCCACATCATTGGTGTTGAGTGAAGCAACGTTTAAGACATCTAGCTTTTTAAGGCGCAACTTGTCATCAGTGATGTGGAGCTCCGTATCCATAACCGTAAGCGCAGAGTCTTTGAGTCGTGCGACATCAATAGACAAAAAATCATAGTAAGCGCCATAGCCTTTTAAACTGACATAGCCGCCGTAGTCGTCGCTATAACCTGTCCCGACCCCAAGGTTAATCGGTAGCTGCGCTAAATGAGGTGGTTGAGCGTGACTCTTTGGCCAGTCGACACTAAAGCTATCCAACTGCAGTCTTGCGAGCAGCAGTTGACGCTTTTGTTCTTGATAGTGATTATCAGGCTCGTCGTCTGTGACTAATAGTAGCTCTGTGTACTCGGTTAACACGTCAAGTACCTTGGCTTTTTCATAGTCAGAGAAATCACTGGACTGCATCAATGACTTTAATGCAGAAAGATCGTTGGCGATAGAAAGTGCCTGCTGTTTTTCTGCATCGCTAAGCGCAAGGTACTTATTTTGAATACGGCTGTACTTGGATTGACGTTGATTGACTTTTTTGACCAAAGGTTGCCCATGATGCTCTACGTCCGGAAGGGCGTGGAATATATCAATCGGCATATCCCACGGCTGAAGGCCAGTATCGAGGGGCTGAGCCAGAACAATATTCAAAATGTCTTTAAACGCGGTTGAGCAGTTATCGCTTAGGAAGTAATAGTTGAAATTTACATCCTGCAGCTCAAACAGATGCGCTTGTATTAGCGCCACTTCTTGCTTGGTTAGGTTAAGTTCATACTCCCATAACTCCCGCTGTTCGTTCTCTGCATAATTACCGGTATGGAGATAGTAAGTGGCGGTGGTGTAAGTGGCACTGTAGCCACCAAAAATCCCATACAGAACATACTTAACTGGGTTGTCGTTCGGGTCTGCATTTGCTCCGAAATTAATACCCGTATCGAGCAGCTCGATATCGGTTTTGTTGTCGCCCTGACGGTTAAATTTCATCATCAGGTGACCGAAAAAAGAGGCAGGGTTGCCAAGATATCCGGTGACATAAACAAGACTGACCGACTCAGTTTTGCTGTGCTGAATCCATTGTTGATAGTCATCGCAATCTTGCAGTGACAACGCGAGATCGGAGCCGAAGATGTCTTTGATCCAGATGTAACGGGCAGGGTAACGGCAATGCGTTGTTGATGATGGTGAAGTCAAAGCGCTGAGCGTGGCCGTGAGCTCTTCTGCTGCATCAAAATTTCCGTTTTCGGCAAGAAAGAAATCTGGGCTGGAGATGGTACTGCGGCCATTTTTAAAGTGGAGCAGTTTGGACCACTGAGACATCTGCTCTTCACTAAGTGAAGCAGAGGCTGATGCGGGCCAAGAGTAGAGTAGCGCGACAAAAACGAGTAGAGCTAAACACGAAGATACACCATGGCGTATCTTCGGTTTGTTAATTTGGGTTAAGAGGTTGTGCACTGTTGTGAAGCATGTTTTGCCACGATGCGGTAGTAACTGTCAGCCTTCTCATGATGAGGCATTTCAGCATAGCTATCATTTGCCAGCACTTTGGCAAAATCACTGCGGATGCCCTGACGCACGACCTGTTGCTCCTGTTGTCCACACTCAAGGATATTCAACATTGCAAGCATATGCTCCCCTTCGCCTTGCACTGTCTCTTGCTCCAGCTCTGGGTAGGTTCTGTCAATAAACTGCGCGGCTGCATAAAAGGGCCCCGAGCAAGACGCTGGGGTTGAATAGTGTGAGATGGAGGCGGTAGTCCCTAAGTCCCAAGTTACGTTGGTGGTGACCGCAAGCCAGCCATTCGCATAGCCGTTAGCAATCCAATGGCCTAAACCACAACCTTTATAAATGCTGTCGAGCGAAGCGTTAGCTTGGGGTAGATAGGCAAAAGTGATCAAGAGCAAAGCCAAGATTCTGTTTTTCAAAATAAAGCTCCTTGTTCAAACTTATTGGGAGTAGAGCAACTAAGTCATCTACTGCATGATTTAAACTTTAGATGCAAACGAGAAAAAGTAAAAAGAAACTTATGTGTGGCGAGCGGTTGATCATAGATTGCAATTTTAGTTGACCACTATAAATAAACGAACGAGAGGTAGAGCCTCTCGTTCGTATCACTTGTCAACCTGCATACTTAGAGTTGGGTGTGTGTATAAACATTAGGGATTATATAAAGCAGCCAGAGATTGTGCTTGTGCTGAAGGTACCTTAATGGTGCCTTCTCGCGTCCCGTCGGTTGTCCAGTATTCTAAGCTATTTCCGTTGGTTCCATCTACGGCTACAAAAAGCAGTTTGTTTTCAGATACAACATCGTACTCTACTAGGCTGTCCGAGAAAAAATCATATCCAGTATTTGGTGCAGGGTCTTGTAGAACAATCGTTTCTTTACCATCAGCTTTGATCAAGAAACTATCTGAGTCAGAGATCATTGACACAATCGCCTCCCCGTTGACAATTTCTAGATTTTCTACGCGACCATTGAGTTCTTGCGTAACAAAGCTACCTCCCGCTATTGATCTTGATAAATAGGTTTTGTCATCACCTGTCACTGGGCGATAACTGTGTGAAACGTAAAGAATATTACCCCTTACTTTAACAGCTTTGACATTAGTGCTTGATCGTACGTTTGGATCATAGAAAGACATGGTTGATTCTGTAGTGAGCTGACCATCTTTAAACTGATAGACAGATTCTTGAACAAACAAGTAGACCTCTGAGTTGAAGATAATAAGATCGTGCACATTGCCAGGCAAATCGGAGACGAGTTCTTTTGTAGTCGCCACTGAACCTTCACTTACATATAAATTTGTTGTTGTGCCATTACTGGCGACGAAGTAGAACTTGCTGCCGAGAGATACGTAGTCTTGAATCGATACGGATGTTGGGCCAGGCGCAATAATGATTCTTTCGGAGGCGCCGACTGAGTTTACATCGTTAGTCTTAGGAATGGCAGAAAGCTCTCGTCCTTCATTACTACTCACCAAATTAGATTCTACGTAAACATGGCTGTCAGTCTGAGCAATAATTTTTGGAGAAAAATAGGGCCAACTGTAAACATCGCCGCTTGTAGTATCCAGTATCGAGACACCAACATCATTACCTGGGTTCGCTGTTGGCTCTGTGGCTATATAGATCATGTTGTTGTCAACCACAAAGCTATTTTGCTTGCCAGATTCATAGGCTTGCAAGTCCCCTAAAAGGCCATGAGTCATAGGGTAACTCGTTGATAAAGTATTAGTTGCTGTATTGTAACTTACTAGCTGTGCCGCCATGCTGTTAATATTATCGGCAATCCAAAACCAGCTGTCATTGTAGACTGAGAATGCTCGAGGGTTTGTCGATGTTGCTGGATCGCCTAATACACTGAAATTGGTTCCGTCAGTTAAATAAGCGGTTCGGATGGCAGTGGTTGTATCAGTCGCAGGTACGACAAACTGTCTTTTTACACTGTCGGCGGCTCTCGCCTCGGCTAGAACCTCTAACCCATTGTCTTTAACATCTACATCAGGTGAACTTGAGTCTGTACTAGATCCAGACCCTGATCCCCCGTTACAACCTGAAAGCATGGCCCCGATTAAGCAGGCCATAAAGGCGATTTTGGCTTGTCGCATTTTGTTATCTCCACAATTCGTTATGAACGCGGGAATCATAAGAGAGATAAAGACTTCCGATAACTACCCTGATGGGTAGTAGACTTTGATCATTAACAAGTTCTAGATCTCTAGTGTCAGTAGGTGAGACACTATCGGTAATTGCGAGATACACTATTAACCCTAACAGCGGTCTTTTTATGAGGTATATAAACAGATGGTAGAGCCCCGTGACTCTTTGGTTACAGCTATTGCAAACAGTGAACTAGGTTGGCAAAACGTTGCTCTAGACATGGTCAAGCAATTCGATTTGCACGTTTGCCATATCATGGTGGTTAACCGCAAAACGTTAACGATCCGTTATCATATTGACGAAGGCGAAAAGCTCCCTGACGATCTGGCCCGTGAATACCTTAAAGTCATTCAAAACGACCAAATAATGATGCAGATTTTGAGCTATCCACCTGTTGACTGTTTTTATGCGGTATCACAGCTTTCAGAAGACGAGTATCGCTACTACATCAATAGTGAATTTTACAAAACGTGGTCAAAGCCTCAGGGCTTAGTAGACAGCGCAACGCTGTGCTTGAATGAAGATGGCGATTGGCTAACTTTGATGATGTGTAACAGGAACAGCTCTGTTGGGGACTTTACTCAAACGGATTTGAATCAAATGAACGCCATGATCCCTCAACTCAAACGTGCAGCACTGCATACGTTTTCCCACCAGGCCGATCATTTATTGTCGTCTCGATTTACTAGCCTGCTAGAAACATTTCGCATTCCCGTCGCTATTTTGACAGAACGTGGGCAACTATGCGCCATGAATCAAGCGATGCAAAGCCTGATATGTGATAAGAACGAAATCAAAATTATCAATAATTGTCTTACTTTAGATCACCGTGAAAAAAATCAAATGCTATACAGTAATCTGATACAAGCCAGTAAACGCTTGGATACGTATCAAGACTACACATTGGTTGAGCATGACAATATTGATTTAAACAATAAGCTGACCATTGGTGTCCAGCCTTTGGAAACTTGTCTGAGTTGTGGGCAGCAATATCTCAACGGCGTCATGATCTATGCAATATCGCCGAAAATTATCTCCCCGGCGCCTATTGACAAACTAATGATTCTATTCGGTTTAACGGAAAAAGAAGCCATAGTATGTCAAAAGGTTGCGATGGGGCATCCTGTTAAGCGTATTGCCTTAGATGAAAACATCTCTGTAAATACGGTAAAATTTCACGTTAAACAAATATTCCAAAAAACGGGCTGCAACGACAAAGTATCTTTGGCGAGTTTAGTTAATGTGATCCCTAATGGTGCTGGAGTGACAAGCAAAAAAACGGTTAAATTTAGATAAAAACCACTAATTATAGGTGTTTAATGTGATGTGAAAAGGAAGAGGAATGGCAACTCTTCCTTTTTTAGGCTCTACTTTCTCTTTAATACAAAATACTGATAGGTGAAGTCTTTGGCTGCGGCTTGCTCATAAATAGCAATCTCTCGTTTAATATCAATGATCGCTTGTGAGCTTTGCATGACTGGCTCCAACTCGTTAACTCGCTCGGCGAGTGGGTGCCAGTAGTTTTGCCACGCATCCACTTCTAAAGAGAATTGAGCGACGAGCTCATAACCAGCTTTTGCAAACTGTGCCTCACGAGTAGCGATAGTTTGAATATCAGGGTAATCAGACAGCCAGAACTGCTCGACTTCAGGATCAGGCGTGTCCGTTAACCACACTAGGTCACTGACAATAAGAACACCATTCTCCTTTAGCAAAGGTTTCCACTGTTTGAGTGCTTTTTCCATCCCCATGATGTAAACACAGCCTTCGGCCCATAGTGCATCAAAACTACTCGGCGCAAAGGGCAGTGAGGTCATCGAGGCGTTGACTAGCTTCACTCTGTGGTCGAAATCGCAGCTGGTCAGTTTTTGCGCCAGTTGTTCAATGGCTGAGGGCTCGTTGTCGACCGCTGTGATCTGCGCTTGTGTCTGCTCAGCAAGGAGTGTGGTCGAGGTGCCTTTACCACAGCCAATTTCTAACAGGGTTTGAACATTGGCGGGAAGATGGGAAATGGCGTTTAGTGTTCCCGCTTCATTGCCCGGCCCCCAACGCTCTAACGTCTCGAATACCGTCATAAAGTCTTGCATGTATTTGTCGTGTTCGTTCATGTCTTTAGATAACCATTTAATTCTTAATGCTTCTTTTTCGTCAAAGCCTTGCTGGCTAAGCCAATTAAGATGTTCTTCAGGGGCGCTCTCACTCATCACACTGTGCATGTCTCTTTGTGAGCGCTCACCCAGTAAACCGAGCAATAGGTCTCGAGCTTGTGTCTTCTGCTCTATTTCTTGATTCAGCATCACCAAGCGCTGCGCGAGTACTTTGTTGTCTAACTTCGCGTCCAGACAGGCTTGGCACTCTTTCAAGGTTAAACCGGCGCTTTGTAGTTGTTGAATTAACAATAAGCGCTGCATATCTCGTTCGCTGTATTGGCGATAGCCATTGCTCAACCGTCTTCCCTCAATCAAGCCTAGTTTTTCGTAATAGAGTAAGGCGGTGCGAGACAGCCCAACCTTAGCGGCTAACTCTGAGATTAAGTACATACTGAACAAGCCCTTTTATTGCTCTGTTGGAGATAGCATAAAGTGTAAAGCTATAGACAGGTCAAGGCGAATTTGGCGCGCCACGAGCGTAAATCCGCAGACAGTTAGGACAGAAAGCGCAAGCGAGCATGTTCTATAAACGGGCAATCGAGAGGGGGGACAATGAGTCTACTCGTAAGTTTTTCGAACAGAGGTTACGAGAAGTCACTCAGTGATTCTGTCTTGTTCAAGATGGCTTTTGGATTTTTCTGAGTTGCCCGTTTTCCGAAGGTAGCATGTAGTGTACTAAAAAACGTCGAATTTATTGGCCAAGTTTACTCTTCCATTACGATAATAGGAAATGCGGTCGAAAAGGTCTGGGTAGAAGCTCTTTCGGCTCACCGCCTTCAAGATGTCGCTGATGATATCTAACACTGATAGTCTGCGTTTCTTATAGTTGGCTTTTCAGAATCGATATTGCATTCCCAAAGTAATCAAATATTCATCATGGTCATAAAAATCAATGTTAGTGTCAGTGATATCCCAACCACCTCTCGCAATGAAAAGTGTATTCTTCCAGTCAAATGGCATTGCATATATATATGTCGCTGACACTCCGAGCTTCGTATCTTCTCGAGTTCGTTTAAAAAGAGGATTTGTGTCATCAAATTTTTGAAGTCCAACGCTGCTCGCGAACATTGTAATGTGTCGCCCGTTTCTTAATTGAAGCTCAGCTTCCGTACTAATACGCTGGCTCTTTAATGCCGAGCCTGAAGCATCAACATCTAGGTAATTAATCAACCACTCGATTCCCCACGACTCATTTAAATCAGTCATGTAATTTAGTTCGATATAGCTAAGGTTAGAGTTTCTATCGAGCGCTGCTAGGCTTTCTTCTTGGTCTAGCGAGTATTTTCCGCGAGCAAATTCAAGGGACCAGTTTGAACCCAAAACTCGCTCATAATTCAAAACAAGCCCTTGCACAGCCGCGTTTGTTGTCGTTCTATCTGATTGCAATTGATAAGGGTTATTCCACACCTCTTTCTCCAACAATCCCGGCACCACACCAATCGCTATATTTGAACCGTCAGTCAAATAATGACGATATCCAGCTTGCATGTAATAGTCGCTCGCCATTCCAACAATATCGGTTTTGAAATACACTTCATTTGAATCATCAAAACGATAGTTAAGATCCCAAAAAGGAATAACAACCACTTCATTATGTCGTTCTTGAGAGCCCGAATAGTCAGTAATTTGAGCTTGAGACTCGGTATCCATCACCGAGTAAGTACCAGCTACCCCCGTAAAAAGACTGACACTACCTTGAAAGCCAGCAACCTTTTGTTCCTCTGCATACACCACAGAACTAGCCAACACGAACCCAATAGTCAACAGCTTAAGGTAGCCTTTTAGCAACAATGATATGGTAACCTTGTTTGTCTGTTGAAAGCTTAACGAAGACTTATATAAAAATGTGTGAATTAACAAGTTTGAGTGAATCATTTTACTATCCTTATGTGCTTTAGATAGCCAAACTCTACTTAGACTTGTGTCACAATAAAGTCACAACTCACCCGTTAACCTATTTAAAAATAAATCACAGCCTTCGCTTTGTGAGATGTCAGCGACAAATGATAATGCCAGTTGGCACTTTTACAGACTGCTGAAATGATTTCATCTCCATGACCAAAGCCTTCCCCATCATGCTCCTTAACATCATTTCCAATCACGAGTCGACGTCCTTTTAACTGGATGGATATATAGCTATCGGTGTAACTCATAGCATTACGGATCAGGTTCGCGACAATGACCTTTGCAAAGTAACTTTCTACTTCAACATCAGACCGCAAAACTTGCTCTAGTTGGATACTTCGATCAGATAGTAAAAAAAGATGTTGATCAATCGCTTCGTTAATGACTGCCGATAGTGACTTTTTAGGCTGAATCCCCTTTTTTTCTCGACCTAGTAACAAAAAGGTATTGATTAAGTTTTCCATTTCTTTGTTTGCGACTTGAATACGACTAATAATTTGCCGTTTTTTATCATTAACTTCAGCGATATCTAGCAGATCGGTCGCCCCTAGAATCACATTGACCGGCGTACGTAATTCATGACTGGCAAAGCGAGTAAACTGTTGCTCTCGCTTCAAAAAGGATTGAATCCTAGAGTAGGATTGGTGATAAGTCCGATAAAGTGCCCCAATCTCATCTTTACGCGATGAAATAGCATTATCATTAAAGTTATTAGACGGGTGTTGAATTTGATGGACCAAAATATCAATTGGACCGCTAAAATAACCTGAGAGTAAGTGAGCAGCAACCAGTCCTAAAACAAACACAAGGGCCATCATGTACCCTACATAAGCCACCACTCCATCGCCATAATCGACCATTTGGGGATCCAGTCCCGGGAAATAGACAAAGTGAAGCCACTCGGGTTGGAGCGGTGACATAAAAGTCACCGTATGAGCGTCGTTGAGCGCAAACTCTTCAATCCCTAAAGTTGTGATTCCTTCAAGAAAACTCGGTTTCTTATCGTCTTCAAAATGGTACACGGCAATGTAATTATCGTCCGGGCTAGCCCACTCTCCGGCCACTAACGATGTTTGTATCCATTGCTGTTGTAGCAACTTTACACGTTGGTTAATAAAGCTGTCGGCGGCAACTTCGGTGGCTGCCCACGCAATCACTCCGATCGCAATGACCACCAGCAACATCAAAGCCGACATCACGGTAAATACTTGATGTTTAAAGTGACCAAAATACCATTGTCTCAATGAGCTCTTCACATTAAATATCATTAAGTCGATATCCTTTGCCACGTTCTGTAACCAGCATCCCTTCTGGCAATGCCTTTCTCAGGCGGTATATTTGAGTGCGCAATGCACTCGTTTCTTCGGGTTCATCGCCTTTCCAGATTTCATAGGCAATGTCTTGATTAGCGACGAGTTTGGGGGCTTTTTTTATGAGTAAGCAAACAATACGTTTTTGAGTGGGGTCTAGAGCAATTTTTTCATCGTTAACCGTGACAGTATCGGTACCGACATCATATACCAAAGCGCCATATCGTAGCTTCGGGCTTAAGCGGCGTTGATTTCTTGCCTCTAATGCTTCAACTCTAGCATGCAGCTCTTGTAACTCAAATGGCTTCACCAAGTAGTCATCCGCACCTGCTTTAAAGCCTGCTAGTTTATCCTCCAGCGTATCCCTCGCGGTCAAAAAGATAATCGGTATATCAGCGTGACGTCCCATACGAATAGCACTGCACGCCGCTAAACCGTTCATTATTGGCATCATAATATCCAATATTATTAGATCAAATCGCGATTCATCTAACAATTGGATGGCGGCCTGCCCATTATACGCGTAGTCAATATTGTGACCGAAGAGCTCTAAATAATCACCTAAGTTCGCTGCGGTTGCGTGGTTGTCTTCCGCGACCAGTATTCTCATAAAATTCCCTTTTCAAAGGCTACTGTATTCTTACGAAGATTGGTGACGAAATAGTGACATATGCAAATGTACTGTAATCACATCAACCAAACGGAGAGTCAAAAATGAAAGTATCACCAAAACTAATCAGTTTCACAGCACTATTCGCTTTGTCGTCAATCAATAGCGCTCATTCTACGGAAATCGCGCCCTCTGACGTTGCCCTTACACTCGCACAAGTACTCAATCCATCGGGTCAAATCCACACGTATTTAGTCACTGAAGATACTGGAAAAAGTGTAAAGGCGATCGATCTAAGCAACTATTTTGACTATTACCCTAGTGAAGCACTAAGCTTTATCGACCGATACGGTTATAGCACTCTGTATGACGTGCATTATGATCTCCCAGTCATATCCCTAGACTACAAACAACTACTCGCAGCTGGCGGTCAAGGAACTGAGCATATCGCAGCAGGCACTAACTACATAGAACATGGGGAAGAAGCGGATATTGACGAAGTCTTCCTATTTCCTAAGTTTTCGAAGCCAACATCAAACCACACCAAGATCCGCTACCAAAAGGATGTGCTTCTAGATTACGAGGTAGAACTGTGTATGAGGTGGGTTGAACCTATAAGCAACCCTGAACACAGCGCTGGTTATGCGGGGCTGTTCGTATGTGGTGACTTTACCGACAGAGCAGAGCTGTTACGGAAGATTGATGTCGACAACGTCGCGTCTGGTCATGGGTTTAGTGATGCGAAAAGTGGACAGTCCCGCTTTCCAACCGGACCTTACATTGTTATTCCAAAAGATTGGAACACTTTTTTAAGAAGTGTCTCGCTGGCCACTTATGTCAATGGGGAGCAGCGCCAACAAGCCGCTGCCTCAGATATGATTCGTGACCCCAACTCTCTGATTGAAATGATTTTAGAAAAGGGAGCTCAGCCTATCTGGCGATATCAAGGTCAAGATGTCACGTTGACCGGCCAAAAAGGAATTAATCCAAACCAAAATCTCGTGACAGGGACGCCAGCGGGTGTTGTGTACAACACCCCAGGGTGGGGCTACAGAATATCAAAATCCATCAAGTGGATCGTAACCTTTTCATTCTTAGATTCTGATCCGGTAGAGTATATTTTGGAGCAATACATAGAAGAAAGCTTTGATAACAATAGTTATCTACAAGCTGGCGATAAAGTGCAGCTCACTGGCACCTATTTGGGAAGTATAGACGTCGATATTATTGACTAGACACCCAAACTAAGACACTTTCACCTTAGTTATCTTAACTTCACCGTGCCTGAATAGTCAGGCACGTACATCCATAAAACTTGTGGTGTGCAACTTAATTCGAATACAGCCTGTGGGCGTTATTGGGCCAAGTCTGGTTGCGTGTTACTTTGTGTGTATCAAAACTCGCTGACTATCGGTAACGTACTCGAAGCGCCGCAAGCTTTGGGGCGAATCTGAGCGAGCCAGAGGTAATTAGCTCGAAGCTGGACATTTCTGAGTTACGGTTTATCGGAATTAGCTAGCTTTCGGATAAGACTAGACAGGGTAAAAAGAAAGACCTGCCCCACGTTCCTTGTTAGTAGCTTCGACACATATGAGGCAGTGTTAGGTTTGAGTTACTGGCTTAGCGTTTACTGTGCTCTGTCGTTTAGCTGGTTTCACGATTAAGCCAATACCAATCAGAAACAGCGTACAACCCACGATCTGAGCTACTCTGAGCACTTCGTCATACATTAAGTAGCCTGATATCAGCGCAAACACAGGAACAAGTAAAGTCAGTGGCGCTGTCATGCTTAGTGGGTAGCGGATCAGTAGTCGGTTCCATACCCAGTAACCAAATAGCGTGGTTGGGTAAGCTTGAAAGACAACGGCGATGGTTGTGCTGGTATCCCAAACGTCAAAGGCATGGGTTACGATGTTCGGGCCATGTAAACTGACCGCAAACAGTACCAACGGAACTGGAGCAAACAACATTCCCCAAACATTAAAGGCAAAAGCTTGAGTGGTTTTAGATACTTTCACGATCATCCCCATGATTGTCCAACATGATGCGGCAATCATAATGAATACCAGGCCTTGAGGAGTAATGTTGCCATTGGTGGCAGAAGCCAAAATTAGTAGAGCAACCAGAGCCGTAATAGCTCCTGTGACCTTACGTTTTGAAGCCATCTCTTTGTGGATGAAAACGCCTACCGCCATGCTGATTAAGGCATTCGATGAGAGTAAAACCGAAGACATACCAGAAGATAGGCCAGCTAGAATTGACCAAGAAGCCATGCCCCAAATGCCCACGCCGAAAACGATGCCGTAGCTAATGAGGTATCGCCAAGCCACACTTGGTCTGCGAATAAAAAAGAGCGCTGGTAAAACAGCGAGTGAGAACCTTGCCGCTGTTGCTAAGAGTGGGTGAACTTGGGTGATGCCCATTTTAATCATCGAGAAGTTGAACCCCCAAATTGCCATCACTAGCACCGCTAAAAATAAATCGTTCCGTCTCATAACTGCACTCCCATATTGTTGAAAAATAATATTACTAGAGTACAGTTATCGGTACAGATACAATTTTTTAGTAAAAAAGAAGTACAGTTTTCACCTATGAGTATGTACAGAACGATGGCGAGCCAGTTTGTTCGTGAAATCGAGTCGGGTAAATTGCCACAAGGTAGCCGTATGCCCTCACTTAGACAGCTTTCAAAACAACAGTCGGTGAGCATGTCTACAGCAGTAAGTTGCTACCAAGAACTAGAGTCACAAGGGTGGATTTATGCTCGACCTCAAGCGGGTTATTACGTGTCGGCTCGTAAAAGCCAACATCGAACGCCGCAAATTGTGCAATTCGTCAGTAAGGTTTCGAGCGTTGATCAAAGCTTTGCGGTTCATTCTGAATACAAAGGGCCGCTTGGCGTCTCTAGCACGGATATTGATGAACAAGCGTTGAGTGAGTTAGAGCGCAGCTTTCGCCGGGCAAGCAAGCGTTTAGGTAATAGCCGACTCAATCAATACCCCAATGCTCAAGGTGAACCGTCTTTGCGAGATGCGCTGAGCGTCCACTTTGCAAAGCTTGGACTGCATATTAACCCAGCTGAGTTGGTCATCACTTCTGGTTGCATGCCAGCGATTAAGGCTGCGTTAGAATCGTGCACCCAAGTTGGGGATGCGATAGCGATTAGTTCGCCGTGTTTTAGTGGCATTTTGGATTTACTGGGTCAAATGGGTCGCAAGATTGTAGAGATCCCATCATTGGAAAACGGCATCGACTTGGCTCAGCTTGAATCTCACCTCAAGCAAGGTAGTGTCAAAGCAGGTATCTTTTGTACTTCTCACATGAATCCGCAAGGAGTCACTATGTCAGCCCAGCAAAAGCTGACGTTGGCTGAGCTTGCCAATCAGTATCGAGTGCCTATCATCGAAGATGACGTCTATCTAGAGCTCTCTTACGCTGAACATACACCGCTGCCAGCCAAGTATTATGACCAAGGTGGCTTCATCTTGTGGTGTGGTTCAGTTTCAAAAAGTTTATCGCCAAGCTACCGTTTAGGCTGGTGTATTCCTGGGCGCTATATTGAGCGTTATCGTCGGCAACATACCGCTTCAAGCTTTGGTGTGTCTCTGCCAACTCAGCTTGGTATTGCAGACTTTATCGAATCAGGGCACTACGCCAAGCAGTTGAAACGTCGCCGCACTAAGTTGCTTAAATTGAGGCAGGTTTATTTGGATTTTCTAACCGAGCGTTTACCTGAGAAGGTCAACATCAGTAACCCTCGAGGGGGAATGGTGCTTTGGTTACAAGTCCCCGACCTGCAATCGGAAAAGTTCGAATCCTTGGTGGCAAAGAATCAAGTTGATATTCGCTTGGGAAGGCTGTTCAGTACGCTATCGCTTTATAATGATTGCTTAAGAATTAACATAGGCTTTGAGCTAACTAATGAGGTGAAAGTGGAGTTAGTGAAGTTGGTGGATGTGATAAAGCAAGCGTGCTAACCCAGATGAGATGTAGAAAACCGAATGTCGCCTCAATCAACATTCGGTTTTCTGGTAAGCGAGTGACTAGGGTCAGGTCTTGCCTGTTGCCCCCAAAAGATTAGGTACTCAAAAACCATAACGCTGTTATTCGTTCTGATACTGCTTGAAACTCATTTTGGGGCAGATTCGTGCCAGGCTCCCTTGGTGATGACTGCCTTGTTAATCACAACGTGTCAGTTACTTTCAATTGCACCAAGTTTATCAATAACAAAATCTAAAAATACTTTCACTCGTTCAGGTTGATAAGCACCGCCACGGTATAGAGCGTTCAGCGGATACTTAAGTGGTTTAAAACCGATATCTAGTTTTTGCAAGAGTCCCTTTTCTACATAAGGTGCAGCGATAATATCGGGTTGATAGCTTGCTCCAACCGCTGAGAGCGTCAACTGGCGAATAAGTCGTGGACTATTGCTTTTGAAAACGGCGCGTACGGTGAGATGATGACAAGCATTGCTTTGCTTCATAGCGCTAACCACAGGCCAACGAGCTGTCGAGTGAAGGTTGCTGTCGATAAGGCAAGGTAATTGTTTTAATTCCATATCGTCGCAGCACTGTTTTGCTAACTCAGGCGCGGCATAAACTGAACTTTGAAGGGACATTACCTTGCGATATTTTAAGTTGGAGTCTTCGAGTTCACTGGCACGAAAAGCGATGTCTATACCTTGTTCGACTAAATCCAGCTTTTGATTAGTAACGATGATGTCGATGTGAATATCTGGATATCGCGCGTGAAACTCTGGAAGAATTGGGCTTAATAATTCCTCAGCAAAACCCTGCGAAGCCGTTACACGAATAGAGCCAGAAGCTTCTTTTTTATTTGATTGGAGTTGATGGTATAGCTGGTCAACCTTAGCCAGAACCTGTTGCGCTTGCAGGTAGTACTCTTGGCCAGCCTGATTAACTGAAAGCTTACGGGTGGTGCGATGAAACAGTTTGACCCCGAGCTGCTCTTCAACGCGGTTTACATATTTGGAGGTCAGGGATTTAGAAATACCTAAACGTTCAGAAGCAGCGGTAAATGAGCCTGTTTCTATCACAGCCACAACTGTTCTCATTCCATCGATAGTGTCCATAAATTATCAACATTTTGGAAATTATCATTCCATGTTAGCGGGCTTTTTCTTCTTCGCAACTTGTTCTTAAATATTGAACAAATAACGAGCTAGGAGAAAGCAATGATAAAACTATACTGGCACCCCATGTCGGGTCACGCACACCGCGCGCACATGCTATTAAGTATCCTCGAATTGAACTTTGAACTCATTACCGTCGATTTACCAGCTGGGGAGCATCAACAGCCAGAGTTTTTGGCACTTAACCCCTTTGGCCAAATACCAGTATTAGTCGATGGTGAAATCGTCATTTCTGATTCAAACGCGATCTTGGTTTATCTTGCTACCGTTTATGATAGAGAACAGATATGGCTTCCAGAGTCGCCTCTGGTGCGTGCACATATCGAGCAGTTTCTTTCTCTAGCTGCTCATCGACTAGCAGGCTCAATAGCCAAACTTCGCGCAGCGAACTTATTCAATCGCAGCATAGACAGTGCACCGCTCACTCAAGAAGCACATAAGCTTCTCAAACAACTTCAGACTTACCAAAACGGCCGTCAATGGTTGGTCGGAACAAAGCCTACTATTGCGGACTTAGCTCTCTACAGTTATATCAAATTAGCGCCAGAAGGTGGGATAAGTTTAGCAGAATACCCTGTTTTGGAATCTTGGTTGAAACGAGTAGAAGGGCTATATGGCTTTGTACCCATGCCACTTTCGAATGTCGGTCTACGGAAGGAAACACAAGATAGCGATATTATCGAAACCCATTGATAATTGCTCAACTTACTCTTGCTATGCCCCGTTTTAACTTATTCGAAATTAGGTTATAGGGAGTTAAGAAGCGCTAATTTGTACGTGTTTCTTATTTCGACCAAAAATGAACAAAAGTAATCCAAAAAGCAGCTTTCTGAATTGGTGCATTGATCAGGCGTAACTTCGAATGGGGCGAGGACGTGTTTGTCGAGTTCGGCGTCAACACGTCCTTGGACAAAAGAGCGTGAGATAAAAAGAGTTACCACATAAGACTCTGATTAAAAAATACCCTTTAAATGGTTCAAATTACAACCTTTAAATTGTTCACCCACCACCAAGTTAGTTGAGACTAAGTATCTAACCCATCCCTGTATTCTTATACTCACTATTTTTCTTTTGTTCTTACTATTATTTAATCTCTATCCGACGAAATCAAAGCACTCCCTGCATTGAGGATAAATGTGGGGTACGTAAGGAGTAAATGATGAACCGAACTTCCCCTTTAATACTAATAGCGAGTTTCATCATGAGTTCGAATGTATTGGCTGTTGAAAAAGCCGATATGATCTTAACAAACGCAAAGATCCACGGTCATGAGACTGCCGATGCAATTGCAGTTCATGATGGAAATATTTTGTTCGTAGGCAAAGTGTCAGATACCAAGAAATTGCGTAATGAAAATACAGAAGTCATCGATCTCGAGCATGGATATGTAATGCCAGGTTTTATTGATAACCACAACCATGTTTTTGAAGCTGCCTCTGAAGCTGGAGGTAACTGTGAACTCAGTATGGACGCATCACTTGAAGGCCAAATACCTTATCTAAAAGCTTGCAGTCGAAATAGTAAGTCCAAAGGGTGGCTGATGGGGTATGGTTTTTCGTTAGATGCGATTCTAAATGAAGATAATACTCAAACACCTCTTGCGGTTATCGATAGAATTTTTCCTGCTCGCCCTGTCGTATTCATGGAGCAGACCTCACACTCTATGTGGGTAAATTCTGCTGCACTGGAACTTGCTGGTATTACTAAAGATTCACCTGAACCTCAAGGAGGTAAAATTCTCAAAGATTCAGTCAGTGGTGAACCTAACGGTATCTTATTTGATAATGCTGGAGATATCGTTATGGAAATGGCGTGGAACAGCTTAGAAGGTCAATTTGATCAAAGTTATGACGGATTGAGGGTTGGCCTCGAAGAGTCAGCATCATACGGCATTACGACTATTGGTGATGGCCGACTCTATTGGAAACGCGGATGGTATGAAGTGTGGAAACAGGCAGAAAAAGACGGTAACTTGACCGCACGAGTGTCGTTGCGCCCTTGGATTTATCCTGCTGATTCAATGGAAACGCAGCTAACTTTTCTAAAGAAAATCCAATCAAGCAATACGTCGAGTTTGCTATTAGTTGACCAAGTAAAAATGTATAGCGATGGTATTACAATAAATGGTACTGCAAAAACGCTGGCACCCTATTTAGATACTTACATTCCAGACGAGCCTTACGGAATTAATTATATTCCACCCAGCCAAATGAAAACTTGGTTAGATGCTCTAGATAAGGTTGGTTACAGCGCGCATATTCATGCTATTGGTGATGGAGCGGTTCGCGAATCACTTAATGCAGTTGAACATGTACGTCGTAATGGCTCAACCAAGCCGTACACACTTACCCACGTTGAACTTGTCGATCCAGAAGATGTAGGTCGGTTTACTAAATTGAATGTTACAGCTGACTTTCAAGTAGGCTCTGAATACGTTGTTGAGCATGACCATTCATGGGCTAAACTCTTTCTAGGAGCAAAGAGAGCACACTCTTTGATGAACCTGAAAGCTATCTTTGATACAGGGGCTAATCTTACACTCAGTAGTGATTGGAATGTCCATGAGTTAAATCCGCTCGTAGGCATAGCTAACAGTATAAGAATGGGGAATACAGGGCTACCCAATGTTGAGGCTGCGATTGATGCATACACCATCAACGCAGCGGTTAGCCTAGGGATACAAGATATTACAGGATCTATTGAGGTAGGGAAATCAGCAGATTTTGCTATCTTAGAGAAAGATATTACCCGCTTGTCTCACGACGACATAGCAGATACTGAAATCTTAATGACTATCTTACAAGGTGATATCGTATTCGACGCCGAAGAATAGATAACTAGGTACAGGGTTAGCCCTGTACTATTTTTAAGGGGTTAACAGCGCGAAAAAAGCGCTTTTATATGGAACTCGCCGTAAGATAGTTGGCACTTCTGCTATTTATCGCACAGCAAAGACAAGACTTGATCCTATTGGTTCCTTGAAAACAATCTCCTCGGCGAAAACTACCACCGTCGTCTATAAATGCCGAACAATGTATTTAGTCAAGCAAAACTTCGCTTTGGTCTAGCTGATCCAACCGATGGCATCACACTTGGTGAAGTGTTCTCTTATCGAGTCCAAAAACGAAGACAGCAATGCGCTAGTCACTCGCCACTTTGTGATGGACTTAGATCAACACCAATGCTTGGAAAATCAGTATCATACAGGCTATGAAAACAAATGACCTTGGCTAGTTCGGTTTATTTCTCATCTCACGAACCAGCCTTGATGTATGGAGAAAATACCTTTCCCAGCAGCCAACTCTATCACGTCAAATCAACCATGCGTCCTTGTAAAGCGGGAGTGTTTTGAACACAGCTTTCGATACATGTGATTAGATCTTGCGACAGTGGCGAAGGCTTTGGTTTATTCGCCCACAAGGCATACATAGGCCGAGTGAAAAGTATCTCTGAGTCGTATTGAACGTGACCGGGTATCTCACTATACAAATCGGCGATCTCTGTCATAGGCAATAGGCCTACACCCATGCCAGACGCGACCAGTTTGCGTGCCAAAGTAATGTCGTTGACCCGAGAAACCTTAGAGTATTGTCGCTCGATACTTAGTAAGTCTTGCCTTGCAATTTTCATCTTAGAGTACGGCATAATGAGTCGCTCTCGGCTTTTGCAGTCTCGCCTTGAGACAAGGCATACGGCAATGTTGGCTAACTTTTTCTGGTAAAAAGACGAGTCTCTTTGCTCTCCATTACGTATGGCTAAATCAAAAGAAGTTTGGCTGAGCAGTACATTTGTGTTGGCAGGCTCAATGACGACATCCACATGCCTTTTTTCTAGCAGAAAGGCTTCAAGCGCCGGGTATAGTTGGCCAATGACTAAGTTTTGTGGGCAATGTAAGACGAAAGAAACCGCTTCACTTTTCGAACTTTGAGCCACGGCCTGATGAAGATTTAGGGTGGTTTCGCCAAGCTGCTCAAATAATCCTTTGCCAAAGCTGGTGAGTTTGACTCCCCTAGAGGAGCGAATAAATAGTGACTCACCTAATCTCTCTTCTAACAATAAGATACGTTTGGACAAGGTAGGCGCTGTAGTTGTTAAGTCTCGTGCCGCTTTTGAGTAACTGCCTCGACGGGCTACTTCAACAAATAATAAAAAATCATCCAGCATAAGGTTTTCCGAAATCTTAGTGTTCTAAAGCTCGTATGGCTGACGATACGATATCTCCATACAGTATACAGACAGGAGGGAGCACTATGACAAAACTTATTTTCACTGCTCTGTTCTCATGCGCGATGTCAATTATGGTGTCCGCATGGGTCACTTACGTCAATCTCGGTTTACCAGAGGATTTTATCAGCCGATGGGGAATTGCCTTTATTAATGCGTGGCCTGCTTCCTGTACAGCGGCCTACGTGTTGAATAAACCAATCATGATATTGACCCAAAAGTTAATGGGTCAATTTACACCTCAAAAGGAGCAAAACAATGCTTAGTGTTGTGGCTTTTATTACCCCAAAAAGTGAATTTTATGCAGAGTGCAAACAAAAAGCGGAAGGCATTTTAACTGTCACTCGAGAAGAAGCGGGTTGCTTGCGTTTTGAGCTATATGAGAACAAAGCGAAAGATCAGCTGGTCTTGGTAGAAGAGTGGGTGGACCAAGCAGCCCTAGACGAACATTATGTTCGGCCATATATCACACCGATATTTGAGTTTTATAAAACTGCATTAGCTAAAGAGCCAGAAATACACAAAATGACCAATGTAGAGGGTTAAGTTCTCCGATATATCTGAGTAAGTCACTAGATAGGGTGGTGCGTCACCTCCCTATCGTTTAAAAGTTGGAGTAGCTCCGGGTACCTCACTTTTGGACAAAAGTTTGCCAGTGACTTTGCTAAATTAGTATTTCATGCATTACTTAAAGTATAGCAAAGTGCTCATCAGTGACATTTGTTAGCGACTGATGATCAATTTCAACCCTAACCCTCCCATCACTGACCCAGACAAATAATCAATAAATTTTTTAAATTTTAAGTACGCTTGACGAGGACTTGAAGCGGATAAGATTAATGCAACGATTAGATAACATCCTGCATTACTCAAAAATGTGCAAATTGATACCGCAATATAGAAATACGTAGGTATGTTTTGTGGAAGGAGTGTTGTAAATACGCTGGCAAATACGATGGCTGTTTTGGGGTTACTGAGTTGGGTTCCTAAACCTAATAAGTACGAACTAAATAAGGGAATGTCTTGGCATCGAGTGGCATCTATGGCCTGTAACGGAATTCGAGCTGACCTCACAACTCCAAATGCCAAAAACAGGAGGTAGCATCCGCCTGCAATTTTAAATATTAAATAGCTTACCGGCATTAGGCTAAAAATTGTTTGTAATCCGAGTAAGGCAGCAAGCGATAGAACTAACGCTCCCGTCCCCATACCTAATGCGGTAAAAATCCCATGCCGTCTTGAAAGCGAAATTGCTCGTCTAGCAACAAAGATAAAGCTGGGGCCCGGACTCATCGCACCGAGAGTAAGCGCTCCAGTAATTGCCAATATTGGCATGTATGTTTGAAGTTCAATGTCCATTTGTTTCCTCACTAACTATCTATCAAAAGCAACCAGAAACTTAACTTTATGCTTGATAGGCTTTCGCTAGTTTATCCAAAAATTCGTGTAGCTTTTGGTTCATCTCATCATAGTCATGATTCATTAGTACTTCAGGGTCATCAACGAAACGATAGTTTGTTGCCTTGCTGAGATCATCATTTTCGATCAGCAACGCTACAACATCTTTAGTCAATTCCATATGACACTGAAAACCGAACACCAAATCGCTATAAGCAACGATTTGTCGAGGACAGCCTTCACTGTACGCGATAATTTTGGCGTCTGGAGTCAGTCCCGGCATGTCGTTGTGCCAATGGCCCACTTCTAGAACGGAGCCAAAATGGTCAAACAGTGGATGGGTACTGCCGTCTTTGGTTAGCGTGATAGGGAACTTACCAATTTCGCGTTCAGGACTATGCGCATAGTGAGCACCTAATGCTTCACCAATGAGTTGAGATCCCAAACAAATACCAAGTACGACTTTTCCTGCATCAATCGCTTTTGTTATTACCGCCTGTTCACCTTTGGCATCGAAATGAGCACAGTGCTCGATGGTGGTCACAGGATTTTGTGGGCCGCCCATGACAATCAGAAAATCAATATCATCTACTTTTTCCGGAAGAGAATCACCGTCATAAACCCGAGAGTAAGTCGTTGTATAGCCGCGAGTTTTAGCCCAAGACTCATAAGCTCCCGGAGCTTCAAAATGTTCATGGATGATAAAGTGAATGTGCATCATTTGGCCCTTTTGTTTTTTGATAACAATTGACTGATGTTATATCAAAACAAACTGGCGTAATTTATAATAACTGACAATTAATGTAGATAAGCCGCCATTTATGCAAGCTAACAACTTAATCAGAGATTTTCCAGATAAACAATTTATAACTAAAACGAGTATCATGGCCTCTGGTTATATTGATGATTTCCATTCACATCCATGGCACCAAATCGTCTTCCCACGCCAAGGTTTGTTACAATCAGACATTAGTGATAAAAGTGGAATAGTCCCTCACAATGGTATGCTCTTTATCCCCGCCAATACCATTCATAAATCTGTTGCAATTACAGACACACAATTTTTAGCGATTTACCTCAACCCTAACAAACATGTGCAGTATGGAAGTGAGCCTAAATCCTGTCAGGTAAACTTCTTCCTCAAAGAGTTGATATTGCTTTTATTTGAAAGTGATACGCTTTCACAGCCGGAATCCAACTTGGCACATTTGTTAACGGTCTTACGAGATCAAATCGAGGCAGCAAAAAGTTATGAAATACCACTTCTCATCCCTACGGACAAACGCCTTTTATCTATTTTTCTACAGCTTAAACAGCAACCTGACTTACCGTTTACGTTAAAAGAATGGGCAAAAAAAGTCGGAGCATCTGAGCGCACATTATCCAGATTATGTGCGAAAGAGTTCTCTCAATCATTTGCTCTGTGGCGACAAAATATAAGGCTGGTTTTATCTCTGCCATTATTAAGCTCGAAAATGAGCATACAGGAAATTGCTATGGAGTTGGGGTATGCATCTGATTCATCCTATGTACAGGCTTTTAAAAAGCTGTTCCATCAGACACCAAGAAAATACCGTACTGCAAACCTATAAACGAATACAGACTCTCTAATACACGGATTACACCACTTTTGGGATTATTTTTAGTATAACAAAATCAAGAACCATCTCTGATGCACTATCTGAGACGAAACTCACTTTGGGGCACAGGTTTTTCAGGAGAAAAGCCTGTAACAGCTTCTATCTGTCAGCAGTCTGTTTTCTCAGACAACCTCAGATCGTCCTCTAGCTCAACGCCAAGGTATCGAATAGTGTAATCAAGCTTTGAATGTCAAGTAAGATCTGTACAGCCCTGATGCTTTTCGTTCTGGCATAGATTAAAGTTGCTTTGGTGCGACGCATGGAGTGAGTACCGTAATAGTCAGCATTCAATCCAAGCTTTACAGCCCAGCTCCTGATAATTGCTCGATAGAATGAGTAGCTGATAGGTTGCCCAGAGCGGCGGCTACTCGGAAATAGAAAACTGCTTGCCTCTAGGGATGCTGCAAAAATCCATCGACTAATACTTTGCTGCGTTCTTGGTGTAATCTCATAGTGGACATCGGTTCCCGTTTTTTGTTGGATGTACTGAACCCTGTCATAGATAACTCCTTGCGAAGAAACATCGTAAACGTGTAACTTTAGCAAATCACTCGCTCTTAACTTGCTATCTATAGCTAGGTTCAGTATCGCGAGCTGCATCAAATCGTTTTCAATCTCCAGCCTAGTTCTGATCCGCCAGATCTCTTCAAGCTTAAATGGCCTTTTGATGCCACTGCATTTTCCAGAAGGTGACTTTCTCATGATGACCTCCTCTCAGTGTTTTTGGTCAACATGAAGTTTGGCAGTCACATATAGTAGGCCTCAGAAAGATCTGAAATGTTGGTGGACAAAAATGAGTTACAGCCCACCTATCGAATCAACGCCGTTAAATTTGCATCTGCTCAACAAATTGAATGAAATTATCTTTTGCAAAGCTCTCTAACTGCTCATTCCAAATTAGGCCGACATCCCATGAGCTATTTACCCCTGGTAGCTCCCAAAAAGCGACATGCTCATTCGCAATATGCTTTACACTTGCAGGAACAATAGTGAAGCCCAAATTTGCTGATACTAGTGCTAACAATGTTTGAATATCATCGGCTTCCTGAACTACATTCAGTTTTTTCTCATGCTCCTCTAATAGCATGCTTATTTGTTGGCTTAGCCCCTTACCTCGCTCAGGGTTAAGCTGTAAGTAATCGATTGAATCTAACGACAACCACAGTTTGTTTTTGTCTATAATTTGACTCTTATGCACGGCAAGCACTAGGTGATCTGTACAGAGCTTCATGCCCTTTAGCGGAGCTACGGTGGGTAGTCGACTAAAACTGAGATGAAGGTCCCCCTGAAGTAGGAGCTCTGACTGCTTTTGAGATGGTATATCGTTCAGTGTAATGTGGATCTCTGGGTAGTGTTTTTTAAACTTAGCTATGTAATCTGGCGCAAGGTGGTAGGAAGATATGCCAAAACCTATATTAAGAGTTCCTGCCATTCCCTTGGCGACTCGTTGAGTGAGAGATTTATAAGATTCAAAACTCGATACAATTCGTTGCGCTTCAGGCAAAAGAGCTACGCCTGCCGCAGTTAGACTGGCCCCTTGTCTTCCTCTCTCAAATAAAACCACTCCACAAAAAGCTTCAAGGCGCTGAATCTTCTTAGTTAAAGCTGACTGAGTGATGTGTAAGTGCTCTGAAGCTACTCGATAGTTCCGATCCTCAGCTAACTGGCAGAATGTGCGTAAATCGACAAGATCCATTCCATGTGCTCATCAATTATAGGAAATTTATTCATTATACGGAATCAAAGGGGCTTTTTAAAATGGTTGATATTCACTAAGTAAAAGGAACCATTATGAAAGATATCCGTGTTGCGACTGTCCAATTTAACCACCATGCGAACGACAAACACTACAACTTATCGGTCATTCAAAGTTACGTAGAAAAGGCGGCTAAACAAGGGGTAAAAATCATCGTCTTCCCTGAAATGTGTGTGACTGGCTATTGGCATGTGTCGAAGCTTAACAAATTAGAGATCAATGAGTTGTCCGAGTTCATTCCACAAGGGGCAACGTTTCAACGCTTGCTAAAAATGTCTAAGCAATACCAACTTAGCATCGGCGCAGGTTTAATTGAAAAGGATAAGGACGGAAATCTCTATAATTCCTATGTCATGGCAATGCCTGATGGCCAGATAGCCAAACACAGAAAGCTGCATACGTTTGTCAGTGAACACATGAGAAGCGGCCATGAATACACTGTGTTTGATACGCCATACGGATGCCGTGTAGGGATCCTGATTTGCTGGGATAATAATTTAGTCGAGAATGTTCGAATAACCGCATTAAAAGGGGCTGATATTCTCGTCGCGCCTCATCAAACAGGTGGAACGAACTCTCGCAGCCCTAATGCGATGGGTTTGATTGATCCCCAGCTTTGGCATAATCGTCACCAAGATCCAGATTCGATTCGTTCTGAAATGCAAGGTTCTAAAGGAAAAAAGTGGTTGATGCGTTGGCTACCCGCGCGTGCCCATGACAATGGTATGTTCCTGATCTTTAGTAACGGTGTTGGGGTTGATATGGATGAAGTTAGAACGGGGAATGCGATGGTGCTCAATCCCTATGGTGAAATTATCGCTGAAACTGACTGCATCGATAATGATATGGTTATTGCCGATCTCAATGCTAAAGATCTAAATATGTGTACAGGCAGGCGCTGGATCAGAGGGCGTAGACCTAACCTATACGCTCCCTTAACGATGGAAGGGAATGAATTGACGCCTTATCAGGCAAGATTCTCGACACTAAAATAGATGGCGTAACTTATTGAGTGGTCGCCAACGAATAATACGTTGGCGATGATCAGTACGCCCATGCACAACAGCGCGGGTTAAGCTTTAAGTCACCGCTTGATTCAGATTCTTAAATGCAAAATGAACTTTACCGATTCGCGGTGCTCAAAAAGTGAAATTTTAACTGTTATATTAGTTTTAAGGGATTGAGATGAGCCTTATTCGGATTATTCTACTAATACCGCTGTTTATTGTTGGTGTCGCCAAAGCGTCTTCCACCAGCCATATTATTGAGCGACAAGATGGCTCATCGTTAATTTATTACCTCACCAGAACGGCGCAAAATCCAAGTGACACCTTGTTGGTCATCATGCAAGGCTCTGATTGCAATAGTGTCTCCCACAGCAAGACGATTAATGATCTGTTTTCTCAAACGGTGCCAGAGGCTGATTTACTCACGGTAGAGAAATATGGGCTAAACCAAGCGATCAGATGGAATCCCGATGGCGATAGCCCTGATTGCCCATCAGCGTACATTCAAAAGGATTCTCCGACACAGCGCGCGGCAGATTACCAGCAAGTGATCGAAAAGCTCGAGAGTCATTATGAGCACATTATTGTACTTGGCGGGAGTGAAGGGGCCGTGGTTGCCGCCATGGTCGCGTCACAAGTTCCCTCGATTGATAGTTTAGTGTCTCTGAACGCTGGTGGGCGCTTCTTTGTTGATGATGTTCTCTATAATATGGAGCAAACTATGCCACCGGAAGCCTTGATGGAAGCAAAGAATGGTTTCTTGGGTTTTCAGCAAGCCGTGGTGAGCGCTGAAACGATGGACATCAATATGAGCTCCCATGGTTTTGCTTGGTGGAAAGAGATGCTGACGTTAGACCAAAAGATGATACTTGAACGCGTTAGTGCCGACATGCTCATTTTGCAATCGGAGCGAGACATTAACGTTTCACCTGAGCAGGCAAAACGACAAGCAGAGCAGCTGATGCAATCGCGTTCGAACGTGTCGTTTGTGTTACTTGCTGGTTTGGATCACGCCTTTCAAAACCAGCGAGGAGAAAGTGAGATACCAGCTGTTATCAAACAGATTCAAGCATGGTTGGAATGATCTTAGTTAGCACAGGGCAAATGAAATGGGGTCAGGTCTTGTGTTTGCCACGCATTACTTTTTGTATCTCAAAACTAGCTGACTATCGGTAATGTGTTGCAAATGCAGCTAGCTCGAAGCAGGACAGAAGTATGTTGGGAGCTAGGCTTGCGTCTACCCCTTTGTGATGATTGACTTCTATCCGATCGGCAATTACATTACGCGCAGTATTTTTATAGATAACTCTCTACCATGATTTATATCCTGTTCAAGAACTTCGTAAGAAGGCTGAACTCCGCGCAAATACACGATGAAGTGTTGCTCGGAGCCTGAAAAACCAAATCTTCATCAGATGTTGTAATGCGTAAATAACGCAGGGTGACTGACATCTGAAAGAAATGATTAGAGAGGTCGGCCGGTGATGCTTTATCACCGGCCTTTTTTGTGTCTGGAAATCAGAGACATCAATATCGAACAGATTCCAGGGGCCGGTACTTGTTACCGGCCCCTTTTTTATGGTTTAAAAACATGAGTTTATTAGTTATCAAACACCTGGGCTTTCAGGTGAAAGACAAGGTTTTATATCAAAACGCCGATTTCGCTCTCCATCGTGGTGAGCATCTGGGTGTCACCGGACCAAATGGTGCGGGTAAAAGTACCTTGTTCAAGCTATTACAAGGTGAGTATCTACCGGATCACGGTGACATCCTCTGGCAGCCGGGTGTGAAAGTTGGCTACCTCGATCAGCACCTTGAGATTGATCCTTCGCTGTCAGTATTCGATTTTATGGCGACTGCTTATGCACCTTTACTGGCTGCGGATCGAGAGTTGAATCGCCTCTATGCGCAAATGTCATCAGCGGTGTCCGATGCAACACTGAATCGCGCGGCAGAGCTGCAATCGCTTCTGGAAGAAGGGGGCTTCTACCGCCTGACTCATCGTATTGAACAGGTGGCGGTGGGGCTGGGTATTCTGCCACTTGGAATGACCACACACATGAGAGGTTTGAGTGGCGGTCAGCGGCATAAAGTGGTTTTGGCTAAACTGCTTCTGGAAGAGCCGGATGTATTATTGCTCGATGAGCCGACCAACTTTCTCGATACAGATCACGTGACCTGGCTGGCGGAGTTTCTCAATCAGTATTCCGGTACGTTTATGGTGGTATCGCATGACACGGCATTTCTCAATCGGATTGCCAATGGTATATGCGACATAGACCATCAACAGATCCGAAAATATCAAGGCGGCTACGCAAAAGCGATGGCGCAGAAGGAGCAGGAGACGCTTAACCAGCTTAAGCAGTATCAGTCCCAACAGCAGAAAATCGACAAGCTTGAAGCTTACATCAGCAAAAACGGTGCGGGAGTGAACGCCAAGATAGCCAACGGCCGTAAAAAACAGTTGGCGAAAATTGAGCGGGTGAACAAGCCGCAGCAAAAGAGTCAGCCTGAGTTTGGTTTTTCTCATGCTCCTCTGAGTGCCCAGACGGTACTGACCGCAACTCGACTTGAGATAGGCTATCAACATGCCTTGTTACCGGCGATGAATCTCGATATTCAGCGCGGCGAAAAGCTGGCGATTGTTGGCTTTAACGGTTTGGGTAAGTCGACACTGCTGAAAACGCTGATCGGTCAGCTCGATCCTCTTGCCGGGAACATCCGACAGGCCAACGGCATTTTGTGGGGCTATTTTTCTCAGGACTTACATTGGGATTACCCGGACAGTACTCCCATGCAGGTGATGCGTGCAGCGTGTGTTCAGTTGAATGACAAAAGTGCGCGTCAGAAACTGGCGGAGTTTGGCATCAGCGGCAGTAAATCCTTGCAGTCGCTGCGCAGTTTGAGTGGCGGTGAGCAGACCAAGGTAAAGTTGTCGTGTCTGGCGGTCAGTAAATCAAACGTATTGGTGCTTGACGAACCGACCACCCATTTGGATGTCGACGTAAAAGCGGCGTTAAAACAGGCGTTGTGTGCCTATGCTGGAACGGTGATCGTGGTATCGCACGAGCCGGACTTTCTGGCCAACTGGCCGGATAAAGTGATTGATATGGCAAAGATGGAGATGAGTGATGTCAAATAAAAGGTTACCTGCGCTGTTGTTCCTGATTGCGTTCTTGGTGGGGGCGGATGAGCTGCTGCTGGGCCCGATTTTGCAACCCATCGGACAGGATCTGGGCGTGCCAGCAGAACGGATCACGTTGTTTATCACGGCCTACAGCTTGGCGATAGCGTTTATTGCCCCGTACTTTGGTCGCTTATCTGACCAATGGGGGAGACTGCGCATTATGTTGCCAGCTTGTGTGTTGTTCGGTCTTTCTTCGATCGCTACTGGTCTGGTCGGCCAGTTCGATGTGGGTTTACTGACGCGGGTGATGACTGGCTTAGCCAGTGCCGGCATGTTGCCGATCGCGTTTGCATTGGCCGGTGACCAACCGGGTGACAAAGCGATGAAGCACATTACTCTGGTTCAGGCTGGTTTGACTTTGGGAATGATCACCAGCCCGGCTATTGGGGCTTTTTTGACAGAGTGGCTGTCCTGGCGCGCAGCGTTTATCGTGTTAGGCGCAGCGGCACTGATGGTGGCGGCATTGCTCGCGGCTCAAGGCGGTGCGCATTACGCCAAAAACAAAACGGCTAAACCAGAGCAACCTGCCATGGTGCAACTGCTACGGATTCCGGGCGCCCGCGGAGCGCTTCTGGCAATGGGGCTTGGCCTTGGGGGAGGGATCGGTGTCTTCAATCTGGTGGGACAGCGCTTACGTGATGCCACTGAACTGGACATAGCATTGGTTGGCTTGACGTACGCGATACTTGGTGGTGTCAGTGTGATGGGCAATATGGTGATGTCTAGAGCCATTCGACGCTTGGGCAGCGGCCGTGCTGTGATGCGAGCTGCACTGGTGGTTTGCTTGCTGTGCAGCGCTTGGGTGTTCGGTGCATCCGCAACGCATGTGTTAATGTTTTTGCCAGTACTATTTTTTTGGTCTCTGGCTGGCGGAATCGGTTCTCCAGCACTGCAAAACCATATTGCGCAACTGTCAGATTCACACCGTGGCACCTTGATGGCGCTAGGCATGAGTATGATGCATTTTGGCGTTGCTATCTGGTCCGGTCTGGCGGGTTATGCTTATTCACTGGGGTCAGTCTGGCTTGCCGTGTTGGCGGTGGGTTTGTTTGCCGTTGCGATTGCGGCCCTTAAGCCTGTCCCCGCCCTTGAGGCAGATTGATTTCTCTAAACCAAAGCCGTCGTTTGGCGGCTTCGGTTGTGATGAGATTGCCTTTTTCATGTCAGTACTAGCTGACGATCGGTAACGTATTCGAAGCACAGTAAGCTCGAAGTTGGACATAAGTATGTTGGGAGCTAAGCTCTGCTGCCACTGTTTCGCGGGTGTTGGTATCTACTGCGATATGCAGCTTACGCCATACTCTGCGTTTCCCATCAGTACCATGCTTCTTGACCTTCCATTTACCTTCGCAATAAACCTTGAGACCAGTGGCGTCAATGGCCAGGCGTTGTATTATTCCTCTGGTTTTGGTTTCAAAAGAAACCTCAACTTCCTTCGCTCGGCGTCTTATACAGGTGTCGTGTGGACTAACAAGCGGGATGTTAGCCAGCTTAAATACTGACTCTAAAAAGCCTTGCAGCGCTCTCAATGGCATAGAGAAAACGCGTTTCACCATGAGCGCGGTAGTAATCGCTAAGTCGCTGAATCGGCGAGGTCTATCACTCTTGCCTTGTCTATTTTGCTTCCATTCGGCTATCCTCTCCTCATCAATCTAAAAGCTCAAAGAACCACGGTTGCTTAAGGCTTTGTGGTACTGCTTCCAGTTAGTTGTTTTGTAACGAGGATTAGGCATGAGGCCAAGACGATTGATGGGTGTAGCCGATCAGATCGTAGCTTCTTGATTTAGTTCCATCGATTTTAGCAACAAAGCCTCAACTATCAACTAATCTTATGCTAACTGTAGTTTGTATATAAAAAGGTAATATGTGACGACTAGGCCTCATTTAAAAAATGTCATTAAAGCCAAGATGTTAGTTCACATTGTATTTTTGGTTGTTCTGAACATCATTTCTTTTACGGTGCTCAATCGTGAGTACCATGATCAAAAGACACGTATCCTAGACAATTACTCAGCAGTGATGCAGTCGAAAGTGGAGGCGAGCTTAGGGGTTTTTGCCAAGTTTTCTCACTATGTTTACCAGCAAATATCGCAGGACACGCAAATTATGGCGCTTTTTCAAGAGGCTGTAGAATCTCCTGGTCCGGTGCGGGATACAAATCGACAACAAATCTACCAACGGCTAAAACCAAATTACGAACTTCTTAAACAACATCATTTTCGACAGTTGCATTTCCACTTTGCGAATGGCGACAGTTTCTTGCGAGTACACAAGCCTGAGAAGTACGGTGATAATTTATTCGCTGTTCGTGAGTCAGTAAGGCTTGCAAACATACACCAGCAAATTATTGAGGGTTTTGAGGAAGGAAAAGTATTCAATGGTTACAGATTTGTCTATCCGCTTACTTTTGAACAGCAGGCTTTGGGTAGTGTCGAGGCTTCTTTGTCTATGGGAAGTATATTGGATCTCCTATTCGAGCTTTACCCTAAAGACGATTTCTATTTTGTGATCGATAAGTCTACAGTGGATGCAAAGCTGTTTGAGGATATGAAGGGCAATTATATTCCTACCTTGTTATCTGAACATTACTATTACGACAAGGCAGTATTTGAGCAGAATCTTGAAAAGATTAAATACAAGGATATCCTTGCTAATGTAGAGAACCTTGGAGCAGATCTAGAGCCTCTTATTGAAGGCGAAAACACTTTTTCTCAGGTGATCACTATCGCTAACACCGACTATATTCTGAGTTTTATTTCGTTTAAGAATTTCAAAAATCAGCACGTAGCGTACTTGATTACCAGCTCTCAAGATACGGCGATAGGGAGGTTGAACAACACATTTATGGTGTACGCACTTCTCATCCTTTTGGTCTCGTTCATTTATGTGTGGAATATATACTCGGAACACGCATACAAGAAGGAATTAGTTCACTTTTCCAACACTGATTTTTTGACCAAACTATTTAATCGAAACAAATTTACCGAGAACTTAACGTTTGAGTTCGTCAAGTATAGGGAAGCACGTGGGACTTTCAGTGTCGTTTTGTTTGATATAGACCATTTTAAGAAAATTAACGATGGGATGGGCCACAACGTCGGCGATGCGTATCTCAAAGAACTTAGCGATCTTATCTCTGCAAAAGTCAGGCATTCAGACACTTTTGCTCGGTGGGGAGGCGAAGAGTTTATTCTATTACTCCCAAACACGCCCGAAAACAACGCGTTAAAAGTGGCTGAAGTACTCCGCCAACTGGTTGAATCACATAGATTCTCTGCACCAAAAAACATTACAATTAGCGTAGGGGTCGCAGAGGTCAATGATAGGGATACCAATATTGACGATGTGATAGCCAGAGCCGATAGCGCCTTATACAAATCAAAAGATGCAGGGCGTAATAGAACGACAGCATGGTCGCAGCTTGTCCACTAGTGACTAATGAAATCGTGTCAGCTCTTGCGTTTGGCCACGGATTACCCCTCTGTATAGCTAACTAGCTGATTATAGGTAACGTACTCGAAGCGCAGCAAGCTCGAAGCTGGACTGGAGTATGTTGGGAGATCAGCTTGGTTAAAGAGCCTATAGACTATACTTTCAGCGAGTTAGCGGTATGAGTCATTTTAGCTATTAGCCCACTAACTCGTTTGCGCATCTCACGCCTATCCACAATCATGTCGATAGCGCCATGCTCTAGAATGAACTCACTTCGCTGAAAACCTTCGGGTAATGTCTCACGAACGGTTTGCTCTATCACGCGACGTCCTGCAAAGCCGATAATTGCCTTCGGCTCGCCAATGTTAATATCTCCCAGCATGGCTAGACTCGCTGATACACCACCCAATGTTTGGTCTGTTAATACAGATATATAAGGTAAGCCTTTACTGGATAAACGATTTAGCGCGGCACTGGTTTTTGACATCTGGATTAACGACATCAGAGACTCTTGCATACGAGCACCACCACTGGCAGAAAAGCAAACTAACCCACAATTTGCATCAATAGCCGATTCAACGGCCCGAACAAAACGAGCGCCGACCACTGAACCCATCGAGCCTGCCATAAAAGAAAACTCAAATGCACAGACAACAACAGGTAAGCCCATAAGTTTTCCTTTCATCGCAACTAAGGCATCTTTTTCTCCCGTACTTTTCTGGGCTAGAGCAAGGCGTTCCTTATAGCGTTTCAGATCCTTAAAATTGAGCAAGTCTTTCGGCTCATGTTCACTGGCAATCTCAGTTCGCTCTCCTTTATCCAGAAAGCAGTCTATTCGGCGGCGTGCCGACATTCTCATATGATGGTCGCATTTTGGACACACCTCCAGGTTCTCCTTAAGAGCTATGCGGTAAAGGATCTGATCACATGAAGGACATTTAGTCCATAGCCCCTCTGGAATCGGCGCTTTACGTGTACTGATTATATTCTTTTTATCTATTAGCTTTTCTAACCAACTCATAGGAAACCTTATCCAGATAACTTTAGTGAAGAGTATTGTATAAGCCTGTTTATGGTAATAAAGTGCGTTCAATGGGCTTTATAATCCAACAATATGGGATTAAATAAATGTTTGATAAGATTGACCAGCAGTGGCTAAGAACTTTTCACTGTGTCTATGAGAACAACAGCTTTAAACGGGCAGCGAAATTCCTAAGCTTGCCGACATCAAATGTCAGTCGCCATATTGCTTTACTGGAAGAGCGACTGGATATACGTCTATTTGATAGGACTACACGCCGAATCGCTCCGACAGATGCAGGGGAACACCTTTATTTGCGAACTCAGCCATTGCTGGACAAACTTAATGATGCGCTTGAGGAAGTGACACAGCACTCTCATGAGGTTATGGGGCAGCTTAAAGTTCTAATGCCTGATTCGCTTGCTTTAGCTCAAGCAGTGGTTTCTTTTTGTTCCCAGCATCCCTCAATCTCATTATGCTGCGATACAAGTATCAGCCCGAAAGAGGACTTACTTGATGGGTTTGACGTCATTTTGAGTTTTCACCGAGGAAAGCTTGAAGATAACAATTGGGTAGCTAAGGAGATTAAACGCTGGCCAAGTATTGTTGTGGCATCTCCAAAACTCTTACAGACCTCTCCTAGACCTGTTCAGATTACTGATTTGAAACACGTCCCGTGTATCAATAGTTTTACTGCGTTAAATGGGACACCTTGGGTCTTCAAAAACACTAAGGGTGAGCTTATTACTCAAAAGGTACAGTCCTCATTTAAGGTCAATAGTGGGCATCTCGCGAAGTCAGGTGCATTAGCTGGTTTGGGTTTCGCGATATTGCCAGCCGAATCCTGTCGCAATGAGATAGATACCGGTTCTTTAGAAGTAGTGACAATGGAGTACGAGCCTGAAGATTTGGTTTTGTATGTCTTTTATGCTTCCAGAAAACACTTGGCAAGAAAAATCCCGATGTTTATTGAACACTTACAGCATCACGCCAATTTAGATAGAAACGGATAAGCTGAAGAACTATATCAATGAAAGGTTTGCTATTGATGAGTTGCTAATATGCGGGATGCTTTAATAGAAGTGGCCGCTATCTTAAGTTCGATAAAGGCAGCGGCCATTGAGTGGGTGACTTGCGATTATTTCGGTTGCCACTGCTTTGAGGTGACGAGGTTGTCCATTACTTTGTTGACGGCTTGGTGCGCTTTGTCGACGATGGTATCAATGTCGCTACGTGTCGCGATAAGCGGTGGCGCAAAGCCTAAAATGTCGCCGTGTGGCATAGCGCGAGCAATTAATCCTTGCTCTAAACAGGCTGCTGCGATGTGTGGCCCCACTTTTAAGTTAGGGTCAAAGTGAGCACGGCGCCGTTTGTCTGAAGAGAACTCTAGTGCATGCATTAAACCCACCCCGCGGGTGTCACCGATTAAAGGGTGGTCGCTAAACCGCTCTGTCATTTGTTGTTGTAAGTATGCACCAACGTCAGCTGCGTTTTTTACCAACCCCTCGCGTTCAATAATGTCGAGGTTACAGTTGGCCGCGGCCGCGCCCATGGGGTGACCGGAGTAGGTGTAGCCGTGTCCGATCGCGCCCCACTGGTCGGTGCCGTTTTCCAGTACGCGCCACACCCTTTCGCCGACGATAACCCCAGACAACGGTTGATAGGCAGAGGTTAGGCCTTTTGCTACCGTAATGAGATCGGGTTTCATGTCGTAGTGCAGTGAGCCAAAGTCGCTGCCTAAACGCCCGAAACCACACACCACTTCATCGGCTATGAGCAGTACATCGTACTTATCGAGTACTTTGCGAATCGCTGGCCAGTATCCTTCGGGCGGCGGCACTATCCCGCCTGTCCCAAGAACGGGTTCTGCGATCATGGCGGCGACGGTCTCTGGCCCTTCTTCTAAGATCATCGCTTCGAGCTGATCGGCGCAATACTGAGAAAACTCAAGTTCAGACATACTGTCGTCTTCGCGGCGGTAGTAATATGGAGAAACGGTGTGTTTGATGCGATCCAGCGGTAAATCAAAATGGGCATGGAACAGTGGTAGCCCAGTCATGGAGCCAGAAGCGATGCTTGAACCATGGTAGCCGCGGTCACGTGAGATGACTTTTTTCTTTTCGGGTAAGCCGCGCGCGTTGTTGTAATACCACACCAGTTTGAGCTGAGTTTCATTCGCATCGCTGCCAGACATACCGTAGTAGACCTTGCTCATGCCTTCGGGGGCCATTTGGATGATGCGATCAGACAGCGTCACCAGTGCTTCGTTGGTGTGGCCAACGTAAGTGTGGTAGTAAGCCAACTCTTTGGCTTGGGCATAGATGGCATCGGCCATTTCTGTTCGCCCGTAACCAATGTTCACGCAGTATAGTCCGGCAAACCCGTCGATAAGCTCAATGCCTTCGGAGTCGGTGATGCGTATCCCACTGCCGCTGGAGATAATTCTACCGGGTAGCTCACCTGCCGCGTACTGCTTGAGGTGGGTGGAGGCATGAAATACTCGTTGACGGTCGATGTCTAAAAGTTGTTCGGTTTTATGGGTCATGATTGCTCTCCTTGAATGTGTCGGCGTATTTCTGTGCCCTTAACTACCGCTTACGGTGGGCAGTGCGCCCAAACAGCAGTATTTGATCTCACTGTATTCTTCAAAGCCGTGGCGGCTCCCCTCTCGTCCGAGACCTGACTGTTTCATGCCGCCAAATGGGATAGGGTGCCCCGTCATTTTGACCGAGTTCACGCTGACCATGCCAAATTCTAACCCGCGCATGCAGCGCCAAATCTGCTGAATATCGTGACCATAAACGTAGGCGGCCAAGCCGTATTCAGTGTCGTTACTCATTTCAATCACGCTATCTAAATCTTTATAAGGCAAGACCCCAGCCACTGGGCAAAAGTTTTCTTCGCGATACACCGCCATGTCGGGGGTGACATCGGCAAGCAAAGTGGGGGCGAAGAAGTTGTCGCCCGGCACGGCCTGATGGTATCCCGCGACGAGTGTTGCGCCTTTGTCCAGCGCATCACGTACTAATGCATGGGCCCTGTCTACGGCGGCGCGATTGATGAGCGGCCCCATCGTGGTTTTCTCATCTAGGCCATTACCTAGCACAATCGTGTCCATTGCTTTGGCAAATGCTTGCAGGAAAGCCTGATAGTTATCGCTAGGCACGAAAATGCGGTTGGCGGCGAGGCAGTCTTGGCCAGCGGTTTGAAACTTCGCCTCTACGGCCGCTTGCGCGGCTTGTTCGATGTTCATATCTGGCAGCACGATGAAAGGGGCATTTCCACCCAGCTCCATACTGCATTTCTTTACGGTTTGCGCCGCGTCGCGCAACAGTAACTTGCCCACCCGTGTCGAGCCTGTAAACGAGAGCGCTTTGACCTTATCTGAATGACATAATGTTTGCGACACCATGACCGCCTCGCCGGTGATCACGTTAAATACCCCCGGCGGAAAGCCTGCTCGGTCGGCCAGTTCCGCGAGTGCCAAGGCAGAAAAAGGCGTTTCACTGGCGGGTTTAATCAACACTGGGCAGCCAATCGCTAAAGCGGCGGCGGCTTTGCGCGTCACCATCGCATTCGGAAAATTCCACGGCGTGATCAGAGCCGCGACGCCGATTGGCTCTCGTAGCGTGGAGAGTTGTGCATTGGGAATGTGACTCGGAATGGTCTCGCCGTAACTGCGACGAGCTTCCTCGGCAAACCAGCGGATAAACGAGGCGCCGTAGTCAACCTCGCCTAACGCATCGGCTAAGGTTTTACCTTGTTCCATGACCATTAAACAAGCAAGATCCTGTTTTGATTCGAGAATCAGATCGTGCCACCGGATCAGTATTTCGGCGCGTTGTTCCGCTGACAGTTTTCGCCATTGACTAAAGGCTTGATCGGCGCTGTCGATCGCTTGATAGAGCTGTTGCTGAGACAGTTGAGTGATATAGCCGATAACGGTGCCATCAGCGGGGTTATCGACCGGGTGAAACTGGTCGCCACTGACCCACTTACCATTGATGTAAGCTAGGCTCCTAACCAAACGAACGTCTTTCATTATCGCCATCATGTCATGCGAGGCTTTGAGTTCCTCTGCATGTAAGCTGTGCAGTGCTGTCATGAGTCCTTCTCCCAGCGCGTTGTCCATAGCTAAACTGTAATGGAGATGTGGCTGAAAGAATTTCTGAACGCTGCAAGGAAACAGGCGAAAATTTCTGTTTCAACCCATATGAAGAGCGGTTTTTTCTGTTCTCCTTGGCAGTGTGGTTTGGCCGCTAAAACAAGGCATTTTGATTGACGTCTATGGCGCCTGCGTCACGTTTGATGGTTTTGGTCACAATGTAGGTAAAGTAGCGCTCTATCCCTACTTCTGACTCTAACCAGTTATCGATCAAGCGCTGATATTGGTCGATATCTTCAGACTGAACTTTGAGAATGTAATCCACGCCGCCTCCGGTGGCATAACAATCAGTGACTTCGGGTGAATGTTGGACCAATTGCTCGAATCGTTTGAACGCCTGTGCGTTGTGCTCTTTGAGGGATACTTCCACCATGACGGAGGTGCGCTTAAACAACACATCGGTATTCACCTTAGCGCCATAGCCTTCGATGATCCCGGCTTTTTCCAGTTTTTTGACTCGTTCCCAGCAGGGGCTGACCGAAAGGTTGATCGCTTCTGCTAGGTGTGACTTGGTGATGCGGCCATCGTCATGCAGAATTTGTAGAATTTTCACGTCGTAGCGGTCGAGGCGCATAGTGGTTCTCCTTGTCCGTTGTTCATCGCTTTGGCAGTTTGTGCTTCACCTTTTGAAAAGCGTGCTATCAGGTGTGAACTCTATCCATTCTCCGCTCTCTTTAGCGATCACCGCCAGTGTGTCACCCATCCCCACTTTTGCGGGAAATCGGCGCGCGGCAAGCACTCCACTGCGCTCTGCTATGTATTCGACAGGGGCGACGCCGGTGCGCTCGGTTGAATAGATTCTCACTAACACATCGCCCTCTTGGATGGTATCCCCGAGATCAAACAGATATTCGGAGATGCCACTATGTTGGCTCTGCACGTAACAACGGGCGTCGGGCATAGATAGCCATTGCGTAGGTTGGATCGGCGGTTCGTATTCACTGGCTAAGTTGCCTGAATAGCGTAAGAAATTGCGAATACCGCGGTCTGCGTAAGCCATTGTGTTTGGGGTGCTGGTCCCACCACCTCTTAGTTCTGTGGTGACAAACACCTTGCCTTGGGATTCAACGGCTGTGTCATACAAGCTGGTGGCATCCATCTCGAGCATGATCATGGTGTAGGGCGCGCCAAACAGCTTAGCACCTAACATACAGGCTTGCGCCTGCTCTCGATTGGGGAGGCGGTGCGCAGCGGCAAAAGGCAAGATGTCTAAGGTTTTCCCGCCCGAGTGAATGTCTAGGGCAAAATCACACATTGGCACTAGATGGCGGGTAAAATAGTCGGCGATTTTTTCAGTGACGGATCCACTAGGATTTCCCGGAAAGCTGCGGTTTAAGTTGCCTTTGTCGAGGGGCGAGGTTCGTGATGCGTTTTGAACGGCGGGTAAGTTCATCATAGGCACAATGACGACGCGCCCTTGAATTTGCTCTGGTTGAAGGGAGTGTGTCAGCTTAAGTAGGCTAGTGATCCCTTCGTATTCATCGCCGTGATTCCCCCCGGTAAGCAGCGCGGTGGGGCCATGACCATTCTTTACCACGGTGATAGGAATCATAATGCTGCCCCAAGCGGAGTCATCATGGGAGTGAGGCAGGGCTAAAAAGCCGTGTTGCACGCCGTCTCGGTCAAAGTCTACGGTGGCTGTGATCGAGCTTTCTTGCATATCAAATCCTTTGGCCGTCAATATTAATTCACCCAGGGTAGATTTAAAAAAAATCAATGTTTTACAAACAGGTGGCGGGGAAAATCACACAGTGTCTTGGCCCCACTTTGGGTGATCACTATGCTTTCGGTGGTTTCTAAACCCCAGTCTTCAAACCATAACCCCGGCATAAAATGGAACGTCATGCCTTCTTGCAGTATCGTCTTGTCGGTGTCGCGCAAACTCATGGTTCTTTCTCCCCAGTCTGGCGGGTAGCTTAGACCGATGGGATAACCGCAACGGGCGCCTTCGCGTGAAAATCCGGCTTTGTCGAGAATCTGGTTTAGGGCATTGGCGATGTCGGCGCAGGTGTTGCCCGGTTTTGCCACCGCCAACCCTGCTTCTAGGCCGAGCGTTAGTGCCTCGTCTGCCCGCTTGAACTTGTCGTCAGGTTCGCCAAGGAAGATGGTTCGCGAGAGAGGGCAGTGATAACGACGGTGTGCGCCAGCGATCTCGAAGAAGGTGCCTTCGCCTTTTTTGAATGGTCTGTCATCCCAAGTAAGGTGCGGTGCCGAGGCGTCGGCACCTGAGGGCAAAAGTGGCACAATCGCGGTGTAATCACCGAAATGGTCTTCATGGCCAAGTACTGCTTGACGGTTAATCTCAGCAACCAGATGGTGTTTTGGTAGACCGGGTTCGATCATGTCGAACGCGACGCGGTGCATGTTTTCAACGATGCGCGCTGCGCGGTACATATAAGCCAACTCTTGATCCGATTTAACGGCGCGACACCAGTTGACTAGCCCTGTGGCATCGATAAGTTGGGCGTTCGGCAGGTGTGTAATGAGTGACTCGTAGGCGGTGGCGCTAAAATAATAGTTGTCTTTCTCGACGCCGATTCGACCCCGATCCCAAAGACGAGGGCTGAGCACGGCCTCGACCAGAAAGTCCATCGGATGCAACGGCGGGTTCATCACATAATGATCGGGGTAGTAGGTAATGTTTTCGGCCGACATATACGCGGTACGGTACGCCCCATTCGCATCTTGGCAACGTCCAAACCAAACAGGCTCGCCAGATGAGCCGACAACGACACACTGCGGAACATAGAAAGACCAACCGTCATAACCCGTCAGCCATGACATGTTAGACGGGTCATGGATGATCAAAACATCCAGTTCGCGTTCTTCCATGGATTGGCGAACTTTGGTTAGCCGCTCCTGAAATTCATCCAGTGTAAAGTGCATAGCAACGCCTCTCATAATCTCTCCTTGTTACTATTTCCGACGCTTTAAGAGCCTTCGGAGACGTTGAGGTATTTCTACCCGCGATAGGTCAGCGCGACCTGCGTATTAACTTGTTTGTTGAGCGATACAAATCATGTTAATCATTACAATTGTGGTTTAATTTTGTGCATTGAACCACGTTTGGTGATTAAAAACTCGTCATTTGTTAAATTAAAGTTACAATGACACTTAAAATTGAATCAATTAAAATATTGTGTCATGACAATTTCTTTGAACCCGATCATTCGCCCAGGCACCGCCAAGTATCTCTCCATTGGTCACTATCTTGTTGAATGCGTTCGAAATGGTTATCTCAAACCGGGGACGCGGCTTCCAACACACCGTGAGTTTGCCGAGCAACTTGGGGTCAGTGTCCAAACGGTGAGTCATGCCTATAGTTTTGCTGAGAAAAAAGGCGCGCTCGAATCTTGGGTCGGCAATGGTACGTTTGTAAAAGCAGGTTTTGTCGACGACAGTACGGACAGCGAGTTCATGCTGACGCAAGAGATGAAAGAGACACCAGATGAGATTGACATGTCGATTGCCCACGCGGTGGTTACCGATCGACATATCACGCTGTTTAATCAGGCGTTAATTGAGATTGCAGGGCAAACCAACAATCGCGGATTGATCAGCAAGGCAAAGCCAGTGACAGGCCAGCCACATCATATTGAGTCGGGAGCGCGGTATCTGCGTAGCCAAGGTTTAGAGGTCGGGCCCGAGCAAATACTGCTGACCAACGGGGCCTGTCATGGATTAACGTTGGCGCTAAGTACCGTGGTCGAGCATGGTGACTTAGTGGCTTGTGGTCATTTGGTTGACCATGGTTTGATCTCCCGTTCGAGAATGTTGGGATTCAAACTACAACCGCTTGAGATGGATGAGTTTGGAATCACGCCGGATGCGTTTGAATGGGCGTGCCGACACAAGTCGATTAAGGCCTTGTGCTGCACACCGAGCATGGCGAATCCTAACAGCGCGCATATGGATCTCGCGCGCAGAGAAGCGATCGCGAAAATTGCGCAAAAGTATGAGATTTATGTCGTCGAAGATGATGTCTACGGCGCTCTCGAGCCCAATCGTGTGCCACCTCTTGCCACGCTGCTGCCTGAACAAGCCTTCTATGTGACCAGTTTAACTAAAGTCGTTGCGCCCGGGATGCGCACCGGATACTTGACGGTGCCGCGCCATTTTTTGCAGCATGCGATTGGCCGTTTAGCCGCTACTAGCTGGTCGGCGACACCATTGCCATTTGAAGTGGCGCATCTTTGGATAGAAAATGGCACATTGAATCGGCTGATTCGCTTTCAAATGAATGAGTTTGCCAAGCGGCAGCGAATTGCAAACGCGGCCTTGCAAGGGCATGTGTATAGTTCGCACCCTAATGGCCAGCATATTTGGTTAACATTGCCAGAGCAGTGGAGTAGCGATGATCTGGTCGCCTCAGCCAAGCGCTCTGGGGTGCAAATCACCGGCTTTAAACCCTTTGTTTTCGATACCAATCAATCGATGCCTTGTGTTCGCATTAGCTTAGGCGCAGAAACCAATCGCGGCTACATCAAACATGGCTTATCTGTCATTGCGGAGATTTTGGATACCAATCCCCCCACCTCTCATTTCTTGGTTTGAGCCGACGCAGTGGCTGGCTTAAGAGGCAGCTTGTGCCGCGCTAGGTGGGTGGAGTATTGAACACTTCAACCTTAACCGCTGCCACCTTAAACTCTGGGATTTTCGCGTGAGGGTCGGTGGCGGTCGTGGTTAACCGGTTAACCGGAGACTCGACAAAATGGAAAGGGATAAAGATCACCCCTTGTTGAATTCGTTTGGTAACAAAGGCATCGATTTCGATTTCACCGCGGCGGGTTGAAACTCGCAAACGTTGTCCGTTGCTGATGCCCAGTGACTCTGCGTCTTGGACGCTGATCATGGCTCTTGGGCCTGCTAGGTTATCAAGCCCCTTAGTTTTTCGCGTCATGGTGCCGGTGTGAAATTGCTCCAACACCCTGCCTGTAGTGAGTACCAGCGGGTACTCTTCATCAGGCAGTTCGGCGGCGTAGCGAAATGGAATGCCGACCATTTGGCCTTTGCCGCGGGTGAATTGGGTTTGGTGCATAATGCGGGTGCCGTTGGGATTCTTTTTGCTGCTTGGCCACTGGACACCGTCGGGTGGAATCGCTTCCCAGCGCAGCCCGGCGTATTGCGGTGTCACACGGGCAATTTCACTGGTGATGTCTGACACGGTTTGATAGCGCCAGTCTCCGCCCATGGCATTAGCAATTTGCTGAACGATCCACCAATCTTGTTTGGCCTCTCCTGGCGGTTTTACCGCAGGGTTAATCCGTTGTACCCGCCGCTCGGTATTGGTGAAATGCCCTGACTTTTCGGCGAACGAGCACGATGGCAGCACCACATCCGCGTAGTGCGCGGTTTCGGTCAAGAAGATGTCTTGCACCACTAAAAAGTCGAGGGCCTCTAGCCCTTCTATCACATGGGCTTGATTGGGATCACTGAGTACTGGGTTTTCACCCATGATATACATACCACGCACTTGGCGCTGGCACGCTGCGTCGATGATTTCAGTGAGGGTGAGCCCTTGTTCAGCAGAGAGATTGGGCGCGTTCCATTCCATGGCAAATTTTTGTCTGACCATCGGGTTATACACTTTTTGATAGCCTGGATAACAGTTGGGCAGCGCGCCCATATCACACGCGCCTTGCACGTTGGATTGGCCGCGCAGAGGATTAATTCCTCCGCCTTCAATGCCGATGTTGCCACACAGCAATTGTAAGTTAGCGATTGAACGCACGTTATCGTGCCCGGTGGTGTGTTGAGTGATCCCCATCGAATAGTAGACAGCGGTGCGTTTAGCGGTACCTATCATACGTGCCATCGCAAAGACATCCTCGGCGCTAACGCCAGTCACCAATTCCACTTTATCAGGCGCGTAAGCGGGCGACATGACTTCTTGCAGTAAAGTGTCGAAGCCGTCGACGCGCTCATCGATATAGGTTTGATCGTGCCAGCCATTTTTGATGATCTGTTGCATGATTCCATTCAGCAGCATGACATCGGTGCCCGGCCGGTGTGCCAAGTACAACTCGGCGTGGTCAGCCATGTCGATGCGTTTCGGGTCGGCGACGATCAAACGTGCACCGTGATGACGAATGGCTTGCTTAATGTGTGAAGCGATGATTGGGTGTGCTGAGGTGGTGTCAGAGCCGATAATAAAAATCACGTCTGAGTATTTAATACTGGGAATATCGTTGGTCATGGCACCGCTGCCAAGCGAGGCCTCAAGTCCAGTCACGCTCGAGGCATGACAAAGCCTTGCACAATGGTCGACATTGTTGGTGCCAAACTCGCGGCGGATAAATTTCTGAAACGCGTAGTTGTCTTCGTTGGTGGTTTTGGCTGAAGAAAAGCCCGCTAGGGCATCGCCACCAAAATCGCGTTTTAATGCGTTGAATTTTGTCGCGATAAGCTCGATAGCCTCAGGCCAACTGGCGGGTTGTAGCCAGCCATCTTGGCGGATAAGGGGGGTGGTCAGGCGACTATTGTCGGCGACAAAATCGAAACCAAACCGCCCCTTAACGCACAGCATCTGTTGATTGACCGGGGATTGGGCGCCAGTAATGTACTCAATCTTGTTTTGCGCAGGGTTGACGTGCATGGTCAGCTTGCAACCCACACCACAGTATGTACATATGGTGTCGACTTGGGTTAGCGGATCGGTTCGTCCTTGGGCGCGGTGGCGCTTATCGACCATGGCTCCTGTGGGACAAGCTTGTATGCAGGCGCCGCATTGCACGCAGTTGGAGTCGCCCATTCTTATTCGACCATTTCGCATTGACCCAAAGTGAGGTCGATCGTCGGGCCTTAACGCAGGGCGACCGTTTTGGTCGTTCACGAAATTGAGGATACCGTGTACCGCTTGTTCACTGCAGGCATCAATACATTGACCGCAACTGATGCAGCGGTTGGCATCAAACTCAATAAACTCAGAGCTGCGGTCGACGCTAAACTTGTGCCTGTGGTCTTTATCTCTCAGCGCTTGCCACTCTTGTGCTGATTTGACTTCGAGGTGGTCGTCGAAGCACTGCTGAGCGCCGTACTTGGTTGAATAATTGCGTAAATCGCACTGAGTATTGGCCTGACAACCGCACTCCAAGCAGCGCAGGGCTTCGCGAATTGCCTCTTGATTATCAAAGCCGAGTTCGACTTCAGCAAAGCTTTGCGCCCGCTGCTCTGGGGTCAGTTCGGGCATGATGGTCCGGGCCGCTTTTTCGAACTGGGCAAAATGGAGCGGATCGATATGGCCAAGAGATCGCTCTTTGCGGGCGTTAAACTCAGGCTCGGGCATGCAGGACATGTCTGAGGTTAAGTAAAGATCAATGGCTTTGGCGGCTAAACGGCCGTCACCCACGGCCTCGACTGCGGTCGCCGGGCCACGCCGAAAATCACCGATACTGAAAATATTGCCCGTGCCGCTATGCATCGTAAGGTTGTCACTTTGCGCCGTGTTCCAACGAGTGAGTGGCAGGTCAAGCGACTCATTATCGAGAAAGCTGAGATCCGGTTTTTGCGATACCGCGGCGATCACGGTATCAAACGCCTCAGTCATATACTTACCTGTCGACTGAGGGCGTCGGCGACCAGAGTCATCTGGTTCGCCAAGCGCCATTTTTTCGAGTTTGATGGCTTGAACCTGGCCATGGTCATCGCTGATGTTTTGCACTGGGTTGGTGAGGAAGAGAAACTTGACACCTTCTTGTTCGGCTGCTTCGATTTCGTAATCTTCGGCGGGCATCTCTTCTCGCGTGCGGCGATATATGATGGTGGTGTCGGCCCCTGCACGTTTTGCTGTGCGCGCGCAGTCTATCGCTGTGTTGCCGCCGCCGATGACAGCGACTTTCTGCCCTGTGGTGTAGCTTTGTTCAGTCATCGTGTCCTTTAGGTAGTCGACACCCAAGTAGCAGCCCTTTAAGTCGCTGCCTGGGTAGTGCATTTCAACCGCCACGGATGCACCCAGCGCCAGACACACTGCGTCATAATCTTCGCTCAGTTGAGAGAGGGTGAACGCTTTGCCTAACTTGTGCTCGGTTTTTATCACCATCCCATTACGGCACATCAAGTCGATTTCTTGGTCGAGAATGGTTTTGGGTAGGCGATATTCAGGAATGCCATAACGCAGCCAGCCGCCGGGTTTAGGCATAGACTCAAACACGGTTACCTCATAGCCCTCATTCGAGAGATAGTACCCTGCCGTTAAGCCACCAGGACCGCTGCCCACCACGGCAATTGAGCGTTGTTTAGCCGGTTTTCTCTCTGGTATGTAGGCCTTGGCGGCGGCTAAGTCAGCGTCTGCAGCATGGCGTTTGAGCTGGCGAATAGCGATAGGTTCATCGACCAGCGCACGGCGGCATTCACTTTCACAAAATGCAGGACAGATTCGACCAATCGAAAGCGGCATCGGTAGGGTTTGTTTAATCACTTGGATGGCTTTTTGGTGATCATTTTGGCCGATGTAATACAGGTAAGACTGAATATCAACGCCAGCGGGGCAGGCGGTTTTGCACGGCGCTTCGCAGTCGGCGTAGTGGTCGCGCATAATACGATTGAGTGCGTCTTGGCGGTGTTGGCTCAGTGCAGATGACTGTGTTGTCACCTCTAAGCCTCGGTAGACCTTGAGCTCACATGCCCGTTGCATTGCGCCACTTTCCACCTCGACCATGCATAAGTCACAAGCGACCTTGTGCCCACTTTTATTGAGCCCACACAGTGAGGGAATTTCTACGCCACAGATTCGAGCCGCTTCAAGTAAGGTGATGTCGGGGTCGACAATTCGGAATTTACCATCAATCACAATCTCAATCATAACGCCCTCAATGGCAAAACCAATAAACCATGCGTTTTTTAAGGATAATCCGTTATGAGAAAAGTTCGTGTGACAAAAAACTCAAAGTTTAGATATTTTGGTCGAGGTATTAAGTGTCTCTTTTCGTGCAATCTCGCCCCCAAACTTAGATAGCTTTTTTCCATATGTGACGATGATCCTTGTTCCGTGCGTGTCGTCATCTCTTGGTTGCAAAGTGACCAGTGCCTGCACTATACTGCGCCCATCATTTCTCTCGGAGTTTACGCCAACATGAACAACTAACACCTGTTATCCGTTTATCACTTTAATTTGGATTTCACAGGGTTAGTCGGCGTAGCCTCTCACCTGCTCGATTGAGCACAAGATCACACGGTATGTTTTGCACGCGGCATGGTTATGCTGCCGTCTACTATACCGGTTTCATTTCCTCCGCTACGCAGCGCGCCTAATCCTGTTTTACAGGAGGCAAAATATGCCCATACTTCAAGCGAATCAGATCAGCTATCAGTTTGCAGATGGCGAGTCATTGTTTGACCAGCTAAGTGTTACATTGCAACACCAAAGAGTGGGGCTAGTGGGGCGCAACGGTAGCGGAAAGTCGTTGCTCGCTCGACTACTGCTTGGCGAGCTGCAACCCACGTCCGGCACGGTGTCGCGTTCAGTGAGCGTCGGAAGTTACTCGCAATTGCCGTCGGTGTTATTAGACAGTGACGCATCGATCGCCCGTGTTTTAAATATAGAGCCTGTGTTGTATGCGTTGGCGCAGATCGAAGCGGGGTCATGCGATAACAAATGGTTTGATAGGGTGGGCGAACGATGGTCGCTCAAGCAAGATCTCGAAGCTGAACTCGAAGGCTTAGGCCTACCCGGTCATGCGTTTTTTCCGTGTGCGCAACTCAGTGGGGGCCAGCTCGCCAAGCTGCAATTGTGGCAGTTGTTTCAATCGGGGGCTGAACTACTGGTGCTGGATGAACCGTCGAACCATCTCGATCACTCGGGACGTATCTGGCTGCGAGAGCAGATTCGTCAGTTTAACGGCTATGTATTGCTGGTAAGCCATGATCGCTTGTTACTGCGCGATATGGAGCAGATTTGGGAGTTGTCGAGCTTGGGGTTAACTCAATATGGCGGCAACTATGACCACTACTACGCGCAAAAACAGCAACAGGTGGCGGCTATCGAACGGCAGTTGGACACGGTTCACAAGCAGCAAAAACACTTACAGCGTCAAGCTCAACGCAACAAGGAAAAAGCAGATCAGCGTGTGGCGCAGGGGATGAAAATACGCCGTAGCGGAAGTCAGCCGAAGATACTGCTCAATGGCATGCGCGATAAAGCCACATTGACCGCCGCCCACCGACTTAAAAATGAAGGGGGGCGGAGTGAGATGTTGCAACAAAAAGCGCAGGCGTTGCAATCGCGCCGAGAGCAAGGTTATGACTACAAATTCTCTATGGATTCGGCCACGCAAAAAAGGGGACAACTGATTTCGGTTGTTGCCGGAGAGCTGCCGTTCGGTCAGCAACAGCCTATTCACTTGCAGCTTAATCATGGCGACAAGCTGTGGCTGGAGGGCGACAACGGCAGTGGAAAATCAACGTTGCTCAATGTCTTGTTAGGCCAACAAGCATTGAACGGCGGATATTGTCAGGTCAATGCGCCAGTGTACTATCTCGATCAGCATTTTGGGCTACTGCCGCATGGGGTATCTATACTCGATGCATTGCAACAATGCTGCGCAGGATTGAGGGAGAGTGATGCGCGGACGTTACTGGCTGGGATAGGCTTTCGTCGTGATAAGGTTTATCGGTGGGTAGAGCAGCTCAGTGGAGGCGAGAAAATGAAACTTGCCATGCTGATGGTGAGTCTCCAAAAGAGTGCACCGATTCTGTTGCTCGACGAGCCGGATAACCACCTTGACCTCGACTCAAAAGCCTTGCTAGCGGACACGCTTGCTCGCTATCGCGGCGCGTTGATATTAGTCAGCCACGACCAAGACTTTGTCGTTCAAAGTGGGGTTACTCAGCGGTATTGTTTGACGCCATCAGCGTAGCGTCATCCAACAGTTGGTAGCGGTTTCTTCCCGCTTGCTTGGCCTGATATAACGCTGAGTCGGCGCGGGAGAATACCGCTTCCCACTGATTGACCAATATTGGCTGTCGGCAGCAGCATGCACCGATAGAGATAGTGACTCTGAAAGAGTGATTATGGTATTGAATTTCATGCTGCTCTACTTTATCGCGCAATCTCTCAAGTGTCTCTGATGCCAGCTGCTTCTGATCTAGCGGCACAATGGCAATGAACTCTTCGCCGCCCCATCGAACCAATAGATCTTGGCTACGAATGCTTGTTTGTAGGACTCGCGCTGTTTGTCTGAGGACCTCGTCACCGACCTCGTGTCCATGTTGGTCATTAAACTGTTTAAAATGATCAATATCGATAACGCATAGGAGTAGATACTTATTGTGGTGAGCTAGGCTGGCAAGCTGCGCTAACCATTGATCTAGGTAACGTCGGTTACGCAGTCCAGTGAGCGCGTCGGTCGTGTTTTGTGTCAGCAGATCGCGATTATTTCGCTTAAGACGTATGATGGCCCGAACGACGAAATAACCGATGATAATAACGAGCGAAGAGATAAACACGTCTCGCCAACGTTGCCCTTGCAAACGCGTTTCCTGTAGCTCGTTTTTTGCTTCTAGGAGTTCAATTTCTCGTTGATTGAGTGTCCGCTCAAGACTATTTCTTTCGTTTAAGATCTCTGCACTATGCGCTTGATCGTAGTAAGCTTGCTGGATAATTGTCTGTCTTTTCAGTTGTTTGAGGGCTAGTTGGTACTCACCAATGGCTTCATAAGCTTCTACTAAGGTTGCCAATATGTCGGCTTCCCATACAAACTCTTCTATCTCCGAGTCATTGATAGCGTCAAGGACTTTGTTCGCGTAATGGATAACTTTGGGATAGTCCTTTTTACTTAAATAAGCGAGAGCGACGGCTTCTTCGCAAATGGCGACCATGACTTTGGATTGCGACTCTTGCGTCGCGAGATCCACACAACGTTGAGCTATTTCAAGGGCTTTGTCGCCATTATTGGCTGTTGCGTTATGGCGAGCCATATCCGCTAACGTCACGACACGGAGACTGATTGAACCCGTTTGTTCGGCTTCTTTAAGCGATAACTGCATATAGTGCTCGGCGAGTTGGTATTGCTGGTTGGCAAAATAGATTGCACTCGAGTTACCGTACAGTACTGCTTCAAATAGACTATTGGCGTAATTGTTGTTCTGATAAAGATCTAAAGCGCGGTGAATGTAATCTTCTGCGCGTTGCCATTCCTCCAGCATCATATAAATGGTAGCGATGTTATTGAGCGTCATTGTGGTTTGAAAATCGTCTTCGATTTCAACGACGATTTGATAGGCCATTTTGTAGTAGTTTAAGCTGGCTTTAATCTCTGATTGCTGTGACTTGACGTTGCCCAACCAACGATACGCACGGGCGAGCAAGCGTGAATAACCCACCTTTCGTGCGATAGGAATCACCTGATGAAGCAGTTTTTCCCCTGCGAGGATTTGGTCTTTATCGATATAAGAGATAGCCTTGTTGAGCTGAGCTTCGCCGATAATCCAATCAATGTTCACTTGTTGGCCCATTTCGACAAGGTCGGGCATGTTTGGTGGGGCGATGCCTTCATAGCGGTGAAGATTAATGAGTCCGAAGTAGTACAAGGCTTGCGCTTCAATCGAGGCATTTTCCTCGACAGTGATTTGGTCTAACTCGACTTGCTCAGACTGACACAGCGAAGTGTAATAAAACTCAAGTATTGGTTGCGCTGAAGCGGGAATATGCGAGTAGAGGAAGTCTTTGTCATGGTTCAGTTTACAGGCGGCTTGGCCGGTAGGAGAGAGCATGAGTAAGCAACAGCAGATCAGCAGCGAAAAAACAGGCTTCATTAAACCAAGCAACTCAAAAATTAAACATTTAGTTTAGCAGTTTATCGATAACACGCACTGATTTTATGGACTTGTAATGTGTTTTATCGTCGGAAGTGGTAGCTCATTTCATTGAACTATTTTTCTCGTCGAGTATTGAGTTGTGTGGCATTTCCAAAAAATAAGTAATCTGTGGCATAGTCAACCCCTGGCGGGCATTCTATTATCCGAATCGACCAACCATCGCCAACACAAGGAATAGAGATGAAGTGGATAGTCGCGGTCATGATGACCCTAATAACCGCAGCGAGTCATGCACAGGTTGAAGAGCCTGCGACATCATTTGAGCCATTTTTCACGTTCAACATGACACTCGAATTGGACGGTGTCGAGCGAGCAATTGACGACACGCGCCACTCTCTTGACCAAGTCGGTCTAGCATTAGTCAAAATAGCGGAGAGCGACAACTTAACCGCTGCGCAGCAGCAACAGCTAGATCAAACCATTGATAATCTGAATCAGTTGGTGGTGCTATCGAGGCGCTCAGTTGAGTCCCTTCCACAGGCTTACCAAGATTCGAAGCAGGTGCTGGCAAGCAACAGCGAACACTTTTTGTCTGAACTACGTCAGCAAATGTTGCTTTTGGTCGGTTTGGTTGGGGTGATAGTGATCGCGCTGATTGTCGCGATTGCGTGGTTTATTCTAAGACCAGTTCAACACACGGTGACCAAAACGACTCGTCACCTTTTTGCCATGGCAGAAGCCATTCAAACCACCGCTCAATCATTAGAGAGCATCTCGAATCAGCAGCAGCGATTGGCGGTTCAATTGGAGCAGCAGCAACATCGCTGTGACCCTCACTCAACACCACAATAGGAGCCGATTATGCAGCCGCGTATCAGTATTATTACTTTAGGCGTGTCAGATCTAGAGCGTTCTTACCAGTTTTATACCCAATTGGGTTTTCCAACATCCAGAAAGCCTGATGAGGGCATTGTGTTTTTCAACACCGGCGGCGTTTGTCTTGCGCTCTACCCATTGGAGGCACTCGCGAAAGATGTGTCGCCGCAGCATGCGGCGAAACGGGAAGGGTTTAGTGGCATCACTTTGGCGCACAATACGCGCTCTAAAGAAGAGGTGGATGAAGTGCTTAAGCTTGCCGTCAGTGCCGGAGCGACGCTTGAAAAGCCCGCTCAAGAGGTATTTTGGGGTGGGTACAGCGGTTATTTTTCAGACCCAGACGGTTATTTATGGGAAGTGGCCTACGGCGATTGCTGGCAGTTCAACGATGACGGTTCATTAGTGATTGAATGATTAAACGTCATCTCTAGGAGACACAGTGCAGTTAAAACGTATTCATCATGTAGCGGTGATCTGTTCAGATTATTCGCGATCGAAACATTTCTACAACCAAATATTGCAGCTGAAAATCGTGGCGGAAAATTACCGACCAGAACGAGAGTCATACAAGTTGGACTTGGCGCTGCCCGATGGCGGGCAAATTGAGCTTTTCTCTTTTCCCAACCCGCCACCAAGGCCTTCAAGACCAGAAGCTCAAGGGTTAAGGCATTTGGCGTTTTCGGTTGACTGTGTGGCGAGCTATAGGGATTACTTGGTGAGCCAAGGCGTCGAGGTCGAGCCGATTCGTATTGATGAGTATACCGGTAACCCGTTCACGTTTTTCCAAGACCCAGACGGCTTACCGCTCGAACTCTATCAAGTTTGATGAGCTAGACCACGGTTGTGACGTGTTGCCGCTCATGGCGTTCTAGTAGCGTGATTCACCTATACCAAAGAAAAAGCCAACCTCACAATGAGGTTGGCAAAATCTTACCTATTCGGTGAATAAGGGGGTGAAAGGTAAGATCAGGAGGCGGCCAAGACTCCATGGATTTCAGACTTGATCGTATCTGACTGAGTACCAAAAATAGCTTGTAAACTGTCGCCTATCACTAGCACATCATGAGCGCCAAGCTGTTTAAGCTTTTCCACATCAACATGGGCAATGTCTTTGACGGTTACTCTCAAGCGAGTAATACAAGCGTCTACCGATTTGATGTTGGCTTTACCCCCCAAGGCGGTAACAACTCCAACAGCGATTTCATCCGGTTGACCTGCAATTTTCACTTCTGCTAGTTCAGTCTCACGCCCTGGCGTTTTCAAATCGAGCTTGACGATTAAGAAGCGGAACAACCCGTAGTATAAGGTCGCCCAAATCGGACCTATGATGATAAACATCCACGCGTTGGTCGACATTGGGTAATACAAGAAGAACTGAATCGCGCCGTGAGCAAAATCGGTACTGTGTTTGATTTCCAAGAACGCGGTAATCGCAAACGCGATCCCCGTTAGGAACACATGAATGATGTACAGCACTGGCGCAACGAACAAGAAGGTAAATTCAATCGGCTCTGTAATTCCCGTTAACCAAGACGTTAGCGCGGCAGACATCATCAAACCACCGACAATTTTTTTACGCTCTGGCGTGGCACAGTGATAAATCGCTAACGCGGCGGCAGGCAGTGCCCACATAGAGTACATAAAGCCACCCGATAGGAAACCTGCGGTTTTGTCGCCAGCGAAGAAGCGCGATATTTCACCGGTGATCTCTTTACCTGTATCTGGGTCGATGTAACTACCAACCTCGAAGAAGAAAGGAGCATTCCAAATGTGGTGTAAACCGATAGGCAGTAGTGAACGTTCACCGGCGCCGTATATCCCCCATGCGAGAACAGGGTTTTGATACGCAGCCCAATGTGAGAAAGCATCGAGCATTTGTCCGACAGGAGGCCAGGCAAACGCCATAAACGCGCCAACTAAAATAGCGCTTAAACCGGTAATGATAGGGACAAATCGTTTACCGGCAAAAAAGCCTAGGTATTCTGGTAAACGAATATTGTAGAAGCGGTTGTACATAGTGGCCGCGACCGCGCCCATAATGACGCCGCCAAACACACCGGTTTGCAACGTATCAACACCCATAATGGTCGCATCGGTTTCAAAACCGCGCAGCCCTGTGACGATACCTAACGAAGCGTTCATGATAATGAGGCCAACTAAGCCCGCCAGTGCCGCAGCACCATCATTGCCTTTAGAAAGACCGAGCGCCACCCCGACCGCAAACATCAACTGCATATTACCAAACACGCCATCCCCTGCTGCGAGCATAACTTTGCTCAATGCATCAGGGATAAAAGCGAATCCTGCGTTACCAATGCCCAGCATTAAACCGGCAACGGGTAGCACAGCGACGGGCATCATCAATGACCGCCCTATTCTTTGTAACTGTCCAAATAGACTTCCTAACATGGTTCCCTCCTGACTAAAGTCAGTTGTTTAGTCTCCGAGACTGGCTCGAATTGTTGTTTCACGTAATGTCAGGAGAAGTCTACCGACTCATACTCGTCTGAAGGTTACAAATCCCTGCGAGTTTGTAAGCGTTGACTTACAAAACTGTTGCGATTGACTGAGCAAAACAGGCGCTGCGTAATTGTGATTGTCTGAGCGAAAATGCATCATATCTAAGGTCTGTTGACCTCAAGCCATAGCTAGGACATGTGACAATGGAAAACAAACAGATACTGGTTGTAGATGACAATATAGAGTTGCGAGACGCTCTGTCCGATTACCTTGGCCGAGCTGGCTTTGATGTGCTGGGTGCGGAAAGTGGGGAAGCGATGTGGCGCTTGTTAACACTGCATCAACCCGACCTGATTATTCTCGACATCATGATGCCCGGCGAAGACGGCTTTACACTGTGCCAAAAATTGCGTCGTGACTCGCAAGTCCCCATCATTATGCTCACTGCCGTGACAGAAGAAGCCGACCGAGTTGCTGGGCTTGAAATGGGCGCTGACGATTACATCACCAAATCGTTTAGCCCTCGTGAGTTGTTAGCCCGAATTAAAACCATACTTAGACGCAGCCAACATGCGTCCGAGGCAAAGCTCGCACGCAAAGTCAGGTTTGATGATTGGCAAGTCGACACCGTAACCCGCCAACTGACCCAACTTAGGACCAACCAAATCAAACAATTGAGCGGGGCCGATCTTTCGCTACTAGGGTTATTCATTAACCATGCGCAATCTATCTTGTCACGAGACGATATTGCTCGCGAAATTTGGGGGCGAGACGCCGACCCATTCGAACGCGGCATTGATGTGCAAATCAGTCGCTTACGTCATCATTTGGAAGATAAAGATCGCTCACTGATTTTAACCGTACGCAACAAAGGCTACATGCTGACAACGGAAGTTCACTATGAGAATTAGTGCCATGAGTCAGTCATTAGCCTTTCGTACTAGCGTGTTTTTGCTCGGGGTGATCCTCGTCGCCCAGCTCCTCTCGGGGATGATCTGGTATCAACATGCCAGCGAACGAGATAAACAAGGGCTGACCAACACAGTTAAGAGTTTAGCCTTGAGCGCCTCTTCCACTATCTCGTTCTTCCAAACTCTGCCGTCTGAATATCGCCACTTAGTACTCAATCAGCTACGAAGCATGGGGGGAACCCGCTTTTTTGTATCGCTCAATAACCACCGAATCGACGTGCCTCCTTTGGCACAAAGTACGACCAAAACGCTGGTCGTCGACCAAGTGAAACAGATATTGCAAAAAGAACTTCAAGGCGCGCCTACCATTGATGTCGACTTTACCGAGCGAGAAAACCTGCGCGTCTTTAACAATGAACTGCCGATTGATGAACTGCCTTTGCTGTGGGCGCACTATTCACTCTCATTCGGCGACTTAGACCCGCCGATCTTGGTGATGCAAGTGGAAGTCGCCGACAATGAGTGGTTTTACCTTGCCGCCGTTCTGCCCGCGCCCTACGTTAACCTAGAGACCAGCTATTTTGAGTTGCGCGAATGGATCACTCTATGCCTTTCAGCCCTGTTACTTCTGGTTTGCACATGGTTTATCGTTCGACGCGAAATCCAACCGATTAAGGATCTCGCCAAGGCTGCGACCTTAATGTCGAGCCGGTTAGATATCCCCACCGTGAAAGAGAAGGGAAGTCGAGAGCTAAAAGCGGCGGTGCGCGCGTTTAACAAAATGAACCGCCGTATCGACAGCCATATCAATGACAGAGAGATGTTATTTAGCGCCATTTCTCACGACCTTAAAACGCCTATAGCCTGTCTCAAACTCAGATCGGAAATGCTCGACAATGAACAAGATCGTGAGCGTTTCACCCGCTTGGCCAATGACCTCGATCTGATGGTTAAAGGCGCGCTACAGTGTATTAAAGAGACCGATATTCACGAAGAAATTGAACCGATTAATCTTAATGAGATCATCCAGCACATTATCTCGACACTTCCCCACCAGTCAGAAAACATCGCTCTTGTCGGCAATATAAAACAACCACTAGCAGGTAAGCCGCTAGCGATTAAACGCTGCATCCAAAACCTTGTCGACAATGCACTGAAATATGGTGACAGAGCACAAATCACCTTAGTCGATACTGAAGAAGGGGTAGAGATTCGCATTGATGACTTTGGTCAGGGCATAGACACCGCACTACTCGACAAGCTTTTTCAGCCCTACTTTAGAGCCAACACAAGCCAAGAAGGTACTGGGCTTGGGCTGACGATTTCTCACAGTATTGCCAAAGCGCATGGCGGCACACTCAAGTTATCTCACTCTCAATGTGGTGGCTTATGCGCTACCTTGTTTTTTCCAAGAGATTCACTATGAACAAACTTGTTTCCTTTTTGTCACTCAGTCTGTTTTCTCTCTCATCTCATGCCAATGTTGAGTTCCTCCACTGGTGGACGTCAGACGGTGAACAAGCAGCCTTAGCTGTCCTTGAACAGCAGCTTCAACAACATAATATTAACATCTCAGCCAGCCCTGTTATTGGCGGCGGCGGAGACAGCGCGATGACGGTGCTTCAAGCACGCGCCCTGGCTGGAAATCCTCCCAGCTTTGCCCAAATCGAGGGGCCAAGTATTAAAGCCTGGGATGCAATTGGGATTCTTTATCACGTCAACGAGGTGGCTGAAAAGCACCACTGGGATCAAGTGCTCTACCCTCTATCGATTGATATTAACAAGACCGATAACGGCTATGTTGCTTTGCCACTGACGCTGCATCGACTCAACTGGCTGTGGGTCAATCATCAACTACTCAATCAGCTCAACCAATCGGTGCCTGATACCTGGCAAGAGATGCTCGCCATTATGGAGTTAGCCAAAGCTCACGGTATCAACCCACTGGCTGTCGGTCAGCAGCCGTGGCAAATCGCCATGCTGTTCGAGAACTTGGTTATATCGACTGGTGGCGTCGATTTTTACAATAAAGCCATGGTCGAACTTCAAACAGAGAGCATAGACAGCGAACAACTAAGGTTTGCATTCAATCAACTAAGACAAATCAGCCTGTTGGTCGACAATACAGGGCCAGATGCAAAATGGGACTCAGCCACTCGCGCACTGGCGGCGAATCAAGCGTTATTTCAGCTAGGTGGCGATTGGATATTGGCAGAGCTGATGGCGAACGAGGTAGAGGTTCCAAACCATATAGGTTGTTACCCTACACCAGAGAGTGATGGGGTGTTTCTCTATAATATGGATAGCCTCATCTTTATGGCCAGCAAATCTTTTGATGCCAACCAAGCCAACCGTGCAGCCGACGTGTTAGCAGACAAATCGTTTCAGAAAGAGTTTAATCGAGTAAAAGGCTCGATTCCGGCTCGTAAAGATATTGATATTCAAGACTTTAACCCGTGCCAAGTTCGCTCTTACCGAGATTTTCACTCAGGCATAAACACAGGTAAAACGGTACCAAGCATGATCGATTCAATGGCGGTCAACCCGGTTGCGCAAAAAGCGATCAACTCAGAGATTTTCCGTTTCTATCGCGATAAAAGTATCGAAGCTGACACTGTAATTAAACGAATTATCGCGATTGCAGGAAGCAATTGAGGTCATACGGATTAAGCGAAGGTTGCGCTTATCCCTCTAAGAGAAGTAGCATCTTCGAAATTTAGCAGTGGGTTGCCAAAAAGCTTTAAGGCACCAACAAGAAGTGGAAAAGCGGTATGGTTACCACAAACGTTTATTCTCTGAACTGGCCATGTATCGAGGAAAGCAGTCATTTGGTGGACGTTAAGCCTAAGAAACTACAATGCTTAAGTTGGAAACCTACGCCATGAGTAAAGCGTTTGGTATACTTGAAACTCGATCGAGTCGGATGACGATGCTTTTACCTTACGCTATATTAACTCGTTTATAAATATCAGTAAGTTGTAGCGGAAAATGGCGAAAGGATTTGAAAAATGGCTAGGGGTCGAGCGTAGCCACGAAGACTACAGAGAAAGTTGGTTTGTTTTTGTGTCTCTGAGTTTATTGTCAGGGTTACTCGCCATCCTGATTTACTACAATGTGATGGTCATACCAAGTTATTTACTGGCCACGATTGAAGCCGTTGGATTGGTATTTTGTCTGGTGGGGCATTTCTTTTTGTGGCGTAGCCGAAACGTCAATATCGCCGCGTTGATTCTTGTATTAGTGATGTGCACAGTCAGTTTGCTGTTTATCGTGGGCTCTGGTCACAGTGAGTTTGCTTTAGCCTTTGCGTTTTTGACGCCCGTGGTCGCGATTTTCGTGTTGGGCCCCAAGCTGGGTTCACTTTTGAGTCTTTTCAACTTTGTGGTTGTGTTTTATGTCTGCTTGATTGATATGGACAATTGGCCGCCTATCCCTTTTGATGGCATGAGCCTAACCCACCTTTCGATTGTCTATCTGTTTTTGCTTTTGACTGCCTACTTCTATGAATCTGGACGTCGAAGAACCATGGCGCTGTTGAGTGAGTCGAATCGACAACTAAAAGTGATCTCTCATACCGATATGCTGACCCAACTATTTAACCGTCGCTACATTGAGACGTTATTGCTCGAGCCGGAAAGAGTTCAGTGGATTGCGTTGGTAGATGTGGACGATTTTAAAGCGATCAATGATGAGTTTGGCCACGATGTCGGCGACCGAGTTCTGTTGCAAACGGCTCGGATATTGCGCGAGCAGCTTGCCGGGCACGCACAAGTAGGTCGTTGGGGGGGTGAAGAGTTTCTGATTGCTTTTGAAGTTAGCGATTATGCCGTGGTCGAGCGCCGAGTCAAAGATATCCAAGTAGCGATTGCTAATTATGATTTTAAGATAGATAGACCAGTTACCATCAGTACCGGCGTTGCCAAACATGACGCCGAAGCGATGATCATGACTTTTCGCCGTGCAGATGAGGCTTTGTACCAAGCCAAGAGTGCCGGGAAAAACTGTTTCTATACCGCTCAGAGTGCGTAGTGCGCTAAACCTTGCCTAGTTTCATCACTTAATATCAAAATGATTACCCATTTCTAGCCTTCGATAAAAAAGCGGACAACCAAGATCTCCCCCGAAATCTTAACTTGGTTGCCCGCGTAATCACTAACGGTTAAGGCTTATCGCAACAATGCGGTTGGAATCGTAACTTTGACTTTTTTGACTTGATTGTCACGGGTGAAGATATGCTCACTCAGCGCTCTTGGCAGCTCGAGTGTATTGACCGTTTCACTCGAGCCGTCACTCATTTCACACGTCACACTCGGGTTGTCGCCTTGCTGATAAATGAACGGCACTTGGCAGTAAGTGAATGCCAACTGACCAGCATCGATACTGTAGCTGCAACTCTCTCCTTTCACATTCAAGCAATCAAACTGCGCACTGTGGCTAAGAAACTCGCTCCGGTTGAGCAGGGTCGGGTGAATCACAATTGCGCCCTGTTTGACCTCAAGGCCGAGTTCAACGAAGCGAGTGATGACCTCTTCTTTCACTTGTCCTGTCATACCTGGCTGCTGAGCCCCCGCTTGTTTTGGCGTGTGCGAGTAAGGGTCGGTTGGGAAGGCGCCATAGTTATCTGGTGTCTTATTGAACCCAATACCGGCACGAACTCGGTAGTAGTAGTCGGCCAACTGAGCCGTCTCCTCGCTATCGGCATCAATGTCACGCGCAGCCAAGTAGTTCTCTTGCACGGCAAGTAGCAACTTAGACACCATATGCCAGTAGATACAACCGAGCCCTTCGTAGCCAAACATAGTGCCTGAGCGCCCGGTGAAGGCTTTGTGATTGAACACCTGTTCGTAGAGCGTATGTACCGACTCGATGCTTTCATCATCTGCGTCAGGGTAGTCGTGTTTCACCTGGTTGAGTGCTCGGCTCAGGTAGTCGGCGTTTTCAAAGCTCGGGTGGAAGTGGAACTGACCTTTTGAATCGCGATTGATGATGCGTGGGTCGCCCGCTTCAGCCATGGCAGACAGCAGTTTACTGTTGGCCACCTCTTGCTGTGGGATATGGTTTTTCTGCACAAAGCGCTCTAGGTCGCGATCGGGGTAGAGCATAAAGCTGTTTTGGTCGGCGCGGTACATATCGCTGGCAAACAGTTTGTCTAATAGATTGACGGCTTGCTTGGGTGTTAATACCCCCGCGCTCAGCGCCGCCACTTGGCCTTCGAGCATAGGGTAGAGTTCATCGATATTGAGACTTTCACCCGAGTAGGTCACGATGTTGTAAGCGTTGTATAGGCCATCTTCACGCAAGTTGTTCTCGATACTCGAATCCAGCACACTCAAGCTGGTTTCCAGCATGTCTTGCAGCGCAGAGACTTCGACGTTGGTTTTGCCCGAGAACCCTTTCATGCGGTAAACGCGGCTACGGTATAGTTCAAACGCTTTTTCTAACTGGGTTAGAATGGCTTTGCGTGTTTGGCGTGTGACCGTTTCTTGCTTGATCTCTTTACACGCATCTTGCAGCACTTTATGGATAGATAGCATCCACTCAAACACTTCTTTCGAGATCGAGACCGAATTGGGCGCATTGTTCAGTAGCTTGTGCACAAAAGCGACGTAACGACGCATGTAGTAGAGGGTTACCATCGACAGACCATTGCCGACAATCGCGTTGTTGGCGTCATTCCACTCAGGGCGCTGAGTATTGAGCCAAATACCGCCGTCAATAACTAAGTTGCTGAGTTTTGATAGCAGTGGTACCAAGATTTTTTCGGTCAGGTTGACGGTGTACACTTGGTTGTCACGTTCCACCAATAGGCGACCATCGCTGCCCAGTATTTCGACGCGTTGTTCAATTTCGTTTTGCAGCTCTTGATCAAACGACACCGTATCTTTTGGATTAGCGAATAATTGTTCGACATTACACAGCTTGTAAGGCACGTTGGCGTAGCTGTAAATCTCGCTGGTTAGCATCTCGTTAAGCGCTTCGTTTTGATACTTATCCGCCAGTTCGAGGAACTTAAGCAAGTAAATAATCTGATGATCGCCCCAGTAACCGATATTGCTCCATGGGTCGTCAGGCTCAAGCAGTTCCCAATCTATGCCGTCTTTGGTTATGCGGTAGGGGTTGTAGCCGTCAATGGTCGAGGCGTTCACAAACTTGGCGATAAACGATGGGATAAAGCCAGGGTAGCTGAGAGCAATCGCTTCCCAGTTTTGGAAAATGTCGCGCCAGTTACCTTGATAAGAAAGTAAGCGCTCACCATTTTCGTCTTTCAGTTTGATTTCATAATGGTTCCACGGACGACTAGGGTCACCATGGCGGCGACCAAAGGTCAGTGGCAGGTATTCGTAGCTGAGACGAATCAATTGAGGATCGCTGGTGTTTTTTGCCAGGCGGATCAGCTCAGCATGAGTGAAGCTCTGTGGCAGATCGGCAAAGAAGGCCGCGTGTTTGTTTACAACGGCTTTATTGGCCTTGCCAATGGTTTTGACTACGTCGGCCTTATCCAGTTGGTAATTGTGCTCAATCACTCCGCCACGCATGTTATTGAACAACACGTTGGCATAGTGGTGAACGCTGGTGTTCTCATCGGCGGTGAGCTGCCAAGCATCGGCGCCCGACATGAGTGTGACCAGATCGCGCTGGTTGTCGGCAATGCTTTGCTCAACGTCTAAACGCAATTGACTTGGGTTGGTGAGTTGGTCGGTCAGTTCGCCAATCTCTTTATGACTTTTATCGATGTCGGCGACAATGCTCCACTCTTGAGTGCCATTGGCGGCAATGGTCAACTGTTTGTGCAATAGGTAGCTACCACGCACGCCCTTGGTTAAGGTTTCTGGCTGGATCGCTAAACCACGGCGAAATGCGCCTAGTTGTTCACTACTAAGGAGCAGTTGGCTTTCACTCTGATCCAGAGAAAACACGGCCGTTGCTAGCAGCGATTCCGCAGGCTCGGCGCGGTCACTCAATTTTGCGTACATGGTGTACAGTGCCAGCGATGAGTCAGTAACTTGTTCATTCCATTTGTAGGCATCAACCAACGCGCTGCGGGTTTGCAGAGCGGCGAGAGGTGCGCCCGATGGCAACAAGTTCTGCACGCCGTCAATCACTTCAAGCGCTCGCTCTTGACCCGAGAGATCGCTTAACTGACTATGGCGGACAAAACCAAAGCGTTCGCTCGAGCTCCAGCTGTAGCTGAATGTCAGTTTTAGCGTGTGGTTCGTCTCTTCAAATACGATTTTGTCGCCAATGGTGTTTTTGTACAGATTACGCTCAGTTTGATACAAGCCATCATGGAAGCGGTTGAACGGTTCCCACAAGGTCACGCCGCGCTCAGATTGCACTTTAACGATGGTTTTAGATCCGGTGTTCTCGGCATTTTCATGGATATGATCAACAGAACGGTATGGGAAGAGCGCGTTTTCTGGGCGAATTCGGCCCGCAGAGAGGCCGCCCGTCGAAGAGATGAATAGCCAGTGGTCGCTCGCCGATACCACGCTGATAAAGAATGGCGCCATTTGATCCACGTTGGCGATTTTGTAAAAGCGTTCGCCATTTCGTTCTACAAATTGTCCAGTGACGGGCAGTTCTGATAAGTAGTCAAGGTTCATAATATGTCGTCCTTACATGACTCCTAAGCTGATTTTAGGCAGCAAGCGCCCATACCAAGTCGTGTGTTGTCACAAACTTGGCAGGATAGGAGCCCAATAAATAGTGTTAATTATAGGTGGTGGCAGCGTACGTAATGATTCTCACCCACCTGCGTCGCGTCAGGAATAGACTGAGTACATTCCTCGTTAGCACGCAAGCAGCGGCTCGCGAATGGGCAGCCAACACTGCTTGGTTTCCACAATGGTATTTCGCCCTTTTTCGCCGACAGTTCGCGCCGGCCTGCTTGACCTGGCTCTGGCACAGCAGACAGGAGCAGTTGCGAGTATGGGTGGTGTGGGTTTTGTGTCACGCTGTCGCTATCGCCCCACTCAACCATATGCCCGACGTACATCACCGCGGTTTTCTCAGCGAAATAGCGCGCAGTGGCGATATCGTGAGTGATGTACATAAACGAGATGCCGTGTTTGTCTTTCAGGTCGGCCATCAGATTTAAAATCCCAAGGCGCACTGAAACATCCAGCATTGAGATGGGCTCGTCGGCCAGAATAACCTCGGGCGAGACCGCGAGGGCGCGTGCGATTGCCACGCGTTGACGTTGACCACCGCTGAGCTCGTGAGGAAACTTTTCCGAGGTTTCTTTGGCAGGGGTCAACCCCACCAACTCAAGTAGCTCAAGTACTAATTTAGGCACTACATGCTTGTCGGCGCGTTTATGGATCAGCAGCGGGCGAGCAATGTGGTGATAAATGGTATGGACCGGATTGAGTGAGCCAAATGGGTCTTGAAAAATCATTTGCACTTGGCGGGCGTACTCAAGCTCACCGTTGGCTTCGATGTACTTGGCTAATGGTTGGCCTTTGAACTCGATATCACCATCTGTTTTGTCAAAAATACGGGTCAGAATACGTGCCCCCGTGCTTTTGCCTGAGCCCGATTCACCCACAATCGCCAACGCTTCGCCCTTACGCAGCTCGAACGATACATCGTTTACTGCGCGCATCATCTCTTTTGACTGACCCAGACGAAAGTCTTTGACCAGATTCTTAACCGATAAGATAGTTTCATTTTTCGCGATGCTTTCCATCTTATACTCCTTCTATTAGATGACAGGCAACTTGGTGGTTTGGCAGCGTATAGACAAGTTGAGGATCGCGCTGTTTACACGTTTGGTGACACTCGCTGCATCGCTCTTGGAAGTTACAACCTTGAGGAATATTAAGCAGGTTCACTGGGTTGCCAGGAATGCCGTACAAACGCTCTTTCGGGCCAAAGATAGTCGGGAACGAAGAGATTAAGCCTTTGGTGTAAGGGTGATCTGGGTTACCAAACACTTTCTTCGCTTCACCAAGTTCAATCAAGTTGCCGGCATACATCACGCCAATGCGATCCGCAATTTCACCCATCAGGCTCAAGTCGTGACTGATGAACAGAATCGAGAAACCAAACTTCTCTTTGAGGTCGTACAGTTCGTTAAGGATTTCGCGTTCAACCACCACATCAAGCGCTGTTGTTGGCTCATCCATGATGATGAGTTTTGGTTCAAGGGCCAGCGCGACTGCAATCACCACACGTTGGCGCATGCCACCACTCAGTTGGTGAGGGAAGCTTTTCATACGGTCGCCGTGAATACCGACGATGCCCAACAGCTCAACCGCACGATCATAGGCTTGTTGGTATGGGATTTTGCGATGAGCAAGGATCACGTCTGTCAGCTGCTCACCAATGGTAATCACCGGGTTGAGTGAATTCATCGCGCTTTGGAAAACCACTGACACATCGTTCCAGCGGAAATCACGTAGCTCTTTATCATTCATTTTTAACACATCTTTGCCGTCATAGATGATCGAGCCTTCCGAGATAAGCGCAGGCGCTTTGTGTAGGCGCGAGATAGCAAAGGCGAGGGTACTTTTACCACAGCCAGACTCACCCGCAATGCCCAAGGTTTCCCCCGGCGCGATGGTTAAGCTTACATTATTGACTGCACGTGCCACGCCGTTTGGAGAAACGTAATCAACGCACAGGTTATTGATTTCTAGTAAATTACTCATTATAGGCCTCTGCGTTTATCTGCTTCTTTTTTCAACTTACGCCAAAGTTTCATGTGTGGACCGGTGCGCAGTTTCGGGTTACTCACTTGGTCGATAGACATGTTGATTAGTGCGAATGCACCGCCGGTAATCGCCAGTGCACAGGCGGGAACGAGCATCTCCCACCACGCGCCGGTGTAAAGAGAGGCAGACGTCTGAGCCCAGTAAAGCATAGAGCCCCAACTCACTTCGGTTGCGTCGCTCAACCCTAGGAAACCTAGGCCCGCTTCAGCGCCCATGGCGTAAATGACTGCGCCGAGGAAGCCACCAAAAACAATTGAGATAAGGTTGGGCAAGATCTCAACGAAGATGATACGCGCTTTGGACTCGCCCATTACTTCCGCTGAAATGATGAACTCTTTACTGCGAATCGCCATGGTTTGCGAGCGGATCACTCGCGCGCCCCATGGCCAGGATGTGACCCCGAGGAGCAAGGCGATCACCACCGAGCCGACTTGACCAAAGAAGGCCGCGAGCACAATCAGCAAGGGGAGCTGTGGGAAGACCAAAAATACATTGGTCATGAAGTTTAAGCGCTCATCGATTTTTCCGCCGAAGTAACCGGCCGTCACGCCGACCACGACGGCCAACGTCATCGCGATAAGGCCCGCTGAAATGGCTACCGCTAGAGACTTGCGCGCTCCGTGCAGTACTTGGCTGTACACGTCGCGACCGTTACGAGTAGAGCCTAAGTAGTGCTCTGCGCTCGGTGCTGTGTGTGGTCTGGCGACGCGGCGCTCTGGATCGTGCGTGGCCAAAACCGGGGCAAATAGCGCTCCTATCAGAACGATGGTGAGCAGAAACGTCCCGATAATCGCTGGTGGGTTACCATAGAAAAAGTTGTATAAGGTATACAGCTTCTGCTTAAGGTTCTTTTTGCTAAACATCGATTGTTTGATGACCACTTCACTTGAGTCAGGCTGAGTATTAAGTAGTTTGTCCATGATGTACCTTAGTGAGAAATGCGTGGGTCAAGCCATACGTAAAGAAGGTCTGCAATGAAGTTTGCAGTCAGTACGGCGGTAACTAAGATAAGCAGAATCGCTTGAATTAACGGGTAGTCACGTGCGTTGATTGCACTGAGCAGAACGTTGCCCAAACCCTGATAGTTAAACACGATCTCTGTCATGATTGAGCCGGCAAATGAGAAACCAATCGCCATCGCGATTGCGGTCGCCACAGGGAGAATCGCATTACGGCCAGCATAGCGAGACATCACGCGAAAGCTGCTGAGGCCTTTGGCTTCAGCCATAGTGACGTAGTCTTCACCGAGAACATTGATCATCGCGTTTCGCATGTTGAATACCCAAGTCGCGATACCCACTACCACCATAGAGCCTACCGGTAGCACCGCATGTTTAAGCACGCTAGAGATAAACTCCCAGGTCAATGTGGGCTCGAGGCTTTGGTCGTAGGTGTAAGCGAGCGGAAGCAGTTCAAGCTTAAGACCAAAGAAGTAGAACAGTAGCAGCGCAGTGACCACATAAGGGAAGTTACTGATAAAAGACAAGATTGGTGGTACAAACTGACCGAAGAATCCTTCGCGGCGGTATGAGGCATAAGTACCGATGCTCACGCCGATGATAAGCGCCACAATCAGAGAGCCAAGCGCTAGAAATAGCGTCCAAGGCAGAGACATCCAAATTACTTCAGACACACTCACTGGGAACATCAAAATCGACGGACCTAAGTCCAAGGTAAAGACGCTTTTAATGTACGAGAAGTACTGAACGAAAATGTTGCCATCAACAAAACCATACATTTCGCGTACGGCGTCCATTTGTGCAGGATCCATGCGACCTGCAGAGGCGGCAAACAGAGCTGCAACCGGGTCACCAGGCATGATGCGCGGTAACATAAAGTTGAACGTGATAGCGACAAAAAAGGCAGTGAAATAAAAGCCAAAACGGCGAAAAATAAACGACATAAGAGACCTACAAATATCTGGCATACAGCCATAGCCAATTGGCTATGGCTGTAATCACGGCGACTGAGGATTATTTAAGGTGCAAATTGTTCAGGATAATTGCACGTTTACCTGCATCGTAGAAAACCGGTTGAACGTATGGGTTCTCTTCCGATGGCCAGCCGGCAAACTTCTTGGTGCTGTATTGGTACCAAGTTGGGTTAGAGAACAGTGGAATAAACGGTAGGTTTTCCGCCGTGAACGCTTGTAGCTCCGAGATGATTTCACTCTGCTTTGTGGCTTCGGCTGTTTTACCGAAAGACTCAATCAGCGCATCGATGCGAGGGTCGTTAACGCCATGACCTGCGTGCCAAGACTGACCAACACGTGCGGTGTGGAAGTACTCTTGGTATGCAAGGATAGGGTTGGCGGCGACCATCGACCAGTTGATTGACATGGTGTAGTCACTGTTTTTCAAGTTGGCGTCGTACACCGACCAATCAACCGTTTTCACGTTTGCCTTTACGCCCACTTCTGCAAAGTACTCAGAGACCATTTGTACGGTTTGGATCCAGTCCGTCCAGCCGTTAACGACTTCGATGCCGAACTCGAATGTCTTACCATCTTCGGTATCACGCCAGCCGTCTCCATTGCGGTCAACGATGCCAGCTTGGTCGAGCAAGGCTGCGGCTTTCTTCGGATCGAAGGTCGTGATGTCGCTGTACTTTGAGTTGATAGACTCATCGATATGCGACTTGTACAGCTCACCGATGCCACCGACGTTAAAGTTTGCCGTTGGGTAACCGTAGGCCGCAAATTCAACAATAGATTCACGGTCCAACGCCATTGAGAGGGCTTTACGTACGTTTAAGTCGTCGAACGGCGCTTCTTTGGTGTTGATGTACAGGTTGATCGCGTCGTTCGCAGGATACCAATAGTGGTTGTTGGCTTTATCAACGGCCACGTAGGTAGAGTCGATATCGGCGATGAAGTTTGAACCCCAATCGATTTCACCACGAATGAGAGCCGGTTGGATTTGAGAGTTGTCGTTAAACGAACGGAACGTTACGCAGTCTAGGTAAGGGCGGCTTTCATTCGCCAAGTAATAGTTCGGGTTGCGACACAGTTCCATTTGCTGCGCACGTTGGTATTTCACCTCAGTGAATGGACCATTACCAATTGGATTTGGGTTAGTGAAGGTCGTTAAGTCTTGCGCTTTAGACCATTGAGCTTTAGGGACAATGTGGTAAGCGCTGATGTGCCAAACAAAAGTTGAATCCGCTTCTTTTAGGTTAAATGCGACCGTGGTGTCGTCGACAACCGTAATCGACTCAAGGTTGCCCGACTCGGTCCAGAAACCTTTGAGGTCGAACGCTGGAGTGTCTTTAGTCATGGTGTAGCTGTAAGCGACATCTTCAGCGGTCAGTGGTGAGCCGTCAGACCATTTCAAACCGTCACGGATTTTAACCGTTAGCGTCTTAAGGTCATCAGAATAAGAGTAAGATTCTGCCAGACGGAACTCGGTCTTACCTGTCATGTTGTTTTCGACCATCAAAGGTTCGAACATGGTACCGCCAAGGATATCTTTGGTGGTGTATGGATTGTAGTTTTCAACAAAACCGTTGTTGATGACAGGTACGGTTAAGGTACCACCTTGTTTAATTCCGTCTGCTTGTGCAGCCGTGGATAGCAGCATACCGGCAGCAAGCGTAGCGAGCAGAGTTTTCTTATGCATCACATTGTCCTTATTAATTTAGTTATGTAGTTGATTCATCCCCCGAAGCACTTAAGAAAGCGCTTTCTTGTTGTCGTTTTATGCGTTAATGGTGTGGATTTCAAACTTTTGTCGGCAAAGTTAACGATCGATCACAGAAATACCGATGACATTTCTAACTGATAATGTTGGTGCTGTTAGTGGTAAAAATGATTAATTTCAATTGGTTATGTTGATAGTTTTGATTTGAATCAAAACTGGCTCAGATAGTGAACAACCTTTTCTATCGCGGTTGTGAAAGCCAGTAGGCAGCATTAATTTGAGTAAGATCACATGATTTCTTGATGCAAATTTGCGAGTCATCACATTTCTTTTCAAAAGTTAAGAAAGCGCTTTCTTTGAGGGCTGGGTGGGGTAATGTTTGCAGGCGTCTTTAGATAAAAAGAGAGCCGTTATGATTCACTTTTGGAATGGCAACAAGTCGCCTGCACGCCAGGCTTATGAATACCAGTTGTTGGAGCTGGTACTCGGTCACGCGGGCGTGAACGAGTCTATTCATAATGACACTACCGACTATCCGAAAGCCAAGGATGAGGGCGGGATATTCGAACGTGGGGCGGATCTACTCGTGACCGTCGCTGGGAACCGTAAATTTGCCGACACAGCCTTTATTGAAGTACCTATTCCTTTGTGTAAAGGCGTACTGGGCCATCGAGTTGCAATCATTGCTCGTTCGCGTCAGGACGAGTTTGCTATCAAGTCGCCAGCAGAATTAAAGCAGCAACGCGTAGGTGTTCCGGCTACTTGGGTCGATGCCGAGCTGTTTCGATATAACGGATACTATGTGATGGAGAGAGGAAGTTTGCCTGAGGTGATGCAATGGGTCGCCAATGGAGAAATTGACTACCTTACTTTAGGCGTCAATGAAGCAGCAGAGATCTTAAGCCAGTTCGGTGAGCTGACGTCATCACTTATGATAGAGCCGACCAAAGTACTGCAATACCCGTTTCCTGTCGTGTTTTATGTCAACCCAGCTCAGCCAAAGCTCGCAGAGCAGTTGGCTATCGGATTGCAACACATCATCGGTAACGGCGCATTGGAGAGGTTATTTGACGATCATTTTGCTCAGGTCCTTAAAAGCATCAATCTAGCGAGTCGAGAACGCATCGAAATGGTTAACCCGCTATTGCCGCTGCAGTACCAAGCGTGAACTCAGGTGCTCATTTGACATGAGCACCTTTGCTGTCGCGATCAGATTGGGCAGACCGACTCTCGCACGATAAGCTCAGGGTTGAGACGGTGATTGATATCAAGCTCTTGCTTATGAGCCAACGATAGTACACCGTGCGCGGCTTCAGTACCCATTTCTTGAACTGGGAAGTTAACCGTAGTGAGTCGTGGGCGGATATGTTGACTGTGACTGTCGTTATCGAAGCCCACGACGGAGAGATCTTTGCCGATTTCTATGTTTCTTTCGACCGCGATGTCATAAACCGCCAACGCAATATTGTCGTTTTGACAGAAAATAGCGCTAATGTCGGGTGCGCGGTCGAGCAAACGACGCGCTTTTTCATGATTGCCATCATGGTCAAAACGGCCCTCGACAACAAGATTCGCATCGTAGCTGATGCCATATTCTGCCAAAGCGTTGCGATAACCTTGCAGTCGATCACGACTGTCTCCCTTGCTTAACTGACCTGTGATACAAGCCACACGAGTATGACCTTGATCCAGCAAGTGTTTTGTTGCTAGGTAGCCACCGAGTTCGTTATCGATATAGATGCAGTGTTCGGCGATTTCAGGAATATATCGGTTGAGTATAATGGTCGCGGCGTTTTGCTCAACTACTTCAATTAACTCGTCGTCAGAGAGTTTGTCTGAGTGGATAATCAGGCCATCTACCTGTTTCGAGCGTAGAAAATGAATGGAATCTCGTTCTTTTTCGTACGATTCTTGGCCGCTGGTGACAATTAAGTGGTTGTTCTTTTTACGCACGGTGTCTTCTGCGTAATGCATCAGTGGTCCGTAAAAAGGACCATCGAGTGAGCCAACCAGCATGCCAATACTGTTCGAACGGCTCGAAGCCAACGCTTGAGCAAACGCATTGGGTTTATAACCCAGTTTCTCGATGGCATCAAAGACCTTCTTTCGGTTGGCTTCTTTCACAGTCGGGTGGCCGTTAAGTGCTCGAGAAACCGTTGACTGAGACACCTTTGCCAACTCTGACACTTCTTTAATCGTTATCAATGGGAAGTACCTTATCCATTTTTAATAAATGTGGGCTACGCACCGGGGCCCTCGCGGCTGAAAGGTGCTGAGCGGACCCATCTCACAGGCATTGATTCTATCGGAACTTTGCTAACACCTGCGTAGTTTGAATCAATTTAGATAAATAATTGTGAACTAACACCTAAGAAAGCGATTTCTTATTGGTTGATGATCACATAAATCCCTTGTGGATGGCAATAGACTTTTATCAGGAGTGATGCTTCACATAAATAACTATCTTTCATTGCTTTACATGCTAGTGGCAATGAATGTTATTTCGCAAAGCTTCAACCTAAGCGATAAAAACCTAAAAATTCCATTTACATTAAAGAAAGCGCTTTCATTTAGGCGTGGGAGATAGACATTGAACAACATCAGAATATTAGCACTGGCTAGCTTGTTGCCATTACTGCTTGGAGGATGCAATCAGTCCAAATGGGAGTTGGTATGGAGCGATGAGTTTGAAGCTCATCAAATAGACAGCGAAAAATGGAACCACGAAGTGAACTGTTGGGGAGGGGGCAATGCCGAGCAACAGTGTTATGTTGCTGATGAAGCCAACTCATTTGTCTCAAAAGGTAAGTTGGTGATCCGGCTTTTGAAAGGTGACACCACGGGCCCCAACCAAGTGGAGGGTAGTGAGGGTTATGGAGAAACGACCACCACGCTACCTTACTCTTCGGCACGTTTAACAACGATGAACAAAGGGGACTGGAAGTATGGTCGATTTGAAATCCGTGCAAAATTGCCACAAGGGCAAGGGACTTGGCCCGCGATCTGGATGTTACCCACGGAATGGGTTTATGGCGGTTGGGCAGCATCGGGTGAAATCGACATTATGGAGGCGGTTAATTTAGGCACCCACTATCAAGTTGGTGGCGTGACTAAACCTGAGAATCGGGTGCACGGTACCCTCCATTACGGTAAAGCGTGGCCGAATAATGTCTACTCTGGCGAAGCCTACGATTTTGGCGATAGCACGGTTAATCCTGCAGACGGCTTTCACATTTACGCCATTGAGTGGGAACAGGACGAAATTCGTTGGTACGTGGATGATGTTCACTATGCGACGCAAAAAAGTACCGGCTGGTGGACACATTACCAGGATGATCAGGGCCAGTGGGTGAGTGGTGCCAACGACGCCCCTTACAATCAGGACTTTCATTTGATCCTCAACCTCGCGATGGGCGGAAGCTGGCCAACCGCAGTGAACGATGGGGGGATAGACCCAACGATTGAGCAAGCGGAAATGCAGGTCGACTATGTACGTGTCTATCGTTGCAGGGTAGACCCAGAAACAGGAAAAGGGTGTGCGACAAATGTGTCGCCGGATGCCGTTGAACACCCGGGTGTTGCTGAGCCAGACTTTCCGGCAGACGTGGATCTGTTCTCTGATCGTTTAACGCTGTTTAGTCAGGGTGAATTGCTGCATGGGTTTAACCTCAATGGTTGGGATGATGGGAACAATGACACACGATTGATTGATGACACAGGGATGAATATCAGCATCATCGACAATGGCAATGCGTACATTGAAGCGCTCGGTGATCCTTTGGACATGAGTGATTTTTCAGGGGGAGAGATGGTCTTTGACCTTAGCTACTCATCGGGTAATGCCAGTGATTTATTGGTAAAAATGGACAGTGGGTACCCTGCGTTGGCGAGCCTAACCATCCCATTGAGCCCGTTGCCTCAAGCCCAGCAATGGCATCATTACCGCTTTGCTATTGATGACTTTATTGCCCAAGGCTCGAACGGCTTTGACATCGCCTCTATTACTAATCTGGCGGTTTTTGAGCCGGTCAACAATAGCGACTTTAGCTTTAAAGTCGATAATATTGCCTTTATAAAACCTGTCGTGCTGCTCAGTGGCGATATGGCCGAAGGTTTTCAGTTAGATGGCTACAATCCAGATGGTGACGACCTCCTGAATGCGGTAGATGGTGGGATTCAAGCTCAGTTCAATGGTGGTGGTAATCTCTTTATCACATCAAACCCTGCTCTTGATATGAGCGAGTACTCGAATTGGATACTAAAGTTCGATATCAAAATAGTGGACCTTGGCAGTCACAGCGATGTGTTAGTGAAAATGGACAGTGGTTGGCCAAATGTCAGTGATATTGCGTTATCCGATACAACAGAAGGGCTAAGCGCAGACGGCCAATGGCACACGTATTCCATCGCGATCAGTGACTTTGTTGCGGCAGAAAACCGTTACTCACCGGGGGATCGGTTTGACCTCACGAGTGTGAATAATCCATTTGTTTTAGAGGGATTCGGCGGAGAAAACCTGTCTGTTGAGCTAGCGAATATCCGCTTTGTTGCCAAATAATAAATAGCGTTATTTCCTCAAGCCTACGACCGCCATCGTGGGCTTTTTTGTCGCTAATTGGCGACGGTTGTTGTGATCAAACTCATTAGGAAAGCGCTTTCTTTGTAGGTTTGATCACTTTTTGTAGGGGTAATGAGCCCTTAGACTCAGTTCTAAGCCAACACGGTATCATACTATCGGATTAGACAGTGGGGGATCTCGTTAGAGTGTCTGTTTAATTTGTTCGTGATGGCTTTATTTTTATAATCACAAGAAAGCGCTTTCTTTGGCGTGAAGCAAACAAGAACACGGAGTTATTATGAAACACCTTAAGGTATTACCTCTTGCTGCAGTAGTCGCAGCCTCTCTCGCCTCAGTATCCGCGCTTGCAGATACAAATGTCGCTGAACTTGAAAAGCGTATCGCGGCCCTTGAGTCGAGCCAAACAACGCCATCAGCAGGCTCAGATATCGAGTTTACCGGTTATGCGCGCTACGGTGCACACTTTGAGAATGATGAGAACCCTTATGTGGGAGCGGCGGGTCAGTCTGCGGGGAATGCTGCGGGTCGTTTAGGTAACGAAACAAATGGTGGTGAATTTCAGTTCACTAAACGTTTTGAAGGTGCAAATGGAACCAAGTGGGACCTTAACGTGATGATGGAAAACTGGTGGAAAGCACCCGATGAGTACGGTGATGTAAGCTTAAAGAAATTCTACGCGGGTGCCTCTAATGTATTTAAGTCTCAGCCAGAGATGTACGTCTGGGCTGGCCGTGATTTTCATCAACGTCCACAAGAAGGGTTAAACGACTACTTCCTAATGACACACGATGGCCAAGGAGGTGGCTTCAAAAATATGGATTTAGGTGGTGCTAAGCTTGATTTGGCCGTCGTTGGCTCGACAGGAGATGGCACGGGAGATAGCGGTAATTACGCGGTCACGTCTAAGTTTGGATTCGCATTGAGTGAATCATCGACGCTGGATGTCCTGATGAACTACGGGTTTTCAGACAAAGGAAATGATGCCGACAACGCGTTCCAAGTTGCGACGCTGTTTAACCTATCGGGCCATAAGCTAAACCTGCGTTATAGTGACAACAGTGATAATAGTGCCTTCAATCGTACCAACGGATTAAAAACGATTTATGCAAGCTACCAGTCTGGAATCAGCATAGGTGAAAGTACTATTGTTGATTATCAACTGGCTTTTCATAATACAGATGGCCTGAATGATATCGAAGACGATCGTACTAACTATAGCGCTATCGTCCGTCCTATGTACGCATGGAACGATATTCACTCTACTTGGTTAGAAGCGGGTTACTCACTAGTCGATTATGACAAAGTGGATGATAAGAATGCGGCATGGAAGCTAACACTGTCGCAAAATATTTCATTAGATTCAGTGCCATGGGGACGTCCAATGTTGCGTTTCTATACCACAGTGGGCGAAGCTGATAATAAGGTTAAGTTTGACAGCGGTAGCCAAATCGCTGCCGAAAAAGTCGACACCTTGGCATTTGGTGCCATGTTTGAAGCTTGGTGGTAAGCCAGGTTGATATAAACCATCTTAGGTGTGCCTACAAAATTGGCACACCGTCCTTTTCATTATTATCCATTATTGGTCACCTCAATGAGGTCGCCTCTTCATCTCTGATACAGGACTTGCTCCTTGATATCGCTTTAGCCGCTCATTGAGCGGCTTTTTTTATATCGGAACGGGGAGTGTGTCCAAACTGTTGCTTGTAGCATTTGGAAAAATAGTTGCTGTCACTAAAGCCACTACGTTCGGCAATGTCTTGTACTGAAGTGATTTTTTCATCCGTGATCAGTTTCGCTGCGTAATTGAGCTGCAGGGCGCGCAGATACTGTACCGGGGCACACTCAAAGTACTGGCGAAACAGGCGTTGTAACTGCCGCGGGCTAACAAACGCAGCGTTGGCGATTTGGTCGACATTGATATCACTGGAGGTAAAGTGTTGCTCCAAGAAAACTAAAGCGCGACTGAGCGCAAATGTGGTTTGTGGTGTGTCGAGTTGTTGGCTTTGATAAATGCGCGCCAAATTGACCACCAACTGCTGCATTAAGCTGCTGATCACGATTTCAAACCCCGGTAGAGCCTGTTGATACTCATGACGAATTTGCTCAAGTAACTCGGCTGCCACCGTCATTTGATCGGGGCTTAGGGTAAGTTTGGCGCTGTACTCGCTAGTTTGCCTAGCAATAGGCTCAATCTTGAACAGTGCTTGATAACCGGAAAGCGCACGCATTGACGGCAGTTCGAAAAAGGGAGCCGAGTCATCAAACATCAAGTTGATCAGCTTAAGGTTACGTACATCTTTAAAGCCATGTTCGGTATCGCCATTGATGACAAAAATATCCCCTGCGCTCAGAGGGTACTCGTAGTCAGACACCAAATGCTTACCTTCGCCTTCAAGCACTAAAAACAGTTCGGAAAAGTCATGTTTATGCATGGCAAAGTCGGTTCGATGATCTCCGTCGACAAACGCAAAACTGAGGTGTTGGTATCGTTGATGTGATCGCAGTCGATAGCGAAGCGTCATGTCGTTATTTTCCTTTTTTGTGTCGCTTTATTCGTAGAATTACGCTAATGGCAAGCATACTATGAATGTACACAAAAAACGTATTGGTTTATAGCCACAGCGCGGTTGTAGGCCCACTCTGTCACACGTGACATGACGCATTGAGAAAATAACATGAACAATGACCTGATTGCCCGAGCACAACAACAACTCGCCCCTATTAGCCGCCAAGCAGCGACAGAAGGTATTGTGTTACTCAAAAATGAGGACGCAACTTTACCCTTACGCGCTAATGAAACGATTTCACTTTTTGGCCGTTGTCAGATTGATACCTACCGTAGTGGGACCGGATCGGGTGGGGCAGTGAACGTGCCTTACTCTGTCAGTGCGCTGCAGGGATTGTCGGAGCACAATGCGATTCGCTTAAACCAAGAGTTGGTCGAGGTGTATCAAAACTGGATTGAGCGCCACCCATTTGATGATGGCGGCGGTGGCTGGGCGGCGGAGCCTTGGTTCCAACAAGAGATGCCGGTCACTCAGGAATTGGCCCAACAAGCGGCGCAAAAGTCAGACAAAGCGATTGTGTTTATCGGTCGCACGGCGGGTGAAGATCAAGACAACGCCGATACCGCAGGTAGCTATCGACTCACAGAAACCGAGTTCGAGATGCTCAACCAAGTAAGCGAACACTTTAAGTCGGTGGTTGTGGTGATGAATGTCACCAATATCATCGACATGTCTTGGCTCAATAGCTTAGCGTACAAAGAGAGTATCAAAGCGGTGCTATACAGCTGGGCGGCGGGAATGGAGGGTGGCCATGCCTTGGCAGACATTCTCGCAGGGACTCACGCGCCAAGCGGTCGCCTCACCGATACTATCGCTTACCGCCTTGAAGATTACCCGTCATCAGCAAACTTTGGTCGCAAAGACATCAATCTGTACGCAGAAGACATCTACGTTGGCTACCGATATTTTGAAACCTTTGCCCCCCAAGCAGTACAGTTTCCCTTTGGTCACGGGTTAAGTTATACCGACTTTTCGCGAGAGCTTGTGGACTTCACTATCTCTGGACAGGAGCGTGACACTGTGCTGGTGTTCAAGGTGAAAGTGACTAACCTGGGTGACACCTATGCGGGTAAAGAAGTGGTGCAGCTCTACCTTGCGGCTCCACAAGGTGAGCTAGGTAAACCTGCCCGTGTGTTAGTCGGTTTTGATAAGACGCAGCGTCTACACCCCGGTGAGTCGCAAGTGGTGACAATAGAAGTCAGCGCTGAACGCCTCGCTTCATTTGACGACAGTGGTGCTACCGGTTTCAAAAATTGCTATGTGATTGAACACGGTGAGTACCAGTTCTATCTAGGTCAGAGTGTTCGCGATGCACAACCGATGGGTGCGACTTGGAACGTAGCGCGAACCTTGGTAATTGATCAGTTAACTGAAGCAGGAGCACCAGTGCGCGCATTTGAGCGCATCAAACCTGTGGTAGCGCAAAATCAGTTCGCTATTGGCTACGAGCCTGTTCCGCTACGCAGTGTCGATATGGTACAGAGAATTCAAGCAGCGATGCCACCAACGCTGGAGCTAACAGGCGATCAAGGCATCAAACTGCAGCACGTCAAACAGCACAAAGCCACGTTGGAGCAGTTTGTCGCTCAGCTCAATCCGGCTCAGTTAGCCACCCTAGTTCGCGGTGAGGGGATGTGTAGCCCCAAGGTGACGCCCGGAACGGCAGCAGCGTTTGGTGGCGTCAGTGATGAGTTGTTCGAGTTTGGCATTCCGGTAGTTGCTGCTGCTGATGGGCCATCAGGGATTCGCATGGACAGCGGACACAGAGCGACCCAAGTGCCGATCGGCACCTTACTCGGTTGCACGTGGAACCGCGCTTTAAACCACAAGTTATTTTACTTGGTAGGCCAAGAGCTCAAAGCCTATCAAATTGATACGTTGCTCGGGCCTGGGATCAATATTCATCGTCATCCGTTAAATGGGCGTAATTTTGAATATTTCTCTGAAGATCCTTTGATGGCAGGCACTATGGCCGCTGCGCAAACCTCAGGTTTAAAAGAGGCAGGAGTGAGCGGGACCATCAAGCACTATGCGGCCAATGACCAAGAAACCGCTCGTGTCGATGTCGACAGTGTCATGTCGCAACGCGCACTTCGCGAAGTGCATATTAAGGCCTTTGAGATGGCGGTTAAAGAGGGCGGTGCCACTACCATCATGACCGCGTATAACCCAGTGAATGGACATTGGGCGGCGTCCAACTTCGACCTTAACACGACGCTTTTGCGCCAAGAGTGGGGGTATCAAGGGATTGTGATGACCGATTGGTGGGCCAAGATGAACAATCCCATCTTGGCAGGAAAAGAGGCCAAAACCTTCACCTCATTTATGATTCGTTCGCAAAACGACTTGTATATGGTAGTGGAAAACGATGGCGCGAAAGCCAATGCGATGGGTGACGATACGCTTGAGGCGTTAGAAAAAGGCACACTTGAACTCGGTGAGTTGCAGCGCTGCGCAATGAACATTTGTCGTTTTATCCTCGATACACCTGCAATGGCGCGTCCACTGGTCGCCTATGATCCTGTTAAGTTTTTTGCGGCTCAAACGGAGAATAAAACCGATGCCTTGGCAATCACAGAGCCACTGCAAATCGAGAGTAAGACCAATACACGAGTGACGTTTAGAGTGGATCAAGCGGGTATTTATCAATGCTTTGCTGATGTGAGCTATGAGCGTGATTCTTTGGCTCAGTCGGCGTGCAGTTTGTGGCTCAATGGTGAGTTTAGCCAAACTCTGCCGACCAATGGCACGGATGGCAAGATGGTGCGAGTGGAGGGTTTGAAAGTGCGATTAGAGCCGGGTATTTATCATCTTGCTGTCGACTTCGTCAAACCGGGATTACTGCTCAAACAGTTAGAGTGGATTCAAGACTAGAAAACAACCAGGCCCTTATCACAAGGGCCTGTTTACTTTCTCTTTGCCTGAGTGTTTACAACCACTGAGTGTAAATTAATCACTCGACCAAACATTTTTGATATCGGGCCATCCCCAGTTGGTTAACGCGACGTCTTTTAGTACGCCTTGAAAGCGCAATGTTTGACGGTGATGAAAGAGTGGTGACAACCAAAACTGGTTGATCAGAGCCGAGGCAATGGGCTCGAGCGCGTCTAAATAGTCACATAACTTGGTTTCGGCCCGCAACTGATTGAGTCGTTCGAGCAGCCATACTCTTGAATGTTCACCGATGCAGCGCTGGATAATAGGGTTGTGGTACAGGCTATTAAAGGCAGAGGCATGGCGGTTATCATCTAGGTTGATATTGGTGATGATCAGCGACTCTGCCAGTTGACCGGTCACTGAAAGATGGGTGAGTTGGCGATAGCTGTAACTGTTAATCGTCACGTCGACGCCTAAGTGTTCCAGCAAGTGCTTTACCGCTAGTGCACAGCCATGCAGTGAGCTGTAATCATAAATCGCAATATCAAGCTTGTTTGGGAGGGCGCTATGTGGCATTTCGGGGCGAGTGATTTTGTGCCAAATAGGCAGCAGGTTGCTGGCTAACTCACAACCGAACAGTTGGTCACTTTGCTCTAAATAGCGGTAAACGCTTTCAGGAGTGATAAAGGTAGAGAGAAAACGGCGCTGTGTATCATTTAATACCGTCTTGGCACATTGATTAAATAGGATAAACAAGCAGCCATCTTCGGTACGACTTTGCTTCACTTCAGGGTCAATGGTTTCGCTGACAGCATGAGACACATAGTAGTTCGGCTGTTGGCTTAAGCTCGCGCCTGGTTGATTGGTTTCAATTTGCTTATCACATAGCTCGCTTTCATCGAGGTGCCAAATGGTGACTTGATCCGTTAATGCCCGACAGGCGTAGTAGCGGTCAAACGCTTTGAGACACAGTTTGGTTTCGGAATGTTCCGTCACTTCAAAGGGGCCTGAGCCTATGACCATCATGGAAGTGGCTTGGTTGACTTGGTTTGGTGGCTGTATGGAGTATTTGACCCCTGAAATGAGTCCGCCAAACCCTTGGTCTGGTGAGTTGAGCTGAAACACTACTTTATTGGGGCTGGGCGAGTAGACGCGGGCTAAATGGTTGAGCTCACTTTGGTAGTCGTCTAATTGAGTCAACTGATTAAAAAGTTCGACAATGCACTGGGCTGTAATCGGACTATTGTCGTGAAACATCAAACTGGGACGCAGAAAGAAAGACCATTCGAGTGAGCTTTCATCATAGTGCCAATGATGAGCAAGTTGCGGCTCTAGCTCGCCGTCACTGCGACTAGAAACAAGACAGCAGTATACTTGGCGCAACAAGTAACGTTCACTTGACCGTTGCAGTTGATGAGGGACTAAGCGTTCAAACGCCCGCTTATAGGTCAGTTGGATATGCAGCAGGCCTTCTCTTAATGTTGCCCCTGAAGTGCTTTGTAGTAATCGCCCAAATGCCACTTGGTCATGGTCGAGCAGAGAGAGGGCTTTTTCATACTGTCCTTGCCTGATCCTTTCGCTTGCCAATTGACGTTTTAGTTCGTCAATGGGCTGGTGGAGTCGCAATGTCGAGCGTTGGTTACGGCCAGGTTTAGGTTGCCAGTTGAGCCAGCCTAGCTGTTGCATCTGATTCAATAAGTTGCGTGCATGACGAGGGCTGGTACAAAGAATGTTTGCCACCTCGGGTAGTGTGGTTTTGATATCGCTGCCCAGGTTAACATCGATCATTCGAGTGTAATAACGGAGTAAGTTGATGTCCGACATAAAACATTTCCATACTAAGAAGAGTCGACGCTAAATTGTTTCCTATTTTATCCGATAAATGGTGCTTTTAGGCTGCTTGAAGACAAATTTTGAATAAATAAGGAAGCTTTTTGGTGTAAGGCTAACTGTTTTTACATTCCGTGTTCAATGGCACACTGTGGACTGCTGACTTCGGTGAGCGGACGCAGCACCATTGAACTATGCTCCTGTCCCCCAACAACAGATCATTGGTGCTGCGTTTTTATGCCAAGGTCATGTTCTCGTCATTTACCCGATCCACCGACGCGACATTAGAGTAAAAACTTACTACTATGATGAACATTCTCTTATCGATGGGTGAGTGGTGATGATGGAAAAAGTGGTTGATTTAAATCGCTGGCATAAAGAGCATGTTAAGAATGAGCAAGAGCTCAAACAACTGTTTGATGAGGTAGGGACTCACTATCACAATGACCCTTACCCTAGCTATGAACAGCGACGTTCGTTACTGATTTCGTTAAAAACACAACTGCTCGAGCGCCGACAAGATTTTGTGTTGGCTTTACAGCAGGACTATGGATACCGCAGTGATTTCGATAGCTTGATCAGTGACATGCTACCTGCAATCAACCATCTCAACTACACGATAAAACACCTCAAGCGATGGTTGAAGCCCAGTCGCCGTAAAGCTGGATTGTTGCTGGCGCCTTCAAGCATTAAGGTGGAGTTTCAGCCGGTTGGTGTTGTTGGCGTGATTGTGCCTTGGAACTTTCCTATTTTTCTCAGCATTGGTCCGATTGTCACCGCTTTGGCGGCGGGAAATCGTGTGATGGTCAAGTTGAGTGAGTATACGCCTCATACCAACAAAGTGTTGTGCGAAGTTTGTGCATCGATTGCGGAACACGTGTTCCCTGTCGAAGGAGAAACAGAGATTGCCCAGTCTTTCTCCGCGTTACCATTCGATCACTTACTTTTTACTGGCTCAACTCAGGTAGGACGTTTAGTCGGTCAGGCGGCCGCGAAAAACCTAACACCCGTCACGCTGGAGCTAGGAGGAAAATCACCGGTAGTGATCGCAGAAGATGCGGATATCGAGCGAGCCGTTGATGCGGTATTGATGGGAAAATCCATCAACGCTGGGCAGATCTGTGTCGCGCCCGATTACGTTTTAGTACCACAAGGCAAAGAGCTCAAGTTCATCAATAGTTATCTTGACAAGTACCGCCAGCGCTTCGTGAAGCGAGGCAAGCTCGACACAGTGACGCAGATAATCAATTTGGCCCAATTTCAGCGTCTGCATAGTTACCTCAAAGATGCCAAGCAACAGGGCGCGACCCTGCACACTCTAGAGGACTTGGAGTTAACCGAGCGACAAATGGTGCCTCATTTGGTTACTGGTGTCACCGACAACATGTTGTTGATGCAAGAGGAGATCTTTGGACCGATCCTTCCTGTGATTGGTTATCGTCATCTCAATGAGGTGTTTTCAATCATTAATGCGCGTCCGCGTCCTTTGGCACTCTATCTGATGTCTGATGACAGCATGCTAAGGCAACGAGTGATTGCTGAAACTCACAGTGGCGGGGTTGTGATTAATGACACTTTACTGCACGTAGCCGCAGAAGATGCGCCATTTGGCGGAATCGGTGACTCTGGAATAGGCCATTACCACGGAGAAGAGGGGTTTCGTCGATTGTCACACGCAAAAACGGTGGTAACTACTCCTGCCTGGTTGCCACGTAGTCAGTGGTTGCTTCGCTATCCCAAGCTGTTGGTTGGGGTGTTATCTAAATTGTTTCTTCGATAAACACGTTGGCTCTCAAGTGATAGCGCTGATTTGGCTGGCATAGCTTGGTTGAGTGAGGCATTTAACGCCTTTTCGTTGCCGCATAATTTATCCTGTCGTGGGCGTTAGATCACCAAGTCCCGATTTGTTGTTTATACTGATAGAGAAGGTAACAGCCTGTTGCGAGGAACACGGATATGGAACTACGTAATGAACGCGGTGAGGTGACTCAAGTGGCCGACAACCTCACTATCAAAGAAGTGCTTGAAATGGGGTATTCGATTGAGCTCTGTGACACCGCCTATGACCCTAACGAACACTGGGTTGCAGACGCTGATAGCCAAGACCGAGGCGAATTTCCCGAAAGTTAGCCAATCAAGGATGCGCGCCCAATAAAAAATCCGAGCCAATAGCTCGGATTTTTTGATAAAACCGCAGTAGTACTTAGAAACCTTCGATGTTCTTCGCTTCTAGCTCTTTAAAGTACTTCACCGTCTTCACTTTAAGCTCTTGTTGAGCAGGCTCGTCACATACGATAACGGCTTTCGGGTGTAGTTGCAGTGCAGAAACCGTCCAAAGGTGGTTCACGCTGCCTTCGACGGCCGCTTCTAGCGCCAATGCTTTATTGTGGCCAGTAACAAGAATCATCACTTCTTCTGAGTCAAGCAATGTGCCTACCCCGATAGTAAGTGCGTACTTAGGCACTTGTTCAATATCGCCATCAAAGAAGCGAGAGTTCGCGATACGTGTGTCTTCAGTCAAAGTCTTAATACGAGTGCGTGAAGAGAGTGAAGAAGCTGGCTCGTTGAACGCGATATGACCATCGTTACCCACGCCGCCCATGAACAAGTTAATCTTACCGTAAGACTTGATCTTATCTTCGTAGCGCTGACACTCGATGTCGTTGTCTTCGGCATTACCATTAAGCAAGTTGATGTTTTCTTCTTGGATATCGATGTGATTGAAGAAGTTGTTGTACATAAACGAACGGTATGACTCTGGGTGATCAGCAGGAATGCCAATGTACTCATCCATGTTAAACGTGACAACGTGTTTAAAGCTCACTTCGCCAGCCTGATGCATTTCGATCAAGGCTTTGTATGTCGAAAGCGGTGTGCCACCGGTTGGCAAGCCTAATACAAAAGGACGCTCTGCGGTAGGTTTGAAGTCGTTGATGCGTTTTACAATGTGTGCTGCTGCCCACTTACCGACTTGTGCGGCTTTGTTTAATGGGATAAGTCTCATTTTCTGCCCCTAATATTGGAATTTATGATGCTCTGAAACATTAATTCGCATTATAAAATAAGTTGTTCGTTTGCGCTATTGTTTTCGGTCAACTTTTCCCTACTTAATGCCTATCGCGAGTGTATTGGGCAAAAATAGCGTCACTGTTGACTAAAATAGTAGTAGTCCATGGTTGAAAAATCGAAAAAATTTTGCCGAAAAAATAAGACATCGCCATTCATAGCAAGCATTTATTCTAGCTTGTGAACTGCATTACACAGCCTCAAGGTATAGCAGTATGTGGTCGGTTTGTTATGAGGTATGATGGGTAAGCTCAAATATTTGAGTAAGCGGCCGATATTTAGATTAGTAACAGAACGAAAAAGATTATCGAATGAATATTATTGGGATCGCGATTGGCGCGACCGGTTTATTGCTACTGTGCATGTTTATGTGGATGTTAGCACTCTCTCTGCGTAAGAAACGCATAGATCAAGAACGCAAGGAACGCGAAATCGCGTTTCGTAAAGCGTTAGAAAAAAATCGTCAACAAGAGCAAGAAGACCGCGTTCAGAAAGCAGAACAGGGCCATATACCGACCATTCTTTATTTAGCCAAAGAGGCGGAGAGAGCGAGGCTAAAAGAGGCACTATACTGGTATACCAAAGCCGCCAAGCTCGACAGTGTCACTGGCATGTACGGTGTGGTGCGTCTGAGTAATAAAATGAAGCAAGACTTGGTGCTTAAAGAGCAAGCGAAGTTTTGGCAAACGGCGATCGCTGCCCTCGAAGGCAGTTTACCCCAGATGTATGAGATGGCGTTGGCGCTGTTTAATGGTCGCGGCACTGAAGTGAATGTAACCAAAGCGATTGAGATCATGGAGTCGGCTGCTGAGCAAAGCTATGTTGATGCCATTATTTTTCTTGGCGATTGGTGGATTTCACCTAATAACTCAAACAAGAACCCCACCAAATCTAGCGAATATTATCACCATGCTGCGACTCTAAAGAGTAATGAAGGACGGATGAAGCTGGGCTTGAATTACATCAAAGGGGTTGGCGTCCCATTTGATTTTGAGCGAGGGTGTTACTGGATAGAGCGCGCAGCGGAAAAAGGTCACCTTGAAGCTATGTATAGGGCCGGTGAAACCTGGATGGAGCAGCGCCCGAACGGCAACGCGATTGCCTACATCTGGTTGTTTCTCGCCGCTCAACTTGGCTATGAACCGGCGCGAAATCTGCGAGATCAAGTAGCACTGAATATCGGGGTGGATACCGTGGTTGGTTTACAAAGCTTGGCTAAACCGATCATTAAGAAAATTCGTGAACGCAAAGTGAGTAAACACTCGATCATCAAAGCGCTTAACCGCCTCTATAAGCGGCAAATTCCTATTGATGAAAATAGCCGTGCTACCAGCGTCGAGTCGTTAAACTCAACCGCTGAAGTCGAAGAGGTGGCGACGGTGCCGCCTGCTGAAGTGATGGATGAGTTGCTTGAAGAAGCCGAAACGCAACCTGAGAGTGGACAAAGCGGTGAACGACTTGACTTTTCCCAGTCTCCGATTGATAAACACTAAACTAGAGTCAAAAAAAAGGCCTCGTCATCGACGAGGCCTTTTTTATCGACTTAGCACAGCTAAGCTACTTTACCTGTTTATGTTTCGCTTTACATACCGCAGCGGTAAAAACGACGTCAGTTGAGCTGTTTAGCGCCGTTTCTGCAGAGTCTTGCACGACACCAATAATAAAGCCGACCGCTACCACTTGCATTGCAATCTCATTAGGAATACCAAATAGACCACACGCGAGTGGAATTAATAGTAGCGAACCACCTGCAACCCCAGAAGCGCCACAAGCCGAAACCGCCGCAACAATGCTGAGTAGCAGAGCTGTCAGTAAATCCACTTCGATACCCATGGTGTGAACCGCGGCGAGTGTCAGAGTCGTAATCGTGATCGCGGCACCCGCCATATTGATGGTTGCGCCGAGTGGAATCGAAACTGAGTAGGTATCTTCATCAAGCTTTAGCTTTTCACACAATGCCATGTTGACCGGAATGTTAGCGGCACTTGAGCGAGTGAAAAAGGCGGTCACACCACTCTCGCGCAGACATTGCAGTACCAATGGGTATGGGTTTTCGCCAGTTTTGACATACACAATGATTGGGTTAACCACTAGAGCGATAAAGAGCATTGAGCTGAGTAGCACTACCAGCAGTTGAGCGTAACCAGCCAGTGCATCAAAGCCTGTCGTCGCCAGTGTGGAAGCCACAAGGCCAAAAATACCAAACGGCGCTAAGCGAATGATGAAACGGACGATTTGCGATACACCGTGGCTCAAATCTTCAAACACGGCTTTTGTCGTCCCTGACGCGTGGTGTAGCGCTAAACCTAACCCGACAGCCCAAGCAAGAATACCGATGTAGTTGGCACTCATGAGCGCGTTAACAGGGTTGTCGACCAGCTTAAACAGCAAGGTGTTGAGAACTTCTGCGATGCCTTGCGGGGGCGTTGCGCCTTCGGCACCAGAAACCAAAGTCAATGTGGTCGGGAATAGGAAGCTAAGTACTACTGCGGTCAGTGCGGCAGTAAAGGTACCGAAAAGGTAAAGAACCACAATTGGGCGCATATAGGTATGCTGGTTTTTTTTCTGGTTGGCGATAGACGCGGCCACCAAAATAAAGACTAAGATCGGTGCTACGGCTTTTAGCGCACCAACGAACAGGCTTCCAAGTAGTCCAACACTCTGGGCGTGATCTGGGGAGACAGTCGCTAGACCAACACCAAGAATGATGCCGGCTAGGATCTGCAAAACCAAATTACCGCGCGCAAAGCGTGCAATAAGTGAGTTGTGTTGCATAGTTATCCCTGCAATGAATAGTTTTATAGATTTATAGTGATATCAGTTATCGAGAACTGTGCTCGATATACTAGCGGCTTGAAATAATGTGTCTATATTTAATTGAAAATTAGCATGAATAATTAACTGGGATGATTTTATGTGAATTTTATGTTTTCAATCTGTAGTTGTTTGGTAAAAAAAAGGGGCTGACACCCCTTTTAAATCAGTCGTCATTGAGTTGTTTGAAACGACGACTTTCGTTTTGTACTTTCTTATAGTATTTGGTCTGTTTTTTGTACGACGCTCGCTGCTGAGCCAGGGTTGCACTATTGCGCTGCTGCTCTCGCAGTAGCTTGATGTAGTTGTTTAAACGCCGCGGATCGAGTTCGCCAGATTCAAGGGCGAGCTGAACTCGGCAGCCTGGTTCATTTTGGTGCTGACAGTCAGAAAAGCGACATTGCGTGGCGAGCGATTCGACATCAGCAAACGTCTCTGCGACGCCATCGGCGCAGTCAACTAATTGCAGCTCTCTCATTCCGGGAGTATCGATTAGCACTGCGCCACTAGGCATAAAGTGCATCGAGCGCCCGGTTGTGGTGTGCCGTCCTTTACTATCGTCAGCTCGGATATCGCCAGTTTGCTGAACGGACTTGCCAAGTAAGCGGTTAACCAAGGTTGATTTGCCGACACCCGAAGAGCCCATAAAGGCGACCGTTTTACCGGTCTGACACCAAGGCAGGAGACGTTGACATTGCTCACTGTCTAAGGCGTTGACGCATTCGATCATCAACATCGCGTCTAGTTGTTGAACTTGAGCACGTTTTTGCGCTTGATCTTGACAAAGATCGGCTTTAGTTAGCACCACCACGGGCTCAACTTGGGCTTCGTGGGCGATCGCGAGATAACGCTCAATGCGGCTAAGGTTAAAGTCGTCATTCAGTGAACAGACGATAAAAAGCGTTGATACATTGGCGGCAATCAATTGATCGTGCACTCGACTCCCCGCCGCTTTGCGATGAAACAGCGATTGGCGTTCTAGCAAGCGTAAAAACTGGTGCTCGCTATTGAGAACGACCCAATCACCAACGGTCATTGCTGGCAAGGCGTGATGAGCGGCTAAACTGATTTCGCCGTTTTCACTCAGTAACTTATAACCGCTACGATGGTGTTCAATGATACGTGCGAGCACAACGTCGTTAGTTAAGTCGTTAAGAGTCAGTTGTTGTTGAAGTAAATTATTCCAACCCAGTGTCGGTAGAGACATGGGTGTCGTTGCTGTGGTATTCATAGATGCCCCAAGCTTGCAGTAAACTGCAGATAACGTTTAGCTAGGGTCAAAGACCCCGGTTGAATTTACACCGGGCAAAAAGGAAGGATGAGATAGGAAGTGGTTGGTTAAATCTCGTCACTCTGCTCTGCCGGGTGGATACGTAATACAATCATCTTGTCCTCCTAAAAATTGATCTTGTTTCGTTGCAGATAGTAGCAAAGAAGGTGAGCGTTTGCCCACCTTCTTTGTCGATTAATTAGTGATGTTTCATCCCACTCATGACTTTTTTGATCGGGGCGCTGAAAGTTTGCTGTTCTCCGTCGGCAAAGGTTATTTGAACGTCAATCTGCTCGCCTTCTACAAATGGCTGCTGCAGTTCAAATAGCATAATGTGTAGGCTACCTGGCTTTAGTACCGCTTTACCTTTGGCAGGGACTTGGATGCGTTCTATCTGACGCATTTTCATCACATCGCCTTCTTTAATAACGTCGTGTAGCTCGACTTTCGCTGCTGCGGGTGTTGTCGCAGAAACGATATATCTGTCGTTGTCACCTCGGTTCATTATCTCTAGGAACACGGCACTGGTGGGAGCGTTAGGCGGTGTGGCACGAGCATAAGCGTGATGCGTCATAATGTCTGTTTTTGCATAGGCAAATGGGCTGAGCATGAGCGTCGTTAGCAATAGGGCTTTCAATTTCATTGTCACTATCCTTTTGAAGTCAGTGTGTTAAACGCTTCGACCAAGGGGGCGGGCGTTAACGTATGTGGCACTTTGGTGATTAATGTGCCATCTGGTTTGAGGAAATAAAAATAAGAGCTGTGGTCGAGTGTGTACTCTAACTGAGAGTTGTCGAGCTTAGTTTTTCTAAAAATCACTCCGTAGCGATGGGCGAGAGGTGTGGTGACATCAAGCGGCGCTGATAGACCTTCGATCATCGGATGAAAATATTGGGCGTATAGGTGCGAGTCGGCCGCTGCATCTCGCTCTGGGTCGAGAGAAATAAAAATCGGCCGGTACTGACGTTGGATTTCAGGGGCAATTTGATTGAGCGCGCCAGCTAACATGGCCAGTGACGTCGGGCAGACATCGGGACAGCGAGTAAAGCCAAAATAGACGACACGCATACGCTCATCGTTGGAGTCAAACAGCGCCACGGGTTTGCCTTCTTGGCCAAATAGCACGACTTCGTCGTTCTCGATTGAAGCGTTTTTTCCCGCCGAGTGATGAGATAGGTAACCATTGAGGCTAAGGCCTACGGCAAACGCGATCACCAGCACAATTGCCCATTTCTTGTTCATCGTTCCATCCTTATTAACGTCTTGACCGATTGGCTCCCATCAGACACTTCGCCATACCAGGTCATGGCGTCTGAAGTGCAAACAGGGAGAATAACTTGGCCCAAATAGAGACCCGGAGTGTGCTGTTCGAGTTTGAACACCACTCTGCCCATATCCATTTCGTAACCTTCTAATGTGAGTAATAAACTCTCGCTCTGAGCATCGGGCCATGTCACTGCCATTTGAGTTGGAACAAGTGGTTGGCTAGTGTCGCGATCTACCCGGATCAGAGTGGTGCCGGTTTGGCAGCCCTCGGTGGTAGCCAAGCAGTATTGGTCTAGCGACGGTTTGCTATTGGCGGTTTGGACCCAATCAATGACATCGTTGGCGAAAAAACCGGCGCCGAGAGCAATCGCAATCAGAGTCAGCTTTATAGAAGTAGGCACAGCGAGCTTTCCGAATTGAAAATTTGAACAATGCTAGCATAAGTCGAGCTAAATGACTGAACATGCGAAGAAAAATGTGCTCAGAATCAACAGATTTATTGTGCTTTTTTTAGGCCATAAATCGCATGGTCAAGAATTCGGTCGGCGATTTTTTCTTGGTTGGTCACAATGCCCTCAAGCACCATACCTGCGCGTTCAGCGACTTGCCGACTTGCTTGGTTGCCCACCGCTGCGGAGAGTTGGACTTTATCCATGTCGAGCTCGTTAAACGCGATGTCGATAAGGTGTTTAACCACTCGAGTCATGATGCCTTTGCCCTGATAGTACTGGCTTAGCCAATACCCGATCTCAACGCAGCGAGTGTCGTAATTGATACGGTTAAAACTGCAGTTTCCAACCAACTCATTGCGATAAAAAATGGCGCAAGTCATTGACTTACCATCGGCATAGTCATGTAACATCCGCTGGGCAAACAAGCGAAAGTCTTGTTCGCTCTGGCAATGTGGGGGCCATGCGAGCCATTGCGCCAAATACTCACTTTGTTCGCTGACAATTTGACTGTAATAAGGGGCGAATGACTCTTGTATTAGGGCGAGTTCTATATCTTGATCTAGGGTCCGTTTAAACATATTCCATTCCTTGCATGTCTCATTGGATGCAACGTAGCAAACTAATCTGGTGATGACTAGCATATTGATATGTAAGCGGTGTTAAATATCTAGCACGTAATTTGTGCGTTGCGTCGTATAAGTCACAGTTCTGTTAATAACCTTTCATAACTTATGGTTTATGTTTAGCACTTTAGTTTACTCTGTACGGCATAATAAATATCAATAATTAGAAAGCGTCAGAATGGTTTTTCCCAAGGAAGAAATTAGTGTCGATTTACGTCGTGTGCTGTTTGAAATTGCGTATGCGCTGGATGCTGTCGGCATTGATGAGGTGTATCACGGCCACCGTGTTGCTTACATCGCTTACCGTTGTGCTCAACAACTTAATTGGAGTGATGAGATAGCCCAGTTTGCCTACGCACTCGGACTGATCCACGACTGTGGTGTGTCTGAAGTCAAAGAACGCAACGATCTTTTGTCCCAGCTGGTTCCTCATAATACCAGCGTTCATTGCATTAAAGGGTATGAACTGCTCAGAGCGTGTCGCCCGCTCTCCTCGATGGCGACGCCGATTCTGTACCACCACACTTGGTGGCGAGATCTCGCTGAGTTAACCAGTGTCAGCAACGCAGACAAACAGTTAGCGAGTTTGATTTTTCTTGCAGATCGTCTGGATTATTTGCGTGCAAAGTCCGACCTAGACAGTTACGGCAATCTCTCTCAGCGAGGTATAGATGATATTGCCGCAGATTTGCAAGCTAATGAAGGCATCATGTTTGAAGCCACGCAAGTCGCGGCAATGCTAGAGTTGATCAAGTGCGATGATTTTTGGTTCTCGATGGAGCCACGTTACATTGAGGCTCTGACGGATAACTTTACGTATTTACCGTTTTTTTCGGTCAGAATTGGGCTCGATGAATCGATTGAAGTGGCGGAACTATTTGGCAAAATCGTCGACGCGAAGAGTTCATTTACCTATCAGCACTCGCTGCACGTGGCTCAGTTGACTGAGTTTTTGGGTACTCGACTCGGCTATTCGTCACATACCACTCGCATGCTATATCTAGCGGGCCTGATCCATGATATTGGCAAGCTAAACACGCCAAGTCGCATTTTGCATAAACCGGGCAAATTGACCGACGAAGAGTATACCTGTATTAAACGACACGCGACCGATTCGCGTTATGTACTGCAGAGTATGTTTGCCAACAGCAAGATCATCCATTGGGCAGCCAATCATCATGAACGATTAGATGGATCGGGATATCCGTTAGGTTTAGCGGCAAAAGATTTAGATGAGCCAAGTCGATTGATTGCCATTACGGATGTATTTCAAGCCTTGACACAATCAAGGCCTTATCGTGCAGGGTTGTCACTCGATAAAGCGATAACCATTATTGGTGAGCTAGTTGAACAAGGTCAGTTGGACGCTGAGTTGTTTGCTTGCCTAGTCGATAATGCATTGGAGTGCTACCGCATTTCAACTGGTCAAGCGAACATCGAACCACTGCTTGCTTGTAGCAGTGGTTAGGTTGTGGAGCGGGCCGTGTCGCTATTTTTAGTCCACACGGCTCGAATGATGAATGCGAAATTTGCGTGACATTTCACGGTAATGAAGATCAGATATCTACTATAGTATCGACACGTGTAATGAATCAGGAGGATAACGCTATGTTCAACGCCGCTACGCTAGACAGCCGTTTAGTGTTGTCGCCATGGTATAACATTGATTACACCCTGTCCCTTCTCAATAAAGAATTCTCCCATCGTTAATGCTTAAGACGCGCCGCGTCTCATTGGGTCTGTCGACCCGATAAAACCAATCCAAATCTCTATTGTTTGCGCCGTTTTCGATGCGCATGTTTACCTGTATTTGAAGGACATTAACGATGAAACGTATTCCAGAACCTTTCCGTATTAAAATGGTCGAGCCGATCAAAATGACCACGTACGACGACCGTGTTGTCGCCCTTGAAGAAGCGGGCCTTAACCCCTTTTTGCTGCGAAGTGATGATGTATATATCGACCTATTGACTGACTCTGGTACCGGAGCAATGAGCGATAACCAATGGGCGGGCATAATGATGGGGGATGAGTCTTACGCTGGCAGTCGCAATTACTACAATCTTTGCGCTGCTGTAGAGCACTTTTTCGGCTACAAGCTAACCGTGCCCGCGCATCAAGGCCGTGGAGCTGAGCAAATACTGTTCCCTGCATTGATAGAACGAATGAAAACCGTGCGCGGAGGAAAAGAGCCCGTTTTTATCTCAAACTATCACTTCGACACCACCGCAGGACATATTGAGTTAAATGGCGGCAAAGCGATTAATGTGGTCGACCAACACGCCTTTGATACCACTACGCCATATGACTGGAAAGGCAATTTTGACTTAGACAAGTTGCAATCCACGATTGACGCCTACGGGGCTGAGAACATTTGTGCCATCATTACTACGGTGACCTGTAATAGCTCTGGTGGACAACCCGTCTCGATGGCGAACATGCGTGCCGTGTATGAGATCGCGGTACAAAACGATATTCCGGTGGTGATAGACTCGGCGCGATACTGTGAAAACGCCTATTTCATTAAGCAGCGTGAAGCGGGATATCAAGATAAGTCGATTCTCGAGATCATCCGTGAAATGTATCAATACGGCGATATGTTGACAATGTCGGCGAAGAAAGATCCGATGGTGAATATTGGTGGCTTATGCTGTATACGAGACCACGAAGAACTGTTCCAGGCGGTGAGAACGCGCTGCGTACCGATGGAAGGGTTTGTTACGTATGGTGGAATGGCCGGACGTGACATGGAAGCTCTGGCAAGAGGTTTATACGAAGGGGCAGATGAAGACTTTCTTCACTATCGAATCAGTCAAGTAGAGTACTTAGGTGAGCGGCTACGTGAGGGAGGGATCCCAATTCAATACCCGACAGGTGGCCACGCAGTGTTTGTTGATGCGGCCAAAATCCTGCCTCATATCCCGCCACATGAGTTTCCTGCCCAAGTATTGTGTAATGCGCTATACCTTGAAGCTGGGATCCGCGCGGTTGAGATTGGCTCATTGCTGCTAGGTCGCGATCCTGAATCGGGGCAGCAAAAGCCTTCTGAGTTAGAACTGATGCGTTTGACCATCCCAAGGCGTGTATATACCAATGATCATATGGACTATATCGCCGACGCGATCATCGCTCTTAAACAGCGAGCTCATGAGCTAAAAGGGCTTACTTTTGAGTATGAGCCGCCGGTGCTTCGTCATTTCACGGCGCGTTTTAAGTCCAAGTAATTTCGATACTAATTGTGTTGAAACCGAAACACCTGCCGCACTTATAAAATGGTGCGGCAGTTTTGTGTGTTGTAAATAAAGGTGAAACCAGTTCCAAATACTGACTTATCACTCAAATGTCACGCTAAATTCTGCTGGTGGCTATTTTTCTAGATCTTGACTCAATATCGTACTTGTCATGTAACAAACTGATAACGTCGATATATTTCTCTGCAATCACTCGAATTTAGTTTTTATTTTTTTCATCAAAAATAAAGTCTCTTAAATACTGAAGAGGATGTTCTTCACTTTCGATTGAACAGACATAGCTCTGACGATTGGAGCAAACGTACAAGGAATGAGAGAAATAGTTATGAATCGTATTACTGTGTGTGCAGCGAGTATCGCTTTAGCGATATCAGGCACAGCGTTAGCCGCCCCTGCGGCGCCTAGCGTTGATGTATATGGCTCGAACAATCTTCAGTTTTCTAAGATTGAGTTGGCGATGGAAACCACGGCTGGCTACAACCAGATGGTTAAGTATCACCAACAAGCTGAGATAAGTATTAAGTTTAATCAGTGGAGTGGGACCACTGGCGACACCTATAAGATCTATTTTGACGGTGTCGAAGTGGCGACTGGACCGATAACAGGCAGTCAAACGACGGCTAATTTTCAGTACGGTCAGGGTGGTCGTTACCAAATGACCATTGAAGCGTGTGATAGCAGTGGCTGTAGTGTCAGTGCACCTGCGGAAATTGTTGTTGCCGACACCGATGGTGCTCATTTAGCCCCACTGGCGATGAACATTGATCCGAACAACAAATCATACAATACCGATCCGAACACGGTTGTGGGCACTTACTTTGTCGAGTGGGGGATTTATGGTCGCGATTATACGGTAGACAACCTACCTGCTGACAATCTGACGCATATTCTGTACGGTTTTATCCCTATTTGTGGCCCAAATGAATCGGTCAAATCTGTGGGAGGCAATAGCTACAATGCCTTAATGACGGCCTGTCAGGGTGTACCAGATTATGAAGTGGTGATTCATGACCCATGGGCGGCGTATCAAAAGAGCTTCCCACAGGCAGGGCATGAGTATAGCTCACCAATCAAAGGCAATTACGCGATGCTTATGGCATTGAAACAGCGTAATCCCGATTTGAAAATTATCCCATCGATCGGTGGTTGGACACTGTCTGATCCGTTTTTCGACTTTACCACTAAAGCCAATCGAGACACGTTTGTTGCCTCGGTGAAGCGATTCCTCACGACGTGGAAATTTTATGACGGCGTGGATATTGACTGGGAGTTCCCTGGTGGGGGCGGCGCTGCCGCAGACAAAGGCGATCCAATTAACGACGGCCCAGCATACGTTGCTTTGATGCGTGAGCTGCGTGCCATGCTGGACGAGCTCGAAGCTGATACAGGACGTACTTATGAACTGACGTCTGCTATTGGCGTCGGACACGATAAAATTGAAGACGTCGATTATGCCGATGCCGTTCAGTACATGGATTATATCTTTGCTATGACCTACGACTTCTACGGTGGTTGGAACAACGTACTGGGCCATCAAACTGCACTGTATTGCGGTAGCTTTATGCGCCCAGGACAATGTGACGGTACAGGGGTTGATGAAAATGGCGAACCGTACAAAGGGCCTGCGTATACCTCTGATAATGGTATTCAATTATTGTTAGCCCAAGGGGTTCCAGCGAACAAACTGGTGTTGGGTGCCGCAATGTATGGACGGGGTTGGGAAGGGGTCTTGCCAAGCACTTTGTCTGACCCAAGCGATCCTATGACAGGTGTCGGTAACGGCAAACTTAAGGGCTCTACAGCGCAGGGTGTTTGGGAAGATGGTGTGATTGACTACAAAGGTATTAAGTCATTTATGCTGGGTCCTGATCACGCGGGCATTAATGGTTTCCAATACGGCTACGATGAACAAGCACAAGCCCCTTGGGTATGGAATCCGACATCAGGTCAGTTGATCACGTTTGATGATGACCGCTCAGTTAAGGCTAAAGGCGCATACGTGCGTGATCTGGGCTTAGCGGGTCTATTCTCGTGGGAAATTGACGCTGACAATGGCGATATTTTGAATGCGATGCACGAGGGCCTTGCTGGGGGGACAGGAACGCCAGTAAATAAAGCGCCAGTTGCTAACGCCGGTGCCGATCAAATTGTCGTGGGACCTGCGTCGGTCAACTTGGATGCCAGTGGTTCAAAAGACAGTGATGGTACGATTACAAGCTATCAATGGACCCAGATCTCGGGTCAAGCGGTAAGCTTAGTCGGTGCCAACACGGCACAGGCGAGTTTTAGCGCTGAAGAGGTGACGGCGTCACAAAGCTTTAGCTTTAAGCTCACAGTCACCGATAATGATGGTGCAACGTCGTCAGATACCGTTGTCATTACGGTTAACCCTAAAGATCAACCACCGGTTAACCAAGCGCCCGTCGCGACAATCAGTGCTCCGAGTCAGGTGAATGCGGGTGATGTTGTCGTGGTTGACGCTTCAGGTTCAAGCGATGCTGACCAAGACACACTCACGTTTAGTTGGACGATTCCAGCAGGACTTGACGCGACTATTGATGGCGCGACCGTTAGTTTTGTTGCCGCTGACTATACCCAAGACACATCACTGGCTTTTAATGTCGTCGTAGGTGATGGCCAAGCAACAGCCTCAGCCGATGCCATAGTCGTGGTGACGAAAGCCTCTTCGGGTGGCGAACTGTGTGACAATCTATGGGACTCGTCGAGTGTTTATACCGGAGGTCAGCAAGTCTCTTGGGCTGACAAAGTCTGGGAAGCGAAGTGGTGGACTCAAGGTGACGATCCGAGTCAATCTGGTCCATGGGGAGTCTGGAAGGAAGTGGGCGCTGCTGACTGCGCGACCAACTAATCCCTCTTCATAAAAACAAAAGCCATCTTATGCAAGTAAGATGGCTTTCTTGTTTGAGCGCTGGATACTAATTTACAGCGCGTACCTTACCTTGTTTGAGGTTATTCAACACTTCCGATTTAGGTCCGTCGGCAATCACACAACCTTTCTCCATCACAATCACGCGGTCAACCACATCTAGCATTGATGTCTTATGGGTGATTAAGATTAAGGTTTCGGTTGATTTCAGCTGCGATAACTGCTGTTTGATGTGCATTTCTGAACGGTTATCCATCGCACTGGTGGGTTCATCGAGTAGCAGCACCGGTGGACGACCAAGCAGAGCACGTGCAATGGTCACCGCTTGGCGTTGACCGCCGGAAAGAAGCAAACCGCCTTCACCGACTTGACGCTCGAGACCCGCAGGATCTTGCTGAGTAAAGACGGTGACACCAGCGCGGTTGGCTGCATCAATCACATCACGATCATCTGCCAGTGGTCGACCCAAGGTAATGTTGTCGCGAATGGTGCCGTAAAACAGCTGGCTATCTTGCGGAACACAGCCGATATTACGTCTAATATCGATATGGTGTAGTTGATCGATATCGGTATCATCGATACGAACGTGGCCTTCGGTTGGCTTGTAGAGGCCCATAATCAAACGTTCAAGCGTTGTTTTCCCTGAGCCAATACGGCCGATAATCGCCACTTTCTCGCCAGGATTAATCGTGAGGCTCAAGTCACGAATCGAAGCGATAGGCGAGTCGGGGTAGTGGAAGGTGACTTTATCTAACTCAATTTTTCCGTGCACAATTGGACGATGAATGTAGCGTTTACCTTCCTCTTGCTCATCAGGCATCGACATCACTTGCTCGATAATGCTCATAGACGATTTGGCTTGATTGTAGCGAGTAGAGAGCAGTGATAGCTGGACCATAGGGCCAATAGCACGTCCACTTAACATGGTGGCCGCAATCAATCCCCCCATAGTCAACTCACCTTCAGCAATGAGGTAGACCCCGAGAATGATCATACCCACGTTAGAGGCTTGTTGAACAAAGCCAGCGGTGTTTTGAATCCCATCGGTAATCCGGCGGCTCTTAATGTTCCAGTTGGACATATGCGCGACCGCCTCTTCCCAACGGAACTGAAACTGGCTTTGTGCACCGAACAGTTTTACGGTTTCCAACCCGGCGAGACTTTCGATAAGGTTGGCGTATTTTTGCGAGGCTAAGCGAGAGCCTTCTTCAATGGTCTTACGTAGTGGTCCTTGAATAAGCAGTGAATAGATCACCAAAATCAGTACGCCAGCGATAGGCACCAAAACCAAGTTGCCGGCCATTAGCCAAATCAGTAGCAGAAACAAGACGGCAAACGGAAGATCAATCAGTGAACCAATCGTCGCCGAGGTAAAGAACTCACGAATCGACTCAAACTCCTGCAAGTGGCGCGCAAAAGCACCCACCGAGGCGGGGCGGGCTTCCATGCGAATGCCCATCACCTTACTAAACAGTTTGGACGAAATGAGAATGTCAGATTTTTTCCCAGCCACATCGATAAAGTAACTGCGCAGCAGCTTTAAGGTTAGGTCGAAAAGGAAGATGACGAAAATCCCACTCGCCAATACCCACAAGGTTTCAAAAGCGAGGTTGGGGACGACCTTATCGTACACCAAGCGGGTAAACATAGGGGCGGCGATGGCAAACAAGTTGATCAAAATTGAGGCAATAAGTACGTCTCGATAAATCTTCTTTGATTGCCAAATAGTGCTCCAGAACCAGTGGCCATCACGGGTTTTTAGGACTTCTGGAGACCGTTCGTCGTAGCGAAACTGTTTTTTAACCAAGAAGTAACGGCCAATATAGAGTTGGTTTAACTCCTCAATAGAGATTGAAATTGGCACTAAACCGGACTCGCCGGTGACGATCTCTGCCTCGGTCTTGTCAGCGTTGATACTATTGAGAACACAGGCATCGCCACTTTTTAAAATCAGTACAACTGGAAGAACCAGTTGTGAAATTTCATTCAATGTCGCGCGGTTTTCTTTGGCGACAAGTCCCGCTCGTTCGGCTGAACGAGGGAACAGAAAAGGGGTGAGTTTGCCATCGGACAATGGCAAACCGTTGATCAATGCCTCTGGAGAGTTGGCTAATCCATAGTATCGACTGACGTAGATAAGAGAATTTAATAGCGGATCCTGCATGCTATACCTTTTAGTGATTATTTATCTACGATGAAGCCTTGGAAGACTTCAATAAAGTGTTCAGCAAGGAAATCAAGCTGAGTCTGAGTTTCAACTCGCGATGCGATAGTCTTAATGCCCAAGTTGTGCGCAGTTCTCGAAATAGAAGTCAGGGTGAACTTTTGCTTTTCATCATCTAAATGATGAGTGTAGAGATAGTCGAGCTTGACATACGCAGGGCGGAACTCGTTGATATAGTCGAGTGATTGGAAGTTGCGCCCGTAATTATCGACACCAAAGTCTGCGCCAGCGTTGCGCACCGCATTACAAAACAGGGCGGTGTGGTGCGGTGAGTTGATAAAGCAGTTTTCGGGGATCTCAAAGTGTAGCAGTGAGGCAACTTGAGCATGTTTGCTGAGAAGTTGCGTTACCCAGCGAATAAAGCTGGGCTGAGAAATACTGCTTTGGGCGATGTTGATCGCCACAGGCTGCTCAAACTCACCCGCTTCAAGGCGTTTCACGATGGCTTCAATAACGTATTCGTCAAACAGATGGCTGGCGTTGAGCTGTTCTAGGGCAAACAGATATTGGTTGGCACTGTAGCGCTCGCCGTCTTGCTCAATCGCAGAAAACACTTCTCGATGATACGTTTTTCCCCAACTGTCGTTGGCTGCTTGAAAACGAAAGGTGAACCAATCGTTGTTGATGGCTTCTTCCACTAAGTGTTTCCACTGCTGTTTACCCATTAGGCTATCTGAGTGTTCACCAGTCACAAAGCCGTAGTTCAATTCAGGGTTAGATTTTGCTGTCGCTAGGGCGTTGTCTAGCATGGTCAACAACTCAGTAGAGCTGGTGGAGGCTTTATTATACACCACACCCAACGAGACATCTGACGAAGCCATTCCCGTTGGGTCTGCGTTAATATCTTGCACGTAGGTCATGATGCTTTCGGCTACCAACTTGAGTTCTGAATCATCAACGTTGGGTAGAATGAAACCAAACTCTTCAGTCGAAATACGTGCCAATGTTACGTTTGGAGAAGAGAGTGATACTTTAAGATGGTCGGCCAGCTCTCGAACCATACCATCACCCGCTTCATAACCCTTATCGTCGTACAACTCGCGGATAAAGCTGGCTTCAAGAATTGCCACGCCACCGATGCCACCCTCGCCCAGCCAAGAGTTCAGCTGACTCATGTAGTAGGCACGGTTACCCAGTTGAGACACTGGGTCAATGTAAGCACGTTCTCGTAATTGTTGGGCTTCTTTGGCTTGTGCTTTAAACGATTTCTCCAGTTGGGCTGACATACTGTTGATACCATCGACCACATAAATGAGATCTTGTGTCGCTGGCCGTGGTAGTGGATCGCCGAACTGGTTGCGCGCCACTTGCTCCATCTTGTTGACGATTAATTGCAGCGGACGAAGTGCGCGTCTGAGAATGAAAGAAATGGCAAACAAACCAATGAGTAGGATGATACAGAATGCGATAACCAATCGTTCAAAAGCGAGCCATAGCTGGGTGTAGGCGTCCCCAGTATGACTGACGATTTCAACTTCCGCGAGTTGCATCCAACCGCTGGTCACCACGCGTCGATCGTGAATACGTTCAAACAAGTTAAGGTCGGTAAACCACTTGGGCACGTCGCTAGGTTTGACTGGGTACGAGCGGATGATTTCATCCCCGGTGTCCAAGAAGATCAGTCGAACAATGGAGTAACTACTGCCATCAAACAGGGCATTAATTACGGACTCAACGGCGACCTGATCTTTGTCTTCCAAATAGGGGGCGAGAGCCAAACCCACGGTGTTTATGGTGTTGTTGACCTCGGATTGCTGTTGTTGAATGAGGTTATTCCTGGTGGTATTGAATTCAATAATGAACACTGAAATCAACAACAACATAATAACCGCAATCATGCCCGCAACAAGTTGTTTATATAACGTCATATTGCCTACTCATCATAATTGACTATGGGTTTGTTTAGTTGCAACGCCTTCTCGCGTGCACGCAGGTCATTCCATAGGCTCAGCCTTGAAGACTTTCCTGCAAGTTGTCCTTTTTTCGACTTCATAAGCCACAAGTTTTTACCGTTGAAACTGTAAATCGGTAATAAGTCTCGGCGTGTTGAAGCGCGTTTTATTTCTGGATTAATGTTATCCAGTAGAATCGGTTCTGCGCTGGGCTTGGAGTAATACGCCAATACCATGTGGAACTGGTTAAGCTCGATGGCTTTAACGTATACCAAGCGCAGTTTCCTGTCAGAGACACCCAGCTCTAATAAAGAAAAATACTTAGCGATGGTAAAGTCTTCACAGTCGCCGGCATTGCTGCCCAAAAACTCCAGTGGGGTCGCCCAGTAGTCATTTTTGCCCCACAAATTGATATCGTTAACAAAGTTAAGTTGGTTGAAAAAATTATTGACCTTGGTGAGCTTATCTCGTTCAGATAGCGAAGCGTATTGAGACATTTCTCGACGCCAGGTTTCGACGCGTAGAGCCGCTCGAGAGCCATAGGTTGTTCTCACCGCGTCAACCCATCGCTGCTCTTGAGTGTTAAGAGCAAACGAGGTCGTTGTGGCGAGTAGCAGCAACGTGAAGGCAATCAGCCACTTGGCTAGCGTAGTGACCTTCAAATGTGCGTCCTTGACTGGTGAACGATATGTCTGACCATGGCTACTCCTTCAAGGCATTGTTCTGGGCGCTCAAAATTGGCTTGAGCAGGTATTCTAAAATAGTGCGTTTGCCAGTAATGATGTCAACCGACGCGGTCATGCCAGGAATAATGGGCAAAGAGTTATCTTTGTCCAAACTGGTTTCTTTGGTTCGAATACGAACCAGATAAAAACTATTGCCTTCCTCGTCGGTTGTCGTGTCGGCACTGATATGTTCTAAAGTGCCTTCGAGCCCCCCATATTTGGTGAAGTCATAAGCACTGAACTTAACAATGGTGTGCAGCTCTGGGCGCAAGAAGGCAATATCTTGGGGAGCGATCTTCGCCTCCACCAACAGAGTATCTTCACTTGGGACGATCTCAACGATGTCCATGCCGGGTTGAATGACTCCTCCAACGGTATTGACATTGAGCGTTTTCACCGTGCCTGTCACCGGAGAGGTAACTACGGTTCGGTTCACTCGGTCTTCAAGGCCCACGGTTGACTCGGTCAGCGAGGAGAGCTTGTCCTGTGCTTGATTGAGTTTTTCTTGTTGTTCTGAGCGAAACTTCTGCGCGGCATCAATACGACTGAGCATGGCTTCGCGAATAGCAGACTGCAGCACTGGCACTTTCAGCTCGCTAGACGTCAACTCGCGACGAGTATCGTTCACTTGACGCTGTAGTTTGAGCAACTCGATGCGTGGTACGACCCCCTCTTCGGCCAATGGACGAGTGATTTCGAGCTCTTTATTGGCAAAACGGTAGCTCTCACGTAAGTTTCTTACCCGCGCTTGTATTTCGACGAGATCTTGCTGCTTTTGCTTCACTTGTTGGTCGAGTACCGAGAGTTGGTTACGCAGGTTGTCTAGGTCTTGGCGGTATTCAGCACGTTGACGAGCGACCAAGTTGGGTTGCGACTCGACTAATACAGGGGGGAAGGCGAGCTTATTCGGGTTGATTTGTACTGAGTTTTGCCAGTTGGCATCTTCAAAGTCTTCTTCAACCATCACACTCGTAATGGACGCCGACAGTTGCAGTACGCTCGCGGTCAAGTTAGCGACTTGTTGTTCACGCTCTCGATAATCTGAGCGAAAGCGGGTGTCGTCAATCAGCAATAATTGCTGACCTTTTTCTACTTTTTGTCCTTCACGTACCAATATTTCTTTGACTAATCCACCTTCTAGGTTTTGCACCACTTGAATTTGAGAGGAAGGCACGACCTTACCTTGGCCGACGGTAACTTTGTCTATTTCAGCCCAAGAAGCCCATAAACCGGCAAGGATAAAAAAGATCACCATGACCCACAGCATCACTCGGGCGCTGTTTGGTGTATTCAATAGTAACGCAGCGGTTTTGTCATCGACATAATCCAACTCGTCAGGAGTAAGCTTGTTGTAACTGCTCTTACTCATGGGTGATCCTTGTTCAATAATGGTATTTGATTGATTTTATTACTCATGGCGGCAAAAGTTAAGGATTTGCTATGGGTTTTATCTCTCCGATGATGATTGGCGCTATTTCAATAGGTGGTTTTTATAAAGTGTAGCTATTGTCAGCCGCTTGGGCTTGAGTTCTCTGTATTTAGAGCGCACAATCGATGAAAAAATTTCGTCGAGGATAAGAGATGGAACTTGAAGATATTCGCCGCGAGTATTGTAAAGGCGGACTGCGCCGAAAAGATTTGCTTGCAGACCCTGTCGCACAATTTGATTTATGGCTGCAACAAGTCATCGACGCCAAGCTCACTGACCCGACCGCTATGACTGTAGCGACCGTCGATCAAACGGGGCAGCCTTTTCAAAGAATTGTGTTACTCAAGGATGTTGACCAGCGCGGTTTTGTCTTTTATACCAACTTGGGTAGCCGGAAAGCCCAGCACATAGAGCACAACGCTAAAGTCAGCCTACACTTTCCATGGCACCCCTTAGAGCGCCAAGTGCATATCACGGGAGTTGCAGAAAAATTAAGCGCGGCAGAAAATATCAAGTATTTTTCTTCTCGCCCGAAAGCGAGCCAATTGGCAGCCATCGCAAGCAAACAGAGTAGCCGAATCTCGGCTCGTGGTGTATTAGAAGGCAAGTTCCTTGAGTTGAAGCAGAAGTTTGCTGCGGGAGAAATTCCAGTTCCTAGCTTTTGGGGTGGTTATAGAATCAAGCCGGAAAGTATTGAGTTCTGGCAGGGAGGTGAGCACCGATTGCACGATCGTTTCCTATTTTCCAAGCATGACCAAGCTTGGCAAATTGACCGCTTAGCCCCGTGACCGAATCGACAATACGCCGCTTATGCGGCGTATTCACTATTGAGTGCCACTGAAATTTGAGTTTTCAGTAGCGTCTTGGGTATATGTGACCCAAACCCTTGTTCTAAAGCCATTTCAATCAGTTGCGCTTTTGAGTGCGCACCGAATTTCCTTCTTAACCTCACGACGTAGCTCTCCAATGTTTTGACTGAGATATTCATGATATTGGCGATGTAATGTGGCTTTTTTCCGTATAAGAGTAAAAACAGTGCTTCAGACTCTCGCTCGGTTAATTGGTGAGTGAGTGTGCTGCGTGCCGGGGTATCTGCAGCGATGGTCTGCTCTGAGGACAAACCGGTTGCTCGGCAGATCCAGTGTCCCACTTCCAAGATCGCCGTATCAGACAGCTCTTGGCCATAAAAAATCGTACCTTGTACTTGCCCATCGTCGTTGAACCACGGCGTTTTGGTAAAAATATGTGCGCGCCATGTCCCATCTGGGTAGGGGTGAATATCAAGTACCTTGAGCTGGATCTGGTGCTCAATCACATAGCGATCTTGTTTGACAAAATCCGCTGCACAACGTGTGGTCGGGCTGGGCATTTGATGGTCGGTGAGGCCGATACAGTCGTCAGGTTGGGCAAATCCAATCAGTTGGGCGTAGGCCTGGTTGGCATAGACAAAGGTAGAGTTGAGATCTTTGCATCCCCAATATCCGGGTAGCTGACTAAATAGGGATAAATACTGTGGCTTCACTTGCGCATAGGTAGGCTATTAAACGAGGCGAGTATCATAGCATAGTCGCAATCAATTGTGTGCGTGATTGGAGGGAGATAATGTCTAGTCCGTCGACTTAATTGTATGATTTTAAATAAAAAATGCCAGGCATCCTTGGATGACTGGCAAACACAAGAACCATAAGTTCTTGTCGACGTGTAGAAGAGGTTCTATGTACTCAGTACAAACCACTGAGATATAGACATATCAATAGATATCAAGCTTAAGTGGCTAAGCTCAAGCTCATTGGTAATATTATCTTGTTGAATTAAATAAAAAAGGGGGGAAATCCCCCCTGTGCGGTTAGTGTATGTCTCGTACGATTCGGAAACCTGCGTAATTAGCGGCTTCAGAAGGCGACAAGAACAACTGTTTGTCTGCCGCTGCCATCTCAGGAGAAAAGTTCCACGCGCCTCCCTTTAAGATGCCACGCGGGCTGCTGGTCCATTGCCAAACGTTGCCAATACTGTCGTAGAGACCGAGACGGTTGGGTGGAAATGCGCTGACAGGCGCTGTACTGGTATTCGACCATGGAGTGCCACTCCAACCGGTATTTGCCTCACCAGGTTTAAAACGGTTGCCCCACCAGTATTTCTCTTGGCTACCAGCACGTGCAGCCACTTCCCATTCATCTTCAGTGGGTAAGCGATAGGAGGCGCCAGTTTGCTGGCGTAGCCAATTAGTGTAGGCTTTTGCATCGTTTTGACTGACACACACCACTGGCGAGTTAGGGTACTGTTTAAAGCCTGGATCGCGCCAACTGCTATTGGCGATAGGTGTGACTTCGCCCTCTACCAAGGCGGTACAAGTATTCTTTAGCTCAGCGTCTGTCTGGTATCCTGTTTGTTCGACAAAGCGAGAAAACTGGCTGACGGTGACGGGGGTCGCTCCGATTGCGAAAGCATGATCAAGGTAAACTTGTCTCGAACCTTGTTCTCCAACGAAGAACTTACCAGCTAATAAAGTGATCACTTCGGGTGCTGAGCCTTTATTGGCCATGCCATCAGCGAACTTGGTACCTTCACGTAGAGGGTTTGCTTTTTCAGTCAGCACTGCGCGCAAGGAGGTATCAGATTTAACTGAAACTTGTTGGCTGAATGATTGATATCCCTCTTTCTTAATCAAAACATTATGCGTGCCGGTAGGGAGCATCACTTCGACAGGGGTGCTGCCGTAGGACACGCCATCAATAAATACACTGTCGTTATATTGGTTGGAGCGGAGCGACAAGGTCACCCAAGCAATTTCTTGGTCTACAGGAAGCGGTTTGCTGCTGTCTACGCCGGGCGCAAAACAGTATTGATTATCGACCTCAAGCAACTGACACGCGACGGTCTCTTTGGGACGAGCTTCCAACTCGACATCCATGATGGTTCGATAACGAACGCCATCATAGAATCCGGCTTGTTTCGTCGTGTGGCGCAGGACATGAATATTGAGTGAGGTATCGTTGATATTGCGTTTTACCAGTGTGCTTTCGCTGGTTTGATTGGCGATTTCACCACGGAACTGCTTGACCGCTTTTTGTAGTGCCAGCTCGCGCGTTTGTTGATCACATTGAGACAGCGTCATTGACGGTTGACAGCGGTTGGTGAAACTCACAGAGATGGAGTTAGGTTGTGTGAGTTCGCTTTTGAGCTGCTCGACTCGTGCTCGCACTTTACTCTCACCCAGTCCTGCAATGGCTTGCTCGATAGTGTCGAGTTCGGCTTGTCGCGTAGTGACCACTGCACGTTGTTCTTCGACAGCTTGTTCTGCCGCCAAGCGTGCTTTTTGGTTTTGCTTAACTGCAGACCAAGCGTCTTGGTAGGCTTGTTGTGAAGCCACAATGTCAATGCTAGGGTCATCAATCATACGTTGATAATCAGACTCGAGTTTTTGTTTGGCATCGTTAAACGCCTTATCGAGCGTTTTGGCCTGTTGGTCGAGTGAGGTAAGGTCAGCTTGTTTTTGATCTAGCAGTGCCTGCTGCTCGTCTTTTGCTTGTCGCGCGCTGTTTAATTCGTCATGTTTAGTAAACAGTTGGTCGTCAATTTGGACCAATGACAAAGGAGCGTCATTGGCCAAGACCAGAGACGACATTAAACATGGCGATAATGCTAACAAAAGGGCGGATAAACCTGGACGCATTGTCTTTCTTCTACATCTCATAGTAATTAGTGGACTTATTCTAAACGAAAACGCCACTTTGTCTTAAGTTATCAATGAATAACTTAGGATCAAAATGGCGCTTTAGTTCATCTTTGTGAGTCAGATTGGTAAATCAATCTTTAGCCACTTGGACGAAGTTTAACCCAAACCGTGTCATTCGTATTCACGCTGATGACGCGGTTATAGGTTTCAAAGCCTGTTTTAGATACCGTGACTTGGTGCTCACCACGAGGTAGAACAACTTCGACAGGAGTGCTGCCGTAGTTGATACCGTTGATCACCACTGAGTCATCGTACTGGTCTGAACGTACAGTGACGTTAACCCAGTTTTTGTCTTGTTTGGTGTTACTAGTGGTTTGCTCACCCTTTAAACAGTAGCGAGCAGACACATCAAGCAGTTTACAAGCAGCTGACGCTTCTGGGCGCGCTTGAAGCTGCGAGCGCATCTCAGTGTAATAGCTGTTATTGCCTTCGAAGCCAGAGCGGATCACTTGATTTTCTTGAACGTGAACATTGAGTTGAACGCCCTTGGCATTTTGTTTCGCAATGTTAGATTCAGTTAAGCGGTCCATCAACTGAGCTTTAAAAGTTTTGACTGCTCTTTGCTTGGTTAAGTAGTGGCCTTGGCTGGTACACTCACCCAGAGTCATGGTCGATGAACAGGTCGTTTTGTAACTTGTTTCAAGCACGTCACTCTCACGAAGCTCTGCCGCAAGACGTTTGACTCGCGCTTCTACTTTTTGTTCTTGCAAGTAGGAGAGTTCGCTGTTGAGTCGCGCTTGTTTCTGCTTGATTTGTGAGAGACGCATTTCACTTTCAGTGATGGCCTGCTGGTTTTCAAGAATGGCGTTCTGGTTGTCCTTAACCTCAGCCCACGCGTCTTGATACGCTTTTTGGAATGACACTAAATCAATCTCTGGATCATCGAGAAGACGGTTATACTGTTTGTCCAGAGCCGATTTAGCACGATTTCGCTTAGCGTTGAGCTCCTGCTCTTGGCGCTTAAGCTTACTCTCTTCATTTTGAAGTTGTTGGAGACGTTCAGCTTCAGAGTCAAACTCTGCAGCCATAGTGCCCATTTCAGCTTCTTTAGTTTCTAATTTAATTTCGATTTCAGCAACAGGATCAGCCTGTACACTTTCTTGTGCAAAAATCGAAGTCGAAACCCAAATAGGGCTTAGCGCAAGCAAAAGCGCTGGGATGCGACGTATGATCATAAGTCCCTGCAACAATTAACGTTTAAACAACCAATGTAAAATAATCAAATCAGTGCATATCTACAAAATATGCCACTTACATTAGGAAAAAGACAAACTTTTGACAGTCCATTGCTCAGATGCCTTGCAAAGGTCTATTTCTTCCACTTCTCTCGCTCTATTATCAGAGAGCGTTACCTAAGCTTATCATAATTCGAGATAAACCTATCTAATACATACTCCATTTTGGGCGCATTCAAGAAATATGCAAGCAAAGATTTTTGATCGAGAATGGGGAATGTGGATAGAAGTGACATGAGCCGTAATTTATGTGCGCTTGATCATTCTTCCGGTAGTCTGATTGGTGGTTTTTTCACCACTTAATGAGTTTGGTCAGAACGGCAGCGAATTGAGCGGCTGCAACTTATTTGATAACTCATCAATAGGAATTTCGAGTTGCATCACTTTTGGTATACCATGAAAAAATAGACCATAAAATTTTCTGTGAGCCGCTATGTCTCGTGCTAATAAAACGCAAAGTGACGCTTCGACTGCCAAAGAATTGTCGCCTAGACCTGCGCAACTGATCACTCTCCCATCCTATATGGAATGCCACGATCATCATTACACACAAGTGGTGATTGGTTTAAAGGGTCAGGCTGAGTTTGAGGTGAGTGGCTACGGTAATTTAGTCGGTCCAGGGCAAGGTTGCGTTGTAACATCAGGCACTGATCATGCGTTTGGTGGTGTGGTGGGTCACTCTGATATTTTGGTTCTTAACATGCCGCTTCCTAAGGAAGGGGACCCTTTGATGCTTCAGCGCCTTAACGAACTGAACAATAAAGATACCTATTTCAAACTCGATGGCCAGATTCAAAAGCTGATCCAAATGCTGGTGGCTGAGATGCAAGCGAACCCCGATGATCTGTTGCTTAGTCGAGCTTGCAACGACACTGTAATCGCGCTCATGCAACGTCATATGTCTGCGTTCGAAACGTCACGTAAGGAGTCTCGCTTCGATTTGGAGGCGATTGACCGCTACATCGAGCAGCATCTGAGTCAAAAAATTTCAGTGACTCAGCTTGCAGGCAGCGTCTTCCTGGGTGAAAGCCAGTTCCACTCTCTGTTCAAAGAACAAATGGGTATCACGCCCCATCAATACGTACTTGGTAAGCGTATTGATATGGCAAAACAATTGATTGAACAGGGTCATTTGACATTGGGTCAGGTGGCAGAGTTCACCGGTTTTTCTGGACAAAGTACGTTTACCCACTCATTTACCCGTCTTCAAGGTATGTCACCTTCTCAGTATAAGAAACAATTCGGTTAAGAAAGCTAACGCTTTCGCTATAAAATTTTGCTCATTTGAGTGTGACTCTGTGTTTGTTTTGTTAAAAATCAGAGTTTTTAGCAAAAAGCTCGGAGTTTTTGACAAGTAATCTTCTCAAGCTCAAAATACACTGCTCGCCATTGTAGGAAACCTGAAATGATTTCAGGTCTGAGATTGAGGAAAACGCATGTTTACAGCAACTGATGTGTTAAATGCTGAGTTTGTTGAGCAGCCGCTTGATAAACTTTGGTCATTGATCTCGCCACTATACATGGTGGATGAGTCACAATGGCTAAACCAATTGCTGCCTTTGGCGATGCCAACGGATGCCGAAAAACAACAGATTACCGATAAGACCAGCGATCTGATTAAAGCGATTCGAGAAGATAAAAAATCGATCCAAATGATCGATGCGCTATTGCTCGAATATAGCCTAGATACCCAAGAGGGTATTTTGTTGATGTGTTTGGCTGAAGCCTTGATGCGTATTCCAGATGCCGCGACGGCGGACGCTTTAATTCGCGATAAGCTCACGGTTGCCGATTGGAAATCACACCTAAAAAGCTCAGACTCTGTTTTTGTTAACGCGTCAACGTGGGGCTTGATGCTCACCGGTAAAGTGGTCGGCTTGTCTGAGAGCGAGACACAGAGCCCAGTGAGCGCGGTCAATCGCCTAGTCAACAAAATGTCTGAGCCGGTTATTCGTAAGGCGATGCATCAAGCGATGAAGGTGATGGGACACCAGTTCGTCTTGGGTCGCACCATTGCAGAAGCGCAGAAAAATGGCAAAAGCATGCGCGATAAAGGCTTTACCTACTCTTACGATATGTTGGGTGAAGCGGCGTTAACAACCGCCGATGCGAATAAATATTTCAAAGACTATTTGATGGCGATTGAAGCCGTTGGGCGCGATACCTATGGCCTTGATACCAGTCCTGCGCCTTCTGTTTCTATTAAGCTTTCTGCGCTGCACCCGCGATATGAGGTGGCCAATGAAGCGCGCGTTCTGACTGAACTGTACGACACGCTGCAACAACTTTTGCGTCGAGCGGTTGAACTGGATGTTGCGATCACCATTGACGCGGAAGAAGCGGATCGGCTAGAGCTCTCTTTAAAGTTGTTTGAAAAGGTGTATCGCAGTGACTTAGTCAAAGGCTGGGGGAAGTTCGGCCTTGTGATTCAAGCTTATTCGAAGCGAGCACTTCCTGTTCTTGTTTGGCTCAATGCGTTGGCCAAAGAGCAAGGTGACCTCATTCCACTACGTTTGGTGAAAGGGGCTTACTGGGATAGTGAAATTAAGTGGTCACAGCAAGCGGGTTACACCAACTACCCGGTTTACACTCGTAAAGAAGCTACTGACGTCGCCTACTTAGCTTGCGCTCGTTTCCTTCTCAGTGAGCATGTTCGCGGTAATATCTACCCGCAATTTGCTAGCCACAACGCGCAAACTGTCACTTCGATCGCCGTGATGGCGAGCCATAAAGAATTTGAATTCCAACGCTTACATGGCATGGGTGACTCGCTGTACAACCACGCCATGAGCGCCTACAAGCAATCTGTTCGTATTTACGCACCTGTGGGTAGCCACAAAGATTTGCTGCCTTACTTAGTGCGTCGACTATTGGAGAATGGAGCTAACAGTTCGTTTGTTCACCGCTTAGTTGATGCCCGCTGCCCAATCGAGAGCTTAACACAGCATCCGGTCGACATGTTGTTAGCTTTTGACACGCTGAACAATACCAGCATTCCATTACCAACGGATATTTTCCCTGAGCGCAAAAACTCATTGGGCGTGAATGTTGATGTCGAAAGTGAGGCTAAGCCCTTTGAACATGAAGTAGAGAGCTTTCTAAACCAACAATGGCAAGCTGGCCCCGTGATTAACGGCGAAGCACTAGCCGAAAGCATGATCAAGGAATCGACCAACGTTGAAGTCGTGACGGCACCGTTCGACCGACGTATTGAAGTTGGTAAGGTGGCTTTCGCCAACCTTGATCATGTTTCCGCGGCGATTGAAGGTGCGGCGCGCGCATTCCCTGCATGGCAAACAAGCCCGAAAGCCGAACGCGCTGAAAAGCTCGACACGCTGGCTGACTTACTTGAAGAGCATTTAGCTGAGTTGGTTGCCTTGTGTCATCAAGAGGCGGGTAAAACGATTCACGACAGTATTGATGAAGTGAGAGAGGCGGTCGATTTTTGTCGCTACTACGCCAAACAAGTCGATGCTTTAGGTGAGCTCGCACTGCAAAGTTTCGATGGTCAACGCCGCACTATGACTCGTCAAGGTCGTGGCGTGTTTGTGTGTATCAGTCCATGGAATTTCCCGCTGGCAATTTTCCTCGGCCAAGTGACCGCAGCGTTAGTCGCAGGTAATACGGTGGTGGCAAAACCTGCTGAACAAACCAGTTTGATTGCGGCTCGAGCGGTTGAGCTGATGCATGACGCCGGCTTCCCTGCCGGTACCATTCAGTTACTCACTGGCCGCGGCGCAGAAATTGGTTCAGCGTTAACGTCACACCCGGCGATTGCTGGCGTGGCGTTTACTGGCTCTACCGCGACGGCGCAGCGTATCAATCAAACGCTCGCGGAGCGTGATGCAGCACCAGTGCCGTTCATTGCCGAAACCGGTGGGCAAAATGCGATGATCGTCGATAGTACTGCCCTGCCTGAGCAAGTTGTACGCGATGTGATTCGCTCTGCGTTTGCCTCTGCCGGTCAGCGTTGTAGCGCTTTGCGCGTGTTGTATGTTCAAGAAGATATCGCCGATCGTATCGTTGCTTTGATTCAAGGTGCGATGCAAGAGTTGAGTGTCGGTAAGCCTTATCTACACTCGACCGATGTTGGCCCGGTTATCGATGCGAACGCGAAAAATAAACTCATGGCCCACATTGAGAAGATGAGTGCCAGCGAGAAAAAAGTCGCTCAGCTAGCTTTGTCACAAGAGCATGAGTACGGTGATTTTGTTGCGCCTACGGCGTTTGAAATTGGTGACATCTCAGTGCTCAAAGAGGAGCAGTTTGGCCCGATCCTGCATATCGTACGTTTCAAAGCCAGCGAACTGCACCAAGTGGTTGAAAAAATCAATCACACAGGATTTGGCTTGACGATGGGCATCCATAGTCGAAATGAAACCACCTACCGCTGGATTGAAAAACACGCCCGAGTCGGTAACTGCTACATCAACCGTGATCAAGTGGGTGCGGTTGTTGGTGTTCAGCCATTTGGTGGTCAAGGACTGTCAGGCACTGGCCCGAAAGCGGGTGGTCCTCATTACTTGTACCGCTTTACTCAAACTCAGTTTTCTGAGTTCAAAGGCGAGGAGAAATAATTATGGTTCATCAAGTCACTCGTTTTGCTGACGCTTTTTCAGCTTGGGAAAACTGGAATCTGACCGATTTTGATTCAAAAAGTGAGTGTTTGCTTGCTTTTAAACAGGCTCTACAACAGGTTCAGCCTGAGTTGGCCTCTGTAGTGTCTTACCACATTGAGCAAGCGTCAGCCCTGCTGGCGGAAACGCATCAATTAGTTGGACCCACTGGAGAAACCAACGAACTCTACACCGCAGGGCGCGGTGTGGCGCTTGTCATTCAACACGATACACAAGCGACGGCTAAGCAAGCCGTGGTCGCACAGATGACCGCAGCTTTGATCGCGGGTAATACCGTCATCTTATGCAGTGATGACACCGCGCTTAGCCAAGCCCTAGAGACTGCGTTTTTACAGTCTTCGTTGCCAACGCATTTAGTACAGTTTGTTGCAGTGGATGCTTATCATCAGCTGCTGGAGTCAGATGTACGCAGTATTGGTTATGTTGGCAACGGTGAGGTTGAGCAAACACTCAACCGTCTACTGGCGAAACGTTCTGGCGCGATAGTTAGCCTGACGTCTGAAACGGATCTGGTCAACATTCCTGTTGCCCACGATCCTCACTTAGCGCTCCGTTTTATCACAGAGCGAACCCGAACAATAAATATAACAGCAGTGGGTGGCAACGCGACCTTGCTAGAACTTGGTAACGAAACCCACTAACTCTTCTTTGACCTGCCCTCTGGTTGAGAGGGCAATCATGGAAGGCGATATTATTAGAGAGGACAAATCACATGGAAAATAGCTTTGCTATTACGACCACGTTTATTGCGTATCTGATCATGATGCTCGCAATCGGCGTGTACGCCTATCAACGAACGAAAAGTTCAAGCGATTACTTTCTTGGCGGGCGCTCGCTAGGACCTTGGCCTGCTGCCTTGTCTGCAGGTGCATCAGACATGAGTGGTTGGTTACTACTTGGCTTACCGGGCTACGCCTACGCAGCGGGTATTGAGGCGTTTTGGCTAGCGGGTGGTCTACTCGTCGGAACATGGCTCAACTGGTTAGTCAACGCAAAACGTCTTCGCACGTACAGTATTACGACTGACGCACTGACTTTACCAGAGTTCTTATCACGCCGTTTCAACGATAACTCGAAGATGATTCAGGTTATCTCTGCTTTCTTCATTCTTTTATTCTTCCTTTTCTATACCAGTTCAGGTCTAGTAGCAGGCGGCAAACTGTTTGAAACTGTATTCGGTTTGGATTACACCACCGCGGTAATCATAGGCACCGTTTGTGTCGTTTCTTACACTCTATTTGGTGGTTTCCTAGCCGTCTCTTGGACTGACCTGGTTCAAGGTCTATTGATGGCAGCGGCCCTGTTGATCGTGCCAATTGCGGCATTAGAGGGCGGGTTTGGCCAACTTAGCAGCGATCTTGCGAACATTAACCCAGAACTATTGACCTTATGGCAAGACTCGAAAGGTGAGCCACTGTCAGCGATTGGGATCATCTCTCTCGTTGCCTGGGGTTTAGGTTACTTCGGTCAGCCGCACATCTTGGCTCGTTTTAAAGCGTCTCGTTCAAACAAAGATTTGACTACCGCACGTCGCATTGCAGTGATCTGGACGGCGCTATCTATGGTGGGTGCAATGCTCGTTGGCCTAGTCGGTTTGGTTTACGTGACCAATTCAGGTGTAAGTGTCGACGATGGTGAAAAGATCTTCATGCTATTGGTGAACTCACTGTTCCACCCTGTGATTGCTGGTATTTTGCTTGCGGCTATTCTTGCGGCGGTAATGAGTACGGCCGATTCACAGCTGTTGGTTTCTTCTTCAGCGCTTGCCGAAGATTTTTACAAACAAGTGTTTAAGAAAGATGCCACATCTGAAGAGATCGTTCTTGTTGGTCGTATCGCCGTGATTGGCATTTCAGTCGTTGCGCTGGTTCTAGCGATGACACCAGATAGCTCAGTACTGGGGCTGGTATCGTACGCGTGGGCTGGATTTGGTGCAGCATTTGGCCCAGCTCTCGTGCTCAGCCTTTACTGGGAACGCATGAACCGTAACGGTGCTTTAGTCGGCATTTTGGTCGGTGGTATTACCATTGTGGTCTGGAAGCAATTGTCTGGTGGATGGTTCGATGTTTACGAAATTGTACCGGGAATCATCTTCTCTGTGGTGAGCATTGTTGTTGTGAGCCTCGTGACTGGAGAGCCTGAGCAAAGCGTCAAATCTCAGCATGCCACCTTTAAGAAGCAATTAGTCGAACTCGACTAGATCGACTCGATTTCTTTAATTAAGCCCCGAACTTCGGGGCTTTTCTCGTTATTTGTGCCCAATTATTGAACATATCTCACGTTTTCTAAACTATCGTTTGAACTTAGTGAACTCTCTCTCTCAAAATGTGTCGACTATCAATAACGAGAGTAAAAGGAGAGACGAACATGCCATACATGCACTGCGATTGTTGTCATAAAACAACAGATCATAAAATCGTGATGAAACGCTGCGAAGTTCAACATGATTCGGTGATGAAGAGCATGGCCTGTTTCTTCTCGACACTCTTTCAAGGCGCGCACTATGTCAAAATGGAAAAACAGGCATTTTGTCGCGTGTGCAATAGCCAAACGGAAGTAACACAGGTGGGCAACGCCTTTTCTGATGCAAAAGTCGCTTAAGCTCACAACTTAGTGGTTCACCACTACTATCCACGGTTGACGTTTTTCCTCTAGAATAGAGCCCAATACGCTAGGCTAGCATTTTGGGCTATTCATGACTTTAGATCGTATCGACAAAGAGATCCTTCGCGCGCTCAATCTTAAAGGGCGTCTACCGATTGTTGAGCTCGCCAAACAGGTCAATCTGACCACTTCTCCCTGTTCAGACCGAGTGAAACGACTCGAAAAAGAAGGCTATATTTCGGGTTATCATGCCGAGCTTAATCCTGAAAAATTGGGGCTAGATGTACAGGTATTCATTCATATTCGTCTCGACCAAACGAGCTTTTCTATCTTTGAGAAGTTTGCCGAAGCGGTCGCAGATATGCCGGAAATAGAAGAGTGTTATTCACTCTCCGGTGACTTCGATACCATGATCAAAGTCAGAGTCAAAGATATGAAGGCATATCAGCACTTTATGTCGGCCAAGTTGGGGACGCTGCCAGGCGTTATTCAGACGCGAAGTGAAGTGGTGATTGAAGAGCATAAAACCAGCTTTGGTGTTAACGCAGACCTCATTGCCAAGCTCTAGACCAAAAAAAAGGGAAGCCGCTGCGCTTCCCTGACACAATGGCCACTGTACTAGGCAACGAAAGAAGAAAGGACGCCAATCAGGCCACCAAAGACGCCGCCCCAGACAACCAACCAACCGAGATGCTCTTTGATCATCTGTTGCACCATTTCTTTGACTAACTTCGGGGTCAGCTCGCTCAGGCGTTGATCGATGATGTTTTCAATATTGACCTGAATTTCTTCCATCATGGCTGGCGCTTCAAATTGCTCTTTTAGTGCCTGTTTAACGGATTCACTTTGGCTAATCTCGACAATCGACTCTTGCATTTTCTCGACAAAAGGCTGCTTGAGAGGTTGGAGTGCTTCGGTCCCGCCAAACATGGCGAGCATGTCGCCAAATGAAGAGTTGGCAATCACGTCGACCAGCGAGTCGAAAGTGGGGTTAAAGTCCACCTTTTCTAGCACTGGCTCTAAGTTGAGGGTCGTGCCCCCCGCCATTTCGCTGTTCAAAAATTTATCGATGTTAGCTTGGGTAAAAAATTGCTCCATCATCAAGGTTTTGATTGCCGCTTTAAACTGTTCAAAACGGGCGGGAATGACGCCAGACCCGTACAATCCTGGTACTTTCTCGAACAGCATATGAATAGCCAGCCAGTTGGTGATAGCACCAGAAAAAGCAAACAGACCTGCATAGAAAGCAATTTGGTTTTCGGCTTGATAGCCGCCTGCAAGTAAGGCTAGAGCAATGAGATTCGTCAGTAAACTTTTGTTCATATTCAGCGTGAAGTGGTTGATTTAACGATGACGCGCAGTATATACCAAGTTAAAACGACTGTGACACCTATTCTCTATCTCTTATTGGGCCTTCTCTTCAGCATTGACAATCGCTTGTCTAATACTCTCAGGGAGGGCTGCCTTGGTATTGTTTTTAAAATCAAACATCACACAGGTCGCCCGCCCTTGAGTGGTGACTTTACCTTGGCTTTTGCTGACGATTTGGTACTCCATCGTGAAGCGCTCCTCTTGGAGATCAACGACACGTGAGCCGATGAGTAGGGTATCTGGAAACGTAACCGGTCGAATGTACTTACACTCTGTATGGCCGAGTACTGGGCCAATATGGCTTTCGCGTAAGTTGACCAGCAAATCGATCTGTTTGAAATAATCAAGGCGAGCAGTCTCAAAATAACGAAAATAGACTACGTTATTCACATGTTGCAGTGCGTCCATCTCCCCCCAAGCCACCGGGATTTCGGTGATAACCGGGTAATCGGCTAGTAAGTCTTCCATGATTTTTCTCCTAGTAATGGAGTAATTAGTCTAATGCGTTTGGACTAGGATGCACGCAAATTGTTAACAACTTGTGATCGAAACGGCGGCGGGTATTGGAGAGGCAATAAAAAAGGGCCTGACGGCCCTTTACGATGTTTAAGTACGGTATTGTTTGAGAATATCCGCCAGTGAAACCGATGCACTGGTGAGGTTTGCAACGCCCATTGAAGACTGCTCGGCAACACTGCGTATAGTGTTTGACTGGCTACGTATGTCGCTGAGTTCAGACGCGATATCGTTCGCAACCGCGCTTTGTTCTTCCGCTGATGTCGAAATTTGAATACTCATGTCCATCAGCGATCGTGCCGACTCAGAGATGGATTGCACATCATTGCCGATATCAGCGACTAAGTCGCTACTGGTTTGCGCTTGGCTAACCGTTTGTTCAGTAATCGACGCAATGCTGTGGGTTTCTGATTGAAGCTTTTCTATCATTGCTTGAATCTCGACTGTTGCGGCTTGCGTGCGTCCGGCTAGAGTGCGCACTTCATCGGCGACGACCGCAAATCCACGTCCTTGCTCACCAGCACGTGCCGCCTCGATAGCCGCGTTGAGTGCCAATAAGTTGGTCTGCTCTGAAATCGCGTTGATGGTCGTGATCACTTCGTTAATTTGAGTCGTGTTTTCGGTGAGGGTTGCTACGGATTGCGAAGCTTGAGCAATATAATCGGACAGTTTAGTGATCTCACTGATCGCCGATCTCACGCGTTGATAACTCTGCTCGATATGTTGTGAATCGTTCTCTGTTTGCGCCGTCGCTTGCTGAGAAATATTGGTGACCTCTTTCGCTGAAGCCGTCATCTCTTCCATTGCGGTGGCGACCGAGTCTAACGAAGCGTATTGTTGGCTGATTTGCGACTCACTGGTTTTCATCTCTTGCTCAAATGACGAAGAGGTTTGGCTGAGTGTCGTAGCATTTTCTTTTACCGTGACCACTAGCTCAGTCAGCGTATCCATCGCTTTGTCGAGTGCACAACCAATGGTGCCAAACTCGTCACGACCAGGGTGGAAGCCGAGACGCGACGTTAAATCCCCTTCACCGATACGTTCTGTGGTGGTGTATAGCACCCAAAGTGCGCCGCCGATAAAGGTTGCCACCCAGTAGGTAAAGAGGGCAAATGGGAGAGCCCAAATAAAGCTGAGCGCGAGGCTGGTGATCGCTTCTGATTTAACTTGCTGTGCTTGAGCGCGTTTATCGAGGGTGAGTTGGTAGGCTTTTCCATCTTTGGCCATAGCCGAAACCATCGCCAGTCCTTGGTCATAGCTGGCGGGCATCTTACGACTTACCGGCTGAATTTCTCTCCAAGCTGAAAGGCTTTCCGAGTTACCGACCGCAATGGCGCCTTCCAGCCTTTGTTGTGCCGCATTCAGGGTATTTTGCTCGAACGTACTCATTGTATGTACGTATCTGCCACCGGCTAGCGCGGCCACTGAGATCAAAAACAGTACAAAAATGACCCACATCTTGTCATTGATGGACATTTTGATAAACAGTCGGTCTATCGTTCGAAATTCAACTTCTTTCATATTGGGATTCCTATTCCGTCTATGCCGGAAGGCTAATTGAGATTGGCTAGTAATATATCTGTTAATTTATCGGTCGAAGCGACAGAATTATGAGTGTTAAATCGCAATAATATGCAAGATATGTGAATCTTTGTTTTGTATTTGTGATTCTGATCCTGTTTCTATCGAAAGTCACTCTTCAAGCTTTTTTGAACCTTGCCAAATTTGAGTGTGGCCCTCGCTGGCTGCCACTCAAAGAATATAGAAATGATAGCAGTATTTTATCACTCCGTTTTTACTAAGAAGAGGATTGACTGGGTGAAGACTGGGTGTGATTAGGGCGAGAGCGTCCCAATAATCGATACAGCGAAAATCCTGTGACTAGCATAGTACCGAGTAGTACCAGAGTGGTTCCGAGCAACGTATTGAGCCCTATGGGTTCATCCAAGATAACTGCTCCCCATAAAATACCAAAAACCGGGACGAGAAAAGTGACTGAAAGGGCTGAAGTTGCGCCTTCATCGGCGACTAAACGAAAATAGATTAAGTAAGCCGCTCCTGTGCAAACAACGCCTAGCGCCACAACAGATAGCATTTCAGTATGGGTGGGTTCCGCGCGCATCGGTAAAAATGGGAGTAGTGGAAGGATTAACAAGGTGGCTGCCCACATGTTGCCATGCGCATTATCAAAGGCGGCGATTTTGGGCGCTCCTTTGGTGTAGTTCGTTGCAATGCCATAGCAAAATGCAGCAAGCAAGCTGGCACCTATGGGTAATACAGTTTCGCCTTTCATCGTCAGGGCATCGAAACCAACCAAGGTAGCGACACCAGATAAACCCAGTATCATCCCCAACGCGACTCGAGCGGTGATGCGGGTTTTATACCAAACCGCGGCGATCAGTGCTCCCCAGATGGGGGCTGTTGAATTGAGAATCGACAGAGTAGAGGCATTGAGTGATTGTGCTGCGTAGGCAAAAAGTAAAAATGGCAGCGCCGTGTTGAAGAGCCCAATCGTCATAAAGTGCTTAAAATGCTGTCTAAAGGCGAGTTTGCGTCGCAAATAAAAGGCCACCAGTAATAAACTCAACGCGGCGAAGCCAACCCGAAATTCAATTAAGTAAGCGGGACCAAAGGTACTTGCGGCAATACGCATAAACAGAAATGAGCCACCCCAAATGGCCGCAAGACAGAGTAAGCGAAGAAAACTTGATGTGCTCATAGAAATTCCTAAAAAATGTTAACTTAATGTGAATCAAACGATTCGATTAAGCAATACCTATCTCAACGTCAACACAGTTTCGTCGTGGCGTTTTTAGCATCGATTTTCACCTGATGAGAAAAGTGAGTGATACGTTGGTCGTATTTGAAGCCGTCAAGCCCTAATCTAGGCTAATGTTTGAACAGCAGAGATAGAGAGTGATGAATCTCATCGTCAATATTCATAAGAGCGTGAGAAAGCACGGATTTGAAATGGCGACGCGTCAGGCATGGAAGTGTGGCGTCAAAGCAAACTTAGTGAAACGCGTGATTGGTGTCGCTAAAGGGCAGATTGTCTGTGTGGTAGAGGGAGTAAGGCCTGAACTGTCGACGGAGCTCAATAATCCATTGCATAGCGAGGAGAAGCAAGGCCGTTACGTGTTCGTTGGCGGTGTAGTCTGGCAACCGAACGATCTTTTGGCACCAGGCTTTCCAGACTTCATGTTTATGCACGTTCGTAACTTGGGTAATAAGCACAAGTATATGAGTGATGACGAACTGTTTGTAAACCTTGCGTAGTGGCTGGATTAGGATGAAAAAAAGCCTAGACATGTGTCTAGGCTTTTTGAGCTTGGTTAGTGGTCGAGATAGAGATAGTTTTGCCAACTCTTCATTCGTATCAACACCTTCCGCATTACCGATACATGCGTGAAGTGATCAGAGTAGACCGCGACTTCCACTGCGGTGCCGAGCGGTAGTTGGTACGAGCTCATGTCGTCAGTCACTTTCAGTTTTACCAGTACGCGACCGTTGGTTCGTAGTGCGTCGGTGCCAAGTAGTGCTCCCCGCGCCTGAATCTGACTCTCACCAATGGCAGGAATGACTTCGACAACTTCACCTTTAAAGACTTTTCCTGGTAAAGCTCGGAACAAGAACTCAGCCTCGTAACCAGGTTTGAGACGTTGGAGTGAGTTTTGTCTAAATGCGGCGGTGTAGTAAAGCTCTTCACTATGAACAAAGGTCATCGCTGGTGCCAATGGCAGCGGGACCGCCATCACCCCAGGTCTGAGTGCCAGCTGGGTTGCAAAGCCCTCAGTTGGGGCGCGTACTACGGTTTGCTCTAAATCAAACTCCGCTTGACGTAACTCTTCGAGCAGGCGTGCGACTGTGGTGTTTTCGCCGCCGATTTCAGAGTCTAGTGCGAGTTGGGCCTGCTCAACTTTGGCTGTTGCGACATTAACGGTCGATTCTGCAGCTTTATAGGCTTGACGACGGGTGTCGAGTTGCTGCTCAGTAAAGGCCCCTTTGTCGTAGCCGCGTTGGTAACGGTCAAACTCACGTTTCGCCTTGTCACGTTCAGCGATTGCCTTGGTTTTTTCCGCGATTGCCTCTTGATAAGACGACTCTAGCCCGAGAGCGCCTTGGCTGGCCTCTTTGATTTGAGCGCGTTTTTTGGCGACCTCTGCTTGGTAAGGAATGGGGTCAATAGTAAACAGCACATCACCTTTCTTCAGTGGTGTATTAGGCTCAACAGGAACGTCGATGACTCGGCCGCGAACGCCTGACACGATAGGTGTGGTTGAGTAAACCTGATTGCCGATTTGGGTGAACGGATGGTTGTAATTCATCAGTAGGATTAAGGTACCGATCAAGACGACGCCACCCAAGACGGCGGTGGGTACAGTCCATTTGTTCAAAGGGATTTTGAATACCTTGAAAATAGCAATACAAATGGCGGTATAAGTCAGAATGAGTAGTAAATCCATTATTTGTTCTCCTCATTCGAGAGTGACGATTCGCCCGAGTCGGTGTTGTGCTGATGCTGCTTGAGTTTACTCACTTCTTGTTGCAACTGAGCCACTTGGTCGATAAGGGTATCCACACGGTGGTGAATGTCATGCTGCTCTTCCTCGAGTTTTTGAAATCCCCAGCCGCGTTCTTTGCGCCATAACGTCGCCCAGATCCAGAGAAACGGCCATAAGGCGTGCAGAGTAAAAAGACTCACCCAGCCTGCATAATGTATAGCGTCTTGATGGGGGTGTTCTCGTTCTTTCGCGATCTCATACGGGATGTCGTGGATGACAATAATGCCGTAAAAAATAACCAGAGCGACAAAGATCAATAATCCAAGCGCAAAGTAGTCCAAAAACATGGGCAGGTTCCTTACTTTAAGCGTGAGTTCATCAAAGAGTACGTTTATTCAATTTTAAAGTATAGGAATAAAAACAGTAGATTAGTTACGTTGATGCTATAGTCTTTAGCCATTTGCTAGGTAAATTCTAGGACATAAGATGCCATATCAAGGAGAGATAGCGGCGGTCGGTGCTGCGTTCGTATGGGCAGTAGCAACGTGGCTTTACAGCCAGTTTAGCCATCGCTTTAGCGCATTACAGCTCAATATTGTCAAAGGCGTGGTAGCCTCAGTAATGATGCTACTGCTGTTGCCTTTTTCACCCGCGAGTGAGTTAACGCTTTCGTGGCAACATCTCGCTATTCTGGCCTTTTCTGGTGTGCTCGGTATCGCCGTAGGGGACAGCGCTTATTTCGCTTCATTGAAACGTATCGGTCCGAACAAAACTTTACTTCTTGAGTCATTAGCGCCGCCTTTGTCAGGCGTGTTGGCGTTAGTGATACTCGGCAGTGTATTACCAGCACAAAGCTGGATTGGGGTGGTCGTCACCACGTTAGCGGTCTCTATGGTTGTGTTTCACAACGATGGTCAAGCGGTGAGTGGGGCGGGGGTGAGCTTTGGTTTGCTTGCCAGTGTTTGCCAGGCTAGTGGTGTGGTGATTTCTCACTATGCGCTGGTGGCGGGTGACATTGCGCCGTTATTTGGCGCCCTGATCCGTTTAATTGCAGGTGTGGTGGCTTTGATGATGGTGATTGGTTTTTTTGAGCGAGAGCCATTTACTGTCATGAGGCAGAATCTATGCACTTTGGGTCGTCATAACTTTGGCTGGTTAATGGCCGCGATTTTTGTCGGCACTTTTTTAGCGCTTTGGCTACAGCAGGTTGCCCTCAAGTATGCTAATCCAGCGGTCGCTCAAACGCTTATCGCAACCAGCCCACTGTTTATGTTGGCTATTTATGCGGTCAAAGGCCAACGTGTAACCCGTAGAGCTTTTTTGGGTACGCTATTAGCCCTAGTCGGAATATCACTGTTTTTTATTCGTTAAGCGTAGTCATTCATTGCTCGGTACAAACTTGATTTCGACCATTAGCTTTGGCTCGATAGAGCGCTTTGTCGGCGCGATAAAAGGTTCGTTGAGTATTTTCACCTTCTCTATGCAAGGTAATTCCGATGCTAACGGTGAGCCCTCGTTCTCCCAGTATGCTTTGCCAACCAAAGTTAAAGATACGTTCTCGATACGCTTCTGCGTGCATCGCGGCTTGTTCCAAGTTGGCGCGCTCCAAAATCACCAGAAACTCTTCACCACCGAAGCGTACACAAGAGGCGCCGCGAAACTTAAAATAGGCGTTAAGCTCTGCAGACACATTTACGATGGCTTTATCGCCGACCAAATGGCTAAGCTCATCGTTGATTGACTTAAAGTGATCAATATCTACCACCATTAAGGCGAATGGAACGTCGTGCAGCAGCAAGTCTTTGAGCTTGACGTCTAACCATCGACGGTTGTGCAAGCTGGTAAGTGGATCGGTAAAAACATCTTGTTGCAGCTGCGCCACCGTATGTTTCTGACTTTCCGTGGTCTCTTTCAACTCGCGGTTTTCTTGCTCAGACAAGATCAATTTTAATTGCAGTTCGAAGCGCGACAAACGGCGCAATTGACTGGCTCCGAGCTCACCGATCGGGATCTTTTTCATCAAATCGCTTTCAATGCGGTAGGCTTGCTTCTCATAATTTAGCGCCGCTTGAAAGTGGTTATCTTTTTCACACACCGCGGCGAGCGAGTTATAAAGCTTGAGACTCAGCACCGGCGAGGCATAGAGGCGAATGCGTTTTTTGGTCGATTCGAGCAACCAACGGGCGATGTGAGATTTGTTTTTCGCGCTTAAGCAGTAGGCGAGCTCAAGCCGAATCATGTTAGACAGCCAGTTTGAATGGATGTTTCCAGCGGTGTATTGCACATTACTTAAGCACTGCATGGCTAAATCCACTTGCTGTGTTTGGCGATACAGCTTGGCTTGGTAGAGTAATATCTGGCCGGAAAGGACTTTATCACTGACTAGGATACTGAGCTCTTCACACTCTTTAATTAAATCGTTGGCGGCAGTGGTGCGATTAAGCTCGATATAACAGGCTAGCATGTGGAGCTTGTAACGGAGCCGCAGTGAGCGACTACTAATCGCGTGATCAATGCTGTCTACTTTCTGGTAGTAACGCAGCGCACGGTTGTGATCGCCGTAGGCGTCACACAAGTTGCCCATGCCTAAAATGGCGAGTACGTAAGCATCGATAAAACCATTATCGACCGCGATGGTTGAAGATTTGATGTATTGGTTTAGGGCGCCATGAAAGTCGCCGTTTTCCACCAAGCGTTCGGCAAGGCCATAACGAACCTCCAGTATCAGCTCTGCGTCTTGGGGCAGCGTTAAGTAGGAGAGCGCCTCATTCAGTTCATCAATACTGGTTTGTAACTGTTTAAGCTCTGAGCGAAACTCGGCACTGATGATCAAACACTGCGCTTTTTCCTGCGCTGTGGTGGCGACGTGTTGGTGGACATGATTCCAAAAAATTAATGCTTCTTCACCGCTGACTGAAGTTGCATCTAGGCCGGAGTCAGTAATTTTCTTTAGCAATACTTCCATGTTGTTCTTCCTGTCTCTGGCTTTCTTCGAGTTGATCTAGGGTGAATGGGAAAGAAAGAATGTCGTGATAGACCACCTTAGGTAGATCGCTGGTTAGCCCTTTGCGGTGCCAAGGGTAGAGCTCGATCATTTTCGCTAAGATGTGAAACACGTTGAGGGCTTCATCCCCTTTTTCAGCCAGCAAGATACCTAAGCGGTCGCTACTTAATCGAGAAAGCAAATCTTGTTTGTTACACATGGAATGCGCCAGCTCTGTGCACACTTGAATGTAATTGGCGTCCGGGTGCTGGATGATAATCACAGAGTGATTGGAGAGCTTGAGTTCGGTCTTAAACAGGACTAGCTGTTCCCACCAGTAGGTTTCAGACACCATCTGGCTCAGCTGTTTGTCGGGATCAAATTCGTGTTGCCCGCGAATACGATTGATCAATTTGCGCGCACGTTGTTCAAGTTGGCGTTTAGACGCACGGGCTTTGTCATTGCTCACGCGCGCGGTTTGCTCACGCAGCATATCGGTCGCATGCTTGCGGTATTTACGAAACGCTTTCAGCGCCATTTTATGCTCGCCCGACTCTTCAGCAACACGAGATTGCTGGAAACAGATCTGAGAGAGTAGCTCGCCATTATCAAAGTTGACCGCTGATTGCTCTGCCTTAACCAGAAGTTCTGCCGCTTTTTCCGGCTGTTTACGCAGCAACTCTACTCGCGCTCGGCTAATGTAGGAGTGGGCTTTCATCCATACTAAGTCGTGACGCATGGCTAAGTCGTGAGCTTTTTGCGTCGCTTCTTCAGCGTCTTTGATGCGTTCTAATCCCAGTAACGCCAGGCCACGAAAGTCCCATACTTCGGCTTGCCAGGTTTTATCATGATGATCTTTGAGTGCTTCGGCAGCTCCATCCAAAACCGACAACATTTCGACATAGTTTTTAAGCAGGTAGTGGTCCCAAGCAAGTAAAATACGCGCTTTGCCTTCCAGCCAACCAATACGGGCGCTGTTGGCGACGGTGACCGCGAGTTCATGGGTAGTTCTGGCTAAGTCATACTCATGAGTGATGCGCCATACATTGCCTAAGCCGATAAGAGATTCGAGCTGGACTTCTTCTTCATCAACTAGGGCGGACTGCTCAAGGGCGTTGATCCAGTATTGTTGCGCGGAGTAATATTTTGCTTGGCCCCAATAGTGAAGCGCATGGATATGCAGGATTTCGGGTAAGAGATCATCGGTATCGAGGGTGTTGAGCTTGCTATGGGCCTCTTTGATGTATTTGAGTCCCTTGCGATACTCCATCAAACACCAAGCACAACGAGACATGATGACAAGAGACTGAATTTCGCCTTCGGGATAGAGGATTTGTGCAGAACGCGACGCACACTGCTCGGCGATCGTCCAGACTTTTTCAGGGTCGGATTCAATCCTTCCTTTGATTTGCTCTATTTCAACTTCTAATAGTCGTTGGCTTTTATCCAATGAATCAGTCCTTTACTGCCTAGTGCCTCGCTATTCTGTATTCATTATATGAATAGCTCGAGAATCAACTCTACAAAAAGTCGTAAAACAGGTACGGTTTAACGGCACTCGTCACACTACTAATGATTATGAAAGCAGCTCACTCAGTGTCAAAGGTGATTGGGTCAGCTCTAATACCTGCGCAGCTGTTTTGCCTTCTTTATTCTGATAGCACAAATTATGCCAGGCCCTAAATATGTCTAGCATTGGGAGCAAACCACCTGGGCGTAGTTTACGTCTAGGTTCGTTGATAAAGCTCTCAAACAGCGTTTCAAAACGATTCTGATAAAAAGCGGTTTGGCGAATAGATGCAGTTCTAAGCCATTGTTTTGGCTGGCTGTTAGTCCCAGCAAGATAGCAGATACCTTTGGCGGCCTTATTATGAGTGGTGATTGCCCAGCGATCTCGCCACCAGCCCATATGAACAATGTCAATTTTCTCAATAGCATAGTCTGGTTGCCAAGCCTCATCTTCTTCAACGTACAAAAGGTCGACATTTTGACGTTGAATCCGCGCTAAACAGACACTCAGTGCCGCCGAACGCAATACCGGGTCTTGTGGCATATAAATAGAAACCTGACGGTCGTTTTGGCACATATCTAGTACATGTAAAAAGTGCGCATAGGAGGTGTAGGGAGGGCGGATCAACGCGCCTTTCGATGGATAGTTGAACACGGTTAAGTTGCCCATAGGATCTTCAACATTACCGCGCGCGAGTATGGTCTGATACTGTTGGTCGATACGCTCGCGCAACAGTGGCGAGGGGCTAGGTGTCGGCATGTTGGCTTCCGACGAGTGGTCGCGAGACACAAAACGTGCTGGAAACTTATAGGGGTCGTGGTCAATTTCACCAGTAGGTTCTTCTTGAGCGGAATAGTTGACATGCTGGCATAGAATGTAACCACTGTGCGCTTCCCCGGTCGCTATCCAAAGTACACCATTGTTACTTTTTGGTTGCAACGAGATGTAATGCGACGCCAACTCATAGCTGGCCGCGTGGTTGACCCATCGGGCATCAAACATGGCCAGCTTGCGTCGACAACGGCTCGCGATGTGATCGAGGTGGTCGTAGAACGTCTTTGGATTGATCTCTAGCTTGCGGCATATTTCGCGCACCGAATAGCCCATAAAGAGCAAACCAAGGAGGTTTTCTTGAAACTGTAGTTTTTTGTTGGCACCAGACCACTTATCAACAAACGTTGACTGGCAGGCTTTACAGCGATAGCGCTGGCGGTCGCCGCTGTAGCCAAAAGCGTGGTAAAGGTGTTTGTGGGTGTGGACCGATAGGCCAAAGTTCTCACACTCGTCATTACGACAAGCCGGCAGGCCATCACTGTGAAGGTGACGTAAACGATGTAACTCGTTTAACACCTCTTGGTTGTTAAGTAAGGGGGGGAAAGCACCGCACTCCCGACAAACCATCGCAGGTCGTTTAGGGTTCGCATGCTGCACAACGTAACGATGTGCATCACTCAATCCAAAGTTGTTACACGCCAATGTTTTACAAAAGTTGAGCTGTAACCCGTCTGCTTCCTTTGGCAGTTTGCCAGTCGTCACTATCTCCCCCTCGGGATTATTCTGGCCACCACAAGATCTCTGGTGGCAAGTTGGAACTCATTAGATGTTGATCGCTGTTTCTAGTGCGACTTTCATCATGTCGTTGAATGACTTCTGGCGCTCTTCAGAGCTCAGTTTCTCGCCACGGATAATGTGGTCTGAAACGGTCAGAATGGTGAGCGCTTTTGCGCCTAAGTCTGCTGCTACGCCGTAAATGCCTGCAGCTTCCATATCGACGCCTAGAATGCCTAGTTTTTCCATTTTCTCGAAAATGTCAGCTTCTGGAGTGTAGAAAAGGTCCGCTGAGAATACGTTACCAACTTTAACCGGTACTTCTTGAGCGCGCGCTTGGTTTACCGCTTCCTCAAGTAGGCCGTAATCTGCAATCGCTGCGAAGTCATGGTTATTGAAACGGATACGGTTGACTTTCGAATCTGTCGAAGCACCCATGCCGATGACAACGTCCATTAGGTTGACATCGTCGCGTACCGCACCACAGCTACCCACACGAATCACATTTTTTACGCCGTATTCAGCGATCAGCTCGTGCACGTAAATACAGCATGAAGGAATGCCCATACCGTGACCCATGACCGATACTTTTTTGCCTTTGTAAGTGCCTGTGAAGCCAAACATGTTACGAACATCACAAACTTGCTGTACATCTTCAAGAAACGTTTCAGCAATGTACTTAGCACGAAGCGGGTCGCCTGGCATGAGAACCGTTTCAGCGAAATCACCTGGGTTTGCATTAATATGTGGGGTTGCCATAGTCAATACTCCAATTTTATTAGTAACTCATGGTTCTAATTACTAATTATGTTGATTTTGAAAAATCTGTTGAGGCAATACTAGCGGCATCTAGGTTCTTCCCGTGAGATGTGAGTCACAGAAACCAGCGGAAAGTGAGTGTGAATGTTGGTATATAACTAAATCTGTTGGAACTGATTGGGCAATCGATTCGTAAAATCGTTTGCTTTGTGATGTGAACCAAAATCGTTTTAAGGTCGTAACTGATACACAAAATTGTACAAATATTTTTTTTGTACACCCATCAAAAGTTGTGCTAAAAGTTATACAAGATAAGAAGTTGTATAATACAGCAATGTCAAGGAGCCAGTCATGGACCAGCAAATAAAAATCGGCATCAGCTCTTGTGTACTTGGTGAGAAGGTACGTTTCGACTCTGGACACAAAATCAGTAAGTTTGTGACCAAAGAGCTCGCGCCCTACTTTGAGTTTGTTCCGGTCTGCCCGGAAGTAGGGGCTGGCATGCCCGTGCCACGTCCAACGATTCGATTAATCTCCGACCAAGAGCGGATTGCATTGGTGGAAACGAAGGACCCAAGCAAAGACCATACTGACACTATGATTCACTACTCTAAAAACAAAGTTGCTGAACTTGAGTCGGAGAAGCTGTGTGGATATATCGTCTGTGCAAAATCGCCAACTTGTGGCATGGAACGCGTGAAGATTTACAGTAAAAACAACTCTGAAGCGATCGGCGTCGGCCTTTATACTAACGAGTTGATGAAGGCGATGCCTTGGTTACCAGTAGAAGAGGACGGTCGTCTCAATGACCCAGTGCTCAAAGAAAACTTTATTACTCGCATTTACTCGCTGAATGACTTCTACCAGTCGATGGGTGATGAGCCAACGCGTGGCAAAATTGTTGCCTTCCATTCGCGTTATAAGCTGACGCTAATGGCACATCATCCGGCTTCGTACAAGGAGTTGGGAAGCTTAGTCGCTAATATTAAAGACTACGACATCGATGAGTTTTACCAGCTCTATCGTTTGGGCCTGATGAATGCGATGTCACATCGTGCAAGCCGCAAGAACAACACCAATGTTTTGATGCATATTCAAGGCTATTTCAAGCGTCATCTAGACAAAGAGCAGAAGCAAGAACTGCGTCGAGTCATTGATGAATACCGTGAAGGGCTGCTGCCACTATTGGCACCGTTAACACTACTTAAGCATTATCTATCGACACACCCTGACGAGTATTTGGCTGATCAGGCGTTCCTTCAACCTCATCCACAGGAGCTGCGTTTACGTTATGGATTGTGAGAAAAAGCTGTACGCAATTCGAGAAGTTTCAGAGATCACTGGCGTTAAACCCGTTACATTGCGCGCATGGCAAAGGCGCTACAGCTTGGTACAGCCTCAACGCACGGAAAAAGGGCATCGTTTATACACCGACCAACATATCGCGTTGATTGGTGAGATCCAAAGCTGGCTAAGTAAAGGTGTGCCGATAGGCAAAGTTAAAGCGATTCTCGGATCGAATACCGACAGTGGCGCAGAAACGCTCACCACAAGGTTTCAACTTGAAGAGGTGGCAACATTTCTGCAAGCGCTGGCTGATTTAAATAAAGGTAAAGCGGACTCTATCGTCAGTACCGTGTTAAAGGAGTACCCTCTCGATGTGGTTGAAAGCCAATTCCTTCAACCCGCAGAAAAAGCCTTGTCTTTGGTACGTTTTGGCTTGCGATCGATTCAAAAGGGCATGATGGACGCTATTTTGTTTGCTCGTTTGAGTTCGATTATCGAGGCAGAGAACAAAGCCGCCAGAGCAGGACGTTGCTTGTTTATCAGCTATGATTCAGTCAATGATATTGGCTCACGATTGTGGGCGATGAAGTTGTCTGAACTAGGCATGAGCATAGTGATCATTGATGGCGTAGACGACCTATCTGGGCTGATAGAACATCACGGCTTAAACAGTTATCACGCTCTAGCGCTATATAGTTCGCGACCATTGAACGCCGCACAAGGGGCGATTGTTGAGCGTATTCAAGAGTGCTTTACAGGTAAGGTGCTGCTCTCTGAACTGATAGAAAACGAGAGGGTAGAATGAAACTAGTTTGGTTGCGCAGGGATTTACGCGTTGAGGACAACAGCGCTCTGTATCACGCCTGCACGAGTGGTGAGCCGGTTGTCGCGATCTACGTTGCTACGCCAGGGACTTGGCAACAACATCACATGGCGCCGATACAAGCGGACTTGATCTACCGCCGTTTATTCGAACTGCAAAAAGATCTTAATCAGCACAATATTCCGCTTATCTACACTCAGGTTGAAACTTTTACCGAATCAGCGCAGCTCGTTGCCAAGCTTGCGCTGGAGCACTCGGTCACGGGTGTTTACTTCAATAAAGAGTACGAGCTGAACGAAGTACAGCGGGATGGCCAGCTTGTCGACTTGCTCGCAGAAAGTGAGGTGGAATGGCACACTTTTGATGATAAGTGCCTACTGCCACCAGGCAGTGTAAAAAACAAACAGGGTGACTATTTTAAAGTATTTACACCGTTTAAACGCGCTTATTTGACCACCATGTACCAGTCTCCTTGGCGGGTGACAAAGATTCGCCCCGTCGCTAACCCAGCGATTTGGAACGATAGTACCGTCAGTGAGTTATCGCTGCAGTCTCGTTTTGACTATCCTCGCCAAACCAGTGAGGGGTACGTGGTCGACACAGAGAGTATTATCGAGCAGTTGCGCGAGTTTGAGCGTAATAGTGCCGAAGTTTATGATAAGCAAAGGGACTTTCCATCCATCTCTGGTACCAGCAAGCTTTCGCCTTACTTGGCCATCGGTGCCTTGTCGGTTCGTCAGTGCATGGCAAGGTTAACCTACCAACAGCCTTTACCTCTAACCGGAGGGCGTGAGATTTGGCAAAGTGAATTGATTTGGCGAGAGTTTTACCAACATCTGATTTACTTTGAAGACAAGCTCAGCAAAGGGCGCAGTTTTACACCGTGGGGCGATGCTTTGCTCTGGAAGAATAATCCAGCTCTTATCGAAGCATGGAAAACTGGTAATACGGGCTATCCGATCGTTGATGCGGCTATGCGTCAGCTCAACAATACAGGCTGGATGCACAATAGATTGAGAATGATCGTCGCCAGCTTCTTAGTTAAAGATCTCCATGTAGATTGGCGAATCGGCGAAGCGTACTTTATGTCTAAACTGGTGGATGGCGATTACGCCGCCAACAATGGTGGATGGCAATGGTGCGCATCGACCGGTTGTGATGGTCAGCCTTACTTTCGTATTTTCAACCCCGTGACGCAAGGGGAGCGCTTTGATCCTGAAGGCCACTTTGTGTGTACTTGGATTCCTGAGCTGGCTAAGTTGCCGAAAAAGTGTATTCACCAACCTTGGAAAGCCCCCAATGCTAAAGCTCTGTCATATCCGGCACCAATAGTTGATCATAAGACCGAAAGGGAGATAACCTTAGCTCTCTACAAAGAAGCCAAGGATAATGGGAATGGTGCGTAAATTCATCGCATGGTGCTGTTTGATAAGCTCGCCGCTGTTTGCAGCGACCTATGATTTGCCGATTGAAGGCAGCAGTATTGTTGGTCGAACCCAGTTTCATAAAGTTGAAGCGGGTGAAACACTGGCGAATATTGCCAAACAGTACGATGTTGGCTTCCTCTCGTTGATGGCGGCGAATAAAGGGGTCGACCCGTTTCTGCCCAAAGAGGACTACGTACTGACCATTCCCACTCAAATCATTCTACCCAATGTTGAGCGTCAGGGTATTGTGATCAACTTAGCCGAGTTACGTCTTTACTACTTTGAACCTGAAATTAACAAGGTACACATTTTTCCTGTGGGTATTGGTCGCATTGGTCGAGACACCCCTGAGATGGAAACGCGTATCAGCCAAAAGCGTCCAAACCCAACTTGGACACCGCCAGTCTCGATTCGCAAAGAGTATTTGGCCAAGGGGATTGAACTACCGGCAGTGGTTCCTGCGGGCCCAGACAACCCACTGGGTGAGTATGCCTTGAGGCTAGCGCATGGCGTCGGCGATTATCTTATCCACGGCACTAATAAAGATTTTGGTATCGGTTTACGCGTGAGCTCTGGGTGTATTCGTATGGAGCCCAAAGACATTGAGTGGCTGTTTGCCCAAGTGGAGCTCGGAGAAAAGGTTCGAGTGATTAATGAACCGATTAAAATCGCACTGGAGCCGGATAGAAGTGTATTTCTTGAAGCACATGAGCCGTTGACTCGCAGTGATGGTGTGAAAAAAGATCTCGAAGTCCCGATGGAGTTGAGTTGGTGGCTAGAGGAATTTGACCACTCTGATGTTAAAGCCCGTGCGGCCATACTGGCGCAAAATGGTGTGCCTGTAGAAATCGTCGCTTCATCATTGCTTAATTAGATAGAAAAAAAGAGGGTCAGCATGCTGACCCTCTTTTTTGAAGACTTATTACTTAGTGTAAGACTGAGCAATGTTGTCGATACGCTCGTTAGCGCGTGCTGCTTCTTCTTGAGCTGCCATTGCTGAGTCGTTCGATTTACGTACTTCTGATTGTAGAGCTTGAACGTCTTGGCTTAGTTGGCTTACTTGATTGCTTAGCTCATCCATTTTTGCTGTTGTTGCTTGGTCTGGACCAGCAGCACAACCGGCTAGTAATAGAACAGAAGACGTTGCAGCTGCGATCAACATTTTGTTCATAGAGAACTCCTTGCATGTATAAGTATCAATAAACGCCCTATAACTTCTGAATCTTATAGTGACGTAATCAGTGTAGCTCTAATTATAGGCATGCTGAAGCATGACAAAGTCAAAAAAACCCAAGATTTTAAGCAATTATCGAATTAGTTGATCAATGTCTCATTGGCGAGAGCAATCATTGCAAGGCTATCTATGGGGCGATTTGAGCGCCGATTTTCCCCGCAAGTTTATTTTCTGTGATCTCTATCCTCTTTCATTGAATACAGTTATCATAGCCTGTTTTCATTATATTCGTGTTTATTCGGCACCATTTGACGTCGTGCCAACAACACATAGTTCAATTGGAGAATACTTTGCAGTTTAAAGATTTAGGCTTAGACAATCGCTTACTTAAAAACTTGAAACATTACGATTTTAAGCAAGCAACAGAGATACAGCAGCGTGCCATTCCTGTGGCGATCGCCGGTAAAGATCTGTTGGCTTCTTCAAAAACAGGTTCAGGTAAGACGCTGGCATTTGTTCTACCTATGTTACACAAGTCTTTAAAAAACAAAGCCTTTTCTGCTAAAGATCCTCGCGGTTTGATCTTGGCACCTACTCGAGAGTTGGCAAAACAGGTGTACGGCGAACTGCGCTCAATGCTGGGCGGCTTGTCGTACGATGCTACCTTGGTGGTTGGTGGAGAAAACTTTAACGATCAAGTTAAGGCGTTGCGCCGTTTTCCTAAATTTATTGTTGCAACGCCAGGGCGTCTTGCCGACCATCTCGAGCATCGTTCTCTGTTTCTCGATGGATTAGAAACCCTAGTGCTGGATGAAGCGGATCGTATGCTGGATCTCGGTTTTGCCCCTGAGTTACGTCGAATTCACAAAGCCGCAAAACATCGCCGTCGTCAGACATTGATGTTCTCAGCCACATTGGATCATACCGACGTCAATGAGATTGCCAGCGAGATGCTCGATGCCCCGAAACGTATTGCGATTGGCACCGGCAGTGAAGAGCACAAAGATATTACTCAGAAGTTTTACTTGTGCGATCACCTTGACCACAAAGAAGCGATTCTTGAACGCGTGTTGAACGAAGCCGAGTACAAGCAGGTGATCATCTTTACTGCGACTCGAGCGGATACAGAGCGTCTTACAGAGAAACTTAATGAGAAGAAACTCAAAGCGATCGCTTTGAGTGGGGGCCTAACCCAAACCCAGCGCAACACCATCATGAGCCAGTTTGAACGTGCCGTTTTTAAGATTCTGGTGACCACGGATATTGCATCGCGAGGCTTGGACATCGCCAACGTCACTCATGTGATTAACTTCGATATGCCTAAACACAGCGAAGAGTACGTACACCGTGTGGGCCGTACCGGACGTGCGGGGAACAAAGGTGATGCCGTTTCGCTGGTGGGGCCAAAAGATTGGGACAGTTTTAAGCGTGTCGAAACTTTCTTGCAGCAAGATCTCGAGTTCTCTGAACTCGAAGGTTTAAAAGGCAAATTTAAAGGCATTAAACCCCGTAAACCCGATTTCCGCGCTAAAGGTAAAGCGGTGAAAAAAACCAAGCCTCAAGCGAAGAAAGCGGCCAAAAAGCCAGTTAAACGCGATAAGAGCTTCCACCAAAATATCGCGGTGGGAGACAGTGTATTTATTCCGAAAAAAAAGGTCGCACCTAAGAGTGACGACGAATAGCGAACAATAAAAAGGGTTGCCATACGGCAACCCTTTTTGTTTTGGTGGCGTTTAAACTTTAAAAAAGCCTAATTGCTGCTTTTGATTTTCAGCCAGTGTCGATAGCTCTTGGCTCGCTGCCGCGGCTTGAGTAATGCCAGTGACATTTTGACTGACGAGTTCATAGATGTTGCCTAGGTTTTGGTTCACGTCTGAGGTGACTTGCCCTTGCTCTTCCGAAGCCACCGCGACCTGTGCATTCAGCGAGGTCAGCTCTGAAATCGAGTCACTGATGTCTTTCAATGCTTGGCTAACCTGAGTCGCTTGTTGTTGGTTTTGCTCTAGCATGCTCAAACTAGACGTCATGCTATCATTGGCACTACCAGATTGATGTTGCAGCTCTTCAATAATGGTTTGAATTTCTTTGGTCGACTCTTGAGTGCGTGCCGCAAGCATACGAACTTCGTCGGCGACCACGGCAAATCCGCGTCCACTTTCACCGGCACGAGCAGCTTCAATCGCGGCATTGAGCGCCAGTAAGTTGGTTTGCTCTGAAATCCCCTCAATCACTTCAATCACTTTGCCTATCTGCTCTGACTGCTCTTTTAGGCTGTTGACGACATTCGCCGCTTGCGTCATCTGTTCTGCCATCTTGGCGCTTTCACGTATATTTTGCTCGAAGATAGCCAAACTCTGTTTAGCCATTGTGTTTGCATTGCTCGATGCCGCATCAGCGAGATTTGCGTTTTGGGTGACTTCGCTGGCTGTGCTTTCCATCTGATTGATGGCGGAAGCGACCTGTTCGACTTCGTTCTTCTCTTGATCTGAGTTGGCGCTTGATTGGGTCATCACGGCGGCAAGTTCGGTAGAAGCGGACGCAACGTCAACACTGATACGTACCAAAGAGTCGACGGTTCCTTTGAGCTGAGCAATGGTGACGTTGAAATCACGTGATAGTGCGGTGATCTCGTTATTGCCTTGTTCCGCGACTGTGACGCTCAGGTCGCCTTGTGCCAGTTGTGTCATGGCATATTGAAGCTGTTTGATCGGTTTAACAATAATGCCAGCGAGTAACCAGCTAATGACACAAGCTGCGAGGAGCACCAGTATCAGGCCTACGATTGAACTGGTCATCACATTTGAGTGGATGGCTTCATTGTGGCTGACCTCTTGAAGCGCCAGTTTATTGAGTTGTTGTGACAGGGTATCGATAGCCTCAACCATGGCACGACCTTTATCGCGATAGACAGAAGAGGCTTGGTCATATTGGCGTTGAATGTCACTAGAGATGTCTGCTTGGCCGTGAATGACGGTAAGCAGAGGGATCATCGTGTTGATGGAATAGTTGACGTAGTTGTCAATTGCCACTTCCATTTGTTCGGTTTGCTTTTGTAAGCCGTCAACTTGGTTGAGTGAGTCTAACAACCTTAAGTTATCACGCTGCTTGGCTTGCAGAGTCGCGGTCAGTTGGGCCACATCCTCTGCGCGAAACAAACTATAAATCGCCTTAATGCGCATCGCGTATGTATTGTCGATGATTTTAGTTAGTTGGTCTTTTTGGTTGATGACGGCTTCTGTTGAAACGGTCACCTGTTTAAATGCGTGCTTTAACGAGCTGGTGCTGTAGCTGATGCCTGCTATTAGCAAGAGCAGGGTAAACAGTACGGGCACCACGACCTGTACTTTAATCGATAAGCCACTAAGTAACTGGCGCATTAAGAATCCTCTTCGATAAATAAATTGAGTCTATTGTTATTAGTATGAGAATGATTCTAATTTCTTATCGTTATATTTCAACCTAGAAATTAAATCGATGAAATAAAATTTGAACAGACGTTATGCAACTTGATTTTTCTTTCTAATCAACAGGTTGTTTTGTGTTCAATTGGAAGGTTTGTCAGGCTTTTACAAGATGGTGCTCAGTTTGCTGAGCCAGCATTGCGCGAGTTAAAGCGCAAGTATCGCTGTCATAGAGGCTTCAACGAAGTGAAACACAACTGTCATATTTGAGTCCTAAAGTGGTCAGCGTTCAAGTGAAACACAACGGCAATTCAGCCACTAAAGGAAATTGTGATGAAAAAGACAGTAATCGGTGCAATCGCACTTCTAGGCGCAATGGCAGTGACTTCAGTTTCTGCTAAAGAAACGATCTCTGCAGTGGGTTCTAGCAGCGTAACTCCACTGATGGAAGTTTTCTCTGAAACATACATGAAGTCTAACTCTAACGTATTTATCGAAGTTCAGGGCCCAGGCTCTTCTGCTGGTGTTAAAGCAGCGAAAAACGGTAGCGCTGACTTGGGTATGTCTTCACGCAACTTGAAAGCGTCTGAAAAAGAGCCTGAGCTCAAGGAAGAAGTCATTGCACGTGACGGTATCGCAGTGGTCGTTAACCCAAACAACAAATTGTCAGGTCTAACGGCTGAGCAAGTGACCGCTATCTACAAAGGCGATATCACTAACTGGAAAGACGTGGGTGGCGCAGACAAACCAATCGTAGCGATCACTCGTGATACTGCATCAGGTACTCGTGGTGCATTCGAAGACATCATGAAGCTGAAGAAGAAAATCTCAGGTAAAAAAGTGTCTGCCATTTCGCAGCGCGCTCAGGTAGCGAACGGTAACGGTGCGCTAAAAACGATGGTAGCGTCAAACCCATACGCGATTGGCTACATTTCACTAGGTACAGTTGACAACACAGTCAACGCTCTGGCTATTGACGGTACACCGGCTTCTGTAGACAACGTGAAAAACGGTTCTTACAAGGTAGCACGTCCATTCCTAGTGCTATACAAAGAAGGCAAACCATCTGCTGAAACTCAGAAGTTCCTAGACTGGATGCTAACACCTGAAGCTCAAGAGCTTGTTGAGAAAAAAGGTTACATCGCAGTTAACTAATTTCTTCAAACCTCATTTCATTTGCTCAGCCCAACTTTTCGGGCTGAGCGTTTTCAATCCAATTCGTTGTTGCTTCGGCAGCTCTCGGACTGTGAGATTTAAAAATGACCATCGCAAATAGTGAAAAGCTTATGAGTACTGAAGCGACTTCCTACACTAAGCCAGGTTTACGCCGCCAAAAACGTATTGACTGGAAAGAGCGCATCTTTCATGGCCTGTTTTTAACCAGCGCTGCTATCGGTATTGTTTCCCTAGCAGTGATCGCTTACTTCATTATTAAAGAGAGTATTCCTGCGTTTCAGGAAGCGGGCGTGTCAGGCATCGTGCTTGGGCAGGATTGGCTACCGCCAGCGTTATATGGCGTAGCGACGATGATCGTTGCATCGGTTGTCTCAACCTTAGGGGCAGTGGTCGTCGGTGTGCCAATCGGTGTGCTTACGGCGATCTTTATTGCCGAAATAGCGCCAAAGCGAGTGGCGGATGTGATTCGCCCTGCGGTTGAGCTGTTGGCTGGTATTCCCTCTGTAGTGTACGGCTTCTTTGGCCTCGTTATCATTGTTCCTCTTATCCAACAGATCTTTGATGTGCCCGCAGGTAATACCATTTTGGCCGGTATTATCGTGTTGGGGGTAATGATCTTACCGACCGTGATCACGGTTTCTGAAACCTCGATTCGCGCGGTACCACGAACCTATAAAGAGGGCTCACTCGCGTTAGGCGCTTCAAAGGTTTACACCATCTTTAAATTGCTCGTTCCAGCGGCACGTAGCGGTATTATGACAGGGGTTATTCTCGGTATTGGTCGTGCGCTGGGTGAAACCATGGCGATCATCATGGTCATGGGCAACGCACCAGCGATGCCACAAGGGATCCTGGATTCGGCACGGACATTAACCGCTAATATTGCGATTGAAATGTCGTATGCGAGTGGTATCCATGCCAATGCACTGTATGCGACAGGTGTGGTGCTCTTGGTGTTTATCATGTCTCTAAATGCAGTATTGCTTTACTTGAACCGTGAGAAGGCGAGGTAATGACGATGTCGACAACGAACAGTACAGCTAACGCTCAGAACAGAGCGAAGTTAAAAAAATCTCGCCAGACCAAAGACAACATATTGAATGCGTTCGTGTGGGCTTCAGCGGCGCTCACCGTCGGGTTTTTGTTCTGGATTATCTGGTACATCTTGTCCAACGGTTTGCAACACGTTGATTGGAACTTTGTGACGGACAATTACACCGCGACAGGGGAAGAGAAAGGCATCTTCCCAATGATTGTCTCGACCATCTACATGGTTATCGCGTCTATAGCCGTTGCCGCGCCACTTGGGATCATGACCGCGATTTACCTCACAGAGTACGCCAAAGTAGGCAGCCGACTGGTCAAAGTGATACGCTTTTGTACCGAATCACTGGCCGGTATCCCATCGATCATTTTTGGTTTATTCGGTATGACCTTCTTTGTAGCGATTCTTGGGCTCGGTTTTTCTATCCTTTCGGGGGCATTAACGCTGAGTATTCTCATTCTACCTGTGATTATTCGCACCACAGAAGAGGCACTAATGGCAGTGCCACAAACTTATCGTGAGGGCTCCTATGCGCTTGGCTCTTCAAAGATCTACACGATATGGCGTTTAATTCTACCCAGTGCGACCCCGGGTATCTTAACCTCGGTGATTCTAAGTATTGGTCGTGTCATTGGTGAATCTGCACCTGTCTTTTTGACGGCAGGTATGGTGGCTCGAGTGCCAGACTCATTGCTCGACTCAGGGCGCACCCTCACCGTTCACCTTTATAAGCTGACGACAGAGCTGTTCACTATCGAAGAGTGGAATCAAGCCTACGGGACAGCGACAGTGCTGATAGTTGTGGTCTTATTGATCAACATGACAACTAAACTCATCGCGAGCCGCTTCAACAAAGCCACGTATTAATCGCACTCAGCACACGGCAAGAATGTAAAAGAATTTGAGAGATCAACAAAATGAACAAGTTTGATATTGAAAACCTAGACCTATTTTACGGCGAGAACCAGGCGCTGAAATCGATTAATCTGCCAGTCCCAGAGCGCCAAGTTACCGCGTTGATTGGCCCGTCTGGTTGTGGCAAATCCACTTTACTACGCTGTTTAAACCGTATGAACGACCTCATTGAAGGGGTCAAGATTACCGGGCGATTAGACATGGATGGTAACGACATCTATGGCAATATTGATGTTGCTGATTTGCGTATCAAAGTTGGCATGGTTTTCCAGAAACCCAACCCATTCCCAATGAGCATTTACGAAAATGTGGCTTATGGCTTGCGCGCACAAGGTATCAAAGATAAAAAGCACATTGATGAAGTAGTGGAAAGTTCACTGCGTGGCGCAGCGCTGTGGGATGAAGTGAAAGATCGCCTAAAATCCCATGCCTTCGGTTTGTCTGGTGGACAGCAGCAGCGCTTATGTATCGCACGTACGATTGCAATGCAACCCGATGTTATCCTCATGGATGAACCCACATCAGCGCTTGATCCGATAGCGACGCACAAAATTGAAGAGCTAATGGAAGAGCTGAAAAAGAACTACACCATTGTCATTGTCACTCACTCAATGCAGCAGGCGCGTCGTATCTCCGACCGTACCGCTTTCTTCCTGATGGGAGAGTTGGTTGAACACAATGATACCCAAGTCATTTTTAGCCAGCCGCAAGACGACCGCACACGCGGTTATGTCAATGGTGACTTCGGTTAAACGGTTTACTGGTAAGATAAATTATAACTATAAGCGATGGTACTTTGCCCCTCTTGATGAGGGGCTTTTTTATGGTTCATGGTATTGGTTCGCTTGGTTTTCTCTCTAGCCGGCAATGGTGGTCAAGTGTATAGATTAAGGTGTTTGTTCCATGAGTTAAGGCGAGTTGAATAGGAAACGCTGAGCCTGTTAGGGATAGGCCTAAGCGAGAGTTTGGGGTTAGAGAGCTACTCATTGAACTGGTCGCCGTGATGGTTATTTTGCTACCTTGTGGCGTAGTTTGTTGAGTCGTAATCACCAGTTCAATAGATCCCGTGCGCACTTCACACGCCATATGCGCGTGGTCTGACAATTGGAGGTTATTGATGCCTTCTAGGCTAAAAGAGCCAACCGACAAAAATAATAAAGCGGCGCCAAATAGCGCCGCTTTTGATTGAGAGAACATCTTCATGAGAGTTAGTTCTGAATGATAGTCACAGCATTGTTGTTTGAAGCGTAACCTGTCACCATCGCTGAATCATTCGAATTCTGCCATACCGAAATGTTGTTATCGCTAGATTGAGACAATTTTACTGTTGTGTCTGAGTAGTAAGCCGTTTGCGTAATGCCGATCTCATTACCATCACTAAAGCCGCTGACGGTTACGTTTGCGTCGTTGTCAAAATGTTGATCGATGGTGATCTCATTACCGTCACTGCCCCAGTAAACACTTACATTCGCCTCGTTGAAGAAGTCTTGTCCTACCTTCACTGAGTTGCGATCAGAGAAAGCAGAAACAGTGACATTCGCGTCGTTGTCATATGTTTGCAAGACTTTGACTTTGTTTCGATCAGAATAACCAGTGACGTTAACATCAGCTTCGTTTTCACGAGACTGACCGATTTTTACCTTGTTACGGTCAGAATAACCGGTGACGTTGACGTCAGCTTCGTTGTGCTCCGTTTGAGCGATATTAACTGTATTGCGGTCTGAGTAACCACTGACTTCTACCGCTGCTATATTGCGGTCACTTTGACTCACATCAACAGTATTCAAGCTGCTCGATGTTACGTAGATCTCTGCTCTGTTGACGTCGCCAGACTGAGCAATGTCTAAATCGTTGCGTTTGTTCAAGTCTCCTTGGGTCAAAATGCGACCTTTGTTTTCATCGCCGATTTGGCGAATGTCAAACTCAGATCGTTGAGCATTGGTCGCATTCACTCTGGCTAAGTTATTGTTACCTGTTTGGTAGACATCGGTAGAGTTTTTGAGAGTCTCAGTCATATAGACAAACGCGTCGTTACCTTTATCTGGCGAGGCGTGTGATGTGTGCTGCTCAATCGTTACCGTATCACCGACAGCGTACTGCAATTGAGTTGTCGCTTCATTACCCGCATAGGCGGTGCCTGAAGCTAAAATAACTGAGATTGTAATAGCTAGCTTTTTCATGAATAGATCCTTTATTTGTCCATTTTTTTGATTTAATCCTTTATGTTAGGCATCACTGCTTAACATAAATACCGCGATTCATATTGTTAAAGATGACGATGGCGTCGCCGCCGTCTTGAGTGATACCGTAGTGAGAGTTTCCTCTGTCTACGATTAATGCAAAGTTATCGTTGTTTTCTTGAACAATACTGATATCGCTACCTTTGCTCGTATTGGAGCAAGCGAGGCCACGACATTGTCTTAAATAGGCCAGGTTGTTGCTGCCACTTTGGCTGATATAGCTATTGTGGCCAAACCCAGCTTGCTCAATCTTTGCGTAATTATCTTGTCCTTCAGATTGCTCAATCACAGCGAGGTTACCCGCCCCCGATTGAGATATCGCCGCCTTGTTTCCACTTACGTTACTCTGTACGACCTTGGCCTTGTTGGTTGCACCACCATGATTGTATTGAGTAATAAGCACTTCGGAATCAAAGGCGTTGTCTAATACGACCTCTGCGTGGTTATTGGTCGCCAGATTCATTTCAGCCAGTTCTGAATACACGACAGAACCTTGAGTATTAAATTCACCAAATTCTGTCGACATTTCATCTGAGTAGCCGAACTCATCGTGATCTGCATAGACAGTTGTCGCTAAAAAGAAAGATAAGACAACAAAACCGATTTTATTCCATATTTGATTTTGCACCTTAACCTCCGAGCAGAGTTGGAATGATTGCCGAACTCGGATTAATTATGGATTTAAGCGTGTGTTTCGCAATCAACTTAAAACTGAAAAATTAGCGACTTAATTTTGTTTTAGGATTAGCCTGATATCATATTTGACACAAATTAGTTTATTTACTTACACGAAAGAAATGGAACTAAAGTTTATTTACATATCTTAAGTGCATAATTTTCAATGATTTAATGTATTTGTAATTTCTGGGTTTATTAATGGATGTGTCTGTTTTAATGTGTGAATTGTGAGATTTCTTATGTATTAAAAATGAGATTATTTAATTTGACCTTTATTAGCCATTTTATTTTTATTGTTACTTGCTATAAATTACACACTGAATATTAAAATGACATAGCAGTGAGTAAATGCATTGAAATGAAATCATTTGAATTTAAATTAGCTGCGTTTATTTTAGCGAATATGCTTTGTCCTATATTAGTGGCAGGAGAGAGTCCTCTCGAAAAACAACCGCCAGTAGAACATAGGCAAGAGTCGCACTTTCTCGAAAATGAAGTCGATGGCCTTATCATCGATCGAACGATTACTCGTCTGGGTGATGACTTCTACTTCTTTTTCGCCCAGTTTCTTAATGAACGCCATGGTTCATTAAAGGAAAACCTAACGGTGAAGGAACGGCCTACTGCGTTGTCAGGCAGTATTATTACCGTACTGCATCGAGATAAGGTCATTTATCGCACTGCATTATCGCCAGGCCGAAAGCAGGCCGAGGATAAAGCTAAACAAGCCATGAATGCCGTGACGTCATATCTGATTCGCTGGAAAGCACGAGTGACGTATCAAGATACATTCGACTTGGAACGAGACGAGTTTTAAAAGGATTGATTATGAAGCTAAAGCGATTTGTGGTGGGCACGGCCGTTTCCTACCTATTTACCTGTTCTACACTAGCGACAGAGCTCGTTTATACTCCCATCAATCCTAGCTTTGGCGGAAATGCGCTCAACAGCTCTCATTTGTTTGGTGTCGCGAATGCCATCAATGACTACCAAGCGCCGTTAGATGAATCTGGTTTCGAGAGTGAGTCATCGCTTGAGCGACTTGCCAATAGTCTCGAGTCACGTTTGATCAGCCAGTTATTGGCCGATGTAGGGAATGGCAATACCGGTCAGCTCGAAACCGATGATTTCTTTCTTAATATTGTTGACGATAACGGGTCTTTGGTTGTTCAAATCGTTGACAAAGTGTCTGGTGAATCCACTGAAATCAAAGTTGCTGGTTTGAATCCAGATCAGTAGAGCGAGAGAAACAATGAAAACAATACTAGCAGCATTGATGATAGTTGGTTTAGTCGGTTGTTCAAATTCGATGACGATTCCAGATGCCGACCAAGCGCCGACGTTGATGCCGAGAGGGGCAAGTTATCAAGACTTAGTACAACTGCCTCAGCCGAAAGGCAAGATTCTCGTTTCCGTTTACGACTTTCGTGACCAGACTGGGCAGTATAAGCCACAACCAAACAGTAATTTCTCAACGGCCGTGCCGCAAGGAGGAACCGCACTACTGACCGCCTCATTGCTCGATTCTAATTGGTTTATCCCGTTAGAGCGTGAAGGTCTGCAAAACCTGTTAACAGAGAGAAAAATTATTCGTGCGGCGCAAAAAAAAGGCCAGGCAGGGATTAACCATGGTGATGACTTGGCGGCATTGAGTTCTGCCAATGTTGTGATTGAAGGGGGGATCGTCGCCTACGATTCGAACATCAAAACAGGTGGAGTCGGGGCGCGATATTTGGGCATCGGCTCATCAGGTAAGTACCGTACCGATCAGGTAACGGTCAATTTGAGAGCCGTAAACGTGACAAGCGGTCAGATCTTACTGAGTGTGACGACGAGCAAGACGATTTACTCGCACGAACTGACGGCAGGTGCCTTTCGCTTTATCGACTATAAAGATCTGCTCGAGGTTGAGATGGGGTATACCAATAATGAGCCAGTTAATGTTGCGGTCATGTCTGCGATTGACTCGGCGGTGATTCACCTTATTGTTCGCGGTATTGGAAAAGGGTTGTGGAGCCCAGAGAACCGTGATGACCTGCAAAACCCGCTAATTCAGAAGTACGCACGTCAGACCCACCAAATTCTCTAACTGACGTTGAGATCCGCTTTTTTTGCGTGCTTCTGTGAGTACATTTTGCTGTCAGCGATAAAAATTAACTCGTTGGCGCTGATAGCATCTTGTGGATAACACGCTTTACCAATACTTGTCGTGACAGCGGCCCGAATCCCAGAGTCTATTGTGACTGCGCTCTCTACGAGTTGATGGATTTGAACAATGAGTTGGTGCAAGTCGTTTTCATTGCCCGCATCGATAACCATGGCAAACTCATCTCCACCAATCCGGTAGCTGTCAGCGTCTAAGGTCGTCAGCCTAGAGGCAATGGTTTTTAATACTCTGTCCCCCGCTTGGTGTCCGTAGCGATCATTAATCGGTTTAAAGCTGTTGAGGTCAAGCAGTAAGAAGCTAAAAGGGTTTTGGCGGTCAATACGAGCCGAGAGGTCTTCAAATAACGCCAAACGGTTACCGATACCGGTTAGGGTATCGGTTAACGACTGCTGGCGGTGAATTTGCGATTCTTTATGGAAGATATAGGTTACTAACAACACCCCGAGGATCAGCAACAGTAAGGTGGTGAGTAGCATGCCATTGAGTTGTTTTGCTTGCGCGAGTTGGTTGAGATAGCTAGGACTTTGGACTTTAAAGTGCGTGTTCACATACTCAATCATACTCAAGTAGAGAGCATTGAGGTCATGACTTAGCATTGAGGCATAGTCAGGTTGGTTGATAAGCTCAAGCTGTGATTCAAGTTGTTTATATTGATTGAACAGGTCTGTGAAAAACACCTCGGTGCTTGGTTGCCTGATAAAGGACTGTGCTTCTTGGCTGGTGAGTAGAATGTCAAAGCGGCTCCAAGTCAGTTCATACTTCAGTTGCGCTTTTTGATAAACGGTGGGGTCAAGAGGCGCGTAGGGCACAATAGCATTGAGCTCAGAAAACTCTTTATTTAACTGAAATAGGAACCATGTTGCTTGACTTTGTCGTTCAGTAAAGGACTTCACATGCTCGCTTGTCGCAGACACTACGTAAAGATTAGCAAAGATCATCGCACCGCTAAGCAGCAATAGAAGATACTTAGCGCGTTTTAGGACGAATAGCTGTTTGTGCCTACTTTTATTCACTCTGCTCACTTTTGTGTATCAATATTTCATCGATTTGCCATACCATTTGCGAATGGTAGGTGGCGTTATCAATACTCGGATACCTATCCAGATTAAAGACCAGCCAGTAAGGGCCTTTATGTCGAACTCTAATATTTTTGTGGTCCATCTGATAGGCCACTATTGGTTGATAGCGTTGAACATCTTCTATGATTGTAGTCGCACCATAGTCATTCAGCGCGATAAAAGAGACGGCGCTGACATTATCAATGTCGAGGTAATCAAGTAATTCGCTGACTTTGAAGCCGCTAAAGTGGTGTGAGCGATCAAACCAAGGCAATTGAGTGGTGAACTCTGTGGCAGAAAATTGTTCGACAATGCTTTGATGCGTTAGCGTGATAGGTGGTTGTTGGTCAATCCGAATGACCAAATCCTGGCTATAGACTCGAAAAGCGATAACGAACATCACTAAGATAGTGGCGAATCTCACAGGTCCCTCCTTAAGCCTCTTTAATAACACCTTTGTTAATAAGTATATGTTGAACTGAGGTCAAAGAGAACGATTATATTGTTGGAGCGAACACGCGTGGAGTTCAAAAAAGAGCGTAGAAAACAAAAAAGCCCCGTTGTTACGGGGCTTTGAGTGATTAAAAAATGAGGTGCGCGACTCCGGCGATCACTGGCAAAGTAATCAAGGTACGCAGAATAAAAATCGTGAATAGCTCAATCAGATTGACGGGAATTCGACTGCCCAATAGCAGTGCCCCCACTTCCGACATGTAGATTAACTGAGTGACAGACATCGCCGCTATCACGAAACGCGTCATTTCGTTGTCGATAGAGGCGGCCAGAATTGCCGGAATGAACATGTCTGCGAAGCCGACCACAATAGTTTCAGACGCCGCGACGGCTTCAGGCACGCCAAGTAGCTCCAAAAACGGAATGAATGGTTGGCCAAGAAGACTAAATACCGATGTGTACTCGGCAATGACCAGTGCGATGGTTCCTAAGCCCATCACCACAGGCAAAACACCAAACACCATATCGATTGCGTTGCGTATGCCTTCAGAGAACACACTGCGAATCGACTTGACTTGAGCGGCTTTGTTCAGCGCTAAGTGCATGCCCCAAGAGAAGCTTGTATGCCCATCCGGGATAGCGTCAGCGTCGTTATCAGGCTTAGTGCCGTCGATAAAAGTGTCGCGCTTTAGGCTCAAAGGCGGCAGGCGAGGGATAATGATCGCGGCAACGAAACCCGCTAGGCAGATTGCGCCGTAAAAAGGTAGGAACAGATGCTCCAACTCAACTTGAGCAATCACTACCAAACTAAAAGTGATCGAAACGGCAGAGAAAGTTGTACCGACGACGGCAGCTTCACGTTGGGTGTAGAACTTCTCTTCGTACTGTTTACTGGTCAGCAAAATACCCACAGAGCCATCACCGAGCCATGAAGCCATACAGTCGATAGCACTGCGGCCTGGTAAGTTAAACAGTGGACGCATGACCTTACTTAGTAAAGTACCAAACAGTTCTAGAAGGCCAAAATTTAGTAGTAGAGGAAGGAGTAGGCCTGCAAAAATGAACACTGAGAAAAGGGTGGGTAGCAGTCCTTCTAAAACGAGCCCACCAGTGTTTTCTTCCCAAATGGCTTTAGGACCCAGTTGGTAGAATGTCATGATAACCGCAGCGCCACCGATCAATCGCACCGCAAGCCATAATGGGCTTGGGTTAAATAGGCCATTAAGAAACGCATTTTTACTGATAAAAGCAGGCGTTTTAATACGGCATAGCGCGGATGCAACCGCCATAAAGGCGATGACTGCGGTAATAATATTGACCAGGAAATCACCAAACAGTGCTTGAATAGATTTCGCCAGTACCGCGACAGGTATGGTGATATCGCCTTGATAGCTGATCGGTGCCATAAAGAGGAACAAGCCGATCAATGATGGGATTAGGAACATCCAAAAAGTGCCTTTGCTGCCTTTGGTTTGTTCTATAGATTGAGCGCTATTTTGCATATACTTCTCGAGTTACAACTAGTTAATATCTCAGCCACTCCGTGTGGCATAGTTATTCACTAAACATCCATATTTTATCAAACTGGCGCAAGAGTAATCGCTTTTGACTTTGCTTGCAATACTATTCAATAAATATCGCTAAATATTCATGATAATACGTTGAATATTTGGTCATACTTAGTTTAATGTATCGCAAATGTTAAATTGTTTGAATTTGTGTTTCAAGTAAGGTGTGTTAATTAGTGATGAGTCTGTCGGTTGGCGATGAACAACCAGTAGGTTATCGCCAGCGCCAATGCTAACCCGACGGGAGCAAGTAGCGCGCTGATGGCGTAATGAGCATAAAGGTTGGCGCCAACCATTCCGCCAATTAAAAAACCACTGAAGATGAACAAAAACAGCTTCGCTTTACGATAGTCGAAGCTTTCTCCCCTCAGTTTGGCGCCAATCATAATGCCGAGATCGGTAATGATTCCTGTCATATGAGTGGTACGGACAATGGCGCCGCTGAATGTCGTGAGCATGGCGTTTTGCAGACCGCAAGCTGCGGAAGCAAAATATTGTCCGCTTTGGAAGTCCTCTTTGAGGAGAGAGTAAGCCGTGGCGAGCAACACACTTTCTGCGCACAAAGCCACGCCATAGCGACGACCGAGTTTAAGCGCAGTCCCTTCGATAAAGGTGCCGCTCAGCGTCGCTCCAAACAAGAAACTGACCACTATCAGAAAGAGATGAGTCGTTTGTTGGTTAAACTCAGCAATTGAGGTGCCTAATAAGGTCACTGTACCTGAAAGGTGTGATACGGCCTGATGCTGAAAGCCCAGCAGTCCAATAGCGTTGACAATGCCGGCAAGTAGGGCGAGTAGAAAAGCTCCGTACTCTACCCAGCGTGGAAGTTTAGAAATCACAATGCGCTCCTATAACTGAGGGGCGCAATTATAGTCCTCCTTAGCGTCAACGAATAGGGTAAGCGGTCAAAAACCACGTATTAGATTAAGGGTACTGCTCAAGCTGACAATCAAACTTGACCCAACCACTTTTACGTTGTTCGTAAACAGAGATACCCGGAGAAGGAAACGCTTTTTCGTTAAACACGCCAACAGGGACAACGATTGAATCTGGTGCCGCTTGCAGCCGCAGTAACATAGTGGTGCTACAGCGGGGACAAAATGAGTAGGTGACACAATTTCCCGAGTCACTTAAGCGAGTGTAATCGACCATTTCGCCGCTGTAGGAAACGTGTTGTTTAAGAAAACGAGCTTGCACGCCGAACACACTGCCGGTTCGTTTCTGACACTCGAAACAGTGACAGACTGCAGTGCGAATCGGCTCGCCTCGACAGACTAAATTGACTTGGCCGCAACTGCAATCGGCCATTCTTACTCTCTGCTGCTGTGCCATTGTATCTCCTTAAGTTAGCCTCTAACATACTCAACTAACGTATCCTTGCTCAAGAAAACAAAGTTCAGATGAAAAAACGTTTGTTACCCATTCCACTGATTTTACTCATTCCGATTCTACTGCTCGTGGTTGTCACAATTGCGGGTATCTACCGATTTAGCTTATCCGATGAAGAAATAATAGCCAAGTTTCCCAATCAGACACCACGCGTTGATTCAGTGATGCGTGAGGTGTTTGGCCGAGAAACCGTTCATCCTTGGACGGTCAAAGTGCCCGAGAGTGAAGCGTTTACTTTTGTCAGTGACCAAGTTGAATTAGGGGTATATCGAGGGAGTTACCAAGAAGGAGCCGAACGTGGTGAGTTAGTGATAGATACCCAGCATCTCACTCAAGTCGCTGACGACCTATATCTCCATCCGATAGTGGTTAGCAACCAAGGCTCCGGGCGCTTTAGTTATCTCGCACTGAGCCAATACGACAGCTTTCGGCAACGTATGATGAGCCGCAGTGCCGAGTTTCTCGGGGATCGTATTAGTATCGAAGGCATTGAGCTGGAAGGAAATTTGGTGAAGGTCACCATTCAAGAACGTGAAGCCCATCAATCTATGGCAGAGGAACCGCGCCAAATAACCACTATACTGTTCAAGTTGACCGAACAAGATAGTTTGGCAAAGCAATAGTTATGCACTTGGCCCGCAGTATTGAGTATGTGTGATGGATTGCTTATTATTTAACCTAACGAGTTATGAGATGGACCTTAATTGTCGCGAATGGAGTTAAAGATGATCAATAAACGTTTTTTCAAAACTAAAGATGAGGTCGAAGTGACCTTTGAACTTGATGCTGAGCAGGTGAATCAATCAGTGGCAATAGTGGCTGACTTTCTCGATTGGCAGCCAACGGAGATGAAACGAGTTGCCAAATCAAAAAGTTACAAGTTTAAGACTCGTTTGCCCAAAGATCAGTACTTCGAGTTTCGGTACTTGGTTGATAAAGAAAAGTGGGTAAATGATCCTCAGGCAGACCAATACCGTCCGAATGGCTTTGGTGAAGACAACGCTATGGTGTCAACCTATCAGTGATAGTTATTGTTTTGACCGTTATGGTTAAATCCTGTCAATAAAGGCGCGTTTTGCGCCTTTTTTAATGTAAATTTGACCGTTGTCAGGTGACAACGTACAGAGAAATTCGTACCCTTAGGCCTTTGGTTATTTCAATTATTGGGTCAAATTGTGCAGTCTAGAAGTTTGAAGTCTCGCTTCCAAGCCCTATCGCGGCCAAAGAAAATGATGGTGCTGAGCTTACCTATGCTTGCTGCGGTGGCCCTCTCGTTACCAGAGAACGGCCGAAATCAACGCACCATTGATCTGTCTCTCCCTGAGTCGAACCTAGTGTACGACATCCTACATGACAACGACGTGGTTACGGATGTACCGAACTATGAGTATGTCATTCAAGCTGGCGATAACCTCAGTAGTATTTTTCAACAGTTGGGCTTTGGTTACAGCGAGCTGATGAAAATCATGGAAACGGATCTTAACTTTCTTGCGTTGGATACCTTGAAGCCGGGAAATACGCTGCGTTTTTGGCGAGATGAAGAAACACAAGCTTTGGCGAAAATGGAGCTTGAGTTCAGTTTGGTTGAGCGAGCGGTTTATACACGCATGGATGACGGCAATTACGAGTTTAGTGATGTCAAAATACCGGGTGTGTGGAAATCTTTTGCTATGGTCGGTGCGATTAACGGGAGTTTTTCGCAGTCAGTGAATGCCCTCGGACTTGGTAAAAGCGAGATTGAACAGGTGGTTAGCCTGCTCAAGGATAAGATTAATTTTTCACGTGACTTGCGAGCAGGTGACCGTTTTGAAGTTGTTCAGTCGCGCCAATTTGTGGGTGAGCAGTTAACAGGTAATCGAGAAATTCAAGCGGTCAAGATTTATAATCGTGGTCGAGTGTTGTCAGCGTATTTGCATAGCGATGGTCAGTACTACGATGCGAAAGGTGACAGCCTGCAACGTGCATTCCAACGCAAACCGGTTAACAGTGGGTATCGCCTTAGTTCGCACTTTAACCCAAATCGGAAGCATCCTGTAACAGGGCGAGTCGCACCGCATAACGGGACGGATTGGGCAACGCCAACAGGGACACCGATAGTGTCAACCGGTGATGGGGTAGTGGTCATGACACGTAAACACCCATACGCAGGTAACTACGTTGTGATTCAACACGGCAGTCGCTACAAAACTCGTTACTTGCACTTAAGCAAAATCTTGGTCCGCAAAGGGCAAAAGGTGTCGCGTGGGCAACGAATCGGACTTTCGGGGGCAACCGGCCGAGTTACTGGACCTCATATTCACTATGAGCTGATCGATCGTGGTCGTCCGGTGAACGCAATGAAGGCCAACATTCCGATGGCAAACTCGGTGCCGAAACAGCAGATGGCGGCGTTTAGAACCAAACGTGATGAAATGGACAAGATGTTGAAGCAACGAGAAATAGAAGTTGCGCAACAGAGCAAGTCTCAAACCACCAGTTAATAAAAGCTCCTCCGGGAGCTTTTTTTGTTCGTGATGAACGTATAAGTTGCACTACATAAATGTCATCAATGTTGCAGTTTTTAGTGATCATTGCGATGAAAAAGTAACCGAATAGTCAATAAATTTCACAAATTGATTTCCCTCAAGTTTGTATGGTTTTTATGTGCTACTTTGCGGCGCAAATTACAATGATTCCTTCAATCAATAAAACAAAACCCTACAAAAGGAAATCAAAATGAAAAAAACACTTTTAAGCCTAACCGTTCTTACCACTCTAGCTTCAGCCAATGCTTTTGCGCATCAAGAAGGGGAGTTTATTGTACGTGGTGGCTTAGCAGCGGTGGTACCCAACGAAAGCAGTGGTGATGTTTTGGACAGTCCAGGTTCAAAGTTTTCGCTCGATTCTAACATCCAGCTTGGGTTAACAGTTGGCTACATGCTAACTGATAACGTCAGCTTTGAAGTACTAGCGGCAACACCATTTAAACATGAAATCTCGACCAACTATGGTGGCTTAGGCGATATCGCTGAAACGAAGCATTTACCACCAACCTTTATGGTTCAGTACTATTTCGGTGAGTCAGCTAGTGACTTGCGTCCATATATTGGTGCGGGTATCAACTACACGGTTTTCTTTGATGAGGATCTAAATAGTACCGCGACGTCCAACGGCTTAAGTAACTTATCTCTCGACGATTCATGGGGGCTTGCCGCGAACGTGGGCCTGGACTACATGGTTAATGAAGATTGGTTTATCAATGCTTCGGTATGGTATGCAGACATCGATACGACTGCAAAGTACACAGCTGGCGGGCAAGAGTATTCAACTAAGGTTGACATTGATCCTTGGGTATTCATGATTGGCGGCGGTTACAAGTTTTAAGCCAGTCTAGAGCAAGCATTAAAAAGGCTTCCAACAGGAAGCCTTTTTTTGTGCGGGTTACTTACCCACTTGACCAAGCTGCAGCCAAGTGTCGATCACCGTATCAGGGTTGAGTGACACAGAACTGATGCCTTGCTCCATTAGCCATTCGGCGAGATCTTCGTGATCTGATGGGCCTTGACCACAAATACCCACGTATTTACCAGCTTTAGTCGCTGCATCAATCGCCATTTTGAGCATCGCCTTAACGGCTGGATTACGTTCGTCAAATAGGTGGGCCACGTCACCAGAGTCTCGGTCGAGGCCGAGAGTGAGTTGAGTCATATCGTTTGAGCCAATAGAGAAACCATCAAAGTACTTGAGGAATTCGTCGGCCAACACGGCATTGGATGGCAGCTCACACATCATAATGACCTTGAGCCCTTGAACGCCACGGCGAAGGTCGAACTTAGCCAATAGATCAATCACTGATGCCGCCTCGCTCGGTGTGCGCACGAATGGGATCATAATTTCGACATTTTTCAATCCCATTTCATTGCGAACGCGTTTAATCGCTTGGGTTTCGAGTTCGAAGCAGTCTTCAAATACAGGCGAAATATAACGAGAGGCGCCACGGAAACCGAGCATTGGGTTCTCTTCATGCGGTTCGTAATCCTGGCCGCCGACCAGATTGCTGTACTCGTTTGACTTAAAGTCCGACATACGCACAATGACACGTTTTGGCCAAAAGGCCGCAGCAATAGTCGCGATCCCTTCAGTCAGTTTGCTTACATAAAAGTCGATCGGGTCTTGGTAGCCGCGAATACGTTGAGTGATCTCAGCCTTGAGTTCATCGCTTTGCGCGTCAAAATTAAGCAGCGCTTTCGGGTGAATACCAATCATCTTATTGATAATGAACTCAAGTCGAGCAAGGCCAACGCCTTCATTTGGAATTTGAGCAAAGTCGAAAGCGCGGTCTGGGTTGCCGACGTTCATCATCACTTTGGTCGGAAGCATTGGCAGTTCATCCACCGCAGAGCGTTTGATTTCAAAATCTAACTCGCCCTGATACACGTAGCCCGTTTCACCTTCCGCACAAGAGACAGTGACGGTCATACCATCGGTGAGTTGTGTGGTCGCATGGCCACAGCCAACGATGGCAGGAATGCCCAGTTCACGCGCAATGATTGCCGCATGACACGTTCGTCCGCCTCGATTTGTAACGATGGCAGAGGCTTTTTTCATGACCGGCTCCCAATCTGGGTCGGTCATGTCGGTAACCAGCACATCGCCATCTTGAACCAGCGACATTTGATCGAGTGAATCTACCAAGCGTACTGTTCCTGCACCGATGCGCTGACCAATCGCTCGTCCTTCGACCAATATTTCTGCTTTGTTGTGCAGTTCATAGCGCTCAATGACGTTTTGCTCGGTTTGTGAGCAAACAGTTTCTGGGCGGGCTTGGACGATGTACAGTTTGCCATCGATACCATCTTTGGCCCATTCAATATCCATTGGACGCTGATAGTGCTGCTCAATGATCATGGCCTGCTTCGCGAGCTGTTTAATTTCTTCATCGCTGAGTGAGAAGCTCTGACGTTCTTGTTCGTTGGTATCAATGATATCGACTTGTTTGCCAATTTCTTGGTTGGTTGAGTAGATCATCTTGATAAGCTTAGAACCAAAGGTTTTCTTCACGATTGGCTGGTGGCCAGCCTCTAGTAGCGGCTTGTGCACATAAAATTCATCGGGATTGACCGCACCTTGAACCACCATTTCGCCAAGGCCCCAAGAGGAGGTGATGAACACCACTTGATCGAACCCTGATTCAGTGTCTAGGGTGAACATTACGCCGGAAGACGCTTTGTCCGAGCGCACCATACGTTGTATCCCCGCCGAGAGCGAGATACCTCGATGGTCGAAGCCTTGGTGAACACGATAGGAAATCGCACGGTCGTTAAAAAGAGAAGCGTAAACATGCTTGGTCGCTTCTAATACGGCGTCAATACCTTTGACATTAAGGAAGGTCTCTTGTTGACCAGCAAATGACGCATCGGGTAAATCTTCCGCCGTGGCAGACGATCGCACCGCGACAGATAGCTCGTCGTTACCTTCGATAAGTGTTGTGTAGTTATCACGGATATCTTGCTCGAGATCCGCAGGGAATGGGGCGTCTAATACCCATTGACGTATTGTCGCGCCTGTCTTGCGCAGAGCGTCTACATCGTCAACGTCCAGTTCATCTAACAATTGGTGAATACGGTCGTCCAGTCCTTCGTAATCTAGAAACTGGTTAAACGCATAAGACGTGGTCGCAAAGCCGTTCGGCACAGAAACGCCAGCATTGGCAAGGTTAGAAACCATTTCACCAAGTGAAGCATTTTTACCGCCGACTTTGTCGACATCTTCCATCGATAGACCATCGAACCAGAGGGTGTTTTTTTGCATGTCTTTCTCCAGAAACATTGCAGCGTAGGGATTAAGGCAAACGATTACGTGTGAGCTCAAAAAAATTCACAACGAATTTCTAAAGCTGTGGGGGACGTAACAGCCAGCCAGGTTTTGTTATCGATATTATGGCTATTATCCTACTCAAAATAATTTGAAAGTTTAAAATAAAATGCAAACTGAAAGTCAAAGTCGTGATGTGTTCTATGTTTCTGACGGAACCGCGATAACATGCGAGACTCTGGGACATGTCGTTTTAGGCCAATTCCCTTTTCAAGCCAATGAGAAAACCTTTCCATTTGTCGAAAGTGAGGACAAGTTGGCGGACCTGGTAAAAGAGATTGAAGTGTCTTACCAAAAACATGGCATCAAGCCACTGGTGTTTTTTTCTCTGGTGTTGCCTGAGTTACGTGACAAGCTATTGGCGTCAAACTGCTATGGCTACGACGTACTCGAAAGCATAGTGCAGCGGGTACAAGATGATATTCAAATGGAACCTAAGCCTAAGTTGCAGCGTTCACGCAGTGTTGGGCGTGATACGGACAAGTATTTCGACCGCATCGCGGCGATAGAATATACCTTGGCTCATGATGATGGGATAACGTTAAAGGGGCTTGAGCAAGCGGATATCATCTTGCTTGGGGTGTCACGTAGCGGCAAAACCCCGACCAGTCTCTATATGGCGATGCAGTTTGGTCTGCGAGTGGTGAATTATCCGTTTATCGATGACGACCTAGCGCGGATGAAGCTATTGCCCGAGTTTGAGATTTATCGACATAAGCTGTTTGGATTAACCATAAATCCCGAGCGTTTGACTGAAATACGTGAAAACCGCTTGGCAGGCAGTGACTACGCGAGTAATGAACAGTGCCGTCATGAGTTACAAACGGTTGAAGCGCTGTTTCGCCGTGAGGCGATTCCGTATATCAACACTTCTTCGTTGTCCGTCGAAGAGATTTCGACCCGAATTTTGGAAAAGACCGGCTTAAGACGCCAACTGCTCTAGTGGCTTTCGCGGAGTTTGCGAAACTGCTCATCGAGCAAGTTTTTCAGTGTGTCCGCACTGTCTAGTTGCCTCGAAATCAGCATATAAAACTTGTGCGGTGCCATATTTGGTACCGCCATCGACATGATCTCATCGCCAATTAAAGAGTCACCACGCGGATCTTTATTGCCCGTCAGGATTTCAGCCCAGCTAAGGTATACGTCGCACTCCCCAGTTTCGAGTTGGTCCAAGGACTGTTGAATGGTATGGGCAGAGGCATCGATATGATTTAATCCAAAATCGGCGTAGTTATAATTGTGGTTGCCACACACTTTGTAGTTTTCTAGGTCGCTGCTTTCGGTGATAGCCAAGCCATCGGGGAAGTGCCGAGTAGAGAAAAGGTAGTAAGGGGTGATGGTGTAATACCACTCAGTATACAGGTAATCTTGCTCGCGATTTTCGCTGTAGGAGGCACTCACCGAGAGGTCATAATTGCCGTTTTTGGTTCCTTTTAGGCAGCGCGACCAAGAGGTCATGACGAACTCGTAGCTGATCCCGTGGAGTCCCAGTACTCGTTCCAGCACTTCAACGTCAAACCCTTTTGCTTGCTCATCTTCTAGGTAGGTGTACGGGCGCCAGTCGATGATGTCACCGCACACTTTAAGGTGCGGAATGTCATCGAAAGTGTGGCTCGATGCGCCAGCACTAATGACCAACGCCAGCAACAAGATGAGTTTGTGAATAAAGCAAGGCATGACGATTACCTCTGTTGCATACATTATCCACAGTATAGTTAAGGATTTTAGCCGTTACCCATCAGTTGGCAGGTTGAACCAGCGGAAAGTGTAACGTCGGATGAGTTGTGACAAGCGCGTCGTAGTTGTAAACCTGCTTGAGCAACTCAGGCGTTAAGGCCTGTTTTGGCGCCGCATCACACACAATTTTACCTTGATGCAGCATCACCATGCGGTCAGCAAACTGAGCCGCTAGGTTCAAATCGTGCAACACCACTACCACGGCTGCGTTAGAGTGTTGTGCGAGCTGACGGGCAATTCTCAGCGTATTTTGTTGGTGCGCAAGGTCGAGCGCTGAGGTGGGTTCGTCGAGCATCAAAATGGTTTCCTCACCTGAGTGGGCCAGTTGAACTAACACTCTGGCCAAATGCAGCCGCTGTTTCTCCCCACCGGAAAGCGCGGGGTATGGGCGTGTGGCGAGGTGTGATACGTCAGTCACCTTCATCTTCTCTTGCGCCAGTGCCGCGACAACTTTTTGCGGCTGCTCTAGCGGTATCGCGCCAAGCTCGACGACTTCATGAGCTAAAAAGGGAAAGCTCAGCGTACTGTGTTGAGGCAACATGCCTAAATGCTTAGCGAGTTTGTTTAAGGACCATTGCTGGCGCGGGATGCCAAAATAGCGAATATCATTGTCTGACGGAATTTCGCCGCTAAGCAGTTTGAGTAGGGTACTTTTCCCCGCTCCATTTGGTCCAAGCAAGGCGGTCACTTCACCGCGGTGGATATCGATATTGATGTCATCGAGCACCACTCGGTGACCAAAACGCAGTGATAGGTGGCGACCAGATAACGCGATAGTGCTCATTAGAGAATTCTTCCTCGTTGCTTGAACAATAGATAGATAAAAAAGGGCGCGCCAATCAACGCGGTGACAATACCCACTGGAAGTTCTGCGGGGGCGACAGCGACTCGAGCAAACATGTCTGCGCTGGTCAGCAGCAGCGCACCGAGTAACGCAGAAAGGGGAATCAATGATTGGTGGTTTGGCCCTGAGATCATTCTACCCAGGTGAGGAATCACCAATCCGATAAAACCTATCATGCCAGCAACACTGACAGTCACCCCAACACCAACGGCCGTAAGAAGGATCAATTGACGCTTAAGTGCTTGAACTTGGATACCAAGATGGCGTGCCTCAGCTTCACCCAACAATAACGCATTGAGAGCGGTGGCTTTACTGAGAAAAATTCCCATAAGCGCTATGAGTGTTAAGGAGCAAAGGATCAGGCTAGTGGTATTCGCGCCAGCAAGTGATCCCATAGACCAGAGCGATAGGTCTCGTAGCATCTGATCATCGGCGACAAAATTGAGGTAGCCAATCCCCGCCCCCGAAAGCGCACTAATTGCGACGCCTGCGAGTAACATAATGGTCACCGATGTTCCCATTTTACTGGTCCCGAGTTTATAGACCAATATGGTTGTTAACGCGCCGCCAATAAAAGCAAATAGGGGCAATGCGGCCACATTCATAAACAGTGGGTAGCGCTCAGAAATCGAAGCAAATAAAACGATGGCGAGTGCCGCGCCGAGAGAAGCCCCCGCAGATACCCCAATAATGCCGGGCTCGGCTAGTGGATTGCGAAACAGGCCTTGCATCACAGTGCCGCACAACGCCAGGATCGCACCGACCAACATGCACAATAGAGTGCGTGGCAAACGGATGTCGTGAACCACCAAATTGATATGAGGGGCCAACTGATCCGAGCGAAACACCAGGCTTTGCAAGCTTTGAGCAAAACTGATAGGCATCGGGCCCACCGTAATTGAACTGATGGCTGTGATCACCAGAGCACTGGAGATAAACAAAAGCAGGTAGCGTAGCGGAGGACGACGTAACAACATAATCAGTCTCTCGCTAGTGGATCAGAGCGCTAAGGCGTTCGGCTTCGGCTAAGCTTTTTAGTCCCAGACCACCGACGAGCGCATGGCCGTCAATTTGTATGACTTGCTTATTTTTTCCTGCTGGGGTGGCGGCGAGCATAGGCATCTTGCTTAAAATAGCATCTGCGCCCCCCAGCTTAGCGTAACTTCGACCACTGACCAGAATGATGTCAGGTTGCATTTCGATCATAGCTTCAGCAGAAAGGGGTTTGTAAGAGGTGAGTTTTTCTGCCGCAGGGTTGATGCCACCGGCCAACTCAATAATGGCATTGGGCGTGGTCTCGGCCCCCGCGACATTCGCAGGCCGCCCTTCGTGGAGCAGCAAAAAGAGCACTTTTTTCGCCTGGCTATGGTTCGAAGATTGATTGGCTTTCAAGCGATCCAGTTGTTGGCTCACTTGCGCGATAAGTTCTTGACCTTTTTCTGTGGCTCCGGTTATTGAAGCGATTTGCTCAATTCTGTCTACCAAACCTTGCGCGGTGGGTTTGCTATTGACAATATCGACGTCAATCCCTGCTGAGCGAAGTTGGGTTAAGGTAGTTTGCGGCCCCATTTCGTTGGAGCCAATAATGCGATCGGTGCCAAGTGCCAAGATACCTTCGGCGGAGAGTTGGCGATGATAACCGATTTTAGGCAGAGCGATGTTGTCGGGCAGCTCACTGGTCACATCTACGGCGACCAAGTGTTGTTGCTGCTCTAAGGCGAAAATAAGCTCAGTGACGGCACTTCCAGCACTGACGATTCGTGTATTAGCCATGCTTGTAGCACTGACTAACGCGATGAAAAGAGCGCTAAGGGCGCGCATGAGAGGGTGATTTAACATAGGAAACTCGATTATTGATTTTCTTCGGTAAGCAACTGAGTTGCTTGGATACCATTTTGTTGCAAAAACCCAAGCAGCTTAACTAGGTGCTGGACTTCGGCGGTTTTATCGGCGCCGATGACTATCGGGGTTTGTTTGGCGCTGTGCTCTTCTAAAAGCGCTAAAGTAAAGTTCTGCCAATCGATATAACGTTGACCATCAATCGCCCAATAGGGTGGCTCAGCTAAGATATTAACGGTAATCGATTTTTGGTCGACTTCTGTCACCGCCTGCGAATCTGACGCTGGCAGATCAACGTCTAGGGATTCAAGTTTGACCGCTGCGGTGAGCATCAAGAACACCATCACAATGAAAATGATGTCGAGCAGGGGAGTGAGATCTGGGGTTAAACCTAAGCTAGATTGAGGTTGTGGCGCTTTGATCATGAAGTGACCTCAGCCAGCTCTGTGTCTGATGACGTTGATGTCGCATCATAGCCGAGGTGAGTTGGCTGCCAGCTGATCCCTTCAAGCCACAAGTTGACATAGTTTAAGGTATGTTCGAGCTTAGCCATGACACGGTCCGCCCACAAGCCAAGGAGCTGAGCACCAGCAATGGCAGGCAGAGCGATGATAAGACCAGCGGCCGTGGTGCGCATGGCCAAACCCAATCCGTCAGCCAGATCATTCGGTGTAATATTGCCTGTGGATGCCGCGACACCTTTAAACATCTCAATCAGGCCCAGTACGGTGCCAAGCAGGCCGATTAGAGGGCTAATCACACCGATTAAGGTCAGTAAACGGAGCCCAGAGTTAAGCTGGTGGCGTTTTTCATGCAGCCACATCCCTGCCGCATCTTCACGCAGCGACTTGGCAAATGAATGGTGAAACAGCAACATCGCGACGCCTTTGTAGAGTAGTGGGCGTTTGTTCGCCATCGAATCCGCGAGAGCTTCAATTTGCTGGCTGTCCGTTGGGTTAATCATCAGCAGTTGTTTACGAACTGCACGTTTACCCACCCCCAGACTGAGTAGGACTTGAAATAGGCGTTCGCAAATGATCATCACAGTCAGTGTCGAGCATATCACCAATGGCCAAGTCATCAGGCCTAGGTGCTGTTGTAGTAGTTGTATCTGTTCCATGGTTAGTCCAATTTAAAACGAATAGGAATTTGCACGCGATGCGCCATTTTTTGTCCATCGATAGAATGGGGCGAAAACTTCCACTGCTTAATCGCGTCTAGGGCCGACTTGTCGAGTAAGGTGGCACCGGATGACGAAATCAGCACTTGTTTTATCTGTTTGCCCTCTTCATCAAGCCAAACTTCATACAGCGCCACGCCTTCGATGCCTCTTTTGCGTGCGAGCCGAGGGTATTTAGGCGCGCTGGGGCGAGATAAGAATGAAGGCCGTGTGATTAAAACCGGCTCTGCACTCACGCCACTGTTCGCTTTTTGCGCGGGTTGTTGAGGTGGCGTCGTCGGCGCTTCGGCGGTAATGTTATTGACCTTACTCTGTGGCTGTTTGGTACTCGTGTCTGGTTTATCGGCCACGCGTTGACGCGCTACTTTCTGTACTGGTTTTACTTTTTTCTCCACCTTAGTTTGCTTTGGCTTTTTCTCGACCGGTTTAGCGGTTTTTACTGGCCTTTCCGTTCTCGGTTTGGTCGCTTTCGGCGGTGTAGGTTGAGGCTCTATTTCGGGTTCGTTTTTCGCCGGGTTGGCTTGGGGGAGCGTAGTAAAATTAATTGATACCGCGCTCGACTCTGTACCTGCTGGCATAGCGAATGCCTGAGGTTGTTGCGTCACTAGGAGCAGCGCGGCATGTGCCGCCAAAGAGACCCCTGCAGCAATAGCGTATCGCTTAATGTTCACGTCTATATCGCCCTTAACCTATTTTGGATAGCAAAACTGCGCTGATTATTGCCCAAAATACAAATAAGATCAATTATCAATTGCATTATCATTACCACCAAATTATGATCCTTAGCAGATTTGATAATTGTCGCTTAAGGCTAGAGCCAATAAGCACTGAGTGAGTGATGAGATGCTTGATATCAATAGTTTTGATGAATCTGTTCTGGGGTCGAATCACCCTGATCCGCTTCGGTTTGCCTTTGGGCAAAAACACTCCGCCCATGCAGGGGGCATGGCAACTATGGTTCCGACTTCGCAGCATCGAGAGCTTACCCGTTCTCTGTATGATCAAAGCGCGGACACCGATGCGAAGCGTTGTTTGTATATCCATATCCCATTTTGCCGAGTACGTTGTACCTTTTGTAATTTCTTCCAAAACGCGGCCAGTCGTCAGATGGTGGATGATTACTTCGACGCCCTAGTCAAAGAGATTGAGTATAAAGCTTCATTACCATGGACTCAGTCTGGGCGGTTTCATGCCGTGTATGTTGGCGGGGGAACACCCACCGATCTTTCAGCCACACAGATTGAGCAACTGGGCAAGTTAATTCAAAGTCGGTTCCCGCTCAGTACTGATTGTGAAATCACCCTAGAAGGTCGAATCAATCGATTTGGTGATGAGATGTTTGAGCGGGCGCTGGAGGGTGGATTCAACCGTTTCTCTTTCGGCGTACAAAGCTTTAACACTCAAGTTCGCCGCAGTGCCAAACGTCTGGATGGTCGGGACGCCGTGCTCGAGCGCGTAACAAGCCTCAGTGCGAGTCAGGCGGCACCAATCATCATCGACTTGTTGTATGGTTTGCCATATCAGACGCTCGAGGTGTTTGAACAAGACTTGAAGGACTTCTTATCGACGGGCGCGCATGGCATAGACCTGTATCAACTCGTGGTTGCTGGCAGCGCACCCATGCTCAACTTGGTCGACAAAGGCAAGCTCCCTACGCCTGCTTCCACTGCGCAAAAAGCTGAGATGTATCAATTGGGTGATGATTTCATGCGCTCACACCACCTCCGTCGGTTAAGCGTTAACCATTGGGCGTTAGATAATCGCGAGCGTAGTCAATATAACTCACTGGCAAAGACTTATGCACAAGTCTTACCGATAGGGTGCGGGGCTGGAGGCAATATTGCGGGCTATTCGATGATGAATCATCGCACGCTGAAAGCATACATGGAGGCGATGAAATCAGAGCAAAGTGTGGTGGCCATGTTGAGCAAGCAACATGCGCTCGAGCCTGTTTTTGCTGCCTTAAAGTCGGGCTTTGACCAAGGCGTATTAGTCCAACGTTTGTTGCCAAGCGTATTCGGTCTCAATGTGTTTGACTATCTAGAGCCGCTTTTCGCAGTGTGGCAAGCCAAAGGCTTAGTCGAGCGAGAACCACACTCGTTACGGTTAACATTGGCAGGCCGATTTTGGGCAGTGAGTCTCGCTCAAGCTTGTATCCAAGTACTACAGTTTCACTATCAACAACAAAGCGCGCTGGATGTCGTCGCTGTTTAAATGGAATAACAATGAATCAACTAATACAACAAGTGGCGTTGCTGCTTGAACAAGAACCGGCCCTACTTCCCGCTGCGATGGCAGAGAAACTCGGTGTATCAGAATTTGAAGTGGTGGCGGCATTGCCTGCAGAGATGGTCACCGTTCTCGATGGAGAGCAGGCCCAATCCATGCTTGAAGGTTTAGTTGGGTTTGGCCCCGTGACGACCATCGTCCATTCATTTGGGTCGATCTTTGAAGTTAAGGCGCCTTTCCCTAAAGGGAAAATGGCACGTGGTTATTACAATTTAATGGGGCGAGAAGGTGAGCTTCACGGCCACCTTAAGCTTGAGAACATCAAACATGTAGCGTTAGTCAGCAAGCCATTTATGGGCCGGGAAAGCCACTATTTTGGCTTCTTTTGCGCGCAGGGAAATAACATCTTTAAGGTGTACCTCGGTCGTAACGACAAACGTGAACTGATTGCCGAACAAGTTGCCCAATTTAAACAGTGGCAACAAGAACTAAAACAATAATCGAATAAGAGAAAGTGAGGAGAGCCAGCATGGATCAAAAGGTCAAACAAGAGCGACTACAAGGGCGTTTGGGCCCAGAAATCAAAGAGTTTCGACAGCAGAGACAAACGTTGCAATTGGCGACCGTTGATGAAGAGGGGCGACCGAATGTCAGCTATGCCCCGTTTGTCCAAAATCAGCAGGGCTATTTTGTTCTAATTTCTGAGATTGCTCGCCACGCGCGCAATCTGCAGGTAAACCCAAATGTTTCGATCATGATGATTGAAGATGAACTGGAAGCCAAACAGCTGTTCGCGCGTAAGCGGTTGACTTTTGATGCGGTCGCGTCAGTGGTAGCACGCGACAGCGAGCAGTGGCAACAAGTGATTGGTCAAATGGAGCAGCGATTTGGGGAGATTATAGAGGGCCTCAGTCAGTTACAAGATTTTGTTTTGTTCAATTTGAAAGCTGAAAAAGGCTTATTTGTTAAAGGCTTTGGTCAAGCCTATCAAGTAGCAGGGGATGACTTGGTCGATTTCGTTCATCTTCAAGAAGGACACAAAAAAGTCTCCTAGCGGCTGTTTTGTTTATGGTCTTTAGCCAGTAATCTATATCAGAGGAGCCAAATCGGCTCCTTTGTTGCTAGTAAGGAACTTGAAATGCGCCCGGTGAGTAAAGATCACGGAGAAATCTGTTACCCATTTATTTATGAACAAAGTCCAGTATGCGACTTTGAAATTGCAGCGGATGAGTTGTGCAGCCGCGTTGGCTTAGTCTTGACGATGGCCTTGGACGATTTGGCCCGCGACATCTTGGTTCGTTTGCAACCCAATGTGTATCACTTAAACGGTTCAGTCAGAGGCAAGCTGGCCATCGATGAGAGTCAATTACAAGAGCTCTATCTCGATTACAACACACTTCGAGAAAAACTCGATGGTGGCTTTAAAGGGTTTGTTTTACCGGGCGGCCATCCTATTGCCGCAGAGCTTCACCTGTGTCGCACTCAAGCGAAGAAGATCGTCAGAGCACTGGTTGCCGTCGAGCATGCTGGAAAAAAGTCTCCCGCACCAATTTTGTTTCGCTACGCCAACTTATTAGCCAACGTCATGTACGCTTTGGCTTCATACACCAATCACGTTCATTCAGTGCAGGAAACTGAGTTTGTCAGTCGAAGCTATTGATTGCGGATACGACTAAAAACTCGAATCGGGCTGCTGTAAGAAAGCGAGCTCTTGCTCACTGCTTCCACGCCCTAGAATGCTATTTCGATGAGGATAGCGGCCAAATTGGTCAATAATCGCTTTGTGTTTCAGTTCAAACTGGTAGTTGTGCTCCATGCCAGGCGTGCCAAACAATACCAGCGCTTGGGTATGAATAGTAGCCGACTCGCTATGCATATAGGGCATGTAGAGAAAACTGCGTTGTTCGACTGGCAGTTTTTGATCTAAGCCTAAATTGACCGCTTCTTGCGCAAGGGCTAAAGCGAGTGGGTCTTGGCTGAACGCACGAGGTGTGTTGCGATAGATATTGCGAGAGAATTGATCGAGTACGATGACTTCCGCTAAGCGCCCTTGCGCACTATCGCGCCAACCGACCAGTTCGCACTGCGCTGCCCGCTCGAGTAGCGGAAAAAATAGGCTCGTAATTTGTTGGTCCAACTCAAGGCTACCGCTAAACCAATCTTCGGGCTTCAGCTCGTGAAACCAAAATTGAAGCACATCTTGTGGTTGAGTTTGTGCGATCATCGCATGCTCCTTATTCGTTTACTTGATGATGGATGAGCTGAGCGAGCTTTGCAACTGCGCTTGTCCAGTCGGGGTGTGAGGTGACATTTGAGCAACTAAATCGTATGCAGTGACGATATTGGCCTTGGGTGGCAAATAGAGTGCCGGGCAAAATGGAAATGGAGTGCTGTTTGGCTTGCTGATAAAGACGTTCGCTATCGGTATTGAGAGGTAACGTCAACCAAACAAGAAACGAGCCTTGTGGACAATGGATCTGGTACTGACCTTTTAAGTTGGAGTAATCATCAAGCGCCAACGACAATTGCTGACAAAACTGGCGTACTTTAGTGTGATAGTCACGTTGCATTTTCTTTACGTGCTGCTTGTATTTCCCTTGGTTCAGAAAGTCGGCGACCGCTGACTGCATTAAATTTAAACTGCCCATATTATCGCTGACCAAAAACTTTTCTATTACCCCTTGATAGCGCCCTGCTGCGATCCAACCAATACGTAGTCGCGAGTCGAGCGTCTTGGACAGTGAGTTGACATAGATGACTCTGTCGTGCGTATCTAAAGCTTTCAGCGGCGGCAACACTTGCTCAAAGCTAAGTGCACCAAAAACGTCATCTTCAATGATAGCGATAGTCTGTGCCGCTTTAAGTAAGTCGATACGTTTGTCGAGCGGCATTCGAGCGCCAGTCGGATTAGTAAAATTGGGCGTGACCACTATGGCTTGTATTGGCCATTGCGCCACCGCTTGTTTTAATTGCACAGGATCCATACCCGTGCGTGGACAACTGGGGATTTCGACCACCTGTAATCCGAGCGACTCCATCAATAACAGGTTACCAAAGTAACAAGGTGACTCTACCGCGACGATATCGCCAGGACGGGTGAGCGCCCTAAGCGCCAAGCTTATCGCCTGCTGGGCGCCGTGGGTGATGGCGATCTCGCTGCTAGAAACTGGTGCCCCGAGCTCACGACTTATCTTACTGACATGCTCGACAAGTAGCTGATTGCCAGGTGGCAGTTGGTAGTGACTGGGGGTGTGACTTTGCTGGCGACTGTGACGGCCAATTTCGGCATAGAGGGAGCGAATCGCATTGGACTCAATACAAGGGTGCGCGGAGCCTGTTGCTAACCACTCTGGCTGAGATGAATAGGTCAAGATCTCTTTACAACGTGACAGTAAATCCACAGGGTTTGGCGGCGCAACATGGGCGGTGATAGTCGGTACTGAGCATACCCGGTATCCAGACTTTTCAATGGCGTAGATAAGCCCTTGAGCTTCGAGCTCTTGATAGGCTCGAATGACGGTGTTTTTACTTATCGCGAGATCGGCACTCAGAGTTCGAATCGAAGGCAGTTTATCTCCGCTGGTTAAGTGCCCTTGTTCGATCTTCGCTCTGATATCGTCTTCGACCATCAAGTATTTGTTGCCACTCATTAAACTGTACCCATAAAAAAAGTTCTGCCTGTGCCTTTAAGCTTTTTCTGTACCTAATACAGTAACCTTATGTGATAGAGAAAAGCCAGAGGAAAGGTGATGCTGATTCGATTAATCCCATTTGTATTTGTTGTGTTGTGGGCCTCAGGGTTTGTCGGAGCGAGGTTTGGCCTTGAGTATGCTGAGCCAGCCACGTTGCTTTCAATGCGTATGGCAGCCAATGTTGGATTGTTTGCGGTATTAATCGTGTTGCTGCGCCGACGTATGCCAAGAGGGCGCACTCTGTTTCACTGTGCGGTGGTCGGGGTGTTAATACACGGGTTTTATTTGGGGGGGACTTACATTGCAATAGATTTAGGGATGCCATCAGGGCTCGCCTCACTGTTGGTCGGCTTACAACCTATCGTGACAGTACTGTTGCTAGTGGGTTTTGCAAAGCAAACATTTAAACCGTCCCAGTGGCTGGGGCTCGTGCTTGGCTTTGTCGGCATCAGCTTGGTCCTCCTTGGGAAACTGGATTGGCAGTCAGAACAGCATCGATTTTTGGCGGTCACTGTGTGTCTGATGTCGCTCATCGGAATTACCCTAGGTACTCTCTATCAGAAAAAATACTGTCCGGGCGTTGATATGATAGGGGGGGCGATAGTGCAGTACTTTGCCGCTGGCTTGCTGTTTATCCCCTACGCGTTGAGCTTTGAAACCATGGAAGTTGAGTGGAACCCGGCACTGATATGGACGCTCATCTGGCTGGTAGTGGTACTCTCGTGTGTCGCCATTTTGCTTTTGCTGTATATGGTCGAGCATGGCGCGGCCTCTAATGTCGCGTCGGTCTTTTATCTTGTGCCTCCCACCACGGCTCTGCAAGCTTGGCTGATGTTTGGTGAGACGTTCGATCAACTCGGCTTACTCGGCTTTGCCTGCGCGGCTGGCGCTGTCTATCTTGTCGCCAAAGCGCCTTCATTTAAGGTGTTAAAGCTGGCGTTAAAAAATTAATTCTCCTTTCGGCTTAGAAGTTCGTTATTGATTGAACTAGTTTTAAATAAGGAACGAAGGGAGGGCGTGCGTGTGTTGGACTATCAATCTATCAATCGTTGGATGATCGCGAGCTGCTTAATAGTGTGGAGTGGCATGGTATTAAGCGCTGAGAATGACTTACGCGACGTTGAATTTTTTACTGAGGCTTATCCACCCGCCAATTTTATCCAAGACGAACGAATGACGGGCTATTCTGTGGATATTTTACTCGCGGCGAGTGAAATGGTGAATGAGCCAATCACTATGTCGCAAATTACCCTACAACCTTGGGCACGCTCCTATCGTACCGTGTTGACGCGTAAAAACTCTATCTTGTTTTCCACCACTCGCTCTGAGCATCGTGAAGCGTTGTTCCAATGGGTGGGTCCCATCGTTGACATCAAGGTGGTGGTCTTGGCACGTAAGGACGCTAAAATAGCAATTAACGACCCGCTTGATATGGCTAACTATCGAATTGGTGTTATCCGTGATGATATAGGTGAACAGAGTTTGCTTGAGCTTGGTATACCTAGAGAGGCGATGCAGGAAGCCTCTTATGTGACAGTGCTTGCAGAGCAGTTAATGAAGAAGCGCATTGACTTGCTGGTGTATGCAGAGCGCGCCGCATTTTGGTGGTCGAGGCAAGCCGGTGTCGACCCGGATATATTTGAGGTGGTGTACGTGGTTAAACAAGGCGATGTGTATTATGCGGTTAACCGCGATACCAGTGCCGAAGTGGTCAAGAAGCTGCAGAAAGGCTTGGATATGCTCAAGCAGACCGATGAATCAGGTTCTAGCCGCTATCAAGAGATTTTGGCGAACTATTAACGATTAAGGGCAGCGCGCGGCTGCCCTTGATGAGATTCACACTTTGGCTTTTTTGACAAAATAGGGATTGTCGAACTTCTTAGGGTGGCCCAATTCGGAAACTACCAACTTGTTCCACAAGGCTGCGTCAAATTCACCTTTTGGGATCGAAGGGTAGAGTGTGTCAGCTTCTTCGTTGGCGAAGCGCATAAACTGCTTCTTTTTTATTTGATTGTATTTACGGGCCACGCGATTGTGCTTAGCGATCCATTCCTGTTTAAAAGCGATCAGTCCCGGCTCCGCTTGTTCCAACGGTAAACGTGATAAATAAATGCGTTTATATGAGACTTTACGATCCAGCATGGTACGCATCGCGGTTTGAATGTATTTACCGTGATGGGTGATAGAGATGGTGTCGTTGTCAAACAGTTGAACACACCAACCCGAAGGCAGGAAGTTTTGTTTTCGATACTGCTTATTGCGCACTTCAATTGCCTGGTGCATGACAAGATCAGACGTACCATTAAAGGTTTGTTGCCATTTTCCTATCCGGATCTGGATAGCCGTTGGCAATCGATAAATATTGGTAAATTTATCTTGTTCCATATTATGAATACACTACGTTTGCGTCGATAGAAGAAAGACAAAGTATTGGTGGCGATTTAATTCACCTAACTACCATGAACCCACGTAAGGGAGCGAATGTTATCGGCATAGTGTAGTGAAAAGCGATAAGAGTCGCTAGTCATGAATGACAACAATTGGTCAATTGTGTGACGGCTTAAGCTAACGTTGATTAAAGTGGCAGCTGGCAATAATGCGCAATTATGAATCGGTGTTGATATATTTGTTATAAGTAAGCCCTTATCAACGGATAAGGGCTTGATGTGAAATCCAGTCACGTATTAGTCGTAAATCGTAGGGATAGGCTCACGCTTATGTTGGGTGATGGTGTAAATGTGGACCAAGCGTTCAACCACTTGTTTAGATACCGGTTTGCCCTCTAAGAAGTCATCGATCTGGTCATAAGTCAGATTAAGAGCGTCTTCATCTGCCTTTTGCGGAGCGAGCTCTTCCAAATCGGCCGTCGGTACTTTCTTCACGAGCAGCTCCGGTGCGCCTAGTGTTGCAGCGATTTGGCGAACCTGGCGTTTGCTTAAGCCAAACAGCGGGGCTAAGTCACAAGCACCGTCACCAAACTTGGTATAAAAACCGGTAATGTTTTCGGCTGAGTGATCGGTCCCAATCACTAAGCCGCCGACACAACCAGCAATTTCGTATTGAGCGACCATACGAGCACGTGCTTTGACGTTACCTTTGACAAAGTCTACTTTGGCGCTGTCTTGTGGGAATAAGCCTGTGTCCTCAAGTGCGACTTGGCTTGCGGCATGCAAACCGTCAACACCCGCTTTGATGTTCACCGAAACCGAGTGAGTAGGTTGGATAAACTGAAGGGCTAGCTGCGCTTCGTCTTCGTCTTTTTGTTCACCGTAAGGCAGTCGCACGGCGATGAACTGATAGCCACCATCGGTATCTTGGTTGAGTTCGTCCACGGCCAATTGAGCCAAGCGACCACATGTGGTCGAGTCCACGCCGCCACTGATACCAAGTACTAGTGACTTGCAGCCGGCTTGTTGGAGTTTGCGTTTAATAAAGTCAACGCGTCGTGAAATCTCAAATTGAGGGTCAATCGTTGGCAGAACACGCATTTCATCGCGAATTAACTGTTCCATTTTGTTTCCTTCCTGCAAGCAATATATTCAAAAACGGTATCAAAAATCGGTAACTTTATCAGGTCCACCTCGCTTGGGTTTTTCAGTGACGAAGAGGACATGTTAAACTCACCGTGCCTTATCATACCTTAAACAACAAATTAGAAAACCGTGATCACAGTTTTCATCAATAGTGAATGAGACAAATGAACAAGATAGCTGTATTTGGAAGCGCATTTAACCCACCGAGTCTAGGCCACAAAAGCGTCATTGAGTCGTTGTCTCACTTTGACCAGGTGCTTCTTCTGCCTAGTATTTCTCACGCATGGGGCAAACAGATGCTCGATTACACGTTGCGTTGCCAACTGGTCGATGCGTTTGTGCGCGATCTATCAGCGACAAATGTCGAGCGGAGTGATGTAGAGGAGCATTTAGTTCAACCCGATACGAGCGTCACGACTTACGCGGTTTTGCAAGCATTAGAGCTGAATTATCCTGACAGCCAACTGACGTTTGTTATCGGTCCGGATAATTTATTTAACTTCGCTAAGTTCTACCGCGCCGAGGAGATTTTGCGGCGTTGGTCATTGCTGAGTTGCCCAGAGAAAGTGGCGGTAAGAAGCACGGATATTCGACATGCGCTGAGTCATCAGCAAGATATCAGCCACCTGACTACCCCATCGGTTGCGAAATTGTTGGCTGAACACCAATACTACTGAGTCGCTTAACTTGCAACGACCTTGCTTACTAGCCATTGGAAACCCGTTGTTTATCGATGTAAGCCAAGTATTTGTCAACAATTTGTCGCGGTGGTTCAGGCCTTGAAAAGTAGTAGCCTTGGATTTGTGTACATCCCATCTGGTAAAGCTTGTCGAGTGTGATTTCATCTTCAACACCTTCTGCGATCAAGCAGACGTTTAGTTGTTCGGCAAGCTGGACCATCAACCATACCAACCGCTCGGCGGTCTCGTTTTTTAGCATGTTTTGAATGAAGCTAGCATCGATTTTGAAACAGTCGATCGGGTAGCTGTGGATATAATTGAGGCTCGAGTATCCGGTACCAAAATCATCCAATGCCACTTTAAACCCTAAAATACGCAGCTTAGAAAGGATCTGTTGTACTTCATTAGTGCGAGTTAACAATACGGTTTCAGTCAGCTCAATGGTGAAATCTTGTGGCGTAAAGTTATAGCGGCGCAAGGTGGTCAGTAAGTGCTCTAGGTAACGCGCTGAATTGTTGAACTCGTGAGCAGAGCAGTTGATGCTTAGGCGAACTGGATGCCCTAAGCCTTGTTCCAACTCGTATTTTGCTTTGCATGCTAGCTCAACAATGCGCTCACCTAGCTTGACGATCAAGCCCGATTGCTCTGCAGCGTCGATAAACTCAACCGGTGACACTGCCCCAAGTGCTTTACTTTGCCAACGAGCTAATATTTCAAAGTAGTCCCAACGAGCGTGATCTTTTCGTACTATGGGTTGAGCGACAACATAAATCTCACTATTACTGATGTTGTCGATATTCAGTTCACTGCGTAATGCGTCAATCACCAGCGCTCGGCGATAGTATTGGGCGCTAAGATGAGTGTCATAACACTGCACACTGGTGTGTTTTGACTGCTTGCAATCTTTCAGCGCTAAGCTCGCGTTGTTGAGAATTTGATCGGCAGAGTGGGTTTGGCCACCGCTGTTGGCAAGGCCAATACTGATATTAAACTGAATAGTATGCGCCTGATCTTGATAGCCACGATCCAGTTTTTCGATGATCTCATTGCAGACCGTAAAGGGATCGCCAGATAAGGTAATAAAAGCGAACTCATCCCCGGCAATTCGATAGGCAAGCTGTTTGTCTTTGAGCGCGTCTTTGATTGTGGTAGCGACAAATTTAATGATCTGATCGCCAATATAGTTGCCATGCAAATCATTGATTGATTTGAAGTTATCAATATCTAAATAGGCCAGTGTAAAAGGCGTGTTGGGTGATTCGATTAACTTTTGCAGCTTATCCGATAAATACCCTCGGTTGAGTAGCCCAGTGAGATTGTCATGTGACACTTCGTAACTCAGTTGATCAACCAGTGAATCTGCTCGGGCGGTGAGCCATTTGGCCTTCAGATGATGGGTAACAATATTCGCAACTAACTTGTGGAAGTAGACTAGCGGCTTGACGTCTTTATCTTCTATAGCGTCTCTATAGGTTGAGAGTAGGATACCTAAAATTTCACCATTATGTGTTTTGAGAGGTACACCTATGTACGCTTCAATATCATTGTCGAGGATAAAGGGTTCCTCGCTGTGTCGGCTTAGCGCGCCTTGTTGACAAACGATGACATCTTGGTTCGATTGAGTGACAAAGGAGTAACTGGTACGGCTGATCGGCGAAAGACAGATTCCTCGATGCAGCCTCTGGTTTGATGCAGAGGCGAGAAGGTTTGATTTTGCAGTGAATTGATCCAATTCAATAATACAGGTACAAAACGACTGAGAGTATTGATGCAACTCGTAAGTCGCTTTGTTGAGCAGTTCTAGCCCATCTAAACTGAGAATACCATTAACTGTGTCCACACTTAATGGTGCTTGAACCGACGTTGTCCTAACCATAATAGGTAACTCACTTATTAGTGTGGCTTTGCCACTTATCAATTGATTGGGTTACCTAATAAATATGGTATCAGTCGCATAGTAATGCAAATGTCCATCGTGTTTAATGCGTTAAAGCTACTGCAACTCCTGCTTAAGACGGCGTTTGAGGTAGTCGAGAAACAACTGGGTGCGAGTATGCTGGTAGTCGAGCTTGGGATAATATGCGTAAACGGTGGCTTCATCGGTTGTGATACCCGGGAGTACGGGTCTGAGAGCGCCAGACTTCAAGTCCTCTTTGATCATGACATCATTCGTTAAAAGCAGCCCCATACCGCTCTTGGCAGCATAAAACAGCGCTTCAGGGTTGGTGGTGGCAAAGTTGCCACTCAGATTAAGCTTTTGACCGTTGGTCAGGGTAATCTCCCGTTGAGTTCTCTCGCCCCATGCCAACATATTGTGCTGTGTTAGCTGCTGTGCATTGGTCGGCTCTCCAAATTTTTCGATGTACCCGGGGGAGGCATAAAACCCAGCTCGGTGTTCAAATAGGGGAGTGGCTTTAAAGCTTAAAGAGTTCAGTTGCTCAATTTCGCGGCTGATGAAGAGATCTAGGCTGAGGGTGGGCAGTTGTCCCGGTGTTGTCGTGATCAATTGAATGCGGATATCCGGGTACATCTGGAGAAAATCATTGAGGTACTGAACTAAGAACTTTGACCCCACCGCGAGGGTGGCTCCAATTTTTAACAGCCCTGCAGGGGTCTGGGATACTGAGCGTGTCTCGTCGACGATAGACTGCCATTCATCTAACTGAACTTTGGCTCGCTCATAAAACAGAGCGCCTGCTTCCGTTTGAGTGACGGAGCGGGTCGTGCGTTTCAACAGTTGTACGCCAATGCGCTCTTCGAGCCAATGAATACGTTTGCTGATCGCTGAACTTGTGGTGTTGAGCTTACGTGCTGCGCCATTGAAGCTGCCCTCATCCACTACACGAATATAACTTTGTACGCTTTGTATCCAATCCATTGTCTCTCCAATTAATTCTTAGCTGGAACTAATCACTTTCCAAAACGCTATATTATCATTTCATGGTGGTCAATCTAAACTGCATTCAATGATGCACACCAGAGGAGATCCACAATGAAGAAAACGCCGATGTTATTGGCCATGATGATCATTGCAACAGGGCAAGTTGGTGTTAGCATCTATCTTCCTTCTCTGCCTCTAATTAGCCAGACTCTCTCAGCGAGCCAAGCCGATGTTCAGCTCGTCGTCACACTCTTCTTAGTCGGATTTGGTGCATCACAGCTTTTTTACGGCCCACTTTCTGATGCAATTGGACGGCGGCCAGTGTTTATCCTTGGGCAAGGGATATACTTGCTGGGGACGGTTATCTGTTTACTGTTTGCCAGCTCGTTAGAGCTATTGATCTTTGGTCGATTGCTGCAAGGTCTCGGTGCAGGGAGTGCATCTGTACTTGGCCGCAGTGTGCTTCGCGACAGTTATGACGGTGCGCAGTTGACTCGCGCGCTCTCTTACATTTCTGTAACGGCGTCTATTATGCCGATATTGGCGCCAGTAATGGGAGGGTGGATAGCCTTCTATTTAGGCTGGCAGTCGGTATTTGTTTTTGTACTGGTCTATTTAATCGCGATCTTCACGCTGGGCTACTTTGTGTTGCCAGAGACGATGACTTACGGTAAGTCTCGTTTTAGCTTGGTTAAAGTGATGACGAACTACCGTGATCTCCTGACGAATCGCCAAGTATTGTCTAGTGCAAGCTATAACTGGATCAGCTATCTGGCGAGCTTGGTGTCGCTGTCGGTGATGCCATTCCTATTGCAACATCAATTAGGCCTAACGGCGGCACAGTATGGCTCAGTGATGATTATTCCCTCAGCGGGATTGATGATTGGCAGCGTCACATTGAACATGTTGAATCGTTCACTTTCCGCTAGGCAGATCTTGGCTCTTGCCATCGGCCTGATCATGACCGCTGGTGGCTGGCTAGTCATGGCGCCAATGACACTGTTGAACGTGGTCGCGCCGTTTACACTATTGGCCGTGGCGCAGGGACTGTCATTTCCGATTTCGATTAGCATGTTGCTTGAGCCGCACAAACGCCAAGCGGGCGCTGTATCGGCACTATCGGGTTCTATTCAAATGTGTTTAGCCGGATTATTAGGCGGGTATCTTGTTGAAAATTGGGTCAATAGTCCCACGGCCATGGGCCTGTTTTACCTAATGTGTGCTCTAGTTATGGCTTTGGTACTCGTCACCTCTAGGATGAAACACAGTGTGCAACAAGAGTTTGCTTGACGTACAATGCGCGCAATTATTCAGGTGAGAGAAATCAGATGGAATACAATCAATTTTCAGCACTCGTTATGACTTTGTGTGAGCAAGAAAATCTGCCTCAGGCGCTCGAATTACTGAAAACTTGCCAAGATCAGGAAGTGGCTGAGGCAGCGCAATCATTGACCGGTCAATTTGCTCTGGCAGAAGTTGATGGCGCCAAGCGCATCTACCATGTGACTGTGCAAGAGAACGAGCAAGGTGAACAGCAAGAGTACGTCGAGCACGTGATGGACGAAGGGGAAGATGTCATTCGTTTTGTTGCGTGGTTCTTCGAAGCAATGTTTGATGTGAAGCGCAAAGAGACTTATCAAGCGGCGGGCAAAACCTATCAACAACCTAAGCGGAACTAAAAGCTAAATTAGTGTGATATATGTCTTGATTTTGCCTTGTTTGTGATTAAAATCACACTCCTAGTTATCGAGGAGAGACTCATGAATCACGAATTAGGCAATGCCTATCTTGGCCAAATGATCGCCAAACAAGCCATGCACGATGCGCTTTATGGTAAGCCTAAAGCGAAAAAGGCCTCTTTCATCAAACGAATGATGAAAAAGATCGGTCATTAATCGCAATCGGTGAAATGGATGTTGTGCCGCATGGGTGTGAAACGTAGCTTTCATCTCATGCCGTCAATCAAAGCCCCGCATAGTCGCGGGGCTTTGTGTTTTCTGTTGGTTATAACGCGACGACGTTATCTGGTACCTTGCTTAATCCTTTTTCTTCGATCCAAGCCGTAAGGTTGTCTGAGCCCCCAATATAATGCCCATCTAACCAGATTTGTGGCACTGTCACAGGTGTTTTCTCACCTATGATGGCTTTCACTTCAGGAATCATTCGATACAGTGCCGCACTGTCTTTGACAACATCATAATACTGGTAGTTGATCCCCGCTTCATCAAGCGTTTTTTTCGCTTTGACACAGTAAGGACAGGTGGCTTTCCCAAAGACGATATTCCCCTTAAGGGTATCGCGTTTGGTCCATTCAGCAATGATGGACTGTACCAATACACCTCGGTTAAGCGCCTCACCCTGACTGATGACTTTGCCTTCCACCATGACGATCGGAGCATGCCAAGCTTTAGCCATGAGCGGCTCCCACCAATGTGACAACCAATCTTTCACCTCGAGCTCAACGTCGATGTTGGACAACTCGTTATCAAAGACGTCCTTGAGAATGTCTTTGGTAAGCGTACATTCACCACAAGGGATCTTGATCTTGAACGGGCCCCAACTGCCTGCCCATCGATAAAGGGTTATTTTGATTGGTTCTGCCATAGAGTTATCTCCACTGAATGCTATGACTAATCAGAACGGAGTATAGGACCATTTCTTTCATTTAAGATGGCTTTTTTGTTTCCCAGTGGGTAATAAATGCGACAGAAGCGATAATGATGGCGGCCCCAAGCCACAATCGTCCGGGTGGTACCCAACTGAAAACCAGCCAACCGGCCAGTACGTTGAGCGGCAGCTTGGCGTGATCAAAAGGCTGGACAAAGGATGCATCTGCGACCGAGTACGCTTTCACAATCGCCCACTGGGCGAGCGCAGTCATTGCCCCCGCTGCGATTAACACTAACCACAAGTCGAGCCCGCTTGGGGTTTGCCAATCTGGCAGCGCCAATAGCAGGTTAAACGGCGTGATTAACACCAACAAATAGACCACCATGGTTGAAGGTGAGTCATCAGACGAGAGTTTTTTTACCATCAATGAGTAACAGGCCCAGAAGAAAGCCGCCCCAACGGGCAGTAAAGCCGCCCAACTGAAATCTTCGGCCCAGGGCTCTAAGATGATCATCGCACCGACAAAGCCCATCAAGGTTGCTCCCCAGCGAGCGGCCCCGACCTTTTCTTTTAAAAACAGTCCCGACCCTATCGTCGCGAAGAGTGGTGACGTCATTAGCAGAGCGATGCCTTGCCAGATGGGGACAGGGTAGGCAAGGGCCCACAACCAAAGTTGAATGCCGATGACTGAGAGGAAAACGCGAAACACGTGCATCGCTAAGTGCTTGGTCTTGAGAGAGCGACGAATCCCCAAGGTGGTTAAATAAGGCAGAATTACGACCAGCGCGATAGCATACTGGACGAGTGCGACGGTCGTCGAAGAGAGACCAAAGTGAATACTAGCAATTTGGGCCAGGCTGTTTACCACAGCAAAAGCGAGGCCGGCAGTAAGCATCCAGCTAGCCCCTTGAACAGGATGGTGATGATGCGCAGACATGAATTTAGTCAGTAAAAGAATCGTTGGTCTGAATCATACGTGCTTATGCGCTTGAAATCATCATAGATGTGGTGATAGCTAAGGTTTTGTTATCTCAATGAATAAAACACTCATTGCGACGCGTACACCCCTTGTTTTTGTTCTATCTGTTTGAGCGCTTTTTGGTACATTCGCCACGCCACGCTACCGGCTAATAGGTTGCCGATGAAGGCTCCCCAGAATAACCCTTGGATACCGCCCAGTTGTGACCCAAGCCATAGACAAGGTAGGAAGAATGCAAATAGCCTCAGAGCTGAGATCGTCAATGCGGTATAAGACTTTCCAAGTGCATTGGCGATCGAGACCATCAACATGCAAATCCCAAGTGGGCCTAAACTAAATGGTACAACCATCAAGTGATAATTCAGAATGGTGCCGACTTGTGTTTCACTGGTCATCAGGTCGGCAAGCAAGCCTGAACTCGCTAAGGTGATCAACGCGATCACCAGTTGAAACGCCAAGACAAATTGGACGGCTATCGCGACCAATTTTCGAATATCGATAAGATTGTTCTCGCCGAGCCGTTTTCCGATCATTGGCGGCATCGACATGGTGAGCGCCAACACCGCCACGATAGCAAAAAACTCATAGCGTGAGCCCAACGCCCAAGCGGCCACTGCCGCGGTGCCATAACCCGCAAGCAACTTGGTGGCGAGCATCGAAGAGAGCGGCGGCAGGAGTTGACTTACCATCGCTGGCCCCATGATATGGGCAATCGAACGAATGCTTTCAGCGATATTAAGTTCCTGCCAGTCAAAGCTCATCCACTGTTTACGTGCAACCTGAGGTGCAACCACCAAAATACCGATACCAAACGCGAGTATGGTGGCCATTGCCGCCCCATTTATTCCTAAATCCAGAGTGAAAATGAATAGCGGGTCAAGCACTAAGTTGAGAGCGCTGGTGACCATCATCATAGTCCCGGGCAACATGGTGTTGCCATTGGCACGGCACAGGCTGTAGAAGAAGTAGAGTACGGCGCCCGTCCAGGCGCTAATCAGCCAATAAACCCAGTAGCTATCGATGATAGGCAGCACACTTTGTGGTGCGCTGAGCAGCAATAAAATGGGTTCGCGTAAAAGATAAAGAATAACGCCAATCAAGGCGACACCTAAGCTACCCATCACCACGACTAGACCACCGAGTTGCTTGGCATAGGCCTCTTTGCCAGCACCGATTGCTCTGGCAATAACGGCTGTCGTAGCGATGCCCAAACCGACCTGTATACCGATGATGATCATCTGGATCGGTAGAGTAAACCCCTGAGCGGCTAAGGGGAGTACCCCTAATTGACCGATGAAAGCACTGTCGACTAATTGAAAACTCATCAGAGACAGAACGCCAAACATCATTGGCCAAGTCATTTTAAAAAGTTGCTGCCTCAAAGAGGAAGACGAGGACGAATTTGTCATAGCCATGCCACCGATAGGGTTTTTAGGAATCGTGAAATGAATAACCGAGGCTTTGAGGGCCTCGGTTAAATCGATACATACAACATCGTATCGGCCTAGTCATTTTTCAAGGGGTTGGGTGACTTTTATCGTTGTGATGCGTTATCGGGCAGTCAAAAAGCGCCGCATAAAAAAGCAGAGACGTTAGTGTGCTTGAGCTGTTAGCGCTGATGCTGGGCTATCCACCGTTCTAAGTCGTGTAAATGGTCGACCACGAGCGATGCTTGATGGTGAAACGGTGAAGCTTTGCCATGCGTGACTAAGCAAGAGGGCATATCGGCGTTAAAAGCGGCTTGCAAGTCATACACATAGTCACCCACGTACATCATCTGATGGGGTTGTATGCGCCACTCTTGTGCGAGTGAAATAAGTGCATCAGGGGCGGGTTTAGGCGGAAAGTGTTCACGGCTTATCACGCGGTCGATGGCCAACTGGTTGTGGCGAATTTTTTGTTGGGCAGCATGTGCGCAGTTACGGGTGATCACCGCAGTGTGCAATTGGTTTTGGTCAATAAATTTGAGCAGCGAATGGCAGCCGGGCATTGGCTCAGACGACTCAGCATCTTGGATTTCATGGTCGAGGATCATCTGTTGTGCCCGTTTAGCCGTGATATCGCACTTGATCTGTTCAACAAAAGAGAGCAAGTCGTTGTCGTGTGGGCAGCCGATCTGCTCTCTTAGCCAAGCGAAGTTCATGTCGGAGGTGACCAACGTATTGTCGAGATCAAACACAATGGCTTTAATATGTTCGACCGCGAGTGGCACATAAGACATAAACAGCTCCCGAATAATGGGTTAAGCGAACTCTTTTTCTAAATAAGCGACGATATCGGACGACTCGTACATCCACTCTACTTGATCGCCTTTTTCTATTCTTAGGCAAGGAACTTTCACTTTACCACCTCCCGTTTCTAACTCTGCGCGGTGAGTTGGGTTATTTTTGGCGTCTCGTAGGTCAATGTCTACCGATTGACGTTTCAGTGCGCGGCGTACTTTGACACAAAACGGGCAGGCTTCAAACTGATACAGTGCGAGCGATTGGGCTTTGTGATCAATCGCTTGTTGCTCTTGAGCTGAGCGTTTGACACCACTTGGCGAAAAGACAAAGTTAAGCAGTAGGATCACACGTCCTAGGAACCAGCGGATAAATTTCATGACCATCCTATATTGTTGAGCGATTTAACGATTGTTGTTTTTGGGATACGCATTGTAACTGAGATGTGATCATTTCGGTACAGCAAACTCATTCGACGCTAACCCGATGTTGTTTCGTGACTTGGATGCCGAGACGCTTAGCCAAACGGGTTAAGTTGGCACGATCGGTTTTCAGCTGTCTTGCGGCTTGCGCCCAGTTAAAATTGGCGTCAGTCAGTGCATTGAGCACGAGTTGACGCTGATAAGCCTCGGTGGCTTCCCTAAGACCTTGCGCCGGCGCAGGGTGAGTATCTACGACTGACTCCTTCTTATGCGACGCTGAACTCGGCAGCGGCGTAGTTGAGCTGAGCTCGCCAATATCTTCAATAGAAACTGTCGTCAGTGTGCCTTGGTGACTGCGCGCTCGTGCTTTAAGCGCGGCGCGATTGATCACATGTTCTAACTCACGCACGTTGCCCGGCCAGTTATATTGAGTAAGTAATCGCTGCGCGTCTTTGCCGAGTTTAAGTTGAACAATGCCTAACTTACGTCGTGCTTGCTCGAGGAAATAGCCAGCCAGCAACACTATGTCACCATCGCGCTCTCTCAATGGTGGCACGGAAATCGGGTAGACACTCAATCTATGGTAAAGATCGGCGCGAAAATGGCCTTGGTCGATTTCCTGCTTTAAGTCACGGTTAGTGGCGGCCAATACCCGAACATCAATGGTCTCGACCTGATCCTGTCCGACGGGTTGAATCTCATTATTTTGCAGTGCTCGTAGAATCTTGCTTTGAGCGGCGAGGGGGAGTTCGCCGATTTCATCGAGGAAAAGGGTACCGCCATCCGCCAGAGAAAACTTGCCCAAACGTGACTTTTCAGCGCCAGTAAATGCGCCTTTAACGTGACCAAACAGTTCGCTTTCAACTAAGTTTTCCGGGATCGCTGCGCAGTTAACGTACACCAGAGGCTGCTTTCGTCGCGCAGAAAGATGGTGCAAGCTCCGTGCGACCAGTTCCTTGCCCACTCCGGTTTCACCATGAATAAGAATATTAAAATCGGAGGGCGCGACGACATCGATATCCGCTTTGAGCACTTGCATGGCTGAACTGTTGCCGATGATCTCCCCGCCATCTCTATCCCATGCCTCTTCATTAAGCTCTTCAAATCGTTGTTGAACTTGACGGGCTTGATGCTCGAGTTGGCTTACCGTCAGCGCCACTTTCAGCGTCGACGCCGCAATCGCCGAAAGCGCATCTAAGCTGCGCGTTGGGAACTGATCAAACACCCCGGGAGTTAAGCTATCTAGGGTAAGTACACCTAATAGTCGGTCAGCGTAGTACAAAGGCAGGCCCATACAGGCATGCATAGGTAAGTCACCATCATAATCTAGCAGTAAGTTATCGAACGGGTCGGGCAACTCACAGTCTGCGTCAAACCTTACTGCTGTTTTTGAAGCGCAAATACGCGCAAACCTAGGATGTTGGTCGATCTTATAACGGCGCCCTAAAGTATCGCGAGTGAGCCCTTGCATTGCCAATGGCACCAAAGTGTCGCCTTGTAAGGAAAGTAGCGCAACGCAATCGCATTGGATGGCTTTACGAATTGCATCAAGCAGATTGTTAAATCTATCTTGGTCGTTGTCGCCACGCGCGAGGCCAATCGTCATGTCAATTAAAGTCGAAACCGAGATATCTTGCATAGTGAGTCCAGTTGAGGAAAGGAGCGAATTGTGACAGGTCAGTCTGTTGTGGAAAGGAGCGAATTGTGACAGGTCAGTCTGTTGTGGAATTAACCACAGTGACGGGGTGAATGCAACATCAAGATGTCAAAATGACACAATATTGTGTAGTCATTTTGACTTTTTAATTGGTTGGTTGTCTATATAAATCAATAATTTAAGTCGTTATCAGACTTGGTATGTATTGTGCTCTATTCAACAATAAAAAATAGCATAATGAGGAGAAAGTGAAGATGCTTAACAACCAACATATTGACGTGGTCAAGAGCACCATTCCGTTACTAGAGTCTGCAGGTCCTGCGCTAACGCAGCACTTCTATCAGCGCATGTTTAGCCATAACCCGGAACTGAAAGACATTTTTAATATGACGCACCAGAAGACAGGGCGTCAAAGTGTAGCCCTATTTGAAGCGGTGGCCGCCTACGCTAAGAATATAGAGAACCTAGCTGCGTTAACGACGGCGGTCGAGCGTATTGCCCACAAACACACCAGCTTCAATATTCAACCTGAACAATATCAGATTGTTGGCCATCACTTAATTGAGACGCTACGTGAATTGGCGAGTGATGCCTTCACACCAGAGGTTGAAGAGGCGTGGACGGCGGCGTATCAATTTTTGGCGCAGATCTTTATCGATAGAGAAGGAGAGCTCTATTTACAGCGCAAACAAGCAGTCGGTGGTTGGCAGAATGCGCGTCGTTTTATTGTAAAAAGTAAGCAGGTTGAATCTGAACATGTCACTAGCTTTGTGTTGCAGCCTGAAGATGGTGCGGCGGTACTCGATTATCAGCCTGGTCAGTATATAGGAGTCGAGCTCAAACCGACCGGCTGTGACTACAAAGAGATTCGCCAATACTCATTGTCAAACAAGCCAAACGGGAAAGATTACCGAATTTCAGTTAAGCGCGAGTGTGGTGAGTTCGCCGGATTGGTGTCTAACTACCTGCACGATGAGGTAGAAGTGGGCGATCCCGTCAACCTTTATCCACCCGCTGGCGACTTTACCTATCAAGAAAAGCAGCAACCTGTGGTGTTGATTGCAGCAGGTGTTGGTATTACCCCTATTCAAGCCATGATGCAAACACTTGCGCACACCGACAAGCAAGAGGTAAGCGTGCTTTACGCCTGTAATGCCGCTGAGCAGCATACCTTTAAGCAAGAATCCAATCAGTTGGTAGAAAGCCAAGGTTGGCAGCACTACACATGGTACTTAAATCAAAGTGGTGCGGATTTTTCTGGGCAAATGGACATTCGCTTAGTCGCTCATGACCTGCCGCTAGCGGATGGAGACTTCTATCTTTGCGGCCCTGTAGGGTTTATGGAATCGGTGGTACGTCAGTTAGAGGGGCTTGGTGTCGATCGATCGCGCATTCATTATGAGGTGTTTGGTCCTCACACGTATTTGTAGAGACTTAGCTAGACAAAAAGGCCCGTTGGGCCTTTTTTAGTGTTTGCTTGAAAACCACGACCTCAGTCGCGCCAATAGTCCGAGGTTCTCTCTTGCGCCTGACGTGCTGTCGCCTTGATAAAAGCTGGCAAGAAATTCTGTTCTTAGCTGTTGTACATCTTGTTGTGTGACTTGATTGATGACTGTCGCGCTGGATAGCGCGTGGTCGTTCGCCAAACTAAAGTCCATTTTCAGATAGCCTTGCAGATAAAGCCACAGGTGGGTCACGAGCATAAGTTGCATTGTACTTTGGTCGGTAAACTTATCGCTATGCTCACCGAGGCTGCTTTGCAATGCCTGATGCATGGCCGCAGCCGAGTCCGAATGCGCGCTGAGCTGTTGCGTGGCTTCAATATGGGCTTTGGTCAACACGCCCAGCAAGTGGTGCTGCGGGGCAACCTCAGGTTTGGCTTGCAAAGCGCGCTCAAACAACCGCGCATGTTGCTGGCAAAACTGCTGATACACGGCTGGTTGATAGTTTATGGTTGGCAATTGCTCTGCGCCAATTTTATTCAACCAGTGATTAAGTTCAGTCATGGCTTTGTAGGGTGGTGAGCAAAATCTCGAATGACCCTTGGTCGCAATCGACAAACAAGCTATCGCCGGTGATCATCACAGAGAGATCCATAGTGCGCGTCACAACACCGGCCAGCGCTTCGATGGCTTGGCTGTCAAATCGATAGATGTTTGCGCTGTACTGGTGAACCTTGTTTTTACTCTGTTCCCACCAAACATCCGACTTAGAGTTGAAAGAGAACACATCGACTTGTTTCGCTAAGCGACATGCCTTTTTTAAACGATCGAGCGACGGCTCGCCAATATCAACCCAAAGTTCGATTTGGTCATCGAGCGATTTGACCCACAAATCAGGCTCCTCTGTGGTTGATAATCCTTTGGTGAGGGCCAAACTCGGTTGCCACTTAACGCAATAAGCTAAAATTCTAGCCATCATGCGCTCGAGGGTTTCTGAAGGGTGCTGAGCCACAGTCAGCTGCGTTGAATCGTAAAGATCGCGATTGGTATCTGATAGCGAAATACGAAATTTATAAATAGTGGGTTTGAGAGCCATAAATGCTTCTTATACGTAAAAAAATAGCCAGCTAGGAAGCTGGCTATTGTAAATCTTCAGTACTTAAGAATTAAAGTACTTTAATGTTCTCAGCTTGAGGACCTTTTTGACCTTGAGATACGACGAACTCAACTTTTTGGCCTTCAACTAGGGTACGGAAACCGTCGCCAGTGATTGCAGAGAAGTGTGCAAACACGTCTGGACCGTTTTCTTGTTGAATGAAACCGAAACCTTTAGTTTCGTTGAACCATTTTACTGTACCAGTAACTGTGTTAGACATATTGTATATCCTTGATAAATCTTGTAAAAGCCATACGGCATCGATAGCGTGGAAAAGGAGATTGCTATTGCGCACGACGTTACGGCAGATACACAAGTGTTCTAACGGAACGGTGGAAGTAAACAAGTACCGTTTTCTAGCTGCGATCCAGTCTAAAGCGAAGTGCAACTAAGTCAATAAGAATAAGGAACTATGTTCTGTTTTAATCGGTGTTTTCATTAGAAATTTGCGCTAGGTAGGGTTTCGAAAATATTACTGATCTGGGTATAAATAGTGTAACATTTGCTTGTTTGGTGATCAGGGGAGGCGTACCGATGTTTATTGGGTATAACATCAACAATCACTAGTCGTTTATAAACAATGATGTGGAGGCCGTATGGCAAAGCAGAGTAAGCGAAACACTGCGGATGAACGCTGTGTTGAGCATCAAGTCGACTTTGGTCGCGGAGAAGTCAAAGATAACGCGCTCAAAGCCATGGTAACGAGCAAGCTGTTTCAGGCAAAAGTCGAAAAAGCGAAAAAAGGCAAAGGCAGTTATCAACGCAACATGAAACACAAGGGAAAAGAGCCCTATTCAAAAGCCGCTTAACAGAGCGAAGTTTGAATAGGGCTCTTTCTTTATATTGGCCATATTTAGCGTTCGATTTGCGGCGAGTAGATCGAGTAGGCGGTAATCTGGCCTGCGACGATAGCTGAGAACATAAAGAGTGCCGAGAGACCAATACTCGGGATCGGTAAAATCGATTGCTCAAAAACCGATTGCCCAGCACTGACCAGTACACGGCTGCCCGGAACCAAAATGATGATCCCTTGTACGATGTAGATGGATCCGGTCAGAGCCATCTTTTTCGCCACCCATGTCCCGTACAAGGTGATCAGCACAGTGGTAACCCAAGTGCCCACAACCCAGCCGCTATCAAACCCAAGATAAAATGGCCCCCACATTCCCAGCGCGGCGACGGGAAGCCCGAGAAGAATGTCGGTTGGCCGCGCATTAAACAGCACGCTCAATGAGATAGAAATTAAGAATAGCCCAGAGACATGCAGCCAGACCGGGACTTCGTTGACATACTGAAGCGACTCCGCTTGCCCCCAAATTGCCTCACCGACGTTGAGCCCCATGACGATACCGACAAACAACTTGATTAGGCTCAGCGCACTTTGACCGAGCAAGCTGGTTCCGGAGACAAGGTCGTTGAAGGCCAAGCATTCTAGTGAGTTAGCGATCGACAGTCCCGGCACAAACAACACTATCGCAGCAATACAAAGCGCCCATATAGGAATGGCTATCCCTGTACTAGAAAAAAACGCCACTAATATTCCGGTCAGCAATGCAGCCAAAAACTCAGCAGCAATGGCGCGGCGTCCTCGACACACTTGTTGAGTGAGCCAAACCACCAAGCCCAAGAAAGCAGCAAAGTAAATCGCTTCAATTGTACTCCCAACGAGCATCAGGTATGCGGGGGGAATGGCGATATTGGCCAGTGCAATGGCCCATTTGGGGTAGCCTATCGGCTCTGGCACGGGCTCACTGCTGGGTTGGTTGATGCGAATGATCGTGTTCGCCAGTAGGCTCAAGTTAATCGATGCCGGTTGATGACGCTTCATCACCACCGCGTTGTTGTCGTCTGGAAACTGATAATTAACGGTCGTTGGCGTGGCTTGAATCATCACGTCGACGCCATGCTTACGCGCGTAGAATTGGGTGTACTTTTCCAGTTTGTAAGGCGCACAACCGCTGCGGTGCAAGGTGTCGCCGATCTCGACGATCTTTTGAATTCGGTACTCGGAGGGCATGAGACTTTGTAGGCAAGTTTGGGTGGCGCGAAAATAACAAACCGCCAAAGATAATTCGAGATATAAAGCGTCGAACAGTGGTTAGGCTCACACAATATTTAGCTTGCTATCGAATGAGGAGAGCGTGGATTTGTGAAAACTAAGATTTTGCGCAGTGTGGCTATGCGCGTGAGTAGATTTCGCTCACAGAATTAGATTATTTCAGAGTGTTTCATTTGTTGCTTATTTGTAACGGGAAAGGTGAATGAGTGAGGTCGGAACGGCAATGACAAGTAATGCCAATAGTTGTTGATTACAAAGAAGTTAACAAACTCATTACATCTTTATGGGTTCAGAAAATTGGTTAATAAATAGACATAAAATAGCGCTTGAATTCCCCGCGTGATTGACGAAAATATGCGTAAAATGAGTTTGCAAAAATGAAAGGAAGCTTTTTTAAGTTTTAAAAGCGAGGCCAATTATGAAGCTGTTTATCCTATTGATTATTTCTGTCACTGCGGGGGTTGCCTCTGCTGAGCACCTTCATTCATTTTTGCTAGGTTTGTACATCTCCACCCTAGCGGTAGGGAGCTGCTATTGGTTAGCATTTAGAAGCACTCGCTTTCCTCAGTTGGCTCTAGTGCTGCTTATCTGCGGCTTTTTCGCCAAGATCACTGTGACCGTTGCTGGCGTAAGTTGGGGGTTGTCGCAAGACTTAATTAGCTCGCCGTTTGTTTTCGCCTTGTCTTATCTTTTCTTCTCTGTTGTGGCGACCTACTTCTGGTTTGCTTATCGAGAAAAACTGACCGCCAGAAAGAAAGAGAAGTCACTGACTACAGCCTAAAATTGACAAAACTTTCAACTAAAGCCAGTGGACATCCACTGGCTTTTTTGCGTTGCTAACCGTTGTTTCTATTTTAAATTGATTATTCCCAATGAATGGTAACGATTGATTTCAGAGTGGCTGAAAGTCTGTCTTGCTTGTCTATACTGGGAGGGTTTATCAACACTAATAGTGAGACGTCGCACATCATGATTATGCGTTTACTTCAATCTTCAGCGCTTTTTTCGACACTTTCTCTCTCATTGGCAGTCAGTGCTGCCCCAACCATCATTCCAGATCCCCCGTCTTTAGGCGCGAAAGGTTATATCCTGATGGATTATCATACGGGGGCGGTTCTGGTGGAAAAAAATGCCGACAGTAAACTGAACCCCGCCAGTTTAACCAAGCTAATGACTGCCTATGTTGCAGGCCAGGAGGTCAATCGAGGGAATATTTCACTTGATGATCAGGTGCGTATCAGCCGCAATGCATGGGCAAAAAATTTCCCCGATTCATCCAAAATGTTTATCGAAGTGGGGACCGACGTTAAATTGATGGATCTCTATCGAGGTTTGATTGTTCAATCGGGTAACGATGCCAGCGTCGCGATTGCCGAACATGTGGCAGGCAGTGAAGACGCATTTGTTGGTTTAATGAACAGCTGGGCACAAACGTTAGGGCTCAACAACACCCGCTACGCCAATCCTCATGGCTTGGATAGTGATGGCCTCTATTCAACGCCGCGTGACATTGCGATACTGAGCCAGGCGATTATTCGTGATTTACCCGAGATTTACCCGCTATACAGCGAAACATCGTACACCTACAACGGGATCACTCAGTACAATCGCAACGGCCTACTTCGAGATCGAAGCATGAATGTAGACGGGATGAAAACTGGTTACACCAGTGGAGCCGGGTATAGTTTAGCGACATCAGCAACGCAGGGAGAGATGCGCTTGATCTCTGTGGTCATGGGGACAAGCAGCACTAAGAGCCGTGAGTCGGAGAGTAAGCAGCTGCTGAGTTATGGTTTTCGCTTTTTTGATACCGTCTCCCCTTCAAGCGTTGACGACACGTTAGCCCAAGCCCGAGTGTGGATGGGTAAGCAAGATACCTTGCCTGTAGGAGTCGCCGAGCCCGTGTTATTAACGATAGCTAAAGGCGATAGCGACAAGCTCAGTGCAGAACTTGAATACTCAAACGAGTTGGTGGCACCGATTCGAAAAGGAGATGTGGTCGGGCGTGTGGTTTACCGCTTAGAGGAACAAACGGTGGCCAGTGTCGACCTCGTCGCTCAACAAGACGTTGATGAAGGTGGTTTGGTCAAAAAAGTCATTGACTGGTTTAAGCGATTAATATCGGGCTGGTTTTAATCGAGTAAGCGGATGTTGAAAGCATCCGCTTTTTTATTTGCGGGTCGCACTCCACTTTGATAAGCCACTTTGTCTCGGAGTTCCCACACTGTTATGACTTTGATTTACTGGCCTCTGACAATCCGTTAATGAAAATACCGACAATTCATCCAACAAATTAAATTGGGGAATGGTTATGGAATTTACGGATAAAGACAGGGAAGCTTTATATCAATCTTGGATGTCACAGAAGTCTAAAATGCGCTTAACGCAGATGGAATTTGCCAAAAAGCTCGGCATGAGCCAACTGGCGTTTTCTCAGCTTTTACGTGGTGAGAAACCGATAACCATGTCGTTTGTTAGCCAGTTTTGTCGCCTATTGCGGCTTGAGCCCAAAAACGTGTTTCCCTCCCTCAAAGATGATCAGCAACATGGCCCTAAAGTGGTCTATCTGCAAAGCCGCATGAGTGTCGACGGTGAAATTCAAAATGCCTACATTGAAGGTAACCAAGTGGTGGTCGAGTACGCCCATATGGTCCAAACATAATCAAGCGTGTTGATTGAAGTAGCTTGTCGGTGAACACAAACTAGCGTTTTGGCTTATCGTGTTTAATGTTACTCTAGTGCGATATACACGACTAAAACTTCGCTATGTTAGAAAAAGAAAATTTGATCAAACTGGCTCGGATGCCAATGCCTTTTGGTAAATACGCCGGGCGCGCGCTTATCGATCTTCCCGAGGAGTACCTGCTGTGGTTCGATAAAAAGGGTTTTCCAAATGGGGAGCTTGGCGAATTGCTGAAACTCTGTTTAGCTTTAAAAATTGAAGGGCTTGATAGCGTGGTCAAGCCTTTAAAACGTATGTAACCCACCGCAGTACTTTTAAAAACTTCCTATGAATTTTGATATCCATTCACTAAGGCACCACCAACTGGTCGAAGATGGCCCACTGGAAGGGTGTTACATTCACCAACCCGCTATGGGCAGTGAACAAGACGACAAAGCCGTTATAGCCGAGCGCCAAGCGCTGGAAAAAATGGGGTATAAGGTCATGCAGGTTAAAGCCAAAGGCGGCACAACAACGTTTGCCGAGGCGATGCAAAAGCTTGCGAAAAAGACGGGGCACCAGTCTCAGTGACTTGCCACTGCCTCTTTCTCTCAATGGTGAAAATGGCTTGTTAACAAAAAGAGTCAGCCTTATCGGGTTGACTCTTTTTTGATTCGCTTCGCTGCGTTGGCAGAGGGCGTTGCGGTGTGTTTTTTCGCTTGTTACTTAAGCGGTAAATAGATCTCGGTTAACAACTCACATTCGTCTACTTCATGAACAAAATTTAAGTAACGGAAGAAACAAGGAAAGTCTCTTAACTCTTCACCGCTCTCTGGCAGCCATTTTTGATACAACTGATATACGGTGTCGCCAATATTATCTTGGTTTCCTTTATGGGTTGTTATCGCGCACCGACCACCGGGTATGGTTGCCGATTTGACGCCATAGGCATTGTCTGGCACCTCTCCTACGTGCGAACCACAGATATCAAATTGAAACTCATGCTCTGGCGTATCGCTTGGGTCAGAGTGAGGAATTCCAAATGTATCACTGGTCTTGATTGGCGATAGTCCGGTTGATTTTCTCCAGTTTATAAACTTGGCTGCTGTCTCGTAAATCAGTTTTGGATTACCTTTGTGCTCAATTAGTGCTACTTCTTGTTCTTTGAAATCAATGATTTGAACATCCATTGCTCTGTCTCCTACTGTTGGCGGATGATATTCATACTTTGAGTGCCAAGTGCGCCACTCAGGTTGATTTCTAAATTGGGAAGGTGACTGGCCGAATACTCGAGAAAATGCACGTGAAAAGGCTTCTAGGCTTTCGAAGCGGGCTTCAAAAGCAATATCAGTCACACTGCACTCTGGTTCGAACGCTAACCGAAAAGAGGCGCGCTTCATTCTTGCTAGCAAGACATATTGCATGGCGCTAATCCCCATAAACGATTTAAAGATGCGGTGAAAATGGTACTTTGAACTGGCTGATACAGCACTGAGTTGCTCAAGTGAGAACTCGTCATCCAGGTTTCGATCTATAAAATCACACACTTTACTTATTTGTCGTTCATGACGTTTTATCACACTCATTGTGTTTGAGGCTCCAACTTAGACATCGCAGAAATGATACCCACCGAGATTTCATTATGCCTGATTGAGATTGCTGGATGTTGGATGGTCGATAGTTTATGTGGCGCGGTTTCGATTTGTGACAAGAGAAGAATCAATAGAGTCATGCCTTTACGGCGAAGGTAACCACGAATGTGTTTTTCGCATTTTCTCTAGGCATCAGCTCTATGGTTGCACGATGTAACGTGGCGATATCTCTGCAAATCGACATCCCCAAACCGGCCCCGTCGCCCTGTGAGGAGTGACCTCTATAAAACTGTTCAAAAATTCGCTCTCGAGTCTCTTGTGGTATTTCCGGGCCAGTATCGGAAACAGACATTTTGACGCTATGGCTGCGCTCTGTAACGTTGATTTGAATATCACTGCCCTCACCGGAGTACCGAATCGCATTATCGATGAGGTTACGGACCAGAACCTCTAGTAATATCCGATCGCCAGAGAGAGTGATATTGGCCGACGACAAGCTGATATCTTGCTTATGCTTTAGTGCTAATGGCGCTAAGTCTGCAACAACGGTTTGTAGTAAAGGGGTCAGTTCGATGGGGTCAAACACACGTTCTGCGAGACTATCCACTTTGGCTAACGTCAGCAGTTGATGGATAAGGCGGTCGGTTCGCTCAATGCCCTGTAGTATGTTGTGTAAATCTCCCCTCAGTTGTTCTGGGTCATTACTTTCCAGTGCATTCTCGACATTAAGACGAAGGACTGTCAGCGGCGTTTTCAGTTCATGTGCGGCAGCACGCGTAAAGCGTTTTTCTCTTTGCCAGGCTGACTCCAGCTTTGACAACAGCGAGTTGAGTGAGTCAACCAGTGGCGCGAGCTCAATGGTGTTGTCTTTGACATGGATACGGTCCAATCGGTGCACGTTTCGTTGGGTGATGGCGGTTCGTAAGTCTTTGATAGGTCGGAAGTGTTTATCGATTAGCCAAAACAGCAGCAGCAATAAAGTAGGCAGTATCAGTAATTGTTCGATAGACGTGGATAGAGCGATTTCGTGGATGATCTCTTGCCGAATTTGGTATTTTTCTGCCACCACAACGTACTCGTTGGCGTGCTTTGTTTGCGGTAGTGATATCTGAAATGCACGCCATTGAGTGCCGTTTTTTACGATATCGGCGTAGCCATTCGCATCGACAGAGTGAGAGAGAGCTTGCAAGCCTTGAGCGGAGCTCCACAGCAGAGTGTTGTCTCGATAGAACTGAAAAACCAAGTTTTGTTCATAAGGATGACCGAATGTCGTCACATTGTCATCGTCAAGCGATGACATCGACTCAATGTTTGTCATCCACTGATTAAACAGTTTCTTATGATTTTCGAGGGTGCTCTCTTCTTTTGAAATCGACAGTGTCAGCAACATTAACTTTGCCGATTGCCCGAGCCTAGCGTCGTAAACTTCTTCGACTTCGTGTTTTGCAGATTGGAAACTAAAATAGAGTGAGATCAGTAAAAGAACACTGACTAAGACCCCAACCGATAGCGTCAACTGACGTTTGATCGAGTACGATTTGTTACTTTTCAAGAATGTACCCCACACCGCGAATGTTTTTTATGGCTAAGTCGGGGGCTTTTTTGCGTAAATTGTGAATATGCACTTCGATAGCGTTGTCACTCGATCCTTCGTCCCAACCGTGCAGTGACTGCTGTAATTGATCTTTACTTTGTACGCGCCCGGCGTTGGTCATTAAGCTCGTGAGGATTTTAAACTCATTGCGCGTGAGCTTTAATGGTGTGTCATCGTAGCAAATACTTTGCTCTGATAAAGATAACGATAACGGACCAACCTGGATGACTTCTTCTGCGCTACCGGATTGACGACGAATCAACACACGCAAACGAGCGAGCAACTCTTCGAGTGCAAAAGGCTTGCCTAAGTAGTCATCAGCGCCGCCATCAAGTCCTTGAACGCGATCGCGAATGTCGTCGCGTGCGGTTAGTATCATGACCGGAAGCTTAAATCCGCCTTTGCGTATATGGCGTAGAACGTCTAACCCATCGATATCGGGCAGGGTGAGGTCCAAAATCACCGCGGTGAACACTTCAGTGTTGAGGGCGCTAGTCACCCCCGCCCCTTTTTCTACCCAATCCACGGTGTAGCCATGGCGACTTAATGACGTCACCATGGATTGACCGAGCAGTTTGTCATCTTCTACCAGTAATAAACGCATGACTTATTTTAGTCTCCCAAGTGCGGCTTCTATTTCGAGTTTTCGACCTTTGTCGGCGAGAGGTCGATCTGGACGTGGTGATGCTTGCAAGGCTCGAGTCAGATAGACTTTGGCTTCTTTGTCTCGCCCGTCTTCGGCTAGGAAGTCTCCATAAAAATAGTTCGGATCGATGCCTTTTGGATTGATCTCTAACGCTTTTTTCAACATTTCTTCGGCTTTATCGTCATCACCAAAACCGACAGGCCATCCCGGAACCTTATAGTATAGCGAGCCAAGGCTAGTGTATGCAGAGCCATCAAGAGTGTCGGGAGACGTTTCAATGACGCTTTCGAGCAAAGATTTGGCTTCTTTCACAAGGGAAAGCGCGCCCAAACCGCCTTGTGCGCCAGCCAAAGACGCTTTGTTGATCGCCAGCCATACCGTTAATTCGGGATTACCCGGTTCTCTGTCGAGGTAGATACTGGTTTTGGCAATGGCGCGGTGAAAGCACTTTTCCTTTTCGTCACCGTCTGGCGTGCTGTACTGACATTCTGCCCATTTTTTTTGAACCTGTTGCAGGGGAGTCTCGCTAGCTAGCGTCGCTGTTGAAACTAATGTCGAACACACCGCCAGAGTGCAAAATAGTTGTTTGGTATTCATCGTTCATGTCCTCTTTAATGGCTGACTCGGTTTACGAATTGGTGAATGGTCTCTTGTTGTTTGCTAATCGCCGCAGAAACCACGCCTGGAAGCAGTTGATTGATGCGAGCAAACAGTTTTTCTGGCCAACCAATCCATTTCGCTGATGTCTCTTTTTCCAGCATGGAAACAACGTGTTTGGCAACGACCAGTGGTGAGTCCGTTTTGTTCCCCAACTGTCGATTCATTTCATTGACGGCATCGCTATTGAGCGAGGTTTCTGTCGCTCTTGGTGCCAAATATAAGGCACGGATCCCGGTGGCGAACAGCTCTCTATCGAGCGATTCGGTAAAACGGTGTAAGCCCGCTTTTGCCGCGCAATAGGAGGTGTAACCTGGGTAACCAATTGAGCCAAATGTCGAACCAATATTGAGTATGACTCCGGGCTGTTTTAACCAGGTCAGTGCGGATTGACACAGTAGCATGGGGGCGACGAGGTTGAGTTGGATCTCGTCTGCAATTTGTGTCGGTCTTTTATGGCTGAGCAAGGAGAAATCATTGCTGCCCGCATTATTGATTAATGCATCTATTTTTTGATGTTGGCGTGCATGACCTTTAATCTCGGTTAATCCCTCTGAGCAAGTGATATCAGCCACCACCAAGTCATGGCGTTCTGGGTTAGGCAATGCACGCTTTAGCGCTTGCAACCCCTCTTCATTGCGGCCGACCAGGATCAAGGAAGCCCCTCGCTTGGCTAACTCTTGTGCAATCGCTTGCCCAATTCCACCTGTTGCACCTGTCAAGAGCACGGTGCTGTTGTTAATGATCATGCTTCACCTCATGCCGCTTGTTGGGTTGAGAAAGTAGGTAAAGAACGCAGCATTTGTCCGTACAGGTCAAACACCATGCTTGCTGAGTCGATGATGACTTGTTGATCTTGCGCATCGGTGATTTTGTTCATCAATGACTCAAAAAACTGCAGATGGTCTTGGTCTAGGACGCTGTGTGAAACCAGGTACGTCATGGCTGACGGTGGCAATTCTAGTGTCGACTGAATCTTTTCCGCCATTTGGCCACCAATGCCTACGCTGGTGCCTTCTAGTACCCACACCATGCCGAACAGCGCCAGTGGGTTATGACGGTCAATGTTGTGGTAAAGGTATGAAACCATCAGTTCGATAGCGGCGCCCACTTGGCCCACGCCTTGATTATTTCGCACCGCTTCGGCATCGCCGCCGCAGGCTTGGATGTCATTTAAAATCCATTCTTGGTGGCCTTTTTCTTCTTCGATGTATTCGGCGATGGCATCACGTACCCATTCGTATTCGCCCGACAATCGGCCACCACACGCCATCAACAAGGGCACCGTGTGTTTAACGTGATGATAAGCTTGCGTCAAAAAGGCGATGTACATCGCTTTGGAAATCAGGCCTTGCTGGACGTCTGCAATGACTGGCGCAGTGAGCATGTCTTGTTGAGCAGCGGCGGTACTTTGTTTGAGTTGTTGAAAAAATTCAGTCATAACCTTCTCCTTAAGAAGCCGTTAAAGTTGAGGCAGTTTGAAAAGATGCTCTGTGTCGTTCACAGGGCAAATCGATGCGTTGGACGTTTTGTTTTTGCAGCATGAGATCAGGTGTATCGCTCGCAAGTAGTTGAGCCACATCACGTTCAATCTGGTTTCGCTTGAGTTTGCCGTTGTCGGTGTACCAAGCAGAGATGGCTTTGGGGTTGTCAAATAGCAGCAAGGTTCGAACTTGAGCGTAGTCCGGTAGGGTGCGATTTAGCTCGGCAACCTTAGCTTCGACGTCTTGGCTGTTGGCGACGACCGCACATAAGGTTTGTTGGTTGTCTCCCGTAATGATCATTGGCGTCATCGGTAAAAATGCCAACGCTTCTGATTCCACCCATTCCGGTGATACATTTCTACCATAGGCGGTCACAATCAGATTCTTTTTGCGTCCAGATAGGGTAATGAAACCTTGTTCATCCACTTGAGCTAAGTCGCCCGTGGCCAACCATTCTTGGGTGAAGGGTTCATTCAAATAACCAAGGGCAAGACTACCTTTAACGAGCAGTTCTCCATCTTGCGCGATGCGAACCTGAGCGTGAGGAAGCGGCATACCGCAGGTTCCTGCTTTGCATGCTGTCGGTGTGTTCAAGCAAACGACGGAGCCACATTCGGATAGGCCATATCCTTCAAAGGCCGGGATGTTTAACGCGTGAGCGGCGTTAATCAGTTGCGACGATACTCTTGCACCGCCAGCAGCGACGAATTTCAGGGAATCCACAACCGAGGGCTGCTGTTTGGCTATCTGAATAAGTGCGAGCAGCAGTGCGGGAGTGAGCACTAAGCTTTCTGGTTGGGTGGTGGCTAGTACGTGGGCAAACAAGCGCGGTTCGAACTGGCTTGAGCCGAGGAGTCCAGTTTGTTCTCCGGGGAGAATATAGGTGGTGACACCCAACATCAGAGGGACATAAATGCCAGTGATGTTTTCTAACAGAGTCGACAAGGGTAGCAGCACCAAGTGTGAGTGTGCCGTCCCGTTTACTGCGTCAGCGAGCGATTGCGCCACCAAACCCAAATGATCATAGCTCAAACACACACCTTTAGGCTGGCCAGTTGAGCCGGACGTAAAGGTGATTTTTCCTGTCTCTGGTAGGTAGGCAACCGATTTGTCTTTATCTCCAAATGAGTGGCAACGCAGCAAAGGTAAGTTTGCGATTGAAAGCGCCTGACCTTGTAGGTTCGACCTATGCTGAGGATGGGCAGCAAACCATGCTTGCCAATCTCCGACTAAAGCGTCCACTCCCGACTGCGCGAGCGTGTGCTCAACTTGAGCATCGGAGAAAAAAGTTGGAATAGGCACGACAACTATGTTGGCTGCCATGGCGGCTAAATCGATGATGGCCCAATCGACACTGTTTTCAGCACGTAATGCGAGAGCCTTAATATCCAGCGCGACCAGTTGGTCGGCAACATGCTCAATTTTGCTGACAAGTTCGGCGTAAGTGAGCGCAACCGAATGACCCGCTTCATAGCCTACAAGTGCTACATGGTCGGGGGTGGTATTTGCCCATTTGTTCATGGCTTGGAAGAGATTTTTCATACGTCATCGACACTCTATTGGTTTTACAAGGTTGCTCTGCCGGTGCTTACCCATCGAGCAATGTTTACTTTTTACCTAAGCCTGTCGGCGTTTGCGTTGTTGAAGTCGTCGCAAGCGTTCTAGTCCTTTGTGTAAATTTCCCGCTAACACGCGCGGTTGATGATCGTAGTAAGAACCCCACGTGGACTCGGCATCCGGCACTTTGTTTTGATCGGCCTGTGCGATGATGTGAGGCTCCAACCCAAGACGCGCCATCATGGCGTGAAGTGGGTCAGTAGCGGTGAAAATGCACCATTCAAAGCCGAGGCTGACCAACATTTCCGCAATGAGGTAAAAATGAAGCGACGACATGCCTTTAGCGAACGATGCTAGGTGGCCGAACTCGACCAGGCTCGAACGCTTTACGTCACAATGAAATACCTGAGATACCAGCGCTTGGGCGTCGTCATCTAGATACTGTTCAAGGAACAGGGGCTCATCTTCTGCGACGCGAAAGCCGCAAACCGAAACAATCTGACCGTCTTCGATAAGGGTCAAATACGCTGGCATAAACTGCTTGAGCTCGGCAAAGAATGCTTCTTGATAACGCTGAGAAACATGCTCGATAACTTGGCTCCAAAGCGGATGCGTTGGATAAACGATGGTTAACGTAAACCCATCTGCAGAAGTTTGTGCATGGTATTTCATGAGCGCTTCCTATGTTTGCTTGCTTATCTACACAATAAAACGCGAAACTTAAGAAACTCTTAAGGAGTAGAGTTGTGCACGGCTTTTTCTTCTCCGAAGGGCACTTCACTCTTTGAGGTAAAGGTAGGCGTGGCGTTGATGAATCCCCTTCTCGCAAAATTCGCACTTATCACGCGATTTTAGCTCTGTACTTCAGTCTGCTACACTGTGAGATTCATTCTCAACCTTGGTGTCTACGAATGAAATTTAATCTTCCTGCCCAACATAAAACCGCAAAGGGCGCAGACCGACGAGTGGGATTCGAGTTAGAGTTTACCGGGCTAACGCTTGAGGAGACCGCTAAGCAGGTGCAAGCGACGTTTGGTGGACAGCTTGAACAGAGCACCGCAGCGGAATACCGAGTTCATAGCGATGCGTTAGGAACGTTCACGATTGAACTCGATTGGGACTATCTTAAGCGCAAAGCGAGCGAAGCGAAACAGCAAGACGACGGCCATGAGTGGGTTGAACTGCTGCAGCAAGGCGCGTTAGTCATCGTTCCATTAGAAATCATCTGTCCTCCGGTATCGATAAAGCAACTCTCTCATCTTGACGAGCTGATCCCTATCTTGCGCCGGGTCGGTGCGAAAGGTACCGAGAGTTCAATGTTCGCCGCTTTTGGTGTTCATATTAACCCTGAACTGCCTAGCCTTGATGTCGCCACGATTGAACGGTACGTCAAAGCGTTTGCTTTACTGCAATGGTGGCTAGTCGAAGCGCATCAGGTCGATGTGACTCGAAAATTAAGTCCCTACGTCAATTTATACCCCGAAGCCTACGTTTACGAGCTGCTGAGCCAGTCATACTCAGATCTTGATGCGTTCACTGATCATTATCTTGAGCACAATCCGACACGAAATCGCGCGCTCGATTTACTGCCGCTGCTTACCGAAATCAACCGAGAGCGGGTGCTAAAGACAGTCGATGACCAGTTAATCAACCCTCGTCCTACTTTCCATTACCGCTTGCCAGATTGTCAGATAGAAGACGAAAACTGGAGTCTCGCCAACAGTTGGAACCTATGGTGTGTGGTTGAACGCTTAGCCAATGACAGGCCTGCAATAGAGGAGTTGTCAAACAAATTTATCGAGATGACGCGCCCTGTCATAGGAGTCAGTAGAGAAGCGTGGCAAAAGGAGGTATCACAATGGCTCGTAGACCGCGAGTGGGTGTAACGGGGAATGGAAGTCGATGGTCACCTTCATGGTGGTGCACCAAAGTGGCTTTGCTACTCGCGGGTGCTTGCCCGGTACGTTTGAGTGTTCGCCATCCGTGGTCAGGGGAGAGGTTCGATGCCCTAATCATTGGAGGCGGGGACGACATTGACCCAGAACACTACGGCGGCGATATCAATCAGAAAGTGCGACTTGACCCAGAACGCGACAAATTAGAGATCCACTGGATAGAGTGGGCTTTAGAGCAGCGCGTCCCACTACTGGGAATTTGTCGTGGTGCACAGCTGATAAACGTGGTTAAAGGAGGCACGCTATACTCTGATATTCGCCACATGCGCAAACTTACTTATAATCGACCAGGGTTATTACCGACTAAGCAAGTCAAGTTGCACGGCTCTTCCCACTTGGCGAGTCTATGTCGACAAAACCACCTGCGTGTGAATAGCCTTCACCATCAGGCCATTAAGCAGCTAGGTATTGGCCTAAAAGTGGTTGGGCATGACCTTGACCACCTAACGCAAGCCGTTGAAAGTTCTGAAGGAGAAATGATTCTTGGTGTTCAATGGCATCCTGAATACTTGTTCTATTTACCCGCACAGTTTGCGATATTTCGTTGGCTAAAACAGGCTGGTGAATGATTACAAGTTATCTACTGCTGTTCGGTTCTGCCTTTTTAGCCGCGACCCTATTACCATTTTATTCTGAAGTGCTTTTGTTCATCTTGCTTCAACAAGGCGGCGAACCATGGATATTGATCGCTATTGCCACTTTGGGGAATACATTAGGCGCAGTGGTGAATTGGTTATTAGGCCGCGGCATAATGCGCTTTAAACATAAAAGGTGGTTCTATTTTAACGACAGCCAAATCAACAAAGCGCAGCGCTGGTTTCAACGATATGGCGTTTGGAGTTTGTTACTGGCTTGGCTACCGATCGGTGGTGATGCATTAACCCTAATTGCTGGTATTTTTAAGGTGCGGCTGGTGCCATTTGTTTTGCTGGTTGGAATCGGCAAGTGTATGCGTTATATCGCCGTGGTTTACCTAGCGGGTTGGTTGACTTAGACCTCTTTTCATCAACAACGAGATATTTTCCTCTAGTGGCGATATTAGTTGACGACGAACACTCCATTACCACTAACATCCTGGCGCCAAATAGCATAAGATACACGGCCTTTATCCAGCTCCGAGCCACTGAAAGTAATGACAGATAAATCTCAGCCAGCAACATTTGCCGACCTTGGTCTTATTGCTACCTTAACCGAACGATTAGAAGCGTTAGAGTATCGCCAACCGACGCCTATTCAATCTCAAGCCATTCCTCTGTTGCTCAATGGCAAAGATATGGTGGGTGGGGCCAATACGGGCTCAGGCAAAACGGCTGCGTTTTCGCTGCCTATTCTGCAAAAGATCCTTCAGCAAGGTGAAGCCAATGATCGCCGTGGCAACTATGCCTCTCACTTAATTTTAGTGCCGACTCGCGAGCTAGCCTCTCAGGTGGCATACACGGTTAAATCTTATTCGTATCATGTTAGAGATAAGGTGAAAACAGTGGCGGTATTTGGTGGCGTATCGGCGAACCCTCAAATGCTGGCACTACGTGGTGGGTGTGACATCATTGTCGCTACTCCGGGTCGATTGCTTGATCTCGTTTCTAGTAACGCCATCAAGCTGGATCGAGTGAAAACCTTGGTTCTTGATGAAGCGGACCGTATGTTGAGCCTCGGATTTACCGACGAACTGAATAAGATTCTTGAACTACTGCCCGAGAAGAAACAGACGCTGTTATTCTCAGCGACTTTTCCTGAAAAAGTCACGACGTTAGCCCAGCACTTACTCCATGAGCCTGCAGAAATTCAACTACAGAGCGCGGAAGCAAGTACCTTGGTTCAGCGCGTGTTTAGCGTCAACAAAGGCGAAAAAACCGCGGTACTGGCGCACTTGATCAAACAGCATCAGTGGCGACAGACGCTGATTTTTGTCAATGCTAAGAATGCTTGTAATCATCTCGCACAAAAACTATCAAAACGCGGGATCACGGCAGAAGTGTTCCATGGTGATAAAGGTCAAGGCGCTCGTACTCGTGTTCTTGATGGATTTAAGTCTGGAGAGATCCAAGTGCTTATCGCGACCGATATTGCCGCCCGTGGCCTTGATATCGAGAAGCTACCAGTAGTGATTAACTTTGATTTACCACGTAGCCCGGCTGACTATATGCACCGTATTGGACGCAGTGGCCGCGCAGGAGAAGTAGGCCTCGGGTTATCGCTTATTGATTACGATGATTACCATCATTTCAAAGTGATCGAAAAGAAAAATAAGTTCCAGCTTGAACGTGAGCAAGTCGCAGGGTTTGAAGTGGAAGATGATCAAAGTGAAGCTTACTTTGCCCCTATGAAGCCGCGTGCAAAGCCTGCTGGAACAGGAAAAAAGAAGAATAAAAAGCGCAACCAATCGATGACGTAGACCGTGAATCGTTTAATTGATTGAGCTTTAAGGAAGGGAACTTGGGTTTACTGTTCGCTCTCTGAATCGCAAAAAAGAGCCTGACTTTATGCGTTAAGTCAGGCTCTTTTTAGAGAGAACTATCGACGCGGCGTACGTCCACCACGAGGTGAGCGTTTTTTAAATGCAGACGCGGCTTTAGCTTGTGATTTAAGAATAGAATCCACGGTAAGCGGCATCGGCTCTTTAGGTTCCAGACCGTGAGGAAAGGTTCGTGCTCTTGGCGGTAAGTCATACTCCTCAGCACTCGCGCGTGGCATACGCTTAAAACGATACAGGTAAAAGTTCTCTAACTTTTCTCTCGCCCATTCGGTTTTCTTTAAATACTTTACGCTACTCGCAATCGACGGTTTGGTGTGAAAACAATTAAAGCGCATCGCGGTATCGAGAATATCCCAACCATAAAAATCTACTAACTCTTGCAACATAGTTTCTAGCTTGAGCCCATGCAGAGGGTTGTTTTGTTGCAGTTCGATTCTTTCTTCGTCAGTCATCATTATCGTGGCCTCACTCGTTAATGGGCGGAGTTTAGCAGAGTATAGAGTGTAGAGATATCTATACTCATGTTATGGCAGTTGGAACCGTTTATGGATAGCACTGACTATCGCGATCCCAAGCGTGATGACAAAGCTGGCCCATATCGCTTTTGAGGGTGAGCCATCAGCAAGGTAACCGGCAAATGTGCTGCCGATGGACACCGCTGCGATTTTCAGAGCTGCGATCCACATGAAGACCTGTGAAGCACTTTCACTTGGTGCGTAGTCAACCCTTGCAGCGAGACTCGCGGCGAAGAAAAGTGCGTTGGTAACGCCACAGATGAAGAAGGCGCCAAGTCCCAACTCATAGCCGGTCGAAATCGAGACCAGTAGCAGACCACACGATACACCAATCGCAGATAAGATCATGAGCTGTTCGGGCTCTTTATGAGTAGGGAAGCGGATCAAACAAAATGCACCAACCAGATTTCCGATGCCATAAAAAGAAACCAGCGTTGCTGAGCTAGCCTGAGTTTGTCCCCATTGTTCAGCCAGAAAGATCGCACAAACTGGCAGCGCCGCTAAAGAAAATGAGGTGGCAACGGTCAGATACATGGTGCGGGTCAGTGGACCTATGCTGATAATTTGTTGTGCGACCTTGGCTATGCTCGGCACGGATGCGGACTGACTATTATGATGGCTATTCACTGGCAGCCTCATAATCAACAGGGAACTTATCAAAGGAAACAGAGCGATTGATATCAGTGCTGACTGTGTGTCACTGATGTTGATTAACCCTGCAACCACCATGGGGCCTAACGTACCGCCGACGGCATAGCTGCACACATCCCATGCGTGCGCTTTTCTTCTCATCGCATAGTTTGAACTAAATAAGCCATTCAACAATCCACTGATCCCTCCCATCAGGTAAGGGGCAGAACCACCACAAATGATCAGTAACAGCATTATCGCGGATAGAGTTAGATGCTGGAAGAAGAGGGTTGTAGCGAGCATGAACACACTATAGACACATGCCGCTGCGATGATCAGTTTTCTTGAATCGCGCGCCATATCTAACCAACGTCCCCATATAGGACCAAGTAGATGTGGGGCGCTCAGACAAGCGGCAAGCATGCCCATTTGATGACTCGGTACCCCATTCTCAGACGCTAGGAGCAACACACCGACAATGGCAGCACCTGTTGCCGTTCTGGCAAAGCAAGCCAGACTGAAGTACAGATACAACAAGGTCTTATCATTGTGAACCTTTGCTGTGGTACTACGAATATTGTCCATATGTTTCCCCTTACTGTGAGCGTTACGCGAGTTCCAGCTCTGAAATCAGTTTTTGTACAACAAGCTTGGATTTACTGTTTAGTCCGGTCAAAGGAGCGGGTAGACATGGGTATTCGGCATAGCCCAATACTTCAGCAGCACTGGCCATGACACGCATTCCGCCGAGATTATCTGAGAACAGTTGCCACAGCGGGTCATATTTTTGCGAGAGTTGTTTCGCTTGCTCAGGGTTGCAGAGCTTTGCTTGCTCAAACAGATGTTGAGCCGTTCTTGGGAACAAACCTGCCAGAACGGAATACCAAACATCACATCCGGACTGAATACCATTAGCAGCAAAGGCGTCACCACTCACGCCAATCGTGACATTGTCTGGTACTCGTTTTTTCAACTGTTGAACTCTGCGTTGGCCCTGATCTTCAAATTGCATCCCAGGGAACTTGATTGACTGCACCATTTTCAGCTTTGCGATCTCTGTATGGAGCTGGTCACTAAAGGTAAAGTGAGTGGCGGCTGGGTTGTCATAGACACAAATCGGGACCGAAACACTTTCAGATACTCGGCGATAGAGTTCGTAGACTTCTTCATCGAATAGGCGTTGATATGAAATAGGCGCGAGTAAAAGCCCTTTGGCTCCGAGCTGCTCCGCTTGTTCAGCATTCGCGAGCACATCCCTTAGTCGCAGAGACCCGATGCCGACCAGGACGGGAATATCTCCTGCCATTGCGACAGCCGTTGAGATCGCATGATGTTTTTCTTGTGCATTTAAATACGGATACAAACCTGTCGAGCCTAATGCACATATAGAGTCTACTTGTGCATCGATCAATCGACCTAGAACCTGGCTATAGGCGGTAACATCAACTCGCTCATCCGATATTGGGGTAATAGGGAAAGCACTGATTCCATTAAATATCATAGATAAATTCCTTTCATTACATGTGTTTACAGAGTGCTATGAGACAATAATGAAAAGAACACTAACAAGTGGTATCTTAGTCATAGTCATAAAACTTTATTGTCATAGTTCGATATAAACATTGTCATAGGACAAAGATGAAAGTCAAGATAAAAGGGCAAACCGGACAGGAATTATTTGAGTCTGTCCGTTGTTTAATTGCGTCTGGAGAGCTCAAAGAGGGGGACGCGCTGCCTCCTGTAAGAGAGCTCGCAACAGAAGTTGGCGTTAATAGAAATACTGTTGCAGGCGTATATCAACGCCTTGTAAAGTCAGGGCTCGCCGAGACTAAAGGCCGTTTAGGGACGCGTGTGAAATCTCGCCAGTCATCCCAACAACAAGACGGCATAACAGAAACGAAATTAATGGACCTTGCTGACGGTAATCTCCGTAAAGAGTGGTTTCCAAGCCTTGACCAATTAGCCGCACAAGCGCATTTAAAACAGTTTGTGTATGGTGAAGCGCCAATTTTGCCTGAAATTGAGCAATTTGGTCGTGAATGGTTCAAGGACATATGTCCACCCAATATGGGCCTTTCGATAACAAGTGGCGCGGTTGATTCATTGGAACGCCTGATGTCGGCCCATCTATTACCCGGTGATCAAGTTATCGTCGAAGACCCTTGTTATCTGGGGTCATCGACGGCAATCAAGTTGGCAGGTATGCATCCGGTCGGAGTTAGCATTGACTCTGATGGGATGGTCGCCGATGAACTTGAATCTAAACTCAGCAAAGGTGCTCGGGCGGTGTTGCTTACCCCAAGAGCGCACAACCCGACGGGATGTTGTTATAGCAAACAACGAGCAGAGGCGATTCGAGAAGTGCTCAGTCGTTATCCAAATGTATTGGTGTTAATCGATGATCACTACGCATTACTTGCGGAGCAACCTTACTACAATTTAATTGCCAAAAACTCATTGTATTGGGGTGTTTTTCGTTCAGTCTCAAAAGGGCTGGGACCGGATCTCAGGCTTGCTTTCGTAGCGGCGGATCCAGTGACAACTGAACGCCTTCAAAGCCGACTGACGATTGGTATGAACTGGGTGAGTCGTATCCTGCAATCTTTAGTTATTACCGCGCTGAAATCTGACAGCATCGACCAGCAGCTTCAGGTGATGAGCCAACACTGCAGACAAAGGAATCAATGGCTAATTGAAGCACTTGAAGCGAATGGGCTCTCAATTCCTGGTCCTGTTGAAGGCGTAAATTTGTGGGTTCCGGTCAATGGTGACCCTCAAGCCAGCGCATACGAACTATCAAAGCGTGGTTGGTTGGTGAGGCCCGGAAACCAGTTTGACATTGACGGAAAAGCGCTTGGGTTACGAGTGACAACAACCAAACTAAGCCAGGAGCTCGCCTTGCAGTTAGCCAAAGATATCGCGCTGGCTCAAAATTAACGTTGTGTCAGTGGATTTACACAAAATTAAGGGGCAGTTCTTTCATTTTGCGCAACAGTCGTCAAAATCGTCGGGACTATTGTCACTACGCGAACTTCGAGACCCTTTGATTCTAACTCGGTACGAGCTTTCTCAACTAGAGCTGCATTGAGTTTGCCTTCAGAAAAAGGAGATGGTTCGTGTGCGTTGATGATTAGAACGTTACTCATGATATAAACCCTTCAATATTTGGATGTATCCCGAGAGAATCATGATTTCGCTGTCTTGCGGTTTATTATGGTTACCTACGTTTCTAGGGCAATTAGTTAACTTTTAGTAATCACCATAAAGCTCGATTGAAATATGGTTAAGCATCTATTTAATAAGGTTTTATTTTTTCTCTGGAGTGGAAATATGAGTGGGTAGGTGGTTAAAGGTTACACCAACCTAGACTGAATTATTGAGTCAGTTCTCGTAGGGTGAGCTGCAAAAATTTTCGTGTCGCCTCACTTTGTGCTTTCTCTATCGCCAGTTTATAAAACGTGATGGCTTGAGAGTTCTGTCCTAATTTCGTGAGAATATGCGCTCGCGCTGCGTACCAAGGTTGATAATCTTCCAGCTCGGGCTTTAGCTCGTCTAACTTGTTGAGAGCAAGATCTGGATGACCAGCCTCTGCAACGACTACCGCCCAGTTTAAAGCGACAACGGGAGTCGGTTCGAACTGCCACAGAGATTGATAGAGCAAACACATCTGATGCCAATCCGGGCTAGGCTTTTGCATATGACAATCCGTAATTGCAGCTTTGATCTGGAATGGGCCGGGCTGTCTTTTCTCTATGGCATTGGCAAGCAAGTCGTGAGCTTCATTCATTGTGTTTTGATCCCATAGTGTCGTGTTTTGTGCTTCGATCGGCACCATAGCGCCATCGGCGCTGATGCGAGCACAGCTTCTGGCACTGGTAAGTAGCATCAAAGCCAGTGCCGCTTCGATTTCAGGATCATTAGGGCGAAGCTGATTGAGCAGTCTGGCCAAAAAGATGCCCTCTTGGCATAACGAACGTGGGCAGTCAGTTTCCATCAGGTAACCTGTGGTAAAGATCAAATAAATCGTGGTTAATACTGTGTCTAGTCTGTCATACCATCTCTCTTCATTTGGTACAGAGAAACTCACCCCTTTCGCTTTTAGCTTTACCTTGGCGCGATACAAACGTTGTCCCATTGTTTGTTCGTTATCCAAAAAGGCGGCGGCGATTTCCTTGGTGGTTAAATTGCAGACGGTACGGAGGGTCAGGGCGATACGCGACTTTTCTTCTAAGGCGGGGTGACAACAGGTGAAGATAAGGCGTAAACGTTCATCTGGAATGGTGTCGTCTGGGTGGTACGACTCATCAAAGGCAACAAGATCGACCAGTTCCTCGGCTTTACGTTGTTCTCGTTTTGCCGTGCGAAAATGGTCAATGCCCTTGTTTAAACCGACTCTCAACAGCCATGCAGTGGGATTGTGAGGTAGGCCGGAACGCGTCCAGTGCTTAAACGCTGCGATCGAGGCCTCCTGTAATGCATCCTCGGCCAATTGAAAGTCGTCAAGTCGAGAAATAAGCCCAGCCAAAAGCCGCCCTCTGTCTTTGTTTAATACATCATTAATCGCATGACTCACAGCGATGGCTTTTGAAGAGGCATTATTCATCGGTTAACCTGCTTGGTCGTAATCCAACAACGGACGAACTTCTATGGTACCAAACTTAGCCACTGGAATGATTTCTGCGCAACGCAATGCCGCATCCAAATCGGGAACATCAACGATGTAGTATCCGCCCAAGTGTTCACGAGTTTCCGCAAAGGGACCGTCCATCGTTTCCACCTTCCCAGATCTAACCCGAAGCGAAGTGGCCGTTTCAATGGTCTGCAACCCTTCACCGCCAACCAGTACGCCATCTTTTTCGAAAGTCTCTGTAGTCGCGGCAAAATCCTCCATCATCTGGTCGAATTCGGGGGTACCAAATGCTGGCTCTTGATCCGGTGCAGCGTAAAGCAAAAGCATGTATTTCATGGTCAGTTTCCTTCTGTTTTATGGTTTCATAGTCAAGGACGTTTTTGCTTCGCCATTTTCGACATCAACTAAAAAATATTTTTTCTTGCGAATCTACAATAGAACAGAGGATAAGCGCCTATCAATGATGAGATAGGGGTTAGGTGAGCTTGGTATAAACTTCGCTATGTTCAAACCAGTGCTCTTACTCGTTGTTAAATGCTAACGATAAGTCCAATGACTTGTTACTTATCATCATCTCCATACTCTACTCGAGTAACCAGTAATTGGTCCACCTTGTAGTCGTCGATGTCAACAACGTCAAATTTGTAGCCAGAGAAGGTGACCGAGTCGGTGCGACGCGGGATTTTTCCAGCATAAACATCATAAAACCGGCAATGGTTTCCGGCATCGCCATCGCAATACGTTTCGGCACTAGGTTAGCAAAACTTCGACGAAATCATTTTGTCGAGATGATAACGCCTCTAGTAGGTTGGTTACTCGGTCTTATTTTGTCTTGTTGTTAGTGACTGCAGCTCGGTTGGGCAATGGACTGCAAAATAAGGTGTGTTGCATTGTGTTTAATTTGGTTTGTGGCTTGTGTTTTCTCTGTTGCAAAGCTGTTATCGCTCGCGACTTTATGCAGCTATCTGGGTTTAACAAGCACGTAGTTTGAGTTGTCAGCTTTGCAATTGGCTCGTTACTGTGAGCGCACTATCAAATCTCGGCAAAAACACCTGGATTGACCGTTTGTTGTCGCGACATTTAATTCACTCGGCTTGGATGAATATGAGAGCAAAGGATTTTCTGTGCGACTTACTGCTTGGCTAGAGCAGATAATTAGTCGCTAACTGACTAAATATCCTCACTTTTGCCACAACTCACAAAAGAACGAATTAGAGTTCTATCACACTCGTTAGCCGCACTATCTCGTACTATCGCGCCATTCATCCAATAACCCGACAGAGACCAACTTAGCGATCAAATACGGTTGTGTCTTAATAATAAATAGAAGGATAGCTATTAAAATGAGTGGCGAAATCATCAAAGTATCAAGAAACACGGACAGTGCGCCTGTCTGCACACAATCAACGCAAACTGTCGCGTTTTCTCACTACAACAACTTTTCAGCTCAGCTGCCAATCGACCCGAAAACGGGTGAGATTGTTGTCGGAGATATCGAGGATCAAGCAAGACAATGTTTAACCAATATCAAGACCATCGTCGAAAGTATTCATCATGTGATGGACGATGTGGTTAAGGTGACGATTTTTCTCAAAAATCTTGACCATTTAGCGCGGGTTGACGAGGTATATGCCAGCTTCTTCGAGAATTTGTTGCCAACGCGCACTGTGGTTGAGGTTGCGGCGTTGCCACACGGTGATGCATTGGTACAGATGGACGCTCTGATTTCTAATGGGGAAGGCACTTACCCTCAGGCGCCATGTGATCTGGTGAAATTGTCCCGAAACACCGAGCGAGCGCCTGTCAGCAAATTTTCGACGCAAACAGTCGCTTTTTCACACTACAACAATATTGGCGCTCAGTTACCTATCAACGCTGAAACTGGCGCTATCGTGGCGGGGGGCATCAAGGCGCAAACGGCGCAGTGTCTACGCAATATCAAAAACATCATGGAAAGCATTGATGTTCCATTTGATGATATCGTTAAGGCCAATATTTATGTGACCGATTTGGCGCATATGGAGGCGGTCGATGAGGTCTACATGACTTTTTTCCCTGATTCGTCAATTGCTCGCACCGTCGGCTATATGCCAGCGCGTTCTGTCATTCAGGTGTCGCGTTTACCTTTGGATGCTCTAGTGCAAGTGGATGTCTCTATCTCCCACGGTGATGGCACGCCGCCACAAGAAGTCGAAGACCGCCATGGCATCGTGATTCGCGCCAACAACACCGATCAAGCGCCCATCTGTTTACTCTCGACCCAAACGGTGGCCTTCTCGCACTATAATCACGTTACAGCGCAGTTACCCGTGATGGCAAATAGCGACAAAGTGGTGGAGGGAGAGGCAGCGGATCAAGCGATTCAGTGTTTAACCCATATTAAAGCTATCGTTGAAAGCATCGGCCATAAGATGGATGACATTGTCAAAGTGACCATTCAGTTGACGGATATGGCGGATTTGGCGGTAGTGGAAAAGGTCTATCCCGCGTTCTTTAACCATGACTTACCAGCGCGTACTGTGATTGGTGTGAATCAGATTGCTCTTGGAGCAAGGGTACAAATCGATGCTGTGCTTTCAAACGCAGAAGGAACACCTCCGCAGCGTTAAGCAAGTATCAATGAGTATCAAAAGAGAAAAGGGAGCCCAGTTGGGCTCCCTTGTTATTGATTGACCAAAGTGCGGTCTTGTTATTAAAGTGCGGCTTTTTTCGCTTCTTCAATCCAAGAATCAAATAATGCTCGGTTGGCTTTAATCCAGCCGTTAACATGCGCTTCGATATCTGCTGAGCTGTTTTTACCTTGGCTCATCATCATGTTTTGTGCGCTCACATCATTGATGTTGACCTTAATGATCTCAAACAACTTGGCTGCTGCTGGGTTATTTTCAGTAAACTCTTTGTTCGCCACGATGCGCATCGAGTTCATTTCAAAACCGTAGTTTTTGCCATTGGCGAGTGTGGTGTCGACATCTTTACGCTCACCCGGTAGCGCTGAAAATGGTACTTCTAGCCAAACCACGTCTTCACCCGGAACCAGTACGCCACTCACCCAGTAAGGAGTCCATGTGTAATACAGGATTGACTCGCCTTTGTTGTAGCGAGAAATAGTATCGGCGATGATCGCTGCGTAGTTACCTTGGTTGTGGCTGACGGTATCGCGGAGTTTGTAAGCGTCAAGTTGTTCTTCGATCACTAACTCACAACCCCAACCTGGGTTACAACCCGTTAGGTCTGCTTTACCATCATCATTAGCGTCAAAGAGTTTGGCTAGCTTAGGATCTTTTAGTTGGCCAATGTTAGTAATTCCGTACTTCTCAGCCGTTTTTTTGTCGATCAAGTAACCTTGCGCAGCGCCTGAGATATATTGACCTTGACGGAAGAACTTGTCATCGCCGCCAGCCATAGTGTACTTATCAGCATGAAGCGGGAACCAACCCACTGCTAGGAAAGTCGCGTCGCCTTTCGCGATAGATGTGTAGCCTACGTTGTAGTCGACTTCTTTTGTTGGTTGAACCTCATAGCCAAGCTCTTCAAGGGCACGGTTAACGATAAGAGTTTGGAATGTCTCTTCAGCCACTGTGGACTGAACCGGTTGAACCGTGACACCCTCACCAGGAAGCTTTGATGCCGATACGCTTGCGGAAAGCGCGAGGGTTGAAAGGGCACTTAATGTCAGTGTTTTCTTCCATGAGTTGTTCATTTAAGTTTCTCCTTAAGGGTTGCTTGAGGTTTGTTCTGTTTAGCGAATCGTTTAGTGACCAGAGAAATAGGCCCGGTGTGATACCAGCGTAATTTGGTGTTGCCCGCATTTGCGCCGAGTTCTTGGGTGATGCGGTCGAGCAGTATGGCAAGGATAACGATACCTAAACCACCTACCGCGGCCAGTCCCATATCGAGGCGTCCGATACCGCGCAGAACCATTTGGCCTAGGCCGCCCACAGCGATCATCGAAGCAATTACAACCATGGAAAGCGACAGCATTAGGGTTTGGTTTACCCCGGCCATAATGGTTGGAAGCGCCAAAGGCAATTGAATGCGGTACAACATCTGTTTGCTGCTCGCCCCAAATGAATGACCCGCTTCGATGAGCTCCTCCGGTACTTGCTGAATACCCAAAATGGTCAAACGAACGACGGGCGGTAAGGCAAAAATGATGGTGACGACAACACCAGGAACATTACCGATACCAAATAACATGACAATCGGTACTAAGTACACAAACGCTGGGGTTGTCTGCATGGCGTCGAGTATTGGCCTGACGAATTTTGCAGCGGTATCGCTACGAGCGAGCCAAATGCCGAGTGGCAACCCGATCAGCAAGCAGAAGAAGACCGAGGTCATGACAAGCGCCAAGGTGGTCATGGCTTGTGACCAAGCGCCGATTAGACCTATAAAGATGAGCGATAATACGGTTGCGACGCCTAAGTGCAGACTAGAAAACTGCCAAGCGAGCAAAAAGAGGAACACCAGCATGAAAGGGGCTGGGGTTGAGACCAATGCCGTCTCAAAAGAGGTCAGAATAAAATCAATCGGGACGCGAACTGCCTGAAAGACGGGACGTCCGTGTTCAACCAACCAGTTAAGGCCTGATTCTACCCAGCTATCGAGGGGTAAAACGGCGTCTTGGAAAGGGTTGAGTATATCAAATGGGGCTTGCTCAACAGATTCGCTGGTTAGCCAGTCGTTAGCAGGTGCGCTGTTGTCTGCGGCTTGCCCCCATGGATCGTTTTGTTGAGTCGTGGTCTGAGACCACGGATCGCTATTGGTTTGCTCTGATGACATGGGCTATTCCTTATCTAACGTTTGCAGTAATCGTGATTTGGTGACGACACCAAAGTAATTACCTTGTTGATCGACCACAGGGACTGAATAGGGAACGTTAGCGACCGCTCCTAATATGTCATTGATTGATTGGTCTGGTTCGAGAGTGATGCCATCTTCGATTTGAGCGCTACTTAGTGAACGGTTTTCCTTGTGGGCTGCGCGCAGAGAATCAACAGAAACGATGCCTAAGTAACGGCTGCTTCGGTCAACCACAATGCCATACTCGCGGTCGTTATCGATCAGGATTTGCATAGCGGATGCAGGCCCGTCGTGTTCTGATTTTTTAAACACTGCCGCTGGTTTCTTGCGAGCAATATCTTTTGCCGTCAACACACTAGCGACATTAACGCCACGGAAGAATGCGGCTACGTAGTCGTTGGCGGGTTTGTGCAAGATTTCATCAGGCGTTCCGACTTGAACAACTTCGCCGTTTTGCATAATGGCTATTCGGTCGCCAATACGCATCGCTTCGTCAAGGTCGTGAGAGATAAAGACTATCGTGCGTTTATCATCGTTTTGCAATCGGATCAGTTCGTCTTGCATTTCAGTTCGGATCAGAGGATCGAGTGCCGAGAAGGCTTCGTCCATCAACAGTATATCTGGGTCACAAGCCAGTGCTCGTGCTAGACCAACACGCTGCTTCATCCCCCCAGAAAGCTCATCGGGGAAAGAGTCACAATAGGCTTCTAGGCCAACCCGCTCTAGCGCTTCGAATGCGGCTTTGCGTCGAACTTCAGTATCAATGCCCGCAAGCTCTAGGCCAAATGATGCGTTCTCTATTACTGTCATATGTGGCATCAGCGCGAAATTTTGAAATACCATCGAAATATTGTTGCGACGAACGTCACGCAGCTCTTGATCGGTAATGTGGGCGATGTCTTTGCCTTTGAGAAATACATTACCTTTGGTGGGTTCGATGAGTCGGTTGAGTAGGCGAACAAGGGTTGATTTACCTGAGCCAGATAACCCCATGATGACGAAGATTTCGCCTTCATTGATGCTCAGTGAGACGTCATTAACACCGATGGTTAACCCCGTTTTTTCAAAAACGGCGTCTTTGTCTGCACCTTTTTCTATCATCTTAAAAGCGCGATCAGTGTCTTCTCCAAACACTTTATACAGTCCCTTAACTTCCAGTATGGGATCCATGCTTTTTCCTTTTTTAGAGAGTGAATATCGTTGAATTCGATTAGAACTCTAATTAATTAATGGGGGCAAATCAAGGAATGCTATTCGGTATGAGGGGGTGGGGCGTACTGATTAATGAGTTATCAATTACTACGAATTACTTGCAACTGGTTGTTTTTATTTGTTTTGTTTGTTTTTTGTGGAGGCTGGAAACTTTATTGAGTCAAGATTTAGATTTTATAACAAGCAAGGGGTGATTGTGGCGAAAGCGATTTAGTTTTAGCTGTTAATATTAGCGGTCGAACCATTTGTCCATCAGCGAGGCGTTTGCCTCGCTGATGTTGCGCAAAAAACAATCGGTCAGTGTTTGCGTTTTGGACCATGGCGAACAAGATCTTGACCAGTCTGAAAGACCTCTTCGGTAACCCAACGACCAAGCAATAGCTGGTTATTGTCATCCAACACCGCGACAAATCGTCTTCCGTCGCTATTACTTGTCGCTAATACGACTCCAGCGGCGTTATTAAGGCCTAATACACCACTTTCAATGGCAACCAGAAAGGCTTCAAGTTCTTGTAAATCGGCGATGATTTTATCGTCATTAATCATAATTTCTCTCTAACAAGCACGGTGGTCTGAATCATTCTGTTCAGAGCGATAAATTTAGCGCTACTTTAACCAGCATAGTGAACAATTGCTACTGCTGTGCGAGTGGGATGAATAACCTTTAACCATTCGCACCCCAAATGGACCATTGGCGCCGGAAGACAACCGTTTGTCGCAAAGTACAGCGTACACCCTGTGTCATGAGTAACCTTTGCTTATTCAATCAAGCAAGGGAAGAACACGATGAAAAAGAAATGGCTAACTTCACTGATTTGTATCTCTGCAATGACTTCCGGTTCGCTCTACGCGGCACCAAGTGAGGCGTTAATCGCTGAGTATAATCTCGCCGCACAAGGTGACGAAGAGAAAGTCACGTTGGTTTATGAGCAGCTAACGACGCAGATCAACACACATGGTAGCGATGCGCTTAGTCTGGTTTATCTTGGCAGCACCCAAACGTTAATGGGCCGAGATGCGTGGATGCCTTGGAACAAAATGAAGTATACCGAGCAAGGGTTAGCAACGATCAGCAAAGGGCTTGATCTAATCGTTTCTCAGTCTTTGCCCCTTGAACAACAAGTGATAAGACAAGGCTTGCCTGAGTCACTGCTCGCCCGTTCGATTGCTGCCTCTACCTTTACCTCACTGCCTGACATGTTTAACCACTTTGAACGTGGCTATGACCTGTTTCTCGATTTGCTCGCAGAGCCGAGCTTCAATCAGCAACCGATTGAGGCAACATCTTGGGTCTACTTATATGCGGTCAATGCCGCGGTCAAAGCTGGCGACCATGAACAAGGGGCTGAGTGGGTGGCGCAATTACAGCGTTTACATCCCGAACACACGGTTGTCGCTCAAGCACAAGCCATATTACAAAGTGCGGCTTAGGGAGGCGTTATGATCGAATTTAACGGCATCAGTAAAACCTACCGCTTGGGCGAGCAACAGGTTAACGCGCTCACTGAAGTGAGTGGCACTATTGGCGAGGGAGAAATGGTGGCGCTGTGTGGCCCGTCTGGCTCTGGTAAAAGCACGCTACTGAATATTCTTGGTCTACTTGATATGGACTATCAAGGCAGTATCACATTGGCAGGGCTGGAATATCCCAAACATGCGTTGCAGGCGGCTAAGCTACGTCGTCATCAACTCGGTTTTGTTTTCCAACGTTTTAACCTTATCCCTGTGATGACCGCGTGGGAGAACGTGGCTTACCCGCTGATGTTGAATGGTCATTCGTTGGCCGAGCAAAAGCGTTTGGCGCTCGAGATCCTGGACAACGTTGGTCTATCTGATTTGGCGTTTCATCGCCCTGACAATCTATCCGGCGGCCAGCAACAGCGGGTGGCCATTGCCCGTGCGCTTGTGCACAAGCCGCAATTGGTGATTGCCGACGAACCAACGGCCAGCCTTGATAGTCATACCGCTTCTATCGTTATTGATATGATGAAGCGTCTAGGGCATCAGCTGAATACCACTTTTATTGTCGCCACTCACGATCCACGCATGGCATTGCAATGTGACCGCTCTGTCGAACTGTGTGATGGTTTAATCAATAAGGAGCCAGTCAAATGGGCAAGCTGATCCCCCACACTATTCGAGTCGCGTACTTGAACCTCAATCGCAATCGCCGCCGCAGTTTACTCTCGGTGTTGATCATTGCTATCGCCATATTTGCGCTAACATCGGCTGGCGGTTTTGGCCTCTACACCTATCAGTCACTCAAAGAGTCGACGGCCCGTGATACTGGGCACTTAACCATCAGTCAGCCAGGTTTTTTTGAACAAGATGAAGAAATGCCTCTTGCCAACGGGTTGGCTGACGCCCCTGCCATCATGCAGCAGGTGCTTGCTCATGATGAGGTGCGCGGTGTTCAGCCAAGAATTGACTTTACCGGGCTGGTATCGAATGGCAACAAATCGACGATTTTTGTCGGGATTGGGGTCAACGAGCGTGAATTTGATATGAAAGGACCGTTTCTCGATGTTCGCCAGGGCAAAACCTTGTCGAGTATCCACTCTTCTCGTTACGACCCGGCTGAGCCGGAAGTGATGCTGGGTGTCGATCTGGCGCGAAATCTGAGTGTACAGCCGGGCGACTGGGTAACCTTGTTGGCGACCACCAGCGACGGCGCGCTCAACGCTTATGACTACAAAGTTCGAGGTATTTACTCGACAGGTGTGCCGGAGCTCGACAAGCGTCAGTTATACCTACATATCGACTCTGCACAGCAGTTGTTGTCGAGCGACAAAGTCAGCACGCTATCGGTATTTTTGTTTGACACCAGTAAAACCGAGCTTATGCAGCGTTGGGTGGAAGAGCAGTTGGGTCAACTGACACTGGCACAAAACGTTGAGGTGACACCTTGGCAGCAGCGCGCCTTTTTCTATAACAAGGTGAAAGACTTATACGATCGTATCTTTGGCATCATGGGGGCGGTGATGGCGTTGGTGGTGTTTGTTGCGCTGTTTAATACCATGACGATGTCGGTGACTGAGCGAACACGAGAAATCGGCACGCTATCGGCATTGGGGACCTACCCAAACGAGATCGTTGCGAGTTTTGTGCGTGAGTCAGCGCTGCTGGCATTCATTGGGTCAACGTTGGGCGGATTGTTGAGCCTAGCGACCAGCTTGCTGTTGATGGTTGTTCAGATAGAAATGCCACCGCCACCGGGAAGAACCGAAGGATACCCACTTAACATCTATTTCTCTCCGGAGCTACTGCTGATGACAGCACTTGGCGTCACGCTCATCTGTATCACCGCCGCTTGGCTCTCTGCGTCAAAAGGAGTGAAAAAACCCATCACGGAGGCATTGATTTATGTTTAATAAACTTATTGTTGGATTGATTACTTGGCTGGCTATGACCACATTGGTCGCAGCACAAGATGTCGATACCATGGTGAAAAATGCAGATCAGTACCGTTTAGACAGTAAGGCTGCCAAGGTGGTCTCCTTGGTCAGTCTGTTCGAAAACGGTCAGCTCGACAAAACACGCCAATACCATGTTTACACTCGAGAAGAGCGTCAATCATTAGTGATCTTCAAATCTCAAGTTGAAGCCGGACAGAAAATGCTAATGCTGGCAGATAACTACTGGTTGGTGATGCCTAAAAGTCGCCGCCCGATCCGCATTACTCCAATGCAAAAGCTGCTGGGTGAGGCGTCGGTAGGCGATATCTCAACCCTTACTTGGAGCGAGGACTATCAAGCGAGTTGGGTATCGAATGAAACCGTAGCGTCTGGCCAACAAACGATACTCACTAACCGTCTGCGTTTAACCGCCAAAACGACAGGAGCAAGTTATCAAGCCATTGATTTATGGTTAGATGCGCACGATGACTTTCCGATCAAAGCCGACTTGTATCTGCGTTCAGGTAAACTCGCCAAACAAGCTTGGTTCGAACGGGGTACACGCGACGAACAAACACGAGTAACCGCAATGACGTTGTTGGATCAAATCCAACCTGCGAAAAAAACCGTGATCGAGTACCAATCCATCACTCCGACGGTACTCGAAGATAAGTACTACAACCCCGCATACTTAGTACGCAATGCAATCGCGGAGTTATAAATGACAAGCACACGAGTTCGATGCCTCCTTCTGACCTTGCTGACTTTGGGCTCACATGTGAGTCAAGCACAAGATTTGACCTTTGATTGGGACTATACGGTGAGTGGTCGCTCCACCGCGCATCGAGATTCACTGCTAGTTGGAGAGGCGATAAGGGACCGCTCGCACAGTGTTGACGCGCTGCTCGATGTGCAATTTGACGCTGCGGGGTTTAGCGGTTTGCTCGCCGCGAAAGGTAGCAATATTTACCATTCAGACCATTCCATCTCTTTTGAGGGGGAGCTCATTGTTCAAGAGCTGATGTGGCAAGGTAGCGTAGGGTCACTACCGCTGGATCTCACGCTGGGTAAAGTGCGTTTGGATTGGGGAGTGGGGTATGGTTATCGCCCGCTCGACCTGTTCAAACCTTATCGGCGCAATCCGGTTGGGATTCAGGTTGAGGAGGGGAGTGGAACGGCGATGTTATCCTACTTCGACCTGGCAGGAGAGTGGAGTCTGGTTTATACCGACTCGTCTTGGACCCAACAAACCACCAGCGCACTGGAGCAGGCCACGCAGCAGCAAGGCGCGGGTGTTCGACGCTATTGGCTAGATGGCGACAGTGAGTGGCAAACCGTGCTCTATTACGATGATGTTCGTCATGGTCTCGCCGCGACATCTTTGGTATCGGTACTCAATCCTGCGTGGTCAGTGCATGCTTCTGCGATCTATCAGCGACATTATCAAGCCTATCAGCAAACCCACAATAAGCCAGTGCAACTCACTCGCTATGAAGACGGTTATCAGGGGTTAATTGGGCTCAATTGGGCCAATGCTCTGGGTAATAACATCATTGTCGAGTATTGGTACGATAGCCGCGCCTGGAGCAAACGTCAGTGGCAGAGTGCGTTTCGCGACGTCGACCGTTTGAGCGCCAACCCTGTGAGTCAGCCGATGGCGCGCTCGTATGCGAACGGGCTGACCCATGCCAACTTAGTTGAACACAATGTAATGTTACATTGGTCACTTGATTCAACCAGTTGGAGCCAATGGCAGTGGTCGAAGGATTGGCTGTGGCTTGATGACTTAACCCCCACTTTCGACTTGCTAGTGGCCCCTCAAGATGGCGGTGTGATCGCCACCCAACGGCTCAATTACACGCTATACGATTCAGGTTCAGTCTCATTTTTAACTGAAATTGCGGCGCGTTTTATGACTGGAGACAACACGTCGATATATGCAAACTTACCAGATAAGCGTATGATTTTTATTAATCTAAAAGGGAAATTCTAATGGTTAATATTAGCCCCAAATTCAAAAGCATAGCCAAAAGCTTAGCGTACACGACACTGTTTTGTATGGTGATCGCGTTTGTGACGCAAAGCATTTGGCCAAGTCCATACTTGGAACATTTGGTGATAAGTTTGGGTTATGGGTTTAGTTCGGTTGCCTGCTCACTTATCATTAACGGCTGGAAACCCGATATGCCAACCCGATTGGTCAATCTGTTTTCGGTGACGGGGGCGATGGTGTTCGGGACGGTCAACGCCTACTTGTGGCTGAGTCGTTATGAGAAATTCTCGGATCTCAATGAAATGCGACCGGTTGTGGTGCTTGGCTTTATCTTTACCGCCACCTGCTTTTTTTACTTCTACACCCATGAACAAAAGCTGATCGCACAAAAAGAGCTAGAGACCGCCAAGCGAATCCAGTCAGATCAAGAGAAAGCGTTGTTGATGAGTCAATTGCGTCAACTGCAAAGTCAAATTGAGCCTCATTTTTTGTTTAACACTCTGGCTAACGTTAACGCCTTGATCAGCCAAGATCCTCAAGCTGCGCAACATATGTTAGGGAAACTCACCGAGCTGCTTAGAGGCACATTAAACAATAGCCGCCAAACGGAATCGACGCTCGAAGCGGAACTCGATTTACTTGATGCGTATTTAGCTATTCAGAAAATCCGCTTGGGTGATAGGCTTAACTACCAAGTTGATAATAGGATCGAGCGCTCGATAAGCTTTGCGCCGCTATTGCTGCAACCTTTGGTAGAGAACGCGGTGTTGCATGGAGTCGAGCCTAAGGTTGATGGTGGAGAGGTAACGATTCGAGTGCAACAGCAACAAGACCAAGTCTTAGTTGAGGTCAACGATACCGGAGTGGGGCTTGATCCTAGTCTTACCGCCAAAGGGCATGGCTTGGGGCTTAGCAATGTCCGCCAAAGGTTAGACGCACTCTATGGTCAACATGCCAAACTGGCGATAAAACAGAATTCTTATGGCGGGGTGTGTGCCAGTCTCTCTATCCCGTTGGAACCACATAATACGTAAATAAGGATAGCCGATGTCGAATGACGAGTGGAGTGCAGTGATTGCCGATGATGAGCCAGTACTGCGTCACCATTTGAATAAACTGCTGGCGGACCACTGGCCTGAGCTTGAGGTCAAAGGTTTGGCCCAAAATGGCCAAGAAGCTTTGAACTTGATTGAACAGCATCAGCCAGATGTGGTGTTCTTGGATATTAGAATGCCACAGCTAGATGGCATGTCAGTCGCTAAGGCGTTAACCAAGCAAGGCAGCAATCAGCAGATAGTGTTTGTCACCGCTTATGACGAGTATGCGCTGCAGGCATTTGAAACCAATGCCGTTGATTACCTGCTCAAACCCATAAGTGACCAGCGTTTAGCGCAATGCATCGATAAATTGAAAGCGCGACTCAAGCAACACGCTGAGCCGCAGCAGCTTGATGTCGCGGCATTGATGCAGCAGTTGCAGCAAATTCAAAATGATCCAACGCCAAACTATTTGACATGGCTAAAAGCGGCAAAAGGCGAAGACATTCACCTTATCGCCGCAGAGGATGTGCTCTATTTCAAAGCAGAAGATAAATACGTGTCGTTGTTTACGCTTGAACAGGGCAAAAAAGTAGAATATCTACTGCGGACCTCGCTAAAAGAGCTCTTGCAGCAACTCGATCCCAATCAGTTTTGGCAAATTCACCGCTCTACCATAGTCAATGTGGCGGCGATTGAAAAAGTGAATAAGGTGATCACTGGGAAAATGGTGGTGGTGATCGAGGGAGATAAGTTGCCCGTGAGTCGAGCAATGCAAAGCCAGTTTACCAACCTGTGGTAAGGTTAACCGCCTGAGTGTCAGTGAAAAGGCCAAGTAGAGAGCGACTCGTTGGCCCTTATTAATCAAGTGAGCAACTGCGATGTCTGAGAATAGAACGAACAAACTTTACTATGTGTACGATCCCATGTGCTCTTGGTGTTGGGGCTACAAGCCAGTTTGGCAACAAATACAGAACTCATTGAGTGAGAAGATAGACATTCATTACCTGCTTGGCGGCTTAGCCCCAGATTCCGATGTGGCGATGCCCGATGAAATGCAAAAGCAAATAGCGGCATACTGGAAGAAAATTGAAGATTATCTTGGTACCGCATTTAACTATGATTTTTGGACACAAAATACGCCACGACGTTCAACCTACCCCGCTTGTCGCGCGATACTTGCAGCCCGCAAACAAGGAGCGGAGTTCGCGATGCTGGATGCGATTCAACAGGCTTATTACCTGCAGGCGCGCAATCCCAGCGATGCCGATGTGCTACTCAATCTAGCGCAACAGACTGGGCTTGATACCCAACAGTTTGAACACGACTTTACGTCGGCCGATCTCAACCAATCATTATTAGACGAAATTGCATTTGCCCGCCGTATTGGGGGCAACAGTTTCCCTTCATTGTTCGTGCAAACCGCGCAAGGGTGTGTTGAGTTGCCAGTCGATTATCAGTCTGCCACGCGCACTATAAAACAAGTGGAAGCGCTGATAGAAGGTTAAACAACACTGCCAAGCCGCTTTCGACAGTATGCTCAGCGTTTAAAGGAGAGAAACAGACAAGCCAGAGGCGGCAGATCAAGCGTGATACTGCCGTGTCCTTCCTTGACGTGTAAGACTCGCGTTTGATCAGTGAGCTTGTCTAAGAACGTATAGCGACCGGAGCTCAATTGCCAGTGGCTTATTAGCTCATCAGGGATAGTCAATGGCACGGTTTTCCCATTCTCGCGACTGAAATTGGTGGCGATGATGACAATCTCGTTGGCATCGGAGCGAGCGAAAGCGTACAACTTATGTCGAAGTTCTGCGAAATGCGAGAAGTTGGCTGCATAGAGGTCGTGGTAGTCGCCAGTTAGCGCTGAACTGTTTAACGTTGCATGAAGCAGTTTTTGGTAAAAGCTCCGCAACTGCTTCTCTTGGTTACTCAGTTGCCCGCCATCATAGCGGCCATGATTGACCCAACGCTGGTGCGCAGGCACACCGATATAATCAAATATCGAAGTACGAGAAGGCTGACCAAAACCGGCCATATCGCTCGCCGCTTCGCCAACCTCTTGGCCAAAATAGACCATAGTGGGTGAACTGGATAAACACGCCGACACAAGCATGGCTGGGAGCGCTTTTTCTGCGCAACCAGCAAATTCTGGGCTAGCAATACGTTGCTCGTCATGGTTTTCTAAAAAGTGCAGCAGATGGTGTTCAATATCCCGCCACTGGTATTCAATACGGCCAATCTCGCTGGTTGACCCTTGACCACGAATAATCGCCTTGAGGTGGTCATAAAGGTCTACTTTGTCATACAGGTAGTCCATCTTACCCAACTGAATATAGTCGCGGTAAAGCTCAGGCTGATAAACCTCTGCTATCAAGATAGCTTCGGAGTTGACATGTTTTATCGACGAGTTTAGATAGCTCCAAAATTCCACAGGCACCATCTCGGCCATATCAAAACGAAAACCGTCTACGCCCAATTTGAGCCAATAAAGTGCAATATCGAGAAATTTTTGCCAAGAGTTGGGCACGCTCTTCTGTTGCCAAAACTGATAGTGCTCGTTGGCGCCGCGCTGGCGGTAGCACTCTGGCAGTGAGGCAAAGTCTTTACGTCCATCGGGGCGAACCCCGTAATTGATCTTAACGGTTTCGTACCAATCATCGTGATTCGGTTTGGCTAATCGCGAGCCATTGCCGGTCCATTTGGCGGGATATTCATGGTAAGGCGTACGCATGTCTGGATGGTCTTCACCGCCGAGGGGCGGGTGGCTCTCCAGTGCGTCTGGCAGTTCGAACGGTTTGTTAGGAATATAGTAAAAGTTATTGTCTCTGTGGTACTCAACGCGGGTATCGTCATTGCTACCAAAATCACTCACGCCTGCTGGATTGTTCAGCCCTTTGTAAACTCGCGCAACGTGATTAGGCACAATATCGATGATCACCTTCATCCCAGCGTTATGGGTACGCTCGACAAGCGCTTGGAACTCCTGATTTCGCTTGGTAGGGTTGTCGGCAAGATCGGGGTTAACGGAGTAGTAGTCTTTGACCGCATAAGGTGAGCCCGCTCGGCCTTTGACAACGCTTGGGTGATCGTTTTCGATGCCAATCTGGCGATAATCACCAACCAAAGCATGGTGCGGTACGCCGGTGTACCAAATGCAAGTGATACCCAACTGGCGAATTTGTGCCAATGCGTGGTCAGTAAAATCGCTAAACTTACCCACCCCGTTTTGCTCTATGCTTCCCCAGGGAATTTGGGCTTGTTGTGTATTGCCAAATAAGCGGGTAAAGACCTGATAAATGTTCTGTTTCTGCATTGTATGATACCACTGGAAATCTCTCTACATAGCCTAGACCAAGCAAGCGATAAGCAACTCATCCCTTAATCATTGGGTTGGGGCGTAGAGGTAAGAAATGTGATCGGATGAAAAAATCCTAATAGGCGTCTCCCTGTGGCTCATTGAGTAGTTGAACGTTAAGTTGGGTGAATTGTTCGCGATAACTCACAAAACTGACAAGTCAAACAGTCAGCTATATATTTGATTAATTAAAAATAATGTTAAATTTCATGGGTTTGTAATCTATTTGTCATTGGGGCTAGCTCGGTGTTTGGTTTGACACAGCGCTTGCGTTTTCTACGCTTAATAGTGAGAAACGTCAGATGAAAAGGAGAACAGAATGGCGAAGTTCCAACAAGACATTCCAAATCGCGTGACGGTATATCACGACGATATTGACCAGGAGAAAGCGCTGAAGAATGCGATGTTGCCGGAGAAACCGCGCTACTTTAACGGTTCACCGACCTATGAAGCAAACAGCATTGACGAGTTTAGAGATAAATTGAGTCAAATAGGCATGTCATTGGATAACTAACCACAGTCAACTAACAATACAGATGCACTCAACAACAAAGGCAGCGTGACGCTGCCTTTGTTGTATGTGGAGTAATGCGCTGGAAACGCCCAAATGAGCGTTTTCTCACTCTGTTATGGTTTTATCGCAAGTGATAAATCGGGTTACGATATCTTTCGCGCTCACATTTCTCAGCAGTCGGTATGTTAACGCTCAACTGCAAGCGATTCGGTTTCAACACTTTGGCTGAGTAGGCTTCCACCCAACCAGGCAAACCAAATAATCTGAGTTACACCAAAAATTTCAGTTAGAACTTCTGCTGGGTAGACAGTCGCTACACCAACAGATCCTACCGTTATTCCTAGTAAGCTAAGTCCATTTGGAAATGCGTCGGATTTTAGAGAAGCCAGGCTGACGAAAAGCACCCATAGTCCACCAACGAGCTCGTTTCCTCCTCCTAGGCTTTCGATAATAACTGAGATGATTGTCCACATATCAAAGGCTTTTTCGACCGATGAATCCATGACTTCAATGGCATGTGCAAGCCCTACATTGGCCAGCATGCCGCTTGCAATAACCAAAACGACCCATATAAAACCGAAGACAGAACCCAACTGAACAAGCAGACGATGGGTCGATTTCAATTGGTGATATAAGCCAAGAACGAGCACAGATAGAAAAACGCCGAACACCACGTACATCAAAAAATAGATCATTGAAAACGCGACTTGATGTTCTGCTAGATAAGTCATCTTCTCCATCGGGGTCCCACTGGAAGGGAATGCCCAAAAAGCGCCAAAGTAAACAAAGGCAACAATGTAAATCAGGGCTTCAACAATCGCTGAGGCACCTGCAAGTTTTGGTAATTTATTCACGACTGACTATCCCTTGTCCATTCTGATGGTTTGCACTTCCCATACGATACTAAACCAATACGTTGTAAATACAATGACTCATAGTTGAGCACATTGCGACAACCTAACTGAAAATCGTAAAGAGGGTGACATCGAGTACAACGTCGGCGAGTAGATAGGCCACTTAGTGAGCAATATTCATTGTCAGGTTCAGGTCGAGCGACAGCCTCGAGAGTTTGTCTTTGAGGATTCGACGCGTTTTCTCAAGCTCGGCGACCTGAAGCTGTTGATCAACCGCGTGAACATCTAACTTAACGCGTAGTTCGCGTCCAACCTTAGTGACGCCTGCTACTTCAAACTGCTGTGAGACGTGCGCCGAGAGTGCCGAAACTTCTTTATCGACGACCTGACAAATTTCGTCTGCCGGTTTCATCATTAATAGCTCGCGTAGGGCATCGCGAAGCATTTCAAAAGGTACCTTAATAAAATAGAACGACATGGCGATCATCATCATTGGGTCGGCGTACACTGCGTAATGCGCAAGGGGGGATAGAGTCAGCAACCATGCCGCGATAAAGCCCAATGTGACGGCAACACTCAATAGGGTGTCCATTTGCCATTGCTTCGACTCCGCTTCGATTAAGCCCGACGAAAAACGTTTAGACTTCTTAGCAATGTGCCACCAAGCGTAACCACAACCCACAACATTAATCACGCCGAACAGCGTTGCGATACTGGCGTCGACTTCACGACCGCCACTGAACATGGCAATGACCGCAGAGTAGAGAGAATAGCCGACAACCGCGAGAATCACGCTGCCCTTAATGGCGATAACAATGGGCTCAAGGACGGACTTTCCAAACGGAAAGTCACGACGAGAAGGACGTTCGATAAACTTTGATACTGCGAGCGACAATAATGTTAACAGTAAACTGACTAAAGAGTAGACACCATCAAACACGATCACTAGCGAGCCAACGAGCAAACCAAGAATCAAACCACCACCCGCGAAGCCAGATGCCAGCATCGCTGAGAAGGTTAAAATGCGTTTTTCGTTTAGGCTTGTCCTAGCACACATGGTGGAATCTCTATAATAAACACCTTTATAGTGTTCTCAAAATAGGCCAATTAAACAAACACTATTGGCTTTGTTAATCCACATGGATTTCTGGGTTTATATGATTTTCTTTATTTATCAATTTGTTATGAGTTTATTTTGCTGTCAGCATTTTTGACGCTGAGTGATTATTGATCCAAAATGAGGCGCTTTTTTGGTTAGAAGTCGAAGAGATATTCGTTGAGTTTGTCTGCAAGCCAGGACATGCCAGGGTGCTCTGACATACCTGCTGCGGTGAACATACAGTAGTCTTCTTGCGTCAAACCATAGGTGTGCTTGATCACCGCTAACTCTTGTTTACGCAGTAGATGACGGATCAGCGGCTCAGGCAGCACGCCCCAAGCGTCTTCGTTGAGAATGGTATTGAGCATGTAGTCAAAGCTAGAAAAACCGATATAACGAAGTGAAAAAGGTTGCAGCTCTGGGTTGTCTTTCTCGTTGAGGTAAACCATCACCGCTTGCATCGAATTACGTAAATCATCGTCGGAAACGCGGCGCAGGCGGGCGAGAGGATTGCTGGCACGACATACCGACATCATGCGAATTTTACCGAGCGGTTGGTAGGTGATGTGTGGGTCGTCGATACGTTCATAATCGACGCCAAAAGCAAAGTCGACTTGTGCTGTCGCCACTAAGTTCGCCAAATCGCCACTGGATGCCAACACAATGTTAAACGAAGTGGCGGGAAAACGGTTATTGAGTCGATGTGATAAATCTTGCCACAGCTCATCGGGGAGCGAGTCGTCGCGGGCAATCCAGATCTCGGCGTTAAACTCGCCCGAGACTTGGGCGCAGGTTTGACGAATACGCGCAGCGGTCACCAGTAGGTTCTGGCAATCTTTGTAGATGGCTTTGCCCGCTTCTGAGAGCGCTAGGTTGTTGCCACTGCGCACAAACAGCTCAACGGCGAGATCTTTTTCTAACGCTTTGATCGCCATACTTAATTTAGTACGGTTACACTCTAAGTGCCGCGCCGCTTCGGATACGGATCCCATGTCAGCGACAGTACAAAAGGCTTCAATCTGCGATAAGTTCATCTTTTAAACAATTGGCTGAGTCTTTGGCCGATATTATATCAATCTTAGGCGGTTGTCTGTTTTCCTCATTGAAATGCTATGAATTTCATGCAGTTTTGGTACTCTTGCTCAACGCCTAATGAATGTAGTTACAGGGAGATCATGATGGCTAATAGTTGGGACGATGTCGCGCAAAGCTGGGACTCGGAAGCCTCCACAAATATATACGCGGACAAAGCCTTTGAATCCTTGCTAAAGTTCGTTGATGTGAAAGGAAAGCACATCTTAGATTTTGGTTGTGGAACCGGATTGCTTAGTCAGCGCTTGTCACCAATCGTTAAAGATATTGTCGCCTTAGATAGCTCCGAAGCGATGATCGAGCAGCTTGATAGAAAAGAGTTACCCAATGTAGAACCTGTCGTGGATATGCTGACTCGCGGATTGGTAGCCATGCACCCGGCATTTCGTGCCCAGTTCGATGTGGTGGTAGCGTCATCCGTGTGTAGCTTCGTACCAAGCTATTCTGAGGTCGCCGACATCGTTTACAGCCTGCTCAATGAAGGCGGCTACTTCGTTCATTGGGACTGGTTATCCGATGTCGATGAGCCAGGCGGTATGACCATCGCACATACCGAGCAAGTATTGACCAGTGTTGGCTTTAGCCAGGTAGAGGTGTCAACTCCGTTCGAGATAGATACGCCAAACGGAGCGCTCAAGGTATTGATGGCGCTGGCAAAAAAATAAATAATGAATAAAACAAATGAGCCCGGTGTTAACACCGGGCTTTGTATTTTGAATGAGTTAGGTAGGAGTAAAAAGCAAGACCCGCATTATGTGTTATGATTTTCGACTAGTTAAAACACACCTCTGCCCAGCGGGCTAACCCAGCTGTGACGGAACCAAAGTAGTTGCCGCTGACGACATCAATGTTAGGCAGGGTTTCTTGCACGGCGCCGCGTAGAATGGGTGAACGTGCTGAACCACCGGTCATGAAGATCGCATCGGGTTTTACGCCGCCTTGCTCTACTGCTTCTTTGACCAACGCTGCCATTTTCTGTTTTGGTGTTTCTATCGCTTCGATCATGTCCTCAAACCGGATATCCACCTCGAGCTGCTCAGACAGCAGTTGAATCACCCCGTGATAGTGGGTGTGATCCGAAAGCGCAATCTTGGCTTCTTCCGCTTGGCGCACAAGGCGGTAACCCAGTGTTTCATGGAAAATTTCAAGTAGACGTGTGAGTTTCTCCGGCTCTTGCGCCTCTTTCCTGAGCTGTTTTAACGTCGCCAAGTTTGAACGAGAGTAGAAATCGGCTTGTGCATCGACACTGTTAATCGCAATTGGGTTCCAGAACTGGATGGTTGGCATAACGATATTTGCGCTGGTTTTACTGCCAAGACCAAACGGAGTCATAAGCTGCTTAAAGGCGAGGGCGATATCGAGATCGTTACCCCCAACACGTTGACCACTGTGCGCTAACAAACTTTGTGTTCTGTCCGCTTTACCGCGCCAGCTTGGCCCCATTTCGATCAGTGAACAGTCTGTGGTACCACCGCCAATATCCACCACCAGTACGGTTTTGTTATCGTTCAACGAGGCTTCGTACTCAAGGCCAGCCGCGACAGGCTCAAATTGAAATTCGACATGCTTAAACCCAGCGCGTGTTGCCGCCTTAAGCAGGATGCTTTCGGCTTGTCGGTTTGCGGCGTCGCTGTCGCGGCCATGAAAGTTGACAGGTCGACCGATCACGGTCTCTGTGATGGTTTGCTGCGCATCCTCTTCGGCGTTGCGTTTGATGTTATCCATCATGGCGCAAACGAGGTCCTCAAAGAAGCTGACTTGAACGTCACGCAGTCCAGAAGCCCCTAAGAACGATTTTGGCGACTTTACGTAATAACTCTCGCTGGGATCTTGTAAGTAATGATCCAGCGCAGCTTGGCCAAACGCGACCTCGTCGGCAATAAATTCAATGCCTTCTTCTCGATTGATGTTGATTGCGCGTCGTAGCACCTGTTCGCCCACGCTGTCGATGGGTTTAATATCACGGTGTTTGAACAGATACTCAGCCACTGCTTCGCGACTGGGCGCGGATAAGGTAGAAGGAATGTAAACGCTGTCGCCCTCGAGTTTGAGCAGCTTTGGTTCTCCTTGCTCCATTTTTGCAACTGAGCAATTTGCCGTCCCGTAGTCAAAGCCAATAAACATTCGAACCTCCTACCATTTAAAAAAAGGTCGGCAATGCTACCTCAATGCAAAAATGAAAGCTACTTTTTGGCCTGTACTATTTAAGAGTCAGTCGGCCTTTGTCAAATGATCCGCCCCCATGTGTTATGGAATATAGGCTCAGTAAGTCGTGATCAATAAATATCCTTATAAAGAGGATGGATACTATTCCTTCCTCTACACTTAATAAGTAATGTCTAAAGTAATGCAAGGGAAAGGGTATGAAGAAACTACTTATGGGGTTGGTGACTGTCATTGCACTCTGTACATCAATGGTTCCCCTCACTCAAGCTGAAGAAGCGTCTGCGATAGCCCGTGGTGGACGACTGTATGATAAATGGTTCAAGGTGACAGGGGCTCCAAAGCCAGCGGAAACACATAAGTCTTGGCCTGCATCCAATAGCAAAAAGAAAGGCGACGTTACTTGGCGCTGTAAATCTTGTCATGGTTGGGATTTGCTTGGTAAGGATGGCGCATATTCGAAAGGATCTTATCAAACGGGAATCAAAGGATTACAAGATTCGGCGGGCGCTCCTTTAAATGAAATAATTGCAGTAATTAAAGACGACATTCACGCTATGTCTGGCATGATGAGTGAACAAGATTACAATGATCTGGCGCTTTTTGTTAGTAAAGGACAGGTTGACATGAGCGCTGTAATCAATCCAGACAAAACCGTGAACGGTAATGTCGAGCAGGGAGAAGCTTATTACAATACACTATGCGCTTCATGCCATGGGAAAGATGGAACGCTGCCTAGCGACTTACCTGCTCCATTGGGAAAAATAGTCAGTAGTAATCCTTGGGAAGGGTTATTCAAAATAATGAACGGTCAACCTGATGAGGCTATGCCAGCTATGAGAGCACTGCCGCTAGAAGTATCAGCGGATATTCTTTCATATATCGTAACTCTGCAGCAAAAATAGGTTTAACCGAATTTTATCCAGTAGTCCCTGGACGAACTGTTCAGGGACTGTTCTATCCAGTGAGCAAACAATAGAGACAAGACTATGTGGAAGCTGTGTCCGCGAAATAAAGGTTTTGCTTGGTGGCCTTTTTTAGTTGGGATAAGCATCGGAGTAATATTACTTGGTGCTTTCCATATAGTGTTGGAAAAAACCAGTACAACCGATTTTTGCGTTTCTTGCCATGGAATGAAAACGGTGTATCAAGAATACCAAGAGTCCATTCACTTTAATAATCCATCAGGCGTTCGAGCTAGCTGTTCAGACTGCCATGTCCCTCAAGAGTTCTTCGCTAAGGTTTGGCGCAAGATTAAAGCTTCACGAGAAGTCTACCATGCCTTGGTAGGGACTATTGATACACCAGAAAAATTTGAAGAGCATCGATTAGATATGGCTCAGCGAGTTTGGGCTGAAATGCTAGAAAACGACTCTCGTGAGTGCAGAAATTGTCACACCTATCACGCGATGGATTTTCCAAGTCAGAGTCTAAGAGCGAGAGAGAAGATGGAAAGTGCCATGTTGGAAGAAAGGACCTGTATAGAATGTCACAAGGGCATAGCACATACCAAGCCATATTCTGAAGATGAGTTTGATGATTAGTTTTCAAGAACTAATGGGGTCAGGTGTGTGAACGATTCAACAGGGTCATGCACAGCTATTGCTTGATGACCAATCACTTGTTAGTCGAAACGCCCGATGGCAACTTAAGCAAAGGGATGAGGCAATTGGTCTGCACTATTCAAGAATCAGCGAATAGTGTCAAAGGCAAGATCTGCCCCCGTACTTTTGCGTATTGATATTTGGAGTCAGTTGTTGCTCATACACGACATTCTTTGCCTTTTTAGCCAATCGTTTTGCATATCGAGACAGCGAGGAAAATATGAAGGGACGATCATGGAATGAAAATTATTAAGTTATTATTATCGCTCCAAATCCAATATACGTGAAAATATAAATATCAATGAAACTAAATAAAACACTAATTTTTATTCTTCTCCCTTCTGGTATGTCGTTATCAGTGAGTGCCGCAAATTTTTCAGAACAACCCTTTTGGCAACACTATAAAACAACGTCGACTGTTTCTGCGCAGTCAACTTCGGGAACTGCTTCTAAAAATGGCAGTAATCAGCACGTGTCAGGTCAAAATCTTTCTGTTGATTCAGTGACAGTTGGTCGCTTAGGGAATAGTACCTATATTTCTTTTATCGAGGCCGTTGTCGGTAAACTAAACGGGACTGAGAGAGGCCATGAGCAAACGCCTTATGGAAGGGAGTTACTAGAAGTGAGTGGTTTATTTAGCCAGTTATGGTCTGTTAACTCTTCTCTCCAGCTAGGCTGGAACTATTATGGCATTGACCGCAATCTTACCCATACGGACACCGGGAAGTTCGGCTATAGTTTAGGGTCGTTAGGGGGCAGCGCCAACTATACCTGGAATGAGTGGTCGTTCATGCCAGTATTAAACTACGTATTTACGGCGAAACTGGGTAAAGATGGATTAATGGACTTAGGCGAAAGCGAGTTCGATGGCTTCTTTTTCTACCCGAGGGTTAGCCGAAAATTTTCAAGCAATGGTGCTAGTTTTATGGTTGGCTCTGAGTACTTCAGAGGTTCAAATGATGAAGGCACAGATGTTAATTATCTGAAGGGCGTTGCCAAAATAACATCGCCAATCGGTAGTAGTGAAAGCTGGTCGGTAACAGGCAAGTTAACACATATCTCATATTCATCTTTCGACTATTTTGGTATTGACATGAACCCTTACCAAGATACATCGGTATCGTTCGGAATTAAGTATAATTGGTAATTGTGTTCTAAAATAAACAATAATGAATTTCTGAATTGACAGAGGTTATTGTCTAGGGATTATTAATTGAATTTTAATATAAATGATCTAATTTAATTGTTCTAGCGATTAATTTTTTATTTTAAAAAATAATATGGTAAGTTCCCTGATTGCTAATTTTTTACTTTGCAGTCAAAATTCGTTAGATTTATACGGTTATAATTAGCGAGTGCAAACAGACTTATATTAATTCTATTTATAATCATTGGGATAAATGACGGATGAAAGCATATTAACTAAGGTTAGGTCTTGCCGTTTGCTTCCCAAGGGAAATGGTCTAGCTTTTAGCTAGGCCATTTTTGTCTATAACACAGCAAGTTGATCGAACTCTTAGGGCAGATGTGTGCAGAAAGGCAAGACTTAAGCTCATACTCCCTCTCTTTTATCCCCAAAAACTGTCCGTATTTGTCGTGGGCACTCTTCGCTATACTTCGCGCAATTTTACAAAAAGCTCTGGATTTACGCTCCAGTTCGCTAAAAGGATAAAACATGACAGATTACGTAGTATGCGCACTGTACAAATTTGTGCGTCTTGAAGATTATGTGGAACTTCGTGAGCCACTAAAGGCCTTGATGGAGAAGCATGAAGTCCGTGGTACGCTCTTGCTAGCCAATGAAGGGATCAACGGTACGGTCGCCGCTCGCCGCGAAGGTATTGATGCGCTTCTTGCGTGGTTTCGACAAGACTCTCGCCTTGCAGACATCGTGTACAAAGAGTCGTTCGATGCAAACCAACCCTTTAACCGCACTAAAGTTAAGCTCAAGAAAGAGATTGTAACCTTAGGTGTGGAGGGGATAGACCCGCGCCACGTGGTTGGTACATACGTGAAGCCAAATGAGTGGAACGAACTCATCTCAGATCCTGAGGTGTTCGTTGTCGATACACGTAATGACTACGAAATCGAAATCGGGACATTTAAACACGCCGTTAACCCAAAAACGGAGACGTTTCGTGAGTTTCCTGACTATGTCGCTGAAAACATGGATCCAGCCAAGCACAAAAAAGTGGCGATGTTCTGTACCGGCGGGATCCGCTGTGAGAAGTCGACCGCGTATATGAAAGAGCAAGGCTTTGAAGAGGTGTACCACTTAGAAGGCGGGATTCTTAAATACCTTGAAGAAGTGCCTCAAGAAGAGAGCCTGTGGCAAGGTGACTGTTATGTTTTCGATGGCCGTGTGGCGGTCAATCACCAGTTAGAAAAAAGCGGTTACGATATGTGTAACGCTTGCCGACTGCCTATTACTGAAGAAGAGATGGCGTCAGATGCGTATGAAAAAGGCGTCAGCTGCCCCAAATGCATTGACAAGCATACTGATGAGCAAAAAGCTCGATTCCGCGAACGTGAAAAACAAGTCCAGCTTGCTAAGCAACGAGGGGAAACTCACGTAGGTGGTGAAGCGGATCAAGTCATCGCTCAGCGTAGAAGAGAGAAACTTGCCCGAAAAGAGCAGCAAAGAAAGTCAAAATAGTCTTACCATTTTCACTTCTATCCCCTTTGCATCGATGCAAGGGGGTTATTATTTCGAGAAGAAGTGGGTAAAGCACTCCTAAAACATATTGCAGAGTAAAAAGCAGGCTTTCAATCATAGAAAGCCCACTTTTGGTGGCGGTTTAACTCACAGGTAGCTGCTGATACTGCGCAATTTCATTGAGTGCTTCTGGGTTGGCTATCGCGCTCAAGTTTTGCACTGCCTGACCGTGCAGCACTTGCTTTGCCGCAAGCTCGACTAACTTACCTGACTTGGTTTTCGGAATGTCGTTGATGGCGTATATCTCAGCCGGAACATGACGAGGCGAGCATTGCGTTCGAAGTGTGTGGCGAATGGTTTGCGTGAGGTCATCATCCAAGGTGTGGGTGGCCGCCAGTTGAACAAAGAGCACCACTTTTTCATCGCCTTCGACGCGTCGTGCAACGGCAATTGAGTCTTGGATTTGAGGCAATTGGTTCACCTGCTGATAGATTTCCGCGGTGCCGATACGAACGCCGCCTGGATTAAGGGTTGCATCGCTTCGCCCATAGAAGGTGACCCCTCCACGCGAGTTGATTTCGACATCGTCACCATGATGCCAAGCATCAGCGTACTTATCCCAGTAGGCTTTATGGTAGCGTTCACCGTCGTCGTGCCAAAACCCAAGAGGTTGATTAGGAAAGCTGTTACGGCACACCAATTCACCTCGCTGGTTAACGACCTCTTGTCCCGCTGGGTCAAATACCGCGACATCCATGCCCAGCCCCGCGCCTTGGCATTCGCCGCGATACACTGGCGAGATAGGATTGCCGATGACAAAACAGCCACAAATATCGGTGCCACCAGAGATAGACGCGAGGTGTACATCAACTTTTATCGATGAGTAAACGAAATCGTACTGTTCGGGATAGAGCACTGAGCCGGTAGAGCAGAGGGTTCTTAGGCTGTCCAAGGAGTAGCAACTGCTCGGGTTAAACTGGCTCTTTTGCAGTGCTTCAAGGTACTTGGCAGAGGTGCCAAATAGAGTCACTTTGGCTTCCTGCGCTAGTTGCCATAGCGCGTTAGGATTTGGATACATTGGGCTGCCATCGAAGATGACTAAGGTTGCGCCGCTGGCGAGCGCAGAAACGTGCCAGTTCCACATCATCCAACCACAGGTCGTGTAGTAGAACACGCGGTCTTTGGGTTGAACATCACAATGCAACTGATGCTCTTTAAGGTGGTTTAACACGGTGCCACCCACAGAATGCACGATACATTTAGGCTTACCAGTGGTACCTGATGAATAGAGCACAAACAATGGATCGTTAAAGCCAATGCGTTCGAAATCTATGCCTCGTGGTAAAAAACTGGCCAGGATCGCCTCCCAGTCAGAGAAGGCTTCACCATGGTCTTCGCGTGATAAGTCGGTTTGCAAATAGTCTATCTGGCAAGTGTTGACTAGGCTGGGCAGCGCATCGGAGATTTGGCGGTTTTTTTCCTCGATGTGGTAGGTTTTACCGTTAAAGTCGTAGCCATTACAGCAAAACAAAACTTTGGGATGAACTTGGCCGAAGCGCTCAATGACACTTTCAGCGCCAAAGTCGGGTGAAGTGGATGTCCAAATGGCGCCTAAACTGGTCGCGGCAAGCATCGCGATAACGGTTTCTGGCATATGCGGCAGGTAGCCAGCCACTACATCGCCTTTTTCGACGCCATTATGTTTTAACCACTGCTGTAAAATAGACACTTGGTCACACACATCTTGCCAAGAGAGCTGGCGGTTTTCCCCGCGTTCGTTTTTAAACCAGATGGCGATGTCATCGGGGGCTTGAAAAGAGTAGGCGAGTAAATTTTCGGCGTAGTTGAGCTGCGACTGAGGGAACCAAATGGTATCTCGGCTTGGGTTAAATGCGCCCCATTTGGCTAATCCTTCACCTAAGATACAGTCACCTTTGTAGCCGATGACGTCACAAAACTGCCAGATCTCTAGCCAAAAATCCTTTTTATAGTCGATGGACCAGCGGTGTAAGTCCGCGTAGTTTTCGATTATATCGCCTTGAATATTAACGTGTTTTATGAATTGGCTTAAGTTTGACGACTCGATTCTCTCACTGCATGGTACCCAAATTGGGGCAGAGAAACTTGGCTCTGGGTTGGTCATGACATCCTCGTCTTATGGTTCTCCGTTATTGGATTAAGCTTTGATGAAATAATGGCCAAAGTCAAACTTATCGGGTGACAACAGATGGCTGAAAAATAAGAAGAAAGCCGTCAAATGTAAACAAAGTGTTACACCGGGATGGGGTGACTGAGTCGCTTGGTTAAATTGTCAGCGCTGCAACATGGCGATAGGCTGAATGTGAAGGAATTGTTAATGGAGCTAGGTATGGTGCAATATCATTCAAAACCGGTCAATGATCAGGGCTTGGTTGACTGGAGTGTCGAAGAAGATCGCGTGTGGCGAGACTTGGTCAAACGGCAATTGCACCTAGTGGAACAACGCGCGTGCAAAGAGTATTTGGCAGGCTTACGCTTGCTCGATTTACCCCTCGAACGAGCCCCGCAAATCGTTGACATCAACGAGGTGCTAGCTAGTGCGACGGGGTGGCAGATCGAGCCTGTACCTGCATTGATCAACTTCGACCGATTTTTCGCCTTGTTGGCGGAGAAAAAGTTCCCAGTGGCGACGTTTCTGCGCAGCCGAGAGGAGTTTGACTATCTCCAAGAGCCGGATTTTTTCCATGAAATCTTTGGCCACTGTGCCATGTTGACTAACCCCGAGTTTGCCGAGTTTACGCACACCTACGGTCAGCTGGGACGCGATGCCAGTGATAAAGAACGCGTGTACTTGGCTCGGTTATATTGGTTTACGGTTGAGTTTGGGTTGGTTAAACAGGGTGACGAAACCAAGATTTATGGTGGAGGGATTCTTTCTTCCCCTGGAGAAACGTTGTACGCATTGGATGACCCTAAGGCAAAGCGGGAAACATTTGATATTCATACCGTATTACGAACCCCCTATCGTATCGATATTATGCAGCCAGAGTATTTTGTGTTGGATGATATTCAGCAGTTATACCAACTCAGTCGAATGGATTTGATGTTTCACGTTAAACAGGCGATGAAAGCTGGCCTGCTCCCCCCATTATTTGAACCAAAGGAAGTGACTCATGCTTGATGAATTGCGCTGTGAAGCGTGTACTAGTAGTGCGGTGGCATTAGGTGCCGAAGAGAGACGATTATTGCTCACTGAACTCGATGGTTGGCAACTGCTCGAACGCGATGGGATTCCGCAACTTGAAAAAGTGTACAAGTTTAAGAACTATAAAATGGCCTGGGCCTTTGCCAATAAAGTCTCGCAGCTGGCAGAAGAAGAGTTTCATCACCCATCTGTGTTACTCGAGTGGGGTAAAGTGACGGTCACTTGGTGGAGTCACTCTATCAAAGGTCTGCATCAAAATGATTTTATATGCGCAGCTAAGTGTGATCGGCTCGATTAAGTCACCTGCCTATTCACTATTAAAGCTAAAGCCTGCCCATGACAGGCTTTTTTTACGCACTTTGCATTTGTGGATGGCAAAGCAGTCGCTCAATTTGGCATACCGAGACTGGGGGTGATTTCAGGTAGCCTTGTACGTAGTTACAGTGATGGTGGGTGAGAAACGCAAGCTGCTCGGCTGTTTCCACGCCTTCCGCGACGACGGCGAGGTCGATGGTGTGTGCCATGTTAATAATGGCTTGGCATAGGTTGTCGGCATTGCGCTGACCAAGTGCAATGCGACTGACGAAGCTCCGGTCGACTTTAATCACGTCGACGGGGTAGTCATTGAGTACCGCAAGGGATGAAAAGCCGGTCCCAAAATCGTCCATATACAAGGTGACACCCAACGCTTTTATCCTCGCTAATTGCTTGGCGCTACACTCATCACTGAGCAGCATGGATTCGGTGATTTCAATGCCAATCAGGTGAGCGGGAAAATCATAATGATCCAGCAATGATTGGAGTGTGAGATAGATGTGCTCGGACTCAAACTGCTTGGCTGAAACATTGATATTGAAACGGGGTACGCCGTGACCTTGTCGAGTATGCCAAAGCCGTTGCAGAGTTTTACAGCATTCATTGGCGACCCAGTCACCAATGGCAATAATCAGGCCTGTTTCTTCTGCTATTGGAATGAAGTCCTCTGGCGAGATAGGGCCTAACTTTGGGTGTCGCCAGCGAATGAGTGACTCAAAGCCGACAACTTGGTCACTTTGGCATTGGTAAATGGGTTGATAGACTAACGACAGTTGCTTGAGTGCCATGGCACTGGCCAACTCCTGTTCCAGAGTAAAACGTCTTTTCGCCCGCTGAAACATTTTCTCGTGAAAGAAAACCACTTTCTCGTGTGATGAACTTTTAGCTTGGTACATCGCGGTGTCGGCTTCGCGCAATATCTGCGCCAGAGTTTGGCTCGCGTCTGTGACTATGGTGACGCCGATGCTAGCACCTAAGTGGCATTGTTGATTATTGACGACATAGGGCTGGCTAAGGACGTGTGAATAGCGATGGCAAATCGCCTCTAGCGCGTTGTCGGCAATGAGATTCGGTAGGCAAATAACAAACTCATCACCGCCAAAACGAAAACTGAGGTCGTTATCGCGACAGTGAGCGCTGATCCGCTGAGCAACTTGCTTGAGTAGTTCATCGCCGTGTAGGTGCCCCATTGAGTCATTAACGACTTTGAACCGATCGAGGTCGATAAACATCACGGAAAAGCCTATCGACCGCCCTTGTTTTAGCCGCTGGAGCTGCTCGTCCACGGCTTGGCTCAGTGCGGTGCGATTGTTGAGATTGGTGAGATCATCCCTAATGGCTTGTTGTGCTAGGCTGCGCGTTTTTTCCTCAATGACTTGGTCTGATACTCTGAGCCGAATGGAATAAAAATTGGCGGCGACGGTTGCCGACACGGTAAGTAATAGGATCAGCATGACAGAGGCGCTGCCATACATAAGGGTGCTGCCAGTGCGATCAATCGTCGTAATCGTCACTTGCCATTGCTGCCCAAACAAGGGAACGTCCAATGTCTGGCTAGCGCTCAATGGCCTTTCTGTGATGTGAGATTGCGCTAACTCAGTATTGAGGTGCGAGCCAAAAATTAACTGATTTAGCGGTTGTGCAAATACCTCAATTCGGGTCGAGCTTGAGTTGATCTCTTGGCGCCAGAGCTGTCCTAGCCATTGCTCGAGCGTGAGTTTGGTAGCGACCACACCGTCAATCTGACCATCGGGTCTATACTTGCCTAATACCAGCATCACCTCACCGCGCTCTGACCCATTGAGGGGCGCGACTTCCACTTGATGGCTGCGGATTGCTCGCGACACGGCTTCTAAGATGTTTTGGTCGCTCTCCAGTCTCAATCCAAGTAGGTCGCTTCCTTCAAAAGAAGAGGAGAGATAGAGCACAGGTAATGCATGAGTCGGCAAGAGCCAAGGTTGAGGGGGATGTTGCTCCAACGAAGGCATGACTTGATAGCCGAGTAAGCCTTGTTGTTGGGCTTTGCTTTCAAACGCGCGCAACTGATTCAGTTTAACCGTAGGGGCCCAGATTACCGATTGAATGGCGTCGGATAAATCCGCTTGTTGTTGGAAGTAGGCTTCAAACTGGTTTTGACTCGGGCGATTGCCATTCTCAAGGTAGGCGCGAGTCGCGTAGAGCATACGTTCTATATTTGCGAGCGATTGGACTAGTCTCTGTACCTGATTATTGAGCTGGCTCTCTAAATGATCTTCGAGCTTTTGAGTCTCATAGTGGTGGACGGTGATGTAGCTGGCAGTAGCAAGGCTTAAGCCAATCAGCCAGATTAAGAGAGTATGCTGAAGTGAGAGCGCGAGTTTCAATGGGTAAACGGCTAATAGTGGTGAAACATGATGTCATCGTAATGATAAATGGACCAATTGCAAATGATAATTGATATCAATTTGTTTCGGCTATTGACGAGCGTCTTCGAGAGCGCGAACCTCATTTTGATAGCGTTGCTGGAGTAAGGCCAGTTTTTCATCGAGCTGTTGAATCTGTTTGATGAGCAACTTGTTGAGCTGAGCGTAGTTCCAGCTAGCGATGGTGTTGCTTTGATTATCAATCTTCTGACAGTGCTGTGAAATCCGCCGCCACTGCTGATGTAAGGTAGAGGCGTTATCGAGTAGTGGATTGAGCGTTTTGCGTTCTTGTTCTATGGCTTCCACCACCTGTTGTGAGGCTGCAATCTGTCCTTGCATGCTTTTATGAAGGGTTTGTTTGTTACTTTGCCAGAAACTGCGTATTTCATTGCGACTAAACTCCTGATAGAGAAAAGGCTGCTCACGGTGGAAAGTGAGGAACTGATTAAATCGCTTAGCGTGTTGGTTGTATTGTGTGTCGAGGGCTTGCTGAAGTTTGAGCGCATGGTTCCACGTTTCAGCGTCACAATGGGATGCGCCTGACGGAAGAGGTAAAGTGATCAGGAGTGCTGCCGTTATAGTAAGAAGATATCGGTACCATTTCATTGCGGTGGTTGTCTCGCTTGTCACCCTTTAAGTATAGGAAAAGATTCAGACAAATATGAAAAAGGTCATTATGGCAGTATTACTGTTGCTTGGCATTGCGTGTGCTGGTGGCGGTTATTACATCTTTTACTACAAACCTCAGCAAGACGCGTTAGCGCTCGAACAAGCGGAGGAGGAAGAGCCGATTGCGCCTTTGCCTATTGTCAAAGACGACCCCGAACCCGCACCAGAGCCACCTAAGACGGATTATTACGTCAACCCAGATAAGCTGGGAGTACGTGAAGCCCCCGATTACAATGCCTTTGTTGAGAGCGTGGTTTATCGTGGTGATAAGCTGCATATTCTTGAAAAGAAAGATGGCTGGGGGCGTATTTCTGCCTACTTTGTTTACGAAGAGGGCGGGCCGGAAGTCGCCGAGTGGGTGCCAATGGAAGCTTTGCTCGAAGTGCCGCCAACCATCACTAAAGAAGAGCGGGTGGAGACCATAGGTGAGTACATTGAAAACTCGGATGATTTTAAGCAACACTTTGAGGTATTTATTAAGACCACCGATCAGTTACTCAAAGACGGCACGTGTACGCCGCTAGATTTCGAAGAAACCAAAGGTTGGATACGCTCAGTAACTTTCAGTGAACAGGACGCCTATTTTGTCTATTGTGGTGGATTGAAACAGGCCAATAAAATTTACCTCAACGTGCGTACCGGAAACGTCTTTTATCGCTAACTGTTGTACCAGCAAACTTGCAAGCTTAGCTTTTAGAAGTTTTTAGTTGCTTGCCTATGTGCTTAGATCTACTATCTCGCCAATCTCTCTTATTCGGCTGAACAATGTTTCAACGGCTCATTTCAACGTTATGGCTATTTTTCTTTGTGCTGGCTTTACCAGTGCAGGCTTTTGGCTATTTGTTGCAATCTGAAACGCAAGCGTCAGCCCGATTACAGATAGATGTTGCGTCATTCTCTGCCTACTCGACACAAGAAGCGCAGGACCTGTTTGCAGCGACAAAGCAGACATCCCAACCCGCGCCCAGAACCCATTCGCAAATAGCTCAAGATTGGTTTGCGAATATTCATACTCATCGCTGGCTAAATGGCACGCGTTTGTTTGACGAGGGTGAGTCGAATTCGAGTCTCGATCAACCCAGTTTTGACCCCTTAACACTGCCACTTTTCCGTTTATATCAGCATGCGGCGTTGTCCAGCGGGTTTCATTTCTTCCCACATTCCTCTCCCTATCGCCTTGCTGGCTGGAAAGAGTCCAATGCCCTGTATGTGGCGTTAAATAGTCAGTACTCATCGATTTTTTAACCGATTTCACTATGGCAGAAGCCATTATTTGAACTCCTAAGCGGGAGTGCCTCTCGCTAAGCAAAGTTAAGAAATATGATGAACAAAAAACCTAATAAACAGGCGAAATCTGCACGCCTGATCAACCAATATTCCGCCTGGAAATATGTAGTATTGATTGCCACTGTGGTCATACTCACGCTAAGCGCTATCCCTACTTGGTACGGAGAAAAACCATCGATACAGGTGACGGCGTCACAAAGTGGCGCTAATCCCGTTCTCTCGAGTCTTGGGAAACTCAACCTGTATCTTAGCCAACAAGGTGTGACGGTAAGCCAAATCCATCAAACGGGTGAGAAAACAACGTTGGTCTTTGACGATGAGACCGAACAAACTCAGGCGCGAAAAGCGCTAGATACTCTGCTCGGTAAACAAGACACCATCAGCTTTTCCTATGTTTCAGTCGCGCCAAAATGGTTGTCTGATTTAGGGTTTAACCCAATAAAGCTCGGGCTTGATTTGCGCGGTGGGGTGCAGTTTTTGCTCAACGTTGATATCGACAAGGCGTTTGAAGATCAGCGCAACAGTTTAGTTGAAGAAACTCGTGATTTTCTGCGTCAACAACGGTTAAGAGGCGTACAGGTGTCTATTGAAGGCAGCGAAGCGTTTGAGGTTAAGGCAAAAAGTGGAGAGGCACTTAACCAGGTCAATCACTTTTTGAGTCAAAACTATCCTGGCTGGGACGTAAAGCGTCACTCAGACTGGCTGAGTGTCAAACCGACGCCAGAAAGTAAGAGCGAGTTTCAGCGTGTGACTTTACAGCAAAACCTCAAAATCATGCGCGATCGTATCGAGGAGCTGGGTATAACTGAAGCCTTAGTTCAGCGACAGGGTGAACACAGCATTCGCATCGAATTACCTGGAGTACAAGATCCGTCGTTGGCAAAACATGTCATCGGTGCCACGGCGAGTTTAGCTTTTCATCAAGCTCGCACATCGTCTGAAGCTTCTGACTACGGCGACGTCGTATTGAAAAATAACCAAGGTGTGGATGTGGCGATTGCCAAGCGACCAGTGTTAACGGGGGAGCACATTATTAATGCCCGGGCTGGCGTTGACAAAATGGGCTTAGCTGAAGTCAACATTACGTTGGATCATGCCGGTGGCAAGTTAATGAGTGAGTTCTCAGCGAGTCATATTGGAAAGCCGATGGCCACTGTCTACCGTGAGTACACCACCAATGCCCAAGGAGAAACGGAGCGTAGCGAACGCGTGATTAGCGTCGCGACGATCCAGTCACAATTAGGCAGCCAGTTTCGCATTACTGGCGCGGGCTCAATCGACGAAGCACAAAACCTCGCGCTGCTGCTACGAGCAGGATCGCTGACCGCGCCGGTGACGATTGTCGAAGAACGAACTATTGGGGCCTCATTGGGTGCGGAAAATATTGAAAACGGCTTTGCAGCTCTGGCCTTAGGTATGGCGATGACTTTGACGTTTATGGCACTGTGGTATCGCCGTTTGGGTTGGGTCGCCAACACGGCTTTGCTCATCAATATGGCTTGTCTACTCGGCTTGATCGCACTGCTTCCAGGCGCTGTGTTGACGCTACCTGGTATTGCCGGTTTAGTGTTAACTGTCGGGATGGCGGTGGATACTAATGTTCTTATTTTTGAAAGGATTAAAGACAAGTTAGCAGAAGGACGTACGTTTGCTCAGTCAATTGACCTAGGCTTTAACAGCGCCTTAAGCACCATTTTAGATGCCAATATTACCACTATGATTACGGCTGTCGTGCTCTACTCAATTGGCAATGGCCCTATTCAAGGTTTTGCCTTGACTCTGGGGCTCGGGCTACTAACCAGTATGTTCAGTGGTGTATTTGCATCGCGAGCGATGATCAACTTAGTTTGGGGACGCGACGCGCGTCGTGATGTGAGGGTTTAACTTATGATCCAGTTCTTTAAACAAGGTATTCGTCGGATCCGCTATATTACCAGTTTTGTCTCACTGGCATTGATGATGGTTTCTATAGTCGCGTTGAGCCTCAACGGCCTAAATCTCGGGTTAGATTTTACCGGAGGGATGGTGACAGAAGTAGAGGTTGACCCATCTCTCAACCACTCGCAACTGGTCGATACGCTCAAACCTCAATTGGGGGAGTTTACCCATGTCACTCGTTCCGATCAGCAAGGGCGTTGGGTGATTCGCTATCCGGTCCCGCAGCCGGGTGAACAAATCGCCGACCTTAAACAATTATTGGCTCCAGTGTCTCAGCAGGTCGATGTGGTGAGCAGCAGCATGGTGGGCTCACAGGTCGGTCAAGATTTGATCGACCAAGGAGGGCTGGCACTGATGATTTCGATGTTGTCGATATTGGCCTATCTCTGTGTTCGTTTTGAGTGGCGTTTAGCCAGTGGTTCATTACTGGCTCTGATGCATGATGTGGTGCTGGTGCTCGGTTTTTTCGCTGCAACTCAGATGGAGTTCAACCTGACCGTTTTTGCCGCCATACTCGCGATTCTGGGGTACTCGCTCAATGACTCGATCATTATCGCAGACCGGATTCGTGAACTGCTGGTGGCCAAACCGTCGTTGCCAACCGAGCAGATCAACGACCAAGCGGTGATCGCGACGTTCTCGCGTACTATGGTGACGTCGGGCACGACGTTGATGACCGTATCCGCCTTGTGGATTTTAGGGGGCAGCGCCTTGCAAGGGTTCGCGGTGGCGATGTTTATTGGCATTTTATCGGGGACTTGGTCATCGATTTCAATTGGTACAGTCTTGCCAGAGTGGTTAAAACTTGAGCCTAAGCATTACATGCCAGTCGAGATAGACGACGCGCCATAGAGCAAACACTCGGCCTCAAGCGTAAGAGCTTGGGGCTGAGTGCTTGCATCGTAATTATAGCGTGGTCGCTTGTAAGAATTGACTAAAACTGTTCCACGACTTGTTGTCTGCATCTTCACGATAACGTGGACTACCAAATACGGTAAACGCGTGTGGCGCGCCGCTGTAGGTGATCATTTCGTGTGATACTCCCGCCGCTTCAAGTTGTTCAGCGAGTGAGGCGAATTCAGACATAGGGATCGCGCTGTCGGCCGTGCCATGGAGCACCATGATAGGCGCTTGGGTCATCTTGTAGCTTTGCCCTTCTGGAGTGCTTAAACCACCGTGAAATGTGACAAATCCTTTTGCTTGCATACCAGCACGTGCAGACTCAAGCACGGCGGCGCCGCCAAAGCAGTACCCCATCACCACTGTGTTATCGGCGTTTCCCCCTAAACTGGCCGCAAAATCCAAGCTGCCTTGCATTAGTGCACGTAACTTATCGCGGTCTTTATAGAGTTCACCTGTGTGTTGGCGTTTGTCTTTGACCTCTGTTGGGCGAATTCCTTTACCGAACAAATCGGCGGCAAAAACGTTGTAGCCCATTTCATTAAGCATTTGGGCACGTTTCATCTCATAATCGGTTAAACCGTCCCAATCGTGAACCAATAAGACCAGCGGGGCATCATCACTTACTTTTGCCCAGTAGCCCTCGTATTCACTACCATTTACATTGTAAACTCGATTTTCCCCAGCCGTTGCCAACGACGCACATGTCAGTAAGGCCAACCCAATTGTTGTTTTCATAGAACACCTCCGTTTGTTGTTGAAGTGTAGTACGAAATTTCAGCGTCAATAGTACAAAAAAGCCTCCCGAAGGAGGCTAGAACTGCAAGGAAATCGAAAACACCGTTACATTGCGGCTTGGAAGATAGCGGAGATTTCTTCGTGAGTCGCTTGCTTCGGATTGGTAAAGCCACACGCATCTTTAAGTGCGTTATCCGCGAGGGTCGGAATATCTTCAAGTTTTGCACCAAGCTGTTCAATACCACTTGGAATACCAACATCTGTCGCGAGGTTGACAATGGCACTAATGGCGGCATCTGCACCTTGCTCTGGCGTCATTCCCGCGACGTTTACCCCCATGGCTTTGGCGACGTCGCGTAGGCGTTCAGGACACACTTGAGCGTTATAGCGCTGAACGTGAGGCAATAAAATCGCGTTACACACACCGTGTGGTAAATCATAGAAGCCGCCGAGCTGATGCGCCATGGCGTGCACATAGCCAAGTGACGCGTTGTTAAACGCCATGCCTGCCATAAATTGGGCATAGGCCATTTGCTCGCGCGCTTCAATGTCGTCACCGTTAGCGACGGCAGTGCGAAGGTGAGCTTGGATCAACTCAATCGCCTTAATGGCGACTGCATCGGTAATCGGCGTCGCTGCAATCGAAACATAGGCTTCTACGGCGTGTGTTAGCGCATCCATACCAGTTGCCGCTGTTAGCGAAGCGGGTTTGGCCAGCATGAGTTCAGGGTCGTTCACTGAGATAAGTGGCGTAGTATGTTTATCGACGATCGCCATCTTAATGTGGCGCTCTTCATCGGTAATAATACAAAAGCGCGTCATTTCTGAAGCAGTACCTGCGGTGGTGTTAATCGCAATCAGCGGAAGCATAGGCTTGGCGGACTGATCTACCCCCTCATAATCGCCGATCTGACCACCGTTGGCGGCGACTAGCGCAACCCCTTTAGCGCAGTCGTGCGGTGAACCGCCACCCAACGAGATAACAAAATCACACTGGTGTTGCTTGAGTAGCGCAAGGCCAGCGTTGACGTTGCCAATGGTTGGGTTAGGTTGAGTCCCATCGAAGACCACTGTCGATACATCGCGTTCGCTCAGCAAGTCCTGTACTTGCTTAACCACACCGATTTGATTGAGTACCTTGTCGGTCACGATCAGGCCGTTTTTAAAGCCTTGTGCCTGAATACTGTCTGCGGCGTCTTTTAAACAGCCAGCGCCCATGAGGTTAACAGTAGGGATGAAAAATGCACTTGTCATTGGATTGCTCCGTTATCGTTATTGTTTGTTTTCTGCAATTAGATTCGCATAAAAATCCGCGCGAGAAATTTGATCTCCGACAAGATTCGATGGCAAATAGGCGAGGGGAGAATCGGAAGTGTGACCCTCATTCATACGGTTAGTTTAAATGAATAAACTTGTTAATAATTAGTGGTTTAGCGCAATCGTTTTCTCAACATATTTAGATAGATAGGCCCGATGAAGCCGAAACTTTTGGGGCGAGAAAAAACAACCCTTTGCTCGAATAATCAAGCAAAGGGCGATAAAAAAGATGAATAAAACTTGTGCTTATTTGTGGTACGTGACTTACGCGAGTTCGACTAGATGGGTGACGAGTTTTTCGATGCCAGTGGCGGACTGTGAAATCGTCTCGGCAAGCATATAAGCGGGGCTTGAGAGAACCACATGCTCTGGGTCGAAAATCACGTCTTCAACCGCGCAGTCGACATGCTGCCCCCCGAGTTGATTGAAAGCGGCGGCGATGGCTTGATCATTGCCGATGGTACCTTTTACTCCGTTAGGGTAAATCATCGGGATAATGACAGGTGCAATGCACAAATAGCCTGCTGGTTTTTTCGCGAGGGCAAAAGCTCGACAGGCTGAGGCGACATGAGCGTTGATGCTGCATTCGGCGCCGTTCACGGCGAAGTCGGTCAGGTTTTTGGCGGCGCCAAAACCACCGGGCAGCAAGAGGGCGTCATACTCGTCGACATTGAGCTTGGCGACGTCGTCTATGTTGCCGCGAGCGATTCGCGCTGCTTCAACCAGAACATTGCGACTTTCACTGATTTCTTCACCAGTTTTATGATTAATGACATGCAACTGTTCGATGTTGGGGGCGAAGCAGTGCCAAGTCGCGTGATTTTTTTCTATAGCGTGCAGGGCCAATACCGACTCGTGGATTTCAGCTCCGTCGTAGACCCCGGAACCGCTGAGTATGACAGCAATTTTTTTCATCATTTCCTCCCTTATCTTCCGCGATAAATCCTAGCCAATTTATTTGACTAGTGATCTGATGAGCGTCTCATTCTTCAGATTCCTCCTGCTCATCTTGGGGGCGCTCTGACTCTGGTTGTTCGTCGTCCGAGAAGTCTTGATGATAATGCTTAACGACAAACGGGGTGAGCATGACACTCGAAGGAAAGAAGCGCTTCATAGTTACTGTCTCCGTAAAACGATGGGTTGAGCGCTATTGTCTCCATCGCACAGAGAGTCTGTTTTGTCTCAAGTCATAGAATGTTCGTGGCGTGACCACATTCAGAAAATTATGAGCTCAGTGTCACCTTGGTTGGTCCCAGTAGGGCACGTCATTGCCAAGCTTGTCAGTAATGAAATCGATAAATGCCCGAACCTTAAGCGGCATATGTTTGCGCTCTGGGAAAACGGCGTACACCGCGTGTTGAGGCAGAGTAAACTCGGGTAGAACGACGTCAAGCTTGCCGGATGCGATGTCTTTCCCGACGATAAATGTCGGTAGATTCCCAATACCACTTCCCGCAAGCACCGCTCTGCGTATAGCTTCACTGTTGTTGACGATTAAGCGGCCTTTTGGCACAACGCTGTACTCCTGGCTGGCAGAATAAAGCCGCCATTCGCTGCCGCCACGATAGTAACTGTAGGGTAGGCAGCTGTGATCCGATAAATCGCTGGGCCTGATGGGGACACCGTTACGTTTGAGGTAGTCTGGAGAGGCGCACAATACGCTACGACAGGGGGTCAAGCGCTTAGCGACCAAGTTTGACACAGGTAAATGGCCAATCCTGATCCCCAAATCGAAGCCTTGTTGAACGAGGTCAATCATGCGGTCCTCTAGTTGAAGGTCAATTTCAACATCGGGGTAGCGCGCTAAAAACTCGCTGATCAGTGGAGCAATATGCAACACTCCAAAAGACATCGGGGCGGTGAGCTTGAGTCGCCCCCTAGGGTTGCCTTGCAGCTCGGTGACCGCATCAATACCTTGCTGAGTAAAATGATAGGCTTGAATGACATGTTCGTAATAACGCTGTCCTGCTTCGGTCAAACTCAGTTTACGAGTTGTGCGGTTAAGCAGCCGAATTCCCAGCTCATCTTCCAACTGAGTGATCCGCTTACTGACCGCTGACTTGGTGATATTGAGCTGGTTGGCTGCGAGTGAAAAACTGCCGTTTTCGACCACTGCGATAAATATCGGGATAGTAGAGAAAGCTTTCATTGTTGATTAAAACTAAACAATAAGTTTGTATTTCAGAGATTATCATTGATTTGAAAACAATCTACAATGGCGGGGTAATGTTGAGGAGAAAATGATGAAGTACGACTGGATCTTGTTTGACGCTGACGAAACCTTATTTCATTTCGATGCTTTTAAAGGGATGCAACTGATGTTCTCACGCAAAGGCGTGATGTTTACCCAGCAAGATTTTGACCATTACCAAACCTTGAATAAACCACTGTGGGTGGACTATCAAGACGGAAAAATTACCGCCGATCAGCTTAAGCACCACCGTTTTCGTGAGTGGGCCGATCGGCTGCAAACCACTACCAGCGAGCTTAATCGCGCTTTTCTTGAAGCCATGGCCGATATTTGTACTCTGCTACCGGGAGCCAAAGAGTTAATGGAAGCGGTGCATGGTAAGGCGAAGCTTGGAATCATTACCAATGGCTTTACCGAGCTACAAGCGATCCGCCTCGATCGAACTGACATGGCGCACTACTTTGAACATGTAATTATTTCCGAGCAAGTCGGCGTGGCGAAACCCGATCAGGCGATTTTCAGTCACGCATTAGAAAAAATGGGGCAACCCTGTAAAAGCAAAGTATTGATGGTCGGCGACAACCAATACTCAGATATTCTAGGGGGTATCAACTTTGGCATCGAAACGTGTTGGCTTAATCATCATGGTAATGAACGCGATGCTAACATACAGCCTAACTACACAGTGAGCTCGCTACATGAGCTAAAAAGCATCCTGATCGCCTAAAAAGTGCACGTCGAGTGATCCAATCTGTGCCGACCTGAGTAGGTAGAGCAACGACAGCGGTAAATGCAGGGGGCCACATGGCGGTGTTAGGGAAAATTGTCGATTGGGATCAGAAGCACGGTTATGGGTTTATTGAAGACACAGCTCAGCGTCAAAAAGTGTTTTTTCATATTCGCGATATGAGAGACAGCCAATCAGAGCCGCACATCAATGAGCTCGTGCAGTTTGATGTCATTTCTGATCAAAACGGTTGTCATCTCGCGCTAAACATATCATCAACTCTGATGAAGTAGCGGAGCTATCTCTCCGGAGCTTTCAGTTTAATATAATGTTCGAGGCTTTTCTTCGCATGGGTCTCGAACGTTTGTTCCGTCACTAGCATGTGCTCTATTCGATCAATTCGAAAGTGACGATAATCATGTCTTAACTCGCACCATGCCACTAGCGTCCACACTTTTCCCCAAAAAATTTGTCCCAAAGGCTGCACCATGCGCTCGGAAACTTGCTGCTTTTGATCAAGGTAAGTGATGACGATTTTGAGCTTATCATCAGTGGCATGTCTTAGCATTTTACAGCGTTTCGCTGTAGATGAACCGCTGTGAAGGTCGGGAACAAGTATGGCAAAGTCTTCGACTTGTCGCTTTATGCGGTCAGGGAGCACGGAAAGAATTTTATTGGACGCCGATTGACTGGCTCGCGCCAGCTCATCATCAGACCAAGCACGAACCATGCGCATGCCAAGTTCGAGCGCCATCATCTCTTTCTCTGTAAACATGAGTGGTGGTAAGTGCGAGTCGGGTTGCAGCAGGTATCCGACTCCCGCTTCACCTTGAATCGGTACTCCGGAACTGATCAGTGATTGAATATCTCGGTAAATGGTGCGTTCGCTCACTTCCATATGCTCGGCAAGCTGAGTCGCTGTAATGGCAAAGCGCCTAGAGCGCAACAGTGTTAGTAGTTCAAACAGTCGCTCAGATTTACTCACAATCACTCCTATTGAGGGCGTTGGTTTAAGGGGAGGACTCTGCTCCCCATTATGTTATTGATATTTGGCGGCGAGATCGCTCATGGCAATGGTTTGATGTTGCATGATGACCGACTCGGGGTCAATCAAAGCCATTAAGGGTTGGCAGTCAGGACTGGAAAGGAACTGCTCTCCGGCTCGTTGAGCCTGCTCCATCGATGCCCAATACACCACGTCAGTCCAAGTGTTACTTGGTTGGTCAAAACTCAGCGAACGGTATTCAAAACCGTCGAGCCCAGAGACAAACTTCTGACTTTGCTCACAGGCGGCAATCAGTTGCTCATGGGTAGCATGGTGATTAAGTTTGAAGCGGACAATCTCTAACACACTTTTCATTTTGTCGATTCCTTGTAAACGATTGATGGTTCCTGAGCATCATAGGTCTGTCGTGTGTCAGAAGGTGTCAGTAGTGTGCGAGATCAAAAAAATGATAATTGTGCGGTCGTTTTATGAGCGCAGTGGAATATGTGTGCTATGAATTATTATTAATTAATAGATGGCTTTAACAAAGCACACGGCTAGGTAAGGAAACCAATATGTCCATTCAAGGAACGATTGCGCAGTGGGACCAAAGCAAAGGGTACGGCTATATTGCCGTTGATAACCAAGAGACCAAAGTTTTGTTCCATATCAGTGACCTCGAGAATGCATCACAACAGCCTTTTGTCAGTGAGCCAGTGGTTTTTCGCTTAGGCTGTGACGAGCAAGGCACTATGCGCGCGATTCATGTGGAACGTCCGCTGGTTTTCAACTTCTCTTTAGCCATTGCGGTTTGGTTCTGCAGCGCCCTATTGGGCAGTGTCGTGTTGCTTGATTTCCCACTCATCGCTTGCCTGTTTTATTTTGCAGTAAGCATTGCGACTTATACTGTCTATGCATTTGATAAACAAGCGATGCTAACTCAAGGCGCACGAGTACCGGAAGTCTTGTTTCATCTACTCAATATATTTGGTGGATGGATCGGCGCACTGTTTGCCCAAACGTTTATGCACCACAAGTACCATGACCTTGGATTTAAGTTTCTTTTCTGGACTACGCTGGCGTTTAATATAATGGTTTACTGCTGGCTGTTAACAGAGCACGGTGCTGAATATCTTGCCAATCTGATTGCCGCGATAAGCGTATAGTGACCACCTGGTTCGACCGGGCTCAATGAGCCCATTTTTCGTTCGTCTCGATGATAAATCCCCACCCATATCATGACATTGGCAGAGTTTCGGTTTATGGTAGTACCAAATTCTGACGCCATTTTATTGAATGACCAATAGAATGAGCGTCGTTGAATGCAGCCGATTGGAGTGGAAATACCGTGCAGTATGTCATGATTAAGCAGGCGATTGAGGAGCAAATCGAGTCTGGACAATTGGCTCCTAGGCAAAAACTCCCGGCTGAAAGAAAGCTTGCGGAGTCTTTTAATACCACGCGTGTTACCTTACGTGAAGCCCTATCGTTGCTTGAAGCTGACGGATGTATTTATCGCGAGGACCGCCGTGGCTGGTTTATTTCGCCACCGACACTCAAATACGATCTCGCGCAAACGCAGAGCTTCATTCAGTGGGCGAGCAGTCAAAACCGTGCTCCTCAAACTGAGCTATTGTCAGCGCGCAGTGTCGTTGCCAATAAACACGCTTCCCATTTATTGAAACTGCCACCTTTTTCTGATGCCTATCAGTTAGATAGAGTTCGTTACTTAGAGCAGCGCCCTGTGGCTTATGTGACCAACTATGCATGCCCGCGACAGTTTGCGGGTTTGCTCGACCATGATTTAACTCAATCACTGACCGATGTGTATCGTCAGGACTATGGCGTTGATTTTCATCAGGTGACTTGTCAAGTGAGCACACGTGTGTTGCTAGGCGATATGGCGCTAGCTTTGCGAGCGACGGTCGGAACACCGGCATTGGTGGTTGAACGTATTCATTCTAACGCCCAAGGCGAACGAATAGAGGCGGCGGTTGAATTCTGGCGTCATGATGCGATTCAGATTGAATCATCTCACGTTCACTGTTAATTAAATATCAACAACAAGCCCCAAAGGTTCACTTTGGGGCTTGATAGATTTTAGCTAGGTCTAACTCTCGGCTTCTACTAGCTCGACTGGTTGCTCGCTTGCTCGCGCGGCATCCAGCATTCGACGAATGATCCAAGATGAGATCAGTGCAATGGCCACCATCACTACCGCCAGAACGGTCAACAACTGAAAATAATCACCGTAGACGGTTTGCACAATCTCCTGGGTGATCGCTTGGCCTTTCTCTAGCGCGATAGAGGTTGAGAATACCGCGCCAACGATGCCACTCAGTGCCATCGCGACATAAAAGAGCGAAACCGAGAAGCCTTCAATGTGTTTTGGTGCGACAGATAGGATAAACGCCACCACTAAACTACCAACGATCACTTCAGAAAACGCCTGGAAGAAGTGGATAGCTAAAAATACCTCAGGGCGAATCACCACATCACTGCCGATATTCATCACCGCCATGGTAAGGATACCAAACGCAATCGCGGTAAAAATGAAGGCAAAACCAATCTTGGTTGCGGTAGAGAAGTTAATGCCCTTTTTCTCGAGCGAGGAAAAGGTCACTGAAATCACAGGACCTGCCACAATACACCATAGCGGGTTCATTGCCATTGATGCTTCGGGCGCGATAGGAATGAGATTGAATAAGTCACCACGCATGGTGTTGATCGTGACCATGGTCATTGAGGTCATCATTTGACCATAGTAGACGAAAAAGCAGATGGTCAGCACCATCATAATCAAAATGGTCCCCATCTTTAGTGCGTCGGATTTACCACATTTGAACATCAAAGAGATGAAGTACAAAATGGCCGCCACGCCAATGGCATAGACAATGTTTTGACCAATATCCATGTTGGAAAACATGAAGAATACCAGTCCTACCATAGTGGCTGACAGGCTCAAAAACGCCGCCCAGTTTTTCAGGCTAACTGGAGCTTGGTCAATCTCAGCTGCGGAACCAACCAGTTGCTTGTTGAGTACCACTAAGGTGACAAACGCAAAACCAGCCATGATCGCCGAAAGACCAAAACTGCCATGGAAGCCAATCGCGAGTACAAACATCGGGAACAAGTACTGACCAAACAACGCACCGACGTTGTTAATTGAGTAGTTGACTGGGTAGCCGTTTTCGAAGTCTTCCTCTGAAGAAAAGGTACGCTTGTAAAGACTTGGGTAAGAAGGAGACATCAGGCCACGTGCATAACTCGCCAGCGCAATACCGATCAAGCTCATAGGGACGTTAGTGGTGGATGCCCCAAGTACAAGCAAGGTATAACCAGTGGCGAACGTTCCATACGCGATCGTGAGTGAGCGATAAGCCCCCAAAAACTTATCCACGATGAATCCGCCCGCGATTGCAAACAGTGGTCCGATTGAAGAAAAGGCGCCGACAACCATCATGGTTTCCGCTTCGCTATACCCTAAATCTTCTAAGAAAAAACGGGTGAGTATGACCATGACGCCGTAGAATGAAAGCCCGAACATGGCCTGACAAAACATCATGGATTTATTGAGTTTGTTCCACATAATAATCTCTCTTATAGGTGTTAACCTAGTATTTACAACTATTAATGTTATCACTTGTAGTATGTAATAAATTGAAACAATTATCGCAGAATGCCGTTTCTATGCACGATATTTTCTCAATTTCGCATAAATTTTTGTAATGCTATTGATCCAAATCGTTTGCGTTCCGACTTGACTGACCAAATATGCAACGATTAAACGAGTCGGTCGATGTTTTGGCCCTTCGCTTTATGTTAGCCTCGTGCCAGTCAGCCAATAAATGTATAAGGAATGTAACGACATGAAGATATTCAGTAACTTTGATAGCGGCAGTATTGAAGTTGTTAGTGTTCAGGACAAAGACAACATTCAGTTGAAAATTCCTAATGATAATCAATCCGAATTTTATCAATGGTTTCACTTTCGGTTAGAAACCCAAACCGAGCACGCGCACACGATCCGTATTCTTGACCTCAAGGGCTCCGCTTACCCTGAAGGGTGGGAAGGGTATGATGTGGTGGCTTCGTATGACCGTGAAGAGTGGTTCCGTATACCGGCTGAATTTGATGGTGACACTTTAACGTTTACCGTGATCCCCGAGCGTCCATCGATCTATTTTGCCTATTTTGCCCCTTACAGCTACGACCGTCACTTGGATCTGTTGCATTTGGCGCAAAGTGCCCACCATTGTCAGTTGGAGACTTTAGGCCACACTTTAGATGGCAACGATATGTCGCTACTGACGTTTGGCGAACAAGAACAGGGTAAAAAGAAAATCTGGTTGATTGCACGTCAGCATCCGGGTGAGACCATGGCGGAATGGTTTATCGAAGGTTTTATCCAGCGGTTATTGGATGAAGACGATACCAGTGCGCGTGCTCTGCTTGAGAAAGCGGTGCTCTATGTTGTACCCAACATGAATCCCGATGGAGCGATCCGCGGTCATTTACGCTGCAATGCCAAAGGGGTAAACCTCAACCGAGAGTGGCAGTCCCCATCAATGGAGAACAGCCCAGAAGTGTTCCTCGTTCGTGAGCGAATGCTGGCGACGGGTGTGGATATGTTTTTAGATATCCATGGTGATGAAGCAATCCCATACAACTTTGTTGCAGGCTCAGAAGGTATTCCGTCCTATGATGAGCGTTTGGCTGGGTTAGAAGACGCATTTAAACACGCGTTGTTTATTGCGACCCCCGAGTTCCAAGATCAGCACGGCTATGACAAAGATGAACCAGGTAAGGCGAACTTAACCGTGGGCTCAAATTGGGTGGGCGAGCAGTTTAAATGTTTGTCCTACACGATTGAAATGCCGTTTAAAGATAACAACGACTATCCAGACCCACTCTACGGTTGGTCTCCAGAGAGAAGTGTGAAGTTTGGTCAAGATGTGCTTAGTGCCGCGTTAGCGGTTGTGGACAAGCTTTAGTGAGATTAAAAATGGCGTAGTCAAACACTACGCCATTATCCTTGTTACTCACACGGCGGAGCCATATGAATGACCGCCAAGCCGCCGAGTGACGTTTCCCGATATTTTTTGTTCATATCCTTGCCGGTTTGATACATGGTCTCTATGACCTTATCCAAAGATATTAAACATTTACTCGTACGTTTTAGTGCCATTCGCGAGGCATTGATCGCTTTCATTGCTCCCATAGCATTGCGTTCAATACACGGGACTTGTACCAAGCCACCGATAGGGTCACATGTCATACCCAGTGAATGCTCCATAGCGATTTCAGCCGCGATACAAATTTGTTCGTTGCTACCACCACGCAGCGCAGTCAGCCCCGCAGCAGCCATTGAAGAAGAGACACCCACTTCGCCCTGACAGCCGACTTCGGCACCTGAAATAGACGCATTAGTCTTATACAAGATGCCTATCGCCCCCGCCACCGCAAGGAAGTCTTTCAACTGTTTGCTATCGAGCTCCTTAATAAAGCGGTGGTAATACATCAGCACTGCTGGAATCACGCCCGCCGCGCCATTGGTGGGCGATGTGACGACCTGCCCCCCCGCAGCATTTTCTTCGCTGACTGCAAACGCAAATAGGTTGATCCAATCCATGATTTCCATCGGATCGTTTTCGATAGCCGCGTTTGCTTCGAGTTTTTTCAATAGGTTAGGTGCGCGGCGTGTGACATTTAACCCACCTTCCAAAATCCCTTCAGTATCGAACCCGCGCTGCATACACAGTGACATCACTTTCCAGATTTGTTCGGTTTTGCGCGTAATTTCATGCTCAGTGTGGAACTGTTGTTCATTGCGTAAAATCATTCCGCCTAAACTAAGGCCATTTTCTTCGGCCATGGTGAGCATTTCATCCGCGCTAGTAAATGGATATGGCACATCGACAGTTGCTTCATCGCTGCCATGCTCTAGTTGTTTGGCTGTTGCTATAAAGCCGCCTCCAATCGAGTAGTAGGTTTCAAACGCGACTTGCTCCCCCTTAGCATCGAACGCTGAAATCGTCATACCGTTTTCATGCAGAGGAAGGTTGTCTTGGTGAAAGAGAATATCTTTGGTGTAATCGAAGTGAAGGGTATGGCTGCTGGCCAGTAGCAAAGCGTGTTCGTCAATGGCTTGAGCGAGTGCTTGTTTGGCGCTCGACATTTTGATGGTATCGGGCTTATTACCCAATAAGCCGAGGATGACGGCGCGGTCGGTATGGTGGCCTTTGCCGGTTAAAGAGAGTGAACCATAGAGGTCAACTTGCACTCGAGCTACTTTATCTAGGTTTGTGGTCAGCAGTTGAGTAAAATGGTAGCCCGCCAGCATTGGGCCGTTAGTGTGTGAGCTGGATGGGCCAACGCCCACTTTGAAGATATCAAATATAGACAGCATAAACTTACTTCCTGTTATATAGGCCAATGAACATGGCTCTTATCATTTGGATGATGATAGCGCAGTCGCTCGCGCTGGTTTTAACAAAACTTTAACCTTCTCTACGCTAGCGGTAAAGTCGAAGCTTGTACAGTTTCCACGAACCTTGGTAGGAATAATTGAGACATGAGTGATTAATGAACATAAATAGCGTGGTTTTGCTGCTCGGAAAGCGCTTAGTCAATAACCAACTTACGTTGGAGGGACGCTCTCGCGTAGAGCACCTAGCGCGCAGTTCGCCGTTACTCGATGTAAAAACGACCTTGATTGTTGTCTGCGGTGGGGTCACCGATAACCAGAATGTATCGGAAGCGCGAGCAATGATGGATTATCTGTCTCAATTGCTTCCCGCTGACGTGTTGGGAGGTTATCAAATCGTATTGGAAAATGAGTCTCAAAATACCATCGAGAATCTGTCCAATGCAGCGATGAAGTTAATACAGTGTCCCGGCTATCAAATAGGGCGGTGTTTGAACATCACCTTGCTGTCGAATGACTACCACCTAAAACGAATTGTTGAGATTGAACAGTTAATGCCTGAGCAGGGCCTTATCAGCAAAATGGTCGAGAGATGCAGACAAGTAGGGCTTGAAGTTTCAGTCGGCAGCCAGTTGGAGCATCATCACGCTGTGCCTTATCCGCATAAAGGGACGCGAGCCGAAGCCTTTCTATATTGTGATGAGTTGACTACGTATCGGGTTTACCTTGAGGGAGTGAAAGCGCGAGTCTTTGCGCGTCCTTTGAGTGGAGTCAGGCGCGCCCCTTATCAAATTGCCCAACGGGCCATAGAGCGATTACAAGCTTTGCCACTTAACCAGCAAGAGCACGCACTAGTACTAGAAATAAAGTCTTTGGTAGAGGCGACAGCAGAGAATAGCGCTTACTCACACTGCGTTGACGCGCTTCAACGTTTGGATAAAGCCTTAACTCAGCTTAACCGATGGCTTGACCCAGAAACTTAGTACAGACTTTCAGTTTGACTGGTTGGCACACGATTGATTGCAGGTTGGCGCTCTTTGCCAAGAAGAATTGAGGTTTTTCTTTAGTTAAGTTTGTCAAACGATCAGCGCTGTCTAAACTTAAAAAGAGTTATAGGACAAAGCGATACCAAAAGTGTTACTTTGATTTGTATGATAGCCCGTGTGGGTTATCTATAGTGTGAATAATAAGCCGAAGCATAGGAAGTGCCAATGTCGAACCAAAAACATCGACTCGTCACCCGCAGTGACTTTGATGGTTTAGTTTGTGCTGTACTGCTCAAGCAACTAGACCTAATTGATGAGATAAAATTTGTTCATCCCAAGGACATGCAAGATGGTGCGGTCGAGATTACCTCTAACGATATCGTGACCAATCTGCCGTATGTTGAGCAAGCGCATCTTGTCTTCGATCATCACTTATCAGAAGTGATTCGTAATCAAGGCGAGCGCGCCAATCACATCATCGACCCCGACGCCCCCTCCGCTGCGCGTGTGGTTTGGGAGCACTACGGTGGGGAGAGCACTTTTCCTACGCAATGGCTAGATATGATGGAAGCCGTGGATAAGGGCGACTCTGCCCAGTTTTCACGAGATGAAGTGCTTGATTCTACAGGGTGGAACCTGCTCAACTTCTTGATGGATGCGCGTACTGGCTTAGGACGTTTTCGGGAGTTTCGCATTTCCAATTACAGTCTGATGATGGACTTAATCGAATATTGTAAAAACCACACCATTGACCAAATCCTCGCCTTGCCGGATGTGCGTGAACGTATCGATTTATATCGAGAACACGAGAGCTTATTTAAACAGCAGATCCAGCGCTGTGCCACGGTTTACAGTAATCTTGTCTTTCTAGATTTGACCGACGAAGACGTGATTTATGCAGGCAACCGCTTTGTGATCTATGCGCTTTATCCGCAATGCAATATCTCTATCCATAAAATGTGGGGTTTTCAAAAGCAGAACACCGTCTTTGCGACCGGAAAATCGATTTTTGACCGTAGTTCAAAAACCAATGTCGGTGAGTTGATGCTCAAATATGGTGGAGGCGGACACAAAGCCGCGGGGACATGTCAGATCGATAATGATAAAGCTGACCAAGTGCAACAAGAGCTGATAGCAGCCATCACCCGAGACGGCTAACAAACAAAAAAGCCCCTAAATGGGGCTCTTTAACTCTGGTAGCTTTGACTTTCTATATCGGCATCACTCGGTTACGGCCAAGCTGTTTGGCTTCGTAAAGCAGCTTGTCTGCGCGCTCAATCAGTGACTCGGCCGACTCTCCCGGCTCAAGCTCAGCAACACCAAGCGAAATCGTAATGTTACCAACCTGCTCAGAAGTGCGTCTGTCTTTTATGGTCAGCTTCTCTACCGAGCGACGCAGCGTTTCACCAAACTGTCTAGCAATTCGCAGTGACTTGTTGGGCACAATCATCGCAAACTCTTCCCCGCCAAAGCGGTAGGCGTGAATGCCGTCACGGCAGCTCAATTGAAGACGACGGGCGATGCCCTTGATGACGGTATCGCCGAATAAGTGGCCGTATGTGTCATTGAAGACTTTGAAGTGGTCAATATCGGCAAGAATAAGGCTCATTTTCTGCTCTGCTCGGCAAAGTGTGCTGATGTCGCTATCAAAGGCCCGTCGGTTGTAAAGGCTGGTTAAAGCGTCAAACAGGGCGTCTTGTTGTACTTCTGCCAACTGAGTTTTGAGTTGGTTGATTTCTTTGGCAGCGTTTTCGAGCTGATTGTTTAAAAAACGCGTAGAGTGGCGAATTTCAGTTGATTCGGAGACCAATTGACGAACAACGTTCATCACTTCTTCCATCGACATGGTTTCATTTTCGACTCGCTTTAGGTCGTCAAAGCTTTTGTCGATCATGTCGGAAAATTGTGAGGTATCGGAAAGGGTATCGGCCATCGAACTAGAGACTTCACTCACCAGTATTTCAATATTGGCGCGTAAATCGCGCATATCAGTTTCGGTACGGCTTGCCACATAGTTTTGATAGAGATGTTCACCCGCAGCAGGCGGGCAGATCCCGTAGCTATCTAGGACGTTATCCAGTTCACGATTAAGCTGTGGGATCGCATTATCTACGTAGGTATACCAAAGCGCATAGTTAGCGGGCGTCGCAGCTACGTGGTTTTTCATCATTAGTGGGACAGCTTTCCTTAGGTTGGCTGTCGACTTTTTAAAATCGTCGGTCATTTCCTATGAACATTTCTGCAAAAGACATTCTATACGCTAAGGTTAACTGATTTTGCGGGCGAATGTTTGACTTAAAGTTAGATTACACCAATTAACTACTCGACACTTTGCACTTACGCACACCTAAAGGGTAGAAGGTGTCAACTCGATGGGCAAACTTATCTACGGATTCCGGTTAAGTTTCGTCGACGATGATTTCTTGGCGCACGTTACCTTGCTCCAGCTTGCTAGCACCGCGCAACATGGCTTGAATGAGGTCGGCGGCATTAAATTTTTCTAGCGCTTCATGCGCGCCCACTTGTTGGGCTCGTTCAACACAGATTTCACTTGAAAGTGACGTATGCAAAATGACGTAGCTGTTGCTGAGTTCGCGCTCATTTTGAGTCTCGAAGGCGAGTTCATAACCATCAAGTCCAGGCATTTCGATATCGCTGACTAATAAATCGATAGGCTCGCCTTTGGCCGCACATCCGCGCATCAGTGCCAACGCATCAAGGCCATTATTACAAATCTGATAAGGTATATTGATGCTATCTAGCGCATCAGCCAGTTGCTTACGTGCAATAGATGAGTCATCAACCAGCAAAATACGCAGCGCTTTAAGCCGCTCGCGTTCTATGTCGGTCAGCATTGGAATGTTGGTTGATTCATATTGCGGGTAGATTTTCGATAGCAGCAGTTCTACGTCCAACATTTGCACGATTTTATTATCAAAGCGCGTGATGCCAGTGACAAACACATTATTGCCTGCTGTCTTAGGGGCCGATTCGATCGATTTCCAGTCACACTCGATGATTTTCTCGATTGAACGGACCATAAACGCGACAACGGTTCTCAGGCAGTCGGTGACTATAAGGTAGCACGATTGATATTCTTCAGGTTGAATCGGGCGAAAACCGATCGCCGCCGGCATGTTGATCACTGGAATGGTTTTGTTACGGATAGTGACAGTGCCAATAACGTGGTGGTGTGAATACGGAATTTGTGTGGTCGGCTGGAAAGGCACGATTTCACGCACTTTTAAAGTACCAATAGCAAAGAGCTGTTTACTGCTGGTTAAGGTAAACATTAGCATGCCTTGAGATTGGTTTGCTTTACTGACTGTTTTCGCCATGGAGGTACTCATTATTCCACTTAGTTACTTAAATGGTAACGGATTTAGGTCGATGATCAATGGACTGACATCAAATTTGTCTCTGACTATAACCTAGATAATCAAATCTGTGCAATTGGCGTACGGTTTAGGTGAACAAAGCGTTGAGAATCGGGTACAATCCGCGCCATTAGAGCTTTTATCGAGAGACAATTATGGCAAACACCGCAGCGGCCCTGCACATTTTGGTGAAACATAAAGAGCAGGCCGAAGACATCATTAAGCAGCTTAAAAAGGGCGCAAAATTTCAAACCTTGGCAAAAAAATACTCAACCTGTCCATCAGGTAAGCGTGGCGGTGATTTAGGTGAGTTTCGCCGAGGCCAGATGGTCCCTCAGTTCGATAAAGTCTGCTTCTCAGGTGAGACCTTAGTTCCGCATCTGGTCAAAACCAAGTTTGGCTGGCACGTAGTTAAAGTGTTGTACCGCACTTAAAATGGACTCTCCTTCGAGACCTGGTCAGTTTTTTGTGTCATCACTAATAGGTAGGTATCTAAGATATCTACCTATTTTTTTACACAATATTCATTACTGCAATGAGTGCTGTGCGAAGTAAGCCGCAACATCTTTCAAGTCTTGATCGTCCAAACGCGATAATTGTGCGGCCATCATTTCTGCAAGTGGCCCTTCACGTTCTCCCGCTTGATAGGCTTTCATTGACTGATACAAGTAAAGGGCGTTTTGGCCCTTGAGGTTAGGGTAGGCTGGGTTAGTAGCGATGCCATCAGTACCGTGGCAGAACATGCAACTTGGTGACTTAATTTTACCCAGTTGAGGATCACCAAAGGTCGAATCTGCATGGCCTGTAAAAGGGAATAGAACGAGTAACGCTAGTAGGCTTCGGGTCATTGTTATTCTCATTTAACCGCAATAGCCATAGGATAAAGCTTCCCCTAAGGGGAAGCTCAAGTGTGAGGAGCCGAAATTACTTGCTATGGTCCGCAAGTTTATTTAAAAGCAGATCGATATCATCTCGGGTGATATCTTTATGCGTGACAAAGCGAATAGGGTTGCCGGGCGAAATAACAATATCATTTTGCTTAAGACGTTCAGCCACTTGATGAATGTCGATGTGGTTATCGAGTTTCGCAAATACGATGTTGGTTTGAACCAGATCTGGATTGACATTAAATCCATCAATCTTTTGCAAGCCGATAGCAAGGTGCTTGGCATTCTCGTGGTCTAGCTTGAGCTGCTCAACCTGTTCGGTTAACGCCAATTTACCTGCCGCGGCAAGAATGCCCGCTTGACGCATACCACCACCGACCATTTTACGTAAGCGACGAGCCTTAGCGATCAACGCCTTATTGCCTAGCAGCAACGAACCGATTGGGGCTGCAAGACCTTTGGATAAACACACTGTCATTGAGTCGAAGTGTTGTGCAATCTCTTTTACATCTACATTGAGGGCGACAGCGGCGTTGTAAACTCTGGCACCATCGAGGTGCAGTGACAATCCATGCTGGTCGACAAATTTACGTGCGTCAGCAAGGTAGCTTAACGGGAGAACCTTGCCATTAATGGTGTTTTCTAAGCTGAGTAGCTTGGTGCGGGCAAAATGACAGTCATCGGGTTTGATCGCGGCTTTTAGCTTAGCAAAGTCCAAGGTACCATCAGGGTTGTTTTCTACCGGTTGAGGCTGGATTGACCCTAATACCGCGGCGCCTCCCGCTTCGTATTTATAGTTGTGTGCCTGTTGACCACATAAGTACTCATCGCCGCGTTCACAATGGGCCATTAGCCCGAGTAGGTTGGCTTGTGTACCTGATGTGGTGAACAAGGCGGCTTCAAACCCGTGTCGCTCCGCGGCCCATTGTTCGAGTTCATTGACGGTCGGGTCGTCGCCGTACACGTCGTCACCTACACTCGCATTTGCCATAGCGTGACGCATCGCAGGTGTCGGTTGTGTGACTGTATCTGAACGAAAATCCATATGTATTTTTCTCCTAAAGGTAACCGCACAGTTTGGCCTTGCTTAAGCAGGCGATGGTTTTGGCGTCAGTGATGTCGCCGTTGATGATCATTTGCTCAAGCTCTGGCACGGTGTAGGTCTGCACCTCGATCACTTCATCGTCATCACAGCTGTAGCGTTGGGTGCGTGTTAGCTGCTTAGCAACAAACAGGTGTTGTATCTCGTCACAAAAGCCGGCCATGGGCGTCACTTGACCAAGTGGGATAAGTTGTTCTGCACTGTAGCCGGTTTCTTCCTCTAGCTCACGTAACGCGCAGGTTGCAATGGGCTCATCCCTCTCAAGTGTGCCTGCGGGCAACTCAATCAGCCACTTTTTTAATGAGGGACGAAACTGATTGACCACAATGATTCGACCATGGGCGTCGATCGGTAGTATGACGGCCGCGCCGGGGTGAGAGATTGTGGTGTGCTGGATGGTATGACCATTTGGCAGAGCGACGGGCTCTTCAATCAGCGCGATACGTTTCCATTGATGGAGAGTGTGTTTGCAGGTGTTCATGATTGTTTTTGTTGTCCTTGCTCTAGCCGAGCTTAACCATAACGTCTCAATCGCAAGAGATAAAGTCCAATTACGAATCAAACAAACACAGGTTTGCAGTGATTGTTGATAGGGCTCTCAAAAGTGGAAACAAAGGTTTCAACGAGTTATCGAAAAACCGCTTCTGCTATAAAGGCTAACCAGCCTCAAAAAAATTGCACTTGTAACAAAGTAATAACAAATGTATAAAATCATAAGAACAACTAAGTTTAATAGTGTTAGGAGAGCACAGTTATGATGAGCACTAATCGAGTCTCTCACTCGCAAAAAGCCCTGCTCTCTGAACGTATCAATAAGCTTGCTAAAGCCCTGTCAGACGGGGTCTATGAGCGAGAAGAGACCATCAAACTTTGTTTACTGGCTGCGCTCGCCGGTGAAAGTGTCTTTCTGTTAGGGCCTCCGGGGATAGCCAAGAGTTTGATAGCGAAACGATTGATTCAAGCTTTTGATAATTCGTCGTACTTCGAGTATCTAATGACACGTTTCTCGACGCCAGAGGAAGTGTTCGGTCCGTTGAGTATTCAAGAGCTAAAAGACAATGGCCGATATGTGCGCTTGACTGACGGGTACCTACCCAATGCGCAAGTGGTCTTTCTCGACGAAATTTGGAAGGCAGGGCCTGCAATTCTAAATACCTTACTGACTGTAGTGAACGAAAAAACCTTCAAAAACGGCAGTGAAATCCAACGTGTACCAATGCGGTTGTTGGTCTCGGCTTCGAACGAATTGCCTGACGAAGACAGCGGCCTAGAAGCGCTCTACGACCGAATGCTGGTACGAGTCTTTGTCAATCGTATTCAAAACAAGCAGAATTTTAAATCCATGCTTACGGTAGGAACGCCACAAGAAGCTGAGATTCCCGAAGGCCTAGCCATTACCGACCAAGAGTATCATCAGTGGCAATCCGAACTTGAGCAGCTAGCACTCACCGATGATGTGTTTGAAAAACTGTTTGAGCTGAAAAGCTTACTAGAAAGCGCGGCGACCAACGCAACGGGTGTCGATGTTGCAGAAACCGACATGTATGTGTCGGATCGCCGTTGGAAGAAAGCAGTCAAACTGCTTAAGGCCAGTGCTTACTTTAGTGGTCGTGATGCGATCAACCCGCTTGATTTACTGCTGCTACAAGATTGTTTATGGAACAGCCCGGAATCACGCGATGTGGTGCGAAGTGTTATTCGTGACTTTGCTCTGCACTACGCCTTTGACCAACAAGAGGTAGAACAACAGATCTCGTTGTGTCGTGAAGAACTGACCGATATTCAAGAAGAGCTAGAGTCTGAATTTGGCATCATGGTGTCAATGGAATCGACAACAGGTCTGCTCAAGAAACAAGTCCACAGCTACGATATCTCTGATGCAAAACCTTGTCAGGTAGGGAGCACCTTTGATCTTGTTAAGCTGGTTCTGTTGCAAAGCAATATGTCTGTTTCTGAGTCAGAGAAGGGAGACAGTCGCTGGGTTTATGTGCCTAAGAGTGACCTAGAACGCGTGATTAAAGAAGGTCAGGGGGATGTATATGGCTACGTTAACCAAAATACCAACTTATGTCGCTTGCGCTTTGAGCTCGACGGTGCGAGTAACCTAGTGATCAAGGATATTGCCAATCGCGCGGTGCTGGTGGCGCTAGTGACTAAGAGCGGTTTGGACGAATCGCTATACCAAGAATGGTTTAAAAAGAGTGAGCAAGCACTCGCTCAACTCGAGCATGCGGAGCATCATTTGCGTAAAGTTCGTTCTCAGTTCCATGGTGCACTGCCACACAACTTTATCGACCAAGAGCTACCTCGGATGATGGAAGCCAGTTTACAACAGCTTCAACAAGTGCTCGAAACCACCAAAGTAGAGTGTGAACGCACGGTTTTCCGCTTCAAGAACTTAAACGAGTTTTTCTCATAAGGACTGTCGTATGTTAGGAGCCGATGCACTCAACCTTGCCCTTGCGATAGCTGATTCAGGAATGATCGACAGCGCTGTCAACGACTTAATGGCCAGATCACAGGTCATGGTGATGGCCGAAAATCGTGGTGTAAAGTCATCGGTTAAAAACCATCTATTGAAATGGCGAGGTAATGTTAAAAAGCGTATCACTAAGGTGTGTGAGACTGCTCGTTTTCAAGAAGAGTTGGCGCTTTACCAAGAGGTCATTTATTGGGATGAGGATCAGTTCTTTGAGCGTATTCCTGAAGTGGTCAAAAAGCTTGAATGGCACTCTGCTTTCTACTTACCAGCAAGAAAACTGCTAGATAAAAACAAAGGGTTAAATAACCCTATGTTTCCTCATTACTTTTGTGATCAGTGGTATCAAAGTTTATCCGATGCCCTGCGTCAAGCACAGTTGACTGAGCTTGAAGCCAATAAAGAAAAGGTACTGAAAGATCTTTACCAACGTATGGAAACCATGAAGAACATGGACAAAGTTGCCGAAGAGGGCGATGAGAACAGCGTGGGTAAACTGTGGGACATGGCCTCAGCCAAACTAAGTCGAAATGACCTGAGTGTCATGAAGCGTCATGCGGAGTTTTTGAAAAAGAATAAGGGATTGCAGGAGATTGCCGAGCAGTTGGGCCGTATGGCGGGCCAAGTCGACGATCCTGAGCTGAATCGAACACCTGCCGAAGAGTTGCAGATGGTGGAAGAAAAGTCTGATGAGGCGACGGACGATATTGTCGGCGTTCATGAGAGTGATGATCTTAATAAGCTGCTGCCTAACGAAACGATGTTTTTGGCCTATCCAGAGCTAGAAGTGTTGTTTTATAAACACTTGGTTGATAAGCGTTTGATGAATTATCGCGTGCAAGGTAAGTCACGCACACTGCGTAAAATCCGTGCTCAGCAGCCAGACAATCAACAGGTTGATGTCGAAAAAGGGCCGTTCATTGTTTGCGTCGACGCGTCGGGGTCGATGAGTGGTTTTCCTGAACAGAGTGCCAAAGCCATGGCCTTTGCACTGATGCAGGTTGCCCTTGCTGAAGATAGAGACTGCTATGTGATTTTGTTTTCCACCGAGCAGATCACGTATGAGCTTACCAGACAAGATGGTTTGCGCGAAGCAAGTGACTTTTTAAGTTATAGCTTCCATGGCGGAACCGACCTAGAACCGGTGCTGTTAAAGTCGATTGATTTGATGAGTGATGGTAAGTATAAAAACGCGGATATGGTGGTGATTTCAGACTTTATTGCGCCCAAGCAATCTCCGGAGCTTGCGGCGAAAGTGGCTGAGCTCAAAAAAGCAAAGAACCGCTTCCATGCCATCAGTTTATCTAGGTTTGGTAACCCAGATCTGATGACAATGTTTGATCATAGCTGGGCCTATCATCCGAATTTAGTCGGGCGTTTGATGAAAAAATGGTAATACAAAAGGAGCTCAAATGAGCTCCTTTTGCTTATATGGCCCAACAGGTTTCGCTCGATGGGCTTGCATTTGGTGTTTGCGCAATTACCTAATGAAAGTAATGCATGTCAGCGTGGGAAGCATTTATGCCAACGGAGCTTTGGACAAGCATTGTCTGCAGAGACAAGACTTTTCAGAGCTTAGTTGGCGAGTGTCACGCTGTTCCACGTCAAAACACCAACAGGTCTGCTTACCTTGGCTAAGGTCGCATTGCGCAGGTGCTTGGCAGGAAGGGCATTGATGAGTGGCTTGTTTTCTTTCGATGTGAGCGATGATGGTGTCGCGTTGTTGATCACTAAAATGACGCCATTGGCTGATTTCATTCATCGTACGATGGCATCCGCTACAGATCCCATCGTTATTTTTACAAGCTGCAATACATGGTGTATTCAATGTCTTTGCCTAACCAAAAGTGAATGCGTGAACTATACCCATTTTGGAAATGAACATCAAAGCGACTAACGTTTGAATGATGGCGGCTGATAGTGAAGAGATTGGTCACGTTTAAGAAAGATGTTACTTGCGATTAAACTTCCGCCACACACTAAGCCCAGCGCAACCCAACCCGTGATTGAAGGTGACTCGGAGAAGACCGGAATCGCCAGAAGAGTGGCGATAGCCGGGGTAGCGGCGCCAAAGGCTGCAGTGCGTTCTGCGCCTAGTATTGAAATGGCGTGAAGGTAGGTGAACGCGGCAATTAGGCCCGCGCCAACCCCTTGCAGCAGGATGTGAGTAGCGAGTTCCTGCCATGGCCATTGCTCTATCGAATGCTGAACGATAAAGCTATCAATATGTCCTGTGCTAATGAACAGCATCAAACAGAGCGTAGAGAGCAGAGAAACCAGCCCTGCCGCGGCGAGTGGGTTGAGGTTGGATACTCGTGCGCAAATCGTGAACATTGCCCACATCGCACTACCGATAAGGAACAACAAATGACCTTGCAGTAATCCATTTTGGGCATTGGCCACGCTGTGCGACAGAAAGGTGGCGATCCCCGCCACCACCAACACCAGGCCGAATACTCTATGAGAACTTAATGGCTGCTTAAACAGCACGACAGCGATGGCCGATACGAATAGCGGTAAGGTGCCGGGGACTAATGCACTGCCGTCGGAAACAGGGGCATATTGCATGCCTGTGCCCGCCACGAGCAAGTAAGGTAGACCACTACCCACAAACAGGCCCAATAAGTAGTGCTTTGGGATCAAAACGATTTGATGACGCGCTTTATAGACGATTGGCAACAACACTAGGCATGGCACGACAAATCGTGCTAACGCAATGTCTCCCGTGAGTAGCTCTGAATGCGCTCCGCTGCGTAACGAGAGGAAAAAACCTGACCAAAGTAAAAGAGTGGTCACCATCGCCAAATAACCTGAAGCCATAATATCTATCCGTGATCGAAATTAAGTTGTTAACATTATGCGGCGAAATGAGAGCGCTTATCTGGCAATATTGAGCGACAAAGCTTGAATGTTTGATGGTTTATAGCGCTAAAGTGATTAAGTATGATGGAAAAGAGCGTAGAGATGGATAGGATTGATAAACATATCTTAAGGTTACTACAGCAAGATGCGCGACAAGCGACGGCTGACATTGCAGATAAGGTGGGGCTCTCTCCCTCCCCCTGCGCGAGACGGATAAAACGCCTTGAAGAGGCTGGCATCATTGCGAGTTACCGAGCTTTCTTAAACAAAGCTAAGGTCGGTGTCGGGATGACGGTCTTTGTCGAGGTCAGTTTAAGTAACCACCAAGCGACAAGTATTGATGACTTTGAGTATGCCATTCAGGAAATGGACGAAATCATCAGTTGCCACGTCGTGTCCGGGGCTTATGACTACTTACTCGAAGTGGTGAGTAAAGACCTTGCGGGTTATGAAGCCTTTACCCGTAAGCTGCAGCGCTTAGAGAACGTCAAGGACATTCACACTCACCTTGCGATCCGCCAAGTTAAAGGCGGAAGTGAGCTGCCGATATTTACAGCCTCTTAGAGGTATCAATTACTCTCTGTTTTGTATCAGGCTCAGACGTCTCGGATATCGATATTGCTGAGCATACCTGATCTCTTCCGGATTGCTTAGCGTGATACAGCGCTTGGTCAGCGCGTTTCAGCCACTGCTTAGTGCTTTCATGTGTTACTGATTCAGCGATACCACTACTAATAGTGAGTGGGAAAGGATGATGGTCTTGTAACTGTCGCACTGCGCGGGTAATGGCTTGCATGCTTTGGTAACTGGTCGAAAGGTTTTTACCTTGAAACAGCAGTAAAAACTCGTCACCACCTAGTCGAAAAAGTAGCTCCGATGGTTCAGTGTGTTGATCGATGATCTCAACAACCTCAACCAAGGCTCTATCCCCTTTATCATGACCATAGGTATCATTGACATGTTTAAAGTTATCAACGTCAATAATTGCCACTGTGGAACAATGAAACATGTCTCGCGCTGTGACCAATGAATCTTGCAACTGATGTCGATTGTAAGCGCCAGTCATGGCATCTGTTACAAGGAGTCGTCGAAGCTCAACTTGTAGGTCGCGCACCGAACGCACGACTATATGTACAATCATAGCTGTGATGATCAATGCCACAACGTAACGAACTGAGATTTCAGAGCTTTGATGCATCAGAGCCGCAAAACCTGCGCCGGAGATCATCAGAAAATTGGCCAAGATGGCATCACGACGGGGTAAAAGAAACACCACACCAATAACGATGGGGAATAACCAGTAGGTGGCTAAAGTACCAAAGACTCTTATTGCCAGAACGACAGAAAAAATCAATAAAAGTAGAGGTGGATAAACGCCAAAGTAACGCTTTCGGTTGTAGACCATGGCCGACACCTCAAGTAACAGAGACGCTTCGAAAGCGAGCAGTGATACCGCGAGAAGATGCTGACCAATTAGGATATTTTTGATCCCGAGAGGAATGAAAACGGCAAGGGTGATGAGGGCGATCGCCTTTAAAACGCGTTTTTGTTGTTTTAAATCTAGGATCGCCCCGTCATCAAGCTCTGGTAAGGATTCATGCTTTCCCATTAAGCCCTCGTGCTCGCGTACATCTTTATTTTTATTCAGTAAACGTAAGCGTTAACGGGGATTAAAGCAAATACCATTACTTTTATTCGGGTTTTGTGATGCTACCAATTTCCAAAACGGGTGCTACGTCATAGTCTTCAGCATTCATCATTGACGAGAGACGCTGCACTGATGAAAGCAACAAAGATTGTTCCCACTCTTCTAGACGCTGAAACTTAGTGATAAAGCTTTGTTGGAGCGGTGTCGGGGCTTCGTTGAGTAAAGCATCCCCTTTCTCTGTCAAGTGGGCATGGACTTTGCGCTTGTCTTTGCTACTGCGAACACGTTGGACTAACCCGTTACGCTCGAGACGATCAAGAATGGTGGTCGCTGTTGCCTGACTCATATTGGTATGGCCAGACAGCTGACGAATGGTCACTTCACCCAACTCGCGAATTGAGCGCATTAATATCAGTTGAGGCCCAGTCAGACCTGACTCTTTGCTGAGTTTTTTTGAGTGTAAATCGATCGCTCGAATGATTTGGCGAATCGAAATAAGGACTTCTTCGTGTTTTTCCAATTCAGATCCTTAATTAGTGTCTTGTTTATAGGGATGAGAACCACGCAAAATACATGAATCGGACACCGAAAAAAAGCCTCATTTATCACAAATAGCCATCTCGGTTTCCGCATGGTGTCATATTATGCGCCCCATGTTTAGTGCACTAAAATTTTTAACTCGTAAAATATCACGGTACTGGTTGAATATTGTTCTTTCGATACTATTTTTAGTGAAAGACTGTTTAAAAAATAGGGCATTACTGGAATTTAATGATAATTTGAGTAGAATAATGAGAGGTGTATCAGATTGTGGTTTCAAAATTATCATTTTAACTCTAATGATTTCTTCATCGGCAATCTGTTGTGCATTTGAAACTAGAAGTAGTGAGGAATAATGACTAAAGGCATAGACAAGTACAGTATCGACAGTACCGATTACACGGTCGGTCAAGATAATGTACAGAAATGGGGTTTCGATGTGCACAATCCAGTTTTTGGCTGGAGTGCAGGTCTGATAGCAGCGTTTTTAATCGCTGTATTAGTAATGGACGCAGAGTCAGCGAAAGCGACTCTTGACGGCATCAAGTGGCAAATTATCGGCAGTTTTGACTGGTTATTTATCTGGTCTGGTAACATCTTTGTGATTTTCTGCTTGGCGTTGGTCGTGTCACCATTCGGTAAAATTCGCTTAGGTGGTTCAGATGCTACTGCGGATTTCTCCTACATCTCTTGGCTATCAATGTTGTTTGCTGCAGGTATGGGTATCGGCCTGATGTTCTGGAGTGTCGCAGAACCTGTCGCTTACTTTACCGGCTGGTATGAAACGCCACTTGGTGTGGAAGCTAACTCACCAGAGGCTGCTCGATTGGCGCTTGGTGCAACCATGTTCCACTGGGGACTTCATCCTTGGGCCATCTACGGCGTTGTCGCACTATCACTGGCTTTCTTCTGCTACAACAAAGGCTTGCCACTTTCCATCCGTTCAATCTTCTATCCTATTTTAGGCGATCGCGCTTGGGGTTGGGCTGGTCACATTGTAGATATTTTAGCTGTGCTAGCGACCTTGTTTGGTCTTGCAACGTCATTAGGTTTAGGTGCTCAGCAAGCGGCCAGTGGTATTCACCACGTATTTGGTATTGAGTCTGGCCTGACGCTGCAAGTTATCGTAATCACCGTAGTGACGCTACTCGCCGTGGTTTCAGTTGTTCGTGGCATTGACGGCGGTGTTAAGGTGATCAGTAACATCAACATGGTGATCGCCTTCCTTCTACTGATCCTTGTTGCCTTAATTGGCTACGCGATTGTGCTGGGCAACATTGGTACCACGGTAATGGCGTATGTTGAGAACTTGATTCCTCTCAGTAACCCTCACGGTCGTGAAGATGAAGCGTGGTTCCAGGGTTGGACAGTGTTCTACTGGGCTTGGTGGATTTCATGGTCACCATTTGTTGGCATGTTTATCGCTCGAGTATCAAAAGGCCGTACCGTGCGTGAGTTTATCACCGCTGTTCTATTAGTACCGACTGCAGTAACGGTTATTTGGATGTCAACGTTCGGTGGTTTGGCGATTGACCAAGTGATCAACAATGTTGGTGAGCTTGGCGGTCAAGGTCTGACAGATGTGTCGCTAGCAATGTTCCAGATGTTCGACGTATTGCCTTATGGTTCTGTGTTGTCAGTGATCGCTGTGGTGCTAGTATTGGTGTTCTTCATCACTTCATCTGACTCTGGCTCACTCGTGATTGATAGCATTACTGCTGGTGGTAAAGTTGATGCGCCAGTCGTTCAGCGTGTTTTCTGGGCATTTATGGAAGGTGCGATTGCGGTTGCACTGCTCTGGATTGGCGGATCTCAGGCGGTACAAGCCCTGCAAGCAGGCGCTATCTCTACCGCATTGCCGTTCACCTTTGTGTTATTGCTAATGTGTGTCAGCCTAATTATGGGTATGAGAACCGAACGTCAGTAACCGTTTATGTATAAAGTAAAAGGGACGCTAAAGCGTCCCTTTTTTGATCTCACAGCCTAGCGTTTTATCACGAGACTAGACCCATAGTTGACCAATCGGCATTTTAGGATCGTAATGATAGGCGATTTGTGCTTGCAGTAGTTCAGCGGTAGCCACGGCATCCGTTAATGCGTGATGAGGAGTATACAGCGGCAAGCCGTAGCGAGTTCGGCTCGCGCCTAAACGAACGGATTCCGGTTTACGCCCGCGGATTTTATTGACGATACCACCATTGAGTTTTTGTTGAACCTGAGACTCAATCTGCATGGTATCAACGACAGGAAACTCGATACCTTCATTGATTCGCGCTAGAAGGGCATTGGCAAAAAACTCACGTTCAATGCGTTGGTAGTGCACCACCATAATTCGGCCAGCCATTTGCGTGAGCACATCTTGGTAAACACCCGCTAAATCGGGTGCATCAAGTACATCACTATGAGTAATACCATGAATAATCACAGACTCCTCAGCCAACTGTCTACGTGGTTTTACCGTCCAATGTTTAGCTTGGTTAATGAAAATACGATTGAGGGTAAAAGGGACGGTACCAATAGTAATGATGTCGTCCTGCATTGAGTCGAGACCGGTAGTCTCGAAGTCCATGGCGAGAAACGTGACTTCATCTAGCGGAGTATTGGGTGGTGGCATCCCCGCGACATAATAGTCGCGCAGGGCTGGATCGATGACGACCTCGAGCTTACGACTAAACTTTTTCGACCAGTCGATAGAGGGGGGTGACATGATTTTACTGAACATGCTCACCTCACTTCATCTTGTTGCTAGCGGAATAGCGGAACTTAAGGAAGTTCTGCGCATTGCTGAGTATCTGAAAAGCATCTTTTAGGTTGCGTCTTTCAAACTCAGAAAGATGTTCAGGCTCAATATTGTTATCCGGCTCAATTTCATTTTGCACATCGTAGGCTTGGTGACGAATCCGGACCATGGAGATAAACTCAAGCGCATCGCTGAGGTCACGAGCTTTGCCTTTCGGTAGAATACCCGCCTCATGAATGTCATCAAGACGTTCGAACGAGTTTTTAGAGCGCGAGCCAACAGCTAAAGCATGCACACGTATTAGATCGGCCAATGGAGCCGTGCCCCGACGCTTGAGGTTAATTGAGTTTTTATGTTGGCCATCTTTTTCCATCACAAAATCTTTAAAAAAGCCAAGTGGCGGAGTTCGGTTCATTGCGTTACGCGCCAGACAAGCCAAGAAGCGATTGTTTTTACGCGCGCGGCGCACGATGAATCCGTTGAGTTGTTCTGCCCATTTTAATCGTCCGTAGACACCGTCAAGATCAAAGAAAATCGACGCATTTAACAAGGCTTTCGGGTTTGGATCGTCTATCCAGTCTGAAAAGCACTCTTCCCACTCAGTGCGGGTCATGCGCCAATCTGGGTTGGTGGCCATAATATCTCCAGTGCAGTAGCTATAGCCGCACTTATCTAAGCCGTCACACACCCTTTTCGCTAACTCGGCAAAATAACTGTCGTGCTCTTGTTTGACGAAGGTATTGTCGAGAATGATCGCATTATCCTGATCCGTCACCAGTAACTGCTCATCGCGTCCCATTGAGCCAAGCGCAACAAAACAGTAGGGCACAGGAGGCTCACCGAGTTCCTCTTCAGCCAGTTCAATGATTCGCTGTTTAAAACTTCGACCGATCACAGACATCGCACTCCCGACCATATGTGAGTTAGCGTCTTCATTCACTAATCGGACAAAGCTGTCTTTGACTTGCTCTGAGAGTGCAGCCAACTCGTCGATAGATTGTTGCTGGAAGATACTACTTACCAGCAGTAGGGAGTTCTGCGATTCGTATCGAACGATGTCGGTCGCTTCTATGATGCCAATTGGCTTTTTATCTTTGAGTACCGGTAAGTGGTGGACGTTATAACGCAGCATGGTCAACATCGCTTCGTAGACATAGGCGTTATAGTCGAGTGAAATTACCTCTGTCGTCATTACGCTGGCGACCTCGTCGCTTGGGTCTAGCCCCTTTGCCAGCACTCGAGTACATAGGTCGCGGTCGGTGATGATTCCCACTAGTGGATTGTTGTCTTCTTCGTTATCTTGTGCGATTTCTGGGTCGATGATTAACAGTGAAGAGACATTTTCATCGGCCATTTTAATGGCTGCATTCTGAATAGATTCGGTTTTGTGGACAAAAGGCGCTTCACCACTTAATAAGGTGCGCAGTTTAGACGTAGTTAAGTCGTTTTGTTCGCTGGTATTAGAGACTGTGTTACGCAAGCGCGCCGTATCCTCAACCTCGACAAAATCAGCGAACGACTCGTGATTTTCGTACAGCTCTTGGAACACACTTTCAGGGATACAGTAAAGCAGACTATCTTTAATCGCCTTGGCTGGAAAACGGACTTTGTTGCGCGTCAATAAGCCCATTTGACCAAACAGCGAGCCTTCGTCGAGACGATTGTAGAGCTCGCCTTTACGGCGGTAAATTTCAATCACACCGCTTCGCACCACGTAGAGGTCATGGATTTCGTCACCGAAGTGAATGATGGGGGTATCTTCTCGATAATAAGAGATTTCGACATTCTGAGTGATGTAGTTCAGCACATCGTCTTCGAGCTCATCAAAAGGAGGGTGTTGCGAAAGGAAGTTCTTAATTTCCAGTAACTCTGCTTCCATGAAACGTCCGATTTTTTGGGGAAACTGTGACTTAATGTTACCTCATCTGAGGGGTAACTTCATGTTTGCAGGGCGCATTCGTTGTAAAACTGGCGACCAAGTCAGTCGCCAGTTGAGTGTGAGTGGCTTTAACTCAGGCCAATAATTTCGCCGTCATCGTCAATATCGAGATGCATAAATGCCGGTTTTTCTGGCAAGCCAGGCATCGTCATCACGTTGCCACACAGCGCGTAAACAAAGCCAGCACCGGCGCACAAACGTAATTCTCTTACCGGGACGTCGAACCCTTGCGGTGCGCCTTTCATCTCAGCATCAGTGGAAATCGACATCGGCGTTTTCGCTAAACATACCGCGAGGTCATCAAATCCATGGCGCTTTAGATCGGCAAGCTGCTGCTTGGCCTGGTCGCTAAAGCTGAGGCTCGCCGCTCCATAACCACTTTCTGCGACCGCCATCAGTTTAGCTTCTGTCGGTTGCTGGAACTGATAAAGAGGCTTGAATTGGGTGGGTTGCTGACACTGCTCAATGACTTTGGCCGCGAGTTCTACTGTGCCTTCACCGCCTTGGCTAAAGCCTTCGCTGATTGCGACTTGAACGCGATTTGGTAAGGCTTCAATCAGCGCTTTTAATCGCTCAAGTTCATGTTCGCTGTCTTGAGGGAAGCGGTTGATCGCGACGACCGCGGGTACCCCATATTTATTGACGTTATTAATATGCCATTTGAGGTTTTCAAATCCGGCTTCAAGTGCCTGTGAATCGTCAGAAAACAGCGAGTCGGGTAAGGCGGCACCTGGTTTGAGAAGATAATGTCCTGAGTTAGCTTTTAGGCCGCGCAAAGTTGCAACAATGACGGCACAATCGGGTTTTTTCCCCGACACTTGCGCCTTAATATTACACGCTTTTTCAAAGCCCATATCCGAGCCAAAACCCCCTTCAGTCACCGTGTAGTCGCACAGTTTGGTTGCGATGTTATCGGCAATAATCGAAGAGTTGCCGTGAGCAATATTGGCAAACGGTCCCGCGTGGATCAAGGTGGGTACACCTTCGAGCGTTTGCATTAAGGTTGGCTCAATCGCTTCTTTCATGCTGACGGTCATTGCTCCCGCCACTTGAAGATCTTCGGTGGTAACTGGGTGGCCCTCTAAGTCGTAGGCCACTACAATACGCCCGATCCGGCGTCGCAGGTCGGCTAGGTCCGTCGCCAGAGCTAAAATTGCCATCAATTCTGATGCGGCCGAAATATCGAAGCCGTCCCGACGCTCAAAGCCATTTATGGTTTTTCCGGCTACATTCTGACCAACCGTGACCATGCGCAGCGCCCGGTCATTATGGTCCATGACACGCTTCCAGACCACTCGGTCAGGATCGATACGCAGTGCTTTCATTCCACTGCGCTGTTCGAAGTCTTGATAGCCGAATCGCTGTTCGTGATAAATCCGTGCATCGATAGCAGCGGCGGCTAAGTTGTGAGCCGCGGTCACGGCATGTATATCACCAGTCAGATGAAGATTGAGTTCTTCCATCGGCGCAACTTGTGAGTAACCACCGCCTGCCGCGCCTCCCTTAACGCCAAAAATTGGTCCCATTGAGGGTTGGCGGATACAGGCCATCACAGAGCGATTTAGTTTAGCTAAGCCTTGAGAGAGGCCAATCGTGGTAACGGTTTTCCCTTCGCCCAGTGGTGTTGGAGTAATCGCGGTGACTAAGACTAGTTTTCCATCTGGTTTGTTTTTTAGCCGTTCGATAGCGTTGAGCGAGACTTTCGCTTTGTAGTTGCCTTGGCTGTGAAACTCTTCGTCTCTTAACCCCGCTTGGTGAGCGATGTGACCGATGGGTTGCAGTTTTGTCTTGCGACAAATTTCGATATCAGACAGCATAAAACCCTTAAAATAGACATGCAAAAAGTAAGGTAATCGTTTGCGTGCCAATAATAGCGTTAAAAAGTGCTTTGTAAAACCCTATTTTAGGATGTATCGCACTGTAACTTAAGTGTGGTTTTACGGCCTTGATCAGGGTCATAAAGAAAAAGGGCCTACCCGAAGGTAGGCCAAAATCCCTAATAAACCCTGTGGAGCAAGGGGGAGGGGGAGGGAGAACAAACTGCCTTTTTAGGCAGCAATGCAGGTGCTTGGTTTGATTTGAACGAGTCGGCTGATATTGATATCGCCTACGTTTTCGACTGACTCAAAGCGAGAAATCAGTAACGACGAGATTTCGCGCTTGCTAAGTTCATTGCTTAGCAATGGCACAACGATTGAGGCCGGATCTGAACCATTTTGACTGATATCGAGGAACGTTGGCTCAACACCACGCAAAATACTCATGCGTGCCAGCAGTCTTTCATCATTGCTGAGTGCCCAGATCACCACTTTGCTTTGACAACGCGACATTAACACCGGTGTTTCGCCGCTTTGTGTGTATACGGCGACGCCTAAACTCTGCTCTGAGCGAGCGGCTGAGAGCATAGATGAAACGGCGAAGCTTTTACTGCTGTCACTGCATAGTTGTTGGATTTGCTCCCAGCAGTCAGTCGAGCATACGCTTTCTGCTTCGACACCTTGAGCGATTCGACTCATCGCTTTGACGGCTTCAACAGGGTATCGACCCATCGCAGATTCCGCTGATAGCATAATGGCATCTGTGCCATCGATAATCGCGTTGGCGACATCCATCACTTCTGCGCGTGTCGGCAGTGGATTTTCAATCATCGACTCCATCATTTGCGTGGCTGTGATCACGGGTTTACCCAAGTGTTTAGCACGAGAAATCAAAGCTTTTTGTACCGCAGGTAGGCGAGCGTCACCTATTTCAACGCCCAGATCACCGCGAGCGACCATAATGATATCTGACGCAGCAATCACTTTATCCATTGACGCTTGTTCGGCGACAATCTCGGCACGTTCCACTTTAGCGACGATCTGAGCGGTGCAGCCTGCCTGCCTGGCAATGGAGCGTGCGTAATGCAGATCATCTTCGTTACGAGGGAAAGAGACGGCAAGAAAGTCAGCATCAATGACGGCGGCGGTGACAATGTCTTGCTTATCTTTGTCGGTCAATGCTGGGGCAGAGAGTCCACCACCAAGGAGGTTGATTCCTTTGCGATTGGAGAGTGTGCCGCTATTTATTGCTCGAGTCGTCACTTTCTGACCGAGTTTGTCGACCTCTAAAATTTCGAGTTGAATGCGTCCGTCGTCGAGCAACAAGATATTTCCTGGATCCAGGTCTTGGATCAGTTGTGGGTAGTCCAGCCCGACAGCGTGTTGGTTACCTGACTGTTCATCGAGTAGACCATCTAGGTAAAAAATATCATCTTGGCTTAGCTCGATAGAGCCATGTTCAAAGCCTGATATTCGGATCTTTGGTCCTTGTAAGTCGACCAAAATGCCCACATGTTTTCCGAGTTGTTTTGCGATAGTGCGTACTTTAAGTGCGGTTGCGACGTGGTCTTCTTGTTTCCCGTGGGAGAAGTTTAATCTGACCACGTTTACTCCAGCGAGAATCATTTCTGCTAGTGTTTCTGAATCTTGACTCGCAGGGCCAAGAGTCGCGACAATTTTAGTTTGGTTCATAATCTTACCTATAACGACACAAAGAAAATGGGGGGAGAAAGGAAATGAGGAGCCAGGCTTGACTCCTCAAACAGTGTCATTAGTTTGCAGTGCTTGGTTTTAGCTCACCTTGCTCTGCGTCGATATCAACGACTTTCTTCGCGTTCCATACTGTTAGAGCAAGAAGTAGAGATACCACACCCGCCGCTAGCCAGAAGTACTGTGCTTGAGAGAAGTCGTACTTAGTTACGCCATCAACTTCAGTGATTTTGATAAGCGAAGCTGAAACAACTTCCTGAGCAGATGCCGCCATGTAAGAGAACAGACCGATGAAGCCTTTCACCGCACCTACTGCGTTCTTAGGCATTAGGTCACAAGCCGTTAGACCCGCTAGGAATACAACTAGACCACCAATTGCGAAACCGATTAGACCTAGAGCAACAGCGTCAATTACACGGTTGTCTGGACCGAAGAACATCAGACACATACCAGCGATGTTTGCGATACCGTAAAGTAGTGTTGGGATGTGACGGTTAGCGTTAAACACTTTGTCAGAGATGATGCCTGATAGAATCGCGCCCGCTAGACCCGCGATTGGGTAAGTAGACATTGCGAAACCAGCGTCAATCAATGAGTAACCTTTCGCTTCTTGCAGGTAAAGTACCGCCCAAGAAGACATCGCGTAGCGAGATACGTACATCGCAGCACATGCAGCAGCAATTAGCCAAACTGTAGGTTGCTTAAGGATGAACATTTGCGCACGGCGCGTTTCTTTTGGATCGTTCTTTTTCTTGATTTCAGGTTCTTCGTCAAATGCCGTTGCTGCATCTGGTAGACCGTAAGTTTGTGGACGGTCTTTAAGGATGAAGAACATACATAGTGCTGCGATAACTGCCGCAATACCTGCACCGATGAAGCCCGCTTGCCAACCTAGGTAGCTCACTAGAGTCGCAGTTAGGATCCAAGTGATACCTTCACCGATGTTACGAGAACCACCCCAGATAGAGTAACGGCTACCACGTTGTTTTGGTGAGAACCACTGGAATAGAGATACACAAGAAGGCGCAGAACCAACAGATTGGAACCAACCGTTCAGACCCCAAAGAAGAATGAAAAAGAACGCTGTTGTGTTAAGACCCATGAAAATCGCTGTTGCACCCGAAAGTAGCAGCGAGAACGACATAAAGCGGCCGATGTTGGCATAGTCAGAAAGGAAGCCGTTTGAGAATTTACCAATTGCGTAAGTGAAGAAGAACGCAGAACCCATGATACCCAGTTCTTCGATGCTTACGATGCCAGCGTCGAGCATTGGTTTTTTAACCACACCTAAGCTCATACGAACTACGTAGAAAACGGCGTAACCGAATACTAAACCTAAGAAAACCTGCCATTGATAACTTTTGAAGCGCGCTTGCATCGCGCTCTTGTTACTGTCGGACAACGGCTGGTCCGGACGTGTTTTAAAGAAATTAAACATAATGTTTACTCCAAATAAGTGACGATAATGTATGTGTCGGGAGCATCATGGACAGTTGGATGTCGGTGTTCAAAATGGCCTTTTTGAGACAGAAGTGACTCAATTGAAGCTAACACGCGGGTTAAAAATGGCACTTTTAGCCGCGCTAATGAGCAATAAATTGATAAAATTGTATCTAACGGGGCACAAGTATTGCGTCAGCTTTGACCCAAGTTGAATCAGGGCTTTTTTTGCGCTTATTCGCGGACTTTGAAATGACGCACACTTTTGAGGGACTTTGTGGCGTGGGAAAAGGTAAGGCGTATTTAATACGCAGGGTAATTGGGTGGATGCTATTGAGCGTATTTGCTAGCCATGTTCAGGCTGAGCAAGAGCAATTGGTCATTTTAACAACGTTTTCTAGTGAGCCGATTTCAGAGCTGATCGAAGATTACAAACACCGTTATCCTGATGTAGATATTAAGCTGATGCACCGACGCACTCAGTCGGTGATTCAACTGCTCAACAAGAGCTATATCAAAGATGTCAACGTGGATGTGGTGCTGAGTTCGTCGCCATTTATGATGCAAGAACTCAATAAGCGTAATCAATTGGCACAAGTGAACTTTGCCAACGACCTGCCAACTTGGTTGGTTCCTTTCGTACTGCCTGATAAACAACAAGTCACTAGTGTCGGCTACTCGGGCGCAGGCTTGGTGTGGAACAACGACTATTTGCGCGCCAACGAGCTCAAAAAACCGCAGCGCTTTTCAGACTTGACCGATTTCGAGTACTTTGGTCACCTCACTATGAGTACCCCAAGTCGTTCAGGGACAACGCAAATGATGGTCGAGAGCCTGTTGGCTCGTTATGGCTGGGGAAAGGGCTGGGAGATTCTTTTAAATGTGGGCGCAAATCTGGGGACCATTTCATCGCGTAGCTTCGGCGTCAGCGATTATGTCGCAAAAGGTCAGTTTGCGATTGGTCCGACGATCGACAGCTACGCCTTGGTTCTCAACAATCAGTTTGACTATATCGAGTTCCGCTATGACTATGACTTTACCCTGATGCCGACCTATATCGGGGTGCTCAAGCAATCAGACAAAAGCCTTGCGACCAGGCAGTTTGTTGAGTTGCTTCTTTCTCAGCAAATACAGTCGACCATGTTAACCAGCAGTTTCTCTAAACATGCGATTGCAGATCCTGCGCTCTACAGCGAGGCTATCCCTCGCTTAGATATTGAAAAATTGATGGTTCGAGAAAAACTGGTCAACCTGATCTTCGATGAAATGATCACAAAGCGTTTGCCCGAACTGCAGGATGCTTGGTTTAGCTTGATGACACTGAAGAAAAACACCACATCATCGGGCGCACTGAAACAAGAGTTACAACAGCTTAGAGCGCAATTATTCCGTATCCCAGCTTCAGAACAGCAATTAGAGGACTACGCCGACAAGATAGCCCGAGAAATGAACGATGAAGGGACAGATGATGGTTTCGAGCGTGCAATGCTGGCAGAGTTTGGGTATCACTTTGGGGCGCAATTCGATGACAGTTTGACCCAAGTAACTCAAAGGATCAGTCAACTACAACAAGAGCATGGCCAATGAAAAAGTGGAGCACCATAGGTGCTAAATTGGTCTTGGCGTTCATCGGCACCACACTGTTACTCACCGTGGTGAGTGTGGTCGCTTGGTTGACTTGGAGTCAGCTCGATGGGCAGGTGAGCGAGCTGTTGGAGCAAAGTGTGCCAAAGTACAACACCAGCTATTTATTAGAGAGTCGCAGTAGTGAAATTCGCTATCAAGTGCAACTGCTGCCCGCCATCGCCAACAAAGTCGAGCTAAACCATCAAGTAGTGACGTTGTCAGCGCTTATCCAGTCGATTAAACAGACGCTAAATGAACATAATCGTGACGGCGTGAGTAGTGAGGTCAATCGCGAGCTTTTACAACGCTACCTCGAGCTGGAGCAGACGTTACACAACTACAGTGAACTGGTATTGCATCGCGTTGAGCAAACACGCCAAATCAATAAACTCAATGAACAAATTGATTGGCTGCATCAAGATATTCGTTCAGAGCTCACGCCTATACGAGAAGAACTACACTGGTTGATCGAACGTGATGATACAGAGCAGAGGCGCAATACCGCCCTCAATCAGCTGCGCACCATACAACAGGTGCTGGATTTGGAGTCCAATTTGTTCTCCATGGTGAATGATGTGATGGAGTCGCAGCAACTGGGTCAAGTACACAATGCGGTCAAGGTGATGCAATACAAACTCGAAGAGCTGCGAGACCATAGCCAAGTATTGATTGAGTTGCCCTCGTCGATCGCCTACCAACAGCTACTAGAAGAGTTGACGGACCTGCTTGCCCCTCAAGGGATGTTCTATTTGCAGATCCTCGATAAAGTGGCGTTAAACCACAGAATCAACGTACTCAATCAACAAATTGATGTTCAGCTCAATGATATCCACCAGCACATCGGCCTTATCGTCAACGAAGCGGACAAAAGCTTTCTCGATGTAAAGAAGCAGACCGCGAGTCTGGTCTCCTATGGTAATCACGTTCTGTTGGTCTGCTTTAGTGTGTCAATTTTGATGTCGCTGTTTTTGACTTACTATTTTATTAATCGTCGAATCGTGGCGCGTTTAACGGCATTGGGCACCAGTATCGATGCGATCACCCGTGGCGACTTAAGTTACCCGATTCAAGTCGATGGACAAGACGAAATTGCTCGTCTTAGCGAAAAGTTGATTGAGTATGGTGAGAGTGTAAAAGAGATCCAGCGAACGAATGCGGTGAGTTTAATCAACAATACCTCGGCGAGCTTGCTGACGTGTGATTTAGCGGGCTGCGTGGAGTCGCAGAATCTCAGCGCGCGTCGTTTGCTCTCAACCGAACCGAGCGCCGAACACAAACCTATTTGGGAGATTTTAGACAGCGATAACCGCTTGGAGTTGGCGCGTATATTTTCCCGTAGCGGTCAACTGCTGACACAAGGCCAAGATGCACTGACGCTGAGTGTGGGCCGCGAAGAGCCCTGCTACTTGCATTTCGATTTTCATCAATTTTCTCATGGGCAACTGAATAAAATCATCGTGACCATCACCAATGTCACTCAGCAAGAGCTCACTGCGCGTGAGCTCGAAAAGCGAGTAGACGAGAAAACCCATGACTTGGTCGAAAAAAACCAGCGCTTATCACAAGAAGTACAAGTACGTGAGCGCGCCGAACGCCATCTCAAAAAAACGCAAGGAGAGCTGATTCAGGCGGCGAAAATGGCGGTGGTTGGTCAGACGATGACCAGTCTCGCTCACGAGTTAAATCAACCACTTAATGCAATGTCGACCTATGTCTATAGTGCCAAACTGTCGAGTGATGCCCAGGATATTAAAGGCATGAATCAAGCCTTGAACCATATCGAAGCACTCGCTAGCCGTATGAGCAAGGTGATTACCAGTTTGCGCAGTTTTGCTAAAAAGTCCGATGGCGAACAGCGAGCCGAATCATTGCCATTGAGTGACATTGTGGACCATGCGATCACTATCGTCAGTACCAAAGCAAAACGTCAGATGGTTGAGTTGGACAATCAGATTGACGGTGATCTGCAAGTCAAGTTCAGCGCCTTGGCGCTTGAGCAGGTGTTGATCAATTTAATGGTCAATAGCTGTGATGCATTGAGTGAATCAAACCAAGCACGTCGTTTGGTCTCCATTTACTCTCTCTACAGCACAGCAACGCATCATGTTATCGCTGTCGAGGATACCGGGGAAGGATTTGACCCCAGTATCGCTGCAAAACTTTTTACCCCGTTTACCACCACCAAAGAAGTAGGGCTAGGGCTTGGCTTAACCATCAGTCAGTCGCTGATGGAAAAATACGCAGGCCAAATCCATCTTGCTTCCAGTATCGAGCGTGGTGCACTAGTACTATTGGAACTGCCTTATGAACACGCCTAACTACTCGGTTTTACTGGTTGACGACGACCAAGATGTGTTGGACTCCTATATGCATTTAATGTCCCTAGCTGGCCTTAAGGCCAAGCCGGTATGTGACCCGACCATGGCCTGCCAGTATCTTGGTCCCGATTGGCCTGGGATTGTGCTGCTCGACATGTATATGCCACAGATGCACGGTCTTGAACTACTCCAGAGAATCAAACAGATCGATGAGCGTGTTCCCGTGATTGTGATCACCGGGCATGGTGATATTCCCATGGCGGTGGATGCGCTGAAAAAAGGCGCGTGTGAGTTTATTGAAAAACCGATCAATCCTGCTCAATTATTGGAAATGGTAAAAGAGCAGTTGAGCTTTCGTCAGGCGTTTATCGAACAGAAAACGGCTATGGTGTCGAGTATTGACCGCAGTTTGATCGGCCATTCTGCGCAGTTGGATCATATTCGGCACTGTATCTCCCAGTTTGCTCTGTTGAATAATCATGTGGTGGTCTGGGGTGAGACCGGGACTGGACGTCATTTAGTCGCGCAGTTGATCAATGATCTCAATCGTCAAACTGGCCCAAGGCCTCTTCAGATAAGCCATGAAGCGGGCGCTGAGCCCGAACAACTGACCGAGGAGTTGAACAGCTCAGAGCATACCTGCTGGTTGGTCGATAACCTTGAGTCGATGAGTGAAGAGTGTCAGCGCGTGCTAGCTCAAGCGATTATTGAACGAGAACGTAACGACCACCCACTGCAAGTGATCGCTATATTAAACCACAACCCTGAACAGTTAATCGCGTCAACGAAACTGGTTCCTGAACTCTACTACGTACTTAACCAAGGGGTAATCGAACTGCCCGAACTGCGGCTGCGCCCAGATGATGTTGCGGTCTTGTTCCATCACTTTCTTAAGCTCAGTTGTATCAAACTGGCCAAGAAAATACCCAAAGTGGAGCCTAGCTATTTGGCGATACTGCGCGCGCATCATTGGCCGGGTAACGTGCGTGAATTACGTAATGTCGCCGAGCTATATGCGGTTGGCATCATTAAGCTGACGGGCAAAGAGAAGCTGTACACGCAAGAAGAGGTTCAGTTACCGCTCGACGAGTTGGTGGGAGATTATGAAAAAGGCGTTATAGAAGATGCATTGTTCCTGCATTCTGGGCGAGTCAGTGAGGCCGCGAGTTATCTTCAAGTACCACGTAAAAAGCTCTATTTAAGAATGAAAAAGCATGGTATCGACAAAGACTCGTATAAAAGCCGTTAGCTAAAAGGATAGCCCCCTATCTGACTAGGGGGCTAGCTATTAGTACCAGTCTTCTTCCGGGAAGAGCTTACCTTCAGGTGCATATGGATCATCATCAAAAGGATGCTCAGACTTGTTGCGCAAGCTTTCCAGCTGATGCTCTAGCATGGTAACGGTATCGTAGTCACCTTCGGAACACGCGACATAAATCTGTTGCTCCAATGCTCTAATGCTATCGTTAATACCCATAGTGACCTCCATTTGCGTTGTTGGCGCAGTTGAACGGTTTTACCTATTCTCAAATCTATTGTAGTCAAGCAGACCAAATTCGATAGGTTGATTCGCTTGATACCATTGGTGGACTTTGTCGCTAAATGGCCAGAACTTTTCGGAGCTTCGGCGAATAGCAAAGGTATCCAACAACTTAACGTAATCTTCTTCATCCTTCATGGTGCGCAACATAGTGACCAGTTGAGGAATTTGCTGCTCTTTGAGTGATAAGTACGCAGCGGGATAACTCCCGATCACTCCACGGACGATGGTGAGGCCATCATTTTTAGGGTCGCGATTGCTCTCTTCGTCAAACAGGCTAGAGATATTGGTATGAGCATTATTATGCAGAAGGGTGAAGAGCTGTTCGTCACCGTGCTGCGACTCGATCATCAACATCATGATTTGTGGTAAGGGGGTGAGATCACGCCCTTTTATATCCTCAATAGAGCGCAGCATGGCTTCGTGTTCAGGGCTGAAACCGGTTTGCTCAATGGCGTAGCGATGGTTCAGTACCGGGCCCAGCTGGGTTTTGAGGATGTCATACAGTTCCATTTTAGGATTGTCGGTCTGATACGCGACTTGCGTGGGTTGATCGAATGGCTCGACGTTACGCAATAAAAAGTCACTCAACTGACTACTCTGATCTTGATACCAGCTAGAGTGCTCCTTGTGGCGTATTTCTCTTGGCAGCAGAGCGATAAAGTTACTCTCTCCCTCCAAGCGCAAGAAGTCCATAAACATTCGCGTCATCAGTTGGTGACCAAAATTACCGTAGACATCGAAGCCCGCGACCAAGAGATAGTGGATACGCTCAATAAGCGCGTAATCAAGAATCCAAGCAGTTTTGGGCGCCTCTCCGACTAAGCCTTGGACCACCGATGCGCTATCGAAATGTCGAAATACTGTCAACGCGGCATTGGGATTTGTCCCATCCCCCGTCCATATAATATCGGTAGTCAGATACTTTCCGTTTTCAAACCAGCTATTGATAAACTGAGACTTAGCCTCAAGGTAGCGGGCTTGCTGGCGTGAGTACGAAACCCAATGGGTGATAGGCAAGGTGTTACTTTCTAGCTCCCCCGGGAGTTTTAAGTTCTCAGCTTGCGAGCGGTAAAACTCATTTACTTCTGGAATGTCGGCTTTTTCGGGGTCAAGGAAGAAGACCCAGAACCTATCGTTGATCACATTCAGCGCCAATTGTCCGCGGCACACCGGCCCTTTGATGTAAGCGTTAATCGTGTTTTGGGCATTGTCGAGCATAAACTTAAATCGCGCTTTTACCGGAAGATCGATAAAGGCGGTCATGGGATTAGCAGCTACATCTGGTTTATAGCTCGGCAGTGTCGCGACAGTGTAATCGGCATCGATAAACCAAGCTTTCCAGTTGGCCATTCGCTCTTGATTGAGCGCAAATGGCATATGGGTTTTATCAACGATGGTTGATTGGATGGGAACTAGGCGGTAGTAGACGCGCTCTACACCGGGGTCATCATAGGGTCGACGTGTGGCAATTCGCTGCACGGGTTGGCCTGGTGGCGTTTTCGAACGTATTAAACGAAAGAATCGCGGCGTCGTTTCCTTGAGATCTGAAAAGTACAAGTGGGATAAAAACAGGTGTTCATAAATGTAACGCGCACTGAGCTGCACCTTACGCGGGCTCTTGTTGAGTAGGCTTTCGTATTGATAGACCAGCTCTGCTTGCTCGGCCGATAGCGGGAGCGGCTGATTCATTTTGGCGCCATTTTGTAGCCAACTTATCAAAGTTGAGTATTCGTTACTCGAGAGGTTGGGCATCCCATAAGGCATTCCCCAAGTAGGGTAGTCCTGTAAATATTGATCATACTCTTCAATGGTGGGGCACACTTGGGAACGGTCGATAGCAAAATCAAAGTCTTCTAGCTGCGTTTGATTGGGCAAAGGGTGCGCTTCTTTTTGCTTCAGCATGCGCGCGATTAGCCCTGCCTCAAGGTTGGCGGTCGGATTTTGTGCGCGCTCGTTGAGCACTGGATGAAAATCAAAATCACGCCACTGCTGGGTGGTTTGCGCATCTTCAAATAAGCGGTGAGGCGTCGCCGCCGTTAAGCGTGTCCCCTCGTAAACCAGCTCTTTACTCGCACCTCGGTCAATACCTTGAGTTGATGAAAGCTTAAGCTGACAAGGCGCATCGTAACAAGCGTGACAAACCACACAACGGTTATCAATGATCGGCTTCACTTGGTCGAGGAAGAAGTCGCTGTCATAACTGGCAGGTTCACTGTCGCGTTGCTGTACGGTGGCGATGCCAAATAGTTGGTCGTAGTTGAATCCGGCGTAGGTCGCACAGCCCGCAAAGGTGGTGACCAAAGCTAAGATTAGAAAGGTTTTAAAATTCATACGCCTATTTATATTTCGCTCACAATTGGCTAATTGCAGCAGAAGGTGGGAGGATGTTCAAATAAAACCTTGTCAAACTAATGAAAAACACTCGAATTATATGTTGAGCGTCTTATTCTCTCTGCGTGTGATGATTGACATAACACACCGAGAAGGGAACATTCAAACGCTCGAACTCCTTAAACCAGCGCCATTGGTTATCTTGCAGTTTGTCGCCAGGCCCCTTAACTTCAATCCACTCAAAGGTTCCCTCTTTAAAGGCGATAAGGTCTGGCATACCACTGCGAAAGAGTTTGAGATCGCTCAACATGACGGTAAACAACTTCGCCAGCATCTCGCTAGGAATATGGGTGAGCGCGAGGTGTAACAGCGCTTCATCGAGCAGCCCCCAGTGCACAAATGGGTTACTAATGCCACATTTGGCCCGATAGGTGTCCAAAAGCGATTGCGTATCCCCGCCGCGAATTGTTTCAAGCGCGCGGTTGATCGCTTGCGCTCTCTTACTGGCAAAATCTGCGTGGTACAGGTCGAGTGGACGGTGCTGGTAGGCGTTGATAAACGCCCCTTCAATTGGTGCGAAAATTGCCTCCCAGAACGTCAAGCCAAACAAGCTGTTAAGCAATGCATTTTCGCTGTAGAAGACCGTCCAGCCAAGTTTTTCAAAATAGGTTTTGGCCGCTAACTCAACGCGTTGTTGAGACAAATCCAATTCAACGCGGTGCTCGCTGCAGGTGGGTTTGCTCGCGCGTGGGACTTTAAAACCTTGTTTGCGTAGAACACGTTGTTTTAACTTTTCGGCAATTTCAAGTTCGGCAATATCAATAGGGTGCGTCAGCATGTCTGTGACAATGTCACTAAATAGTTCGTTTTGATCGAGCTTGTCGTAGATGCGTGCACGACGCTCTCTGCTTGGGGTCAGTTTGGTTTGCTTAAATAGGGCGAGCGCGGTTTCCAATTCGTTTAGGCGTTCGTAGTCACGCGCGATGTCATTGATCATGTGCTCTCGTTTGCGGTCGACGTATCTATGCTCCACCGGTTCGGGCATGGCATCAATTAGGGCGTCGAGTTGGCATTTCTCCTTTCGGTCACATTGCCAATAGAGAGTCGAAAGTTGGTTTAGTTCAATAAGTCGATCGATTTGCGCTCGGCTTGCAAAAAATCGCCGTGCTTGACTCAGTTGATACTGCTCGAACTGGTGCAAGCCTAAATCATCGAGCACAAATTGACTTAAATCTTGATGGGTATTGGCAAAGAAAAGGGTTAGCAAGAGATCAATCATATGGGCAGAATTGAGCTTGATGACGGTGAACGTCAGACGCTCAAAGTCAGTAAACGTATCTTCACTTAAACACGCGATTAAGTGCTCTTTTTTGAGTGATTTTGTGTGCTGAGGGTAGAGTGCCAAGATCTCGGGCTTAGTGAGCAGGTTCGCAGCCAGCTCTTGTTCGGAGAGATCTGGAGAGAGTGCGACAAAGTGGTGAGAAGCGAGTTCATCTAATGCACCTTGAAGACTGTCTATTTCTTGATAGTTCAGTTTGTCGCTACGAAACCAGTGCCCTTTACGGCTATAGAGGCGAACGAGCAGACACTGGGCCGCTTTGCTAATACCATTAAATACTGCTAGCCATTGATGCTCATCGCCCCTTAATAAATCGCTGTACCATTGGGTTGCGTGACGAGTGAGTTTAAAAAAGTTATCCAAGTAGTAGTCTGGTGCGAGTTCGACCGAGTTTTCCATAACCGATAGACAATAAAAAAGGCTTAACCCTAAGGTTAAGCCTTTCTCATCGTAATTCAATCGATTATGCGTTTTTCAGCTGCGTGATTTTTGCATCAGTCAGCGGCTTAGTGATGAAGGCAAGCACGATACAGACTGCCATCATAACCGCAGAGATAGTGTAGGCCAGAGTGTAGCCTTCACCGTTGGTCATCGAGAAGCCAACAACTGCAGCGCCGATTGCGCCGCCAATACCCCATGCAGTGTAAAGCACGCCGTAGTTCGTGCCGTAGTTCTTCAGGCCGTAGAACTCAGCCGTTAGAGTAGGGAATACCGCGAGAAGAGTACCGTAACCCACGGCAGCGATTGCCGTACCGATAATAAGCGTGAACTCAGATTTGAACGTGGCGAACAGAACCATGTTGATGCCCTGTAGCACGAACGCAAGAAGCAGAGTGCGCACGCCACCGATCTTGTCAGCAAGCATACCTGCAGCCACACGGCCGCCCGAATTAAATACCGCTAGGATAGAGGCTAGGTAAACCGCGTTTGGTAGGTTCGCCTGAACGCTTGCAATCGTGGTGATGTTACCGATGATCATCAAACCAACAGACGCGGCAAATGCATACATGATCCACAAAGAGTAGAACTGTGGCGTTTTCAGCATCGCTTTCCATGAGAGATCGTCAGATTTTTTAACTGCTTTAGGCGCTTGACCTTCTTTAACTTTAGGCTCAGCAGGAGTGTAGTCTGCGGGTGGGTTGTTAATGGTTGCCGCGAGAGGCACTGCAATAACAAGAACACCAACCCCTAGAATCATAAAGCTAGTTTGGATACCCATGCTTGTGATGAGAGCAGAAGTAACAGGAGCTAAGTAAATAGCCGCCAGACCAAAGCCCGCTGCAATAATGCCGTTGACCATGCCCTTTTTCGATGCGTGGAACCATTTCATTGCAGATGGAGACAGACACGCGTAGCCAAAACCGATACCAGCGCCTGTGATCACCCCGAAGGTGATGTTGAGCATCAGTGGCGAGTCAACAAAGCCAGATGCAATCATACCTAGGCCAGTCAAAACCGTGCCGAGGATAAGGATCAAACGTGGACCCATGCGGTCTTGAAGGATACCTGCAACAAGAAGACAGATAGAGAACGTGATCGTTGCTGTCGCGTAAGGGGCAGAGGCTTCTGCTGCGCTCCAGCCAGATTCAGTGACTAGTGCTTTGTTAAAGACACTCCAAGCATACAGGATGCCAAGACAAAGGTTGATACAAAATCCTGCTAGCAGGATGCGCATTGCTTTATCAATCTTGCTCATTATTCTTCTCATTTTTCCCCGCGAGCGTGGATAGGTTAACTGGCGATTTCTTCAAATTTAGTTTGCGTTTATCAACACTAAACACAGTGGGCGCGAATTATAACCGATTAAAATGTGATTGGAATCTCTTTCTCAACTTATTTTTAGTTTTGCTAATTATTGTTGAGTAATTGTTTCGAGAACGTTTGCTAATTATGAATTAGGTGATTGAGTAAAGTGAATTGAGACACATCAGCGACCTCTTCACTGTCAGTGAACAGGCCGAGATCGAGCAGCAAAATTTCATCAATGTACGGAACAGAAACTGGCTGTTTTATCAAAAACGGCACCAAGGTTTTGCTCTATCACAGTGCTACATAATGGAGTAATTGGGGCCGCCACCCTCTGGCGGTGTCCAGGTAATGTTTTGCGAGGGGTCTTTTATATCGCATGCTTTGCAATGCAAGCAGTTGGCGGCATTGATTTGCAGTTTGCGTTGGCCATCAAGGTCAATAACTTCGTAAACCCCAGCAGGGCAGTATCGTTGGCTGGGTTCGTTGAACATCGTCATATGATGAGTCAGCGCGATGCGTTCATTCGCCACCAACAGGTGACAAGGCTGGTTCTCTTCATGGGACGTTGAGGAGAGATAGAGCGATGATGCCTTGTCGAAACTCAACACGCCATCGGGTTTGGGGTAGTCAATCGGTTCGCAGCGAGACAGCTCATGCAGAGCCGCATAGTCTGGTTGTGAATTGCTGATATTCCAACTCGGCCTGCTGTGAGTTAAACGCTGCCAAACATTTTGTTCAAACAGGCTCAAAGCTCCGCCCAGCAGTGGCCCGTAGTGGTGAATTGCACCGGGAAAGTTACGATGTTGGTCTAGCTCGTGATACAACCATGACTGTTGGAATAGAGCGTGATAATTGGCTTCGATATCACTGTTTATTAGGGCGTTAAATGTGGCCTGAGCTGCGATCAACCCTGATTTCATCGCGCTGTGGCAACCCTTAATCTTGGCTGCGTTGAGCGTTCCAGCATCGCAGCCGATCAAGAGGCCGCCAGGAAACTGCTGCTTTGGTAACGACAATAATCCACCTTTTGCTAATGCCCTCGCGCCATAGGCGATACGTTCAGCCCCTTGTAGATGCCGACTAAATTGTGGGTGGTGTTTGAGACGTTGAAATTCATCGAACGGGCTCAAGTAAGGATTGGTGTAGTTAAGGTCGGTGATAAGCCCAACCGCGACCAAGTGATCGTCAAAATGGTAGAGAAAGCTTCCTCCTGTGGTCGCCGAATCGGACAGTGGCCAACCTGCGGCGTGCTGAACTAAGCCGGGCTGAAATCGGCGATCACCTTTGGGCAATTGCCAAACTTCTTTGATGCCTAGCGCGTAATGTTGAGCTTGGCTATTGGCGTCGAGCTTAAAATGGCCAATCAACTGTTTACCTAAGTGACCGCGTGCCCCTTCAGCGAACAGGGTCTGTTTGGCATTGAGTTGTACGCCCGGTTGGAAGTTGCTCTTTTTATCGCCCTGTTTGTCTAGCCCCATGTCCGCGGTGATAATGCCCGAGACCGCCCCCTTGTCATCAAAACAAATCTGCTTGGCGGGAAAACCGGCAAATACTTCGACCCCGAGGTTTTCTGCCTGTTGAGCCAGCCAGCGACAGAGTTTGCTTAAGCTAACAATATACTGCTGATTGTTATTCCGCAGGGAGTGCGGGATGAGCAGTTTTGGCACTTCGTGGTGTCGTTGCGCGCTGGTCAGGTAGAGCAGTTGATCGACACTGACTTGAGTGGTGAGCGGGGCCCCTTGTTGTGCCCAGTTAGGAAAGAGTTCATCGAGGGCGCTGGTTTCAAATACCGCTCCAGAAAGAGAATGTGCGCCTATCTCTGGCGCTTTTTCAACCACGCAAATTGACAGCGATTGCTGACGCTCTTGAGCGAGTTGAGCTAGGCGGCAAGCAGAACTTAACCCCGCGGGTCCTGCACCGACGACTACTACGTCGAAATCCATGCTTTCTCGTTCCATCTTGCTCACCTTTGAATGATCTCAGCTCCACTTCGATAACTATAGTTACAGTTGACGTAAACGTAAACTTTACTAAGCTGAAATTATCAATGGCCGACGAGGAGTAGGCGATGAAAGTATTGGTAGCGATAAAGCGTGTCATTGACCCATATACTAAAATTCGGGTCAAGTCTGATGGCAGTGGTGTAGAGAAAGATAACGTTAAAATGGTCACCAACCCTTTCTGTGAGATTGCGGTAGAAGAAGCGGTAAGGCTCAAAGAAGCAGGGCGTTGTGATGAAGTGGTGGTGGTGTCCATCGGCGACCCTAGTTGTCAGGAGCAGTTACGCAATGCCTTAGCGCTCGGCGCAGACCGCGCGATTCACGTCGACCACCTGCAGGCTAGAACCCCGCTCGGCAGCGCAAAATTGCTCGCTGCTATCATCAAACAAGAGCGACCACAGCTGGTTCTGCTCGGCAAGCAGTCCATCGATAACGACAACAATCAGGTTGGGCAAATGGTCGCAGGTTTGATGAACTGGCCTCAAGCGACCTTTGCCTCAAACGTGGTGGTTGACGATGATTCGGTGTCGGTTACTCGTGAGGTGGACGGTGGCCTCGAAACCTTAACATTGACTTTGCCTGCCGTGATCAGCACCGACTTGCGTCTCAATGAGCCACGTTATGCCTCTTTGCCCAATATCATGAAAGCTAAGCGTAAACCATTGGAGGTGGTGGCCGCCGATACGTTAGGCGTGGAGTTTGAACCCCGTCAACAGGTGCTTAGCGTATTTGCCCCAACATCGCGTAGCCGTGGTGTCAAAGTGGATAGTGTGGTGGAGTTGGTGGATAAGCTCAGAAATGAAGCCAAAGTGATTGAATGAGGAGAGCATGATGACGCATTTAAACGTATTAGTGCTTGCTCAGCACGACGGCGATAAAATTGTTGCCGAGACATACAGCGGACTAACCGCGGCACGCGAGCTAAAAAAACACGCAGCAGTAAATATCGATATGTTGTTGATCGGGGAGCAGTGCGAGGTGATGGCTGAGGTACTGTCTGGCTGTCCTGATGTCGACCGAGTGCTGGTCGCCGATCACTCTGTCTACCGTCATGGGCTGGCAGAAAACCATGCCATGGTACTTATGGCACTTGCCAATCAATATACCCACGTGATTGCGCCTGCGACCAGCTATGGTAAAGATGTGATGCCGCGCTTTGCAGCGTTGGCCGATGTCGACATGCTGTCAGATGTGATAGCGATTGAGACGCCAGATACGGTGGTTCGCCCGATATACGCTGGCAACGCACTAGCACGGGTACAAAGCCATGATGCGTTGGTGGTTATGACAATACGGGCGACCGCCTTTGATAAAACTCTGCCCTCGCAAGCTAGCACCGCCGAGTGTATTACTCTGGATTTGGAGTACCAAGCAGCGAAAACTCAATGGATAAGCCAAGAACACATAGAGTTGGAACGACCAGACTTGACCCAAGCTGAAGTGGTTGTTTCTGGTGGGCGCGGTTTGGGAAGCAAGGACAATTTTGCCATGGTGACGGCTTTAGCCGACAAACTGGGCGGCGCAATAGGGGCGTCACGTGCAGCGGTAGATGCTGGTTTTGTGAGCAACGATCTTCAGGTGGGACAAACGGGTAAAATTGTTGCGCCGCGCCTCTATATCGCCGTTGGTATCTCAGGGGCGATACAGCACGTTGCCGGGATGAAAGACTCGCAAGTGATCGTAGCGATCAACAGTGACCCAGATGCGCCCATTTTTGATGTCGCAGACTACGGTTTAGTGGGGGATTTGTTCGAACTGTTACCCGAGCTTATCGAGCGCATCTAGGTTGAGAGTTAGGAAAAAGCGCACCGAGAGAGTGCGCTTTTTTATCGGCGTTACGCTTTGGGTTGCTGTAAATGCTCGACCAGTAGTTTGGTGAAACGCGCCGCTTCGCCACCAGTACAAGCGCGGTGGTCAAAGGTTATCGACAGAGGCATAACGTTGACAGCGGTCGCTTGCCCCTGCTGAATCTGTACGCGCTCTATGATTCGTCCAGCCCCCACAATCGCGACCTGTGGAGGTGAGACGACAGGTGTGGCGAAAATCCCAGCGATGGCGCCAAAGTTCGACAACGTTATCGTGGCGTTTTGCAGGCTTTCACGACCAATACGCCGACTGCGAATGCCCGCTACCGTGTCGTTTAACCACGCGCGTATTTGCTGGCCTTGATACTGTTCGGCGTCTTTTAGCACCGGGACATACAAACCATGACGACTATCAACCGCGATACCAATATTGACCTTGCTGTGCACGCAGCGAGTCATGGTTTCTGCGTCGAACCAAGCATTCATCGCTGGCTCTTGTTGGCAAGCGTGGACCACTGCTTTGATCAATCGAGCCGAGATATCTTCACCTTCTAGCCATGCGCCTAAGTTGGCTTCCTCCGTGATCGTGACCGCTGCGACCTGCTGGTGAGATTCCGACATCGTCGACACCATGGTGCGGCGTGCGCCTTTTAACACCTCTGTCCCCGGGTTTTGCTTGCGGGCTTGAGCATAGATATCTTCCTCGATGACCATGCCGTTTGCTCCGCTGCCGTGGACGCGGTCAATGTCGACACCCAGCTTTTTGGCTAATAATCGAGCTGACGGAAGGGCGGTGACGCTTTGTTCGCAAGACGAGTTGTGAGTACTGCCAACCCAAAAATCATCGACATTGACTTGATGGGTGCTCTGCGAGACGTTGCCGACGACAGTAGCGGCATCGGCCTTGTGACTTGTTTCTTTTTGCGTTGTCCCGACAAGCTCTGGTTGCTCTTCAATCTCAAGTAGCAATGCGCCAATATTGATCACATCACCAGCGTCGCCATGGCGACTGATGACCACCCCAGCATAGGGCGCCGGAACTTCCACGACGGCTTTGGCTGTTTCGACGGTGAGTACGACTTGGTCAACTACGACGTGATCGCCCACTTCAATGTGCCACTCGACGATTTCGGACTCGGCTAAACCTTCGCCGAGATCGGGTAAGAGAAAGGTTTTCATTTCCAGCCCTCCACAAGCTCACGGGCGGCTTGCACTATGTCTTGCTCATCTATCATGAAATAATCTTCGTTGCGATAATACGGCATGATGGTATCCATTCCTGTGATACGCTTTGGCGGCGCTTTTAATAAACACATCGCGGTTTCGGCGACGCGAGCGAGCAACTCGGCACCCACGCCGCACGTGCGACTGGCTTCGTGCACGACCAGCAGCCGTCCGGTCCGTTCGAGTGAACGTAGTATGGTGTCCATATCAATGGGTTTAATCGACGCCAAATCGATGACTTCCACTTCAATTCCCTGACTGGATAGGCTTTGCGCTGCTTGCAACGATTCCACCACGCACGCTCCCCAAGTGACTAAAGTGATGTCGCGCCCCTTGCGCAAAGTAAAGCAGCTATCTAACGGTAGTGCTTCACCACTATCGACGACTTCGGATTTAACGGTGCGATAGATACGTTTGGGCTCAAAAAACATCACAGGGTCATTGCTTCGAATCGAGGCGAGCAATAAACCATAAGCGCGTTGGGGAGAAGAAGGAATCACGACTTTAAACCCCGGAGTATGGGCAAACAGCACCTCAACGCTCTCAGAATGGTGCTCTGGTGCGTGAATCCCGCCGCCAAATGGGGCACGAAAAACCGCAGGGCAGGTTAAGCGCCCGCGAGTACGATTGCGCATTCGTGCAGCATGACAGATCAAATGTTCCATCGCTGGAAAAACGAAACCCTGAAACTGGAACTCTGCCACAGGACGTAACCCTTGGCTGGCCATACCGACAGCGACGCCGCCAATCAGGGCTTCAGCGAGGGGTGAATCGATGACTCGTCGTAGACCAAATTTTTGTTTCAACCCCACGGTGGCGCGAAACACACCGCCGTTGTCACCAACATCTTCGCCGAGAACAACAACATTCTCATCGTGCGCCATTTCATAATGCAGGGCGAGATTCACTGCTTCTACTAAGGTGAGCTCAGCCATGTTTGCCTCCCTGCATTCGCATCGCTTTTTGGATCAACTGGTCTCTTTGTGGGTTGAGCTCAACGGGTGCTTGCTCATAAAGATAATCAAAGGCCGACTCGGGAGCCTGAGGCGTAAGGTTCATGTAATGGTCAACCGCGGTTTCGACGCGTTGTTTACACTCGTTTAGCCAAGCCTGCTCGTCGGTTTCGCTCCACACGTGCTGCGCTGCTAAGTACATTTTAAGGCGTTGAATAGGCTCATACTGCCACGCTTGTTTGAGTTCTTCGTCACTGCGGTAACGGCTCGCATCGTCAGCGGTGGTGTGATCACTGAGGCGATAACTGATCGCTTCAATTAAGGTTGGTCCTTTGCCTTTTCGGGCCCGATCAAGCGCCGCGAGCACGCTATCATGCATGGCAACGACGTCATTCCCATCGACGGTGACCCCTTTGATCCCTGCTCCTTGCGCTTTTTGCGACAGAAAATCGGCGGCACACTGCAGGGTTCTGGGCACAGAGATGGCCCACTGGTTGTTGTTGACGACAAAGACCAGAGGCAGGTTCCAAGCGCCGGCGCAGTTGATGCTTTCCAAGAAATCGCCCTTTGAGGTGGCGCCGTCACCACAAGTCACCAACGCCGCATGATGGTGCCCTTCGATTTTTAGCGCGGACGCCACACCGACGGCATGGGTGCATTGAGTGGCTATCGGCACGCAGAAGGGCAAATCGCGGCAATGCTCGTCGTGACCACCGTGACTTGATGTGATATGAAAGTCGCTACCACGCTCATCCCCTCCCCAGTATTGAAGGTTTTTTTCCATTTCGATCCCCCGCACCCACATGGCCGGCATATCTCGATAGTAAGGCACAAACACATCTCGCGGGTGCATTGCGTGACCAATACCGATACCAAAGGCTTCTGCGCCTAAGTGAGAAGGGTAAGTACCGAGTTTGCCGGTGCGCTGTAAAGCGACTGCTTTGTGGTCATAGGTGCGCGCGAGCACCATGTCTTTATAGAAGGTAATAAGGGTGGGTAGGTCTGCCCAAGCAGGAAGCTGGTTGACCGATACGCCATTGTGATCGATAAACCGAAGCATGGGAAGCGTCTGAACATTCATTGCTATCTCCTCACCGCCAGCCTGAGTGGATCGCACATAAGGCCAGCCAACAGTGACTCATTCATCATGTTACGACTTATTGAGTCAGGGTAGATATTGCTCTTGATACTTATCATGAGTGAGCGAAACACAAGCTGCTACCAAGTAGACAAAGCACATACCATTGCGCTGCCAAGCAGTGAAATCACAGAACACTGTGTCGTTGTTCACCCGTTACCTAAAGTGTAATCAAATTGTTAAATTATGCTTAATTTGCTGCAAAGCCATAAAGTAAACCGAGGTATACAGGAAGGATCTAGGACGATGAAAATATCGAAAAGTGACGAAATGAGCGTTATCACTTAGAGGAAAGCACTTCACATTTAAGCGGTGATAAAACTAATCACCGTAATCGTAGTGGTTCGTTGAGTACAAATTGTTACGCTTTAAACAAAAACAGCAGGCCTGAGCCTGCTGTTTATCATCATTCAACTTGAGCGTTACTCAGGTTGCTCTGCCAGTTTTGGCTCTTTTTGTTGCTGTACTTTGTACACTTTACCCGCATTGAAGCGCTCTAGATAATCGGCTAGGTCGCGTTTAACTTCTGGGACAAGGATGTAAAGACCAACAATGTTCACTAGAGCCATTGCAAAGATCATTGCATCAGAGAAGTCGATAACTGGACCAAGGTTCATTGCCGCACCGATGACGACGAAGATACAGAATTTCACTTTGAAGATGATTTCTGCCGTCTTGCTCTCACCGAATAGGTAAGTCCAAGCTTTCAGACCGTAGTAAGACCAAGAAATCATAGTAGAGAATGCGAACAGTACGACGGCGATAGCAAGTACGTATGGGAACCAGCTGATCGCACTACCGAATGCCGCTGAAGTGAGTTCAACCCCAGCCAGACCAGTATCTGTGTCTAGGTAACCGGTAATGATGATAACCAGAGCCGTCATCGTACAGATAACAACCGTATCGATGAACGGTTCGAGTAGTGACACGAAACCTTCAGACATTGGCTCTTTAGTTTTCACTGCAGAGTGAGCAATCGCTGCTGAACCCACACCCGCTTCGTTCGAGAACGCCGCACGTTTGAAGCCTTGGATTAGCACACCGATTACACCGCCCGCAATACCTTCACCAGTAAATGCACCATTGAAAATCGCGTTGAATGCATCGTCGATACGGTCAAAGTTCATCAGGATAATGATAAGTGCTGCACCTACGTAGATAGTTGCCATGAAAGGAACGATCTTTTCAGTCACTTTAGCGATAGACTTGATACCACCGATGATAACGATACCAACGATCACCGCTAGGATTAGGCCGAACAACCAACCTTTATCTGCGAAGAATGAAGCATCGCCACCCGTCACCCCCACAACCTGCTTGAACGCCTGGTTAGCTTGGAACATGTTACCGCCGCCCAGTGAGCCACCGATGGCGAAAACAGAGAACAGAACAGCGAGCGTACGACCGAATGCAGCGTTACCGCGTTTAGCCAGGCCTTTGCTCAGGTAGTACATTGGACCACCAGAAACGGAACCGTCTGGGTTAGTGTTACGGTATTTAACACCAAGCGCACATTCTACGAACTTGCTCGACATACCTAATAGACCCGCTAGGATCATCCAGAATGTTGCGCCCGCGCCACCGATGGATACAGCCACGGCGACACCTGCGATGTTACCAAGACCAACCGTGCCGGAAAGGGCCGTCGTCAGTGCTTGAAAGTGAGAAACCTCACCCTCTTCTTTTGCTTTTGGATCAGAGAACTTACCCGATACCAATTGAACCGCGTGTTTGAAACCACGCACGTTGATGAAGCCTAAGTAGAAAGTAAAGAAAGAGGCGGCAACCACTAACCAAAGAACAATCCACGGCACCTGTACGTCTGTAAAAGGGAACGGAATAGTCGAGAAGATCATTCCTACAAAAGGGTTAACGATAGGTGCAACGACTTCGTTGATTTTGTCATCCAGATTGGATGCCGCAGCGCTACCTGCAAATAAGCTCGCCAAAAGGGCAAGCGATATACGCTTTGTCATGCTTTTCCTGCCTGTGAATAGGTGTTTATATGAATAATATTTATATAATGCTGTGTTTTGTTACATTCCTGTAACGTTTGCTATTATTCATTTTATTAATGCATGCGCAATATCTTTGACCGAAAATTTGATCTAGCAAACAATTCTAATTTTTACTAACTCACACGCTACATTTTGAACTTATTAACTGGTTTTATGTGAATTAATGGAATATTAACAATAATAAACTTGATTAAATTGGTCGGATATACCGCCATGATGCGCTATAGATAAAACTATCTGATTAGATATTGAGCAGTGTGACATGGGGGATTTTCGACGTTTTTTAGCAATTAATGAAATACTAATCATTAATTATGAATGAATATCTTGTTGTTTTGAGATAATCGACTACAGCTGACGGCAAGTACTGTATGAAGGGTAGAGAGCCGAGTTATCGCCTATCGTTGAGGTGAGCAAATAAGCCCTGTAAACGTTGCCTTTGTCTGAAAGGGTAGGTTGCCCACGAACGACTACCATTCATTCGTTGAATTAAACGAGAAACAATTAATCATAACAACCGCTTAACTAAGTAAAGTTCGTGTCAAACCTACTGGCTGGCGAGTTGCTTTTAGCCGTTTAAGGAGTAGGATGCGCGCCATCTAAATCTAAGCGGAGATTGATATGAGAGCAAATGCATTAAAACTGGCGGTAGTGGCTGGTTTGGGGTTAACCACATTAACGGGTTGTATGGGGCAGATGGCGACCACGGGCTTAGTGTCGAAGTTCAATTTAGAAGTGGTCGACAACCGTAACGCTCGCGCTGGTATGTTTATCCTACTTTCTCCTGTGTACGGTATCGCGGGTGCGGCGGACTTATTCATCTTTAATACGGTTGAGTTTTGGACCGGGACAAACCCCATTTCAGGTAAGTCACCTGCGGTGGTGGACACGCCAACCAAAAACTACATCAAAGTGAATGACCAATTAGACGATTCGCTTAAGTCTGTTCCCCTGTCAAATAACCGCAACATTGAGCACGCGACCTTGCAACAGATTGACGAGACTACCATGCAAATGGACATCTCCTATCTAGATGGTACTCAGCAATCACTTCGCGGAGAGAAAACGGAAGATTCAGTTGCGTTCTATCTAGACAATCACTATGTCACTACTGTGACCACCGAGGAACTGACCGATTACCTGGTTTCGACCCGTGTGTAAGCACGCATAATATTGAGAATCCTCGCCGTGCGGGGATTTTTTTTGCTTACTGACTCTAAGACTAAAGTTTAGCTAATTGACATTCATTTATTTAACAATGCTTTGCGAGGGGCTATAGTAACGGCAGAAACCAATACAGGAGTTAAAGGATGAAACTCACGATATCAGGGAAGTTACAGCTGAGTTTTTTGTCGCTTGCAGTACTTTTTATCGCATCCGCATTTTTTATCTATCGCAGTGTAACCAGCGTTGAAAGCTATACCCAGTCGCTACTCAATCAAGATTTGCCTACGGTCGACGCCTCACGCACCATCCAGCAATCCGTTCATGCGAGCGTCTCTTCTCTTCGTGCTTACATGTTATTAGGCGGGAATGAGCAAAGTGGCGACGTTCATCGCACCCACTTGCAACAAACGATTGAACGCGTTGAGGCGGCCCTTCCTACTTTAGAAGCTTTAATTGACGCCCAGCAGTATCAGCAAGTATTGGCCGATTGGGCTGTTGTCACCTCTTCAATCAGCGAGATTGCCGAGCTAAGTCATAGTGATGAAAACCTGCCGGCCCATTCGCTATTTATAAACGAAGCGGCACCCATAGCTGAAGTGGCGTTAGACCAACTGCAAGGTTTGATCAACGACGAAGCTGGAAATAAAGACGGGGGCGAACGTAAACGGTTATTTCGCCTGTACGCCGATAGCTATACTTCGCTAGCCAACGCCCTCTCGTCGATGCGTGACTTTCTTCTATATGGCAAGCAAGACCATCTCGACAAGTACCAAGATTTTTTGCAATCGCACGATAAGTCGGTAGCGGAAATTGAATCAAAAATTGAGTTGATGTCAGATAGCGATCAAGGCTTATGGTCCTTGTTTAAAGAAATGCAGCAACTCTATTTCCCACTTGCAGAACAAGTGGTTGAGTTGCGGTTTTCACGTGATTGGAACATTGCCAATCAGAAAATGGCCAACCAGTTAGTGCCAGCGGTAGAGTCGCTCAACGCGGGGCTTGACGCTGTGATCAATCAACAGCAACAGCGCGCTGATCAAAGTGGTCAGGGGATTTTTAGTTCCGTCACTTATGTTTTGTCCCTGCTGGTTGTTTCAATTGCTTTAGTCGTCGCCGTTTCGTTTACCGCGGCCCATGTTATGGGCAAAAACATTGGTTCGCGAGTCGCCATTATTTCCAAACGAGCCGAGTCCATCGCGAACGGCGATATTTCTCAACCAGCATTAGAGCTTAAGGGAAGCGATGAGCTAGCCAGCTTAACTCGTTCCATCAACCAAATGAACGATGCACTGGCCAATATCGTCAAAGGGGTGAGTGAGAAAGCACACAATGTGGGGGCCAGCATGGCGTCACTGCAACAGGCCAGTGATCAGGCTGTGTCTCAAGTTGAGGGGCAGAAGTCGACGATGGCGTTAGTGGGTCAGCAGGTCACTGAGGTCAGTCACTCCGCGAGCGACAATGCACTGCAAGCCGAGCAATCAGTCGCCACTTTAGCTGAGTCAAAAGCACAGATAGAGCATGGCTCTCAAGCCTTAGATTTGAATAAAACTACCGTGGATGCGCTTCATGCCACGATAGAAAAAGCCAGTGAACAAGTTGCCGAGCTGAGTAAAGAGAGTGAAGCGATCGGCAGAGTGACAGAGGTGATTGAAAATCTCGCCGAGCAGACCAACCTTCTCGCTCTTAACGCTGCAATAGAAGCCGCGCGCGCCGGTGAGTATGGTCGAGGTTTCGCTGTAGTGGCGGATGAAGTGCGCTTATTGGCGACCCGAACCACCGAGTCTACGACTGAAATCAACAACATCGTTAACGCTATTCAGTCGTCTACTCATGCGGTTGTGAGTGAAATCGACAAAAGTAAAGGGTTGGCGAAAGAAGGAGCGGATCATACTCAGCAAGCGCATGGCACATTAAGTGCGACAACGAATCAAATCGAACGTCTCAACCAACAAATGCAAGATCTGCTTAGCTCAGCAAAACAGCAATCGACTGCAACGGATGAAATTCAAGTATTGATGGAACAGGTGATTGGTTCGGTTGAAGATGTCGCCAATATTTCGGCGTCGTCGGCGCAAATCTCGAACCAGGTTCAAGCGCAAGTTGATGAGCTAAACAGCGATATGAAACAATTTAAAACCAATTAACTGAACAACATAGATAGATAGTAGACCTAGGTCTCATAATTGCGTATCTACTACAATTACGAAACACAGTATCATCTATAACTATTCTATATGGTAGAGCATTGGTTCGGGAGCAAAGCGCCTGAAACAAAGGTTTGGAGTTCCTGTGTATCGGTTATTACTGATTCTATTTTGCTTGTTAACGGCGAGTGCGTTTGCCGAGAAGACGAATACGCTGACGATCGCCAATTCCAAAGCGTGGAAGCCATTTTCATTTATTAACAGTCAGGGCGAGCCTGACGGTATCTTGGTCGACTACTGGAAAGCTTACGGTCAAAAGTATCAGATCAACGTTGAGTTCCTGCTTACCGATTGGCAAGAGTCCCTTGAAGCGGTTAAAGAGGGCAAAGCCGATATTCACGCGGGTCTATTATGGTCTGAGCAGCGTGACACTTTTCTTGATTACGGTCCTGCGTTAATGAATATCGATACTCAGATGTATATTAGCCAAGACCTTATTGGCACCAGCATTGACCGCTTTTTATTGGGTCAGCATGACTATCAAGTCGGTGTTGTGGCTGGCGGTTACGAGGAGTCATTCACTCGCCTTCATTATCCCAACCTATCCTTAGTGAGTTTCGCCAACAACCAAAAAATGATTGATGCGGCTTACGAAGGCAAGCTCGACGCGTTTGTCGCCGATCTTCAAGTGGCGAATTTCTATTTATTGAGTTCGAGAGAGCAAATGCAGCGTTTTATCGGTGTGCGTCATTTGTATTCTGGTGAACTACGTCCGGCCGTCGCCGAGGGCAATCTTGCGTTACAACGGCAAATCACCCAAGGCATGACGGCCATAGGCAGTGAGGAAAAGCAGAAGATACTCAATCGCTGGATGTACGTGAACACGGTTTATCCCGATTACCTACTGCCGGTTGCCGCTGTGCTTATCGCAATCGTTGGTGTGGGGTATATTGTAATGCTCAATTTAACTGTTAAGGCCAGAACGCAGGAGCTCCAAAGGGCAAATAAAGAGTTAAAAACGCTTTCCGAGACAGACCAGTTGACCGAGCTGAGCAATCGTCGGCATTTTGTTAGTGAGTTAGAGCGTCGCCTCAGCGGTAACGGCCAAATCGCGATAATGATCTTCGATATCGATGACTTTAAGTCAATCAATGATAAGCATGGCCATCAGGTGGGTGACAGAGTGATTCGAGATGTTGCTCAAGCAGCTAAGAGCGTGTTATCCGAGCCACATCATATTGGTCGAATCGGCGGTGAAGAGTTTGCAGTAATCGTGAATGACGAAAGTTATCAAGACGTGATGGAGTTGGCGCAGATGATCTGCGCTCAAGTTCGTACCTTGGGCCTGCGAGAAGACGACACTCGTACAGTTACCGTTAGCTTAGGTTGTGCCTACTACTCAAAGGCCAAACCGTCGATTTCCCTTTCCGATGCGGACAAGCTGATGTATCAGTCTAAGCTCGCGGGTAAAGACCGTGTCACCGGGCAAAACTACTCTCATCTCCTCTAGGTTGAACATAAAATCAGCGGTAGATGGTGAAAGTGGTGATATCTTCAGCAGTCGAACTAAAATCGCCATAAAAGACTTTTCTTTTCAGTCAGATGTGGCATATTAGTTGGGTCTTCGACGCAAAGCGTACTTCGTATAATGGCTATTACCTCAGCCTTCCAAGCTGATGATGCGGGTTCGATTCCCGCAGTACGCTCCAATCTCATTCGATATTCTCCAATAAATTCAATTATTTACATCCAACATTAGAAAATACTAATAGGCACTGATGCGACAAGGTGCCACGATGTACATTTTTCGAAATCGTAATTGTACCTACTATTCTCGTTTTTATTTTCCCACTCAATGGGTTAACTTTGGATACCCAAAAGAAGTGCGTTTTTCCTTGCGCACCAAGGAACGCTCCATCGCTATAGATCGATCATTAGTTCTCCTTCAGTCTGCACGTTCAATGGTCGGTGAGACCATTCTCGTCATAATCGTTAAGCCGCAAAAACGGCATTCTTCTTAACTCTAGTATCTCTAGTATCAATGACGTTTTTCAGAGCCAAGCTGTTAGCCCTTGTTCTCTCATCTATTGTCAGACTAGCGTATTTGAAAGTCTTAATCATAGTGCCGCAAGGTTAAGAAACCTGTCGACGAATTCATTCATTAACAAGTTCAAAGAGCGGTAAGAATAGAAAAGCCTCCTGTTGGACTTCATTTACAAGCCGTCACTATTAAGTGACGGCTTTTTGTGTTTGCTGTGAAGCTCATTGCAAGAGAGAGGGTATTGAAAACTATCACATACTTAATTTTAAGCTAATCTCAATAGAGTCGGTGACAAAAGCGTCAAGTAATGATTTGACTCATGAAGACTCAGGGATGGGGCGTTCAGTGGAGGTGAATGTGAAGATAACTGACGATGATAAGTTGATTATGATTGTTGACGACCAACATGTGGTCAGACAGGCTCTTAAACTTTGTATTCAAAACTTGAAATTGCTCAGAGTACTAGAAGCGGAAAATGGCAAGGATGCGAAAGCGTTAGTCGACGAGCATGAAATAGATATCATTTTTTGCGACCTGAACATGCCAGTAGAAGATGGTTTAGAGGTGCTTAGGTACTTAGGTGATCTCAAATTTAAGGGGAGTGTCATTTTGATCAGCGGGGAAGAAGAAGATATTTTAACGTCGTCCTCTAACCTAGCACAATTATACAAACTAGATATCTTGGGAAGTCTTAAAAAGCCGATCACATTTCCGGTAGTCAAAGCGTTATTTGAGCAGTTAGAACAATCAGCCATATCAAGAATTAATAACGCCCCACCACCTGTATTAAGCCGTGCTTCTATCGAGCACTACATCGAAAACGGTAGTTTAATACCCTATTTTCAGCCTCAAATTGATTTATCGACTTCCCAAATTAGTGGATTAGAGGTTCTAGCTCGCATCCTCAATGAAGATGGAAAACTGATCCCTCCCGATAGTTTTATACCGGTGGCAGAAGCCGATTATGAGCTCATTCAATTGTTGACAAAGACTATAATTTGCGAAGCTTTCTCTGACTTTGTTCGTTATCGCAACCATTTAACCGGGGTAAACATTGCGATCAACATCTCTGCTAAGGTTTTGGAAGACTCGGCATTTCCTCGGTGGCTAAACCAGACTGCAATCGAGTATCACATACCACAAGATCAAATAACCTGCGAGCTGACAGAAACTGCGCTAACTCATGATCAAACCATTATCGACACTCAGCTTTTAAGGCTAAAAATGCTTAAGTTTAAGCTGTCGATTGACGATTTTGGAACGGGTTACTCTTCGATAGCTCAGCTTCATTCGATACCTTTCGATGAACTTAAAGTCGATAAGCGATTTGTTTCAGATTGTGTCGAAAATAATCGATCTCGGGCTATTCTGGAGCAAAGTATTCGAATGGCGAAAGCGATGGGGATGGTAGTCGTCGCTGAGGGAGTTGAGACACGCAATGTAGAGAGCCTACTGCGCTCGATGGAGTGTGACGCTACCCAAGGTTACCTATACTCACGACCAGACCAATTGTCACATATTGTGCGATATATTCAGCACTCCAATAGTACAAAACAGGGGCGCGAATGAAACTATCGATTAAGCTACCATCGTTGTTTTTTGCCTTTGGGATCTTGATGCTAGCAGCTGTTGCCATCGTCTCTACTAAGGGGCGTGATATTCTTCAAGAAACAACCTTAAAGAATATAGAACGGGAAGCGACACTGCTAATAAGGCTCATCGAACGTAACTTATTTGAACGTTATCACGACGCACAAGCGTTTCCAATGTCCCTTGGCGTGATTGACAAAGAGCGACTTGATTATGTGGCGACCAGTGCTTTAACCGCGGCTAATCTAAATAATTTTGTTCAAAACTATAAAGTCTATCGGCGGATTATCATTCTTGATAAAGAGGGGAACATACTCGCGAGCAACACAGAAAATGCCTATGGTAAAACCTTATCTACTCTCCCGATTAATGCTTCGAAAATTCGAAGTAGTGACTGGTTCAAGCAGGCTATGTCAGGAGTAACTCTGGACCCAGAAAAGCCTAAAAGCAGTTATGTTATAGGTCCAAGGCGATTCTTGATAGACGACAATCCAAGCTCGTACGATATGATTTTCGCTAGCTTGATCCTAGATAAGTACGGTGAACCTGCGGGGTTATGGGTAAATATCGTTGACTTTAGTGCCGTTGAGAGCATTGTTGCTGAAACCTATAACCTCCTTTCTAATCGTGGTTTTGTGAGCTCTGAGTTAACGGTGTTGGATGACGAAGGCAGAATAATTGTTGATTACGACCCCGTAGGACAAAACGAGGCGATTTACACTCGTGATTTCGAAGTATTGAGTCGCCTGAATCTAGCACAGAATGGCGTCGAAGGAGCGCGCCTAGCTGTAGCAGGGTTGAGTGGTTCGAACATATCGACACATTTTAGAAAACAAGTGGAGCAAGTAACGGGATTTGCTCACACAAGTGGTGCGTATGATTACAGGGGGTTAGGTTGGTCAGTCTTGATACGTGTCCAAGTTGAAGAAGCGTTTGCTCAATCACAAGATCTATTTCGAAACTCTTTTTTGTTGGCTACATTTTTATTGACAATGATCATCGTCGTAGCTTTTGCTTTGGGAAAACAAATTACTCGTCCACTCAATGACTTATCAAAAGCAATCAATCACCTAGCTTTAGGTAAAAAGGATGTGGAGTTACCTAAGATCACTGGACGTGATGAAATCGCTAATATGGTGTCAGAGTTAACGCAATTGCGTGATATTGTCATCGACCGAGAAAAGTTATCCAAAGAAACCGACGAGCAAAGATTTCAGTTGGAGATACAAAGTCGGGCGATAGACGCAACGGCTACTGGCATAACCGTCGCGGATGTACGATTGCCAGATGCACCAATTATATTCACGAATCAAGCGTTTGAAGAGCTAACTGGCTATCCAAAAGCCGAAGTCATAGGGCGAAACTGTCGGTTTTTACAAAATCATGATGTTGAGCAGCCTGAAATAGAAAAACTGAGATACGCAATAAAGAACAAACTATCCTGCTCAGTGGTTATGCGTAATTATAAAAAAGATGGCACACTCTTTTACAACAATTTAAGAATAGATCCTGTTTTTAGTGATGATGGGGAACTCACCCATTACATTGGTGTTCAGACTGACATCACTGAACTCAAACGTGCTGAAGATGAAGCCAAAATAAAGCTAGAGAATGAAGTGGCGCGCCGTACCCAAGAAGCAAGAGATTCAGAAAGTCGTCTGCGTACGGTTTTTGATACGGCATTAGATGGGACGGTGGTTATTGATAATAAAGGTATTATTGTCGATGTTAACCGCTCGCTTGAGCTTATATTTGGTCGTATTAGAGAAGAGCTGATCGGCGAAAATGTCAGTATCTTAATGCCTTCGCATTATGCTGAGATACACGATGGATTTATCAACAAATATTTGCTGACCGGCGACAAAAAGCTAATTGGAACGCCACGTAAAGTAGAAGGTCAGCATAAAACTGGTCGTATTTTCCCAATCGAAGTCTCGGTCGGAGAGACATGGCTAGGCGATTCGCAAGTCTTTGTTGGGGTCGTTAAGGACATCACACTACAAGAAGAAACTAAGCTCAGGGAACAAGAGCTACAAGCAGAGCTCCGCGAGAGAGAATTGATTTACCGAGCCGCTTTTAATCAAGCAGCTGTAGGTATTTGCCGTGTGTCTCTTAGCGGACAATTTATCGAAGTAAACGATAAGATGTGTGAAATTTTTGGGTATGAAGAGCATGAACTACTGCAGCTAACGTTTCTGGATGTTACCCATGCTGATTATAGGGAAAAGAGTCAGCGAATGGTTAAGCAAGTACTTGAGACTGAACAGCGCTCTTTTACCACGGATAAATTATATATCAATAAATTAGGTGAGGAATTCTGGGCCACGATTTCCGTTTCTTTAGTAACGGATGACTCAGATGTCCCTAAATATTTTGTTTCTGTTGTAGAGGATATTTCAAACCGCAAACGTATTGAAAAAGAGTTGATAACCGCCAAGGCTGCTCGCGATGAGTTATTACGAGGTATGCGTCTTGCCTCTGATGCTGGTGGGGTTTTTAACTGGTCTCTGTCGCTAGACACGCAGATTCTTAGGTGGGACGATGGGACTTATCTATTGCACGGAGTTGCACCAGGCACACAACTAACATTGTCCGATTGGGAGCTGTTTGTTCACCCAAGAGATCGGGCAAGCGTAATGAACAATCTCCACAAAGCGATTGAAGAAGAACAAGTCTTCAACGCCGAATATCGAGTTATCAATCAATCAACCAACTCCGTTCATTGGGTGAAAAGTTCGGGGGACATAGTGTTAGATAGTGAATCTCAAAAGCGCTTTGTGTTTGGTATTAATATTGACATCTCTAACGAGCGAGCGACGCTTGCAGCGCTCGAAAAAGAAACACTCTCTGCCAAACAAGCCAATGAAGCCAAATCCCGCTTTTTAGCGACTATGAGTCATGAAATCCGTACCCCGATGAATGGAGTGGTGGGGATGGTAGATCTTTTGAAAGAGACCTCACTCGATCATGAACAAAGCCGAATGGTAAGCACTATTCGAGATTCGTCGTTCTCTTTACTCGAGATCATTAATGATATTTTGGATTTTTCGAAAATTGAGTCGGGCCAAATGGAGCTCGATTTGACCCAAGTGAACCCTCTTTACTTGATTGAAAAAACATTAGAGGCGTTATGGTTGAGTGCCAACCAGAAAGGCGTTGAACTCTATCTAGTTTACGATTGTAACTCGCCAGAACAAGTATTGATCGATCCCGTCAGAACAAGACAAATCTTACTTAACCTTCTAGGAAATGCGGTTAAGTTTAGCCAAGCCGATGGTCAACGAGGCTTAGTTAAGCTCGTTGTCCAATACGACACTGAGAGTCAGGTGTTTTCTGTGATGGTTAAGGACAACGGCGTTGGTATGACTGAAGAACAGCAGCTAAAACTCTTTAAGCCTTTCACTCAAGCTGACAGTTCGACGACGCGTAAATATGGTGGTACAGGTTTAGGTTTAAGTATTACTAAATCATTTGTTGAGTTAATGGGAGGAAAGATTGCAGTACAAAGCGAGTTGGGTATTGGGAGTGAGTTTTTGTTTACTCTGCCTGCGCAAGCCTGTACTGAGCAGAGACTGTTTGAACGTTTTGACTTTTCGACCATTACATTAGTGCTCAGCATTAGCGATGCCACCTTGGAAGAAGTCTGCCGAGTGGTGCTAGGTGATCTAAACTTTTTTGCTATCACTTCAGAGCCTTACGCGGGAAAACAACGTGATCAGAGTAAGACCGTTTTAATCACCGATGTTGGTGTTAGCGACGTCAAGTCAGTGCGAACTTTAATACTCAATGAAAACCCTTCAGGAAGCAGTGGTTATAACGCTCCTGACCGCTATTTTGTGGGTACGCGACCATTAAAAGTGAGTGAGTTGGTTCTAGGGTTGGCGATATTAACCGCTCAAGAGAGCCCTGACTTTGATTGGAATGACAACCTAATTGATGATGAAGCCAATCAAAGCTTGATAAGTGATGAGGCCAATCAGTCTATTCGAATTTTGTGTGCTGAGGACCAGCCTACCAACCAAATGGTATTAACGCAGCAGTTGACTAAGTTAGGTTACCGTTTTGATATGGCTGAGAATGGTCGCGACGCGCTATCTATGTGGACCGAAAACTCTTATGACTTAGTCCTTACAGACTGCCATATGCCAGAAATGGATGGCTTTGAGCTAACTTCTGAAATACGCCGAATAGAGTCTGAACAAAACATGGAGCGCAGTTTAATCATCGCTATCACGGCCAATGCACTGGTTGGAGAAGCAGAGCACTGTTTGGAAGCCGGAATGGATGACTACATCTCTAAACCAGTAGAACTTGCAACCTTAAGAAAGGTTCTCGCCTTTCGTTTAAGAGGCAAGGCTGTGCGGGTTAGAGAGATTGACGATACAAAACCGAGTCATGATGCTTCCGCAGGAACGTTTGAAATAGAAAATCTAATTGATAGGAAGCATTTAAGGGAAGTAATTGGAAGTGATGATGAAGAAATGAGCCGAGCAGTGCTATCGATGTTTTGGCAAAGTGTATCGCAAGACGTAGAAAAGTTGGGTCTTGCGTTAAAAGACAATGATTATACTCAGATAAAGAGCCTCGCTCATGGTGCTAAAGGTGCATCCTCCTCTAGCGGTGCTTTATCTTTAAGTGACCTTTTTCGCACAATTGAAAACAACAACCAAGACTTTGAACTGGTTGATAAAGCATTAAAGGATGTTGCTCAGATGATGAGAAAAATTCAGCGCGAGTTGGAACAAGCAAAAATAATTTAGCGTAGAAGAAGGAAATCAGTTTGTTAAATATCAATATTACAGATCAGGTTCCATTCACTAGCTTTGCTGAGGCGAGCCGCAGTACTTTACGCTATTTGAGTCATAAATATGGCTTCGGCGCTTGGATGATGACACGTAAAAATGATGACGAATGGGTGATTTTACAGATAGAAGGAGAGGGATATCAAATTGACGAAATGTCAGTTTTGAGTTGGAGTGACTCAATATGCAGCCGCATGGTTAAAGGGCAAGGGCCACGGTGGGTTGCAGATGTCAATCATGTCGAGGTTTACAAAAATGCTCCTATATATAGTCAACAGCCGATTCGAGCATATGTCGGTATACCGGTATGTTATCCCAATGGCGATCTGTTTGGCACTCTTTGCGCTATTGATCCTACCCCAACGACCCGTATTCCTGTTGATGGCCAAGACACCGTCGAGCTGATATCAAAGCTCCTATCTAGTTTGCTACAACTAGAATTGCAGAACATTACGTTAACTCGAAGACAGATTGACTTTTTACCTGAACAGTTGAAAGACAGTCAAACCGGCTTTTTAAATCGCTTGGGCTGGTCAGTATATCTAGAAAAAGAACAAAGCAACATCCAAGCGACGGGAGCCCAGATACACATAATCGCGCTAGATGTTGCACGCATCGAGCCTCCGCATAGAAAACAGAACCATATGTATGCTCTGGTTGCTTCAATTATAAAAATGGCGATGTCGGAGGACTGTTATGTCGCGAGGTTGAGCGATGAAATATTCACGCTATTGGTGGCAGATCTATCAACTAGTCAAGTAGAAATGTGTATTTCGAAAATAGCAGGCGGCTTTGACGAAGCGGGTATAAAAGCCGCAATCGGATACAAAAAGCATGGCTATCAAGGGAAGCTAGACACGACAGTAATGGGAGCAATTAAGGACGCTAAGTGTCTTTAGCTGTTATGGTTAGGAGTTGGAATGACTATATCAAAAACGAGTGTCTATATTTTTTATAATACCAAAGAGATATTAGACATGGTTGAGCCCGTGGTTTCGATTTTGTTCGATAGCGTGTATTCAATCGACATTGAAAGAGAACAGGCGCGGTTTATAGAGACTCTAAAAGAAGACCATGTCAGTATTATTTCGATTTACGCCTTTGACTCGCCGAGTGAAGCAGAAAAACTAGCTAGGTTGCTCCATGGACATCAGGCATTGCAGCATAGAAGTCGTGTTCCCAAGCAAGATATCCTGATGTGCAATAAAACTTTTCGTCACCAAGCTTACGACTTGTGTGTAGAGGATGTTTTTTATAGCTACGAAACATTCAAACCCATCTATGACACTAACAAAGTTGTATTAACTCTTCGTCGATTGGCACAACATTTAATGACTCAAGTTCATCTTCAAGAGGCGGAAAAAGATAACTCAGAAATGGAAGCAAGCATTTCGAATAGTCTTGAATCCATTCATTGTCTACAAAGTGAGGTAGCTGATTCTTCGCAAAGTCATACTCAGGAGTTTGACCAAGTGACCGAGCAACTCAATAGTTTACTCGCGCATATCCCTAAAGGAGAATGGGAAAAAGCATTTACCAACATTTTACGTTCGATGCCTGATTCTGTACAAAAAGACGCACTGAGTCGCTTCTCGTTGCAAGACTTTAGAGACGATATTGAACGATACAAAAATAATAGCGTTGCTATGCTAAATCGAGTGTCGGAATCACTTGAATCAGCCAAACCAAAATTGGTCACCAAAGGCCCTCTAATTGTTGTAGCGGATGATCAACCAGTCATGTTGAAAATTATTACTTCCATCTTAGAACCAAGAGGTTACAAAGTAGAGGTTGCCAGCAATGGGGTAGAGGCCATTATGAAAGCTAAAGTGATGCGACCGTCACTCTTGCTACTCGATATCGACATGCCTATTATGGACGGTCTTGCAACGCTTGAAGCGGTAAAAAAAGTAGAGAGCCTGAATGGCATCCCAGCCATTATGCTAACCAGTCATTCAGACAAAGATATTATTCAATCCAGTATTAGCCTTGGTGCAGTTGACTACGTCGTCAAACCGACTAAGGCGGAGATACTACTAGCGAAAATTGCCAAGGTGATTAAAAGCTAGTTCACGTAGTATGGGCTGGGCGCAGAGGACTTTTGACAGGACTACACATGAACTTGTATGAGTGTTTACGAACAGGCCAGTAACATTCATTATCGCTTCATGGCGAAGATTTGCGATAAACCTACTAAGTCATGCAAGTACATTACCCCCTAAATCACTCAATATTCAACAACGTTTTACATTAGAAAGTAGTGACACCCAAACCAATAGTGAGCGAACTGGTTGGTGGCTTCAGCTGACAAGCATGTATCTTGTCAGCATCATACCGTTTGTAGCACTTGATTTAAGAGATTATTTTAAGCCGTTTCCTAGCACAGAGATCGATTCGGCGTTTGAGGCTCGGTCAAAGTGAACGTTGATCTTGGTGCCTGACTTTTCAAAAACCATATCATCAAAGTCTGTCATTGCGATTTTGTATCCGTTACGGGCAAAGAGACTCGTGACTCTGGTTCTCTGCTGTATTTTTAGAGCAGACGAAAACAGTTTTTCCATACCAATAAACCCTCCGTTAATTGTGTGAATACATTTAGCTTAGTAGCAAGTCAAGACAATCGCCACGAATATGTTTGCATTTTTTAAGCATGTCTATTGACATATAAATCAGTGGTAAACATAGCCAGAATGAGACTAGATAGAGGGCATGGCGATATGTTTCGTCCATTGTCGACAACTGCAGGTTACTCACATTTCGGGACTCTGAAATCGTTGCGCTGATGTCGAAAACGTTCAATACCCAAGTTTCACTATCGATTATCTTAAACCTCGACAACTTACTAAGGAGATAACCGATGACGAAACGAGCCAATTATTTTGGATTAGCCCCAAGCGCCGTTCAAATTTTGATGGAGCAAGAGAGCTATTTGCATCAACAATTTGCGGCGTCAGAAGTGGTAAACGTCGCGCTGTGGGAACTGGTCAAACTTCGAGTATCACAGATCAACCAATGCGCTTTCTGTATCGATATGCACAGTAAAGACGCCCTAAACAAAGGGGAAAAGTTTGAGCGTTTGTTAGGTCTGAGTGCTTGGCGTGATATGCCGTTATACACTCATATCGAAACAGTGGCTCTAGAATGGGCTGAGCATTTAACCTATGGCAACCCTGTCGATGACCAGTGCTATCAACGTGTCGTGGAAGCCTTTGGTGAGAAAACACTGGTGGACTTGACCATTGCAATCAACGCGATCAATAGTTGGAATCGTATTGCAAAAACATTCAAACCTGAGGTAGGCAGCTATAAGCCACAATAGACCACCTGATTCGACGTTTCACTTTCAGTTGTCCCGACCAGCGGGACGACTGAATACTTACGTCCAAGGGATATGGTCGGCGTCTGTTGCAAAGTCGCAGCGCGAGCCGATCGTTAAATCGCTGTATTCGGATGCAGCGAGTGGTATTGTCTTTCACCTTCATGGAGAGGTGAAGATATCGGGTAACCCCATTCCTCACGGTGTAGTACTTTTACCTGTGGAACGAGTTTCTCAACGTATCAGCTTATCAGCAGAGGCGCAGTTGGCGGGCATACGTTTTCATCCCGCGATCAGTTACGGCGTGTTAGGGCGTCTGTATGATGAGCCCACGTTATTGTCGCCTAGCAACGACTCTCTCTATCATTTCTATGACTTGTATTGCGAACTCAAGCAGCCATCAGACAACAACAAACGGGTTGAGACGATAAATCGTTGGGTTGATGAGCATGTTGATTTCTCGAACATCATCCCAGTTTCGCTGCAGCGAGCGCTGGACTGTATTAATCAAGACATGGCTCCGGGAGAGTTAGATGGACAAGTTTCACTGAGTCAAAGACAAATAGAACGTCAGTTTAAACAATGGATAGAAATGACGCCAAAGCAATATCAACGCATTCTTAGGGTCAGAAATGCGCTCGACTATCTGCGCAACAATCGTCAGGCGGAACTGGTAGACGTCGCGCAGCGGTTTGGATTTAGCGATCAAGCCCATATGACCAGAGAGTTTAGAGCCATTGCTGCGATAACGCCCGGGAAACTGATGCGCTGAGCTTTAGAGTGTGCAAGTCGTCATCGAACAAACGCTGGGTCAAATACGGTTGAGCGATTGCGGCCTGACTGTTTTGAATAGTAAAGTGATTTGTCGGCGTGCTCTAGCCAAGTCATATGACATGTTTGATGGTCTGAGATTTCACATACGCCAAGACTGATGGTGTATCTCACCTCATGAGGATCGCTATTTACCACCGACTGTTCAATACGTTTGCGCAGACGCTCGGTAAAATAGAGCGCTTGATCGGCGCAGGTGCCCGGTAAAATAACGGTGAACTCTTCGCCGCCGTAGCGGCCGCAAATATCAGAGCTACGAGAGGCTTTCTTCAGAGCCGCCGCGGCGTGACGAATAACCTCATCACCCACCGTATGTCCGTATGTATCATTGACACGTTTGAAATGGTCGATATCAAAGATAACCAGAGAAGAAGTATAGCCTTGCAGGCGACTCTGCTCATATTCTTGCCGCAAACAACTTTCCCAATGGCTACGGTTGAACAGTTTTGTTAGGCCGTCTGTACGGCTTAAATCCGATAGCTTCTGGTTTGAGTCGAGTAAGTGAATTTTGTTTTTCGCGATGTCGCTGACGTCATTAATGATGATACTGACATGTGAAACCTCACCATTGACGGACGTGAGCGGTGAAAAATTAATGTTCTGGCGCATCTCGCTCAAGCTGTTGGAAATCGGGCTAAAATTTTTGAATTTGAACAGATAAGGCCTGTCTTCCCAACAGGAAAAGCCGCGACTATTTAGGCTAAACGCCGTATCGACTTTGCGCCTTAACCAAGTTTGAGGTAAGTCATTGACCACGGCAAACAAGTTCTTGCCGATAATTTGGTCGGCTGGAATGCCGCTGTACGATTGCATAAACGCATTCCAAACACAGACGTTATACTCTCTATCTAAAACGATGAGCCCAGCGTCTAAGTCGCCGAGAATTTGCATCGCCCAATGTAGATCGCCAATATCCATATTGTTCATAACACGCTCTCCAATATTCCTTTGATAGCCCCGAGTGAATCGTTGTCCATGAGAAAGACGATATCGCAAGCCACATCTATGTTTTCAGCCCGATAAACGAACTCAATGGTGAAGATATCTTGCTCGTAATCTGCGAGAAAGCGATTCGAGTTGAGGGAAGCGGTCAGCGCTTCGGTCTCGAGTACGATGGGCTGGCGTAATGAAATATTGATGTCGAGTTGTTTGCTAAATGAGCCTAAGAAGGAAGACACCAGTAGGTTCGCGAGATCTAAAATTACCTCGTTGGTCGAGCATTGATAATGGTCGCCGTCGTCGTTGTTGTGCAGTTTATCGAACCCCGAACCATGCAAACACACTAGCGCTTCGCCGTTGATCCCATGGCCAACAAAACGTTGTGATACCGCGCGAGATTCCGAACTGTTGACAATATCTTGCAACGTCATTTTAAGTTCGGATTGATGTAAAGAGGCGACATTCGGTAGTGGCATTTCGATAAAACGCCCTACCTGTTGTGAGATCAACGCAGCGCTAGAGCCTAGCGCAATATTACTCATTTCCCGAATCGCTGCGACTAAATCGACTCGGTTCGATTGCTTGTGAGATAGAGAGACTTCATTGTTGCGCAGAGGAATGTGGTATTTATGAAATAAGCCCACTAAGTCAGAGGTGGCAAATGGTTTTTCGATGAAATCTGCCGCGCCCATATCGGAGCAACGTGACTTTGCCGCGGCTTGAATATCGCCTGAAACAACAATGACGTCAGTAGGGTAGTGGTTGACGGGCAGCGCGGCAAGGACCTCAAACCCATCCATGACAGGCATGGTCAAATCGAGAAACAAAACATCGATGTCGCAATCGGCCATAATATCGAGTGCTTGTTGGCCATCTTCTGCTTGGTGAATAACAAGATTCGCTGACGGTTCGATTCTGCCAATGATGGATTTGCGAGCGATAATCGAATCATCGCAAACTAATATGTTCATGGTGTGTGCCGTTCGCCTTGCAACGTTTTTGTTTACATAATCGACGATTTGAGGTGTAGGTTGTGACCTTGATTCAAATCTACAGGTTTGTTAGTAAACACGTTTCAGACATCGAACTCACGCGGTTTTTTGTTTGAGGGTCGAAAAATTGGAGTTTCAACACATATTTAGTCATTTGCGTTGCGTTTTAATGCTATTGACACTTTTCAGATAAGCGATGGCTATTTTTGGCCAAAGTGTATGCCAGCAACGTGCTTCAAGCTTTTGAAGAATTCGCTGAAGTGGTCATCATTCAGGCGGCCTTTGCTCAATGGCCTTCGGTACTTATTACTCGTCTTGCTTTAGTGACCGAAGCATGTGGACTAAGTAAGCCTGAGTTATATCGAGAATGGTTTATGCAGAGCTCAATTTGAACGCCAAAAACCGAGCCTTCTTGGGGGTGACTTGAGACTTTATGGCGTTGTTGTTGGTTGCAATAGTCGATGGGTGAGTTTATTTCACGCCACTCATAATCTCGTCGTATCGCCCTGAAGAGACAAGTTTTGCAAAACCGATATTAAACTGGTCGACATAATACTGTTGATGTGGGCAATTGTTAGAGATTAAAACGCTCCATTTCTGCACGTCAATGGGCTTGCTCGCATGTGTAATTTGAGCCGCTTGGTCAGCAGACAGCTCTGTATTGATCAGTGAATATCCGACATTTTCTGTGGCGACAACTAAGTCGATGCGTTTCGCCAGCAGCTTTTTGAAGTTATTGCCTTCATCGGGAATTCGCCTGACTTGAATTAAGCCACTATTTTCAGCATCTTGAAAGTCTTGTGAATATTCATAACCAATCGTCCCGCCGATTTCGTACTGACTTAGGTCAGCTACACTATTCCAGCTAAAGGGGGTTTCCTTTAAGTGGAAAAGGACTCGTCGTTCTTCAAGTACTGGAGACGTATACATAAAGGCCGCCTGGCGTTTGGCGTTTTCGGACCAGATCACTGTGCCATCGTATTCCCCTTCTTCGGCTAGGATGTATGAGCGTTGCCATGGGTACCACCCCCAAACCACTTCTATTCCTTGTAATTTAAAAGCTTCGACAATGACTTGCGACGATGGTCCTCCATTTGGCAAAGATTTAGATAAGTAAGGAGGCCACTCACCGTTGGTTAATTTAATGGTTGTGGGATTGCCCCAAACTTGTATTGAGAGAAAACAAAGGGCTATAACGATAAATCGATGCATCCCATTCTCCTTGCACGGTTGGCTGTGACCTGTTTGTAACTTTAATTGTAGTTTGTCTACGAGTATTTTTGCCCATCACTATTGGGGTTTGTTAACCCTTACTTAACCCTTAACAAATTAGTATAGCGCTAATTTATTGGAAGTAAGTGGGAATGATGTACCGATATACAGCGATAGCAACGTTGATAATATGCCTTAGTGGCTGTCTATCGAACAACGACGTCGACTTTGTTGCGAAGGCCGAACAATACCAAACCGAGTCTATATCCCAGTTGGTCGAGCAGTATCAGCTATCCACCACCGGCCAAGAGGTTCAAAAAAACAGTTACTTAACGGATTTGGTCAGCCATCCTCAGCTCGAACGATATTTATCTTTAGCATTAGCCAACAACCCAGATTTGCGGCAAACCCTCGTGGCATTGCAAATCGCTTACGCTCAGTCTGACGTTAGCTTTTCTGAGCAATTGCCCCACGTTGATACTGAGTTTTTAGCACAATACCAACAAAACAGTGATGACACGTACAAATCAAACCTCAACGTTAGTTGGGAGTTAGATCTGTGGCGACGGTTGGGAGATAAAGCCGCAGCTTCGGACAAACAGCTAATGGCAACGGCAGCCAATTTTGAGAGTGCGACCAATCTTTTAGCGGCCAATGTTATGCGTGGGTGGCTCGAAATCAGTGTTAACCAGCAGCTATTTGATATTGAGCGGAGACGTCTCGCTATTCTGGAAAATAATGAACTGCTCGTACTGCAGCGGTATCAGCAAGGGTTAGGCACGTTAGAAGAGCTTGATAACGCAAAATCGACCACCTTGTCGATTCGAGCTCGAGTCGCTCAGTACCGCCAACAGATGAACCAAAGCCGGAGAGCACTTATTTTGCTTACTGGCGAGTGGAGCCCAAATGAGTTCATGCAGCTTGATGTCAGCCACTTCCCACAAGTGCTGAATCCTTTGGAAACTATCGGTGTACAGAATTTATCCGGTCGACCTGATTTGAAGGAAGCGTTCCTGAGCATTGAAGAAAAAAGTTTGACTGCAGAGGCCGCGTATAAAGCGATGTTGCCCTCTTTTGTTCTTTCTACCACGTTACAAGACATGGCTACCACACCAAGTGAAGCGTTATTTACCAACCCAGTTTGGAGCTTACTTGGCTCGATGACGGCGCCGCTTTTCCAAGGTGGCAAATTAAAAGCACAAGAAGAGATCGCTAGGTTAAACACTGAGCGTAGTTATTGGGCTTATCAACAGGTGTTACTTAACGCTGTCTATGAAGTAGAGACCGCTATCGAACAAGAGAGCGCATTAGCAGAGCAACAGGCGTATCTGCATGGTGCTTTGATTAGCGCGACACGCAGTATCGATAGTTATCAACAAAAATACCGTCAAGGGCTGGTGGACATTCTTGATTTATTGACAGTTCAGCGACAAGCCTACGATATCGAATCGGATCTGGCCAAGACAACCTATCAACGTTTACTGAATCGGATTGATTTGGCTTTAGCGCTTGGCTTAGGTGTAGAAAGAAAGAGTATTAAGAGAGTCAAATCATGACTAATATCTTCAACAAAAAAATCCTCATCGTTGCCGTTACCTTTGTGTCCGCTGGCTTAATTTTGGCGGCTTTGGGATATAACTCGACTCAGATTGCTCTAGCTAGCGCTATAAATGACCATAAAGCGGATGAGCCTGACCACTTGAGTGAGCCAGCAAATTATCCTCAAGTTGAAGTCAAGCATGTTGCCGCTGACCGATATCAGGCACAAGTGACGGGGTATGGCGAAACGCGCTCACGCTTTCAACTTAACTATTCATCGCAGGTAAGCGGACGAGTGGAATCAATTTCGACTGAGTTTGAGGAGGGCAAGACGCTTAAAAAAGGCGAGCTGCTTTTGAGACTTAACTCTATCGCTTATGAGCAAGCGGTCGCATCTGCAAAATACGATTTAGAGCAAGCGCAGCAAGAATTATTAGAAGAGCTTCGTCAAAGTGCCCAAGCTCGTTCAGAGTGGGAGCGCTCTGGATTGGAGGGGCAGCCTGATTCGCCATTAGTACTCAGAGAGCCACAGGTCGCGAGCGCGAAAGCTAAGTTGGAGAAAGCGCGAAAATCCTTAGCAAAAGCGAAAGACGACCTTGAAAAAACGGAAATTCGCGCACCGTTTGATTGCGTGGTTATTCGCCGAGAAGTACAGCCAGGTAGCTATATAAATTCAGGGGATCAAGTGGCGACGTTATACAGTACTGATCGTGTGGAAATTGAAATCCCGCTCTCTGAGCAACAGTGGCTAAATTTACCCCGTCTATCGAGTGCAAATAGTTGGCACGCTGAAGTAACGGATATGACGGGCAGTCACCAATGGCGCGCTTCAGTCGAGAGAGGCTATCAGTACGTGGAACAAAAGACACGCCAACGGTCGCTCGTACTTGTTATTGATGCTCCTTTGCAACAAGACTTTCCCCTGTTTCCCGGGACATTTGTTCGGGCGACGATACAAGGTGCCGAAGTGGACGATCTCTGGCAACTTCCTGCATCTGCGCTCTCTCAGCAAGGGGAAGTATGGCTGGTAGACGAACAGGGATTATTGAAAAAGGCGGCGGCGGATAAGGTTTTTGAATACCGAGAGCACATCTATATAAAGCCTCTAGAAAACCACGAGCAAGCTCAAGTGGTTAAGCGCCCATTAAATAGCTTTAAAGTGGGAATGAAAGTGACTCCTTATGGCGAAGTGAGTTCGCCATCAATAGCAACCAATAAGGTTAAACACACACTAAACAAGAGCGAGCGTGAAGGTGTCAGATTATAAACGCGACCACGGAGTCATTGCATGGTTTACCCGCAACTCAGTGGCAGCTAACTTATTGATGTTTTGTGTCATTATCATTGGCCTGTTTTCATTTAACGATTTGCGCAAGGAAGCTTTTCCAAGTCAGGTACCTGATAGCATTACGGTGTCTGTCAATTATGAAAGTGGCGACCCGATTCAAGCTGAAGAGGGGATCGCGATAAAAATTGAAGAAGCGTTGGAAACGGTTGCGGGCATTAAACGCATTACGTCTGTGTCCGACTCTCAAGGAAGTGTTATCACCATCGAGAAGCAAACGAGTTATGAGCTGGATGTGCTGTTAAATGATGTGAAAACGGAGATAGACGCCATCAATAATTGGCCACTCAATGCAGATAATCCTGTGATTGAGAAGCAACGCATTCAAGCGCACGCACTGTGGGTGCAACTTTACGGTGATACAGACCGAGCGACGTTACAAACTCTTGCCGAAGACTTAAAGTCGGATTTGTTGAGCCAATCTACCATCAGTGATCTAGAGCTGAAGGCAAAAGTTAATCCTATCATCGCGGTAGAGATAGACGAGACCAAGCTCCAAGCTTACGGCCTTACGTTGAGCAATGTTGCCGAGGCGATTAATGCCGAGTCATCAACCAGTATTTCGGCAAGTTTGCGCAACGAAGAGAAAGCGGTACGGCTCAAAGTCGCTCAGCAGGCATACCAACTTGAAGATTTTAAAACGATTCCAGTGTTGACAACCAACGACGGTGGTCTCATTAGACTAGGTGATATTGCTTCTATCAGTGATGATTTCGAGGAAGACACTTTCACTTTGTCTCGTTATAACCAACAAAATGCAATGGCCATTGAAATTTTGATGGGCCAGGATAGTGACGTCGTCGCTGTGGTCAATTCTGCCAAGCAGGTCGTTGCTCAATGGCAGCAAAGCAACCAACTTCCTCAAGGTGTTTATTTAGAAACCTGGTATGACAAAAGTACCCTAATTACTGAACGTTTGTCGCTGTTGGCAAAGAATGCGATCACAGGAATAGGATTAGTATTTATCGTCCTAGCACTTTTTCTGAACATTAGAGTCGCATTTTGGGTCGCAGCGAGTTTGCCATTCGTGTTCTGCGGTAGTCTCTATTTTATGACTGATAGTTATTTAGGGCTGACTATCAATGAAATGACTACGTTTGGCTTCATTATGGCGCTTGGCATAGTCGTTGATGACGCCGTAGTTGTCGGAGAAAGTATATACACCACTCGCCGAGAGCGAGGTGATTCAGTGAGAAGTACCATTATCGGCACGCAAAAAGTCGCTGCGCCTACCACCTTTGGGGTCCTTACGACCGTAGCGGCGTTTCTTTCGATAGCGATGATAGAGGGTAAACTTGGTCAGGTGTACGCACAGTTCGCTTCGGTGGTGACTGTGTGTCTGCTGCTTTCGTTAGTAGAGTCTAAGCTAATACTGCCTGCGCACTTAGCTCATATTGATACTCGTCGTCGTAACAATGCCAATGTTTGGGCTCAAATCCAATATAGGGCTGACCGAAGCCTCGAGTGGTTCAATCAACACGTTTACACTCGCCTCATCAAACAAGCGCTTCATTTTCGCTACGCGGTCGTACTTGCATTTATAGCGCTGTTTGTACTGGTCATGGGAATGCCGATGACCAATGCTGTCCGGTTTGCCTTTTTTCCAGCTATCGCTGGCGATACCGTCACAGCGGATATAAGAATGCACAATGATGCGAGTTTCGGTCAAACACACGCGAACCTGTTGATGCTAGAGCAAAGCGCACTCGAAGTTGACAAGGAACTTCGTAATCAGTTTGGCGGTGCCAAGTCGGCGATTTCAAGCTTACAAGTCCTAGCGAATGAAGACAAATCAGGAACCATTACTATTGAGCTTAGCCCTTCTGCCCACTTTAGTACCGAAGACTTTGCCGCTCACTGGTTAGCGACCTCTAAACAAATAGAGGGCGTAAAAAAACTAAAAATACTGTCCAAAATGGAAGTGGTTGACGCATTTAAGGTCGAACTCACATCGAACGACGAAGCGGCGTTGACACAAGTGGCCAATCAGCTTAAAGCAGAGCTTCAGAGTATTGAAGGTGTGAGTGGTATCGATGACAATCTTGACGTAGGAGAGCCACAATACCGATTTGAACTCAATGAACAGGGACGGGCACTCGGTTTTGATGCGGCCAGCTTGGCCCAGCAAGTCCTCCTGGCTTTCGGCGGGGATATCGTTCAGCGTTTCCAGCGCGGTGGTGACGAAGTGAAAGTTCGGGTCCGTTACCCAGATTATGCTCGTCAGACATTGGCAGACGTACAAGCGTTAAGAGTAAGAACTGCTGACGGTATCGTCGTCCCTTTAACCAGTGTCGCGCATGTGTACTCTGATTATCAGAAATCTGAAATTACTCGAATTAATCATCAACGTGCTGCTTACATTAGCGCCAGTGTCGACCATAAGATTATCGCTTCCAATGAGTTGGTATCTGGCCTGCAAAGGAATGTTGTGCCCTCTTTGCAAGCGGCTTACCCAAGTGTAGACATCCGTTTTACCGGTGAAGCTGAACAACAAAAGGAATCGACCGATTCTATGCAAACAACGTTTGTGTTAGCGATGTTTGCCATTTTTGCTCTGTTAGCGATACCGCTTAAGTCCTATGTTCAACCTCTGCTTATTATGGTTGCGATCCCTTTTGGTATGGTTGGTGCGATTTTAGGCCACTGGTTCAACGATCTCACTCTGAGCCTTTTGTCGCTCAACGGTATTTTAGCGCTGAGTGGTGTGGTGGTTAACGACAGTTTACTTTTGGTATCACGCTTTAATGAACTCGTGAAAGATAAGTCGCTGTCGAATCAACAGGCCATTGAACTCGCTTGTACAAGTCGCCTGCGCGCGGTGCTTCTAACCTCTATAACAACGTTCGCAGGATTGGCCCCTCTTCTCAGCGAAACCTCGATGCAGGCCCAGTTCCTGATACCTGCTGCTGCGGCATTGGGCTATGGCATTCTATTTGCGACGTTGATTACTTTAGTGTTGACCCCTTCGCTGCTGATGATTCAAAGCGATGTGGTGAGCTTGAAACTTAGGATGAAGCGACGTTTGTTTCCAGTAAAAAGTGCAGACGGTTGTATGGAATATAATGGTTAGATGGCATCAAGCGTTCGATTTGCAACTAGGCCGAAGAATACCAGTGGAGAAAAACTTTATGTCTGAAAATTTGCAACTACTGCTAGTCGAAGACGATATTGACCTCGCGCGTTCAATTATTGATTACCTTGAAATGGAAGGCATCCAATGTGACTTCGCGGCGAATGGTGTTTCAGGATTGAGGCAAGTTGAAAGCAGCTTTTTCGATGTCATTATTCTAGACATTAACCTTCCTAAAATGAGTGGTTTAGAGGTATGTGAGCGGATTCGCGCCCAAGGCATCGATGTGCCAGTTTTAATGCTAACGGCTCGTGATACCGTAGAAGATAAGCTCACCGGGTTTTCCAAGGGAACGGATGATTACCTCGTTAAGCCATTTGCGATGCAAGAGCTAATCGTTAGAGTACAGGCGCTTTCTAGACGCAGAAGTGGACAAATCACCAAGTTAACCGTTGCAGACCTTGAACTTAATATTGATAAAAAACTTGTTAAGCGTGGGGGCCAAACGATTAAAGTCTCACCGATCGGTTACAAATTGCTTGAATGCCTATTGAGGTCCAGTCCGAAACCGGTATCTCGTCAAAGGTTAATGCACTGCGTTTGGGGGGATGACCAGCCCGATACTAATAGTTTAAAAGTCCATCTATTTAACCTTCGAAAAGCCATTGATGGTAACGCTGAAACCAAGCTCATTCATACCGTTCCTAGGTATGGCTTTGCGCTAAAGCTTGGAGAGCCGAATGAAAATTAGACCGAGTATTCAATTATATTTCCTGCTGGCGATGTTGGGTTCAGGGATCGGAAGTGTCAGTGTCATGACTATTACCTCGCTTAACCATTTCTCCTCGGGAATGGATCTGGCAATGGCCGAGTTTTTGCGCGCGCAGGCGACGTCTATTCCTCTGGGTGAGCTTCAACAAGCAGTCGAAATTAATGAGCTGACAATTGCTTCACGCTGGCAAGACCTCCCTCAGTTGGTTCGAGATACTTTAGATGAGAGCCAACTGACACCTAATCAGTTGTTTAAAGAGAGCCGAGGACTTTCGCTGTTTTCGTCTCCTAGTGTCGATTTCTTCGTGATGAAAGTGAAAACGCAAGATAAAGTTCGCTTCATTACATTACTGGTCAAGCCTGATGGTCAGGGGAGTGTACAGCCAGAGAGCGAGCTTCCACCGTTTCTATTTCTAGTAGTGGCAGGAGTGTTAACGGTGGCATTTTTTGCTGTGGTAATGCTTCTTATACACAAAAAAATCACGACTCCGATTGAGGCCTTAGGGGAGTGGGCAAAAGGTTTAGACAACAAGCAGAGTAACGAAGCCATCCCCAACTTTCATTACCAGGAATTAAACGCTCTGGCAGAGATCATTCAGTCGAGCTTTCAAGCCGCTCAAGAGAGCCTGCTGCGCGAAGAGCGATTTTTGGCTTACGCAAGTCATGAACTACGAACACCAATATCGGTCGTGCGTATTAATTCTGAATTGTTGCGCAAAATGGTCGATAAGGGGGTGGATGTCGAGAAGCAACTTGATGTGTTATCGCGCTTAGAGCGAGCGAGCTGTGCGATGACGGATCTGACGGAAACTTTGCTATGGCTTAATCGCGATGAAGATAAACCCTTACCCTTAAAGCGAACTCTATTTGGTGAACTCATTCGCCAGGTTGAGTCAGATCTACAATATTTGCTTCAAGACAAATCGGTACAGGTGGAGATAAAAACCGATAATTGCGAAATAGCAATACCCGAGGGGCTCTGTCGTATTGTGATGACAAACTTGATTCGCAATGCTTTTCAACACACCGACAATGGTGAGGTGTTGATCGAGCAACACCAGTCCCACTTCATCATTTCTAATCACAGCCATGAGAGTCAAAGCGCTTCAGACGAACTGGGATTCGGCTTGGGTTTGGAGCTTACTGAACGGTTGATCGCCAAATGCGGCTGGCGCTACTCAATCTCAGGGCGAGCCAATACGTGGCGAGTGGAAGTATGGATTGAACGTTAGCGCACATCAGTTGGTTGTCGCCTACCTAAGGAACTGAATTGTAACGAGAGTAGAGCTTCTTCCACGTTATATTCAAGTTTCAAGCACAACAGCAATATCACATCGAGCTCGAGCATTGAATCAAGTTCGCGGCTCATTTCGCTCTAAAAATGAAGTTGAGCGGTTTCTCTTTCTCCATATTGAACATTTTCATTTACACAAATAAGGGATAGAAAATGAAATT